>UBQX01000042.1 GCA_900467685.1 Hyphomicrobiales bacterium
ATGGCAAAAGGTAAATTCGAGCGCAATAAGCCGCACGTCAACATTGGCACGATTGGTCACGTTGACCATGGCAAGACGTCTCTGACGGCTGCGATCACGAAGTATTTCGGCGAGTTCAAGGCGTATGACCAGATCGACGCCGCTCCGGAAGAAAAGGCACGTGGCATCACCATCTCGACGGCACACGTCGAGTATGAGACGGCCAACCGTCACTACGCCCACGTTGACTGCCCCGGCCACGCCGACTACGTCAAGAACATGATCACCGGTGCTGCCCAGATGGACGGCGCGATCCTGGTTTGCTCCGCAGCTGACGGCCCGATGCCGCAGACGCGCGAACACATCCTGCTCGCTCGCCAGGTTGGCGTTCCGGCCATCGTTGTCTTCCTCAACAAGGTTGACCAGGTCGACGACGCAGAACTTCTGGAACTCGTCGAACTCGAAGTTCGCGAACTCCTGTCGTCCTACGACTTCCCGGGCGACGATATCCCGATCGTCAAGGGCTCGGCTCTGGCCGCTCTGGAAGACTCGAACAAGACGATCGGCGAAGACGCCATCCGCGAGCTGATGGCTCAGGTTGACGCCTACATCCCGACGCCGGAACGTCCGATCGACCAGCCCTTCCTGATGCCGATCGAAGACGTGTTCTCGATCTCGGGCCGTGGTACGGTTGTGACGGGTCGCGTTGAGCGCGGTATCGTCAAGGTTGGTGAAGAAGTCGAAATCGTCGGCATCCGCGCCACCTCCAAGACGACCGTTACCGGCGTTGAAATGTTCCGCAAGCTGCTCGACCAGGGCCAGGCCGGCGACAACATCGGCGCCCTGATCCGCGGTGTGAACCGTGACGGCGTCGAGCGTGGCCAGATCCTTTGCAAGCCGGGTTCGGTCAAGCCGCACAAGAAGTTCATGGCAGAAGCCTACATCCTGACGAAGGAAGAAGGCGGCCGTCATACGCCGTTCTTCACGAACTATCGTCCGCAGTTCTACTTCCGCACGACGGACGTAACGGGCAT
>UBQX01000040.1 GCA_900467685.1 Hyphomicrobiales bacterium
AAAAAAATGAAAAAAAGTGGAGAGCCCCCCTTAAACGCCTAAAGCCGGCTGGTTTCCCGAGCCGGCTTTAGGCGGCTTCATGCTCGCTGCGCGATCCGGATCGCTCACCGACATATCGGTTGAGCTCGCTCCGCGGCGAAAGCGTTTTTGCAATTCGAGAGGATAAGGCGAACCAGAGACCGGCCACCGAGCACTCGCTGTATTCGCCGGAGAGTCCTGCCCCATAAAGCGGGAACAGACGGCTCCGAAACGAGACCCGTCTGTCCCGGTGTAGGCGCTCCAGAACGATCAGCCGACAACCTAAAAAGAGCTTGGCGGCTTCACGTCCGGGCCTCCCGGTCGTCAGTGCACCTTTTTCTTGTCCTCACCATTCATCATCTGCCGGTCCTGCTGCATTTCCAGCCACATGGCATTGACGACAGCGAAGAGCGCGGCAAGCGGCAGGCCGAGAAGCCAGGCGAAATACCACATGTTCGTATCTCCTCTTAGTAGACAGTTTCGTGATTGCGGTCGATTTCAGCCTCGGTGACCTTGCCCCAGAGGACCTTGTAGACCCAGGCGGTATAGGCAAGGATGATCGGCACGAAGATCACGGCGGCAACCAGCATGACGAAGAGCGTCTGGTGCGACGATGAGGCATTCCAGACCGTCAGCGACGAGTGCGCATCGATCGACGACGGCAGGATGAACGGAAACATCGTCAAGCCAACCGACGAGATGATGCCGATAATCGTCAGCTTCGAATAAAGCATGGTCATCAGGTCCTTGCCGGTGCGCAGGCCGTAGAAGGCGAGGAGCGAGCCGAGGAGGCCGACGATGGGGGCAACCATGATCCAGGGACGTTCGGCAAACGCACCGAACCAGCTGGCCGTGCGCGCGGTCTCGCTGAAGGTCGGGTTCGAGGGGCCATCGCTGACGATCTGCCCGACCAGGCCATAGCCGCCAATACCGGTGGCAAGCCAGAGGCCAGCCAGCACATAGGTCACGATGGTCACCAGAGCAGCAATCGAGCCGATGGCGCGCGCGCGATCCCGCACAGGACCGTCCGCCTTGAGTTGCAGCCAGGCCGCGCCATGCGTGATCAGCATGGCAAGCGAGACAATCCCGGTCAGCAGTGCGAAGGGATTGAGCAGGCCGAAGAACGTTCCGTCATAGAAGATCTTCAGGTCTTCGTTGAAGCGGAACGGCACGCCTTGCAGGACATTACCCATGGCGACGCCGAAGAT
This sequence comes from Hyphomicrobiales bacterium, assembly GCA_900467685.1. Lineage (GTDB taxonomy): Bacteria > Pseudomonadota > Alphaproteobacteria > Rhizobiales > Rhizobiaceae > Ensifer_A. Next base: position 1,227 of record UBQX01000040.1, read on the forward strand.
CAGCGCAGGCACGAAACCGCCGACAAACAGCGCCCAGTCCCAGCCATTGCGCCAGGCGGCACTTTCGCGCTTGGACCGGTATTTGAAGCCGACGGGTCGCAGGATGAGAGCGGCGAGAACCGCAAACATGGCGAGGTAGAAGCCCGAAAAGCTGACGGCATAGAGTGGCGGCCATGCGGCAAAGATCGCGCCACCGCCGAGGATGAACCAGACCTGGTTGCCTTCCCAGACCGGGCCGATCGTGTTGATCGCGACGCGTCGCTCACTGTCGGTCTTGCCGACAAAAGGCAGCAGTGCGCCAACGCCGAGATCGAAGCCGTCGGTGAGGGCAAAGCCGGTAAGCAGAACGCCGAGCAGCACCCACCAGACCACCCGCAGGATTTCGAAGGGAACAAGTTCGAAGAGGATCATGATCTTTACTCCGCAGGTTGCTGGCCAAAGGGCGACGGGGCTGTCAGCCTGTCACGGTGGTTGGTTTGCCAGCGGTCGGTTTCGGAAACGTCGATATACGGCCCCTTGCGGATGTATTTCACCATCAGCCCCATCTCGATGATGAAGAGCACGCTGTAGAAGAGCACGAAGCCTGCGAGCGTGATGGCAAGGTCGGTGACCGAGAGCGTTGAAGCCGAAAGCGCCGTTGGCAGCACCCCATCCACCGTCCAGGGCTGGCGGCCGAATTCGGCAACAAACCAGCCAAGCTCGGCGGCAATCCACGGGGCCGGGATCATGATGACCGCGAGCCGCAGCGCGATGCGCGGGAAGCGCATGTTGCGGAAGGACGACATCCAGAAGAACCAGACCATGAGCGCGATGAACGAGAAGCCGAGCGCCACCATGATACGGAACGCCCAGAAGAGCGGCCAGACCGTCGGCACCGTGTCATTGGCAGCCTGCGCGATCTGCGCGTCGGTCGCCTGACGCGGATCGTCGACATAGCGCTTGAGAAGCAGCGCGAAGCCGAGATCCTTGCTGTGTTCCTCGAAGGTCCTGGCGACGTCCGGCGCCACCTTCCCCTTGTTGGCGCGGTAGTCCATCAGCGCGTTGTAGGCGACGATCCCGGAGCGGACTCGCGTCTCCGCCTGCTTCACAAGATCGGCGATGCCCGGGATTTCGCGGGTCAGCGAGCGCGTGCCAATCAGGCCCATGACATAGGGAACGTGGATCGCATAATGCGTTTCGCGCGCCTGCTGGTCAGGAATGCCGAGAAGCGTGAAGGACGACGGTGCGGGTTGTGTTTCCCACATGCCTTCGATGGCAGCGAGCTTCATCTTCTGCGAGAGCGTGACCGAATAGCCGGACTCGTCGCCGAGCACGACGACCGAGAGAGCCGAAGCAAGGCCGAAAGAGGCGGCGACAGCAATCGACCGACGGGCAAGTTCGATGTGGCGACCTTTGAGCAGGTACCACGCCGAGACACCCAGAACAAAGACAGAGGCAGTCACATAGCCGGCCGATACGGTGTGGACGAACTTGGCCTGCGCGACCTCGTTGAACATGACGTCGAAGAACGAGGTCATTTCCATACGCATGGTCAGCGGATTGAAAGCGGCACCCACGGGGTTCTGCATCCAGCCGTTGGCAATCAGGATCCAGAGTGCGGAGAAATTCGACCCGATGGCAACAAGCCAGGCGACGATGAGATGCGCGCGCTTGGAAAGCCGATCCCAGCCAAAGAAGAAGAGACCGACAAAGGTCGCTTCCAGGAAGAAGGCCATCAGCCCCTCGATCGCCAGCGGCGCGCCGAAAATATCTCCGACATAGTGGCTATAGTAGCTCCAGTTCATGCCGAACTGGAATTCCATCGTGATGCCGGTGGCCACGCCCAGAACGAAGTTGATCCCGAACAGCGCGCCCCAGAACTTGGTCATCTGTCGCCAGATCGGCCGGTCGGTCATGACATAGACCGTCTCCATGATGGCGACGATGATGGAAAGTCCCAGTGTCAGAGGCACGAAGAGAAAATGATAGAGCGCTGTCATTGCAAATTGCAGTCGTGACAGCTCGACGACGCCGATATCCATGATGCTCTCACCTAGCGAAACATAGTAATGATTTAATGCTTAGCGTAAGGGATAGGCCTGCGACTTGATCGAGGTCAATAAGGTGTATTCGGGATACCCATTTGCGCTGTTTGGTCGCAGCCTAGAGAGAGGCTCCGATCGGCGAATGCTATCTCGACCTCCCGATGCGAGGCCATCAGAATGGCGGTATCGGGAAGGTAGCTGCGGATGCCGGCGAGGACAGCCTTGGCTGTCGGTTCGTCGAGCCCTTCCGTCGGTTCATCGAGCAACAGAAGACAAGGTCGCCGAAGCAGGACGCGCGCCAGCGCCAGACGACGCCGCTCTCCCCCGGACAATCCCGCTCCGCTTTCGCCCAGCGTGAAGTCGAGCCCACCCTTCGCGGTAACCACACCATCGAGCCTCACGGCTTCAAGCACACGCCATGCTTCATCCTGCTCGACATCCGGACGAGCGAGCCTCAGCGCATCCAGGATCGATCCGCTCATCAGCGCGCTGCGCTGTGGCAGAATGGTGGCAAGATCGAACAATGTGGCGTCATCGAGCGCACAAACGTCATTACCGTCAATGGTAATGCGCCCTTGGTCCGGGCGAAGCTGCCCGATGGCGAGAAACAGAAGTGTCGATTTTCCGATCCCGCTCGGCCCTGTCAGCGCGACCGCTTCGCCGGCGCTGACGGAGAGATCGAGCCCCTGCAGGATGGTGCGGCCGGTCTGGGTGAACTGCACGCCCTCCATCCGGAGAACCGGTTCCCGACGTCCCCGCGAGGCCGCCACTCCCGAAGGCTGCACCGGAGCCTGATCGGCACGCATCTGCGCATCGATCCGCCGCGCCGCATCCAGAATGCGGCCAAGCTCGGAAAGGCCCCGATGAAGGGGAGCCACGATTTCACCGGCGCCCAGTGCGCCGAAGAAGCCGAGGGCAGCAAGCGCCGGATCGATGGCCTTTGCCCCGGCCAGAAGGATGCCGAGATAGAGGCTGCCGGCGGCGGCGAGCGTGCTGGCTCCGCCCATCAGCAGGCCCGAAAGTCGCTCTGCCAGATCGAGGCGCGCCTGCTCGTCTTGCAGGCGTCGTTGCGCATCCATGACGGCCACGGCCTGTTGCGACAACCTTCCGGCGACGGCGAGTTCCGGCCGCGCGCGCATGAGATCGATAAAGCGCAATCGCACCGCCTGCAGAGCCTTGTGCGCAAGGCGGGAGGGCCGCCGCGCGATCTTCAGCATCAGAAGCGCTGCGAGCAGGAAGCCGAGAACAAGGCTCGCACCCTGCCAGGCGGCAACAGCGCCGCCCTCGATCTGCCAGAGGACGAAGAGAAAACTGGCCAGAACCAGAGCGGCAGAAAGCAGCGGGATGACCAGCCGTAGCGCCAGACCATCCAGGGCGTCTACATCGAGCGTCAGATGGTTCAGCCGTTCCGAACCGTTCAGCGAGGCCAGCTTGCGTAGCGGCGCGCGCGTCATGGCGGCCAGCAACTGGCCTCGCAACTCAGCGAGCCCCGCCAAGGTCGCATCGTGAGTGAGCAGCCTTTCGCCATAACGCGCACCCGCCCGACCCAGCGCCAGGAAGCGGATCGCAGCACTCGGCCGGAAGACATCGAAGGCAATGCCAGCACCTGCCAGTCCGGCGATGCCGGTCGCCGTGATGAACCAGCCGGACAACCCCAGAAGCGCCGTGCCAGCGAAGACGACGAGAACAGAAAACAGACTGCCCAGAGCGAGCTTGCCCGCATGCGGCCGCCAGATGCCGATGAATATACGCGCAAGCCGCCTCATGCCGCGCCTCCAAGCCGGATTTCACGCCCCATTCGTTCGGCGAGGATCCGATCGTGCGTAGCGACGATCAGTGTCTTTCCCTGGCGAGCGAGCGCCAGCAGGCTTTCGGTGACGATGTGCGCATTCGCCGGATCGAGATCGGCTGTCGGCTCGTCGGCAAGGACGATGTCGGCCGCGGCATAGAAGGCGCGGGCCAGTATCACGCGGCGCGCTTCACCGCCGGAAAGACCACTGCCCGTTTCTCCGAGCCGCGTCAGCAGCCCGCGCGGCAGGGCCGCGATCACCGGCCCGAGAGAAGCGGCTTTTATCGCCCCGTCAAGCCGAAACGCGTTTCGCCGTTCTTCAGGCCCCGTGATATTGGAAAGGAGGCTGGTATTGGCAAAATGAGGCGCCTGCGACACCCATGAGAGCCGCATTCGCCAGGCATCGGCAGATGCTTCATCCAGATTGGCCCCGCAAACCTCGACACGTCCCTGCCCCGGCCGTGCAAGCCCGGCGATGAGCGCCAGCAAGGTGCTTTTGCCCACCCCGCTTGACCCGGTTATGGCAACCGTTTCCCCTGCGCGGATATCGATATCCGGATAGACGATCGATACAGCCGGGGCGGCAGAAAAAGTTAAGCTTCGCGTGGCGATGCTGACCGAACCCGGAAGCGCCGAAACCACTTTGCCTTCGCCCAGGATCGGCACGGGCGCGCGGGCATCGATCTCGGCGAGTTCGCCGGCGACCGCCAATGCTGCAGCCCGATCATGCCACGCGCCTGCCAGCTCGCGCAGAGGCGCGAAGAATTCCGGGGCGAGAAGGAGAAGCACGATGCCATGCGCGAGCGTCAAACCGGCGCCGTAGGTTCCGAAGCTGAGTGTCCCGAGCAGGCTGAAGCCGACATAGACAGCCACCATCGCGACACCCAGCGCCGCGAAGAGTTCAAGCACCGTCGAGGACAGGAAAGCGATGCGCAGCACCGCCATCGTTCGCTCCTTCAAAGCATCGGCACTGGCAAAGAACTGCCTGACCATGATGTCGCGCCCATTCAGCACCTTGATGTCGACCAGTGCGTTGAGACGCTCGAGCAGCAATGCGTTCAGCGAGCCCGTTTCCTTCAGATGTCTGACGCTCGCGTCGCGGGCCGCATAACCGATCAGCGCCATGAACACCGGGATCAGCGGCCCCGAGACGAGAAGGATCAGCGCCGCGGCCCAGGAGACTGATGCCGTCGCGATGAGGACCGCGAGAGGAAGGACCTGCGTCTTGAACCGGGCAATATGATAGCGGGTCAGATAGACAAGCAGGATATCAAGCTTGTCGCCGACGAGCGCCGCCCCTTGAGCAGACGAGACCGCGTTGGCGGAGAAGGGGGAGATCCGGCTTTGAACTGTCACCAGCGACGACCGTTCGACGGCAACCACCGCCTGGGCACGACGAAACGCGACACGTCCACCAAAGGCCTCCAGAGCGTGCCGCAGGAGCCCCAGCGCCAGATATGTCAGCGCCGCGAGGAGCGGTGAGAGCATCGGCGCATGGCCCGTCACCAGCGCGCCAAGACTATCGCCGACGAGCAGGCTTTGCGGCAACACCATCAGCGCGCCCGCGATGGACAGAAGTCCGGCGCGTCGCAGCCCGCCTGCGGCGCTCTTTTCGATCGCTTTCAGGCGAGCGGCGGCTGGATCTTCGGATTTTGTCTGGGAACTCACTGGGGGCATCTCGGCAATCATGTATCTCACATGCGTCTTTACGCCAAAAGCGGCCGCAGGAAATGACATGGATCAAGTTTCGTCAGACGGAGAGCCGCCGCCTGACATAGATCAATTGCAGGTTTGAAATGTGATGTATTCAAGACAGATAGTCACAGCCATCCGGGGGGACGGGCAACGATGCGCATTACGATGCGAACCAATCTGGCGATCAGAACACTGATGTTCTGCGCGGTTAACCCGCAGGTCACGGTGCGCAAAAGCGATATTGCCGCTGCCTGCAACGCATCAGAACACCATCTGGCACAGGTTATCCGAACCCTAGGTCATCACGGTTTTATCGATGCGACGCGGGGACGGAATGGTGGTCTGCAACTGATGCGGCAACCCTCTTCCATCAACATCGGATCCGTCTTCAGGATCTTCGAGTCCGATCTGCCCTTCGCCGAATGTTTCAGCGCATCCAACACCTGTCCCCTGGTCGATGTCTGCTGGCTTCGTGATGCGATCAGCAATGCAGTAGATGCGTTCTACCGGTCGCTGGACAATGTCCTGCTTTCGGACCTGATCGACGGAAACGACCGCCTCGCCGAACTGCTGCGCCTCAAGTTCGGCTGCCATCGCGAAAGCGATAGGGAAACGCACGAAACACCGACGCACCTCTCTTGCAATGAGACCAAACGCAAAAAGCTCGTCG
>UBQX01000038.1 GCA_900467685.1 Hyphomicrobiales bacterium
GGTGGGTTCAAGGATGAAGTGCGACTTGCGAATGATACCAAAGGGATATCGGACGCAAGGAACACACGATGAGACGGACCTACTCTCATATTGATCTGAACGAACGACGCAAGATTGCGCAGTTACGGTCCGCTGGTTTGACGGTGGACGTCATAGCGGAGAAACTCGGACGCCATCGATCGACGATCTTCCGAGAGATGAAGCGCAACATGGTCCATGACATGGAATTGCCTGACCTCAACGGCTACTACTGCGTGACTGCAAACGATATGGCCAGAGAACGGCGGAGCAAGCGCCGCAAGCTCATGCGCTTCGTCCAAGTTAGGCAGGCCGTGATCGACAGGATCATGGATGGTTGGTCGCCACAGCAAATTGCAGGCCGGATGCGGCTGGAGCATCATCCGATCTCGGTCAGTCACGAGACGATCTATAAGTTCGCCTATTCCGACGAAGGTCAAGCCATCAAGCTTTGGAAGCATCTGCCGGAGCAGCGCGCCAGGCGCCGGCCCAGGAATGCAAGACGCAAGCACGGTCAACGTTTTAGCCCGGAGCTGAACATCCTTCACCGCCCCAACGCGGTGGCCTCACGCCGGCAGTTCGGACACTGGGAATGCGATCTGATTCAGTTCCGGAAGAAGTTTGGCAACGCCAATGTCACATCGCTGGTCGAGCGCGTCAGCCGGTTTTCCATCCTGTTGCGCAACAACGATCGTCAATCCCGGCCGGTTATGGAAGGGCTCATCGGCGTTCTGCAGACCCTGCCCCAGTCAGCGCGGCGTTCCATCACGTTTGATCGAGGCACTGAGTTTACGGACTGGCCTTACCTTCAGGCCGGGATCGGGGCGCAGACATGGTTCTGCGATCCTCAATCGCCGTGGCAAAAGGGGACGGTGGAGAACACGAACGGGCGAGCGAGGAAATGGCTTTCGAGAGACGTGGATCCCCTCTCCCTCAGCGAGCAGGAGCTGATCCAGATTAGCAACACGCTCAACGCCACGCCGCGTAAATGCCTCGGATACAAGACACCTGCGGAGGTGTTCAGGAAGAAACTCCTCGCTCACATACCTAGCGACAGGTA
>UBQX01000037.1 GCA_900467685.1 Hyphomicrobiales bacterium
CGCGCCGCGATCTCGTCGATGCGTGCGCCGGAAAGCCCGTTCTGCGAAAACTCCTCCAGCGCCACCGTGAGGATATCGCGACGCACACCTTCGGGGTCGCGGACAGCGGTCTTCGCGTCTCTCGACTTTGCCGTGTCGGCAGCCTTTTTCATCGATTCCCCCCGAAAAGCCATGCAAATGCCGGCTTCGGCCTCCAATTAACCAATTAGTACATAACGCAGGAAAGGATGGCAATATGGCATATCGCGATACCCGCCGGCAGCCGGTCCCCATGCAGACCTCGATTGCCACCGTGTCTATCAGTGGCGAATTTCCCGAAAAGCTGGCGGCCATCGCCAAGGCCGGCTTCACCGGTGTCGAGATTTTCGAAAACGACTTCCTGACCTATGACGCCTCGCCACGCGAAGTGGCGCAGATGGTCAAGGATCACGGGCTTTCGATCACGCTGTTCCAACCCTTCCGCGATTTCGAAGGCATGCCGGAACCGCAGCGCAAACGTACATTCGAACGGGCGGAACGCAAGTTCGAAATCATGGGCGAGCTTGGCACGGATCTCATGCTGATCTGCTCGAATGTCTCGCCGATCTCGCTCGGCGGCATCGATCGCGCAGCCGGCGACTTCCACGAACTCGGCGAGCTTGCCGCCCGGCACGGCGTGCGCGTCGGCTATGAGGCGCTGGCCTGGGGCCGGCATGTCAACGACCATCGCGACGCATGGGAGATCGTCCGCCGCACCGATCATCCGAATATCGGCCTCATCCTCGACAGTTTCCACACGCTGTCGCGCAAGATCGACCCGAACTCCATCCGCTCCATTCCCGGCGACAAGATCTTCATCGTGCAGCTTGCCGATGCGCCGCTCTTCGACATGGACCTGCTCTACTGGAGCCGTCACTTCCGCAACATGCCGGGTGAAGGTGACCTGCCGGTGGTCGATTTCATGCGCGCGGTCGCGGCAACGGGCTATAGCGGTCCGCTGTCGCTCGAAATCTTCAACGACCAGTTCCGTGGCGGCTCGGCCAAGGCCTTGGCCGAAGACGGACACCGCTCGCTGGTCAACCTCATGGATCGCGTGCGCCGGCTGGAGCCGGACATCGCCATCGATGTTCCCGTCATGCCCGACCGCGTGGTCGCGAAAGGCGTCGAGTTCGTGGAATTTGCCACCTCGGAAGAGGAGAAGGACAATCTGGCAGCCCTGCTGACGACGCTCGGCTTCGCCAGGTCGGCCCGGCATCGGAACCGCGCTGTCGAGCTTTATACGCAAGGCGATATCCGCATCGTCATCAATACCGACAAGACCGGCGACACATTTGCCGATGCCTCCTATGCCGTCCACGGCACCAATGCCTATGCGTTCGGCCTGAAGGTGGACAATGCTCGGGATGCGCTTTCTCGTGCCACGGCCCTCGGCGCTCCCGCTTTTTCCGAGGAGCGCAAGTCCGGCGAAGTGACCGTCCCGGCGGTGCAGGGCGTCGGCAACGGGGTCATCTATTTCCTCGACGACACGCCGGAGCTTTCCGGCATCTGGGAACGGGAGTTCTCGTCGCTTCCCGTTGATGCTGCAGGCGCACATCTGACGCGCATCGACCATCTGGCGCAGACGACGCAATATCAGGAAATGCTGACCTGGCTGCTCTTCTACCATGCGATCTTCGCGGTGCACCGAACGCCCATGGTGGACGTGGTCGATCCGGGCGGGCTGGTGCGCAGCCAGGCGATCGAAGGCGATCCGGAACCGGCCTTCCGCGTCACGATGAACGGGGCGGACAATCGAAAGACCTTTGCCGGCAAGTTCCTTGCCGAAGGCTTCGGCACGAGCATCCAGCACATCGCCTTTGCGACCGACGATATCTTCGCCACCGCCGCGCGGCTCAACGAGCTTGGTTTCCAGGCGCTGCCGATTTCGCGCAACTATTATGACGATCTCGAAGCCCGCTTCGGTCTCGAGCCGGAATTCTCCGATGCGCTGCGCGCCGCCAGCATCCTCTACGATCGCGACGAAAAGGGCGAATATTTCCAGATCTACAGCCGCACCTTCGGCGAAGGCTTCTTCTTCGAAATCATAGAGCGGCGCGGCGGCTATGCCGGCTATGGCGCGATGAACGCCCCTTTCCGGATCGCCGCTCAACGCCGCCTGGCAAGACCGGCGGGCATGCCCAAGCGCTGATCTTTCGAGGAATTTCGTGCCGGGGCCATGACGCCGCCGGCACGCGCACTGTGGATATCAGAGATCAGGCGGACGCGATCGCCGCCTGCGGCGCGGCCGGCACCTGTCGGTTCATCCAGTCGGCGGCAGTGCGGATGCCACCGAGGGGGAAGACATGGACCTGTGAGATCAGGCTGTCCGGGTGGCGTGCCTTGTATTGCGCAAGGCCGCTGACGACTTCGGTCGGTTCATAGGGCGCGAGCAGCCGCGTTACGTCCATCGCGCGCTTCTGCAAGACCTTCAGCGAGGGGCCGACGCCGCAAGCCAGCGCAAACTGGATCAGCGTTTGAAGTTTTGCAGGTCCGGCAATGCCGACATGGATGGGCAGGCTGACGCCGAGATCGGCAATGCGTTCGGCCCAAGCGGTAACGGCGGCAGCATCAAAGGCGAACTGGGTGACGATGGCCATTTTGGCGTCCGTTCGCGCGGAAAAGTCCTGCTTCCACATAAGGCTCGCATCGACCCCGGCGGTCGTCCCATCCGTGTCGATGTCGCGATTGCCCTCCGGGTGGCCGGCGACATGCAAGCGCTTGAAGCCATGGCGGTCGAAAATGCCCGTTTCGATGAGTTGGATGGCGCTGTCCAGCGTGCCTTCGGGCTTTGTTACCCCGCCGCCCAGCAGCAGTGCTTGCGTAACGCCCGCCTCCTCGCGATAGCGCCGCACCCATGTTTCAAGCGTTGCCACATCCGGGATGATCCGCGCCGGAAAATGCGGCATGACCGGGAAGCCTTCATCCGTCAGACGACGCGCGGTTGCCAGCATGTCCTCGAAGGGAGTCCCGGCGATATGGGCGATATAGACACGCGTTCCGGCGGGTAGCAGCGCGCGGAAGCTTTCCACCTTTGCCGCCGTGCGCGGCATGACTTCGATCGACCAGTTATCGATGAAGGACGCGGCCTCCGGATCGAGATCGGGGGGTGATGCCTTGGCGTCGGTGCGACTTCCGAAATTCAAAAAAGCCATCTTGCTCCTCCTCGATGTCTGTTGTTATGTATACATCAAGATTGTCACAACAATCAATATGCCGGTTAAAATGGCCATAAAGGCCAGAATTGAGCGATAAGTCCTTTTGGAATGTGTACGCTGGCCGGTGAGGCATGCAGGGGCTGACGGGGGCGTGGGAGCGCAACCCTGGTCTGTCACGAGGGAGGAAAGACATGACCGACTATATTCTGACGCTACGCTGCGCCAATCGCAGCGGCATCGTGGCCGCTGTTGCGGTTCGGATCGCGACCCATGGCGGCGACATTTTCGAGGCGCATCAGTTCGACGATCCGGAAACCGGCATGTTCTTCATGCGGGTAGCCTTCTCGATGGCGGAGCCGGAAGCGGCCTTCCGTGCCGGCATCGCGCAAGAGGTGGAGCGCTTTGGTCTCGACCTGACGCTGCGGGTTGCCGGAAAGCGGCGCAAGGTTCTGCTCATGGTTTCCCGCTTCGACCATTGCCTCGGCGATCTGCTTTACCGGATGCGGATCGGCGAACTGAATATGGAGGCCGTCGGCATTATCGGCAATCATCCGCGCGAGGCGCTGAACCTGACGCTGATGGAAGGCATTCCCTACCATCATCTGCCGGTCACGAAGGAGACCAAGGCGGCGCAGGAGGCGGAGGTGCGGCGGATCGTTGAGGAAAGCGGGGCCGAGCTTGTCGTTCTGGCGCGCTACATGCAGGTGCTGTCCGACGAGCTTTCGGCCTTTCTTTCCGGTCGCTGCATCAACATCCACCACTCCTTCTTGCCGGGCTTCAAGGGCGCCAAGCCCTACCATCAGGCGCACGCGCGCGGTGTGAAAATGATCGGCGCGACGGCCCATTACGTCACCGGCGATCTCGATGAGGGGCCGATCATCTGTCAGGATGTCGAGCCGGTCAGCCATGCCGACACGCCGGAAGAGCTGGTGGGCAAGGGGCGCGACATCGAGCGCCGGGTTCTGGCCCGCGCCGTGACCTGGCATCTGGAGGATCGCGTTTTGCTGAACAAGCACAAGACGGTCGTTTTCGCCAAATAGGCGACGCATCGCGCCAATGTATACAAGTTGCCCCCGAGGCGCTTCGCAGCCGCCTCTGCGAATGCTATAGCAATGGCGTGAATGGGGGATCCAAGCATGAAAGTCAGCGAAGCTGCCACCCATGGCCGCAGGGCCGTGATCGAATTGCGCGAGAAGATCGTCAGCGGCGAATTGCCGGGCGGGATGCGCCTTTTCGAGGTGTCGCTGGCCGAAAAGCTCGAGATTTCGCGCACTCCCGTGCGCGAGGCGCTGTCGCGGCTGGCGGAGGAGGGGCTTCTCGACCGTTTGCCGAATGGCGGCTTCGTCGTCCGCCGCTTCGGCTATGAGGACGTGATCGATTCCATCGAGCTGCGTGGTGTCATGGAAGGCACGGCCGCGCGCCTTGCCGCCGAGCGGGGCGCTTCGCCGGAAGGCCTGGCGCGGCTTCATGAGATCGTCGAGAAGATCGATGTCTGTTTTGGGGAGGGCGATGAGGTGGATTTCGACGCCTATTCCGACCTCAATGAGGATTTTCACCGCGAGCTGGCCGGGCTCTGCGGCAGCGAGATGATCCGCCGCGAGGTGGAGCGCGCGTCGGCGCTGCCATTCGCCTCGCCGTCGGCTTTTCTCCCCAACCGAATGGAAATCGCCGCCTTTCGCCGCTCGCTGCGCTCGGCGCAGGAGCAGCACAAGGCAATCGTCAACGCCATTGTCGGGCGCGAAGGCGCGCGGGCGGAATTCGTGGCGCGTGAACATGCGCGTACGGCCCGGCACAACATTGAATACATTTTCAACAAGGACCCGGATCTCCTGGCCAAGATCCCCGGACTAGCCCTCATTCACCGCTAGAGCCCGTAAAACAGCGGGCTTGCGTGGCCTGGTGCGCTGAATACGTCATCCTTTTGTCGCCATGTCGCGCCACTCTCCCTGAAAAAGAGGCTTGCATTCTGCGCGTCAATCGGCATGAATGTATACATAACAGCTTTGCTAATGGGAGGAACCACGATGGCTGCATCCAGTCTGTCCGATATCATGAAAGAGAATCCCGACATTGTCGGGCGCCTGCGCAATTCCAAGATCGGCATGTATGTATACCCGGTCGTGGCTCCCGAGTTCGCCAACTGGCGGACCGAACAGGCCGCCTGGCGCCATTCGGCCGTGCTCTTCGACCAGTCGCACCACATGGACGAACTGATTGTCGAAGGTCCGGATGCGGAAGCATTCCTTGCCTATCACGGCATCAACGCGTTTTCGAATTTCGGCCTCAACCGCGCCAAGCATTTCGTGCCGGTCACGCCGAACGGCCATGTCATCGGCGACCACATCATCTTCCGCGAGCGCCAGGACAAGTTCATCCTCGTCGGCCGCGCGCCGACGTCCAACTGGCTGATGTTCTGCGCTGCCTATGGCAAGTGGAATGTCCGCATCAAGCACGATCCCCGCTCGCCGTCGCGCCCTGAAGGCGAACGCGTCTTCCGCACGCATTACCGCTACCAGATCCAGGGACCTGAGGCGAACAAGATCTTCGAAAAGCTGAACCGCGGTCCGATCCCGGACATCAAGTTCTTCCATGTCGATCACATCAATATCGGTTCCAAGAAGGTCCAGGCGCTGCGTCACGGCATGTCCGGCGCACCGGGTCTCGAAATCTGGGGTCCTTATGACGACAAGAACTATATCCTGAGCTGCATTCTCGAAGCCGCCAAGGAAGCCAATGTCGATCTCGTGCGCTGCGGCAGCCGCGCCTATTCGACCAACACGCTGGAATCCGGCTGGATCCCGTCCCCGCTGCCGGGGATCTATACCGGCGACGGCATGCTGGCGGCCTATCGCGAGTGGCTGGGCGCAGACTCCTACGAAGCCACCGGCGCGATCGGCGGCAGCTATGTCTCGGACAATATCGAGGACTATTACGTCAACCCGTTCGAGCTCGGCTATGACTTCTACATCGGCTGGAAGAAGGACGACTTTATCGGCAAGCAGGCTCTGCTGAAGATGAAGGAGCAGAAGAACCGCAAGAAGGTGACCTTCGAGTGGAACGCTGAAGACGTCGTCGAAGTCATCGCGTCTGCCTTCAAGCCGGGTGAAGACCACTACAAGTGGATCGACTTCCCGCAGCCGAACTATGCCTCGACCAGCGCCGACCTGATCCTCGACCAGAGCGGCAAGCGCGTCGGCATGTCGATGTTCAACGGCTATTCCTACAACGAACGCTGCCTGCTTTCGCTGGGCATCGTCGATCAGGATATCAACGAAGGCGACGTGCTGACGCTGGTATGGGGCGAGCCGGATGGCGGTTCGGGCAAGACCTCGACCGAGCGCCACAAGCAGGCCAAGATCCGCGTCCGCGTCTCGCCGACGCCCTACGCTCGCGAAGCCCGCGAGAACTATGCCGACAGCTGGCGCACCAAGCGCTGATAACAAGGAGCCGGCGTGGCGCGCGAGCGTTGCGCCGGACTTTCTGTTGGATGAAGAGACACGGACACCGAAGGCGCAAGACGCTTTCGGTGTTTTTTTGTGTTTGTTCGAGCTGCTTTCGCGGCGGATCCCCCTATTCTCCGCCATCCCGGACTAGATCCTGGATCTAGCCAGTTCGCGTCTGCTGGCTGAAAGGGCTCATTCCCTGAATGCTCTGCAAGAAGAGTATCCCGCGCGATGGACATCGCGCACTGGATGCCGGATCAAGTCCGGCATGACGGAGTTGAGGCGGACGCCGGTTTCAAAAAGAAGCCCTCACGCCACGCTGAGCAACCCCTCCAGCCTTTCCGGATCGTCCAGGAGCGCCTGCGAGGTCCCCCGGTAGCTCACCGCACCGCGATCCAGAACCACGGCCTCGTCGGTCAGCGGCAGGATCTTGCGTGCCTTCTGCTCGATGATGATTGCCGACATGCCCTCGTCTCTCACGATACGACGCAGCGCTGACAGCAATTCATCGACAATGATCGGAGCTAGGCCTTCCAGAGGCTCGTCGAGCAGAAGCAGCTTCGGGTTCAGCATCAGCGCTCGGGCGACGGCGAGCATCTGCTGTTCACCGCCGGAGAGCTGGTTGCCCATGTTGCGCCGGCGTTCCTTCAGGCGTGGGAACATCTGGTAGGCGCGCTCCAGCGACCAGGGGCCGGGGCGGGCGGTGGCGGTGAGGTTTTCCTCGACCGTCAGGGAGGCGAAGATGTTGCGCTCCTGCGGCACCCATCCGATGCCAAGCGGCGCACGCTGTTCGGGCCGCAGGCGGCTGATGTCGCGACCATCGAAATGGATGGCGCCGGCATGGTGCGTCGTCACGCCGGCAATTGTGTCCACCAGCGTCGTCTTGCCCGCGCCGTTGCGTCCGAGCAGCGCCAGGGACCGACCGGCCTCAACGGCAAGATCGACATGGGAGAGCACCCGCGCCTCTCCATAGCCAGCGACCAGCTTCTCGATGCGGAGCAGGGCGGTCATCACGCATCCTCCCCGAGATAGATGGCCTTGACCTGCGGGTCGCGGGAGATTTCTTCAACAGAGCCTTCAGCAAAGAGGGCGCCGGCAGCGAGCACCGAGATGCGGTCGGCGAAGGAGAAGACGAGGTCCATGTCGTGCTCGATGAGCACCACGGTGACGTCTTCGGGCAGCGCGCGGACAATGCCCAGAACCTCCTCGCGTTCCTCCTCGGGAACGCCCGCCGCCGGTTCGTCCAGCAGGAGCACTTTCGGTCGCGCGGCGATGGCGAGGGCAATTTCCAGCAGTCTTTGCTTGCCATATGGCAGCAATCTTGTCTCTTCCGACATTACGTCAGCCAGACGGAAGCGTTCCAGTGTCGTAACGGCCTCTTCCGCCACCTCGCGGTCGGCAGCGAGCGGTTGCCAGAACCGGCGGCCGTGGCCCTTGCGTTCGCCGATGGCCAGCATCATGGAATCGAGCGGCGTGAAATCGGCGAAGAGCTGGTTGATCTGGAAGGTGCGTGACAGACCGCGCGCTACACGCGCGTGAGCGGGCAGCGCCGTGATGTCCTCGCCGTCGAGGAAGATCTGTCCGCTGGTCGGCGCGAAGACCCCGGTGAAGAGGTTGATCAGCGTCGTCTTGCCCGCCCCGTTCGGTCCGATCAGGGCGTGGCGCGCACCCTGTCTAATAGAAAGGGAAACGTCATGCGTAGCGGTGAAGCCGCCGAAACGCTTGACCAGGTTTCGAGTTTCGAGCGCCATCATCGCGCGGCCTCCCCCGTCCTGCTCTTGAGCCGGGCCGCCAGCAAGGCAGGCCAGCCCGTCAGCCTTTCGCGGCCGATCATGACGATCGCGACCAGGATGAGGCCGATCCAGAACATCCAGTATTGCGGAGTGGCCACTGAGAGCCAGTCGCGGAGCATGGTGAAGATGATCGCACCGAAAATGCCGCCATAGAGATAGCCGGCGCCACCGATGACGAGAACGAGGAGCACGTCGGCCGAGCGATGGAACGCGAGAACGTCCGGCGACACAAAATTGGTCGTCTGCGCGAGCAGCGCCCCTGCCATGCCGGCATAGGCGGCGGAGACGGCATAGACGGTGACAATGCGACGTTTCGGCGAGATGCCAAGCATTGCGGCGCGGCGCGGGTTGCGCTTGATCGCCATCAGCGACAGGCCGAAGGGCGAGTTGGTGATGTGGCGCGCGACGAATGTCAGGACAATCAACACGACAAGGCAATAGATGTAGCCGTTGCGGCCCCAGAGATCGAATTCGAAGAGGCCCAGAATAGGCGTCATCGAAATCCCCGAAAGGCCGTCTGCCCCGCCGGTAAGCCAGGCGGCCTGATTGCCGAGTTCGGCAAGCAGCATGGCGACGCCGAATGTGGTCATGAGGCGGGTAAGGTCCGAGCCACGCAGTACAAGGAAACTCGTGGCGAGCCCGAAGAGGCCGCTGACCAGGCCGGCGAATACAAGCCCCGTGACGGGCTCGGCCACATAGTCGCGTGCGAGGATGCCGGCTGCATAGGCCCCAAGCCCGAAAAATGCGGTGTGGCCGAGTGACACGATGCCGGCATAGCCGAGGATCAGATCGAGCGACACCGCGAACAGTGCGAGGATGACGATCTCTGTCAGGATCAGCAATTGCGAGGGAAGCAGGAAGATCGCAGCGATGGCGGCGAGCCAGAGAGCGATTTCCCATACGCGCCAGCGGTGTTTGGCAGTCAGCAGCCTGAGAGCATGAGCCTGATGATCGGTCATCGCCCACCCTCCCGCGTGAAGAGGCCGTTGGGGCGCAGGATCAGAACCAGGATCATTACCGCATAGATGATGAAGGCGCCGGCCTGTGGCAGGTAATATTTACCCGCGACATCGGCAATGCCGAGAAGGAGTGCGGCGATGAAGGGGCCGGTGATCGAGGACGTGCCGCCGACGGTGACGACGATCATGAAATAGATCAGGAACTTCAGCGGAAAGTTCGGGTCGAGGCCCAGCATGTCCGCACCCAGCGCGCCACCCAGCCCGGCAAGCCCGGAGCCGAGCGCAAAGGTCAGCACGAAAATGGTCGAGACATTGATGCCGAGCCCGCGCGCCACGCGGCCGTCATCGACAGCGGCGCGAAGCTGGCTGCCGAAGCGCGTGCGGGTCAGCGCGAGCTGAAGTGCCACGGCGAGTATGGCGCAGATAACGATGATGAAAAGCCGGCTTCGGCCGATGCCGATCCCGAAGACATCCAGCCTGCCGCGCAGTTCGGGGGGCAGATTGATAAGCTGCTGCTGGCCACCCATGAAATAGTCTGCCGCAGCAATCGCCATGAAGACGAGACCGATGGAGAAGAGAACCTGATCCAGATGGGAGGCGCGGTAAAGCCGGCGATAGAGCGTGACTTCAAGAGCCGCGCCGATCACGGCCGTGGCGATAAAGGCCGCCGGAAGGCACAGGTAAAACGGGATGCCATAACGGTTCATCAGCACCACGGTGACGTAGCCGCCCGCCATGGCGAAGGCACCATGGGCGAGATTGACGAAGTTCATCAGCCCGAGCGTGATCGACAGGCCGCAGGCCAGAATAAAAAGCAGCATTCCATAGGCAATGCCGTCGAACAGGATCGTCAGCATGGTCTCTCCCGGTTACACGGCGGGGCGCGAGTGCCCCGCCGCCGGCTTCGGAAAGATCGGCGATCTCAAATCACTTGGCGACGAAGGGATCGTGGATCTTCTTGAAGGTCGAGAACTCGACATTGTAGAGTTCGCCGTCCTTCTTCTCGACCTTGCGGATGTAGATATCCTGCACGATGTCGCGCGTGGCGGGGTCGATGGAGATGGGGCCGCGCGGGCTTGTCCATTCCATGCCCTTCATGGCGGTGATCAGCTTCGTGCCGTCCGTGTCGCCATTCGTCTTCGCAAGCGCTGCGTAGGCAAGATGCATCGCGTCAAAGCCGCCGACGGCCATGAAGTTGGGGCGCATCTTGGCGGCGTCCTTCACCTGCTTCACGAAAGCCTTGTTCTCCGGGCTGTCATGGTCTGCCGAATAGAAATGTCCGGTGATGACGCCAAGCGCAGGATCGCCAATGGCGCCCAGCAGGTCGTCATCGGTCACGTCGCCCGTTGCGATCAGCTTGATGCCGGCATCTGCCAGACCCCGATCAACGAACTGCTTCATGAACAGCGAGCCAACGCCGGCCGGCACGAAGACGAAGACTGCATCCGGCTTGGCATCGCGCACGCGCTGAAGGAAGGGCGCGAAATCGGGGTTTTGCAGAGGCACGCGCACAGCCTCGACGATCTCGCCACCATCCTTCTTGAACTGGTCGGTGAAGCCCTTCTCGATGTCATGTCCCGGCCCATAATCGGTGACCAGCGTCACGACGCGCTTCAGGCCGTTCTGCGCTGCCCACGTGGCGACGGGCACGGCAGATTGCGGCCCGGCCATGGAGGTGCGTACATAATAGTCGGATTTCGACATGATGGCCGAGGTCGTGGCTGACGTGATGATTGCGGGTACCTTCGCCTGGCTGATGACAGGGGCGACCGCCATGGCCAGCGGGGTAAGCCCGAAGCCCATGAGCATCGAGACCTTGTCGTTGACGATCAGTTCCTGCGCGATACGGCGCGTCTGGTCTGCCGTACCCGCGTCGTCACGCAGGACGATCTCGACCTTCTTTCCGCCCGCGGTGTCGCCGTTCAGTGCCATGTATGCACGAACGCCGGCTTCAACCTGCCGGCCGGTCGAGGCAAAAGGTCCGGTCATGGGCAGGATGAGGCCGATTTTGACCGTATCGGCGGCCATTGACGGCACTGCCGTGGACAGCATGGCAATGGCTGCGGCGCTAGCAATAAGATGACGTCTGGTGATCATGTGCATTTCCTCCCGTTTGTCGTTGCGACAAGCAGATCGCCGACGGCAGGGCCGTGACGGAAAGGCGCTCCTCCAAGCACTTTCCTCCAGCGATCACTCCATGATGGCTGGCAATGTATACATACATATCAGGGGTGCACAAGATACGATCTTGGATCTGCGGACTTTCGTAGCCGTCGGCGGGCGCTGGGGCGGTTGCTGACATCAGAAGAGCGCGGACGGGTGGGAACTGCGTAGCCGGATCCTGGTCTTGTGCCTTATGGGTGGGCCCGGTTCATGCCTCGGCAGCTTCAGGGCTGTCGGAGGTCGCGGGGGCGACCAGCTTTTCCAGCATGCCGCCGAACAGCCAGCCAACCTGCCGGAACAGCATGTCCTGAGA
This sequence comes from Hyphomicrobiales bacterium, assembly GCA_900467685.1. Lineage (GTDB taxonomy): Bacteria > Pseudomonadota > Alphaproteobacteria > Rhizobiales > Rhizobiaceae > Ensifer_A. Next base: position 11,845 of record UBQX01000037.1, read on the forward strand.
GACACGGTCCTCCTCGAGTGCCAGTTCGTCGATGATATAGGCAAATTCAACAATAATGCGGACGCGCATCCACAATGTGTCCGGCGGCACGTCAGGCGCCAGTTGCTTCACGGCTTCAAAGATCTGGTCGGAATAGATCCGCTGCCATTTGAGCCTCAGATGCGCCAGATTCGGCAGCGCGCGCAGAGCCCGGATCGTCCACATGCCGCTCGGTTCCTGCGCTGCAATCTGCGCGGCCGCCTCGAACAGCTTTTCCATCGCATGGTGTGACGGAAGCCTGCTGCCGTTTTCGGAAAATTCCTTGAACCAGGCTAGAAAGTTGTCATGCTGCTTGCGCATCAGCCGGTCGGCGAGTTCTTCCAGAACTTCGTATTTGTTGTTGAAATAGTGGTAGAAGGCCGGTGGTGTAAGGCCCGCGCGTGCGCAGATTTCGTTGGATGTCAGCTTCTCGAAGCCGGTATCTGCCAAAACATCCGCCGCGGCCTGTAACAGCTTCTCGAAATTGGCCGTTGCGCGTGCATGCGTCGGACGTCGTGTCCGCGCGCTGCGCTTTGGCTTCTTCGTATTTGCATCTTTGGTCATGAACGGATCTCGAGATCGAGGCAAGGCATCCCGAACGTGGGCGCTCGCATCAGGCCCGGTCCGGGCGTCGAGGTTCAGGTGATCCGCGAAGGCATATAGCGTCAGGTCTGGGAGGTCAAAGGGGATGCTGTCTGCCCATCCGACCTCGGCGCTGAAGGCGGCGGATACCAGGGGTGAGTTCCCCCTGATATCCATGTCAATCACGTCGGCTCTTACCAGCCGCTGAGCTTGGCCAGCGAGACCTTGAAGGTTCGCCCCTTGCCGGCGTCGCCGGACAGGTTGTTCTGGTAGGGCTGGTTGAACAGGTTGTCGATACCTGCGCGCAGTTCCAGTCCCTTCAGCGTGCCTTCGTCCGGCTTCCAGGCGACGAACACCCCGTGCAACTGGTAAGCCTGGAACGGCCCGGTCGTCGCACCTGTGATGATCGGGGCGGCGAAGAAGGCGTTCCAGCCGAACTCGAGGTTCTTTTCCGGCATCCGGCCGCCGAGCGTGGCGCTTACGCTATTGGCGGGAATGGTCGTGAGCGCCTTGTGGTTGACCAGGTCGGTGCCGAGCATCATGCTCCATGCGGCGTTGGCGAAGACGTAATCGGAATCATATGCCGCCTCGACTTCGATCCCGCGGATGAGCGCCTTGCCGATATTCACATAATAGGGAACGGCGGACCTGCTGGTTGTCAGCGGGTTGGTGCTGATCATGTTGGTGAGATTGTTGTGGAAAGCGGTGAACTTCAGCCGCGCGCTATCGCCGCTCTGCACCAGATCGTCGCCCGAGAGCGCGAAGCCGAGTTCGTAATTGTTCGACTTTTCCTTCTGCAGCGTCAGGCTCGGAGCGCGACCGCCCGGATAGGAGCCAGCACCTGTGCCCGCTGACCAGGAATAGAGCTCATCCAGCGTCGGCATGCGCTCGGTATGCGCGGCAGAACCGAAGACGGAAACGGCCTCATTGATCTGATAGTGCGCCGCGAGCTTTGGCGAGAGGGCGATGTCGTTGACATCGCGCGCGCCGGCGATGCGCTTGTCGGGCGACTGCCAGACGAAATCGGAGCGGATGCCGGGGATGATCGTCAGCTTGTCGGCCCAGACGAATTCGTCCTGAACGTAAAGCCCCATGCGGGCATCGGTCCCTTGCGGGTGGAAGGAGATGGCGCTGCCATTCGTCGTCGTTTCACCCACGCGGCTCTGGTGCGAGAGCTGGATGCCGGTTGTCAGATGATTCTCGAAGCCTTCGCCGGAGGTCTCGATCGTGTTTTCGAGACGTGTGCTGAAGGTCTGGTAGGCATATTTGGAGGGAAGGAAGAGCGCATTGTTTGCGAGGGCCGCCATGCTTGCAGGCAGCTTGGCGTCCTTCTGCTCGACCGACGTGTCCGAATAGGCGACGGAGAATTTCAGGTCGAGCCATGGATTGTCGCTAGCCGGATTTTCATAGGAGAAGTTGAAGGTCTTGTCCGACGTGTCGCGGTCGATCGTGCCGAAGGTCAGCGAGCCGGTCTGCGAATAGTCGGTGTCGTTCAGGTTGCTCTGCCATTGCTGGTAGGAGAGGCGGATCACCTCTTCGTTGTTGTCAGCGAAATGATGCGTGACCTTGGCAAGACCGGACCAGGAATTGAAATCGGACCCCGAAATGCTCTGGCCCTTCGCCGTCTGGATCTTGCCTGATTGGCGATAGTTGCCCGAGAACAGGAACTCGGTGTTCTCGCCCATGCGCTGCGCCCAGGTCAGCGAGCCGAGGAGGCCGTTGCCGTTGGAATCGTAGCTCGTCTTGGTGCGGATGGCGGTCGTCTGGCCCGGCTCCAGGAAGTCGGATGCATCCTTCGTGGTGAAGTTGACGGTGCCACCCAGCGCGCCGGAGCCATAAAGCGTCGAGGAAGCGGGGCCGCGCAGGACTTCCACCTGTTTGTACAGCTCCGGCTCTGTGAAGAGCGAGCCCATGCGGTACTGTTCGTAGAATTTGTTGACGCCGTCGATATTGATGAGGATTTTCGACTCGTCTGCGGCTTCCAGTGCGCCAATGCCGCGTATGTTGAAGGCCTGACCGGCAACCCGATCCGAACCGACGATCGTGACACCCGGTACGCTCTTGAAGAAGTCGCCGATCGTGCCGGCCTGTTCCCGGTCGAGATCGTCCTGATCAAGAACTGTGACCGCCTGCGGCGTGTCGATCGCAACCTTTTCCTTGCCTGCGCCGACCACCAGCCGCTCAAGCAGCGTCACCCGGCCCTTCTTCTTGTCGGCTGCGGTGCCTGAGTCGGTCGCCGCGTCCTGGGCGGCGGCGCCCTGTGCGACGAGAATTGCTGCGCAAGCCAAAAGCCATGTCCTGCGGGCGTGAAGCGTCCCCATGAAAACTCTCCTACAAGTGTGGGCGCTGGCTTGCGAAGGAGGCTGGCTGGCGGGATAAAACAAACATGATTTTTCAACTCATGTATTGCGCCGTGTAATTAATATGACTATACGAGTCAAGTATTCAAGAAAGGATGCCCAGCCAGCTCGAAGCCAGCCAGGCGCATGGAAAAGCAAGCCCAGGCAATGCACAGAGCTGACAAAATTCTCCCCGCACGCGACGACCGCAGCGTGGCCCCGCAGCGAACGACGGCCTATTCGACGGCCGAACTGTTCGGCGGAGCGCGCGAGATCGAGATCGAGCATAACGGCGAGATCTACAGGCTCCGCATCACGCGTCAGGGCAAGCTTATCCTCAACAAATGAGAGAGGCTTTGATGACTGGGGCAAAACCGAACGCAGCCACAATCCGGCAGGCGAAGAGCGACAATCCGAAAATGCGCGAACGCGATATCGCGGCGAAGCTGGGCATTTCCGAAGCGGATTATGTGGATGCCTGGACGGGACACGGCGTGTTCCGCATTACGACGGATTTCGACCGCATCTTTCCGCGCATCGAAGAACTTGGGCCGGTCACGGCTCTGACGCGCAACGAAAATGCCGTGCACGAGAAGATCGGCGTCTACGACAATTTCCGCACCGGCAAGCACGCGGCCATGATGCTGGGTGCCGAGATCGACATGCGCATGTTCCCGCGCCACTGGGCCTACGGCTTCGCTGTCGAGAACGATACGGGCGAAACGGTGAAGCGCAGCTTCCAGTTCTTCGACGCTCATGGCGAGGCACTGCACAAGATCCACCTGCGCGCTGACAGCAATGTGGCGGCCTGGAAGAAGCTCGCTGCGGAGCTTGCGCTCGAAGCGTCTGAGCCGCTTGCCGTCGTTCCGCCCAGTGTCGAAATCTTCGAGAACGACAATGCGGTGCCGATGGAGGAACTGAAGACGCGCTGGTCCGCCATGACCGACACACACCAGTTTCCGGGCCTTCTGAACAAGCTCAAGCTCTCGCGCCACAAGGCCGTGTCCAGCATCGGCTCCGATTATGCCTGGAAACTCGAGCGTACGGCAATCCAGCCGCTGCTCGAAGGCGCTGCATCGATCGCGCTTCCGATCATGTGCTTTGTCGGCAATCGCGGCTGCATCCAGATCCATTCCGGGCCGGTCCAGAAGGTCGCGACGATGGGGCCGTGGCTGAATATCATGGACGAGACCTTCCATCTGCATCTGCGGGCCGACCGCATTGCCGAGGTCTGGGCCGTACGCAAGCCGGTTGATGGCGGTCATGTCACCTCGGTCGAAGCCTTCGACGCGCAGGGTGAACTGGTCATCCAGTTCTTCGGCAAGCGGATCGAAGGGCAGGACGAGCGAGGCCCCTGGCGTGCGCTGGTCGAGAGCCTTCCCGTCAGCAATGCGTCGCAGGCGGCGTGATGGCTATGCGGAAGATACAATTTGTCGCCTTGGCTCGTGCCGCGGCGTTCGCCGCTTCCCTGCTGTTGCCCGCAATTGGGGTTGCGGCGGACGCAAAGCCGTCGCGTATCGTGGCCATCGGCGGGTCGGTGACGGAAATCGTCTATGCGCTGGGCGAGGAAGCGCGTCTTGTCGGGCGCGACTCCACCAGTGTCTACCCGCCGGAAGCTCTGAAGCTTCCAGATACGGGCTATATCCGTGCCTTGTCGCCGGAAGGGGTTCTGTCGTTGAACCCCGACCTGATCCTGACACTTGATGGAGCCGGTCCGCCCCCCGCGCTTGAAGCGCTGAAGGCAGCGGGTGTCCGCACCGTGACAATCCCCGAAGGCTTCGACCGCAACGCGATTATCTATAAAATCACGGCGGTGGGCGCTGCGCTTGGCGCCGAAGACAAGGCAGAGGCGCTGGCGGGCAAGGTGCAGGCGGCCCTCGACAAGGCGGTCGCCTTGTCGGCAGAGCAGGGCAGGAAGGCACGCGTTCTGTTTGTGCTGTCCGCGCGCGAGGGCCGGCTGATGGCATCAGGCAGCAAGACGCAAGCCGATGGCATCATCCGCATGGCTGGGGCCGAAAACGTTCTTGCCGATATCGAAGGCTTCAAGCCCGTGAGTGACGAGGCAGTCATCGCTGCTGCCCCCGATGTCATCCTCATGATGACGGGGACGGGTGACCACGCGGCCAGCAATGAGACGGTGTTGGCGCTGCCGGCCATCGCCGAAACGCCGGCCGGCAAGGCGAAGCGGATCGTGCGGATGGACGGCATGTATCTCCTCGGCTTCGGCCCTCGCACGGCCGACGCCATCGTCTCGCTGCACGAGGCGCTCTACGGCAATCGCAAGCCGGGAGAGTGACGATGGCCGAGATGGCGTTCGCTGCGGAAGACCAGACACGGCGTAGCAGAGTGACGCGGCCTGCGTTGCCGCAGGTGGTGATCGCGCTGCTTGTTCTCGGGGTCGTGGTTGCCTCCGGCATATCGTTGACCGCCGGGGCGTCCGATGCCTCCGCACTCGCGGTGGCCGGCCATTGGCTGGGCCTCGGCGAGGTGAATGCGATTGCGCCTCGGGATCTCCTGATCGTGGAGCAGATCCGTCTCCCGCGCGTCGTCATGGGCCTGCTCGTCGGGGCAGCGCTGGCGGTTTCAGGGGTGGTGATGCAGGGCATCTTTCGCAACCCGCTTGCCGATCCCGGTCTCGCGGGCGTTTCCGCCGGGGCCGGCCTTGGCGCTGCCGGCATGATCGTTCTGGGAGGTAGTCTTGCGCTCCCGGCCATCCGGATTTTCAGCTATGCCACCCTGCCGGCGGCCGCATTTCTGGGTGGCCTCCTCACGACCGTGATCCTTTACGGGATTTCCACGCGGCTGGGACGCACTTCTATCGCCACCATGCTGCTGGCCGGAATTGCGCTCGGCGCGCTTTCGGGTGCCGCGACCGGCGTTCTCGTCTACATGGCCGACGACAAGCAGCTTCGTGACCTGACCTTCTGGAGCATGGGATCTCTCGGCGGCGCAACCTGGCCGAAAATAGCGACCATGGCCCTTGTCCTTGCCGCATCGCTCGCAGCACTTCCCTTCATGGCACGCGGCTTGAATGCGCTCGCCCTCGGCGAAGCGGCCGCATGGCACATGGGCATCCCGGTCGAGCGGCTGAAGCGGACGGCGATCGTCATCGTCGCGGCGATGACGGGAGCGTCGGTGGCAGTCAGCGGCGGGATTGGCTTCGTCGGTATCGTGGTCCCACACATCCTGAGGCTGGCGATTGGCCCGGACCATCGCTTCCTGCTGCCGGCCTCGGCGCTCTTGGGTGGCGCGCTGCTTGTCCTGGCCGATTCCGTAGCCAGAACCGTCGTGGCACCTGCCGAGCTGCCAATTGGCATCATAACGGCAATTGCCGGCGCTCCATTCTTCCTTTGGCTGCTCCTGCGCCGCCGCAACGTTCTCGATCTTTAGAGGGAGCCCATGAGCACGATCTCGACAGATAATCTTGTCGTTCGCTATGGCGCGATGGCTGTCCTGGATGGCGTCAATTTCCTCGCCCGCGCTGGCGAAGTGACCGTCATTGCCGGTCCGAACGGATCGGGCAAGTCGACCCTGGTGAAGGCCATTTCAGGCGAGGTCGCCGCATCTGGTGCGATCATCATCAACAGCCGCGCCCTCTCCGCCTACAAGGGCTGGCAGCTGGCGGCCCAGCGCGCGGTCCTGGCGCAGGAAACGACTGTGGCGTTTCCTTTCACCGTTGCAGAAATCGTGTCTCTCGGCATCACCGCGGGTGCCATGCGGGTTGAAAGGCCGGCGTCGATGATCGAACTCGCCCTGCAGCGCGTCGGTCTTTCCGGTTTCGGTTCACGCCGTGTCCAAACCCTGTCGGGCGGCGAACGACAGCGGGTCCAGCTTGCCCGCGTGCTTTGCCAGATCTGGGAGCCCGTGAGCGCCGAGGGCCCGCGCTGGCTGATCATGGACGAGCCGGTGGCAAGCCTCGATATTCGCCACCAGATCGCCCTGATGGACCTGGCGCGGGACTATGCGAAGGCGGGCGGCGGTGTCATCGCCGTGATGCACGACCTCAATCTCAGCGCGATGTATGGCGATCACGTGGTGCTGATGAAATCGGGCCGCGTTGCCGCTGCCGGCGGGCCTGCCGAGGTGCTGCGGCCCGAGACGCTGGCGGATGTTTTTGCCTGCCCGCTTCATCCGAATGTCGCCCCGAGCCACGGGGTTTTCGTGCTGCCGCAATCGACGCTGGTTTCACCGGCGCTCGCATACGCGGCCGAGTGAAAGGAGTTTCCCTTTGATCAGTCCGTCAAGGCGCCTTTGCGCCGCATTCGCCCTCGCGACTTTCGTGGCCTTTCCAGCGCACGCGCAGGACAGACCCAGTCTGAAGATTGAATTGAACGCCTTGTCTGACGCCAAGGACAGCTGCCGGGCTACCTTTCTGCTGACCAACGGCATGCCCGAAGAGATATCCAAAGCGTCCTTCGAATTCGCCTTCTTCAACAAGTCCGGCTCCGTCGAGCGACTCACCGCATTCAATTTCGGTCGGCTGCAGAAGGGGCGCACGGTGGTGCGCCAGTTCGATATTCCCGGTGGGCCCTGCGGCTCGTATTCGCGGTTGCTCGTCAATGCGGTCAAAAGCTGTGACGGTGTTACCGGCGAAGTGGACGCCTGCGAGGCGGCGCTGACGACCGCCAACAAGGCCGGGATCGACTTCGGGCTCTAACCAGCGGTGCGGGGACATGAAGGATCTGCTGATCGATAGGCAATCGCGCCGCACCGGCATCCTGCCGGGAGCTGGAGAGCTTCAGCGGCGCAAGGAGTTGCGCGCCGGACGACGCACCTTCCGTGCATGGCCTTTGCTGCCCGTCCCCGCGCCGCGCCCGGCAGGCGCGCCTCAGGATGGACCAGCTGTCGATTGGCCCAACGGCCATGGCGTATTCAGGGGAGACGACTGGCAAGACAAACCGGATCAGCGGGAGCTCGACAAGAATTTCGCGCCGACCCCTGACGCTTCCCTTTGGCGCGAAGCCAATCGGAACGCTGCCCGCTCGTGGGAATTCAATCTTCGTCTTCTTGCCGCCATCGCGCTGCATGCCTGCTGCGCGATTTTTCTCATCGCCAGGCCTGCCCCTGAGACCGTTGAAATTGCCGGTGGCGGTGCCATCTCCGTCATGATGGTGGGCGAACAGGCCTTCGACAGTCTCGCCGCCGGCAAGACGGAGGGAGAAAGTGCGAAGCCGCTCGAGGAGGTCGACGCGGTTGAGACGGCGGAGCAGCCTGTCGAAGCGACCACGACGCAAGATCTGGTCGAGCCCGCAGAAATCCAAAGGGCGACATCCGAACCTGTCAGCCCGGCTACGCAGCCGGCGCCGCAAGTTGACCCGACCCCGGTGGCCGTAGAGACACCAGCGGAGCAGGTGCCGGAAACGGTGAGCGAAACACAGGAAGCTGCGCCGGCTACCAGCGCATCCGCCGCCCAAAACCTCGCAATCGATCCCAAGGCAGTCTCTGAGGCGGGCGAGTTGGTGCCGGCGACCGAGAACGCTGCTGTCGAACCTCAGCCTCAACAGCAGATCGAGCCCGCCGAAGCTGCGAAACCGCCAGAGCCCGCGAAGCTGGCCGAGAAGCGACCCGCCGAGAAGAAGCCATCGACGGTCAGGAAGCCCGAAAAGACAAAGACGCAAGACAAGATCGCGGCCCGCCGGAAGGCCGAGGCTGAAAGAGACGCCAAGCGTGCGGCCGCAACGAGCAGCAAGGGGGAGGCCGGCGAGGCGGATGCAAATGCGCAGCGTGGCGCATCTTCCAGCAACAACAGCCGCGCGCCCAGCGATGCCGGCAATGCCGCGGTGTCCAACTATCCCGGCAAGGTGGCTGCAAAATTGCGGCGGGCGTTGAAATATCCCAAGAGTGCGGTGTCCGGCAGCCGCGGCGAAACCCGGGTCGCCTTTACCATCCTTGCCGATGGCAGCGCCGCGGGTGTCCGCATTGTCTCAAGTTCAGGTTCACCTGTTCTGGACCAGGCGGCGGTCGAAGCAGTCAGGAGAGCGTCGCCATTCCCGCCTATACCCCCGGAGGCTGGCAAAGGACAATGGCCGTTTGCGGTCCCTGTCCTGTTCCAGCGGTGAAACCATTCTGCATGAGGGCTGAATGGCGTTCGGCGCTAAACTTGCCGCTTCCGGCGCAAGAAGTAATGCCATATGGCAGTAAATCATGGGTTTAGGACTATCTTGAGGTCGTTGGCAGGCCATCAATCCACGTAGCGATATGTTCAAGCGAGGGCGACAAGGCGACGAAGTCGGCGACGAAGCCCTTCTCGATGCGGCCATGTGACTCTCCAAGCCGGACAGCCTCTGCGGGATAGAGCGAGGCCATCCGCAGGGCTTCCTCGACGGAAAGGCCCAGAAGGCGCACGGCTTTTTGAACGCAGCCGAGCATATCGATGTCTGCCCCCGCGAGGGTCCCGTCAGCGAGGAGGAGCCGGCCGTCGCGGCGAAATATCTGACGCCCGTTGAGCTTGAGCCCTGTCATGTCCGTGCCGATTGGCGACATGGCGTCCGTCACGAGGAAGATCTTTGCAGGTCCGACTTTTCCCCGCAGGGCAATGCCCATCGCGATCGGATCGACGTGATACCCGTCCGCAATCAACCCCGCAAAGACCTGCGGCGTGGCGAGCGCTGCCCCCACCAGCCCCGGTTCCCTGTGGGTGAGCGGGCTCATGGCGTTGAAGAGATGCGTCACCATGGTGGCGCCCGCGGCGAAGTAGGCTTGAGCGGTTTCGGCATCCGTATCTGTGTGTCCGATGCTGACGAGGACGCCGGCGTCGGTCAACGCCTTGACCTGTTCAAGCGTGACATTCTCCGGCGCGAGCGTCGTCAACAGCACTCCGACGCCGTCGCGAAACCGCAACAGCCGCTCGAGATCAGTTTTCTCCATGGGACGGATCAGCGCGGGGTCATGTGCGCCCTTGCGGGCGATCGACAGGTGCGGTCCTTCGAGATGCAGACCGAGATAACCGGGCACGCGGGCGGCCCGCGCCGCACGCCCCGCTTCGAGCGCGAGCGCCGTCGTTTCCGGCGTGTCGGTGATCAGCGTTGGCAGGAGTTTCGTGGTGCCGAAGCGCGCATGGGCGGAGGTGATCGTGCGGATCGCCTCTAGTGAGGTCACGTCGCCGAACTGCGCGCCGCCGCCGCCATTCACCTGCAAATCGATGAAGCCGGGAACGATCCATTGGCCGTCATAATCGACGTTCTGCGCATCCGTCGGGACCTCTTCGGGCGCAACAATGCAGGCAAAACGATCGCCCTCGACAAGCAGCGCCTTGCCGTCATGCCAGGTGCTGCCGTCGAAAATGCGGGCGCCTCGGATCGCGGTCATCGATGTCATTGCGTTTCCGTCACTTTCTTGAGCGCCACGGGCTGGTCCGGATTGAAGCCGCGGCGGCGCGACAGCGCTTCCGCGAAACCATAGAAGGGAACGATGAGAGCCAGCGCGTCGGTCAGGGGATGACCCGTCTCGATGAAGGGCAGGCGGTGGGCGCGTTGCGCCAGCCTGGACGTCACGTAGACTTCGGCGCCCTTGGCGGCCAGCGCGTCTGCGGCCTCGACGACGGAATGTTCGGCGGCATCGCGCGCGGCGAGAACCAGAACCGGGAAACCGGGGCTGACCAGAGCGACCGGCCCGTGCATCACTTCGGCGGTCGAATAGGCCTCTGCGTGCATGTCCGACGTCTCCTTGAACTTCAACGCAGCTTCGGAGGCAATGGCGAGCGATGGGCCGCGTCCGAGCACGTAAAGCGAGCCGGCCTCCTCCAGAATTGGGGTCATGGCGCTCCAGTCAAGCGCGAGCGCCTTGCGCAAATAGTCAGGAAGCGCCTCGATGGCGGCAAGAAGGGGCTTGTCTCCCGTCCAGTGGGCCAGAACAGCGAGCCCGGCGACGGCCGAACTGAGATAGGATTTCGTGGCGGCGACTGCGAGTTCCGGGCCGGCGGCGATGTCGATTCTGATGTCCGCGGCGTCCCAGAGCGGCGAGCCTGCAGCATTCGTCAGCGTCAGCGTCAGCGCTCCGCCCTGGGCAGCCGTTTCCAGCATCGAAACAATGTCCGGGCTGCGGCCCGACTGCGACACAGCAAGGACAGCGGCGCGGTCGAGCTTGAGACGAGTGCCATATATCGACGCAAGCGAAGGGCCAAGCGAGGCCACCGCGCGACCAGCCACAAGCTCCGTGGCATATTTCAGAAACAGCGAAGCGTGATCGGAGGAGCCGCGGGCGATTGTTGCAACGAAGGCGGGGTCGGCTTTGGCGAGTGCCTGTCCTGCCTCAGCGAGAACGGACCCCGAGCCTCCCAGCAGCCGTGCCACGGCATCCGGAATTTCGTTGATTTCGTTCCGCATATGCGTGCCGGTCATGCAGTCGTCCCTCTCGTTTTGTCTTTTATCCAAGCGTCAACTCGGCGACGAAGTCATAGGCGTCGCCGCGATAGAGCGAGCGGGTCAGCTCCACCACCTTGCCGGATGGCAGATAGGAAATGCGCTGGATGGAAAGTCCTGCCGAGCCTTCCGAGACCCCCAGAAGCTCGGCATCGTGGCTCTTTATGTTGCAGGCCGAGATGCGCTGAATGGCACGCACGGGGCGCGCATTGCGCTTCTCCAGCGCTGAATAAAGCGACGTCGTCACGACATTGGGGTCAGGTACATATTCGGCAAGGACACTGGCGCGCTCGATTGCCAGGGGGTTATCGTCACCAAGACGCAGGCGGGCGAAGCGGGCGACGAGTGCGCCAGGTCCCAGGCCCAGCATCATCATCTCGTCGGGAGAGGGCGCGAAGAGACCGCGCTCCAGCCATTCCGATCGGGTGGTCAGACCGCGCCGCGCCATATCCTCGGTAAAAGAAGTAAGCCGCGACAAGGGCTGTTCGACTTTCGAAACCGGCTTCGCGACGAATGTCCCCGAGCCGTGGCGGCGCACGAGCAGGCCATCCTGCACGAGTTCGTCCACGGCTTTGCGCACGGTTACCCGGCTGATGCTGGCATAGTCGGCGATGTCGCGTTCTGCCGGAAGCGCCTCGCCCTGTTGCAGCGCCCCGCTGCGAATGGCCTTCTCGAGAGACTGCCGAAGCTTCACATAAAGGGGCCCCGTTCCATGGGCCTGCAGAGCATCGAGCGGAAGAATGGTGGAAAGGGCTGCCATCAATGCGCCTCCTTGCCAAAGTGCGAAATCGCCAGAGACACGGCTCCGCCTAAAGCATCATCTTTCGGCTGAATGAGCCTCAAGCGGTGCCGTTCGGCAATCCAACTCGGATAAAGGGCCGAAAGGCCGCCCAGAAGACATACTCCGCAGCGGCTTTCGCCCGCAGCCGACTCCAGCGCCTCGTCAACTGCCCTGACTGCGCCTTTGACGAGGGCGAGGCCAGCAACATCGTTTTCGTTGGCAGCCTCAAACACTGAAGGCGCGAAACGGCCGAAGTCTCGGGGGCTCGCTTCGTGGGCAAATGTGACGAGGCGAATGGGTTCGTTGCCGAAGCCCTTCATCGTGGCTTCGATTAGCGGCGAGTTCTTCCGCACGCCATCGTGCACGAGAAGGCATTCCTGCAGGAGCGCGCGGCCGATGCGAGCGCCGCCGCCGAGATCGCCGAGCATGAAGCCCCAGCCACCTGTGTAGGAAACCTTGCCGCCATGTCGGGTAATGTAAACCGAGCCGGTGCCGAGGATCGCGACCACGCCGTCAGCGTTACCGAATGCGCCTTGCAAGGCGATCAATCCATCGGTGTCGATCTGTGCGGCTTTGAACGGCAGGCGCGCGGTCAACTCACGGACCTGTTCTGCAACATTGGCCCCCGCGAGGCCCAGGAAGGCGGGAATGTCCCTGAGATCGAGGTCAAGACCCGCCGCGTGAACGGCTTCCCTCGCCGTCGTGGTGATGTTGGCGAGCGCGCCATCGAGACTGGTCAGAATATTGGCGGCGCCTCCGCGGGCACGCCCGAGAATCCGCCCGGAAGCGTCCGCGACAGCAGCGCGGCAGCTCGTTCCTCCTCCGTCTATCCCGATGAAGTAATCCGGCATCTTGGTCTCCTGCCAATACAATACCAAAAAAATACCATTTACCAAGGCCAATTTCGATTAATGGTCGAACAAATCACTAATCCACTGACATTAATAGGAAATCTGGCGCGTTCGTGCCGACTTTGGCCTGGCGGCTCGCCAAAAGGTAAATTTCTTCTGGACAATTGGTATTTTAATGGCATTAATACCTCAAAACAAGGGGAGCACGGCATGCCGGGCGCAACGGAAGCAAGGCACGGACACGCGGAGGGTCTCGACGGTCTGCCGTCGGAGGCGATTCTGGGCGTGATTCAGGACACGCAGCTGAAGGCTGCCGAGGCCGTGCGCGCCGCTATCCCCACGATTTCCCGCGCCGGCGAATTGGCTGCGGAAAAGCTGAAGGCTGGTGGAAGGCTGATCTATGCCGGGGCTGGCAGTTCCGGGCTCATGGCGCTCGCAGATGGGCTGGAATTGCCCGGGACGTTTGGTCTCGGACAGGCAGACGTCAAGATCCTGCTCGCCGGTGGCGTTGCCAGCCTTTCAGACCTCGCGGGCGGCTATGAGGATGATGAGGCTCTGGCGCTTTCTGATCTTGATGCAGCGGGCGTCGCCGAAGGCGATTGTGTCGTCTGCGTCACCGCCAGCGGCTCCACGCCCTATACGTTGGCCATAGCGCGTGCGGCGCGTGCTCGCGGTGCTGCTGTCATTGGAATTGCCAATAACAATGACGCGACGCTTCATGCATTGAGCGACGTCGCCGTGCTTCTTGAGACGCCCCCGGAAGTTGTCGCTGGTTCGACCCGTATGGGGGCGGGAACAGCGCAGAAGATCGCCCTGAATATGCTTTCGACGCTGATGGCGATCCGCCTGGGGCATGTTCACGATGGCTATATGGTCAATCTGAAGGCAGATAATGCCAAACTGCAGCAAAGAGCGCGAGGAATTGTCGCTGAAATAGCACGAGTGGATGCTGAGAGCGCGGCGGGGTGTCTGCAGCGTGCCGGAGGGTCGGTCAAGATCGCGGCGCTGCTTGCGTCCGGCGTCGAGACACCGGAAGGCGCGATCCGCCTGCTTGCGAACTGCAATCAGAATTTCCGGCAGGCGCTCGAAATGGCGCGTGCCGGTCAGTGAGACTGCAACAATCCGATGCCGTAGGGGCATCTGGCAAAGAGGGAGAACGAGAATGAACCGTCTCATCAAAACAAGTCTTCTCGCGGCGACGGTGCTTTCGGGCCTTGCGTCCGTCGTACATGCGGAAGATGCGACGCTGACGATCGAAAGCTGGCGTAACGACGACCTTGCCATCTGGAAGGACAAGATCATCCCCGCCTTCGAGGCCAAGCATCCGGGCATCAAGATCAACTTCACGCCCATGGCGCCGACGGAATACAACGCCGCGCTCAATGCGAAGCTCGCTTCCGGCACGGCCGGCGACCTGATTTCCTGCCGCCCGTTCGACGCCTCGCTCGAACTCTACAACAAGGGTTTCCTGACGGATCTCTCGAGCCTTGACGGCATGGGTAACTTCTCGCCCGTCGCCAAATCCGCCTGGCAGACCGATGATGGCAAGGCTACGTTCTGCGTGCCGATGGCCTCGGTTATCCATGGCTTCATCTATAACAAGGACGCCTTCGACAAGCTGGGCCTGAAGGCCCCGAAGACGCAGGAAGAGTTCTACAAGGTTCTCGACGCGATCAAGAAGGATGGCAATTACATCCCGATGGCCATGGGCACGAAGGACCTCTGGGAAGCCGCCACCATGGGCTACCAGAATATCGGCCCGAACTACTGGAAGGGCGAGGACGGCCGCAAGGCTCTGATCGCGGGCAAGGAAAAGCTGACGGATCCGCAGTGGGTTGCGCCGTTCACGGAACTTGCCAAGTGGAAGCCCTATCTGGGTGACGGTTTCGAAGCGCAGTCCTATCCGGACAGCCAGAACCTCTTCACGCTCGGCCGCGCAGCGATCTATCCGGCAGGTTCGTGGGAAATCTCGGGCTTCAACACGCAGGCCCAGTTCAAGATGGGCGCGTTCCCGCCGCCGGTCGCCAAGGAAGGCGATGCCTGCTACATTTCCGACCATACCGATATCGGCATGGGCATGAATGCCAAGACCAAGCATCCGGAAGCCGCCAAGGCGTTCCTCGCCTGGGTTGCTTCGCCGGAATTCGCGACGATCTACGCAAATGCACTGCCCGGCTTCTTCAGCCTGAATTCGACGGCTGTCGAGATGAAGGATCCGCTGGCCCAGGAATTCGTCTCCTGGCGCAAGGACTGCAAGTCGACGATCCGCTCGACCTACCAGATCCTGTCGCGCGGCACGCCGAACCTCGAAAACGAGACCTGGACGGAATCGGCCAACGTGATCAACGGGACCGATACGCCTGAAAAGGCAGCCGAAAAGCTGCAGAAGGGCCTCGACGGCTGGTACAAGCCCGCGAAGTAACGCGATCGGGCTCCGCTCCTTTGAGCGGGGCCCGTTTTCTGATCTTCTTCATTATCCGGCGAAGCAGTTGCGCCGACCTATTTTCTGATCTTATCGGGCGAGGAAACCATGCAGGGCGAGCAGATGGAGAGTGATGTCGCGATGCCGCGCCGCCAGCCGATCCGCTGGCACATCGCGGTATTTCTGGCGCCCGCCGTGCTGGTTTATACCGCCATCATGATCCTGCCGCTGGGCGGCACACTGTTCCTCTCCTTCTACAAGGAAGTGCAGGGCGTGGAGGTCTTCGTGGGTCTCGACAATTTCCGCACGCTCTTTGGCAACGAGCGCTGGGCCGCCGATTTCTGGAATGCGCTGAAGAACAACGTCATCTTCTTCATCATCCATATGCTGGTGCAGAACCCGATCGGCGTGGCCCTGGCGGCACTCCTGTCGATCCCGAAGCTGCGCTTTGCCGGCTTCTATAGAACGGCGATCTTCCTGCCGACGCTGCTGTCCTTCGTCATTGTCGGCTTCATCTGGAAGCTGATCCTGTCGCCGATCTGGGGCGTGACGCCCTATCTGCTGAGCCTTGTGGAACTCAAGTTTCTCTTCGCGCCGTGGCTTGGCAAGCCGGGCAGCGCGTTGATTGCCGTCTCGCTGATCTCTGTCTGGCAATATGTCGGCATTCCGATGATGTTGATCTATGCGGCGCTTCTGAACATTCCGGACGAAGTGCTGGAGGCTGCCGAATGCGATGGCATTACGGGCTGGAGCCAGTTCTGGAAGATCAAGCTGCCGCTGATCCTGCCATCCATCGGCATCATCTCGATCCTTACCTTCGTCGGCAATTTTAATGCGTTCGACCTGATCTACACCGTCCAGGGTGCACTGGCCGGACCAGACGGCTCGACGGACATTCTTGGCACATTGCTCTATCGCACTTTCTTCGGCTTCCAACTGCAGCTTGGCGATCGAACCATGGGTGCGACGATCGCGACAGTGATGTTCCTGATCATTCTCGCCGGCGTTTCGCTCTATCTCTTCGGCATCCAGCGGCGGATGCGCCGCTATCAGTTCTGAGGTGCCATCATGGCCAATGCCCGCATCTCCCGGACCCGCCTCACTTTCGTTCATGTCGCGCTGATCATCTACACGATCATCGCGCTGTTCCCGGTCGTGCTGACGATCATGAACTCGTTCAAGACGCGCAACGATATCTTCCGCTCGCCGCTCACGCCGCCGCTGCCATCGACGTTTTCGCTGACCGGCTATAATACCGTCCTGGGGCAGGGCGACTTCATCGGCTATTTCCAGAACTCGCTGATCGTGACGGTCGCCTCAATCTTCTGCGTGCTACTCTTTGGCGCCATGGCCGCATTTGCCCTCTCGGAGTATCGTTTTCGCGGCAATCTCCTGATGGGCCTCTATCTGGCGCTTGGCATCATGATCCCGATCCGCCTGGGCACGATCGGAATCCTGCAGGAAATGGTCGCGCTGAACCTCGTCAATACGCTGGTTTCTCTCGTTCTAGTCTATACTGCGCAAGGACTGCCGCTCGCCGTCTTCATCCTGTCGGAGTTCATGCGCACGGTTTCCGATGATCTTAAAAGCGCCGGGCGCATCGATGGATTGTCCGAATATGCAATCTTCTTCCGCCTCGTCCTGCCGCTTGTGCGCCCTGCCATGGCGACGGTCGCAGTCTTCACGATGATCCCGATCTGGAACGATCTGTGGTTCCCGTTGATCCTGGCGCCGGGTGAAAAGACGAAGACGGTGACGCTAGGCGCGCAGACTTTCATCGGGCAGTTCGTGACCGACTGGAACGCGGTGCTCTCCGCTCTTTCGCTCGCCATCTTCCCAGTTCTCGTTCTCTATGTCCTCTTTTCGCGCCAGCTGATCAGGGGCATCACTGCAGGAGCCGTGAAATGATCGACGCACCGATCCGCGTTCTTGTTGCCGGCCTCGGCAATATGGGCCTCTCCCATGCGCTCGCCTATGCTGGCAACCCAGGCTTCGAAATTGCCGGTCTGGTCAACCGATCGGCTGCCAAATTGCCGGATGAGTTAATACGTCATGTCATTCGGCCGTCCTTCCCGGACGCTTTGGCGGAATTGAAGCCGGATCTGTGCTCCATCAACACCTACTCAGACAGCCATGCCGACTTCGCTGTGATGGCTATGGAGGCGGGGGCTCATGTCTTTGTCGAGAAGCCGCTTGCCACCACGGTGGCCGATGCAGAACGCGTTGTCGCCTGTGCCCGGGCCAATGGCCGCAAGCTGATCGTAGGCTATATCCTGCGGCATCATCCGAGCTGGCAGAAGCTGATCGCGCTGTCGCGTGACCTCGGTGGCCCTTACGTCTTCCGCATGAACCTCAATCAGCAATCTTCCGGCAAGACCTGGGAGACCCACAAGGCGCTGATGAACACCACTCCGCCGATCGTCGACTGCGGCGTGCATTATGTCGATGTCATGTGCCAGATCACCGACGCAAAGCCGGTTTCCGTCCGTGGCATGGGCTTGCGCCTCTCGGACGAAATCGCCCCGGACATGTATAATTACGGCCACCTTCAGGTCACGTTCGATGATGGCTCGGTCGGCTGGTACGAGGCCGGCTGGGGGCCGATGATGTCGGAGACGGCCTTCTTCGTGAAAGATGTCATCTCGCCCAAGGGCTGTGTTTCAATCGTCATGGACCCGAATGCCAAATCCGACGACATCGACACCCATACCAAGACCTCCGTCATTCGCCTGCACAGGGCCGCGACGGGAAAAGATGGTGCCTTTGCCTCGCCCGATGAATTGCTGCGGATGGATGACGAGCCCGGCCATCAGCAGCTCTGCGACCTCGAACAGGCCTTTGTGCTGAAAGCCGTCCGCGAGGATCTCGACCTCAATCGCCATATGGACGATGCCGTCCAGTCACTTCGCATCTGCCTGGCCGCCGACGAGAGCGTGCGTACCGGCAGAATGATCCATCTTTGACGCCCGGAGAACGCCGTGGGAAATCTCCAACTGAAATCGATCCGCAAGGCCTACGGCACCCATGAAGTGCTGAAGGGAATAGACCTCGACGTGAAGGACGGCGAGTTCGTCATCTTCGTCGGTCCGTCCGGCTGCGGGAAGTCGACCCTGCTGCGCACGATTGCCGGCCTTGAGGACATTACGGCCGGTGCCATCGTCATCGATGGGCAGGATGTGTCTGTGACGCCCCCGGCCAAGCGCGGCATCGCGATGGTCTTTCAGTCCTATGCGCTCTATCCGCACCTGACGGTGCGCGACAACATGGGCCTTGGTCTCAAACAGGCGGGAAGCCCTAAGGCGGTGATTGAAGAGCGGGTGAAGGCTGCCTCCGGCATGCTCTCGCTCGAGCCCTATCTCGAGCGTCGCCCGGCCGAGCTTTCCGGTGGGCAGCGCCAGCGCGTAGCGATCGGGCGCGCCATCGTGCGAGAGCCCAAGCTCTTCCTGTTCGACGAGCCGCTCTCCAATCTCGATGCGGCGCTACGCGTCCAGACACGTCTGGAGATCGCCGCGCTTCATCGCCGGCTTAAAGCCACGATGATCTATGTGACGCACGATCAGGTCGAGGCCATGACCCTCGCCGACAAGATCGTCGTGCTGAATGCCGGCGAGATCGAACAGATCGGATCGCCGATGGAGCTATACAACAAGCCCGCCAATCTTTTCGTGGCAGGCTTCATCGGCTCGCCGCAAATGAATTTCATCGATGCCGCGCGGCTGGGGCTTGCCGATGCCAAGACGATCGGCATCCGTCCGGAACATATGGCCTTGTCACGCAGCGAGGGTGACTGGCGTGGCACCATTACCCATGTCGAGCATCTCGGCGCAGACACGATTGTCTATCTGGAGACCGAAAAGGCGGGGCTTGTTACCGTTCGCCTGTTCGGCGAGCATGACTACATGCCGGAGGAAACCGTTTTCGTGACCCCGGATCGGAGCCGCCAGCATCGGTTTTCTGCGGACGGGAAAGCCCTGGCTGCAACGGTCTGATCCCGTCCGGACGAGACAGCCGTCAGACGCTCAACACCACGCGGTCGCGGCCTTCGGCCTTCGCCTGATAGAGCGCCTTGTCGGCCCTCAACAGGGCCTTGGAGATATCAGGCTCGCCCGCTTGCACCCCCGCGACGCCGAAGCTTGACGTAATCTGCACGGTTGAATTGTCAAACTGGAACGAGAGTTGTGCGATGGCCTGTCTCAGGCTTTCCGAAATCGCCACGCTCTGCTGCGCCGTTTTCTGCAAGGCTATTGCGAACTCTTCGCCGCCGAGGCGCCCGATCAGGTGGAAATCCTTAAGATGCGCCTTGCACGCGACGATCAGGGCTCGCAGAACCTCATCACCGGCGGCGTGGCCATAACGGTCATTGACCGTCTTGAAGTGATCGACATCTATCATGATCACCGACACTTCGAGATTCTCTTGTGCCGCGATGTCGCAGAGATGGTTGCACTCCGTCAGGAAGTGCCGCCGTGACAGCGCGCCGGTCAGGGCGTCGCGTGAGGCGAATTCACGCAGTTCGAACTCGCTTGCCGCCATCTGCGCAAGGTTTTCCAGAACGCGGATTTCCCTGTCCGAAAAGCCGCGCGGTTTTCTGTCGATGGCACAGATCGTGCCGATGGGTTGGCCCTCTGATGTCCGCAGCACGACCCCGGCATAGAAGCGGAGCGACGGAAACTGCGTGACCAGCGCGTGATTGCAGAATTCACGGCTTTCTGCCGTGTCTTCGAAAACGACCGGTTTGCCTTCGCGCCACGTGGCTCTGCAAAAGCTTGCCTCAAGAGGGATTTCTGTCAGATCGAGTCCCTGGATCGACCGAAAGCTCTGCCGGTCTCCCTCGATCAATGAAACGGCTGCGACATCGACGTCGAAGATGTCACGAACCAGGCTGGTAATCCGGTCGAACGCTTCGTTGTCGCTGCGAACGCTGCCAAGCGGCTTTACCATCAAAGACCTTTCATCGAAAGCAAATGTTCAGGAACCGCAGTCATCCCGTTGCCGGCCCGCCCCATGCTCCGAGTTTAGAACCGGAAATACATCTTTGCCCCGACGAAACCTTATTGTTCCGATTGCGGATAATTCGTTAAGGCAGGGCTTCGGTTCTGACTATATTTACGTTTGCTGGCTCTCCCGCACAGGAGACGCTGCGACGAACCGGGCGGAACGCCATGTCAGGCGGCGGACAACGAGGCCGGCGGAACAGGTGCGCGCAGCCACGCGATGAAGCCGTCCTCCGCGAAGTGCATCTCGGCCTTGCCCTCGATCTGCGTAGCGAGAATCCGCTGGATCATCAGGCTGCCGAATCCGCTCTTTTCCGGCTGGCTCACAGGGGGACCACCGACTTCCTGCCAGCAGAGATCAAGGATCGGATGATCGGCCGTCGTCTCGAGATGCCATGTGATGCGGACTGTGCCCGTTTCGGAACTGAGCGAGCCATATTTGACCGCATTGGTGCAAAGCTCGTGCAGGGCCATGCCCAGCGCCAGCGCGGCGCGTGAATTCAGCACGAGATCCGGGCCGCTTACCGCGAAGCGTGAGGGCTTCTCCACGTCGAAGGGTTTGATGGAGACGGCGACCAGTTCCGACAGGGACGCCGATTGCTCGACGCCCCGCATCAGGAGCGCATGCGCCTCGGCGATGGCTGAAAGCCGGCGGTTGAACATTTCGATGACTGCCGGGTCGGTGCCAGCAGAGCGGAAGGTCTGTCGGGCCACCGACTGGACAGTCGCCAGAAGGTTCTTCACCCGATGGTCCAGTTCACCCATCAGCAGCCGCTGCCGTTCCTCGTCACGCCGGCGCTGGCCTCTGGCCGCCACCAGTTCGTCCATATAGGCGTCGATGGCTTCCCCCAGTTGTCCGAATTCACCGTCCTCCGCCCTCATCCCGGTGCGGGCGTTCTCGTCCTTCTGCCGCCAGGACTGCACCGTGTCCAGAAGGCGGTTGACCGGCATCTGGATTGATCGGCGCGCCGTCAGTGCGGCTGCGAGAAACACGGAAAGGCAGGTGAACAGGATGACGCCGATGCCGATATAGGTGGCCCGGTTGACGGCGCGAAATTCTTCGTCCGTCGAAAGACCTGAGCTGACATAGAGTTCCTGTCCCTTGTCGCCGGGAGGAAAGAAGGCAAGGATGCGGCGCGTGCCGTCCTGGCTGGTAAGTTCCAGCGTGCCCGGCCTGTCGGCATGGACAAGATGCTGATACTCTTCCGGAATGCGCGTGCCGACGAACCTGCCGGGATCGGGATGGCGTGCGAGGATCACACCGTTGCGGTCGGCAATCGTCACATTCCCACCGGGTGCGAAATTGCGGTCGCTCAGTTTGCCTTGCAGCCATTCCAGATTGAGCGAACCCGCAACCACGCCCTGAACGGCGCCTGCCGAATTGATGATCGGCACAGCCATGGGCAGGATCTTCGCGTCGCTGAGGCGGCCGACAAGGTAGGTGCCCACCGCGCGGCGCCCAGCCAGCGCCTCCCGGACATAGTGCCGGTCGCCCAGCGACATGCCTTCCCCACCCGGCTTCTGCCGGCAGCGAACGACGCCCTGCATATCCAGAACGGCGATGCCGGCAAATTGCGGCATCTGGCGACCGACGCGGGCGAGATAGTCGCCGCACATCGTCGTGTTGTCGCCATCCAGCGCCGCTGCGGCCGAAATGGCGGCGAGGGTGTCCTCCAGACCAATCATCAGGCGGTTGATTTCCAGCGCTGCGAGTTCACCCGTCCGAAATGCCTCGCCGTGGATCTGCTGAATCCGCGCGGTCTTCATGGAAATGGGAACGACAATGAGAGCGCCCGCGAGCGGTATGACCGCCACGAGCAGAAGCAGGAAAAGACGAAACTTGAGAGAAGACCTTGAGATGATTCATACCCCCCGCCTGCGGCGGAGAGTGTAACGTAATTCTCTAAAATACAAGAACCATCAACCCCGATAGAGATGCCGCAGCGACATTGTCACCGTTGTCGCGCGGGCAGGCCTATCCGCGTTCTTTTTCAAACGCCTGATCAGATTCCGGAACCGTCCAGCTCATCCATGTCGTCGCCCTCCCAGGGCGCGGGCGCCAGGCTGCGGTCGAGGCTCGCCGATGGCATGGGCATCCAGCATTTCAGTTCGGACTCGGCATATTCGACCACGCGGCCAGGGACTGAATCGGATGCGCGCCAGCCCTCAATCCCGAAGCGGTCTCCGGGAGACCAGAAGGCGACGTCCACCTCCGCCTGTCCCTGTTCGGATTGGCGGATGGTCACAAGTATGCGGCTTCCGTCTTTCGGCGCGCTGTTCATATGCCGCCAGGTGTTGGGATTTTCCATCGCGTCCTCCCTCTGCGAAAGCCGGCCTATGCGGCCCTCCGTCTTCTTGTGAGTCCAGGGGACTCAAGATATGCGCCGCAAAGCTTACCGCAAGTCGGTCGGTCCGACCACGCGTTTGGTGCGCAGCGCGCCCGGCGACTGGCCAAAGATTTTCTTGAAGGTCTTGGCGAAATAGGAGGCGTCGGTGAAGCCGACTTCGACGGCGATATCGACCAGCGGGGTTTTGGTTTTCAGGACCAGCTGCCGCGCGCGCTCCATCCGCACCTTCTGGTAGACCGCAGCCGGCGTGCTGCCGGTGTTGTCGATGAAGATGCGCTCCAGTTGCCGCCGGGAGAGCCCGACGATCTTCGCAATTTCCGGAATGGAAATCTTCTTCTCGACGTGGCTCTCCATCAGGATGAGCGCCGCCCGCAGGCGATCATCGCCGCTTTCGATCTCGAGCGGTCGGCGCGGCTGGATGTCGAACGCCGTCCGCGCCTTGTCGATTTGCAGCACTTCGAGAGCGTTGCGCTCGGCCGCGCGCCCCACATGTCGGCGAACGATGGATGCCGCGAGATCCGCCGCGCTGCTGCCGCCCGCGCAGGAGCCGCGCACGTGATCGAGATTGTAGAGCCTGTCCGCGCGGACGGGGTGATCGGGAAACCGCTCGCGAAACGTCTGGTAGTGCAGCCAGCTGACGCAGGTCTCGTGTTCACGCATCAGTCCTGCTTCCGCCAGGATGAAGGTGCCGGTGCAAATCCCGATCAGCGGAACATTCTTCGTCGCGGTCATCCTGAGAAAACCGAGGGTCTCGTTGTCCACGGCCAGATCGTTGCGCAACAGTCCGCCAACGACCGCGACATAGTCGAATTCCGCCGGATCGACGAAATCGGAGGTCGGCGCGACCTGCACGCCGCAGCTGGACGTGATGAGATGGCGGGTGCTGCCCAAGACCTTCCAGTCCGCGAGGATGCGGCCGGACTTGTCCGCCTCGTCGCTCGCCAGTCTCAGCGTGTCGACGAAGAGTGCGAAGGCAGACAGCGTGAATGAACGCGCCAGCACGAAGCCTACCTGCAGGCGTTTTCCGGCGGCTCCCTGGCGCCCGTCTTTGCGCGGCAGTTTCAAGATGAAATCTCCATCACGATCACGACAGTGGGACGCCCCATATTCGAAGTCAATCAAGGTCTATCGAAGGTTTCATTGCAACGCTGTTTCCAGACCGACCAATCTCCGGCATGGACCGACGTGCTCCTGCAGTTGAAAAGACCATTTGCCCAAATCAAAGGCAAATATTCCACATCTTTCAGGGAACCACGAAAAACCTTCGCCGTTAGTGCTGGAAATTGAAGTCCTGTACGCAGCTTCGCCCAGTCGCCCATGCGATAGTCGGCCATATCGGGGCAATGATCCCGCAATAACAAGTTTGGACACGCTCATGAAACTGATCCACACCCTTCTCGCCGCTGCAACCTTTGCCCAGATTGCCCTTGCGGGCGCCGCCTATGCCGGCTCGAACCTCGATGAGGTGAAGAAGGCAAACACGCTAAAGATCGGCACCGAAGGCACCTACGCGCCGTTCACCTACCATGACGCGTCCGGCAAGCTGGTCGGCTTCGACGTCGAAATCGGCGAGGCGATTGCCAAGAAGATCGGCGTGAAGCCAGAGTTCGTGGAAGGCAAGTGGGATGGTCTGATCGCCGGTCTCGATGCCAAGCGCTACGACGCCGTGATCAATCAGGTCGGCATAACCGAGGCGCGCAAGAAGAAGTACGACTTCTCCGAACCCTATATCGCCTCCAAGGCGGTCCTGATCGTCAAGCAAAACAATGATGCCATCAAGTCCTTTGCAGACCTGAAGGGCAAGAAGTCTGCGCAGTCGCTGACCAGCAATTTCGGCAAGATCGCCGAGGCGAACGGCGCCGAACTGGTGGGTACGGACGGGTTCGACCAGTCGATCCAGCTCGTGCTGACCGGCCGCGCCGATGCAACGATCAACGACAGCCTGTCCTTCCTTGATTTCAAGAAGCACAAGCCGGATGCGCCGGTGAAGGTGGTTGCCACCGAAGCCAACGCGGATTTTTCGGGCATCATCATCCGCAAGGGTGAACCGGAACTTCTTGAGGCCATCAACAAGGCGCTGGCGGATATCAAGGCTGATGGCACCTATGACGCCATCTCCAAGAAGTATTTCGGCGAAGACGTCTCGAAGTAAGGCGGCCGGTTTCGCCATTGCCATCATAACGCTATAGTTCGATCCGCTCCGGCCCGCCGGGGCGGATCGTGTTTCAGGGGATGTGCCTTGCCTCCATGGCTTCAACTCATGCTGGACTCGCTCCAGCCTCTTCTCTGGGCGGGGCTCATCTTCACGGTGCCGCTGACGCTTCTCTCCTTCGTGCTGGGCCTGTCGCTCGGGCTCCTGACGGCGATCGCGCGGCTATTCGGGCCGAAGCCGGTTGCCGATATTGCGCGCTTATATGTCTGGGTGATCCGCGGCACGCCGCTTCTGGTGCAGCTTTTCGTGATCTTCTACGGTCTGCCGAGCGTCGGCATCCTGCTCGATGCCTTCCCGGCGGCTCTGATCGGCTTCACGCTCAATGTCGGCGCCTATACGTCGGAAATCATCCGCGCCGCCATCTCGTCGGTGGCGCGCGGGCAGTGGGAGGCGGCTTATTCTATCGGCATGAACTGGAGCCAGGCGATGCGCCGGACCATCCTGCCGCAGGCCATGCGTGTTGCTGTTCCGCCGCTGTCCAACACGTTCATCTCGCTGGTCAAGGATACGTCGCTTGCCGCCGCCATCACGGTGCCGGAACTGTTCCAGACCGCGCAGCGGATCGTTGCGACCACCTATGAACCGCTGATCCTCTACATCGAGGCAGCGCTTCTCTATCTGGCTCTGAGCTCGGTGCTCTCCTGGCTGCAGACCCGGCTGGAACGGCGCTTCGCCCGCTATGGCGGCTTCCTGGAGGCGCGCACATGATCGAAGTTTCCCACATCGAGAAACGCTTCGGCGACAACGTCGTGCTGAGGGATGTCAGCGTGACGCTTGCCGAAGGCACGGTGACGGCGCTGGTGGGACCGTCAGGCGGCGGCAAGAGCACGCTGCTTCGCTGCATCAACCTGCTTGAAATCCCGACAGCCGGCACGATCCGCATCGGCGACAAATCGCTTCAACTGCAGCCGGGCAAGAAGGTCGGCTGGGACGCCATCCAGCCGCTGCGCCGGCAGACCGGCATGGTATTCCAGAACTTCCAGCTGTTTCCGCACCAGACGGTCATCCAGAACGTCATGGAAGGCCTTGTTACGGTGCTGAAATGGCCCAGGGAAAAGGCGCATGCCCACGCCCTGTCACTTCTTGAAAAGGTCGGCATGGCGCATAAGGCAGACGCCTGGCCGGCGACACTTTCAGGCGGCCAGCAGCAGCGCGTGGCCATTGCGCGGGCGCTTGCCCCGGCACCGCGCGTGCTCCTCTGCGACGAGCCC
Organism: Hyphomicrobiales bacterium; assembly: GCA_900467685.1. Lineage (GTDB taxonomy): Bacteria > Pseudomonadota > Alphaproteobacteria > Rhizobiales > Rhizobiaceae > Ensifer_A. The sequence goes on from UBQX01000037.1 coordinate 37,963, forward strand.
ACATCGGCGCTCGATCCGGAACTTGCCGAGGAAGTGGTCGAGGTCCTCAGCCGGCTGGCGCGTGAGGGCACGACCATGATCATGGCGACGCATGACCTGCGGCTTGCCTCGCGGGTTGCGGACCAGGTGCTCTTTCTCGATGGCGGTGTGATCGTGGAGCAGGGCGCGCCGAACGCCATCTTCCAGGCGCCGGAACGCGAGCGGACGAAGAAGTTCATCGCCTCGCTCAACGCAGGGCACAGCTACGACATCTGATCCGGATCAGGCCTTGGGGCCGATCGACGTGGAGATTTCGCCAAGGCCCGCGATCGTGACGACACAGGTGTCGCCTGCCACGAGTGGGCCGACGCCTGCGGGCGTTCCAGTCATGATCAGGTCGCCCGGTGCCAGCGCGATGGAATGCGACAGGTAGGAGATGACCTCCGGGGTCGACCAGATCATTTCGGCGAGGTCCGCATCCTGCTTGGTCACGCCGTTGACGGTAAGGCGGATTGAACCCTTCTCGGGATGGCCAGCCTCCGCGACCGGATGCACCGGACCGATAACTGCGGAACGGTCGAACCCTTTCGAGAAATCCCAGGGGCGCCCCATATCCTTGGCGACCTGCTGCAGATCCCGCCGTGTCAGATCATTGCCGACTGCATAGCCCCAGACATGCTTGAGCGCATCTTCTTCCTTGATATCGCTGCCGCCGGTGCCGATGGCGACCACCAGCTCGGCCTCATAGTGAAAGTTTTCCGTCTGCGGCGGATAGGAAATGGTCTCGCCTGAATCCACGACGGCATCGGCGGGCTTGGTGAAGAAGAACGGCGGTTCGCGATCCGGATCCTTGCCCATTTCCCGCGCATGGGCGGCATAATTGCGCCCGACGCAGAAGATGCGACGAACCGGAAAACGGGCATCCGAACCATGGACGGCGACCGTCGGCGTGGCCGGAGCGGGGAGAACGAGCTTCATCAGTGCATCCTTCTGGCGAGGCTTTATTGCGGCTTGCAAGCCACGGCCTTGTATGTCGGTGGAGTATATCGGTGGAAAAATGGGCTCCGTATTGCGCCGGTTTGATGGCAGCCCTCGGAAGGCCGTGTCAAGCTCGGGCGCGGGAGAAGGTTCTGCAATCAAGGGCGAAATCGGTGATCAAGATGATCACATGCGTTCCGGGCGGATTGCGTGCCGGCTAGCCGGCGAGCTTCACGTCCGTATTGTCACGCATGACCGGCTTGGTCGTGTAGGGCAGAATGCGGCGGAGGACTTCCAGCCCTAGCGCCTGCGCGTTCTCCTGAGCCTTGTCCAGATTCGAAATGCGCTCCGGGTCGGCCGTGTAGAGCGTTTCGCCAGAGGTGAAGACGTCGCGATAGGCCGCGCGCTCGATGATGGGTGTGGCAAAGACGTGCACGCGGCGCTTGGAAAGCAGGTCTTTCACCGTCTGCAGCGAACGCGTTGTGACCATCGGGTTGATGCGCGTCAGCACGACCGAATGCGGAATGCGCATATTGGCGCGGTCGGCCAGATACTGGATGAGTTCGATGACATTCGCGCCACCCTCGGCGTCCATGGCCGAACCCTGGATCGGAATGATCACATATTGCGACTGGCCGATCGCCTGTGCCAGGAGCGGACTGCGTGCGCCGGGCAGGTCAAGCAGGACGAAATCGGCCTCTTCCTTCGCTTGCTCGATATGGCCGTTGAGGCTGGCGGCGGTGACATAGGATACCACGGAAAGGCGCTTCGGCGCGTTCGTGCGCATCTTCTCATGCCACTTGCTGAACCAGAGCTGGGGATCCGCGTCGAGCACCTTCACGGAGAAGCCCATGCGGATCAACTCGCAGGCAACGATGGCGACCGCGGTCGTCTTGCCGGCTCCGCCCTTGGTATTCGCGAACGTGATGATGGCCATGAATTGCCCCCGATAGTCGGCTTTGAAACGCCCCGCCGGCCGATAGAAGTCAGCCGCGTCGTGCATGTCCAAGTGTTGCGCAATTTATGGTTAACACCGCGTAAAACCGGTGTGCGAAACCTGTCCTTATCCGGGAATATCAGGCGAGGAATGCAAATTTGGGCGGTGTGTTATTCCACGAACACGCGAACGCTCGCGGCGCGCCCGGCAGCGTCGATAACCGTCAGCGTGGAATAGCCCGCTCCCTCCGGCACCCATTGCATGGTGCGGCGGCGGGAAAGTTCAGGCAAGGGCTTGCCGTTGGCCAGCCAATGGAAGGGTGCGCGACCGCCCTGCAGCTTGAGCGCCAATGCCTCGGGTTGTGCTGCGGCATCGCTGGCACCGAGATCGACGCGCGCGCCTTCCGGCGGATAGACGATCTGCGGGGCAGGCTCCCGGCCCGACATGGCGAGCAGGCCGGCAGACGTCAGGGAAAAGCGCTTCTGGCTCATCGGCAGGTCGGCGGCTGCGATGTGGCGCGCGCCTTGCGGGGCGGGCGGGAAGGGGGCGATTGCCACGCCCGATTTCACGAATGCATCGAAGAGAATGGGGGCGGCGGAGAGA
>UBQX01000036.1 GCA_900467685.1 Hyphomicrobiales bacterium
ACGACGGACGTAACGGGCATCGTTTCGCTTCCGGAAGGCACGGAAATGGTCATGCCTGGCGACAACGTCACGGTTGCCGTTGAGCTGATCGTTCCGATCGCGATGGAAGAAAAGCTGCGCTTCGCTATCCGCGAAGGCGGCCGCACCGTCGGCGCCGGCATCGTCGCTTCGATCGTCGAGTAATCGATTTTCCCGAAAGGGAATGAAGAAAGCCCCGCTGGTGTCAGCGGGGCTTTTTTATTCTAATCGAGAACTTAGAACGGTCCGCTCAGAAACAGCTTCATGATGACATTCGAGAGCCTCGTCAGAGTAGACTTCAGTCGACCGTAATCTCGAGATAGTCGCCCTCACGGTCGTGATAGACCTTCACGTTGATCGTGCAGTCGCCCTGCAGGAGCAGGCGCCTCGCCTCGCGGGTGATCGTCCCGCTGCGGATCATGCGTTCGGCCTTGGCGCGGTTGTCGACCGAGGCGAAGAACTCGTCGGGCTCGTCGCCGCGCTGGCGGATGTTGAACTTGTAATAGTTCGCCCGATCCTGGCGGATGATCTGCCACGGCTCGCGCAGGCGCTCGCCGTTGGAGTTATAGAGATCGTCCCGCCCGATATAGGCGTTGTATTCGTCAACCAGTTCGTCCGCCCTGGCGGGCGCCACGCCGATCAGCAGCGGCAGCAGCAGGGCTGCAGCCATGGAGCGTTTGCCAAACATATAAGTCCCCTTGAAAATGATTTCCCGGGAGACGCTACTGCAATTCCGTTTGGTGCGGGAGAGGGTGGTGCGATTTCGCGCATGCCGCGCTTGAGAACATTTTTGCGATGGTTAGTCTGCGCCCCGCGAGTCAGCGTTCCTGACTTTGGTTGCATCGGTATCGAGGAGGTAACACGATGAAGAAGCGTATTCTTTTCACGGGTGGTTCGGGCAAGGCCGGGCGCCACGTCATTCCGTGGTTGCTGGCCAAGGGCTATGAAGTCCACAATATCGACCTCGTGCCGCTCGACGTCCCCGGTGTCACCAATCTCACCGTGGACATTACCGATCTCGGTGAAGTCTTCAACGCGCTGACCATGCATCGGGACTTTCCAGATCTTGAATCGGGCAGGGGCGTGCAGCCCTTCGATGCTGTCGTGCATTTCGCCGCGGTGCCGCGCATCCTCATCCGCCCTGACAACGAGACCTATCGCGTCAATGTCATGGGGACCTACAATGTCATCGAAGCCTCGGTGAAGCTCGGCATCCGCAAGGTCATCATCGCGTCGAGCGAGACGACCTATGGAATCTGCTTCGCCGAGGGCGAGCGCGACCCGCATTATCTGCCCTTCGACGAGGACTATGACGTCAACCCGATGGATAGCTACGGCCTCTCCAAGGTGATCAACGAGAAGACCGCGCGCGCTTTCTCGGAGCGCACGGGTGCGGACGTCTATGCGCTGCGCATCGGCAACGTCATCGAGCCGAACGAATACAGCCGCTTCCCCGGCTTCGTCGCCCATCCGGAAACGCGGTTGCGCAATGCCTGGTGCTATATCGACGCGCGCGACCTCGGCCAGATCGTGCATCTGTGCATCGAGAAGGATGGTCTCGGCTACCAGGTCTTCAATGCCACGAACGACACCGTGACGACCGACTTGTCCACAGCCGAACTGGCTCGGCGCTTTTTCCCCAACGTGCCCCTGAAATGGCAGCCGCAGGGCGACGAAGCCATGATCTCCAACCGGAAAATCCGCGAAGTCTTAGGCTTCAAGGAAGAGCATAACTGGCGAAAATACGTCTGAGACCCGGGGTGGCATCGCTGCAACGTGTGGATAGATTATGCCGCGTTGCAGCAAATTTGCTATTTGTTAACCGCTCCTCCGGCTACACTCCTGCCGAACCGGGAGGAAATCTCGCGGTCTCCTTCTTCGGAGACCGCCCAAACCTGTAGGCAGGAAACCGGCTTAATGCGGAAGACACATTATCTGGCAGCGCTGGCAATTTCCCTTTGCGGCGCGCATCACGCCGATGCGGACAGCCGTCCGCTGATCTGGGACGTGTCGCGTGTCGGCGATAACGGGCTCAAGCTGCGCACGGGCCTGCAAAGCTCGGATACGCTGCAGCCGAGCGCCGGCGTGACGACCGAGGTTTTGGCCGATGGTGCCGGCGCGATTTCGTCTGTGCCGGTTTCGATCTGGGGCTCCATTCTGCTGCACAGCTCGAAATCACCCGCATCCTTGCGCACGACCCGCGCCGATATGGATTTCGACGCCAAGGCGGGCAGGGCGCAATTCCTGCTTTCTGAAAAGCGGAGCTGGATGCAAACGAGTGTCATGGATGTTGTCAGCCGCCGGACATTGGCTCTGACCGCAGGTGCCGAAGACAAGGCCGGTCTGGCCGTGTCGCAGACTTATCGTCTGGAATTCCCGGACCTCGGGGCAGCCTTTGCCACCACCGGAACAGCCGACAGCGCGGCCCGCACCTTTACAAAGGCCGTCTCCGTGGAAAAGAAGCTCACTAGGCGCGCAACCGTAACGGCCAGTCTGAGCGAGACAGACCGGACGCCGACAGCCAGCCTGCGCTTCGATTACGCGATCAAGTGGTGACCTTGGATGCGTCCGTGATCCGCTCGTTCAGCGCGATCAGATCGCTCACCAGGTGACCATTGATCCGCAGGCCTTCGATCTTGGCCGAGCGGATGTCGACATCGGAGAGGTTCACGTTCTCCAGCCTGGAGGCGGACAGATCGACGTCGCGTAAGGTCGCAGCCGTCAGGCAGACATGCCCGAACGTGGCATTCGACATCATCACATCGGTGAAAGCCGCATCGCAGGCGCTGGCGTTGACCACCGAGGCCTTGTCGAGGTTCACATTGTAAAACTCGGAACTTTCCAGATCGACATCGTCGAAACGCGATTGCGCGATCATCTGGTCGCGAAACTGAACCATGGATTTCCTCCCCAAAGCATGTCGCGCAAAATTGCGCAGCGGTTTTCCAATGACGATATGCGAAAACCACACGCCAAGGCGCGATCGCCGATCTGAAAGGCTGGCACGCGCTTTAGCTTCAACTCGACTGCACCGACGCAAACCCAATTGACGCAAGTGTAACATCGAAGTCGGTGTTGTGGCAAAGCGGGCGGTACGGCAAGAAAATCTGAGTAAGTGCCGAAAGGCGCTTGTCATTCGCAGCCAACTTGAATATGAACGCGCTCGTTCGGGACGCGGCTTGCGTTCCTTGCAGCCTTTGTAGGGGTATAGCTCAGTTGGTAGAGCGGCGGTCTCCAAAACCGCAGGTCGGGGGTTCGAGCCCCTCTGCCCCTGCCATCGGCAAAGCAAGGCGATATCGGTCGCACCGTTCATAACCGCAAAACAAATGTCGTATTGCTCTTGTATTTGAGAGATTCGCCGTTTATGTAGCGACAAAACAGACACGCGGCGCGTCGGGCTGGACGAACAGCTTTACGCGCCTTAATGGCGTAGGCATCAATGGCATCGAAGATGAACCCTTTCACGTTTCTGCAGCAGGTTCGCGCTGAAACGCTTAAAGTAACATGGCCCAGCCAGCGCGAGACGGTGATCTCGACGCTGATGGTGTTTGCCATGGCATTCTTCGCGGCTGCGTTCTTCTTTGGCGCAGACCAGCTTTTCGGCCTTCTGATCGGCCTCGTGCTGAACGTCGGCAAGTAAATAGGCGGAGATGAAGATGGCTGCGCGCTGGTATATTGTCCACGCTTATTCGAATTTCGAAAAGAAGGTTGCCGAGGATATCGAGAACAAGGCCCGTCAGAAGGGTCTTGATCATCTGTTCGAAAAGATCCTCGTTCCGACTGAAAAGGTTGTTGAAGTCCGCCGCGGCCGCAAGGTCGACAGCGAGCGCAAGTTCTTCCCGGGTTATGTCCTGGTGCGCGCCAACCTCACGGACGAAGCCTTCCACCTGATCAAGAACACGCCGAAGGTCACCGGGTTCCTCGGGTCCGACTCGAAGCCGGTTCCGATCCCGGACAGCGAAGCCGATCGCATCCTCAACCAGGTTCAGGATGGCGTCGAGCGTCCGAAGCCCTCGGTTTCGTTCGAGATCGGCGAGCAGGTTCGCGTTTCCGACGGTCCGTTCGCCTCGTTCAACGGCACGGTTCAGGACGTCGATGAAGAGCGTTCGCGCCTCAAGGTCGAAGTTTCGATCTTCGGCCGCGCAACGCCGGTCGAGCTGGAATACGGCCAGGTCGAGAAGCTTTAAAATTTCAGCGGGCGTTTTGTCCGCTTGGAGAGCGCGTGGAAGGCGAGGGGCTTTAGCCGGCTCCATTCAATCGCCGCACCACGCAACCGCAGCCGCCGGCAATGCCGGCATAACGCGCCCCGCAAGGGCGTAATTGGAAAGGCAGAGAAATGGCTAAGAAAGTTGCAGGCCAGATCAAGCTGCAGGTCCCGGCAGGTTCGGCAAATCCGTCCCCGCCGATCGGTCCGGCACTCGGTCAGCGTGGCGTGAACATCATGGAATTCTGCAAGGCGTTCAATGCCGCCACGCAGGAAATGGAAAAGGGCATGCCGATCCCGGTCGTCATCACCTATTACCAGGACAAGTCCTTCACCTTCGCGATGAAGAAGCCCCCGGTCTCCTACTTCCTCAAGAAGGAAGCGAAGATCAAGTCGGGTTCCAAGACTCCGGGCAAGGCTTTCGCCGGTTCGATCTCGCGTGACCAGATCCGCACGATCGCTGAAGCCAAGATGAAGGATCTCAACGCCGCCGATCTCGATGGCGCAATGGCCATGGTCGAGGGCTCTGCCCGTTCGATGGGCCTCCAGGTAGAGGGTTGATCGTTATGGCTAAGCTCGCAAAGCGCGTTCAGAAGACCCGTGAAGGTGTTGACCCGAACAAGATGTACGGCCTGACCGAAGCCATTTCGATGGTCAAGGAACGTGCCGTCGCCAAGTTCGACGAAACCGTTGAAATCGCCATGAACCTCGGCGTTGACCCGCGTCACGCAGACCAGATGGTCCGCGGCGTCGTCAACCTGCCGAACGGCACCGGCCGTACGGTTCGCGTTGCTGTTTTCGCACGTGGCGCCAAGGCTGACGAAGCCAAGGCCGCTGGTGCAGACATCGTCGGCGCTGAAGACCTCGTTGAAATCGTCCAGGGCGGCAAGATCGACTTCGATCGCTGCATCGCGACCCCGGACATGATGCCGCTCGTCGGCCGTCTCGGTAAGGTTCTCGGCCCGCGCGGCATGATGCCGAACCCGAAGGTTGGCACCGTGACCATGGACGTGAAGTCTGCAGTTGAAGCCTCCAAGGGCGGCGCTGTTGAGTTCCGCGTCGAAAAGGCCGGTATCATCCACGGCGCTGTTGGCAAGGCTTCCTTCGATGCGAAGAAGCTCGAAGAAAACATCAAGGCATTTGCCGACGCCGTCATCAAGGCGAAGCCGGCTGGCGCCAAGGGTAACTACGTCAAGAAGGTTGCGATCTCCTCGACGATGGGCCCGGGCGTAAAGGTCGAAATCGCGTCGGTCACGGCCTGATTTTAAAGTTTGAGCCTTCTTCACTGAAGGCTTTGAAAAGTTTCCGGCCTCACTGAGGGGCCGGAATTTCCGGGCTCAAACCCGGAATTCCTGTCCGAGATTGCAGGTGGGCGACCTTAATCAATAGCCTGCATGAGACGGGTAAGAACGGATTTTCCCGCTGGATAGCGGCATTGTCCGGTTCGAACCTCGGTTGCCTTGTGTTCCGGTTTTCCGGGCGCGAGGGGACAGGATCCTCGAGCGTTGCTTGAAGGATCTTCAGGATCCTTGAGCGACAAAAGGTAACCGGCCGTAACCCCGAGTTTTCGGGAACGGCCAACTGGAGATAGGCAGTGGAAAGAGCGGAAAAACGCGAATTCGTCACGGAACTGAACGAAGTCTTCAAGGCTTCGGGCTCGGTTGTCGTGGCCCACTACGCCGGCGTCACCGTTGCGCAAATGAACGACTTCCGTTCGAAGATGCGCGCAGCTGGCGGCACCGTCAAAGTCGCGAAGAACCGCCTGGCCAAGATCGCTCTTCAGGGTACGCAGTCGGAAACGATGTCGGATCTTTTCAAGGGGCAGACGCTGATCGCGTATGCCGCTGATCCGATCACGGCTCCGAAGGTAGTCATGGACTATGCCAAGACCAACGACAAGCTCGTTATCCTTGGCGGTTCCATGGGCTCGACCGCGCTCAACGCGGACGGTGTGAAGTCGCTTGCGACCCTCCCGTCTCTCGACGAGCTGCGCGCAAAGCTCCTGGGCATGATCCAGACGCCCGCAACGCGCATCGCAGGCGTGGTTCAGGCTCCGGCCGGCCAGCTCGCTCGCGTGTTTGCTGCGTATGCCAAGAAGGACGAAGCCGCATAAGGCGGTTTTTTGCTGCATTTAACCAAACAGTTCGAACCGAACAAAAGGAAGTAAGAAAATGGCTGATCTCGCAAAGATCGTTGAAGACCTCTCGGCCCTCACCGTCCTGGAAGCTGCTGAGCTTTCCAAGATGCTCGAAGAAAAGTGGGGCGTTTCCGCCGCTGCTCCGGTAGCTGTTGCTGCCGTTGCTGGTGGTGCAGGCGCTGCTGCTCCGGCTGAAGAAGAAAAGACTGAATTCGACGTCATCCTCGTCGACGCTGGTGCAAACAAGATCAACGTCATCAAGGAAGTCCGCGCCATCACCGGTCTCGGCCTCAAGGAAGCCAAGGACCTCGTCGAAGGCGCTCCGAAGCCGGTCAAGGAAGCCGTCTCCAAGGGCGAAGCTGCTGACCTCAAGAAGAAGCTTGAAGAAGCCGGCGCTAAGGTCGACGTCAAGTAATATGCGCTTCGGGGAAGGGCGGGTTTCCGCCTTTCCCCGATCGTTTCCGATCTGGAACTTTTTACCCAAAAGCCCCGCCGGGCTTTTGGGTAATGGGTTCTTCAAGAGGATGGTTCGAAAGCAGGCGTCAGGCAATCCGGCCGGATGGCTTGTCTTTTCGAACGAGTTTGAACGAACCTATATCGACGGAGCCACCTGGCCAGTGTTTTCCGTCCGTTGCAGGCCCGGATGCAAAATTTTGAAGGAGCGACGATGGCTCAGACCCTTTCGTTCAATGGTCGTAGGCGCGTACGCAAGTTTTTTGGTAAAATCCCCGAAGTCGCAGAAATGCCGAACCTCATCGAGGTTCAGAAGGCGTCCTACGACCAGTTTCTGATGGTTGAAGAACCCGCGGGCGGCCGCCCGGACGAAGGTCTTCAGTCCGTGTTCAAGTCCGTATTCCCGATCACCGATTTCTCCGGCGCCTCCATGCTGGAATTCGTCTCGTACGAATTCGAGCCGCCGAAGTTCGACGTCGACGAATGCCGTCAGCGCGATCTGACCTATGCAGCGCCGCTCAAGGTGACGCTGCGCCTCATCGTGTTCGATATTGACGAAGATACCGGCGCGAAGTCCATCAAGGACATCAAGGAACAGAATGTCTACATGGGCGACATGCCGCTCATGACTGACAATGCGACGTTTATTGTCAACGGCACCGAGCGCGTCATCGTCTCGCAGATGCACCGTTCGCCGGGCGTCTTCTTCGACCACGACAAGGGCAAGTCGCACTCCTCCGGCAAGCTGCTGTTTGCTGCTCGTGTGATCCCGTATCGCGGTTCCTGGCTCGACATCGAGTTCGACGCCAAGGACATCGTCCATGCCCGTATCGACCGCCGCCGCAAGCTGCCCGTTTCCTCGCTCCTCATGGCGCTTGGCATGGACGGCGAAGAGATCCTGGAGACCTTCTACAACAAGGTCCAGTATCAGCGTGACGGCCAGGGCTGGCGCATTCCCTTCCAGCCTGAAGCGCTCAAGGGCGCCAAGGTTACGTCCGACATGGTCGACGCCGACACCGGCGAAGTCGTTGTCGAAGCCGGCAAGAAGCTGACCCCGCGTCTGCTCCGTCAGCTGTCCGACAAGGGCCTCAAGGCCCTCAAGGCCTCCGACGAAGATCTCTATGGCGCCTATCTCGCCGAAGATCTGGTCAACATGCAGACGGGTGAAATCTTCCTCGAAGCCGGCGATGAGCTGGACGAGAAGACGCTGCGCGTTGTGCTGGAAGCCGGTTTCGACGAACTGCCGATCCTCGACATCGACCACATCAACGTTGGTGCCTACATCCGCAACACGCTGGCCGTCGACAAGAACGAGTCGCGCCAGGATGCGCTGTTCGACATCTATCGCGTCATGCGTCCGGGTGAGCCGCCGACCATGGAATCGGCTGAGGCCATGTTCCAGTCGCTGTTCTTCGACGCCGAGCGCTACGACCTTTCGGCCGTCGGTCGCGTCAAGATGAACATGCGTCTCGACCTCGACGTTGCCGACACGGTTCGCGTTCTGCGCAAGGAAGACATCGTTGCCGTCGTCAAGATGCTCGTCGAACTCCGCGACGGTCGCGGCGAAATCGACGACATCGACAACCTCGGCAACCGTCGCGTTCGCTCCGTCGGCGAATTGATGGAAAACCAGTACCGTCTCGGCCTGCTCCGCATGGAGCGCGCGATCAAGGAACGTATGTCCTCGATCGAAATCGACACGGTCATGCCGCAGGACCTCATCAACGCCAAGCCGGCCGCCGCAGCCGTCCGCGAATTCTTCGGCTCCTCGCAGCTGTCGCAGTTCATGGACCAGGTGAACCCGCTTTCGGAAATCACCCACAAGCGCCGTCTTTCGGCACTTGGCCCGGGTGGTCTGACCCGCGAGCGCGCAGGCTTCGAAGTCCGCGACGTTCATCCGACGCACTACGGCCGTATCTGCCCGATCGAAACGCCGGAAGGCCCGAACATCGGTCTGATCAACTCGCTGGCAACCTTCGCCCGCGTCAACAAGTATGGCTTCATCGAAAGCCCGTACCGCAAGATCGTTGACGGCAAGGTGACGAACGACGTGATCTACCTCTCCGCCATGGAAGAGGCTAAGTATTACGTTGCTCAGGCCAACGCGATCCTCGACGAAGACGGCGCGTTCTCGGAAGAGTTCGTGGTCTGCCGTCACGCTGGTGACGTTATGCTCGCTCCGCGCGACACCATCAACCTGATGGACGTTTCGCCGAAGCAGCTCGTCTCGGTCGCAGCGGCTCTGATCCCGTTCCTCGAAAACGACGACGCCAACCGCGCTCTCATGGGCTCGAACATGCAGCGTCAGGCCGTGCCGCTTCTGCGCGCCGAAGCCCCGTTCGTCGGCACCGGCATGGAGCCGGTCGTGGCCCGCGACTCCGGCGCAGCGATCGCTGCCCGTCGTGGCGGCGTGGTCGACCAGGTGGACGCAACGCGTATCGTTATCCGCGCAACCGAAGACCTCGATCCGTCGAAGTCTGGCGTCGATATCTATCGCCTGCAGAAGTTCCAGCGCTCCAACCAGAACACCTGCGTCAACCAGCGTCCGCTGGTCACCGTCGGTGACGTTCTGAACAAGGGCGACATCATTGCCGACGGTCCGTCCACGGACCTGGGCGATCTGGCGCTTGGCCGCAACGCGCTCGTCGCGTTCATGCCCTGGAACGGCTACAACTACGAAGACTCGATCCTGATGTCTGAACGCATCGTCGCCGACGACGTGTTCACGTCCATCCACATCGAAGAATTCGAAGTCATGGCCCGTGACACGAAGCTCGGTCCGGAAGAAATCACGCGTGATATCCCGAACGTCTCCGAAGAGGCTCTGAAGAACCTCGACGAAGCCGGTATCGTCTATATCGGCGCTGACGTTCAGCCAGGCGACATCCTGGTCGGCAAGATCACCCCGAAGGGCGAAAGCCCGATGACGCCGGAAGAAAAGCTCCTGCGCGCCATCTTCGGTGAAAAGGCCTCCGACGTTCGCGACACCTCCATGCGCATGCCTCCGGGCACGTTCGGTACCATCGTTGAAGTTCGCGTTTTCAACCGCCATGGCGTTGAAAAGGACGAGCGTGCGATGGCCATCGAGCGCGAGGAAATCGAACGCCTCGCCAAGGACCGTGACGACGAACAGGCGATCCTCGACCGTAACGTCTACGGCCGTCTGGTCGACATGCTGCGTGGTCACACCGCAGTTGCCGGTCCGAAGGGCTTCAAGAAGGGCACCGAGCTCTCCAACCAGACGATCTCGGAATATCCGCGTTCGCAATGGTGGATGTTCGCCGTCGAAGACGAGAAGGTCCAGGGCGAAATCGAAGCGCTCCGCGGCCAGTACGACGAATCCAAGTCGCGCCTTGAACAGCGCTTCATGGACAAGGTCGAAAAGGTCCAGCGCGGCGACGAAATGCCCCCGGGCGTCATGAAGATGGTCAAGGTCTTCGTCGCTGTGAAGCGCAAGATCCAGCCGGGCGACAAGATGGCCGGCCGTCACGGCAATAAGGGTGTGGTTTCCCGCATCCTGCCGATCGAGGACATGCCGTTCCTCGAAGACGGTACGCATGTCGACATCTGCTTGAACCCGCTGGGCGTGCCGTCGCGCATGAACGTCGGTCAGATCCTTGAAACCCATCTGGCCTGGGCTTGCGCAGGCATGGGCAAGAAGATCGGTCAGCTGCTCGATGACTATCGCAAGACGATGGACATCAGCAATCTGAAGAACGAGCTGACGACGGTTTACGCCAGTGACGCCAAGGACGAAGTGTCGAACTTCGACGACGACGCCCTGGTCAAGCTTGCCGAACAGTCCCGCAGGGGCGTCTCGATCGCAACGCCGGTCTTCGACGGTGCGCATGAGCCGGACATCGCCAGCATGCTGGAACGCGCAGGTCTCGATGCATCGGGCCAGTCGGTTCTCTATGACGGTCGTACGGGCGAGCCCTTCGACCGCAAGGTCACCGTCGGCTACATGTACATGATCAAGCTGAACCACCTTGTTGACGACAAGATCCACGCTCGCTCGATCGGTCCTTACTCGCTCGTGACCCAGCAGCCGCTGGGTGGCAAGGCGCAGTTCGGCGGTCAGCGCTTCGGGGAAATGGAAGTCTGGGCGCTCGAAGCTTACGGCGCAGCCTACACGCTGCAGGAAATGCTCACCGTCAAGTCGGACGACGTGGCGGGCCGCACCAAGGTCTACGAAGCCATTGTTCGTGGCGATGACACGTTCGAAGCCGGTATTCCGGAATCCTTCAACGTTCTCGTCAAGGAAATGCGCTCTCTGGGTCTGTCGGTCGAACTGGAAAACACCAAGATCGATCCGAATGCGCCCGACCAGCTTCCCGACGCTGCGGAATAAAATGTGGGTTGCGCGTCGGTAACGGCGCGCAGCTTCTCCGGACCAGGCCGATGAGGCGGGCGAGGGGATTGTTGCCGCATTTAGCGGCTATCACGTTTTACAGAGCAACCCGCCGGTTCCCGGGTATTTGACCGGTCGCGGTTGTGAATGGGCCCATGGTGGCCCGACAAGGAGACAGGCATGAACCAAGAGGTCATGAATCTTTTCAATCCGCAGGCGCCTGCGCAGGTGTTCGATTCCATCCGGATTTCGATCGCGTCGCCTGAAAAAATCCTTTCCTGGTCCTACGGTGAGATCAAGAAGCCGGAAACGATCAACTACCGCACGTTCAAGCCGGAACGCGACGGTCTCTTCTGCGCGCGCATCTTCGGGCCCATCAAGGACTACGAATGCCTGTGCGGCAAGTACAAGCGCATGAAGTACAAGGGCATCATCTGCGAAAAGTGCGGCGTGGAAGTCACCCTGTCGCGCGTTCGCCGTGAGCGCATGGGCCATATCGAGCTCGCCGCTCCCGTTGCCCATATCTGGTTCCTGAAGTCGCTGCCGAGCCGCATCTCCACGCTGCTCGACATGACGCTGAAGGATATCGAGCGCGTTCTCTACTTCGAAAACTACATCGTCACCGAGCCGGGCCTCACCTCGCTGAAGGAGCACCAGCTCCTTTCCGAAGAAGAGTACATGATCGCTGTCGACGAGTTCGGCGAAGACCAGTTCACGGCCATGATCGGCGCAGAAGCCATCTACGACCTGCTGGCTACGATGGATCTCGAGAAGATCGCTGGCGACCTGCGTTCGGATCTGGCCGAGACCACCTCGGATCTGAAGCAGAAGAAGCTGATGAAGCGCCTGAAGATCGTCGAGAACTTCATGGAGTCCGGCAACCGTCCGGAATGGATGATCATGAAGGTCGTTCCGGTCATCCCGCCGGACCTGCGCCCGCTGGTTCCGCTCGATGGCGGCCGTTTCGCGACGTCGGACCTGAACGATCTGTACCGCCGCGTCATCAACCGTAACAACCGTCTGAAGCGCCTGATCGAACTGCGCGCTCCGGGCATCATCATCCGCAACGAAAAGCGCATGCTGCAGGAATCTGTAGACGCGCTCTTCGACAACGGCCGCCGTGGCCGCGTCATCACCGGCGCCAACAAGCGTCCGCTGAAGTCGCTGTCCGACATGCTCAAGGGCAAGCAGGGCCGCTTCCGGCAGAACCTGCTCGGCAAGCGCGTCGACTATTCCGGCCGTTCGGTTATCGTGACGGGCCCGGAACTGAAGCTGCACCAGTGCGGTCTCCCGAAGAAGATGGCGCTCGAACTGTTCAAGCCGTTCATCTACGCCCGCCTCGACGCCAAGGGTTACTCCTCGACCGTCAAGCAGGCCAAGAAGCTGGTTGAAAAGGAAAAGCCGGAAGTCTGGGATATCCTCGACGAGGTCATCCGCGAGCATCCGGTTCTCCTGAACCGCGCACCGACGCTGCACCGCCTGGGCATCCAGGCCTTCGAACCCATGCTGGTCGAAGGCAAGGCCATCCAGCTGCACCCGCTCGTCTGCACGGCCTTCAACGCCGACTTCGACGGTGACCAGATGGCCGTTCACGTGCCGCTGTCGCTCGAAGCTCAGCTCGAAGCCCGCGTCCTGATGATGTCGACGAACAACATCCTGCACCCGGCAAACGGTGCACCGATCATCGTTCCGTCGCAGGACATGGTTCTCGGCCTGTACTACTTGTCGATCATGAACCAGAACGAGCCGGGCGAAGGCATGGCCTTCTCCGACCTCGGCGAACTGCATCACGCCCTTGAAAGCAAGGTCGTCACGCTGCACGCCAAGATCAAGGGCCGTTTCAAGACGGTTGACGCCGAAGGCAAGCCGGTTTCGAAGATCTATGACACGACCCCCGGTCGTCTCATCATCGGCGAACTGCTGCCGAAGAACGTCAACGTGCCGTTCGACATCTGCAACCAGGAAATGACCAAGAAGAACATCTCCAAGATGATCGACACGGTCTACCGTCACTGCGGACAGAAGGACACGGTCATTTTCTGCGACCGTATCATGCAGCTCGGCTTCTCGCATGCCTGCCGCGCCGGTATTTCCTTCGGCAAGGACGACATGGTGATCCCGGCCTCCAAGGCCAAGATCGTCGACGAGACCGAAAGCCTGGTGAAGGAATACGAACAGCAGTACAATGACGGCCTGATCACCCAGGGCGAAAAGTACAACAAGGTTGTCGACGCATGGGGCAAGGCGACTGAAAAGGTTGCCGAAGAGATGATGGCCCGCATTAAGGCCGTCGAATTCGACCCGAAGACGAACCGCCAGAAGCCGATGAACTCCATCTACATGATGAGCCACTCGGGTGCCCGCGGTTCACCGAACCAGATGCGTCAGCTCGGCGGCATGCGTGGCCTGATGGCTCGTCCGGACGGTTCGATCATCGAAACGCCGATCATCTCGAACTTCAAGGAAGGCCTGACCGTTAACGAGTACTTCAACTCGACCCACGGTGCCCGTAAGGGTCTCGCAGACACCGCCCTGAAGACGGCCAACTCCGGTTACCTGACGCGTCGTCTCGTCGACGTTGCCCAGGACTGCATCGTCACGCATGTCGATTGCGGCACCACGACCGGCCTCACCATGACGGCGATCGTTGACGCCGGTCAGGTCGTTGCGTCCATCGGCGCACGTATCCTCGGCCGTACGGCACTCGACGACATCGACAACCCGATCACTGGCGAGAACATCGTCAAGGCCGGCACGATGATCCTCGAGCCGGACGTCATCGAGATCGAAAAGTGCGGCATCCAGTCGGTTCGCATTCGCTCGGCACTGACCTGCGAAATCCAGACCGGCGTTTGCGGCGTCTGCTACGGTCGCGACCTTGCACGCGGTACGCCTGTCAACATGGGCGAAGCCGTAGGCGTTATCGCGGCTCAGTCGATCGGTGAACCGGGCACCCAGCTCACCATGCGTACCTTCCACCTTGGCGGTACGGCTACGGTGGTCGACAGCTCGTATCTTGAAGCTTCGTACGAAGGTACGGTCCAGCTCAAGAACCGCAACCTGCTGCGCAACTCCGATGGCAACCTGGTTGCCATGGGCCGCAACATGGCGGTCACGATCCTCGACGAACGTGGCGTCGAGCGCTCCTCGCAGCGCGTCGCCTACGGTTCGAAGCTGCTCGTGGACGATGGCGACAAGGTCAAGCGCGGTCAGCGTCTGGCCGAGTGGGACGCCTACACCCGTCCGATGCTGACGGAAGTCGAAGGCACGGTTGAGTTCGAGGACGTCGTTGACGGTATCTCGGTTCTCGAAAGCGCCGACGAATCCACTGGCATCACCAAGCGTCAGGTTATCGACTGGCGCTCGACGCCGCGCGGTATCGACCTGAAGCCGGCCATCGTCATCAAGGACAAGAACGGCGCGATTGCCAAGCTTTCGCGTGGCGGTGAAGCCCGCTTCCTCCTCTCGGTGGATGCGATCCTCTCCGTTGAGCCGGGCTCGAAGGTGAGCCAGGGTGACGTTCTCGCCCGTATCCCGATGGAAAGCGCCAAGACCAAGGACATCACCGGTGGTCTGCCGCGCGTTGCCGAACTGTTCGAAGCCCGTCGTCCGAAGGACCACGCCGTCATCGCCGAGATTGACGGTACGATCCGCTTCGGCCGCGACTACAAGAACAAGCGTCGCATCATCATCGAGCCGTCGGAAGACGGTGTCGAGCCGGTCGAATACCTGATCCCGAAGGGCAAGCCCTTCCATCTTCAGGATGGCGACTATATCGAAAAGGGCGACTACATCCTCGACGGCAACCCGGCACCGCATGACATCCTGGCGATCAAGGGCGTGGAAGCACTCGCTTCCTACCTCGTGAACGAAATCCAGGAAGTCTACCGTCTGCAGGGCGTGGTCATCAACGACAAGCACATCGAAGTGATTGTCCGTCAGATGCTCCAGAAGGTTGAAATCACCGACGCCGGTGATAGCACCTACATCGTCGGCGACAACGTGGACCGTATCGAGCTCGAGAACGTCAACGACGGTCTCATCGAAGAAGGCAAGAAGCCTGCATTCGGCGATCCCGTTCTGCTCGGTATCACCAAGGCATCGCTGCAGACGCCGTCCTTCATCTCGGCTGCATCCTTCCAGGAAACCACGAAGGTGCTCACCGAAGCTGCTGTTGCCGGCAAGACCGACGGCCTGCAGGGCCTGAAGGAAAACGTCATCGTCGGCCGTCTCATCCCGGCCGGTACGGGCGGAACGATGACTCAGATCCGCCGCATCGCCACCTCGCGCGACGAGCTCATCCTCGAAGAGCGCAAGAAGGGTTCGGGCGCCGACGAAGCGACCCCCATGCTGCAGAAGATCGCAGCCGATACGGTTCCGGCCGGCGAATAAGCCGGTCGAACGACCAGACAAGACAGAAGAGGCCGCCGGAGCGATCCGGCGGCCTTTGATGTTTGTTCGATGGTCAGGTTAGGCGAGGGCCGTCGCAGGGCCTCAGGCGAAGCGGATGATCGCCACTTCGCCTTCCAGTGCGCCCTGGAATGCCGATGCATGCGGCTCGTCTTCCGGGATCTCCGTCAGCGTGCCGATCTGGTCCAGGTCGGCCTCGATGAAGCCTTCGTCGGCGAGGGCGTTCAGCGCCGAACGCACGGCACTGTCATCGTCCGGCGCCGTCAGCATGACATGAATGTCGATGCCTTCGCCTTCCTTGATATAGGCCTTGCCGATAATGATGAAGACGAGCGGCAGGTCGGCGATATTGTCGTTGTCGGGAGTGGTGGTCATGGAATGCCTCGTGGAATGGGGCGTCGAAACGATCGCCATAGTGAAAGAATCGGCGATCTACGACCGCTTCAAGGGGTTAAGCGATTCTTAAACGCAAGCGGCACCGAAACATAAGGTTTTTTGTCGGAAGAGGGGGCAGTTTCCTGCTTTCGGTGCTCAAACCCCCGTGTTTCAGGGCTTTGATGCACCCTCCCTCCAAGAATTTTGCGTGGATGGCCTTGACTGTGACCCCTTAAGACAGTAAACGCCACGCCATCAGAGCCGATGTGAGGTTGGCTGTTTCGGAATGACTCGTTCTGGATGACACCTCAAACAAGGCCCTTATATCGCACGCGAAGCATTGATTGCAGCATGCAAGACGTCGCAAGGCGTCCTCTGCTTTATCGAGGGCTTTCTCCTTTTTTAAGGGGGAACAGCCCTGATTTTGCGCATTGATGGGACCCGTGTAAACGCCCGAGAGGGTAACGAGACAAGACTTAAAGGGATGGGTATATGCCTACCGTAAACCAGCTGATCCGCAAGCCCCGTCAGGCACAGGTAAAGCGCAATAAGGTTCCCGCTCTTCAGCAGAACCCGCAGAAGCGCGGCGTTTGCACCCGCGTTTACACGACGACCCCGAAGAAGCCGAACTCGGCTCTGCGTAAGGTTGCCAAGATTCGCCTGACGAACGGCTTCGAAGTCATCGGCTACATCCCCGGTGAAGGCCATAACCTTCAGGAACACTCCGTCGTGATGATCCGCGGCGGCCGCGTAAAGGACTTGCCGGGTGTGCGTTACCACATCATCCGCGGCGTTCTCGATACGCAGGGTGTCAAGAACCGCAAGCAGCGCCGCTCCAAGTACGGCGCGAAGCGTCCGAAGTAAGAATCCATGGGTCGGCGGGCTAGTCCCGCCATCGGCCGTTAAAACAGTTGAGAGACGAATAATATGTCCCGTCGCCACAGAGCAGAAAAGCGTGAGATCAACCCTGACCCGAAGTTCGGTGATCTCGTCGTTACGAAGTTCATGAACGCCATCATGCTGGACGGCAAGAAGTCTGTTGCCGAAACCATCGTTTATGGCGCCTTCGATGCCGTTGAAGGCAAGTCGAAGCAGGAGCCGCTGAACGTCTTCCACCAGGCGCTCGACAACATTGCTCCGCATGTTGAAGTCCGTTCGCGCCGCGTTGGTGGTGCAACCTACCAGGTCCCGGTCGACGTTCGTCCGGAGCGCCGTCAGGCTCTCGCCATCCGTTGGCTGATCACCGCTGCTCGCAAGCGCAATGAAACGACGATGGTTGATCGCCTTTGCGGCGAGCTTCTCGATGCCGCGAACAACCGTGGTTCGGCTGTCAAGAAGCGCGAAGACACCCACAAGATGGCTGACGCGAACCGCGCGTTCTCGCACTATCGCTGGTAATCTCGACAAGGAAGGCAGACCACCATGGCCCGCGAATATAAAATCGAAGACTACCGCAATTTCGGTATCATGGCGCATATCGACGCCGGCAAGACGACGACGACCGAGCGCATCCTGTACTACACCGGTAAGTCCCACAAGATCGGCGAAGTCCATGACGGCGCTGCTACCATGGACTGGATGGAGCAGGAACAGGAACGCGGCATCACGATCACGTCTGCTGCGACCACGACCTTCTGGAAGGGCCGTGACGGCAAGACCCGCCGCTTCAACATCATCGACACCCCCGGCCACGTTGACTTCACCATCGAAGTCGAGCGTTCGCTGCGCGTTCTCGACGGTGCGATTGCCCTTCTCGATGCCAACGCAGGCGTAGAGCCGCAGACGGAAACCGTCTGGCGTCAGGCTGAGAAGTACAACGTTCCGCGCATGATCTTCTGCAACAAGATGGACAAGACCGGCGCTGACTTCTACCGTTCGGTAGAAATGATCAAGACGCGTCTTGGTGCCACCGCTGTTGTCATGCAGCTCCCGATCGGTGCTGAAAGCGACTTCCTCGGCGTTGTCGACCTCATCGAGATGAACGCTCTCGTCTGGCGCGATGAATCGCTCGGCGCACAGTGGGATGTCGTTGAAATCCCGGCTGACCTGAAGGCAAAGGCTGAAGAATATCGCGAAAAGCTGATCGAGACGGTTGTCGAGATCGACGAAGAAGCGATGGAAGCCTACCTGAACGGCGAAATGCCCGACAACGACAAGATCCGCGCACTCGTTCGCCGCGGCACGATCGACGTCAAGTTCCACCCGATGTTCTGCGGCACTGCCTTCAAGAACAAGGGCGTTCAGCCGCTTCTCGACGCCGTTGTCGACTACCTGCCGTCGCCGCTCGACATTCCGGCGATCAAGGGCATCGACGCGAAGACGGAAGCTGAAATCGAGCGTCATGCCGACGATGCCGAGCCGCTTTCCATGCTCGCATTCAAGATCATGAACGACCCCTTCGTCGGTTCGCTGACCTTCGCACGCATCTACTCGGGCAAGCTCGAGAAGGGCGTGTCGGTCATCAACACCGTCAAGGACAAGCGCGAGCGCGTCGGTCGCATGCTGCAGATGCATTCGAACAGCCGTGAAGACATCGACGAAGCCTTCGCAGGCGACATCGTTGCTCTGGCCGGCCTGAAGGAAACGACGACGGGTGACACGCTCTGCGATCCGCTGAAGCCGGTTATCCTCGAGCGCATGGAATTCCCGGAACCGGTTATCCAGATCGCGATCGAGCCGAAGTCCAAGGGCGACCAGGAAAAGATGGGCCTCGCGCTCAACCGCCTGGCTGCCGAAGACCCGTCCTTCCGCGTCAAGACCGACCAGGAATCCGGCCAGACGATCATTGCCGGCATGGGCGAACTTCACCTCGACATCATCGTCGACCGCATGCGTCGCGAGTTCAAGGTTGAAGCCAACGTCGGTGCTCCGCAGGTTGCCTACCGCGAAACCATCACGCGTCAGCACGAAGAAGACTACACGCACAAGAAGCAGTCTGGTGGTACCGGCCAGTTCGCGCGCGTCAAGCTCGTGTTCGAACCGAACCCGGAAGGCGACGACTTCAAGTTCGAATCCAAGATCGTCGGCGGTGCTGTTCCGAAGGAATACATCCCGGGCGTTCAGAAGGGTATCGAAAGCGTTCTGTCTTCGGGTCCGCTCGCTGGCTTCCCGATGCTCGGCGTCAAGGCGACCCTCATCGACGGCGCCTTCCACGACGTTGACTCCTCGGTTCTGGCGTTCGAAATCGCTTCCCGTGCCTGCTTCCGTGAAGCAGCCAAGAAGGCTGGCGCTCAGCTCCTCGAGCCGATGATGAAGGTCGAAGTCGTCACGCCGGAAGACTATGTCGGTGACGTGATCGGCGACCTGAACTCGCGTCGTGGCCAGATCCAGGGCCAGGAACAGCGCGGCGTCGCGATCGTCATCCAGGCAAACGTGCCGCTGGCGAACATGTTCAAGTATGTCGACAACCTGCGCTCGATGTCTCAGGGCCGCGCTCAG
Source organism: Hyphomicrobiales bacterium (assembly GCA_900467685.1). Lineage (GTDB taxonomy): Bacteria > Pseudomonadota > Alphaproteobacteria > Rhizobiales > Rhizobiaceae > Ensifer_A. The sequence goes on from UBQX01000036.1 coordinate 19,387, forward strand.
TACTCGATGGTCTTCGATCACTACGCGCCGGTTCCGTCGAACGTCGCACAGGAAATCCAGGCAAAGTATTCCGGTCAGAAGTGACCGGAATACAACCGAACCTTTTTTGAATTGATGTCCCCAATCAGGGACCAGGAATGGAGAGCCGGAAATGGCAAAAGGTAAATTCGA
>UBQX01000035.1 GCA_900467685.1 Hyphomicrobiales bacterium
TCTTCATGGAGCCCTTCCTTCGCAATTTCCTGGAGGAACATGCGTTAATCCACACGCGGCCAATTGCCGGTTGGCGACATGGATAAGCGTTTTTCCTCCAAATTCAACGCGCATCCTCTCGCCGGAGGGATTTTTTTGACGGCACCGGGAGGTCGCTGGCAGTCTTTCCAACCGCGCAAACTCCAAGTCTCGGGGCGGTTGTCTAGCTTACGTTTACGTTAAGGTCAATCTTCTTGAAGCCCATGCGTCTAAAAGCGACAAATTCACGCATGAGAAATTTGGTTTCAGATGCCGGTCATTCCGTCGGCGGTGCGGCCATGTCTGCTCTGCCGCGATCGAAAAGATGCACCTCGCGCCGCTTCAGCACAATCACCAGAACGGCACCTGCGACGATACCGCCCGTGTGGGCGCCCCAGGAGACCATGCCACTTTGGTCGGTGGCCAGCATGTAGAACTGTTCGCCGATCCAGAGAAGCAGGGGTATGAAGGCGGGTAGCGGCAGCGGGATGCCGAAAAGCACCAGCGCCCATATGCGCACACGCGGATGCAGGAGCACATAGGCCGATAGAACTCCGGACACCGCGCCCGAGGCGCCGATAAGCGGCAGTTGCGAGGTCGGGTCGGTCAGGCCGTGGATGAAGGCCCCGAAGGCGGCGCAGGCGAGATAGAAAAGCGCATACCGGACATGGCCGAGCGCATCCTCGATATTGTCGCCGAAAACCCACAGGAACAGCATGTTGACCGCGATATGCATCGTGTCGATATGCAGGAAGGCATAGGTGACAAAGTTCGCCCATGTCGGAACAAGGACGATCGAGGCGTCGAGCCTGTCGCCTGCGAACACGGTTCCGGGAATGAAACCGAGCGCCATCTGCAGCGTATTCTGTTCCAGAACCGGCTCGCGCCGCATGACGATCCAGACCAGAATGTTCGCGATGATCAGCGCATAATTGACGTAAGCGCGCTTGATGTATCGGAGGCCGTTCTGGTCGTGGATCGGCAGGAACATCCGTCTATCTGTCCTTCCCCGGCACCCACAGCACGTCGCTCGCGCCATTGTCGTTGGCAACGCGCGCGGCGACAAAGAGCAGGTCTGAGAGACGATTGATGTAGCGCATCGCCGCCGGGTTGATGCCGCCGTGTTCGCGTGCGTTCAATGCCACCATGAGGCGCTCGGCGCGGCGCGAGACGGTGCGGGCAACATGCAACGCAGCAGAGGCGGGCGAGCCGCCCGGCAGGACGAAGGATTTCAGCGGCTGCAGATGGGCGTTCAGCGCGTCGATCGCATGTTCGAGGTCGTCTACCTGTTTCTGCGTCACGCGGAGCGGCTCGTAGCCCAGTTCTTCCGGCGTGCCGGGAGAGGCGAGGTCGGCGCCAAGGTCGAAGAGCGCGTTCTGGATCGCGGCCAGGATCGGGTCGAGCGTCGCCATGTTCGCTGTCGAAAGACGCGCCATGCCGATAAAGGAATTGGTCTCGTCGACAACGCCATAGGCTTCGACGCGCAGGTCGGTCTTCGAGACACGGTCGCCGCCGGCAAGGCCTGTCGTGCCGTCATCGCCGGTGCGGGTATAAATCTTGTTCAGCTTTACCATGCGGATCAGCGACCCCCGCCGGTCAGCCAGAGCGTCAGCATGATCAGCGCCACGGCAATCGCCTGCAGTGCGATGCGCATCTGCATGAGCTTGTTGGATGTGTTGCCGCTGCCGCCCTTCAGCATGTTCCACAGGCCGCGGATCAAGACCAGGGCGGTTGCGACCATGAAGATGATCGCGAGGATATAGGTGAAGCCACCCATGATGTTTCCTTGGATTTTGCGGCTTTCAGCCGACTCTTGAGATCAGTTTGTAGAACATATCTGCAGGCAGCAGCTTTTTCAAAAGCATTCCCTGCTTTGCCACTGTGGTTACGGCGTAGTGCGGCTTTGGATCGGGTGAGGTCAACGCTTTTTCCAGAACGGCCATCACGGCGTCGGGCCCCAGCTTGCCCTTGGCGCGGCGCTCACCCTTCAACCTGCCGAGTTGACGCTCATAGGACGCGGCATGAACCGAATTGCGATAGTCGATGTTCCCCAGAAATTTTTCGAGCGCGGTGGCGAGGAAGCGGGAGTCGATCGGGCCCGGCTCGATCAGGGAGACATGAATTCCGGAGCCGGCGAGCTCCATGCGCAGCGTAATTGTCAGCCCTTCGAGCGCGAATTTGGAGGCCGTGTAGGCGCCGCGATAGGGCGCGGGGACGACACCGAGGATTGAGGAGCACTGGACGATGCGTCCATGGCCCTGCCGGCGCATCATGGGGATGATCAGCCGCGTGAGTTCATGCCAGCCGAAGAAATTGGCATCGAACTGCGCCTTCAAGACCTCGACCGTCAGGTCTTCGACCGCGCCCGTCTGCCCATAGGCGCCATTGTTGAAGAGCGCGTCGAGCGTGCCGCCGGTCCGCGCAGCCACGTTCTCAACAAGTCGTTGGATGCTCTCCAGATCCGCGTAATCCATGAGGAAGGTTTCGATGCCCGCCTCTTCCAGCGAGCCGCGATCCTCTTCCTTTCGAACCGTGGCAAAGACGCGCCAGCCCTGTTCCTTCAGCGCCCGGGCGCAATGCGCGCCGATGCCGGAGGAGCAGCCGGTGATCAGGATCGTTTTGCCGGATGTCATGGGCTCTTCCTGTACAAACTCTCTCGCATTTCCCATATTCGTCAAAGTGACGCAACGCGATGGGGTGGATATGCGTTATCGAGACAGCAAACACGAATGAAGGCGGAGGTCCAGTGCCCGTATATGTGAAGGTGATCTACAGGGTGCTCTATGACGCCCTCTACCACTTCACCGACGACGACGGCTGGGCCATGGCCAGTCACGTCGCGCTATCATCGCTGCTGGCCATCTTTCCGTTCCTGATTTTCGGCACGACGCTCGCAACATTCCTCGGTGCGAGGGAGTTTGCGGAAACGGCGGTGCATCTCATCTTCGATACCTGGCCGGAAACGATTGCCGAGCCGATTGCAAAAGAAGTGGTGCAGGTTCTGACCATTCCGCATGGCGGCCTGTTGACGGTCTCGGTTCTGGCGGCCGCGTATTTTGCGTCCAACGGCATCGAAGCGCTGCGTATCTCGCTTAACCGTGCCTATCGGGTTCACGAGATGCGGCCCTGGTATATCACGCGTGCGATCAGCCTCGTCTACGTCCTTGCCGCCGTGCTGGCGCTGGCGGCCGTCAGCGTCTTCCTCGTCGTCGTCCCGCTCGCGGCGGGCTATGTCGAAGGCTGGCTGCCCTGGACAACGGCGATCATCAACGTGATCGAGAGCTGGCGCGTGTGGGGCACGATCATCGTTCTGACGGTCGCGCTGTTCATCGTGCATCTCTACATGCCGGCGGGGCGGCGTCGCCTCATTCAGGTCGTTCCGGGTATCGCCTTCACGCTGATTGCGTGGGCGCTGTCGGCCTATGTCTTCGCCTATTACATCTCCACCTTCGCCAACTACACCCGCACCTATGCGGGGCTGGCCTCGATCATGATCGTGCTGGTGTTTCTCTACATGACCGGCGTGATCTTCATCATCGGCGGCGAGATCAATGCCGCGATGATGAAGTTCAAGGTCTTCCGGATGTTCGGCCGCTCGGGTGCGGTGGTTCTTCCGGCGACCGCAGGATCAGGTGAGACCCACCCGGCGACGGATATCGACGGGCGAAAGGCCGGCAGAACGCAGCGCCGATAGGGCCGTGTCGCCCTGGCTCTTGGACAGCTTGCGGCCATCCTCGCCGAGGATCAGACGGTGATGATGATAGATGGGTGCGGGAAGGTCGAGCAGCGTTTGCAGCAACCGATGCACCGGCGTGGCGGCGAAGAGATCGAGTCCTCGCACGATAAGTGTCACGCCCTGCAATGCGTCATCGACCACGACCGAAAGGTGGTAGCTCGACGGAGCATCCCAGCGCCAGAGCATGACATCGCCCCAGACGGAGGGATCGAGGGTGAGCCTGCCGGCATGGGCGGGGCCGGTTTCGATGAAGGAAAGCGCGCTGCTTGCCGTTGCCAAGGCTTCCGCCATGTCGAGCCGCCAGACATGCTGATCGCCGGCGGCAATACGCGCTTCGGCTTCGGCTCGCGGGAGCTTCCGGTCATCCGGCGGATATAGCGGCGCGCCATCGGGGTCGCGGGGCCAGTCCCTGCCCCTTGCCTCTTCATCGGCAACGAAACGTTTGACCTCGCCACGGCTCATGAAGGCGGGATAGACAAGGTCCATCTCCTTCAGACGATCAAGAGCTTGCGCATAGGCGTCGGTATGTTCGGACTGGCGGCGCACGGGGTGTTCGTATTCGATGCCGAGCCAGGCAAGGTCGTCATGAATTGACTTTTCGAATTCCGGCCGGCAGCGCGTGATGTCGATGTCTTCGATGCGCAGCAGCAGACGCCCGTCTGCCGCCTTCGCCATGTCATGGTTGATAAGGGCGGAAAGCGCGTGCCCGAGATGCAGATAGCCGTTGGGGCTCGGCGCAAAGCGGAAAACGGGTGGCATGGTCACTGGCTTTTCGGGCATAGCGTTTCATTTCAGAAATTCTGGCCGATGCCAAGGAGGGCGCGTGAAGCCGATTACGAGCGAACTTGATATCGCGGCAGGTCTGGATGCACTCGTGGAGCTCGATCCCAGGCTGGGCGAAATTATTGCGCGCGCGGGGCCGGTGCCTTTGCGCTTGCAGCCCGCAGGATATTCGGGGCTTGCCGAGATTGTCGTGTCGCAAATGGTTTCCAAGGCGTCTGCATCTGCGATTTTCGGGCGGCTTGTGGAAAAGCTGGGCGGCCAAGTGAGCGGGGCGGGGGTGATGGCTCTGGGTGCCGATGGTCTGTTTGGTGTTGGCCTTTCGCGTGCCAAGGCCTTGACCTTGCTGGCCATCGCCGATGCCGAGCTTGCCGGCGCGCTCGATCTGCAAGGCGTCTGCCGTATGGCGACTGCTGATGCCCTTGTCCAACTGACCGCCGTCAAGGGCGTGGGACCGTGGACGGCCGAGGTCTACCTCATGTTCTGCGCCGGCCATCCGGATATCTTTCCGGTCGGCGACATCGCGCTGGTTCATGCCGTGCATCACGCCTTCGCCCCTGAGGTGAAATTGAAAGGCCGCGATCTCGCCGCCTTCGCCGAATGCTGGTCGCCGTGGCGATCTGTCGCGGCCAGACTCTTCTGGGCCTTTTATTCACAGGCTTTGCGGCGCGCCGCCGACCCCTTGGGTTGAGCCAGTTCTGTCATAGCGCAAGCCACGGGAAAGAGGACTCATTCCGCCTTTTCGCAGGGGCTTCACAATAGCGTCAAAACAAGCCTAGTATAGGAATTGCAGATGCCGAATCGATCAGGAGAACGCCTTGACGATTGCAGTCTCACCGCAGTCCTTGCCCGCGCTGGTGCTCAACGCGGATTACAGGCCACTGAGTTATTATCCCTTGTCGCTGTGGTCCTGGCAGGACGCGATCAAGGCGGTCTTTCTTGACCGTGTGAACATCATCGCGGAATACGACCACGCCGTTTCGTCTCCGACATTCTCGATGCGGTTACCGAGCGTGGTTTGCCTGAAAAGCTATGTGAAGCCGGCGCGCTATCCCGCCTTCACGCGCTTCAACGTGTTCCTGCGCGACAAGTTCGAATGCCAGTATTGCGGATCGGAGGAAGAACTGACCTTCGATCACCTGATCCCGCGTGCGCACGGCGGCGAGACCCGCTGGGACAATATCGTAACGGCTTGCGCGCCGTGCAATCTGCGCAAGGGCTCCAAACTGCCACATCTGGCCGGCATGCATCCCCGCCAGAAGCCCTGGCACCCGACTGTGCAGGAGTTGCACAATAACGGTCGCTTCTTCCCGCCGAACTATCTGCATGAAAGCTGGATGGATTATCTGTACTGGGACACAGAACTCCAACCCTAAGACGCGCAGATCTCCGGCGGCGGGCTGCAAATCAGATCGGCCTGCGCTTCCGGTGCTCACGTAACTTGAAGTACGCTGCGCTCCGGTTCTCGCCCTACCCGATTTTCGCCTCGCCGTCGAAAATTTCTGCACATCTTAACGGCGGGTGTGGTTCAGATTTCGATCAGTCTTTGTCAGAACCATCACGCAGGCTTTAGGTCGACTAATCACCCCTTGCGGCGGATGCCCCAGGCGGCCATACCGGCGAGGATGACGCTTGCGACGACGTTCCAGCCGGCGAAGGAGAGGCCGAGCACACGGAGCGCCGCTTCCGTGCAGGACGGGCCGTGGACCGAGTTCAGGTCGCTCAGCAGGTTGCCGGCATCCTTGGTCACGGCGTTGACCGGGGTCGAGCAGGTAGACGGGCCGGGCCAGAAGCCCCATTCGGCGCCGGCATGGTAGGTGCCAAGCCCCGCGCCGATCAGCATGGCGATCATGACGATGGCGATCAGTGACTTGACGATCCAGGACGGCATGTTGATGAGCGCCGCAATGGCGGCGACGATCGCGACCGGGATCGAATAGTAATAGGGCTCTCGCTCCATGTAGCAGAGCGCACACGGGATATAGCCACCTAAATATTGAAAGCCAAGCGCCGTTCCAACGGTCGCGGCCATGGCGACGGCGAGCAGGATTGCGGGAAGAAGCTGGGGCTTTGCGGAGGCGTTCATGGCTTTGCCGATCGTCAGGATGTGTGCAGGTAGTGCAGCACGAGATAAAGAAGAATGAGGAGCGCCGCGATCGCGCCGGCGATCAGGCCAAGACGCTTCTCGATGAATTCACGGATCGGTTCGCCGTAGATCTTCAGGAGCGCGGCCAGCAGGAAGAAGCGCGCGCCACGTGCCACGATGGCCGTGACGATGAAAAGGCCGAGATTCACATTTGCTACGCCTGCAAGGATCGTCACGACCTTGATCGGAGGCAGGTGGGCCAGACCCGATGTGATCAGCAGAAGCACGATCATGCCGAAGCCCGTTTCGGCCTTCAGCTGTTCGAATGTTTCCAGCTTGCCGTAGAATTCAAGCACCGGCTTTGCCACCGCCTCGAAGGCATAGTGACCGATATACCAGCCCAGAATGCCCCCAAGCACGGATGCGACGGTTGCGACGAGGGCATAGCGCCAGGCGCGTTCGGGCCGTGCCAGGGCCATTGGAAGGAAGAGTACATCGGCGGGAACCAGGAAGAACGAGCTTTCCACGAAGGCGATGACGGCGAGCCAGACTTCTGCGCTCTTCTTGGCGGCCAGCGAGATCGTCCAGTCGTAAAGTTTGCGGAGCATGAAAATCCTTCGAGTCATTGCCCCGCTCGGGGCCGGAGCTGAGCCGGGTGGGGGAGGTTCCAGCTTTTGCTGTGCTGCAATAGCGGGCTTTGACGGGTCTGTAAATTCGGCTCATGTTCAACAGTTCGTCAATTCGAACGGGAAGGTTGGCGCCGGATCAATATTTTCCGGTTGACCGGCGATAGGCTGTCCGTATAGTCCGGCGCGTCGCGGCCCTGCTTTGCATTGCGCCGCGGATGATGCCCCATTGGCGGAATTGGTAGACGCGCTCGACTCAAAATCGAGTTCCGCAAGGAGTGCTGGTTCGACCCCGGCATGGGGCACCACAGGCTTTCACCCTCAAGGCTCAAGGTGCGATTTCGATGCAGAACCTCGTGATGATGGTATTGCTCTGCGTTGTCGCGCTGGTGCTGATCACCGGTCTGTTCGTTTTCCTCGGCATGCGCTGGAATGCGCTGATTGCCGGCGCGATTGTTTACCTCCTCTTCGGCGGTTTTGTTGCCATGTCGCAGTTCGCGGGTGCGGGCGCATGTCCGAGCTGGAGGACAGAGGGGGTACTGGTTCCCTTGCTCGCCTGGCCCGGTGACTTCTATGTCAATGTTGTTGCCGGCGATATCACGGCCCGTCGCTATCTCATCCCACGCACCTGCGAGCTGCCGGCCTCTCCTGCGCGTTGACAGCTTTCCCTTCCAATTTCCCCTGTGGCGAACTAAATGTCCGCCGAAGGCCGGATCCGGCGCAGATTTTCGAGGTTTAGATGATTGCTGACGCGAACTCCCCGGCTGGCCGCGCAGGCAGCCTCTGGCTGCCGTTCCTGATTTCCGTCGGCATCGCGCTTTTCCTCATGACGCTGATGCCGACGACCATGTTCTGGGATCGCGACGAGGCATTCTACGCCCGCGCCGCCGTGGAAATGATCCAGTCAGGGAACTGGATCCTTCCGACCTATAACGACGCCGTCTTCCCCGATAAGCCGCCGCTGATCTACTGGCTGATGATGTTCTTCATGCACATCTTCGGGGAGAATGAATTCGGCGCGCGTTTCGTCTCCGCGCCGGCCACCGCCGTGTCGGCCTTTCTCGTGTTCCTCACTGCAAGCCGTCTTTTCGACCGGCGCGCCGGGCTCTGGTCGATGGTCGTCTTCGCCTCGTCGACGCTGACCGTCTATCTCGGCATTACCGCCATGCTCGATGCAGTCCTCGTGGCCACGGTCTGTCTCGCACTCTGGTCCTTCGTTGCCATCATGCAGGACCGCGATCGGTTCTGGCTCAGGGCTGCGATCTTTCTGGTCGCGATCTCCCTATCCCTTCTGACGAAGGGTCCTGTTGGCCCGGCCGTCATCGTCCCCGCGATCGTGATCACCTGGTTCTTTACGCGCCCGGATGCCCGTGCGCCCTTCTGGCAGATGTTGGTCCTGGCCGTTGCGACATTCATTGGTGTTGGCATTTTCCTGCTCTGGGCGGTGCCTGCAAACACCATGAGTAATGGACAGATGCTCGAGGCCGGAATTGGCGAGCATGTGATCGGCCGTGCGCTGAGGCCGATGCAGAACCATGGCGCGCCGGGATGGCTCGGCTACCTGGCATTCCTTCCGGCCTATATCCCGACGCTGTTCATCGGTTTCATGCCGGCGACGCTGTTTCTGCCGGCGGCACTCGTCGGCATTTCGCGCCGGCCTGCTGCCAATGCCGGCCTTTCGCCGCGGCTTTTCCTGCTCTCCTGGATGGTGCCGGGCTTCGTGATGTTCTCGCTCGCGGCGACCAAGCTGCCGCATTACATCGAGCCCATGTTCCCCGCCTTTGCGATGGCTGCCGGGGGTGTGATTGCCGGAAACCTGACGGGTGGGACGTCGTCGCTGCGGATCGGCCGCTGGCTCTATATCCTCCAGATCGCCGGACTGGCTGCGGCGTTGCTGGCCGTCGTGGTGCTGGCCCCGACGCTGCTCCTGAAGGTCGCGCTGGTTGTGATCGCATTGGGCTGCATCGGTTTTGCCTTCCGCATTTCCTTGGCTCACCGGCTTGGCCAGTACGAGACCGCGATGCGCATGGCACTTGTCTCGGTCTTCCTGCTGATGGAAGCGATGTTCCTCCTCGTCATTCCCACGCTCGAAAAGGACATCAAGCTCTCCAAGCCGGTTGCCGAACTGCTGCGCAAGGAGTTCAAGCCCGGTACGCCGGTGTTCCAATCCGATTATCTGGAGCCGAGCCTCGTCTTTTACCTCGGCTGGCCGGTCGACAGCCCGATCCGCGATATTCCCGGCGACCAGGCTGGCCGGATGGCCTTCCTCAATGCTCCCGGCGAACACGCGCTTGTTGCAACGCGGGAGCAATACGAGGCGCTGAAGGCACTCGACCAAGGCGGGCGTCTGGTCGAGCTTGGCTCGTTCACCGCGTGGAACACCAACGTTTCCGGGCGTTTGCAGACTGTCCTGGTGGCCCGCCTGAGACCCTGAAAATCGTTCAAGCTTGATCCTTTGTTGCATTCGGTGTTATTCCGCAGTGCACAAAGGATCCTTGCTCCATGCTGTTGCCGTCACGCGAGACTTACGAAGAGCTTGTCCGGGACTTCGTCTGGGACATTCCGGCCGACTTCAATATCGGCCGCGCAGTCAGCGACGCGTGGGCCGCACACGCGCCTGACCGGATTTGTCTCGAGCATTTCAGTCCGGATGGCGATCATCTCAGCATGACCTATGGCGATCTTGCCGATCGTTCCTCTCGTCTGGCTGCGGCCTTCGTTTCGCTTGACGTCAAGCGCGGCAGTCGTATCGCGATCCTGTTGCCGCAGGGGTTCGAGACGGTGATCTCCCATGTCGCCGCCTACAAGATCGGCGCAGTGGCACTGCCGCTGGCGCTCCTCTTCGGCGCGGATGCCATCGAATATCGGCTGAACGATTCCGGCGCCGAGGTCGTGGTTACGAACCGGTTCGGTCTGGCCAAACTGAGGGATGTGCAAGGCGGGTTGCCGGCGCTCAGGCACATCATCCTCATCGGCGATGAAGATGATGCCGCACTGAATTTCGACCGCCTGATTGCCGCGCATCCGCCGTTGGTCGCGCAAGCCGAAACCGGTCCCGATGATCCGGCCCTGATGATCTACACCTCCGGCACGACGGGCCCGCCGAAGGGCGCGCTGCACGGACATCGCGTGCTGGCAGGTCATATGCCCGGCATCCAGTTTGCGCATCCCGATCTCGGGCTCGATGGCGACAAGATGTGGACGCCTGCGGACTGGGCCTGGGCCGGCGGCCTGCTGAACTGCCTCTTGCCTGCGCTCCTGTTGGGGGTGCCCGTGGTTTCGTCGCCGGGGCAGAAATTCGATCCGGACATGGCCTTTCGTATCATGGCCGAGATGGGCGTGCGCAACGCCTTCATCCCACCGACGGCGCTGAGGCTGCTGCGCCCGGTGAGAGAACCGTTGGCGCGTTATCCCCTCAAGCTTCGCACGATCGGTTCGGCCGGTGAGTCGCTGGGGCGCGAGACCTATGAGTGGGCGAAAGCGACGCTCGGCATCACCGTCAACGAGTTCTACGGTCAGACGGAGTGCAATTTCGTGCTGTCGGCCAGCGAGCGCTATGGTGTGACGAAGTCCGGCTCCATGGGCAAGCCCGTGCCCGGACATCGCGTCGCGATCATCAACGAGAAGGGCGAAGTCCAGCCTCCAGGTATCGCGGGCCAGGTGGCCGTTGCGCGGCCGGACCCGGTCATGTTTCTGGGCTACTGGAACAATGAGTCGGCGACGGAAAAGAAGTTCATTGGCGACTGGATGACGACAGGCGACCAGGGCGTGATGGACGGGGACGGCTATTTCGAATTCTTCGGCCGTGACGATGACGTCATTACGTCATCCGGCTATCGCATCGGGCCCGGCGAAATCGAGGATTGTCTTCTCGGGCATCCGGCGGTTCGGCTGGCGGCAGCGGTCGGCAAGCCAGACCCGCTGCGCACCGAGATCGTCAAGGCTTTCGTCGTGCTCAAGGATGGATACGAGAAAACGCCGGTTCTCACTGCCGAGATCCGCGATTGGGTGAAGCACAGGCTTTCCATGCATGAATACCCGCGCGAGATCGAGTTTCTCGACGCGCTTCCCATGACGACCACGGGCAAGATCATTCGCCGCGAGCTCAGAGCCCGCGGCTGAAGCTCCCGGATTACCGCCGTCCACGCAGCGACATGATGCGATCACGCAGCTTGCGGGCCACGTCGCGGGTGTTCTGGTAGAGGTGAAGCTGGGTGGCGATCTGGCGGACGTCGCGGTCGCGGCCGGGGTTCAGGCCGATGATCAGCGTTGCCATCGCATCGCGCTCGCGCCACAGCCGGCTCATGACGGGGTGATCCGGAACAGCGAGCGAATCCGTGCGCACGATGTTGGCATCGTCGAGATGCCATTCCGTGACCTTCGACATCAGGATCTTGCCCGGCGAGCAATCCGCATGGGCCTCGTTATAGGCAGTCTTCCAGGTGTAGGCTTCGCCGGCGCTCAGGAAAACGATGAGCGAAGCTATGGCCTGGCCATCGAGGTCGATCGTGTGGATACGGACCTTGTCGGCCTGGGCCAGATTGTAAACCGCCTCGCGGGCGAAGGCTGAGCGGAGGCGGTCGATCGTGAGCGCCGTCTTTTCCTTGCCCTTCCACCCGCTTGATTCGAGCAGCAGGAATTCCTCCATGCGCTTCACCACGTCGCGCGGCTGGCGGGCGACGTTATAGGTGACCTCACCCTTTTCAGACAGCTTGCGCCACTGGCGGCGCATCTCGTGGTTATGCTTGGACGAGAGCGACTCGCTCATATAGGCCTCGCCGTCGAGCAGGCTTTCGAGCATCGGCCGCTCGCGCTCGTCAGTCACCGCAAGAGGCAGGTTTCTGCTCATCGCGATGGCGCGGATCAACTGCGCCGCGGGCCGGTTCAACTTGACGTCTGGAATGACAAGAACCTGCGGGTTGGAATGGGCATGGGCCAGTGCTTCAAGCACGTTGTCGATGCTTTCTGCCGCGCCTTCTGCATCGATCAGCGGCGTCCCGAGCGGTGCGAAATGGTTGGCCCAGACACGCATGATCGGCGAGCCGATGCCGAGGCCCGGCCGCTCAACCGAGAAGGGGATGAGGAAGCGGGCGCGATTGCGTCCTTCCGTATCGCGCAGGATGGCGAGGCGGATCTGCTTTTCCTCCAGCCGCGGGAGGGCGGGCGCCAGAAACTGGCCGGAAAAGAAGACATTCGCCTCCATGGAGCGGTTCGACAGATAGTCGAGTTCGCTCTGCAGCTCGAAGCCCGCCTGCGCATCGTAGAAATAGAGGGCGCGTCCGGGCCGGCCGACCTCGATCTTCTGCGTTTCACGAACGACGTCGTCCGCCATGTCGGCGGAAGTGGCAGATGTGGATGCCTGATGCGGGAAGGCGGGGTCGATCATGATTGACCTCGTTTATCTGGTTTCGCCGGGCTGGAGGCGAAGGCGGAGAGCGCGATGCCCAGCCTGCGGCGGATCGTGAGATGGAGCGCGAGCGCCTCGAAGACCATGGCGCCGGATGTGGCGATCGCTACGCCGTAGAGCCCGTAAAGGGGAATGAGGGCCATGTTCATGCCCAGGTTGACAGCGAGGGCCGTCGCATAGATGGCCATGCACCGGCGCTGTTCGCCCACCATGGAAAGCAGGGCCTCGCCCGGACCGACCAATGCCTTGGCAAGAATGCCGACCAGCAGGACGGCCAGCAGCGGATAGCCTGCGACAAAGTCCTGACCAAACAGCGAGAGAAGCAGCTTGCCGGCGAGCAGGACGAGAACGCCGATCATCAGCGATGGCCAGAAGCTCCAGCGTGCCGCCTGCCTTGCAAATGTTGCAAGTCCATCCTTGTCGCCCGCAGCCCAGAGTGTCGAGAAGCGGGCACTCGCCGCCGCTTTCACGGAAAAGAAGACAAAATGGACAAGCGCCATTGTCTTGGCCGCTGCGAAGTAGATCGCGACATCGGTGGGGTTCAGGTAGAAGCCGACAATGACGACATCTGAATTGGTCAGCAGATAGAGAAAGCCCTCAATGAAAAAGATCGGGACGGCGACCTTGAACCAGGTCCTGAAATCGATCCTGCGCGTTTCCGCAGGATAGCTTTTTCCTATGCGGGTGATGACGAAGATAAACTGGCTCACGGAGGTCAGGTAGACCGCGGCAAGAGCCGACACCATGGCGGTGTGCGCTGTCGGCGGATAGCCGAGCCTCACGGCAACCGCCATGAAAACGAGGATCAGGAGCGGGCGCATGATATAGGTCGGCGTCAGCGCTGCTATGGGCCAGCTGTTCGCGCGGCCCGTGCCTTCCTGAACATCACCGAGCGCTATCATCGGCAAGGCGAAAATGGCCAGGAAGAGGGGCATCACATAGTAGGATTCGATGTGACTTCCGAGAAAATGCAGCGCAACCAGCCCAGATACGCCAACGATAGTCGCGACCGACATGGAAAACAGGCGCGCAGTCGAGGTCAGGCCCAGAATCTCGGCATTGGCGCCAACTTCCCGATATTCCGGCAGGAAGCGGATCACCGTTGTGTGAAAGCCGAGGCAGGAGAGGTTGCCGAGCAGGATCGTCATCACCCAGACGAAGGTGAAAAGGCCGTATTCGAAATTGCCCATGAGGCGGGCGAGGATGATCTGCGAGACGAAGGCGATGGCCGCGCTGACCACGCGAATGGCGAAGGCCGACAGCGCCATTCGCTGGGCGCGCGCTTCCGCATCGCCGCCCTTCAGGACCACGACCAGCATCGCCATCAATTGCCGCAACCGCGCCTGTCCGCGCGCATCCGGCGTCTTGCCCAAGTCTTCGAACGCAGTCATGACCCATCTTGTCTGGAGGCTGATCTCCAGACTTGCATATTCAGCGTTAAGAAAGGGTTTTGCCGCCTCGCTATTCCTGACCGATTTGTTTAGAACTTCGTTCGGAAAAGGCGGAGATTTCCGATGGTTGACGGGCGCACGACAAGCAAGACGATCCTGCTGACCGGAGCCACCGGCTTTCTGGGTGGCTGGCTGGTCTCGTCCTTCCTGGAGCGCGGCGACCGGGTCGTCGCCGTCATCAATCCCGGCAGTTCCATCCGCAAGAACGATCTGGCGCAGTATTACATGCGCGGCTTTGACAAACGCTGCGAAGAGGCGCGGATCGATCTTCTCGATCCGCTGGCGGTCGATGAACTGGTGAGCGCGGCCAAGCCGGATGTGGTCATCCATCTGGCAGCGGTGGGCGATGTGACGCTGGCCGCGCAGAACCCGGCGCTGACCTTCGTGACCAGCGCGCGCTCCACGCTCAACCTGCTGGAGGCAGTGCGGCGGTTGCGCCCCGAGACCCTGTTCATCTCGCACACGACCGATAAGGTCTATTCGGGCAGTCCGATCCCCTTCACGGAGGATATGCCGTTGATGCCCACGCATATCTACGAGGTTGCGAAGGTGGCGCAGGAACATCTCACGGCGACCTATGCGAAGCAATACGGGCTGAAGACCGTCACGGTCCGCTGTGGCAACTATTTTGGCGGCTACGACTTCAACTTCAACCGGATCATCCCCTTCACGATCAGGCAGTTGCTGGAGGGCCAGCCTGTTACGCTGCGCTCCAGCGGGCGCTTCACGCGGGATTTCCTCTATATCGAGGACGCCGTGCTGGTGAACCACATGCTGATCGATCGATTTGCGGGGGTGACGGAGGGCTTCGGCGAGGCCTTCAACTTCTCGCTGGAGGCCAATCTCAACATGCTGGGACTGATTGGCCGGATCGGGTCGCTGATGGGCGTGGCGCCCGAGATCGTGATCAACGACACGGCGAAGTCGGAAATACCCGACATGCAGCTTTCCTGCGCCAAGGCGCGGGATGTGCTAGGCTGGCGCCCGGCCTTCAGTTTCGATGAGGGGCTGCGAAAGACGATTGCGGCTTATAGAGATTATCTGAAAGCCTAAGGGCAAAACGAAAACGCCCCGCAATTCAGAACTGCAGGGCGTTTCAATCTTCTTTTCCAGGCCAATCAGGCGTTAAGCGCGCCGTGGCAATGCTTGTACTTCTTGCCCGAACCGCAGGGGCAGGGCTCGTTGCGGCCGACATAGCCCCAGGTGGCGGGCTGGTTGGGGTCGCGCTCGTCGGGCGCGGTCGCCATCAATGTCTGGGCGGCGGAAAACTCGTCTTCGCCGGTTGAACCGTCGATGTGGTGCGCCTGCATCGGCGGCAGTTCCTGTGGCTGAGGCTCCTGCACGATTTCGACACGCGACATGTTGCTGGTCACGACCTGACGCATGTTGGTGAGCAGCGTCTGGAAAAGCTCGAAAGCTTCCGACTTGTATTCCTGCAGCGGATCGCGCTGGGCATAGCCGCGGAAGCCGACGACGGAGCGCAGGTGGTCGAGGTTGACGATGTGCTCGCGCCACAGGCCGTCGAGCGTCTGCAGCAGGATCGAGCGCTGGACATAGGTGGTGATTTCCGGTCCGAAACGCTCGGCCTTTTCGGCAGCAGCGTTGTCGGACAGCTCGATCAGGCGCTGGCGCACGTCGTCTTCGGCAATGCCCTCCTCGGCAATCCATTCCTGGACCGGAATGTCGAGATTGAGGATTTCCGCGATGCTTTCCTTGAGGCCTGCGGCATCCCACTGTTCGGCATAGGCGCGCTCGGGGATGTGCTTCTCGACGATCATCTCGATAGCTTCATGACGCATGTCGGTCATGATTTCCGACAGGTCTTCCGAGTCCATCATTTCGATGCGCTGCTCGAAGATGACCTTGCGCTGGTCGTTCAGCACGTCGTCGTATTTCAGAAGGTTCTTACGGATATCGAAGTTGCGGGCTTCGACCTTCTTCTGGGCGCGTTCAAGAGCCTTGTTGATCCAGGGATGGACGATGGCTTCACCGTCCTTCAGGCCGAGCTTCTGCAGCATGCCGTCCATGCGCTCGGAGCCAAAGATGCGCATCAGGTCGTCCTGAAGCGACAGATAGAACTTCGAGCGGCCCGGGTCACCCTGACGGCCGGAACGGCCGCGCAACTGGTTGTCGATGCGGCGGCTTTCGTGGCGTTCGGTGGCCAGAACGTAGAGACCGCCGGCGGCAAGCGCCTTTTCTTTCAACACCTGCACTTCGGCTTCGATGGCCTTGATGGCAGCCTCGCGCTCGGGCCCTTCCGGCATCTCGCCAAGTTCCTGCTCGATGCGCATCTCGACGTTGCCGCCGAGCTTGATGTCGGTACCACGGCCGGCCATGTTGGTGGCGATCGTCACGGCGCCTGGCACACCGGCCTGTGCAACGATGAAGGCTTCCTGTTCATGGTAGCGGGCGTTGAGAACCGCGAACTTGTCGAAGCCGGCGCGGCGCAGAAGTTCTGCAAGCAGCTCGGACTTTTCAATCGAAGTCGTGCCGACGAGAACGGGTTGGCCCTTCTCATGCGAGGCTTTGATCTCGGTGATGATCGCCTGATACTTCTCTTCCGCCGTGCGATAGACTTCATCATCCTCGTCGAGACGCTTGATCGGCAGGTTGGTCGGGACCTCGATGACGCTGAGATTGTAGATGTCTGCAAATTCTTCCGCTTCCGTCGAGGCCGTACCGGTCATGCCGGCCAGCTTGTCATACATGCGGAAGTAGTTCTGGAAGGTGATCGAGGCGAGCGTCTGGTTCTCGGGCTGGATCTGAACCTTTTCCTTGGCCTCCAGCGCCTGGTGCTGGCCTTCCGAATAGCGGCGGCCGGGCATCATGCGACCGGTGAATTCGTCGATGATAACGATTTCGCCGTTGCGGACGATGTAGTCCTTGTCGCGGGTGAAGAGCTTGTGGGCCTTCAGCGCGTTGTTGATGTGGTGAACGATCGCGACATTCTCGATGTCGTAGAGGCTTTCGCCCTTCAGCAGGCCGGCCTGGCGCAGCAGGTTTTCGAGCTTTTCCGTGCCGACTTCCGAGAAGTTGGCGGAGCGCTGCTTCTCGTCGATTTCGTAATCGCCTTCCGACAGCATCGGGATGAAGGCGTCGATCGTGTTGTAGAGGTCCGAACGGTCGTCGAGCGGACCGGAGATGATCAGCGGCGTGCGCGCTTCATCGACCAAGATCGAGTCCACTTCGTCGACGATGGCGTAGTAGTGGCCGCGCTGGACCATCTGGCTGCGCTCGAACTTCATGTTGTCGCGCAGATAGTCGAAGCCGAGTTCGTTGTTGGTGGCGTAGGTGATGTCGCAAGCATAGGCCGCCTTGCGCTGCTCGTCATCCAGGCCATGGACGATGACGCCGGTCGAAAGGCCGAGGAAGCCATAGAGCTTGCCCATCTGCTGGGCGTCGCGGCTGGCAAGATAGTCGTTGACGGTGACGACGTGAACGCCCTTGCCGGCGAGTGCATTGAGATAGACGGCGAGCGTGGCGACGAGCGTCTTGCCTTCACCCGTCTTCATTTCGGCAATCGCACCGTCGTTCAGGATCATGCCGCCCATCAACTGGACGTCGAAGGGGCGCATGCCGAGCGAACGGCGCGCCGCTTCGCGGACGACGGCGAAGGCCGGGACGACGAGATCGTCCGTGGTCTTGCCTTCCGCGAGCTGCGCCCGGAATTCCGCAGTCTTTCCGGTCAGTTCGGCATCGCTCAAGGCTTTCATGCTGTCTTCCAGCGCGCCGATTGCGGCCACGTCCGGACGATAGGACTTGATGCGGCGGTCGTTGGAAGAACCGAAAAGTTTGCGGGCGATGCCGCCAAGGCTGACCATCAGGATGGTCCTTTCTCGTGTTAGTTGCTTGCTGCGATGCCTGCCGTCCCTAAAAAAGGAGACTGGAACCGCGCTGAGCCCAGAAACCCATCTGGACGCGAAGTTGCGTGACAGATAAGAGGGGGGCCAAGTGATGTCAACGGCCCTTGCTGGCAAGCGCTTTGCGGCTTTTCCACGTGCTTTACGCCGCGGATTGTGCAGGCTCTTGTTCTGAGGGTGAAAAATCTTTTATCTTTAAGTGCTTAGCTGTTTCCGGCTTGCCTTGGATGAAAGAAGTCCGGGATGGATGACCGGTGCTGGCGCGATCTTCCGCTGCCGCGCCGGGAATTGTCCCGCCCGGGCCGGTGGACGCTATCAATTCGCCACATTCGGGTGGCCGTGACTTCGCATCAAGGGTGCCGATCCCCCTCTGCCCCGGATCTTGAAAGGTTTGAACATGCTCAATCGTCAGAAATTCCTTGTCGCGGCCGTGGTTGCCGCTTTCGGCCTGTCGGGCGCAGCTTATGCTGCCGACGGCGCCGATCCGGTGGTCGCCAAGGTGGGCGACCAGGAAATCCATCAGTCGGATATCGACCTCGGGGTAGCCAATCTCGACCCGCAGCTCGCTCAGCTGCCTGACGACCAGAAGAAGTTGGCCGCGCTGTCGGCTGCCATCGACGTGAAGGCGATTGCCAAGGTTGCCCAGACGGACGGCATCGAAAACAGCGACGAGTTCAAGAAGCGCCTCGCTTTCCTGCGCGAGCGCGAGCTGCACAATGCCTATTTCCGCAAGTATGTCGTCAACACTGTGACCGACGACGAGATCAAGGCGCGCTATGACGCCGAGATCAAGAAGATCCCGCCGCAGGAAGAAATTCATGCGCGTCACATCCTCGTCAAGACCGAGGACGAAGCCAAGGCGATCATCAAGGACCTCGACGCTGGCAAGGATTTCGCCGAGCTTGCAAAGGCCAAGTCGTCGGATCCGAACAAGTCGGAAGGTGGCGACCTCGGCTATTTCGGCAAGGGCCGCATGGTCAAGGAATTCGAAGACGCCGCTTTTGCGCTGAAGAAGGGCGAATACACCAAGACGCCGGTCAAGACGCAGTTCGGCTTCCACGTCATCAAGGTTGAAGACACCCGCATGGCACCGCCGCCGGCGCTTGATCAGGTCAAGGACCAGATCCGCCAGCTCGTGATGCGCGACAAGTATCTCGCCCTTCTCAATAAGGCCAAGGAAGGCACCAAGGTTGAGGTGCTGGATGAGAACCTGAAGAAGGGTTACGAAGAGATCAGCAAGGAACAGGCGCAGCCTCAGCAGTAATCTGCGTTCTCGTGCGGGGTCCGGAAGGGCCCCGCACTTTCTTCTCTGCCCGACCACGTCTTGATGGAATCCCCATGTCCACCACCGTTTCTCCGCTTGCTCCCAAATCCGTTCCCGACATGCCGGCCCTTCGCGGCGTGCGCATGGCGACAGCGTCTGCCGGCATCAAGTACAAGGGTCGTACCGACGTGCTGATGATGGTCTTCGACCAGCCGGCCACCGTGGCCGGCGTCTTCACGCGGTCGCGCTGCCCGTCTGCCCCGGTCGATTTCTGCCGCCAGAATCTTTCCGGCGGCGTTGCTCGTGCGGTCGTCGTGAATTCGGGCAATGCTAATGCCTTCACTGGCAAGAAGGGCCGCGAAGCGACGGCGCTGACGGCGAAGTCTGCTGCAGCCGCTGCCGGCTGCAAGGAAAGCGAAGTGTTTCTCGCCTCGACCGGCGTGATCGGCGAGCCTCTGGACGCGACGAAGTTTGCAGGTGTGCTCGACACGCTTGCCAAGGACGGCAGAGAAGACTTCTGGTATGAGGCTGCCAAGGCCATCATGACCACGGATACCTATCCGAAGGTTGCCACCCGCACGGCGGAGATCGCCGGTGTGAAGGTGACCATCAACGGGATAGCCAAGGGCGCGGGCATGATCGCGCCTGACATGGCGACGATGCTCTCCTTTGTCGCCACCGATGCGGATATCGCGCCGGCTGCCCTTCAGGGTCTGCTGTCTGCCGGTGTCGGTCCGTCCTTCAATTCGGTGACGGTCGATAGCGATACGTCC
Source organism: Hyphomicrobiales bacterium (assembly GCA_900467685.1). Lineage (GTDB taxonomy): Bacteria > Pseudomonadota > Alphaproteobacteria > Rhizobiales > Rhizobiaceae > Ensifer_A. The sequence goes on from UBQX01000035.1 coordinate 20,002, forward strand.
ACCTCCGACACGCTGCTTCTCTTCGCAACGGGCGCGGCGGCTGCCGATGGCCAGCCGAAGATTGAAGATGCGAATGACCCGCGCCTTGAAGGCTTCAAGGCGGCGCTGAACGATCTCCTGATGAACCTCGCTTTGCAGGTCGTGCGCGACGGCGAAGGCGCACGCAAGATGGTGGCCGTCACAGTGACGGGCGCCGAAAGCGATGCCGCCGCCAAGCGCATTGCGCTGTCGATCGCCAATTCGCCGCTCGTCAAGACGGCGGTTGCGGGCGAAGACGCCAACTGGGGCCGCGTTGTCATGGCTGTCGGTAAGTCCGGCGAGATGGCCGACCGCGACAAGCTGGCAATCTGGTTCGGCGATGTGCGCGTGGCCGTCGATGGCGAGCGCGACCCGTCCTACTCGGAAGCGGCAACGACTGCCGTCATGGAACAGGAAGATATCGCCATTCGCGCGGATATCGGTCTCGGCAACGGCAAGGCAACGGTTTACACCTGTGATCTCACCAAGGAATATGTCGCCATCAACGGCGATTACCGGAGCTGAGCGAATGGCAAGCCTTCCCGCCGTTCGGCGGCTTGAGGCGGCAGGATTTCGCGCCTGGCCCGCCGAAACGGTCGAATATGAGGGAAGCTGGCAGAAGCGGCTGACCCCGGGTCATGCGACGCGGCGGGCCAATTGCCTCGTGCCGCTCGATCCGGGCGACATTCGCGATATTGGTGCGCGGATTGCGGGCGTCGAGGCCTGGTATGCGGCTGCCGGGGTGCCGATGGTGGTCAAGCAGACGCCGCTTTGCCCGCCGCAGCTTGTCGACTGGCTGCAGGCCAACGGCTGGCGCAGTGAGGGCGAAGTGTCCGTCCAGACCGCCATGCTTGCCGATTACGCGCAGGTCGCAGGACTGGACATGATCCCGAGCCACGACGTGGTTCGCTTTGTCGATGCCTGCATTGCCGTTGACGGTGGGAATAGCCGCACGCCGCGCGCGGCGATGGAGCGGCTCTTCGGTGCGCTTCAGCCTGAGACGGGCATGTTCATTCTCGGCGAGACCAGCGATCACCCGAAGGCCGTGGCGCTCTGCGTGCACGATGGCGATCTCGCCGGATTGCAGCAGGTCGCGGTCGCCGAAGATGAGCGCCGTCAGGGGCTTGGACGTCAGATTACGGTTGCGGCGCTCAAATGGGCGCGTCTGCGCGGTGCGGTGACCGGCTGGCTGCAGGTCGAGACCGGCAATGCCGCCGCCTTGGCGCTTTATGCTGACCTCGGGTTCAAGGAAACTTATCGCTATTGCTACTGGCGCAGGGAGACGACCCGATGAGCCGCTCCATCCTTCTCGTTGCAGCCTGCGCGCTGATCGACACCGACAACCGCATCCTGCTCTCGAAGCGCCCGGAGGGCAAGGCGCTGGCAGGGCTCTGGGAGTTTCCGGGCGGCAAGGTCGAGGCAGGCGAGACGCCGGAGGAGACGCTGGTTCGCGAGCTTCGCGAGGAGCTGGGGATCGAGACGAAAGTGCCTTGCCTGGCGCCGCTCACCTTTGCCAGCCACACCTACGAGACATTCCATCTCCTGATGCCGCTTTATGTCTGCCGGCGCTATGAAGGTATTCCCCGCGGTGCAGAAGGGCAGGAGATCAAGTGGGTTCGCCCATCCCAGCTGCGCGATTTTCCCATGCCACCAGCGGATGAACCGCTGATCCCGTTTCTTCAGGACCTTCTCTAAACGGGCCAGCCTTTCCGGAAACGGTTCAGTCTTTCCACCCGAAATTTACCTTTCCTTTATCAGATTCTGACATTTTCCAGCGGTGGAGACGGCGTGTACAGGTTAGGCAGTCGATATGGCGGAAAAAGATCAGTATGACGGACCGACGGAAGTCGCCGAAGCACCGCTCGACGCGCCGAAGTCGGGTGCGTTGAACGTTGCGGTGATTTTTGGCGTTGCGGCAGTGGCGCTGACGCTGATCCTGGCGCCCTTTATAGATCGCAAGAGCGCACATCTCGCGGGCACTGTTGCGCCTGGGGCCTATGATGACATCGTCACAGGTTCGATTTCGACGAATAGCGGGCCGAAGCGTTACATCGTTCGACGTAGCGTCTTGCAGGATACGCCGGGCGCAGTTTGCATTATCAATAGCGACGGCTCGACGAGCGGTTGCTGATATATTTGAAGAACGATGCAGATTGCATCGAATGAAAGGAATTCGCTGATGCTGATCTTGCGTCGATTGCTGAAGGACAGAAAAGGCGCAACCGCTATCGAGTATGGCCTGATCGGCGTTCTCCTTTCCATTGCCATCATTGCAGGCGTCCGGCAGGTCGGTTCGGCTATCGGCACCACCTACAACAATGTCGCAACGCAAGCGCTTGGCGACGGCACGCTCGCGCAGCCCTGACCGTTTGCACGCTTCTTCACTGCGTGCCTGATTTATCCTTCAGTACACTTGCAAGACTGATCTTCGCCGACCCTGGGCGAAGTGGCTTCTGCTGGCTCTCATGCGGGGCCCATCCCGACAGATAGATGATCGAGAAGGTCGCGCGGATGCGGCCATCGGGATCTGAAAATCGTTCCGCATAAATCTCTGCGGCTCTCACAAACAGCTTTCGGCCCGGCGGGGTGCGGGATCGCCCCGTCAGTGGGTTAGCCATGCCCATATGTCGAAGGTCGCGCATCAAGGGAAACATCGAGTCGTAACGGACCGTGTAGGTTTCTACATCCGCCACCGGTAAAGCGAAGCCTGCACGCTGCAGGAGGGCGCCCACATCGCGGACATCGGCAAAGGGGATAACACGGGGACTGACCCCGCCGGTCAACTCTTCCTCGGCGCTCAGCAAAGCCTCACGCAATTCGGCAAGCGTTCCCGCGCCTGGGATGGCGGCCAGAAACAGGCCGTCCGGCTTCAGCGCGCGGCGCGCCTGGATGAAAAGTCCGGGGGTGTCGTTCGTCATATGGGCCGACAGCGGGGAGACAACGAGGTTCACGCTTTCGGGAGCGAGAGGCAGTTGCTCGAGCGGCGACAGCATCACTGCACCCGATCGTTGGTGAAAAGCGTCCGTCGTTTCCAGCCGGGTCATCCGATCGACTTTCCCGGTCGCCATGATCGCGGTAGCGGTCGCCCCGGTCATGCCGTGGAGTTCGACGCCCTCGGCAAAGTGTCGTTCGACGGCGGACAGACGATCCGCCAGTTCCTCGGCGGCCATGTTGAGCAGGAAACCCGCGCTGTGGTCGGCGATCCTCGCGGCGCGTGCACGGTTGCGTTCGACGAGTTCAGGATCAAAAACCAGTTGCATGTTACGTCCCGCGCTGCTCAAGATTGAAGATCGCTGCCGCTAGGCAGGATGCGCTCTGTCTACAGGTGAAGCGTCGATGGGTGAAGGGGAAAGTCCAGCGGCTCCGGGTTTGTTCCACCGGCTTCCCGGCCGGCTGGCGGCACGGCTTGTGAATTTTATCTATCCACCGGTGTGCGCGGGGTGTGGTCGCTTCGCGGCCCGGGACGGCGCAGTGTGCGGCGCCTGCTGGCAGACGATCCGCTTTATCGAGCGGCCCTATTGCGAAGTGATGGGAACGCCCTTCACCCATGATCTCGGATCGGGCATCCTTTCGGCAGAGGCAATTGCCAATCCGCCTGTCTTTGATCGGCTGCGCGCGGTTGCCGCCCATGACGGGATTTGCAAGACGCTTGTCCATCGGTTGAAATATAACGACCGGCTGGATCTGGCACCGCTGATGGCGCGCTGGATGGCGCGTGCGGCGGGCGAGTTTCTGACGGAGGCCGACATGATCGTGCCGGTGCCGCTGCATCGCACGCGGCTTTTCATGCGACGGTTCAACCAGTCGGCCGAGCTTGCGCGACAACTGGCGCTGCAATCGGGAAAGGCGTTCAATCCCGTGGACCTGAAGCGTGTCCGCCGCACTGCGCATCAGGTCGGGCTTGGCGAAAGGGCGCGAGAGGACAACGTGCGTGGTGCTTTTGCGGTGAGTGATGCCGGCAAGATGGTCTTCGCCGGGCGGCGCGTCCTGCTGATCGACGATGTCTACACGACCGGGGCAACCGTCTCCGCGGCCGCCCGTGCGTTGCGCAAGGCGGGCGCCAGCGACATCACTGTCCTCGTCTTTTCAATGGCGCTTCCGGAGCCTATATAGCGTCTCAAGACAAGCGCGCCCCGCCGAGGCTGCTAGAGGAGAGATTGGATGGTTCCTGTCACGATTTATACGCGTCAGATGTGCGGCTACTGCTCCGCGGCCAAGGCGCTGCTCGACCGCAAGGGCGTGAGCTATACCGAGCACGACGCGAGCTTCGACCCCAAGCTTCGCCAGGAAATGATGAGCCGGTCCGGTCGTTCCACCTTCCCGCAGATCTTCATCGGCGAGAAGCATGTCGGCGGCTGTGACGACCTGCATGCGCTCGACAGCGCGGGCAAGCTCGACGCCATGCTGGCCGGTTGAGGAAGTTCGTTATGACAAAGGTCAAGGTTGCTGCCGTCCAGATGTGCTCCGGCGTGTCGGTCGAGAAGAATGTGGAGCGCATGCGCGCGCTGGTGGCCGAGGCTGCCGCTAAGGGCGCTACCTATGTGCAGACGCCCGAAATGACGGGTTCTCTGCAGCGCGACCGCGCCGCGCTCATGACTTCGCTGAAGCCGGAGGCGCATGATCTGGTCTATCGCGCCGCTTCGGAACTCGCGGCCCAGCATTCTATCTTCATGCATGTCGGCTCGACCGCCATTGCGCTGGGGAGCGAAAAGGTCGCCAATCGGGGCTTCCTCTTCGGACCCGATGGTTCTCTGATCACGTCCTATGACAAGATCCACATGTTCGATGTCGATCTCGACAATGGCGAGAGCTGGCGCGAAAGCCGGACTTACAATCCGGGTGCTGCCGCTCGCGTGGCGCAACTTCCCTTCGGCAAGCTTGGCTTTGCCGTCTGCTATGACGTGCGTTTCCCGCAGCTCTTCCGGGCTGAAGCGCTGGCTGGTGCTGAAATCCTCACGGTTCCGGCGGCCTTTACGAAGCAGACGGGCGAAGCGCATTGGGAGATCCTGCTGCGTGCCCGCGCGATCGAGAACGGCGCATTCCTGATTGCAGCAGCGCAAGGCGGTGTGCATGAGGACGGTCGCGAGACTTATGGTAATTCGATGATCGTCAGCCCCTGGGGCCAGATCCTGGCGCGTGCCGGGGCGGCGGGCGAGGAAGTGATCGTCGCGGAGATCGACACGGCGGATGTTGCTGCCGCGCGAGGCAAGATTCCGAACCTGAAGAATGCGCGGGAATTCGCGGTCGAAACGGTCGGTGCTTGAGGATTTGCGTTCGTGATCAAGTATTCGCTCAAGTGTGAAGCCGAGCATGCTTTCGAGGGATGGTTTTCTTCCGGCAGCGATTTTGATGATCAGCAGGCGCGCGGTCTCGTGAACTGCCCGGTCTGTGGGTCTGCATCGGTCAGCAAGGCGCTGATGGCGCCGGCGGTCGCGACGGCGCATTCCGGCGAGGGCGATGTGCCGATGGCGATGGCCGGAGGCGGTGTTCCGGCCGAGATGATTGCCAAGATGCGCGAGATCGTCACGCATATCCGTGCCAATTCCGAGGATGTCGGAACGCGTTTTCCGGAGGAGGCGCGCAAGATACATTATGGCGAAGCGCCGGCGCGCGGCATTATCGGCCAGGCCAAGCAGGAAGACATCGGCGCACTTCTCGAAGAAGGCATAGAGATTGCGCCGCTGCCGATCCTGCCGGAAGACGCGAACTGAGCGGTTCGCGTCTTAAGCTGCCGGTCGTGTCGCCAGCATCATGTAATTGACGTCCATGTCCTTCGACAGGTTCCACTGGTTCATCAGCGGATTGAAGAAAACGCCGGTACGCTCGTCGATCTGCATTCCCGATGCCGTCAGTGGCTTTTCGAGTTCTTCGGGACGGACCAGTTTTTCATATTGATGCGTGCCCTTGGGCAGCCAGCGCAGCACGCGTTCGGCGCCGATGATCGCGAGCGCCATGGCCTTCATGGTGCGGTTGATCGTGGCCACGAACATCATGCCACCCGGCTTCACCATCGACGCGCAGGTGGTGATGAAGAAATCCACGTCGGCAACATGTTCGACGACTTCCATGTTGAGGATGATGTCGAACGTCTCGCCCTCCGCGGCCAGTTGCTCGGCCGTGACAGCCCGATAGTCCACATTGACGCCGGATTGCGCGGCGTGGGTCGTGGCGATGCCGATGTTTCGTTCGGAGGCGTCTGCGCCGATCACGATTGCGCCCATGCGGGCCATCGGCTCGGAAAGAAGTCCGCCACCGCAGCCGATGTCGAGCACGCGCAGGCCTTCAAGCGGCTTGTGGGTATTGGCTTCACGGCCGAAGTGGGCGGCAGCCTTGTCGCGGATGTAGCGGATGCGCACCGGGTTGAACTTGTGCAGCGGCTTGAACTTGCCGGCCGGGTCCCACCATTCTGCGGCCATGGCGGTGAAGCGGTCGACTTCGGCCTGATCGATCGTGGTTCTTGCGGCGTCGTTCATGGTGCATATCCTTCGTGGTCGCTTCTCAAGTCGGACTGCTACGGCTGAAAGTCAAGGCCGGATTTTGTCGCGGATCGCCGCAGCCAAGTCGCGAAATCGCCGGAATCGAGGGATTTGACTTCCGCCAGACAAACATCAAGAATCATACCCATTGATTCCTCTCCAGGACGGACCCTCCGCATGTTCAAGAAAATCGCCCTCAGCCTGCTTGCTGCAACCTTCCTGTCGGCCTGCACGACGACCGACCCCTATACGGGCGAACAGAAGATGTCGAACACGGCGGGTGGTGCCATGATTGGCGCGGGCCTTGGCGCGGTGACCGGTCTGCTCGTCGGTCAGGACGCCAATTCGCGCCGCAATGCCGCGCTCATCGGTGCCGGTGTCGGCGCTCTCGGCGGCGGCCTGATCGGCAATTACATGGACAACCAGGAGAGCGAGCTGCGCCGCCAGCTTCAGGGCACCGGCGTCTCGGTGACGCGTAACGGCGACTCGATCGTTCTGAACATGCCGTCCAACATCACGTTCCCGACCGATCAGGATGCCGTGAAGGCGGAGTTCTATCCGACGCTCAACTCGGTCGCGATCGTGCTTCGCAAATTCGACAAGACGCTGATCGATGTCAACGGACACACGGACTCGACCGGCAGCCATCAGCATAACCAGGATCTGTCGCAGCGCCGCGCCATCTCGGTTGCCAATTACATGGCAAGCCAGGGCGTCGATCCCCGCCGCATGTCAGCCGTCGGTTTTGCCGAAACCCAGCCGATTGCGTCAAACGCGACCGAAGCGGGCCGCGCGCAGAACCGCCGCGTCGAGATCCAGATTTCGCCGTTGCGGCAGGACTGATCTACCAGTTCCCTGCCGTACCGGAACAGGGCCGCCGGCTGTTGCAGTCGGGTCGCTTTTTCGATATGAGACCGCCAACTTTGGGCTCGATCCTTTTTCAAGGATCGAGCCTTCGATTGTTTGACTGAGTTCTCGCGCCTTCCCGCGCGAGCCATGACCGGACATTTGAAATGGCACGCATCGTGATGAAATTCGGCGGCACGTCCGTCGCAGACCTCGACCGGATCTATAACGTCGCGCGCCATGTCAAACGTGAAGTCGATGCCGGCCACCAGGTCGCCGTCGTCGTTTCGGCCATGTCGGGCAAGACGAACGAGCTTGTTGCCTGGGTGCAGAACATGCCGAAGGTCACGGGTGCGAAGTCGCCTTTCTATGACGCGCGCGAGTACGACGCGGTCGTTGCCTCGGGCGAACAGGTGACCGCCGGCCTTCTGGCCATCGCGCTTCAGTCGATGGATATCGATGCCCGCTCCTGGCAGGGCTGGCAGATCCCGATCAAGACCGACAACGCCCATGGCGCTGCCCGCATCCAGGATATCGACGGAGACGAGTTGATCCGCCGTTTCGAGATGGGTCAGGTTGCCGTCATCGCCGGTTTCCAAGGCATCGGTCCGGACAATCGCATCGCCACTCTTGGCCGCGGCGGCTCGGACACCTCGGCCGTGGCGATTGCCGCTGCCGTCAAGGCCGACCGCTGCGACATCTATACCGACGTCGATGGCGTCTACACGACCGATCCGCGCATCGAGCCCAAGGCGCGCCGCATGAAGAAGATCGCCTTCGAGGAAATGCTCGAAATGGCTTCTCTCGGCGCCAAGGTTCTGCAGGTCCGTTCGGTCGAGTTGGCCATGGTACACAAGGTGCGCACCTTCGTGCGCTCCTCTTTCGTTGACCCCGATGCTCCGGGAATGGGCGACCTTCTGAACCCGCCGGGCACGCTGATTTGTGACGAGGATGAAATCGTGGAACAGGAAGTAGTCACCGGCATCGCCTACGCCAAGGATGAAGCGCAGATCTCGCTGCGTCGTCTTTCGGACCGTCCGGGCGTTTCTGCCGCCATTTTCGGGCCGCTTGCGGAATCGCATATCAATGTCGACATGATCGTGCAGAACATTTCCGAAGACGGAACCCGCACGGACATGACCTTCACGGTTCCCTCGGGCGATGCTGAAAAGGCGCTTTCCGTTCTCGCGCAGAACAAGGAAAAGATCGGCTTTGACGTCATCCAGAGCGAAACGGGTCTCGTGAAGGTCTCCGTCATCGGCATCGGCATGCGCAGCCATGCCGGCGTTGCGGCCACGGCCTTCCGTGCTCTCGCCGAGAAGGGCATCAACATCAAGGCGATCACGACCTCGGAAATCAAGATTTCCATTCTGATCGACGGTCCCTATGCCGAACTTGCTGTTCGGACTTTGCATTCCTGCTACGGTCTCGATAAGAGTTGAGAAACGATTCCGCGATGCGCCGGTGGCAGTGATCCTGTAACCGGCTCGCCCGGAATATCTCCAGAACCGGGAGCACATGCGCGATGAAAAGCCTGTCTCAGGGGCCGCGCGTTCTTCTCAAGCGTCTCCGCGAATTGATGGCGGAAGCGCTCGAGCCACAGGAACGCCTCGACAAGATCGTCCAGCAGATCGCCCAGAACATGGTCGCGGAAGTGTGTTCCGTCTATGTGCTCCGATCGGACGGCGTGCTCGAACTCTACGCCACCGAGGGTCTGAAAAAGGATGCCGTGCACCTTGCCCAGCTGAAGATGGGGCAGGGCCTTGTCGGTACGATTGCGGCATCTGCCCAATCGCTGAACCTTTCGGACGCGCAGTCGCATCCGGCCTTCCGCTATCTGCCGGAAACCGGCGAAGAAATCTTCCATTCCTTCCTTGGCGTGCCGATCCTGCGTGTCGGCCGGGCGCTTGGCGTTCTCGTGGTGCAGAACCGCGCACAGCGCACCTATCGCGAGGAAGAAGTCGAGGCGATGGAAACCACGGCGATGGTCATCGCCGAAATGATTGCCACGGGTGAACTGAAGAAGATCACCCGGCCGGGTCTCGAACTCGACCTGTCGCGTCCCGTTTCCATTGAGGGCGACAGCTATGGCGAAGGCATCGGGCTTGGCCATGTCGTCCTGCACGAACCGCGCATCGTCGTCACCAATCTGCTGAACGAAGATACCGATCACGAACTGAAGCGCTTGACCGAAGCGCTGGATTCGCTGCGCATTTCGATCGACGATCTTCTGTCGCGGCGCGATGTGTCCATGGAAGGTGAGCATCGCGAGGTTCTGGAAACCTACCGCATGTTCGCCCATGACCGCGGCTGGGTGCGGAAGCTTGAAGAAGCGATCCGCAACGGCCTGACGGCGGAGGCGGCCGTCGAAAAGGTGCAGAGCGACACCAAGGCGCGCATGATCCGTCTGACGGATCCTTACCTGCGCGAACGCATGCACGACTTCGACGATCTGGCCAACCGGCTGCTGCGCCAGCTGACGGGCTATGGTCCGAAGGGCGGCGGCGGATTGCCGATGGATGCGATCATCGTGGCCCGCGCGATGGGGGCGGCCGAACTGCTCGACTATCCGCGCGAACACATTCGCGGTCTCGTGCTGGAAGAAGGCGCGGTGACGAGCCACGTCGTTATCGTCGCGCGCGCCATGGGCGTGCCGATTGTCGGTCAGGCTGCGGGGCTGGTGGCGCTTGCCGAAAACGGTGACCCGATCATCATCGATGGCGACGGCGGCAGCGTGCATCTGCGCCCGGCGGCGGAACTGCGCGTCTCTTATGAAGAGAAGGTGCGCTTCCGCGCCCGTCGGCAGGAACAGTTCCGGGCCTTGCGTTCTGTCGAGCCGATCACCAAGGATGGTCAGCGCATCAATCTTTTGATGAATGCCGGGCTTCTGGTCGATCTGCCGCAACTCAACGAATCGGGCGCGATCGGTGTGGGGCTGTTCCGCACCGAGCTTCAATTCATGATCGCGTCGAACATGCCGAAACTGGAGGAGCAGGAGGCGTTTTATCGCAGCGTTCTGCGTCAGGCGGCAGGCCGGCCGGTGACGTTCCGCACGCTCGATATCGGCGGCGACAAGGTCGTGCCCTATTTCCGCGGCGCGGATGAGGAAAACCCGGCGCTCGGCTGGCGGGCGATCCGTCTGGCGCTCGACCGGCCCGGCCTGATCCGCACACAGTTGCGCGCGCTTCTGCGTGCTGCGAGCGGGCAGGAATTGCGCATGATGATCCCGATGGTGACGGAAATTTCCGAGCTTCGGGCGGTGCGAGAGCTGATGCAGAAGGAGTTCCAGCATCTGTCGCGCTTCGGTTATGAACTGCCGAAGAAGCTGCAATTCGGCGCGATGCTGGAAGTGCCGGCGCTGATGTGGCAGCTGGACGAGCTGATGTCGGAGGTCGACTTCGTTTCTGTCGGCTCGAATGACCTGTTCCAGTTTTCGATGGCCGTCGACCGTGGCAATGCACGCGTTTCGGATCGCTTCGATATTCTGGGCCGTCCGTTCCTGCGTATCCTGCGCGATATCGTCCGGGCCGCAGAGCGTAACAACACGTCGCTGACGCTCTGTGGGGAAATGGCGGGCAAGCCGCTCTCCGCCATGGCGCTGATGGGGCTGGGGTTCCGTTCGATTTCCATGTCGCCTGCCTCAATCGGCCCGGTCAAGGCGATGCTGCTCGGGCTTGATGTGAAGCAGCTTTCAGACATGATGAATGCGGCGCTGGACGAAGGTTTCCCGCGCGAGCCGATGCGCCATATCCTGGAAAAGTTCGCGCAGGCGAACAACCTGCCGCTCTAGGATAAGACACTTGGCCAAGCTTCCCATCGAGAAAATGCGCGAGCTGGAGCGCCGGTTCAGCGAGGTCGAGGCCCGAATGTCGGCCGGCCCCGCAGCGGATGTCTATATCAAGCTTGCTGCGGAATATTCCGAGCTTGAGCCGGTGGTGAAGAAGATCCGCGAATTCCAGAAGGTGGAGAGCGAGTTCGCCGATCTGGAGACTCTGCTTTCGGACAAGGCGACGGACCGCGAAATGCGCGATCTGGCCGAAATGGAACTGCCGGACCTGAAGGCGCGCATCGAAACGCTCGAAAGCGAGATGCAGATACTGCTTCTGCCGAAGGATGCGGCAGACGAAAAGAGCGCGATCCTCGAAATCCGTGCCGGAACGGGCGGCAATGAGGCCGCCCTTTTTGCGGGCGACCTCTTCCGTATGTATGAACGCTATGCCTCGGCACATGGTTGGAAGGTGGAAATCCTTTCCGAAAGCGAAGGCGAGGCCGGCGGTTACAAGGAAATCATCGCGACGGTCAGTGGACGCGGCGTGTTCGCAAAGTTGAAGTTCGAGTCCGGCGTTCATCGCGTGCAGCGCGTGCCGGAAACGGAAGCGGGCGGGCGCATTCATACGTCTGCGGCCACCGTGGCCGTTCTGCCCGAAGCGGAAGAGATCGACATCGAAATCCGCCCCGAGGATATCCGTATCGATACGATGCGCTCCTCCGGTGCGGGCGGACAGCACGTGAACACGACCGACTCGGCGGTGCGCGTCACCCATCTTCCGACGGGCATCATCGTCACCAGTTCGGAAAAGTCGCAACACCAGAACCGGGCGAAGGCCATGCAGGTTCTTCGCGCGCGGCTTTATGATATCGAGCGGCAGCGCGCCGATAGTGAGCGCTCGGCCTCGCGCAAGAGCCAGGTCGGCTCGGGTGACCGGTCAGAGCGCATCCGCACCTATAACTTCCCACAGGGGCGGCTCACCGACCATCGCATCAACCTGACGCTCTACAAGCTCGACCGGGTGATCGAAGGCGAGCTGGATGAAGTGATCGACGCACTCGTCGCGGATTATCAGGCAGGTCAGTTGGCGCAGCTCGGCAACGAACATGCCGGAGCCTGATCTCAATCTCGATCAGATAATGGCGGAGGTTCGCGGTCTCTTCCGCGACGCCGACCTTGATGATCCGGCGCTGGAAGCGCGGATTCTGGTAAGCGGTCTTCTTGACCTGGAGCCGGCCGCTGTGATCGCGCGCGGCCGTTCACCTGTGTTAGGCGATGACATTGTGCGCATTCGTGCCGCAGCGCAGAGACGCATCGCCGGCGAGCCGATCTATCGCATTCTTGGCTGGCGCGAATTCTACGGCTTGAAGCTGCTGCTTTCGAAGGAAACGCTTGAGCCCCGCCCAGACACGGAAGTTCTGGTCGATGCCATCCTGCCGTTGCTTCGCGAGATGGTGGGGCAGGGGCGCAAGCCACGGCTTCTCGATCTGGGGACCGGAACGGGGGCGATCTGCCTTGCGCTGCTTCATGAATGCCCCGAAGCGAGCGGAGTTGGGACCGATATATCCGAAGATGCGCTTGCCACCGCGAAGGCCAATGCCGATTTGAACGGCCTCGGTGATCGCTTCGAAGGTCTGCAAAGCGACTGGTTCTCGCATGTGCGAGGGCGGTTTGACGTCATCGTCTCCAACCCCCCCTATATCCCGTCGGCCCATATTGCAGGTCTTGACCGTGAGGTGCGGGAGCATGATCCGCTGGCAGCGCTCGATGGCGGTGCGGATGGGCTGGACCCCTACCGAATCATCGCGAATCAGGCAGATCAATATCTTGCCGATGGTGGATTCGTCGGTGTCGAGTTCGGCTGGGACCAGATGGCCGCGGTACAGGCCATCTTTGAAGCCGCCGGTTTCGTCGTTCGCCACGCAATACGCGATTATGGCGAGCGCGATCGGGCGCTGATTTTCGCGCGAAGCCCCGGCTTTTCTGGCGAATAATCTCGCGACCGCGAAAAAAACGCTTGGATTTGGGGGGGAAGCGGGCTAGTTTGCCTGTGCGCACTAGGGCTGAAGCGCCGGCGGAATTATTCCCGGATCAGCTTTCGCCAAGATGGTTGCTCTCTTAACAAGAGTTTCTGGGGTACCGACAGTCCCTGTGCGGAAATCTGTTCAATAACTCACAAGCGGCAAGAAGGTGCGGTCACGCGCGGACGCTGCGGCTCGCAAGTCCTGTCTCGATAGACAGAGCAGGCCGGAGCCATTTTGTGGTCATTTAGAAAGAAGTTCAGGTGAGCCATCAATGAGGCCAGGACAGCAGAACAAACGCGGTCGCGGGCGTAACAACAATAACAACAACAATAATAACAATAACAACAACAATGGAAACATGCGCAAGGGTTCCAACCCTTTGACGCGGACCTATGACAGCTCCGGACCGGACGTCAAGATTCGCGGTACTGCGCAGCACATCGCCGAGAAATACGCGCAGCTTGCCCGTGATGCCCAGAGCTCCGGGGACCGGGTGATGGCGGAGAACTATCTCCAGCACGCCGAACACTATAACCGTATCATCGCAAGCGCCCAGGCGCAGATGCAGGAACGCTTCCAGCGCGACGATCGCAACGATTATGCGGATCGCGACGAGGACGACAACGGTTCGGATGCCGCACCGGTGCAGCAGTCCCAGCCGCAGCAGCAGCGTTCGCATCAGCAGGCGCAGCCGCAGGCCGAACAGCCCTATGACGGCAGTGGCCCGCAGCCGGACATCGAAGGCATCCCTGCTGAAGTGATCCTCGGCGAAGAGGCTCCGGCGGAAGCTGCCGGCGAGCAGGAACCGCGTCAGCGTCGTCCGCGCCGTCCGCAGCGCCGCCGCCAGAGCGCTGCTGCGGAAGGTGAAGCCAGCGAGGCTCCCGCCGACCAGCCCGCGCTTGCCGAAGCCGGCGAATGACGAATATCAAACCGTAACGGTTCAACGATCCCCGGGATGAAAGTTCCGGGGATTTTTGCATTTAAACCTCTTTAAAAACGCTGCGTCGCGCCCATATTTCTCATCGAAGGCTCGCCTTTCAGGGAGCCTATCTCAAACCCGTCGATCCGTGCCTCAGTGAGGGCGGAACGAGGAACGGAGGACCATATGAATATCGAGAAATATTCCGAGCGCGTGCGCGGTTTCCTGCAATCGGCTCAAACCGGCGCTCTTGCTGCCGGACACCAGCAATTCACCGCCGAACATGTGCTGAAGGTGCTCCTGGACGATGACCAGGGCATGGCTTCGGCGCTCATCCAGAAGGCGGGCGGCGATCCCCGCGAGGCGCGCATTGCCAATGATGCGGCGCTTGCCAAGATCCCGCAGGTTTCTGGCGGCAACGGCCAGGTCTACCTGTCGCAGCCGCTGGCCAAGGTTTTCGCCACCTCCGAAGAGGCCGCCAAGAAGGCGGGCGACAGTTTCGTGACCGTCGAACGTCTGCTTCAGGCGCTCAGCATCGAATCGTCTGCTTCGACATCGGCTACCCTGAAAAAGGCCGGGGTCACGCCGCAGGCGCTGAACCAGGCGATCAACGATGTCCGCAAGGGCCGCACGGCCGATAGCGCCAATGCCGAACAGGGTTTTGATGCGCTGAAGAAATATGCCCGCGATCTGACGGCGGATGCCCGCGACGGCAAGCTCGATCCGGTGATCGGCCGCGACGATGAAATCCGTCGTGCGATCCAGGTTCTGTCACGCCGCACGAAGAACAATCCGGTTCTGATCGGTGAGCCCGGCGTCGGCAAGACGGCGATCGCCGAAGGTCTGGCGCTGCGGATCATCAATGGTGACGTGCCGGAATCGCTGCGTGACAAGAAGCTGATGGCGCTCGACATGGGTGCTTTGATCGCCGGAGCGAAGTATCGCGGCGAATTCGAAGAGCGCCTGAAGGCCGTGCTTTCGGAAGTGCAGTCGGAGAATGGTGATATCATCCTCTTCATCGACGAAATGCATACGTTGGTCGGTGCCGGCAAAGCAGATGGCGCGATGGATGCGTCTAACCTGCTGAAGCCCGCCTTGGCTCGCGGCGAGTTGCACTGCGTTGGCGCGACTACGCTTGATGAATATCGCAAACATGTCGAGAAAGATGCGGCTCTTGCCCGCCGGTTCCAGCCCGTCATGGTCTCGGAGCCGACGGTGGAAGACACGATTTCGATCCTGCGCGGTCTGAAAGAGAAATACGAACAGCACCACAAGGTCCGGATTTCGGACTCGGCGCTGGTTGCCTCCGCCGTGCTGTCGAACCGCTACATCACCGACCGCTTCCTGCCGGACAAGGCCATCGACCTGATGGACGAAGCCGCATCGCGGCTGCGCATGCAGGTGGATTCGAAGCCCGAAGAGCTGGACGAACTCGATCGCCGCATCATGCAGATGAAGATCGAGCGCGAGGCGCTGAAGAAGGAAACGGACAATGCGTCGAAGGACCGGCTTGAAAAGCTGGAGCTTGACCTTTCGGATCTGGAAGAGCGCGCCAATGCGCTGACGGCCCGCTGGCAGGCTGAAAAGCAGAAGCTGGGTCACGCCGCCGAACTCAAGCGCAAGCTTGACGAAGCGCGCAACGATCTGGCGATTGCCCAGCGCAATGGCGAATTCCAGAAGGCCGGCGAGCTTGCCTACGGGGTCATTCCTGGTCTCGAGAAGGAGCTCCAGGCTGCGGAAGCGCGCGATGGTTCGGGTGCGGAAGCCATGGTTCAAGAGGTCGTCACGCCCGACAATGTCGCGCAGGTCGTCTCCCGCTGGACAGGAATTCCGGTCGACAAGATGCTGGAAGGCGAACGCGACAAGCTGCTGCGCATGGAAGACGAACTCGCCAAGTGGGTTGTCGGCCAGGGCGATGCGGTTCAGGCCGTTTCGCGGGCGGTTCGCCGCGCGCGCGCCGGCTTGCAGGACCCGAACCGGCCGATCGGCTCGTTCATGTTCTTGGGCCCCACCGGCGTCGGCAAGACGGAACTGACCAAGGCTCTGGCCCGCTTCCTCTTCGACGAGGAGTCGGCGATCGTGCGCATCGATATGTCGGAATATATGGAGAAGCATTCGGTCTCGCGGCTCATCGGTGCACCGCCCGGCTATGTCGGCTATGATGAAGGCGGCGCTCTGACCGAGGCCGTTCGGCGCCGGCCCTACCAGGTCGTGCTGTTCGACGAGATCGAGAAGGCGCATCCGGATGTGTTCAACGTCCTGCTGCAGGTTCTGGACGACGGTCGCCTGACTGATGGCCAGGGCCGGACCGTGGACTTCAAGAACACGATCATCATCATGACCTCCAACCTCGGTTCGGAATTCCTGACCGGGCTCGGCGAAAACGAGGATACCGACAGTGTCCGCGAACAGGTCATGGGTGTCGTGCGGATCAACTTCCGTCCGGAATTCCTGAACCGTGTCGACGAGATCATCCTGTTCCACCGGCTGCGCCGCAGGGAAATGGGCACGATCGTCGATATCCAGATGGGCCGGCTCGTCAAGCTGCTCGCCGATCGCAAGATCACGATCACGCTGGACGAAACCGCACGCGAATGGCTGGGCGACAAGGGTTACGACCCGGTCTATGGCGCAAGGCCGCTGAAGCGCGCGATCCAGAAATATCTTCAGGATCCGCTGGCCGAAAAGATCCTCTCGGGCGATATCCAGGATGGATCTGCCGTGACGGTGAGTGCCGGTTCGGACCGCCTGATCTTCGTTTCGGGTGAGACGATCAGCCAGGCCGCGTAAGTAAAACGCCATCACAAACGAGATGCCCTCGGTGAAAGCCGGGGGCATTTTGGCTTTTGGGCCAGGTATCAATTGCTGGCGATGTTCCAGTCTTCGTGGCCGAGGAGCGCATCGATACGCTTGCGCTCGGCGCCGAATTTGGCGAGCGCATCGCCGTCGAGCGACTTCCCGTCGGGCAGACGGATTTTCAGCGGGTCCACCTTGTTGCCGTTGACGATCATCTCGTAGTGCAGATGCGGGCCTGTCGATTGTCCCGTCGTGCCGATCCAGCCGATGACCTGACCCTGGTGGATCTTGGCGCCCTCAACGACATCCTTCGCAATCGCGCTCTGGTGGTTGTAGGACGTTTCATAGCCGTTGGCGTGGCGGATGATGGTCTGGTTGCCGTAACCGCCACGGTCCCAGCCGGCCTTTTCGACCGTGCCGCTACCGGTCGCGATGATCGGGGTTCCGCGTGGTGCGGCCCAGTCTACACCCGTATGCATGCGCATGTAGCCCAAGATCGGATGCCGCCGCATGCCGAAGCCGGACTTGAAGATACCGCCCGGAACCGGGTTGCGCAGCAGGAACTGGTGAATGCTCTTTCCGTCAGGACCGTAATAATCGACGCTGTCGTCGCTGGGGTCCTGGAAACGGTAAAGCCGTGTCTCGTTATCGCCGAACTTGGCGTAGAGGAACAGAAGTTCCGAATTCTTGGTCACCTTGCCGGTTTGATCGGCAACAGAGAAGAAGGCTTCCAGCTTGTCGGTGGGGCGCAGTTGGGCCTGGAAGTCGACCGAGTTTGCCAGAAGCTTGACAATCTGGTTCGTCAGGTCGAGCCCCATCCCATAGGAAAGCGCTGCCCGGTAGATCCCATCGTAGACGCTCGGAAGGTCGGAGCCCGCTTGTGGCGCCAGGAGATTGTCGTCCAGCGCGGAGGCCATCGCCTTGATCACGGGCGGAGCCGTTCCTTTAACGAAATTGCCCTTGTCGTCGAGTGCAATGGTCACTTCGTGCTGATCACGCTGGTAGATACTGGCGCGCACGATCTTCAGATCTTCGCCTGTCTGCATGATGCCCATGCGCAGAATGTTGCCGTCGCGGAGCTTGTCGTTGCCGTAGGCGTCCGAAAGGCTGCGCGAGACCAGCTCGGCCTGTTTCTTCGAATAGCCATTCGAAGAAAGGGCGCTTGCGATATCGATATCCGAGCGGATCGGAATGATATCGTCGGCATATTCGGGCGTCGTGGTGGTGATGGCCTCGGGCGACGCCACCGACATGTTCGACTCGATGACCTTTGCAGTCAGGCCCGACGTGATGTCGAGCGCGCTGTTGCTGGCTGCGAAACGCCTCGGGTCGACGTAATAGAGGGAGGCGACCTGGCTGTTGCCGTCGGTCAGAACAGAACCGTTGGTGCGGACGGTCTCCTCGATCTCTTCCAGCGTCATCGCCGGCGCGTAGTTAAAGCCGGTTTCCTTGGTCGGAAACTCGGAGGTTTCGAGGCTGACTTCCGATTCGACGTCCGACCCGTATATCTGGCCTGTGCTCACGGAGGGCACGGCAGGTTTGGTTCCCGTGGAGAAGATGGCGAGCGCATCGAACTCCGGATAGGTTTCCTGCGTGGAATGGGCTGCGGCGAGCGCCATCTTCACATGCTCGAATGGCTGGCGGCGAACGACTTCCTTCCCACCTTGCTGGATCATGGTCGAAACTTCCATGATCTGCTTGTCGGCCGGCTTGGCGGCGATGCTCGTTGCAATCAGTCTGCCACCCCGTTTGGCAACAAGCGGGGTGGCATCCCCGTCCTCGCGTGCACTCGCGTAAGCCTCTGCAGGAATGGCCAACTGACGACGACCATCCAGCGCAGCTGAGAGAGCGACCCCCATGAGGATCGTGCTTGTGATGCCTGTGAGAAATGTGCCGGAGAGCCAGCGGAAGGAAATCTCGCGCCTGTCAGGCGCGCGACGGCCGTCAGCGAGCAGCGCGGGCTCGTTGCCGAGCAGCCGTGTCAGTTCCCTGCCGTCTGTCATTCAGTGTCCGCCTGGCCCAGTATTTTCTTGTTATGCAACATCTGCCCTGTGTACGCGCGGGAGTCAAACTTCATGCACGGAGATGGCCGGCAAGAGTGCGCAAAACCCCGATGACGCGCGTCATCGCCTTCATGCCTGCCAATTGTGAAAATCCGGGGGCAGGGGCGGCAGTGAAGGGGGCTGCGCGGACGCTCAAAGTGAAGCTCATAAGGCTCATTCAGCAATAGTGATTTAAAATCAATTAGTTGTCACATTTTTCAACTTTTTTCGAAAAGCCGTGTTGACTGTTTCTGGGGTGT
>UBQX01000033.1 GCA_900467685.1 Hyphomicrobiales bacterium
TCCTTCAGGCGGAGCGCCTCTTCGACGGAGATTTCGTCGAACGGGTTCATCGACATCTTGACGTTCGCGAGCTCAACGCCCGTTCCGTCGCCCTTGACGCGGATCTTCACGTTGTAATCCACAACGCGCTTCACTGTCACAACAATCTTCATCTTGGAGTTCCTTTATGCGCGAGACCGGGTGGATTTCGGATCATAGACAGCCGTCCTGTGCACCGTAACGGACGGCCCACCTTCCAGCGTCAGGGTCTCGCCTTCGGTGGCGCTGGCTGCAGAAACATAGGCAAGAGCAATCCCGTAGCCGACCGTATGGCCATAAGCCGCCGACGTGACCTTGCCGACCGTTTCGGCTCCGGACTTGACGATCGCGCCGATGGCGGGGAGGGCGGCACCCGCGGGCAGTTCCAGGAGAACCAGCATCCTGTCCACGCCTTGAGTCTTCTGGCGCTCGACCACATCCTTCCCAGGATAGGCGACGGTCTTCGGCTTGACGGTCCAGCCAAGCCCAGCTTCGATGGGCGTCGTATCCTCGCCAATATCGCGCCCCCAGATCGGGAAGCGCTTCTCGATGCGCAGCGACCCCATGGACCCTGCGCCGCAGGGCACCAGACCGAGCGGCTTGCCGGCCTCGAGCAGAGCATCGTAGAAGCTTTCAACATATTCGGTGGGCACCCAGAGTTCATAACCGAGTTCGCCGGTGAAACCCGTCCGCGTGACGATCACGTCATCGACGCCCGCAACCGTTGCCGTGGCAACGCCGAATCCCGGCAGCGCCTCGTTGGAAACGTTGAGCGTCGTGACGCGCTCGAGGCAGGCGCGCGATTGCGGCCCCTGGAGCGAGAGCGATACATAGCGATAGCCGAGCGATACGACGTGAACGCCACGCGCTTTCCCGCGCTCTTTCAAGTATGCCTCGATCTTGTCGACGCGATGCGGCGCAGGAACGACCCAGAAGACATCCTGCGCCGGGCGATAGGTAATGACGTCGTCGATGAAGCCGCCCTTGTCGTTCAGGATGCCGCAATAGACGCCGCGTCCGGGCGCAACCTTGGTCATGTCGGCAACGAAGGTCTCGTTCAGCAACGTCTCGGCATTGACGCCCGCCACTTCCAGCAGGAACTGTCCGAAGATCTCGAAAAGGCCAGCGGCGTTGCGCACAGCCTCATGTTCCGTCTTCGCATCGGTAAACACATTGGCCGTCAGGAAATGGGCCTTTTCGGCCATTTCGGCATTGCGCGCCTTGAAGGCGTGGTAAAGCGGTGTCCGCTTGGCGGTCATTTTGTCTTCCTTCTGGTCTCAGAGAAAAAGTGTCGGACGTTCGCGTTTGAAGATCCGGTTTTCCGGTTCCGTTCCGAGCAGTTCGCGCGCGTGGCGGTGGCCCGAATAGACCGCCCCCTGGATGACGCTCGGACATTCCGCATCGCCGATCACGCGGAATGGGACGCCCTTTTCCATCAGTGCTGTGGAAAGGCGGGTGTCCGGCAAACGGGTGCCGACCGTAATGAGGGTTGCGGCGGCAATGGTCGGCAGGGCCTCGCCCGTATCGCCGCGGACGATCGCAAGACCGTCATCGCTCCAGCCCGTGGCCGCGCTGTTGGGATACATGCGCACGCCGGCCGCCTTCATCTCGGCGATCATGCGCGGCTGCTCAAGCGTGTGACCCATCCAGGCCGAGAGCGCAGGCATGGGGCTGATCAGGTGGACCTGATGGCCCTTGGCGGCAAGATCGGCGGCGAGCGCATTGGCCATATAGTAATGATCGTCGTCATAGATCGCGACGATCGAGCCGATGGCCGCGCCGTCCATGACATCGTCCGGCGTCAGCGCCCTGCTGGCAAATCCGGGGATGGGCTGTAGCCTTGTGCGCCCTGCGCCATCGCCGCGCCAGGGAGCGCCTGTCGCCAGCAGAATGTGATCGGCTTCGAAATCCGCGATGCTGTCCGCATCAAGCACGCTGCCTGGGTAAAGGTTCACATTCAGCATCTGCTGGAGCTGATAGATCCGATAGTCTTTTACCCGGCCCCAGGAGGAGAGGCCCTTGATCCGAGCCTCGCGCGTGGAACGCCCGCCCAGTTCATCGGCACGCTCGGCAACAGTGACCTCGTGACCGGCCTTGGCAAGAACAAGTGCAGCCTCCAGTCCGGCGGGCCCGGAGCCGACGACAAGAACCGATTTGGCATTCGAGGTCGCCGGAATGCGCTCCGGGTGCCAGCCGCGGCGCCATTCCTCGGAGATCGTCGGGTTCTGCGTGCAGCGCAACTCCACCCCGATGGTTTCGACCGCAACGCACATGTTGCAGCCGATGCATTCCCGGATATCCTCGATACGGCCCTCGCGGACCTTCGCGGGCAGGAAGGGATCGGCAATCGAGGGGCGTGCTGCACCGATGAGGTCGAGCACGCCGCGCCTGATCTGGCTGACCATCGCATCGGGAGAGGTGAAGCGACCGACGCCAAGCACCGGCTTTCCGGTCACCTGCTTGACGAAGCTGGTGAATTCTTCCTGGAAAGCTTCGGCATCGTATCGCGCCGTGCCGCTGTCGCGGCTCCAGGAGGACACGTTGACGTCCCATAGATCGGGAAGTTCGGCGAGCGCCTCGATGACTGCTCGGCCCTCCCCGTCGTTGAGAATACGCTTCGGGCCGGAAAGCTCGTGGACGGCGAAGCGCACGGCAACCGCCATGTCGTCGCCCGCCTCTTCCTTCGTCTCCTCGAGAACCTCGCGAAACAGCCGCAGGCGGTTTTCAAAACTGCCGCCATATTCGTCGGTTCGGAAATTGTAGGCGGGCGACAGGAAGTGCCAGAGGATCGAAGCCTCATGCGAGGCATAGACATAGACGATGTCATACCCTGCGGCCTTGGCTCGGCGCGCCGCGGCGCGGAACATCTGCCTGAGATCGCGGATGTCCTGCCGATCCATCGCCTTGGCCATGAATGGCATGTCCGGCTTGAGGATCGGCACGACCGACGGGCCCATTGCGGGGTAGCCCGTCGTTATGCCGCGCGAGCGAATACCGGTGTGGCCGAGTTCGATCGATGCCAGCGCGCCATGCGCATGGATCCGTTCGACCGAACGGGCGTGCGCGATCACGTCCCCATCGTCCCACAGCCTCTCGTAGGGCAGACCTGCAAGGTCGGAGGTCGGGTCGATCTCGCTGAGCTGCATGGATACAATCCCCCAGCCACCTTCGGCCCGCGTCTCGCGGATGCCGATGGCACCGTTCGGCATGAGGTAGCTGTGACCTATCGCATGCGGCATTGATACGAACCGGTTCGGGGCGGTGACCGGCCCGATCTTCAATGGCTCGAAAAGCGGGGCGTAACGCGGGTCCATGATCGCCTCAGCGCGCTGTCTTGATGGTGCCGTCGGCGATCCAGCGATCGATCACCTCGAGAACCTTTTGGGAAAACGCCAGGTCGTTGATGTGGCAATCGAGAACGGTAAGCTCGATCGGGTCCGCCATCACGGTCTTGTATTCGTCCACCATTTCGGCGAGCGCCTGCGGATCGTGCGCCGGCATGCCCTCGACATCCCATGCATGAACGCCCTGGGTGGGAAGCAGAAAGTGGACGGGACCGCTTGATTGCTTGAGGCGGCGGGCCACTTCGCGGGCCAGTTCGCGCCGCTCCTGCCCCGTCAGAGAGGCAGACGCCAGCAGGCGGTTATGAGCATGGTACGGCCGGTCGCGGAAGCGCTCGGGCACGGGCTGCCAGGTGGCGAAGTCGATCATGTCGCCGAAGGCGGGCGCGGCGATGATCGGCGTGCCGTGCTTGCCGGCCGCAAGCATCCGGTTGGCGCCCGCATTGACGACGGAGCCGACCATGAGATTGCCGATTTCGGCAACGGCGAGTTCGAGGACAGCGGCGAAATAACCCTGTTCCGCGAGACTTTCCATCGCCATGCCACCCATGCCGGTGCCATGGAAGACGGCGACCGAGAAACCGCGATCAATGAGCGGCTGGCGCAATTGCACCATGTATTGGAGCGCCGACGATCCGAAGCTGACCATGCCGATGACAGGTCTGTCTGGATCCGGGGGCTCGACCGCGAGCGCAGCGCCATAAACCGCGCCGGCCGCCTGGCTGAGCGTCGCCTTGCAGATGTCGTTCAGCCCATAGAGGCCGCCGGCCCAGAGGATCATCTGGATGTCGGCGGACAGCCGGTCAGGCGCGATCAGCGGCGAGAAGGCAATGGTCGAGACCACGTATTTCGGTACGCCGATCGGCAATGCACGAGCGCAGTCGAGTGCAAGATCGGTTCCCATTGTGCCGCCGAGCGCGATCATGCCGTCGACGCGGCCTTCCGCATAGAGGCGGGTACACAGTTTCGCTGCCCCCGCGGCCATAATCTGCATGGCGAAGTTTTCATCCTCCGCGTTGATCGCATCGGCGATCGTCTTTCCGGCCGCCGCAGCAACATCGTGTTTCGAGAAATCCGCCGGTCTGGACGGATCGCCCAGGACACTCACGTCCATCGAAATCACCTTGCCTCCGAGTTTCCGGATGCGCTCGGCCACATAGTTGAGCTCCTGATCCTTCGTGTCGTAAGTGCCGATCACGAGGATTGTTTTTTGTTCGCTCATCTGTCGTTCCCCTGATTATTATGGTGTCTTGAACTCAGCCGCGCATGATCGCTCCGGAGGGGTCGTAGAAGCCTCCGAGCTGAACACGGATGGGATAAAGCCTGCCCGCGATCTGCACCGAGAAGCCGGCTTCATCGATCCAGTCCTTGGTGACCCCTCCCTCCTGATGCAGGGATGCAAGACCGATCATGGCATTCAACCGGAAGCCCCAGCCGCCGGATGTGACATGGCCTACCAGTTCGCCGTTCTTGAAGACCGGCTCGTTGTGGATGAGATACGGACCAGCCTCGGCGGATGCGCCGTCGACCATGACGGAGACGGTGCGATGCGGCGTGGCCGCACCGTGGCGCGCTTTCTGGATGGACAGTGCATCACGTCCAACGAAATCAGTCTTGTCGAGCTTGACCGCGAAACCGAGCCCGGTTTCGTAAGGCGTGTCTTCCTCGCCGATATCGTGACCGAAATGTCGGAAGCCCTTTTCGAGACGGCACGCACCGAGCGCGAACATGCCGGCATGCCGCAGACCATGGGAGGCCCCTGCGCGCATGATCTCATCATAGACATGCGCTGCAAACTCGCTGGAAACCATCAGTTCGTAGCCGAGTTCGCCCAGGAACGAGCGCCGGATGGTCCAGACCCGCGCAAAGGCGAGATCGATCTCCCGTGCTGCACCGAACGGAAATGCCTCGTTCGAAAGATCGTCTCCGGACAATTGCTGAAGGATGGCGCGGGATTGCGGGCCATGAATCGTGAGCAGGCCATAGGCAGACGTCGCATCGAAAATCTCGAAACGCCAGTTGGGATCGGCGTGTGCGCGGATATGCGCCTGGTCGCGGATCTGGCTCGGGTGGCCGGTGACAACGACGAACTGTTCGGGCGCGATCCGCGTGACCGTCACATCGGCTTCGATGCCGCCCTTCTCGTTCATGAACTGCGTGTAGACCGAGGTGCCGATCGCGACGTCCATTTCCGCGCCGCTGATGTGGTTGAGCGCCTTGACGGCATCCGGCCCCTGAAGCAGGATTTTCCCGTACATGGACTGATCGATCAGCACCGCATGGTCACGGGCGGCGAGGCATTCTTCCTGCACCCGCGGCGACCAGTCCTGCCAGCCGAGGCTTGCGCGCTCCGGCCATGCGGGATTGGCGGGGTCAAAATACATCGGCACTTCCCACCCGATGCGTTCGGACATCACCGCCCCGGCCGACAGGAGCCGGTCGTGCAGGGGAATGCGCCGAATGCCGCGCGCCGTCTCGATCTGACGGCCTGGCCAGTGCAGTCCGTAGTGAAGACCGATGCTTTCCTTGACCCGTTCGGCATTGTACGCCTTGTTCCTCTGGAACGGATGGGCGCGGGCAGCCAGCATGGACGCCACTGCGCGCGGCGGCTGTCCGTCTGTCATCCAGGATGCCATCGTGAGGCCGACGCCGCCGGAATTCAGAATGCCATTGGAGTTCATCCCGGCGGCAATGAACAGGCCGGGCATTTCCGGCGCAGGTCCGATATAGGGGCGCCCGTCCGGAGTAAAGCTTTCCGGACCATTGAAGAAGGTCTGGATGCCCATGGTCTCCAGCGCTGGAAAACGAGTGAAAAACTTCTCCAGAACCGGTTCCACATGCTCCATGTCGAAGGGAAGCTCATCGAACTCGAAGCTCTCCGGAATGCCCTCGCGCGCCCATGCCTTGCCGTGTCCCTCGAAGCCGCCGATGAGGAGCTTGCCGGCATCCTCCTTGGTGTAGATCCGCTCTTCAAGCACAACGAGCCCGGGCAGGGTTTTCGGCAGATCGGGAATAGCCTCGGTCAGGATATAGAAATGTTCGGCCGCGTGCAGCGGGACGGTGACGCCATGCGCGGCGGCAAATTGCAATGACCACATGCCGGCCGCCAGAAGGACCTTTTCGGTGGCGATCACGCCGCGGTCGGTCTCAACCCCGATCACCTTTCCGTCGCGGGTCAGGATCCGCGTCGCCTTGGTGTTCTCGAAGATCTTCGATCCGCGCGCCTTTGCACCCTTTGCCAGCGCCTGTGTCACGTCGAGCGGGTTGACCTGTCCGTTGGAGGGAACCAGGAAGCCGCAATGGACATCCGATGTATCGACCAGAGGCCAAAGCTCCCCAATCGCCTCGACCGAGAGAAGGCGGCTGTCGATCTTCATGCGCGCTGCATGGTCGTGGTTGCGCCTGAGCTGTTCCGCGCGGATGTCGGACAGCGCAAGATGCAGGGTTCCGTTCTGCTTGTAGCCGGTGGCCTGGCCCGTCTCGACCTCAAGTTCGGTGAACAGACGCGCCGTATATTTCGACAGTTCCGTCTGCGCAGAGCTTTCACGCAGCTGGCCGACAATTCCGGCCGCGTGCCAGGTCGTGCCGGAAGCGAGTTGCTTGCGTTCCAGGAGAACGGCGCCTTCGACGCCCTTCTTGGCCAGGTGATAAAGGGTCGAAACCCCGATAATTCCGCCGCCGATGATGACAGCCGGTGCTGATTGCGGAAGGTTGTTCGGTGCGCTCACAGTTGAATCCATGCGGTCTTGAGGTCGAAAAATTTGTCGAGTGCGTGCGGGGATTTGTCATGGCCGTTGCCCGACTGCTTCACGCCGCCGAGCGGAACGGTCATGTCCGAACCGCCATAGGTATTGACGTGAACAACGCCGGCGCGGAGCGCCTGCACCATCCGGTGCGCACGCGAGAGGTTGGAGGTCCATACGGCTGACGCGAGGCCAAACTCCGTGTCGTTGGCAAGGCGGACCGCCTCGGCCTCGTCGGAGAAGGGGATCACGGCCAGAACCGGTCCGAAAACCTCATGGCGGGCGACTTCCATGTCGGCGCGGACCTTCGAAAGTACCGTCGGGGCCATGAACCAGCCTCCCGTGTCATCAAAGATGCGGGCACCGCCGGTCAGGAGTTCAGCACCCTGTGCCGTTGCGCGTTCGGCAAAGCCAAGACTACGCTGCAACTGTGCTTCCGAATTGATGGCGCCGGCTTCCGTTGCCAGATCGAGCGGGTCGCCGAGCTTCATGCCTTCGGCAATCCGCGCGACCTTTGCCGCAAACTCTTCGGCGATGGAGGCCTCCACGAGCAAGCGCGATCCGGCGATGCAGACCTGTCCGGAATTGCGGAAGATGCCGTAGGCCGCAACCTTGGCCGCCTTGTCCAGATCTGGCGCATCGGCAAAGACGACGTTCGGGCTCTTGCCGCCTAGCTCCAGATAGGTGCGCTTGAGGTTGGAGCGGGCCGAATATTCCAGCAGTTTCCGGCCGACGCCGCCGGAACCGGTAAAGGCCATCACATCGACATCCATGGAAAGCGCAAGCGCTTCTCCCGTGATCGGTCCTTTCCCCGTCACCACATTGAAGACGCCCGGTGGGACGCCCGCTTCCAGCGCCAGTTCGGCGAGGCGCAGCAGAGTCAGCGAAGCCGTTTCGGCGGGTTTCAGGACGACGCTGTTGCCGGCCGCAAGCGCAGGAGCGATCTTCCAGGCGCCAATCATCAGCGGGAAATTCCAGGGCACTATGGCGGCAACGACGCCGATTGCCTGGCGATGCACCAGGGCAAGCACGTCGCCTTGTGTCGGAGCAATCTCGCCGTAAACCTTGTCGATCAGTTCAGCATAATAGCGGAAGGTCGTCGCGGCGCTCATTGGCTCTGCCTTCAGCGCCATGGCGATCTCCGTGCCGTTGTCGCGCACACCGAGAACGGCAAGATCGAGTGCATCACGCTCAATCAGTTCGGCTAGTTTCAGCAGCACCTTCTTGCGCTGAGCAGGCGCGGCGCGGGACCATTTTCCCGCCTCGAAGGCAGTGCGGGCAGAGGCGCAGGCCAGATCGACATCCTCGCGACCCGCGTCGGCAATGGTCGTCAGCCGCGTTCCGTCGAGGGGTGACAGAACATCGAGGGTTGCTCCGGATTTCGCCGGACGCCAGTTGCCGTCGATGAGAAGCCCCTGGGGCGCAATCTCTTTGGTCCGCCTGAGATTGATTTCATTCTGCATCGTGCCTTCACCCATCCATGACGCCGGGCCTTCACCCGACAGCTTCCCGACTTTCATGCCTCGCGAAATGCCGCGACGACACGCCTCGCTCGCGCAGGACAAACTGCGTGCTCGCATGACGGCACCGCCGCCATTCACTCATCTGATCGCAAACTCCCAGTTTGCCGGTGTGGTTCATTATTATCTACACCGTTTCAAAAATGTTGCATTCGCGACTGCTTTCTGTCAAGTAGTTAAGCGGCGGGGCACAAAAAAATGTCAAAACCCGCCAGGGAACGTGAGGCGCAGGCCGTGAAGACCATCGATAAAGCTATGAGTATATTAAGCTTTTTCTCGCCGAATCCGGCGGAACATCGGCTGAGCGATCTGGCGCGCGCATCCGGCATCGACAAGGTGACGGCCATGCGAATCCTGTCGTCGCTGGTTTCATGCGGCTTCGTCGAGCAGCATCCGCAGACCCGTCACTACAGGTTGGGATCGGCCGTACTGAGACTTGCACGGGTGAGGGAGGCTTGCGTGCCGATGGCCGCAGCACTGCAGCCGATCCTCAACCAATTGACGGAAGAAGTCGGCGAGACCTCTCACGCCTGCGTCTTTTCCGGCAAGCATATGACGACCGTGGCCGTGTCGGAACCAGGTAGGCCCACCCGCGTCTTTGTCGATCTGACACAGCCATTGCCCGTCCATGCAACGGCGTCGGGTCAGGCGTTTCTTGCCTATGCGGACGAGGCCACCATTGAGGGCGTACTGAACGATTTGCCGGTGCCGGCGAGCTTTACCAGCAACACGATCAGTTCGGGAGCCGAGTTGAGACTGCGCCTCGAAGCCATACGTGAGCGTGGCTGCGCTGTTTCCACCCGGTCTTTCGAAGAGGAGGTGACCGGCATTGCCGCGCCCGTCTTCGATAGCCACGGCCGCGTTCGGGCCACCATTTCGGCAGCGTGCATTTCCAGTCGCATGACGCCCGCTTTCGAACGCGAGGTCGAGGCCGCCGTACGGCGCGCATGCGTCAAGGCGACATCCGCGCTGGATGGGGAGCCGCCCGAGATATTTCTCAGCAAGACCATGGAGACTGTGTAAATGGCGCGACGTGCGTTGGTTCTCGATTTCGGGGGCGTGATTTCCAAGACGCTCTTCGAAACACATGATTTGAGTGAAGAGGCGCTGCGCCTCCCCGCGGGCACGCTCACGTGGCGGGGGCCCTTCGATGTGGAAACGGATCCGCTCTGGAACGAGATGCAGGCCGGGCACATGACCGAGCGCGACTATTGGACCACGCGCGCCAGGGAAACTGGTCAACTGGTCGGCGAGGTATGGGACACACTGCCCCCCTTCCTCAGCGCTGTCCGTGGCAACGATCCTTCAAAGGTCATCCGTCCCGAGGCATTGGAGGCGATTGGCGCGGCCAAACGCGCAGGCCATCTTCTGGCAATCCTGTCAAACGAACTCGATCTTTTCTACGGCAAGGAGTTCCGGACGAAGCTTCCGTTTCTTTCCGATTTCGACCTCATCGTCGATGCGACCTATACCGAAATTCTGAAGCCGGACCCGCGCGCCTACGCCTTCATCACCGACGGCCTGTCAATCCCTGCTGCAAACTGTGTTTTCGTTGATGACCAGTTGAAAAACATTCGCGGGGGCGTCGCCGCCGGAATGAATTGCGTGCATTTCGATGTGACGCGTCCCGGTGACAGCTATGCCCGAGCTCTTGCCCACCTTTCTGCCTGATCCATTTTTAGAGGAGAACAAACCGATGGCCGACAGCAATTTTCTGACAGAACACAACGCCCGCCATGTCTGGCACCCGATGGCTCATCCTGCCGAGATGCGGGCCAATCCTCCCGTCATCGTGAGTGCCGGCGAAGGTACGGAAATCATCGACATTGATGGCAACCGGCTCCTCGACGGCGTCGGAGGGCTGTGGAACGTCAATCTTGGCTATTCCTGCGACCCGGTCAAACAGGCGATCACCGCCCAGCTCAACGAGCTCCCCTACTATTCGGCGTTTCGCGGCACCACGAACGGTCCGCTGATCGAATTGTCGGTGGCGCTTGCGGACTTCTTCGCGCCGGACGGGATGGTACGCAGCTTCTTCACGTCAGGAGGTTCCGACAGCGTGGAGACCGCGCTGCGCCTTGCCCGTCAGTTCCACAAGCTCAACGGTCAGCCGGAGCGCACCAAGTTTGTCTCGCTGAAGAAAGGCTATCACGGGACCCATTTCGGCGGCGCCAGCGTGAACGGCAATCAGAACTTCCGCCGCGCCTATGAACCGCTTCTGCCCGGCACGATCCATCTGGCAGCACCCTACACATACCGTAACCCCTTCAACGCCGACGATCCGAAGGTTCTGGCGGACTGCATTGTGCGCCAGTTCGCCGACGAGATCGCCTTCCATGGCGCAGATACGATCGCCGCGCTGATCATGGAGCCCGTTCTGGGTGCCGGCGGCGTCATCGTGCCGCATGAAAGCCTGATGCCGTCCATGCGTGCGCTCTGCGACAAGCACGGTATTCTCCTCATCGCCGACGAAGTCATCACCGCATTCGGCCGGACAGGCGCTTGGTCCGGAAGCCGCCTCTGGGGCGTGAAGCCCGATCTGATGTGCACTGCAAAGGCCATCACCAACGGGTATTTCCCGTTTGGCGCGGTCATGATCGGGAGCCGCGTCGCCGATGTGTTCGAGGCCGACCGATCGGCCATGGGCAGTATCGGCCATGGTTATACCTATTCGGGACATCCGGTCGGCGCGGCCGCTGCGGTCGCCTGCCTTGCCGAGACGGTCAAGCGCGACCTGCCCGCCAACGCCGCCGCCCGCGGCGCCGAACTGCTGGCGGGACTTGAGACGCTGAAGGGCCGCTACCCGCTCGTCGGCGACGTTCGCGGCAAGGGCCTGATGTGTGCGATGGAACTCGTCTCCAATCGCGATGACAAGAGCCCGGCCAGCAAGGACGCCGTCGGCAAGGTCTACAAGGGGGCCTATGATGCTGGCGTGATGGTCCGCACCTCGGGCAACAACATCATTCTGTCGCCGACACTCATCATCACCCGTGAAGATGTCGCACGCATTCTGGAAGCCCTTGAAGCCGGGCTGAAGCAAGCGAGCAACTGAACGCAAATGAAGAGGCCGGGGCAGAAACATCTGCCCCGGCCTTTCCAAGAGATGAGCAAGAAAAAGCACAAGACCGCTTCATTCTCCGGGACGGACGGTCTTCGCTGGTGGTTGCGCGCGGGCCTCGTAGCCCGCTTACGACTTCCTGTTGACGGCGGCGGCCAGATCGAGCGCCTTGCGGATCGTTTCGTGATCGCCGATCTGGTTCATCAGGATGAGGATCAGCCGCGCGTTCATGGCGTGGCTCTCGTCCTCGGACAGTCCCTCGTGCGCCTTGATGAGCATGGCGTAGGTCTCATCCGGCCGGTTGAAGTTGGGTTTCATCTCGAGCATCGACTCAATCCTTTGCAAGAACGCGCGCAAGAGCGGCTGCAATTGCGTCCGCGTCGAACCGATCGAAGCGGGCAGCGACATGCTGATCCGGGCGGATCAAGTAGACAGCGCTCTTTGCCTCGCCAAGATAGCGTTCGCAGAGGGCGGGATTTGACTGTGACGACAGGCGAAGCTGTTTCGGCGAAATCCCGTGCGCAGCAAAGCCTTCCGGCATGTCCGTATCGATGGCCAGCAGCGTGAGATCGCCGCCGATGAGCCGCAGCAGCCAGTCTTTTCCGACGGGCGCGTCGGGGCAGGGGCTGCCGGGTCGCGTGCGGAACGGCAGGCCCTGGCAGTCGGGGCCGTTGAGCGGCGAGCCGTCATAGGTGCAGGGCAGCGAAAGCCGGCCTGAATTCACGATCGTGCGTGCGAAAGGAACTGTTTCTGCCAGATCGAGCACGGCATTGCGGAAGAGCTTCGACATTGCAGATTTCGGCGTGATGAAATCCGTCGCCCGCGTCGAATTCGCGATATTCTGGTCGGCACCGTAAACGCGCTCCTGATCGTATGTGTCGAGCAGTGCCTCAGGCGCGAGCCCCTTGATCACCATGGCCAGTTTCCAGGCTAGATTGTCCGCATCCTGAATGCCCGAATTTGCGCCTCGCGCTCCGAAAGGCGAGACCTGATGGGCGGAATCGCCAGCGAATAGAACCGGGCCGTGGCGGAATTTTTCCATGCGGCGGCATTGGAATGTATAGATCGAGCACCAGTCGAGTTCGTATTCGACATCCGGCCCCAGCATGGCGCTGACGCGCGCGCGGATGTTCTCCGGCTGAAGCTCCTTCTGTCGATCGATGTTCCAGCCGAGCTGGAAGTCGATCCGCCATATATCGTCGGGCTGCTTGTGAAGCAGGGCGCTGTCTCCCGATTTGAAATGCGGCTCGAACCAGAACCAGCGCTCAGTCGGGAAGTCTGCCTTCATCTTCACGTCGGCAATGAGAAAATTGTCCTCGAAGACGCGCCCGTCGAAGCCAAGGCCGAGCTTGTTGCGCAGCGGCGACTTCGCGCCGTCGCAGGCGACCAGCCAGTCGGCTTCCAGACGGTAAGGCCCGTCGGGCGTCATTACATCCAGCGCGACGTGATCGTCATGTCGCTCCACGGCATCAACGCGGTTGAAACCTCGAATCTCGATCGGCGCGCCCACTGCCTGCGCCCTGACAATCGCCTCATGCAGGAATTTTTCGAACAGCGGCTGCTGGAGATTGATGAAGGCTGGATAGGCGTGGCCATCCTCCGGGAGCAGGTTGAACTCGTAAAGCAGCCTGTCGTCGTGAAAGACCTTGCCGATATTCCACTGCACGCCCTTTTCGAGCATGGCCGCGCCAGCACCCAACCGGTCGCAGATTTCCAGCGTTCGCTTGGCAAAGCAGATGGCGCGGCTTCCAAGGCCGGCCCCTTCCTGATCGTCCAGTACGAGGACGGGAATACCGCGCGTTCCGAGGTCCAGCCCGGTCGCAAGCCCGACCGGGCCGCCACCGACAACGATCACCGGATGCCGGACGGGCGCTTGCGCGGACTGATCCGGCGATTGGGCATAGGGGTAGAGCCGGAACGCCAGGGGATAGCGTTCCGCGACAGGTTTGTTCATGTTTCTCTCCTCCTCCGGGAAAAGATCAGCCTTGCAGATCAGCCCACATCTGAAGGTCGCGGGCCGCCGTCCAGATGCGCGGGTTTTCAATCCCGCGCGCCTCGTCATAGGCGCGCGCCACGTTGAACGGCAGGCAATGTTCGTAGATCGCGTAATCCTTGAACTTCGGATCGCATTCGGCACGCATGGCGTCCCAAGCGTCCTTCAGCGACCCGCCGCGCGCGGCAACGCGCGCCACCGGACGATAGGTCGAGTCCACAAAATCCTTCGTGCGATCGAGCGCCGCATTCACGGCCTCGCCGCCCACAAGGGCGTCGCCACGGCCCGGCGCAATCGCAGCCAGATCATAGGCGCGGATAGCCTCGAGTGTTTTACCCCAATCGGCAAAATGACCGTCGCCGCAATAGCAGGCGGAATCCGCCTCGACGATGTCGCCTGTGAACATGACATTCTGATCCGGGACGTGGATGACGGCATCGCCGGCGGTATGCGCGCGGCCGATCTGCATGATGTCGACGCGGCGCTTGCCGAGGAAGACAGACATCTTGCCGTTGAATGTGGTTGTCGGCCAGGTCAGGCCGGGAATCGATTCATGGCCTTGGAACAGGCGCGGGAAGCGCTGGAATTCACTCTCCCAGTCCTCCTGTCCGCGCTCGACAACCATGTTGCGCGCCGTTTCCGACATGATCACCTGCTGCGCGTTGAAGGCGCTCGCACCGAGCACACGCACCGCATGATAATGGGTCAGCACGACATGGCTGATCGGCTTGTCGGTGACCGTTCGGATGCAATCGATCACCTTCTGGGCCAGCCGGGGCGTGGCCTGGGCCTCCACGACCATCACGCTTTCATCGCCAATGATGACGCCCGAATTCGGATCGCCCTCGGCGGTGAAGGCGTAGAGACCGTCACCGATCTCGGTGAAGCTGATCTTCTTTTCTGACATGTCGCCTTGCGAGGCAAATGCTTTGGCCATGGGTCTCTCCCTTATTGCTTTTCAAGTTTTGTGACGGTCTGCTCAATGGCGCCGAAAATGGAATGACCGCTCGTATCCTTCATTTCGATGCGAACGGTGTCGCCGAATTTCATGAACGGGGTCTTCGGCGCGCCGCTCTCGATTGTCTCGATCATGCGGATTTCCGCGATGCAGGAATACCCGGCACCGCCTTCGGAGACCGGCTTGCCCGGGCCGCCGTCCAGCTTGTTGGAGACCGTTCCGGAGCCAATGATGGACCCGGCGGCAAGCGGCCTCGTCTTGGCGGCATGGGCGATGAGCTGGCCAAAATCGAAGGTCATGTCGATGCCGGCATCGGCGCGGCCGAAGGGCTTGCCGTTGTAATCCACGACGAGCGGCAGATGCAGCTTGCCACCGTCCCAGGCCTCGCCCAGTTCGTCCGGCGTCACCGCAACCGGCGAGAAGGCAGAGGAGGGCTTGGACTGGAAGAAGCCGAAGCCCTTGGCGAGTTCGGCAGGAATGAGACCGCGCAGCGACACATCGTTGACGAGCATGATCAGGCGGATCGCCTTCCGGGCCTCCTCGGCGGACACGCCCATTGGCACGTCGTCGACGACCACCGCGACCTCACCCTCCATATCGATGCCGAAGCCTTCGTCTTCCGGCATGACGATGGGCGCGCGCGGCGCAAGGAAACTGTCGGAGCCGCCCTGATACATCAGCGGGTCAGTCCAGAACGTGTTCGGCATTTCGGCGTTGCGCGCTTTTCTCACCAGTTCGACATGGTTCACATAGGCCGAACCGTCAGCCCACTGATAGGCGCGGGGCAGAGGAGAGGCTGCATCGTGTTCATGAAACCGCGTGAAGGGTTGCGAGCCAGCCTCCAGCCCTTCGGCCACGCGCGCCAGGCGCGGGCCCACATGAGCCCAGTCATCGAGAGCCGCCTGAAGGGTGCGGGCAATATGGCCGACCTCAGAGCAGCGCGTCAGATCCTTCGACACAACGACCAGTTTTCCGTCGCGGGTCGAATCTTTCAATGTGGCAAGTTTCATGGTCCCTCCAACCCGGCGCTCGGCCGCTTCTTCTTATTTCTTGACACCCGGCGTGCCGTCGAACTTCTTTTCGAGGCTGTCCCAGCAGTCGATGTAGTCGTCCTGGAGCGGTGCGTGCTTGGCGGCCCATTCCGTCAGGTGCTGGGGGAAGCGGGTCTCGAACATGAAGCTCATGGTTTCCGCCTGGAAATGCGGCTGCATCGGCTCGTTCGAACCGTGCTCGAAAGCATTGCGGTCGGGGCCATGTGGCAGCATGCAATTGTGCAGGCTCATGCCGCCCGGCGCGAAACCTTGCGGCTTGGCGTCGTAGACGCCGTAGATATTGCCCATCAGCTCCGACATGATGTTCTTGTGATACCAAGGCGGGCGGAAGGAATGCTCGGCCACCATCCAGCGCTCGCGGAAGAGCACGAAGTCGATATTGGCCGTGCCTTCCTGGCCTGACGGCGCCGTCAGCACGGTGAAGATCGACGGATCGGGATGGTCGAACAGGATCGCGCCTACGGGCGAGTAGGTGCGAAGATCGTATTTGTAGGCGCAGTAATTGCCATGCCAGGCCACGACGTCGAGCGGCGAATGATCGATATGCGTCTCATGGAACTGGCCGCACCATTTCAGGATCACCCGTGAAGGGACTTCGCGATCCTCGAAGGCTGCGACCGGGCATTTGAAGTCGCGCGGATTGGCGAGGCAATTGGCCCCGATCGGGCCGCGATTGGGCAGGTCGAACTTCTGGCCGTAGTTTTCGCAGACGAAACCGCGGCAGGGACCTTCCAGCACATCGACGCGATAGACGAGACCGCGCGGCAGGATGGCGATTTCCTTCGGCTCGAGGTCGATGATGCCGAGTTCGGTCGAGAAGCGCAGCTTGCCCTCCTGCGGCACGACGAGAAGCTCGCCGTCGGCGGAATAGAAATACTCGTCCACCATGGATTCCGTCACCAGATAGACGTGGCTTGCCATGCCGGTCTGCGTGTTGACGTCGCCGGCCGTCGTAACCGTGCGCATGCCAGTCACCCAGGTCAGCTTCTCATCCGCATGCGGGATCGGATCCCAGCGGTACTGGCCAAGCGAGATAACCTCCGGGAGCAGATGCGGGGCCGATTTCCAGTGCGGGACATCGATCTTGGCGAAGCGCCCCGTGTGCTTGACCGAAGGCCTGATGCGGTAGCACCAGGTGCGCTCGTTCTGGCCGCGGGGAGCCGTGAAGGCAGTGCCTGACAGCTGCTCGGCATAGAGGCCATATTCGCATTTCTGCGGCGAATTCTGTCCCTGCGGCAGGGCACCGGGAAGGGCTTCCGTCTCGAAGTCGTTGCCGAAGCCCGGCATATAGCCCTCGTGCAGACCAACACGGCTCGGGGCACGGATCATGGAAGCGTCAAGCGCGTGTGGGTTCATCGTCTCCTCCAACGGATAGTCCATCTTGCTCAGGCAAATTAGTTGCATTCGCAACTTTGTCAAGCTAGTTTTGACAGAAGCAAAGAGGAGAAGGCGATGACCACAGAAACGACCCTTCACGACTACTGGCGCTCTTCGGCATCCTACCGGGTGAGGATCGGGCTGAACCTGCTCGGGCTTCCGTATTCAAGCCTTCCCATCAATCTTGTGGAGGGCGTTCAGCGCGGCGCAAATTATCTCAAAAGAAACCCGCAGGGCCTCGTGCCGACGCTGGAGATCGATGGCAGGGTCCTCACCCAGTCGCTGGCAATCCTGGAATATCTGGAGGAGACACGGTCCGCCGGCTGGCTTCACTCAGAACCCGCAGAAAGAGCGCGGGGCAGGGCGCTCGCCTACGCGATTGCCATGGAAATCCACCCGGTCTGCAATCTGCGCGTGGCGCGCCATGCCGTCTCTCTCGGCAGCACGACGATGGAAGACTGGATGAAGCATTTCATCCATGATGGCCTGACCGATTTCGAGGCTATGCTCAGCCAGGCACCGGAAACCCGCTATTGCGATGGCGACACGGTCGGCCTTGCCGATATCTGCCTGGTTCCGCAGGTTTATAACGCGCGGCGCTGGGCGGTGGATATGGCGCTGTTTCCGCGCACGAATGCTATCGCAACCCGACTGGAGGCGATAAAGGCCTTCCGCGACGCCCATCCGGACGCGGTCAAGCCAGGCTGATTTCCTGACCGTGACTTTCCCCTGGTCTTGTGGCAGATTCTTTCACATTTCGACCAGGGATATTTCATGGCTGAGCAGAACACCGACCCGGAATTCGATCTCGAAACGTTCCTACCCTATCTGCTCAACCAGGCCGCCGAGATGACATCCCGCTCTTTCCAGGCTGTCTACCGGGACCTTCATGGCATGACCCGGACTCAGTGGCGGGTCATGGCCAATCTCGGCAAGTTCGGATCGATGACGGCGCGGGATATCCGCGCGATCTCCCATATAGAGAAGACCAAGGTCAGCCGCGCGGTCACTGCGCTCGAGACGGAGGGTTTCCTTGTGCGCACGCCAAGCGAGGATGATCGGCGCGCGGAGTTCCTCTCGCTCACGCCGAGCGGTCTCGACGTCTACCGGAGCCTTGGTCAACGCGCACTTGAATATGACGCCGAGCTTCGGGCGGAACTCGGCGAGACAGCGTCCGCCGATCTGACAAAGGTGCTCGCAAAGCTCATTAAGCGCTGATTCCTTCAGTCCAGTTTCCTGCACAGCAAGGTTGACCTTGAACGTCGCCAGCGGATCACTATGATCAACAGCGATGATCCTAAGATTTTCCACAAAAGCGGCAGGCATGTTCAAGACGCCTGAAGAATGGAATTAAGCTTGAATATCCCGAAAAAAATGCCGAACACGATGAAGACCGTCGACAAGGCATTCGCGCTCCTCAATTACTTTACGACGTCGACGCCCGAATTCGGCCTGAGCGAACTGGCGCGCAAGGCAGACCTCGACAAGGCAACGACGCTGCGCATTCTGTCATCCCTGATGAAGCACGGCTTCATCGAGCAGATGGATGAAACCAAGAAATACAGGCTGGGGGCCAGCGTCCTGCGCTTTGCCAAAATCAGGGAGGCGACATTCCCGATTGCAACCACCGTGCAGCCGGTGGTCGACTGGCTCGCGGAACAGACCCAGGAAACGGCCCATGCCAGCCTCGCCTCTGAAGACGCGTTGACGACCATTGCCATCGCAGAACCGCCGCGATCCACCCGCGTCTTCGTCGATCTCTCGCAGCCGCTTCCCTTCCATGCGACGGCTTCGGGCCTCGCCTATCTTGCCTTTGCCCGCCCCGAAGTACTGGAGGCGGTCATGGAGGCAGCGGCTTTCGCGCCTCACACCGACCGGACACCGAACAGCCCGGACATGATGCGTGAAACGATCACGCAGGTTCGGGAGCGCGGCTATGCCGTCGGGCGCCGCAGCTTCGAAACGGAAGTGACCGGCGTTGCCGCACCCATCTTCAATACGGCCGGCTATGCAATCGGCGCAATCGCCGTTGCCGCGGTTGCATCTCGCACCTCGGAGGACGATGAGGCTGATATCGCGCGGCATGTCGTGCGTGCCGCGATAGACGTGGCTCGTTCCCTCGGCGCGGATCCGCATCCTGCGGTCCAGAAGGCGCACGCAAAGCTCGCCCGATAGGCGCGATCCGGCTTTATCCCAAGGCAGAAGGCCGCCGAACGCCAAACGACATTGTCCTTCAAACAAAAAAGAGGCCCACCGCGAAATGGGCCTCAGTTCAATTGCTGTCGCTGCCGGATTTAGATCGGATCGGCCGTCAAGGCTGCCACCGATTCCGGCCGCATCTTCGCCCTGATTGCACCGATAACGGCAGCGACAGGAATAAGAGCGGGGAGTGCGATGGCGAGCGGTCCGGAAGCCCCGGTCAGGATATCGAACCCGGAGACGCCGAAGTAGCCAACCAGTGCGAAGCCGACGGCCGCGATTGCAGGCATGATCTTCGTCTGCAGGACCTGACCGGGCTCGAGTTCAGGGTTCTTCGCAAAGAAGACGATCACTGCGACGCAAACAAAGAGCATGAGCGTGATAACGCAGATGACTGCGATGTTGGCGACCCAGGCGAACAGGGTCAGTAGCGGGTCCATGCCGAAGCCAGCGAAAAGGCCGATGACAACAAGGGCAATCACCGTCTGGACGATCGTGCCACGATAGGGGCTCTGATAGGTGGGGTGCGTCTGGCCAAGCCAGTGCGGGAGCATGCCTTCCTTGCCCAGGAAGTAGAAATAGCGGGCCACGTGGTTATGGAACGCCAGAAGGCAGGCGAAGACGCTGGTCACGAACAGGAGGCGCATGCTGTCGGAAAGCACACCGCCACCAAACTGGTCGGCAATATTGAACACGAACTGCACCGGGTCCGCCAGTTGCTTGATCGTGTCGACAACCGTGCTCGTACCCGCAGCTTCCACAATCCAGATTGCAGAAACGGAGTAGAATGCACCGATCAGCAGGACGGAGGCATAGGTCGCACGCGGGATGGTGACACGCGGGTTGTGCGCTTCGGCACTATAGATGGTGGTCGCTTCAATGCCGATGTAGCAGCCGAAGGCGAAGACGAAGGTAACGCCGAGAGCGGCCGTGCTCGGCATGCCAGAGAGCGAAAGCGGCGCGAGGCTGAAGCCACCGGGAACGCCCTGATGCACGATCAGCAGATCGAGAATGAAGACGACCGCAAACTCGGCAAGAACCAGAAGGCCGAGAACCTTTGCAGAGAGGTCGATCCGGCGATAGGCGAGGATGCCGATCAGGAGGGATGCCCCCAGGCTGTAGACCCACCATGGGAGATTGATTCCGGTCGCCTTGTTGACCAGGTCGGCAGTCACAGGACCGAACATGCCGGACATGCCGATCTGCATGCAGTTATAGCCAAGCAGGGCGACAAGTGCGGCGGCTCCACCCAGCGAACGGCCCAAGCCGCGCGTGATCAGCGTGTAGAAGGCACCCGAATTCGGCACATGCCGGGACATCGTGACATACCCGACCGAGAAGACGAGCATGAGCAGCATCATGAGCATGAAGGCCGGAACGATGGCCGTGCCGTTACCGAACAGGATGGCGACCGGCAGAATGCCAGCCATATTCGTCAATGGAGCGACGGCGGAGATCACCATCAACGTAATGGCGGCCGCTCCCAGGCTGCCGCCTCTAAGTCCTTTGTCCTGCGTAGTTTCCGAGTCTGACATAAAGATCCCCTGTAGGATGGTTAGGCTGGCATTGGTTCATTATTATCACCAGCGGTTATATTATTCTGAATGAAGCTTGCGCGTTGTCAAGAGCCGTTGCGGCATCGGGGCTATGTCAATCGAACGGGAATGCTGCGCCACAGGCGCTTGGAAAGAGAAAGAATAAGGCAGATCAAGCGCATGGGTGTTCGCGACAGCGCTGAGTCGGGGAATAGACCGCAACGTGGAAGACCGTGTTGGCACCCAAGCGTTGACCCCAGAGAGTGTTGAAGGCGCAACTCGACCTACGCCCGTTGCTATGAGCGCGGGGCCTCGTGGGGAGCTATTCGAACATGGCGCCAAGCGCGCAGGAGCTTTCGCCAGGATGTTCGGAGCATCGGGCGACGACCGACGAAGTAAGACGTCACCCACATCGAGAGGCGGATGACGTCTTCATGAAAGCCGAAAAGGCAAACGCCGCTTGTCGGCGCTCAGAACTCTTCCCAGTCCTTCTGGGCGGCATTGGCCGAGGAGGAGTGGTTGCCGCCGAAGGCGCTGGCGAGGCGGTTGCCAAGGGCGCGGGCGGCAGAGGCAATGGGACGGTGTTCTGCGACCGAGGCGGCAACCGGCCGTGCAGGGGCCGTCGTCGTGGCTGAGCCGGCGGCATCGACGCGGAATTGCGTGATCAGGCGGTTCAACTCATCGGCTTCGTTGGCGAGCGAATGGCTGGCCGCCGTCTGCTCCTCGACCATCGCGGCATTTTGCTGCGTCGCCTGGTCGATATTGTTGACAGCCTCGCTGATCTCGCGGAGGCCTGTCGACTGTTCGCGCGAGGCGCGGACGATGGCCGCAACGTTCTGATCGATCTCCTGGACCTGATTGATAATCTGCAGGAGCGACGACCCGGTTTCACCGACAAGCTCTACGCCCATGGTGACCTGGCTGCCGGACTTTGTAATCAGCGCCTTGATTTCCTTGGCGGCATTGGCCGAGCGCTGAGCGAGTTCACGCACTTCCTGTGCAACGACCGCAAAGCCCTTGCCGGCTTCGCCAGCGCGCGCAGCTTCGACACCGGCGTTGAGGGCCAGAAGGTTGGTCTGGAAGGCGATTTCATCGATGACGCCGATGATGTTGGAGATTTCGCGCGACGACGCTTCGATACCCGACATGGCATCGACCGCGCGCTGGACCACTGCACCGGATTTCTCCGCACCCCGACGGGTCTGTTCCACGAGGGCACCGGCTTCTTCAGCGCGTCTTGTCGCATCGCGCAGCGTGCTGGAGATTTCCTCAAGGGCCGCAGCGGTTTCCTCGACGGAGGCTGCCTGCTGCTCCGTGCGTTTGGCGAGATCGTCGGATGCGGAGCGGATCTCGGCGGAGCCGGCGTGGATGGCATTGGCGTTCTCGCCCACGGAGCGCAGAGCGGCCTGAAGCTTCTCGACCGACGAATTGAAGTCGTGACGCAACTGATCGAGCGAGCCAGCAAAGGCCGTACCAATGCGATGCGTCGTGTCGCCTTCTGCGAGCTTGTTAAGACCCTCGGCCAAGGCTTCAACGGCCGCGCGCGTCTGGCGCTCGCGCTCGGCGGCCTCCTCGGCGCGTTGGCGTCGTTCGGCTTCGGTCAGGGCACGGTCGCGCTCGGCCTCGGTTTCAAGCCGGGCCTTGGCAATGGTGGCATCGCGCAGCACAGCGAGCGAACGGGCCATTTCGCCGATCTCGTCCTTATGCGTGGACTGCGAAAGATCGACATCGGTCTTGCCGCGTGCGATTTCGCTGGTGGCGACGATAACGGTTTCAAGCCGTCTGCGCATGCGGGTGGCAAGCGTCCAGCCGATCGCGACCAAGAGGCCGGCCGCAATGGCAATGATGATGATCGAGGTTATCGCCAGCGAGGTCACCTTTGCGAAGACGACCGCCTTGGGGACACTGGCCACCGTAACCCAGGTCGCACTGTCGGTTAGCGGAACCGGGACTGCGACCGAAATGAAGGGAACGCCATCTTTGTCATTGATCTCGTACGCCTTTTCCGGATTGGCGATCATGTCGTTCCAAGCCTTCGCATCCAGGCCGGAATCCTTCAGTGCCTTGCCGAGTGTGGCCTTGTCGGGATGGCTGACAATGTTGCCGTCCTTGCTGAGCAGCGCAACATAACCGGCACCCAGAGGCTTGAGCTTTGCAAGCTCTGCCTGCAGCGTATCGAGCGCGCTATCGACACCTGTGACCCCGACGAACTTTCCATCGAGGAACAGGGGTGTCATGAAAGACGTCATACTGACCGTGTTGCTGCCGACCTGATAGGTGTAAGGCTCGGTCAGCACATCCTTGCCGGTGGCTTTCGGCACGAGATAATAATCGCCGGCCCCTGCCTTGTCATAATCGACCAACGGCATGAGATCGATCTTGCCTTCGTTCCGAACGACATACGGAATGTAGCGGCCGGTCGCGTCGTGGCCGGGCTTGCCGGCATACTCGGCGTCCTTCCCGTCGAAGGCGTTCGGCTCCCAGCCGGTGCTGAGACCGAAGGCCGATGGGTTGTCGGCCAGAAGCTGCTGCATGAAGCCGATCATGCCATCACGGCTTGGCTTACCCGTCGATTTCATCGAGTAAAGCATGGAACGCATGTTCCAGGTGAGTTCCTTGACGCCGGCGAAATGCGTTTCCACCTTGCCAGCACTCGCACGAGCCGCATTGACCAGTTCCGAAACGGAGCGTTCTTCCACGGCGCGGTAGGACATCCAAAGGAGGATGCCAGCCGTTGCCACGGTCGTTGCGACACCCGTCGCCACAAGGGCAAGCATGTTTCGTGCGATTGCAGTCCTGGGGGCTAGCATAAAGTCTCCCTACTCCCGCGCGGGGGAGCCAAAGTTGCGAACGCAACGATGATTTGACTAAAATCATTAAATTTTTGCAAAATTGCAAAGCTATTATATAGAAACGCCTAATGTATTCGCTCGGCGATATACCGGCATCAGCCGACTACCCGATCGTCGCCTCCTTTTCCGTTTTTGGCACGTGCAGCTTGCTGCGTAATGCCGGCCAAAGGCCCCGGGGGAGGATGAGAAGGGTTGCGATCGCGATCGTTCCCATGATGATCCAGTAGGTTCCGCCCGTCAGACCGAGCGAGGTGCAAGTCTCGCGAACCGCGATAAGAACTGCGGTACCGAGGAGCGGACCCGTCAACGTTCCCACCCCGCCGATGACGGAAACGAACATCATCGAGATCAGCCAATTGATCTGGAAGGCGTCGGTTGGCGCGATATAGAGTGTAGAGAAATAATAGAGCGCTCCTCCCGCAGCGCATCCGGCAGCGGCAATGCAGAAAATCAAGAGATTGGTCCTGCGCACGTTCACGCCCGCAGCTTCCGCAGCTTCTTCACCGTCTCGCATGGCCAGCAGGGCCAAGCCGAGATCGGAGTTCAACAGGACACGCAACCCGACGATTGTCCCAATCAGAAGCAGTCCGGCACCGGCAAACAGAATCCGTTCCGGATTGCCAGCAAGGCTTTCACCACCCGGTCTAAGTACCAGTCCGCCAGACTGCCCCAGAGCGTCGGTGCGCATAACGATCGCGGCAAGGATCTCTGCGGCGACCCACATGCCAACCGAGAAATATGCACTTTTCAGCTTGAACATCAGCATGCCCAGCGGCAAGGCCGCGACGCCGACCATGAGGGGCACGACGACAATCCAAAGCCAGACTGGCAGCCCGCTATGGTTCGCAAACACATAGAGCCCATAGCCTCCGAGACCGACGAAGGCTTGTTGTCCCAGCGAAACCATGCCGCCATAGCCGGCAAGCAGGTTCCACATCTGCGCCAAGAGGGCGATGACCAAAACCTCGGTCAGCAGGAAGAGCATCCCCGAGGATAGGAGCAAACTCGAAACGACCGACAGGGAGCCGAAGCCTATGATCAGCAACAGATTTGCATATTTGAACGTCATTTCAGTTTTCCACTTGCGGCCCAGAACACGAGAATGAGGATGAATGACAGGTGGACGTAGAGGAGGCCCGCATTACTGTCGAAGCGAAGCGACACAATCTGCACAATTCCCAGAAAGATCCCCGCCAGGAGCGCCCCCTTGGTAGAGCCCAGGCGTCCCAGCACAACCACCTCGAAGGCGATCATCAGGTTCTCGCCTCCCGAAAATGGCGATACGCTGGCGCGCATGGCAAGAAGTACACCAGCGACCCCGGCGAGCGCCGCGGCAAGCGCCGCGACCTGCGCATGGACGAGCCTCACCCGGACGCCCATCAGTGCTGCGATGTCGGGACGGTCGGAAAGCGCGCGAACTTCGCGACCAAACCGTGTCTTTCGGATTGTCGCATCCACGGCGATGAAA
Organism: Hyphomicrobiales bacterium; assembly: GCA_900467685.1. Lineage (GTDB taxonomy): Bacteria > Pseudomonadota > Alphaproteobacteria > Rhizobiales > Rhizobiaceae > Ensifer_A. Next base: position 25,115 of record UBQX01000033.1, read on the forward strand.
ACAACCGCAACAAATATCAGCGTCAGGAGGGGAAACAGTCCGAAATTGAAGGGACCGACCGACAGGCTCTTCTGCGCGATGCTCCCGACACCGAGGCTCCGAAGGTCAGCGCCTGCGAATTGAGCGAGCGCATTGGTGAATATCACCGAAACGCCAAAGGTCACCATCATCGGAACGCTCGGATCCCGAAACGTCATGGCGCGTTCGATAACGGCATACTGAAGGGCGGCGCCAAGCAGCGCGCAGAGCACGGTTGTTGCAACGATGATCAGCGCCAGCGGAACGGTTGGCATCAGCGAGGTCAGCCAGATGGCAATAAAGGCCCCGATCGTGATGAAGACGCCATGCGCGAGGTTGACGACCTTCAGGATGCCGAAGGTCAGAGCCAGTCCCGCCCCGATCATGCCGTATAGGACGCCAAGCGTGGCGCCTTGAAAAAGCAGTTCAGCAACAGTCTGGATCATGTCGTCAGTCCGAAATACGAATCTTTGATTTGCTTCAGCGTCACGGTCCGTGCCGAACCAGCCAGGGTTACCCGGCCTTTGAACATGCATGCCACCTGATCGGCGAAGGCCGTCACGCGCGATACGTCCTGATCCACGATGATCAGAGACGTGCCCTGTTCCCGGATGTGCTTCAGGACGCCATAGACTTCCTGCGTCACAAGGGGTGACAGGCCCAGCGAGATTTCGTCGCACAGCAGGATACGCGGATTGGAGGCGAGCGCGCGACCTATGGCGACCATCTGCTGCTGGCCACCCGACAGCGCGCTGGGCGGCAGCTTGCGCTTCTCTTTGAGAATGGGGAACAGCGTGTAGATGGCGGCCAGATCCCAGACGCCGCCTCTCTGGCTGCGGCCAATCTGGAGGTTTTCTTCGATCGACAGGCTTTCGAATAAAAGCCGGCCTTCTGGAACGAGAGCCAGGCCGGCCGAAGCCGATGCCCTCGGACGCCCGAGCGCCAGAGGTTTTTGGCAGACATCGATCTCACCCTTTTCGGCCGTGAGCAGTCCGCACAGAAGCCGCATGAGGGTAGATTTTCCCGCTCCATTCGCTCCGACGAGAGCCAGGGTTTGCCCTTCGTTCAGGGTGAGGGAAAGATCGCTCAGGGCCAGAAGCTGATCGTAGCGCATCGAGACATTGCGCACCTCAAGACAGGTTGTCATCGGGAACCCCCATATAGATTTCCTGGAGCACAGGATCGTCCCAAACATGCGCAAAGGGCCCGTCAAGGATCTTGCGCCCCTTGTCCATGACGATGAGCCTTTCACACACGCTTCTGAGCGCGAACGGAATGTGTTCGACCCACATGATGGCGCGGCCCTCACTGAGCGTTTCCACCATATGGATGATCGTTTCGATCTCGGGTTCGGTGAGCCCCGCGGCGACCTCGTCCAGCAGCAAAACCTTCGGTCGTGTCGCGATCGCCTTTGCGAGCTCAAGCCGTTTTCGGCTAAGCAGTCCCAGTTGCCCCGCCGCAACCTTGGCAGATGCAGCCAGGCCGCACATTTCTAGGACCTCGTCTACCCATTCGACGGCCTCACGGCCGCGCAGGCCCGCACCGTGCACCGCCGGCACACGGACGTTGTCCGACACCGAGAGACGGTGAAATGTCATGGGAATTTGCGCCGCACGTGCAATGCCGCCCGACACCCTTTGATGTGGCGACAGACGGGTCACGTCGTCGCCATCCAGTAAAATCTGTCCCCGATCCGGCAAAACGGTGCCGAGAAGCAGGCCCAGCAGCGTGCTTTTTCCTGCACCATTCGGCCCGATGACTCCGACGCGTTCCCCTGCCTGCAGAGACAGGGAAACGTCATCGGCCGCTGGGACACCCGAGAAGCTCTTTGAAATTCCGACGGTCTTCAACATGACCCTGATACCCGCAGCTTTTATTCGTAGCTGATCGGGCGAACGGTCGCTGTCGTCTTGATTGTCGGGCTGGTTGAGTTTTCAACAATATCCAGCTGGTAGGGATATTTCCCTTTCGATGCGTTCCACTGACCGCCAACGACCTGTGTCTGCGCCGTGCTCGGGAACGGGCCATTGGTGAAATCGACCTTGCCGACAACGGTGTCAACAGACAGCGATGCGATCGCGTCGCGAAGGCTGCCTGCGTCCATCGGATCCTTGGCCTTGGCAAGCGCCGCGAGCCCGACTTCCCAAAGCGCGTGGCCGTAACCGAGAGGCTGGGTCCATTGCTGTCCGGAACCCGCCTCCCATTCCTGCGCCAGCTCGGCCGAAGACTGACCGGTGAGTGAGCTCTTGAACGGGAAATCCGGTGTCCACCACACTTCCGTCAGCATGCCGGAACCATGGTCCTTCAGTGCAGCAACGGAACTGGGAAAAAGGAACGTTGCGACCATCGCGACAGCTTTGGGCTTCATTCCGGATTGCAGGATCTGGTTCCACAAGGGCACGAAATGATTGGCGTAAAGAAATCCGGAAAGAATTTCGGCCTTCCCGTCCCGGAACATCGCCACTTGATTGGAAAAATCGTTGGTCGAAAACTGGAACGGTCCTGCAGCGATTTCGGCATAGCCGTTCTGAGCCAGCGTGTGCGGCCAGCCACGGTTCTTGTCCATGATGGCACGGCCTGCGGGGTTATCCAGAAACATCGAGCCGGCCACTTTGTTCGTGGCCAGTTGGTTCAGCATGCTGACATAGGACTGCAGGACGCCATCTGCAGTCGAGAAGAAGTGGAACGTGTAGGGGAAGGGCTTGCCCGGCGCTCCTCCACGCGGGAAGAACCAGGACTCGAGCGGCGACATGGTCGAAATCATCGGAAAGCCACGCGTATCCGCAATTTCTCCATTGACGACGGCGGATTCAACATCCTGCGCCAGGATGAGATTGCACCGCTCGCGCAACATCAGTTCTGCCCCGATTGCGGCGCTGGTTTTCGCCTCTGACTGGCTGTCGCGGACAAGTATTTCCACGTTATAGCGCTGCCCATTCACCATGATGCCTTGCGCGACGTGCTTCTTGATCTTTTCGATGTTCCAGGCTTCGGTTTGACCAAAATTGGCGCGGGAGCCTGACAGGCTCCCCATATAGCCAATCTTGATGGTCTTTGCTGCACCCCGAGCAATCGAGGGAGCAAAGACGCCCGCGGCAGCGACGGCGCAGGAACTGGCTAGAAACGATCTACGATCTATAAGCTGAGACATTTTGAACCCCCGGTGTTTTTCTATTTCGGCCTTATGTAACCGATGGTAACATCGTGAAGAAGGTTTGCAAGCTCGTCAAGTGTTATCTACTAGTGCCGATCACGATGGCCCGGGAGAATAACGATCGCAGCACATGCTGCGAAAATCTCGGGGTTTAGAGGGCCGAATGACGACGACCAAAATCCGGGTTGATGAGAAGCGGACGACCTATCATCACAACAATTTGCGGGACGCGGTCCTCGAAAGAGCGATCGAATTCATTGTTCAGCGCGACAATCCGAATTTTTCGATGCGTGAACTCGCCACGTCCCTTGGCGTCACGCACGCCGCAGTCTACCGGCACTTCGCGGACAAGAACGCCTTGCTTGACGCCCTGTCGAAAAAGGGCTTCGAAGCGCTGGCCCGGATGCAGAAGACATACCAGGCGAAGGCTGCCGAGGAACCGATCGAGCAGTTCCATGCCCTGCTCTTCGCGTACCTACAGTTTGCCCGAGAACTGCCGGGATACTATGCTGTGATGTTCAGGTCCCGGTCGGTCTTGGAGAATGTTCCAACCCATGAGCCGCACAACGCGGAGTCTCTGAAAACATTGTACGACGCGATCAAGGCATGCCAGGATAGCGGCGTCTTCATCAAGGGTGATGTCGCCCGGATAGCTGCCTACATAGCATTGGCTCCCCATGGCCTCGCCTGCTATGCCATGCAGGGCAATACATCCAAGTTGCTGGGGTTGTCCTACATCGAGGATATGCCAGCACGCTGGCTCGCAGAACTTATCGTTCAACCTCTCTTGGCCAAGCCCAAGTCAACAACGGAAATGGCTGCGTTGTTTGCTTAACCATCGAACGCCGCCAACCCAAACCTTTGAACGGAGGGCTGGAGGTTTCCGCTTGAGCCGCCGGTTCGCATTTTAAGCTGCCATTGGGCATGGAGAGCGAAGGTCGCGGAACACGGTCGAACGGTGGCGTCCAAGCCGCTCAGCGATCTCCGTCTCGCTCATCTTCATCAATCGGCAACGTTAGATCTGACGCGGGTCAGCAAGGATGAGATGGCTATATCGGGTCTTCATTCAGGATGTCCTTTCGTTCTTCAACATCCTGCCACACTTCAATTTTGCGTCACGGGAAATGAGTTCGGTTACGCTAACTTCCGCAGATCATTTTTTGCAGGGTGAGCAAAGCTTTAGCGCGAGTTGGAGGAAGGGGACAACGCGACGTTTAACGCGCCCAGCGCGGCAAAGTTTTGGTCAGGAATGCTTCGATACCGTGACCCGCCTCTTCTGTTTCCCAGGTGTCGGCGAGTGCGGCAATCGTCGCTTCAATCACATCCGGCTCGATGCGAGGACCGAGAGAGCGGGCCAGCCGTTTGGAGGCCGCAACCGCAGAAGGAGCGACAGAAAGATAGGGCGTGACTTCAGCCTCGATGGCCGCGTCGAGTTCGCCTGCCGGGACGGTCTTTGCCAGGAGATCCAGCGTAACCGCCTCCTCGGCAGAAAAGAGCCGAGCCGACATGAAGACGCGGCGCGCCTTGCCCTCGCCCATGCGGGCAATCACATAAGGACTGATGGTGGCGGGTATGAGCCCCAGCCGCGTCTCGGTGAAGCCGAACTGCGCCGTCACCGGCGCAATTGCCACGTCGCAAACGCTGATCAGGCCGAGACCGCCGCCGAAGGCGCTGCCGTTGATACGGCCGATCAGCGGCTTGGCAAGCGTGTTGAGCACGAAGAGCGCATCAGCCAGACCGCGTGCCTGTTTCATGCGGGTGGCACGATCCGCCTCGATCTGCTGTTTCATCCAGGAGAGGTCGCCGCCGGCGCAGAAGAAATCTCCGGCGCCCGTCAGAATGACCGCACGTACGTCGGGATCGGCGGACACGCGGCCAGCCATGTCGATCAATTCCGCCAGCATCCGATCGGTCATCGCATTGCGCTTCTCGGGCCGGTTAAGGGTGCAGGTGGCGACGCCGCGTGCGTCCACCTCAAGCGTCAGCGTTTCGTAGTCTTGCATCGTCTGTCCTTTCGCATGTCCCTTACGCCGGTTCCGCCAGGCATCGGCTAAGTTCGCGCCGCGCCAGTTCCTTCTTGAGGATCTTGCCGGTCGCGGTCATCGGCAATTGCGCCATGAATTCCACCTTGCGCGGATATTTCGTCGCCGCCATGCGGTTTTTTGCCCAGGCGATGAACTCTTCTTCCGTCAGGCTTGCGCCTGCTTTCAAAACTGCGCAGGCCTTGATCTCCTGGCCATATTTCTCGTCCGGCGTGCCGATGACGGCCACTAGCGAGATAGCGGGGTGCTCTGACAGCATCTTCTCGACCTCGGTCGGATATACATTCTCGCCTCCGCGGATGATCATCTCCTTCAGCCGGTCGACGATAAAGAGATAGCCATCCTCGTCGAAACGGCCGATATCGCCGGTATGCAGCCAACCGCCGCGCAGCGCGTGCGCCGTCTTTTCAGGCGCGTTGAAATAGCCCTTCATGACATTGTGGCCGCGGCAGATGATTTCGCCGGTTTCACCCTGGGCCACGTCGCGGTCTTCCGTATCGACGATGCGTACGTTGATGCCCCAGAAGGGCGTGCCGACGGAACCGATCTTGCGCGGCATTTCCAGCCGGTTGAAGGTGATGCCCGGCGAGGCTTCCGACATGCCGTAGCCTTCGATGATCGTGGTCGAGAATTTCTCCTCGAAGGCCTTCAGAGTTGGCCCTGGCATGGACTGGCCGGAGGAGATGCAGCAGCGCAGGTGGCGGCCGATGCTGACCGGGTCCGGTGTCGTCGCGCTGTCGTGATGCAAGAGTGCCCAATACATGGTCGGCGTGCCGCAGAAGACGCTGACATTCTCCCGCGCCATGGCCTGCAACACGGTTTCCGGATCGAAGCGCGGCTGGATCACATGGGTGATCCCTGCGAGAATGCCCGATGACATCTGAACGATCAGCCCGAAGACATGGAAGAGCGGCAGGACCAGCAGCGAGACATCGCTCGGCTGATAGTGCATCAGATCACGCAGCAGGAACGTGTTCATCATCACGTTGGAATGAGTGAGTTCCGCTCCCTTCGGATCGCCGGTCGTGCCGGACGTGTAGATGATGATGGCGGTGTCGTCCGGGTTGGTCGGTGCTGCTTCGTTGATTGGCGCGGCGGCGGCCATGACATGGCCGAGTGTCGGGCAGCCTTCGAAGGGCGAGGCCGCCGCAGGATCGGCGGTGATGGCGATCAGCATGTCGCAGCCGGGCACCATTTCGAAGGCCGCATGGCCCCAGGCGCCCATCGGCAGGGCTTCCGTTCCTTCGAAGCAGAGAAAGGCCTTCGCCTGGCAATCGCGCAAGTGATAGGCGATCTCCTCCGTCTTCAAGAGGATGTTGAGCGGCACATAGACCGCGCCTGCCTTCAACACGCCAAACATAATCATGGGGATGTATGGCACGTTCGGGCAGCTGACGGCTACGCGGTCGCCGGGTCCAACGCCGAGCGCTTTCAGCCCGCTCGCGATGCGGGCGGCTGCCTGATTGAGGTCCTGAAAGCTCCAGCGCTTTTCGCCGAAGATGAATGCGGTCTTGTCGGGCAGCGTGCGCGCTGCGTCCTCCAGAATGATGCTATAGTTGAGCATGTATCTCCTCCCATGGTGATGTGCTCAGATGTCGATGATGGTCAGGGGTCCACGTAGAGGTCGAGCGCAAGGTCCTCCACTTGCGCGTCGACACTGTAGGCGGAAAAATCGGTGACGCCGCGTTGCCGAAGTACGTCCTCGTCGATCGTAGTCTGGCCGGTGAAGCTGTTCGCCGGCGATGTCAGGATGGCATGCGCCGCATCCGCCATGATGGCGGGATGGCGCGAGCGCGCGAGCAGGCTCGCATCGACTTCATGCTCGACTGCGGCCGTGGCAATCGTGGTCTTCGGCCACAGAGTGTTGACGGCAATGCCATCGGTACGCAGCTCTTCGGCTAGACCGAGCGACAGGATCGTCATGGCATATTTCGTGACCGTGTAGGGAATATAAGGCTTCAGCCAATGGGTCTCGAAATTGAGCGGCGGTGACAGGCTGAGAATGTGCGGGTTGGTGGCCTGCTTCAGATATGGCAGCGCTGCCCTGGCGGTGACGAAGACCGCGCGGGCGTTGATCTGCATCATGAGATCGAAGCGCTTGACGGTGGTCTCAAAAAGCGGGGTCAGGCTGATCGCGCCGGCATTGTTGATCAGGGCATCGATGCCGCCGAAATGCGCGGCAGCCTGCGCCATGGCGGCTTCGACCGCATCCGCATCCCGCACGTCAAGCATCAGAGCCAGACCGTGACCGCCGGCCGCCTCGATCTCGGCGACGGTGGAATGGATCGTGCCCGGCAGCTTCGGATGCGGCTCGGAGGTCTTGGCGGCGATGACGACATTCGCGCCGTGGGCGGCGGCCCGCAGCGCAATCTCGCGCCCGATGCCGCGGCTGCCGCCGGTGATGAAGAGGGTCTTTCCCTTGAGCGATGCGGTCATGGTCAGTGCGCCCGTGTCTTGAGGGAAAGTTGCGGCGAAATCAGCGCGGCGAAACGACGGACCATGTTTTCCAGATGCGCAGCATCGTCCACGAAGCGGGAATGGATGATGAGGCCGCGCAGGAAGGTGCGGGCGATTGACCAGAGAAGGGCGGCATCCTCCGGATCGTCCGTGAAGGCCGCGAAACGATGGCGGGCGCTTTCGGCCACCTTCGCATCCCAGGTGGTGAAGAGATCGGAAAGCGCCGATTCCAGTGCCTCGTCGGTGCGGCAGGCGACAAGGATTTCGATGAAAGCGCGGCCTTCCGGCACGTTCATGACCTGCCGCCAATAGAAGAGCAGCAGTTCCTCGATATTCTTCGCGCCATCGCCGCGCCCCGGCCGTCCTTCCTGCGTCGGGCGCAGGGCTGCGTCGAGAAGGCGGGCAGCGGTCGCGGCAATCAACTCCTGCCGTGACGGATAATGATGGAGGATCGCGCCGCGCGAGACGCCCGCCGCATCCTGGATCGCGGAAATAGAGGTGCCGGAATAGCCGTAGCGGTCGAGGCAGATGACGGTTGCGGCGATCAGCCGGTCCTGCATGTCGCGCACCCGGTCTGCCTGCTTGCGCGGGCCCTTCTCTGTTTCATCGACTGTCGTCATGGCTCCCCCCTTGTTCCTCGTCTGCAGCCTGATTTTCGTGATCCTGCTTGACGGCTTCGATCATGTTGTGGCAAACATACCGTACGAACGGTTTGTTTTCAAGTGCTCGACAGAGCGAAAGAAAAAGAGTTCGGTTGAGGCCGGTTCTGCAGCCGGACCCGTGGAGCCTGAGGAGTGCTTCGCCGGTCGGGGCGGGCAGGTTGCCCAGGCCGGACAGGGAGGAAAGACGTGGCATTTCAAACACAGGTCGATGCCGGGGCGCCGGAATTCATCGCAAACAGGGACGGCATGCTGGAGACCGTGCGGCAGCTGCGCGCGCTGGAAGCACGCGCAGAGGCCGCTTCGGAAAAGCGCCGCGCCCGTTTTGAAGAGCGCGGTCAGATCACGCCGCGAGAGCGGCTGGCGCGGCTGCTTGATCCTGGTCTGCCATATCTCCGGCTGCACAGTCTCGCGGGCTATATGGCCGATACGAAGGATGAGGCGGCTTCAGTTCCCGGCTCGACCTTCATCGGCGGCATCGGTTTCGTCTCCGGCGTGCGGGCGATGATCGTGGTGGACGACAGCGGCATCAATGCCGGCGCACTCAGCCCCTTCGCCTTGCAGGCGATGCTCTCCATGCAGGAGATCGCGCTACGCCAGAAGCTGCCCTTCATCCATCTGGTCGAAAGCGCCGGCGCGAACCTGATGAACTACGTCGTGGATGACTGGGCCCGCGGCGGTGCGGTGTTCCGCAATCTCGCCCGCCTCTCGGCTGCGGGTCTGCCGACCGTCGCCGTACTGCACGGCCCCTCGACCGCCGGCGGGGCCTATATGCCCGGTATGTCCGACTATGTGATCGGCGTCCGCAAAAACGGCATGGCGGCGCTTGCGGGTGCCGCGCTCGTCTACGCCGCGACCGGCGAGAAGGCGAAGGAGGACGAGTTGGGCGGTGCCGAAATGCATGCCACCGTCTCCGGCCTCGTCGAATATCTCGCCGAGGACGATGTCCACGCCATTGCGATGGCCCGCGACGTCATGGCCCGGCTCGACTGGAACCGCGACATGAGGCCTGTTCCCCGGACGTTTGCCCCGCCGCGTCTCGCCAGCGACGAGATCGCAGGACTGGTGCCGCTCGACATGAAGGTGCCCTATGATGTGCGGGAGCTGGCCGCGCGGCTGGTGGACGGTTCGGAATTCACCGAGTTCAAGCCCGGATACGGGCCGCAGACGGTCTGCCTTCAGGCCTCCATTCATGGTGTTGCGGTCGGCATTCTGGGCAATAACGGCCCGATCGACCCGGCCGGTGCGACCAAGGCCACACATTTCATTCAGGCCTGCGAACAGGCCGGCACGGCGCTCGTCTTCCTCAACAACACGACCGGCTACATGGTCGGCACGGCCTATGAGCAGGCAGGCATGATCAAGCATGGATCCAAGATGATCCAGGCGGTTGCCAATGCCAAGGTGCCGAAAATCACGCTCTATGTCGGCGCGAGCTTCGGAGCCGGCAATTACGGCATGGCCGGCATCGCATTCGAGCCGGATTTCCTCTTTGCCTGGCCGAGCAGCCAGAGCGGCGTGATGGGCGGCGAACAGGCGGCGCGCACCATGTCCACCGTGGCGCGTGCCGGTGCCGCCCGCCGTGGCGATGCGCTGGACGAGGAGAAGCTGGCGGCGCAGGAAGCGGCGATCAAGGCTTTGTTCGACCGGCAATCCTCGCCCTTCTACACATCCGGCCGGGTGCTCGACCATGGACTGATCGACCCGCGCGACAGCCGCAGCGTGATAGCCTTCTGCCTGCTGACCTGCCTTGAGGCACGCCAGCGCGCCCTCCGTCCCAACAGCTTCGGGGTCGCCCGCCCATGATCAAGTCTTCTTCGTTTTCCTCGATCCTGATTGCCAACCGCGGCGAAATCGCCTGCCGTGTCATTCGCTCGGCGCGGGCACTGGGTCTGCGCACCGTCGCCGTCTATTCCGAAGCCGATCACGGCGCACCGCATGTGGCGCTGGCCGACGAGGCCGTACTGATCGGTGCCGGTCCGGTGGGCGAAAGCTATCTCCGGCCTGAAAAGATCATCGAAGCCGCTAGGGTCAGCGGCGCTGAGGCGATCCATCCGGGCTACGGCTTTCTCTCGGAAAATGCCGGCTTTGCTCAAGCCGTCGCTGCGGCCGGTCTCGTCTTCATCGGTCCGCCGGTTGAGGCGATCCGGGTCATGGGCGACAAGGCGGGCGCCAAGCGCGCGATGATCGCCGCAGGCGTTCCTTGCGTTCCGGGCTATGAAGGTCTTGACCAGAATGATGCCACCTTCATCGCCGAGGCGGAGCGCATCGGTTTCCCGGTCATGGTCAAGGCCTCTGCCGGTGGCGGCGGACGCGGCATGCGGCTGGTCGACGAGCCGGTCGAGCTGGCGGAGGCGCTGACGCGGGCGCGGGCGGAAGCGCTCAGCGCCTTTGGCTCCGGCGATCTCATCCTTGAAAAGGCCGTGCAGCGGCCGCGTCATGTCGAAATCCAGGTGTTTGCCGATGCACATGGCCATGTGATCCACCTTGGCGAACGCGACTGCTCGGTGCAGCGCCGGCATCAGAAAGTGGTCGAGGAGGCCCCATCGCCGGTGGTCTCGCCGGAGCTTCGCGCCCGTATGGGGCAGGCGGCGGTGGAGGCGGCGCGCGCGGTCGACTATCGCGGCGCCGGTACGGTGGAATTCCTGCTGGATGAGCGGGGCGAATTCTATTTCCTCGAAATGAACACCCGGCTTCAGGTCGAGCATCCCGTGACGGAAATGGTGACCGGGCTCGATCTTGTCGCCCTGCAGATTGCCGTCGCGCAAGGCGAGCCGCTGCCGCTTCGCCAGGACGACCTGCGGCTCGACGGCCACGCCATCGAGGTGCGTCTTTATGCCGAAGACCCGGCGGCCGGCTTCCTGCCCGTGACGGGCGATGTCGCGCTCTGGCAACCGGCGAGCGGCCCCGGCGTGCGCATCGATGCCGGCATCGTGACAGGGCAGACGGTGTCTCCCTTCTACGATCCGATGCTCGCCAAGGTCATCGCCCACGGCTCGACCCGCGACATCGCGCGGAGGCGGCTCATTGGCGCACTGAAGGAGACGGCGGTGCTGGGGCTTGCCACCAATGCCGAGTTCCTGATCGACATTCTGGAGAGGGAAGACTTTGCCGAAGGTCGCGCCACCACGGCTTTCATTGCCGAAAACTATCCGGACGGGGTGAAAGAAGCCGAGATCGATAGTCTCAGCCTCGCCATGGGCGCGGCGCTGAAGCTCCATCTCGAAAGCCGCAAGGCGCTTGCCGCCTCGAGCCTGCCGGATGAGAGCCTGATCGGCTTCCAGTCTGCAGCACCTCTCGCCTCGCGTCTTGACGTGACACTTGACGGCGAACTCCGCCGCCTCTCCGGCCTTTGCACCGGCAAGGTCTGGACGATTGCGGAGGGGAGCGATTGGCAGCATGCGATTGAGATTGTCAGAGTTGAGGGACATGAGGCTGTGCTTCTGGCCGGCGGCAAGCGTCAAACGGTGCTCTGGAACGAGCGTCGCGATGGCGAACTGCTGCTCGCAATCGGTCCGCGCCGCTTTTCGCTAAAGCCGCATCGCCCCTGGGAGGATGCTGCAGCGGCAGCGGGCTCAGGCCGCGTCGTTGCCCCCATGCCGGGCCTTGTCGTTTCGGTTCTGGTCGAGCCGGGTCAGACGGTCGAGGCCGGCGCGCCGCTGGCGGTGCTGGAGGCGATGAAGATGCAGCATACGCTCAAAGCGCCCGCGCGCGGCACCGTCACCGAAATCCGCATCGCCCAGGGCCAGCAGATCGCTGCCGGCGCGCTCATGATCGCAATCGAGGAGGACGCCGCATGAGCCTGAAGGAAGCCGCAGATTTTCTGGAGGAAAGCCGCACACTCGCCGCGCTTCTCGAAGGGGAGAGCGAGGCCCCTTTCGCAAAGGCCACGCAGTTCAAGGGCTGGACGATCAACGATGTGCTCGTCCATCTGCATTTCTGGAACAAGGCCGTCGATCTCGCCGCCACCGACGAGGCAGCGTTCAAGGCCATGCTGGAGCCGCTGATGGCGGCGCTGACCAAAGGCGGGCTCCGCACTTATGAAAACGGAACGATCCCGGAGCGCGGGCGCGCGCTTTTCACGCTCTGGAAGCACACCGCGGAGGATGTCGCTCGGCGCTTTGCCGAGATCGACCCCAAGCAGCGCATTCCTTGGGTCGGCCCCAGCATGTCGGCGCGTTCGGCGATCACGGCGCGGCAGATGGAAACCTGGGCCCATGGCTTCGAGGTGTTCGACCTGCTCGGCCGCGTCCGGCCGGAAAGTGACCGCATCCGCAATCTCGTCGTGCTGGGCATCAACACATTCGGCTGGTCGCATCAGGTTCACGGTTTGCCGGTGCCGCAGACCATGCCGGAGCTGAAACTGACCGCGCCGTCCGGTGAGGTCTGGACCTTCGGCGACGCGGGTGCGGGGCGCATTTCTGGTCCGGCCGTCGACTTCGCCGCTGTCGTCACGCAGACTCGCGCGGTGGCCGATACCGCCCTCGTCATTGAAGGCGATGTGGCGCGGATCTGGATGGATCATGCGCAATGCTTTGCCGGCCCGCCGGAAAAACCGCCCGTTGCGGGCTCGCGCCATCGCGCGGTTGAGAAGTAGGATTGGATATCAGATGACTGTACCCGAAAAAGCCATCGTCACCTGCGCCCTCAATGGCGTTCTGACTGACCCGAGCCTGCACAACATCGCGGTGACGCCGGCGCAATGCGCGGCCTCGGCGCGCGAGGCCTATGATGCGGGCGCGGCGATCATTCATATCCACTTCCGTCGGCAGGAGCAGGGCAAGGGCCATCTGCCTTCCTGGGAGCCGGCGGTGGCCGGGGAGATTGTCGAGGCCATCCGCGCCGCCTGTCCCGGCATCATCATCAATGCCACGACCGGCGTGGTCGGCCCGGATTACCAGGGCCCGCTCGATGTCGTACGCGCGCTGAAGCCGGAGATCGCCGCCTGCAATGCCGGCACGCTCAATTACCTCAAGATCCGCTCCAGCGGCGAATGGGCCTGGCCGCCCATGGTCTTCGACAATCCGCCCTCCAAGGTGCAGGATTTTCTCGACGTGATGGGCGAGACCGGCACATTGCCGGAAATGGAGTGCTTCGATACCGGCATCGTCCGCTCGGTGGCGATGTATATCGCCAACGGCATGCTGAAGCGTGCCCAGTACAATCTCGTGATGGGCGTTGCATCCGGCATGCCGGTCGATGCGCGCCTGCTGCCGATCCTGACGGACTATCTGCAGGAGGGGTCGCGCTGGCAGGCGACGCTGATCGGCCGGGAGGAGATCTGGCCGGTTCACGCTGCTGCTGCAAAGCGTGGCGGGATGCTGCGCACCGGGCTCGAGGACACGTTTTACCTGCCCGACGGCGCACGGGCACGGGGCAATGGCGACCTTATCGGAGCGCTTGTTGCGATCGCTCGCAGGGAAGGTCGCGACATCGCCACGCCACAGGAAGCCCGCGCGATGCTGTTCGATGGACGTGACTGACAGCGTCGCATCTCGTCGCGATGAAACCGGATGCTGCATATGATGGACAGCAAGGAAGACGGCATTATCAAGCCGGTGATCGAGTTCCATTGACGAACAAAAAGCGCGCTGCCCGGATTTTCGGGCAGCGCGCTCGCGCCGGACCGGAGGTGACGGCGCACTACGCCAGGAGACGGCGAAGTTCGGTTTTCAGCACCTTGCCGTAATTGTTTTTCGGCAGGTCCGGGATGAAGCGGTAAATCTTCGGGCGCTTGAAGCGGGCGATGTGGTCGATGCAATAGGCGTCGAGGTCCTTTTCCGACAGGGCGGTCCCCTCTCTGGCGACAACGAAGGCAACGACGATCTCGCCCCATTCCTCATCCTTGGCGCCGATGACGGAAACTTCCCGCACTGCCTCGTGCTGCAGGAGCAGTTCTTCCACCTCGCGCGGATAGATATTGGTGCCGCCCGAAATGATCACATCCTTCGAGCGGTCTCGCAGCGTCAGGAAGCCTTCGTCGTCGAGGCAGCCGACGTCGCCCGTGCGGAGCCAGCCATTGCGGACTGTCTCGGCACTTGCTTCCGGATTTTGCCAATACCCGGCCATGACGGGAGCGCCCCTGACCATGATTTCGCCGACGGCACCCGTCGGCAGTGGGTGCCCCGCCTCGTCGCAGATTGCGACGCGGACATGGCTTTGCGCATAGCCGACCGAGTTCAGTCTCTCGCGCCAGCGCGGATGGGTTCGATCGATCACTAGGTCGTGCGGCAGAACCGTGATGCCCATCGGACACTCGCCCTGGCCGTAGATTTGCACGAAACGGTCCCCCAGAACCTCGACAGCCTCGAGGATATCCGCTTCATACATGGGGCCGCCGCCATAGATCACGGTGCGCAGGCCAGTCCCATCACATCCGTTGGTTTCGGCGTAGTCCACCATCCGCCGCACCATGGTCGGTGCCGCGAACATGGAGATATTGCCGATCTTCCCGGCCAGGTCGAAGATTTCCTCCGAGTCGAACCCGCCGCTTTCAGGAATCACATGGCGGGCGGCATTCATGACGAACATGAAGTTGTAGATACCGGCACCATGCGACATTGGCGCGGCATAAAGGATGGCGTCGTCCTTGCTCACATGTTCGATATCGGCAAAATAGCTATGCGTCATGGCGCCGAGATTGCCCGCCGTCAGCATCACGCCCTTGGGACGGCCTGTCGTTCCCGAGGTGTAGAACAGCCAGACGAGTTCATCCGGATCGAGTGCAACGGGCGTTTCGAGGGGGGCGTTGGCGCACATGTTTGTAAATTCGGTGCTCGTCACATCGACGATGTCTGGATCGCCCGGCTCGCTTACGGCGCGAAGCAAGCTGCCGTGCGACGTGTCGGAAAAGACAAGCGATGCACCGGCGTTGCGGATGATCCAGAGCGCTTCCTTCTCATGCAGCTTCGAATTGATCGGCACGGCGACCGCACCGGCAAACCAGATGCCGTAGAGGCATTCAAGGTAATGCGTCGAGTTTGCCATGAACACGGCGACGCGGTCGCCCTTTGCGATAGACGTCGCCTGAAGCGCGCGACCCAGACCGGCAGCGCGGGCGCGGAACCCGGCGTAGTCTGCAACGACACGGGTGCCGGAGAGAAGGGCAGGGCGTTCCGGGTGGATCAGGGCGGTGCGATGAAGCCATTCAGCGGGGTTCACGATCTTGCCTCCAGTATCGAGCAATAATTGGCGACGCCCGAGCCGCCCATATTGAAGACGCAGGCGAGTTCCGCGCCGGGCTGTTGCATGTCTCCGGCTGTGCCCGTGACCTGCATGGCCGACATGACATGCATGGAAACGCCGGTCGCGCCGACCGGGTGGCCCTTCGATTTCAACCCTCCGGAAAGATTGATCGGCAAAGCGCCGCCACGCATGACGGTTCCGTCTGCGACGGCGCGCGCGCCTTGTCCCTCGGGCGCGAGGCCCATGGCCTCATAGATCATCAGTTCGGCGATCGTGAAGCAATCGTGCACCTCGGCGGTGTCGAGATCCGCGACCGTGATGCCGGCGGCGTCGAAGGCGCGGCGGAACGCGGTTGTCGCACCCTCGAGATGCCACATCTGCCTTTTCGATAGAGGCAGGAAATCATTGATGTGGATCGCCGCGCGAAAACCGACGCTTCGCGGAAAGTCCGCGGCCATGTCTTCGGCCGCCAGCACGAGTGCGGCTGCGCCATCGGAAATCAGCGAACAATCCGTCAGCCGCAGCGGCGGCGCGATCATCGGGTTCTTGTCGCTGACGGAATTGCAGAAATCGAATTCCACCTCACGCCGCATATGGGCGAGCGGATTGGCCAAGGCGTGGTCGTGGTTCTTCTTGGCAATGCGGGCCATGGCCGTCGACTGGTCGCCAAAGCGTTGGAAATAGCTCTGGGCGATCCGCCCGAAGATCTGCGGAAAGGTCACGCCGGCTTCCTCGGCCTGATAGGAGGCCCCGGCCAGCGCGCGCCCTACACCGGCCGTGTCCAGATCGGTCATCTTTTCGACGCCGATGACCAGGGCGGTGCGAATGCGACCGGAGGCAATGGCGTCGCGGGCGCCGTAGACCGCGGCAGCGCCGGAGGCGCAGGCATTCTCGACGCGCACGGCCGGGATAAACCGCATCCGCTCATCAAGGTTCAGTGCCAGTGCTGCGGGAAACGCATCGGGGGACAGGCCGCCATTGAAATGCCCGACCCAGATCGCGTCGATATCTGCCGGCGTCAGTCCTGCATGCGCAATCGCCTCGCGCGCAGCGTCAAGGATCAGGTCCTCGAGCGTCTTGCCCTTGAGGGCACCAAAGGGCGTATGGCCCCAACCTACAATTCTTGCGTTCATTATGTCTCCAAACATCGTTTATCAGGCCGAAGGTCATGGGGGCCTAGACCAGCGCGAGCTCGCTGAAGGCTTCTTCCAGCTGGGCTCGAGGAAGGTTGCGCCCGATCATGACAATGCGGCTGGTGCGGTCTTGGTCCGGCCAGGTGCTGAGCCACTCGATCGGGTAGAACTTGTCCTGCACGGCATGCACGACCGCGGGCTGCCCCTCGCGCCCCGTAATGTGCAGCACGCCCTTGATGCGCAACACGTCGTCCCGATAGAGATTGACGACCCGGTTGAGGAATACCGCAGCGCCGGCGAGCGAGAGCGGCCTGTCTGTTTGCAGGACCAGGCTTGCGTAATCGGCCGCGTGATCATGATGGCCGCCATGATCGTGGTGATCCTGACGAGGCTCATCCTGATGACCATGACTATGCCCATGATGGTGATCGTGGTGATGGTCGGGGTGGCTGCAATGGCTGTCGTGGCAGTCATGACGATGCGCCGGCTGTTTGGCTGCCTGTGGCGGCATCCAGCTTTGAACCTTGGCGCCGTCGCGACCGGCTTCGAACAGCCCGCGGCGGAAGAGGCGCGCCGCGTCGATCTGGCCGCGTTCGCTCAGTACCGCTTCGGCTCCGGGGTTGAGGCGTCTGACCAGCGATTGAGCGCGCGAAATCCCATCTCCTCTAGACAGGTCGGTCTTGGTGACGAGCACGATATCGGCCATGGCGATCTGGCTGGCGGCCGTCTGATGGTTGGCGACAGTGCGCTCGACATTCAGCACGTCCGCGCAGGTGATCACCACATCCGGGGTGAAGGCCTTGCGGATCGGCGGATTTGCCATGAGCGTGTGCAGGATCGGAACCGGATCGGCCAGCCCGGTCGTTTCGATGACGACATAGTCGAAATCGGCGATCTCGCCGAGGATCCGTTTCTCATGGAGATCGCGCAGCGTCATCACCAGGTCGCCGCGGATGTTGCAGCACAAGCATCCGTTGCGAAGCTCGACAATGTTTTCGGCGGACCGTCTGACCAGCAGGTGGTCGATCGACACTTCCCCGAATTCGTTGATGATGACGGCCGTGCGGGCCATGTCGGGCGCGTCCAGCACATGGGCCAGCAGCGTGGTCTTGCCGCTGCCGAGAAAGCCCGTGACGATAGCGACTGGGGTTGGTCTCATGCTGTCACCTCTTGCCTGAGCTTTGCGGCCTGTGCGGAAACCGTTTCCGGCGTGGCGTCGGCGGGTATTCTTCCGAAAAGGAAGGCTTGCGCAGGGGGCGGTGCGTCGCCCGACCAGAATTGCGCATTGAGGCCCGCGCCGATCAGCCGATCCTTGCGGCTTCCGGTTTCGGCGAGGCAGAAGTTGCCGGGGAAATCTTCGACCTCCGTGCCCGCGGCAAGTTCGAATCCACACTGCCAGCCGAAATATTGCGCCGACTTGAAAAGCGGTTCGGTCGCCTCGATTTCATCATCCGAGACGCCGTCCGGCAGGCGCGTTCGCACGACGATGCCGGCAATCGACCGCGTGGCCAGTGGGCGAAGCAGTTCGATATAGCGATTGGAGATGTCGTCCATGGCGTCGAAATCGACTGCATCGCCATAACGGGCCAGAAGATCGGCGGGGCTGTCGAGCGACAGAATCAAATCGGCCGAGCCGGACAGAGCATGAAGGATGGCATCCACCGATTCAGCCAGCAGGCCGGCCGCGTGATCGTCGGTGAGAGCGACCAAGATGGCGGGTGTTCCGCCATCCTGAAGTGTTGAAGCGGATCGCAGGAAGAAGGCCGATGCATCGAGCGTCAGGATATGGGCACCAATGACACGATTGGCCATGCGCAACGCCCCGGCCTGTCTGGCGGGATTTTCCCGCCAGTCGGCCGCGCCTCTCGCAAAGACGCGCCAGGCATAATCTTCCAGATCGACCCATAATGCCTGCGGCCGGTTGCCCGTCAGATAGTCATGCAGAAAGCCCATCGCGTCCTCCTTCGTTCCGATAAAGCGGCGTTCAGCCTTTGGTGAGTTGCTCGAGCTGGCTTTCGAGCTGGCGAATGCGCACGTCCTTGGGATCGGGCATCATCACGCCAACCATGGCGTCGGCAGAACACGTATCCGTCGGCGAGCCACGATAGATCAGCTTGGGGTCCTTCCACGAACCGTAGAAGGGCAGGTGTTCCGGCGGATGCTCGGTTTCCCACTCGGCGACGAATTCGGCATAGGGCTTGCCCTGCTGAAGTCGCTTCTTGCGTGCGGCGGCGCGGGCCGCAGCGGTCCCTTGAGGATCGACCGCGCCTGTGGTCGCATCGAGCACCACCGAATAGATGTCGCGGGCGACATCCATGGACACGAGCTTGTCACGGTAGTCCTGCGCCACCATTTCCGGATCCCGGTCCAGGACGTCGCCATAGCCACCGCCGGAACCCTGGGTCAGCATGTAGAGCTCGCCGGGATTGGCGAATTCGAGCTGGAGGCCCATATGGTGGGTCGTATACTTGGCGTCCTTGAACGGCTGCTCGTTCATGATCTCCTCGACCGTGTAGCGCAGCAGTTCGCGGTTATCCTTCATCACCTCGAAGACGTTGACGCCCGTCACCTTGCAGAGCGGATAGGTCGCCGCGCCATAGCCGCCGAAAATCCCGTGCGTTGAGGGGAATTTCGAACCGATCGAGCAAGCCATGAAGCCCCAGAGGCTGGTGTCCTTCATGGTGGCGATCTGCTGATAGCCATGGCCGCCGCGATATTTGCCGAAGCCCTGGTTGTCGCGCATGACCCGGTTGGGCACGATCTTCATCATCGGAACTTCTTCTTCGATCAGTTCCTGCTCGCCGATATCCGCCATTGGCGCGAAGATCGGTGCGATGGAATGTTCGCCATCGCGGTTCCAGCGTGCGGCCCCGCCCATGCCGTTCAGGTCGGCGCAGACATTGCCCACGAGTTCGCCATGCTGGTTGAACCCACCATAGATGAAGGTGACAATCATGTTGTACCAGCCCGAGATGACGTCGGTGGCCTTCTCGGAGGCGCTGTAGACGAACTTCGGAGCCGCCAGCTGGGCAGCCGTGAAACTCGGGAAGAAGGTCATCATGCTCTGCGCGTTCGGCGCTGCGGGAGAGCAGTTGAGCGCTGAGTTCTTGTCCGTCAGCACCGTCATCGGTTCGAACACCGCCTGATTGCGCGGCAGGTCGGGCCAGACGAAGCTCAGGAATTCCTGCGCCAGCATGCCCTTGGCCGAGGCCAGGACCGTGTTGTTGGCGCGGTTGGTGAATTCCGGCGACGAGCCGCGGAAGTCGAGGATCAGCTCGTCATCGCGCTTTTCCATTTCGAGGCGCAGGCGCAACAGCACGTTCTCGCGCAGCGTCCCGTCAGGGAAGACGTTCTGGCGCACCTTGCCATCGGGCCAGGTCCGCAGACGACGACGAACCTCATCGGCCGTGTCCGTCAGCGTCCGGCGCAATGTGGCGGAGAGCGCATCGATGCCGTATTCGGCAATCGTTTCCTCGATACGCGTCTTCATGCGCATGGCGGCATAGAGCTTCGACTTCATGCCTTCGAGCTGCAGCTTCGGCTCACGAACCGAGTTCTGAAGGAAGGTCATGATATCCTTGCGGAAGGTGTAGTTCTCGCCGACCTTGATCGGCGGCATTTTCAGGCCTTCATCATAGGGGCTTTCCGCCTTGGAGGGCATGCCGCCCGGTTCGATGGCGCCGTTTTCGCCTTCATGCACCATCGCGCCCGTGAAGCAGACCAGCTTGCCTTCGTGGAAGACCGGCAGGATCAGGCTCTGGTCGGTATTGTGGATGTTGCCGTAGCGCGCGTCGTTGTGAAGGAAGATATCGCCTTCCTTCAGTCCAACAGTCGGGTCCTTCTGCCAGTATTTCAGGATGAACTTCACCGGATGCTGCGTCAGCACCGAGAAGAGCAGAACGCCGCCCATGCTGGAAAGCGCCAGATCGCCCGAGGCCGTCCAGACGCCGGCAATCAGGTCGCCCCATTTCGCACCCGGCGCCGCGCCCATCTGCTCGACCATGTCGAAGCTTTCGTTGCAGGCCGTCTGGAGCTTGTGGCGAACCAGGTTCATCTGGTCCGCGTCGGTGAATTTGGCAAGCGCTGTCGTTTCAGCGGCGGTTTCCGGCGCCAGCTTGTGGTTGTTCATGATCTCCGGATCGGGTCCGAGGAAGAGAACATTCTCTTCCAGGAACTTTTCGATCAGGGAGCGTTCCTGCTTTGCTGAACTATGAATATTCATGTTGTCCTCCCAGAGCCTCAGCTCTTCATTTCCAGCCAGGCGGAACCGCTGTTTCCAACGGTAAGCTTCCAGTCCGGCTCGACGAGATAGGTGGTGCGCGGCGTTTCAATGAGCGCCGGGCCGTTGATCACGGTTCCCTCTGCTAAGTCTGCGTAGTCGTAGACCGCCGTCACCGCTCCCTCGGCGAGGCTCGGGAAATGGCAGATGCGTTCCGCGCGGGGCGTCGGCGCTCCTGCACCCTTCGCGTGGCTGGGCTTCAGGTCGACCTGCGCATGCGACAGATAGGAAACGACACGAATGACGTTGATTCTGACGCCCGCTTCGGGAGCCTGGCTGCCTTCGCCGAAGCGCTGGGCATAGTTGTGCGAGAAGATGTCGAGAAGCGTGATGACATCCTGATCGCTTTCGATCCGCGAGAACGGGCAGACGACGCCCGTTTCCGCCAGCTGGTTGCCGTAGCGCAGATCGAGTTCCAGCCGGGTGCGGATGTCTTCCTCTTTCGCGCCCTGGCGCAGAAGGTCATCGCGGCCACGGGCCTCGAGCTGGGCGACAACCTCGTTGAAGTTGCTGAAGTCACCAAGCATGGCGCGGGTGTTGGCGTCGTAGAGCATCATGTAGACCGAGGTCTCATGAATATGAAGCTGGTCCATGTTGCCGGCGCCGAGTGCGGAGAACACGGAGCTGAAGGGTGGAATGAGCACCCTTTTGACGCCGATGCCGGCCGAATAGCCGCAGGCATGGAGCGGACCGCCGCCGCCATAACTCAGGATGACGAAGTTCTTCGGATTGTAGCCCTTCACGGCCACTTCCTTGAAGATCGCCGCCGCCATGTTGCTGTCGACCTTGCGCTTGATGGCCTTGGCCGCCTCGATGACAGACATGCCCGTCGGCTTGCAGATGTGCTCCTCGATGGCGCGTTCGGCGCGGCGCTTGGAAAGCTTGATCGTGCCGCCGGCATAGTTGTCTTCGTCAAGATAGCCGAGAACCAGGTTCGCGTCCGTCGTCGTCGGCAGCTTGCCGCCGCGGCCGTAGCAGGCCGGGCCGGGATCGGAACCGGCGCTGGCCGGGCCAACCTCGATGGCGTTCCACATCCGGTCGAAACGGGCAATCGAGCCGCCGCCTGCGCCGAGCGTATGCAGATAGGTCATCGGCGTGCTGACGAGCCAGCGGTCGATGATCGGGTTGAAGTCGTAGAACTTCGTTCCGTCCGCCGTCACCAGCCCGATATCGAAGCTCGTGCCGCCCATGTCGGTGGCGATCAGGTTCGGTTCCTTGAAGGCGTTCGACAGGTAGTTGGTGGCTTCCAGCCCGGCGACGGGGCCGGAATGGATGGTCTGCAGCGATGAAGTGGAGTTCATCTGCGCCATGCCGGAGGTGTTGTGCACCAGCAGCATCGGCTTCTTGTAGCCGTTGCGGCGCAGTGCGATCTCCAGCGTCGACATGCCGTGATACATCTGGTCGTGCAGATAGGCGTCGATGATGGACGAGGTCGCGCGGGCATATTCACCCTTTCGACCCGCCACGCGGTGCGACAGGACGATCGGTATCGAGCCGAGCATATGGGTCGGATATTCCGACAGGATGATCTGCTCGACCTGTTTTTCGTGCGCCGGGTTCACGACGGCGTTGACCAGCGCGACCACGAAAGCCTGTACGCCGAGATCGACCAGCTTGCGCACCTGGGCGCGAACGTCGTCCTCGTCGACCGTCAGGATCGCGTCGCCCTTGTAGTCGATGCGCTCGCGGATGCCGACGATGTTCGACATCGGCACCAGGGCTGCGGGCCGGTTGGCGGCGGGAAGGTCGGCCTGCTGAGCCTCTCCCAGACCATCACCGTAGCCACGCGCCCGCATCAGCGGGACGGTGGATTCAAAGCCCGCCGTCGTCACGAGGCCGACCTTGGGGCCGTTGCGCTCGATCAGTGCGTTGGTGCCGAGTGTTGTCGCATAGCGAACGGCATCGACGCCTTCGAGAACCTCTGCGACCGGAACCCCGATTTCGTCGCAGGCCTTGCCCAAGGCATCCATGAAGCCGGAGGACAGGTTATTGTGGGTCGTCAGCGACTTGGATTCGACGTATTTGCCGTCGAAGGCCAGGAAGCAGTCGGTGAATGTGCCACCGATATCTACACTTACACGTCTCATTCTGCTGCCTCCTTCTGGTCGAGATGCCGGGCCTTCAGCTTGTCGATGTCGAGTTCGATGTCATGGGTGAGGGGATGCCCCGGCGGCAGATATTCCGCCTCGACCTGGGTGGCGCATTCCGGGCAGTAGTATTCGATGATCCGGCACCAGGTGGGGTCCGGGGCATAGGTGAATTCGTACTTGTCCGCGTTGAGAATGGGCCGGTGGATCTCGCGGGGATCGCGGTTGTAGACCAGCAGGCCGGTCTTGTAGTTGTCACGCGCGCTGGCGATGTCGTGGCCGCAGCAGCGGCACTTCCAGCGCTCGGTCTCGAGCTCGATTTCCAGATATTCGGTAATGGCGATTGATTTGGTCATTTCGTCTCCTCCAGGATCAGGTCGCGATTGGCGCTCATCCTCAGTTTCCATCCCGGCTTGACAAAGCAGGTCAGATATTCGGACCGGATCAGCGCCGGCCCGGCGCCGGTATTGCCCGGTACGATCGCGCTTGCGGCATGAACGGCCGCGTCAACGCTCGACCCGTTGCGCCCGATGCGGGTGGTCGCCCCGCCGGAAAGCGGGCTTGCGCCGATCGGCTTGTCGGGGGTGAGGGCAAAGGTCGGCAGATCGAAGCTCGCCCGCAGCGAAAGCTTGCCCGAAGAGGCCGGAAGCTTGCCGTTGGTCAGCGGATGTTCGATCACCTCGCCGCTGCGCTCCTCCCACACGGCGAATTCGTAGCGGCAATCGTCGCTGCTGACCCCTTCGCCCAGCATGTCGCGTTTTGCGCGGGTGGTCATGACGGCCTTGGCGGCATCGAGATCGCCAGCGGCATGCTCGAGCGGTTGCAGGTAATGATGCGCCAGACCGGAGAAGCCGATACCGAAGGCGCTGAAGACCGCCGCGAGGTCCGGGACGATGACGCTGCGCATGCCGGCGGCCTCGGCAATGCCGGTGGCCAGGATCGGACCGCCACCGCCGAAGACCAGCAGCGTGGCGTCGCCGGCTGAAATGCCGCCATCGGCAAGCGTCTGCGCGATCTGCGAGCCGACCTGCTGCTCGAAGGCATCGATCATCGCCGCGACGGCATCGTCCACACCAAGCCCGAGAGGTTCGGCGATCCGGTGATGGATGGCATTGCGGGCGCGATCCTTGTCGAGCTTCAGCTCGCCGCCGAGATAGTTTTCACCATCGACGATGCCGGCGAGAAGAAGCGCATCTGTGAGCGTCGCTTCCGTGCCGCCGCGGCCGAAACAGGCCGGACCCGGTGCGGCGCCGACGCTTTCGGGACCGATCGCGATGCGACCATTCCTGATCGAGAAGATCGAGCTGCCGCCGAAGCCGAAGCTGAGGATATCGGGCAGGGCGACCGAAGTCTGCGCGCCTTCGACGCGGCCATACATTTGCAGGCCGATCTTGCCGTTGCGGACGACCGACACGTCGGTGGTCGTGCCGCCGATATCCATGCCCACAACAACGGGTAGCTTGTAAAGCTCGGCATAGGCGACCGCGCCCTGCAGCCCGCCGCGCGGACCCGAACCCCAGGTGCGAATGGCTGTGGTCTTGGCCACACGGGCCGAGTCGCCGTCATTGCGGTAGATCAGCAGCGGACTGCCCATGAAATGGGTCTTGCAGACGCCTTCGGCACCGTAGAGGAAGTGCTCCATGCCCGGATGCAGATAGGAGTTCAGCACGGCCGTGACCACTCTGCGGCCGCTGTCGCTGTCCTGCGAGACTTCGTGCGAGAGCATGAAGGGGACGGCGCCCAGAAGGTGGCGCGGATAGCGGTCGAGCAGGATTTCCTTGACGCGCTGCTCCTCAGCCGCGCTCGAAAGGCCGATGACAAGACGCTTCATGCCCTGTTCCAGCATCCGGTTCACGACCTGCACCAGGGCTTCCGAGGCGATGCCGGGCGCAATGCCGACCACGTCCTGCGGCACCATATGGGTCCAGAGGTCATCGTGCCCGGTCGAGGCGATGGCGCCGTAAATGTCGCCCTCCTGCCCGGCATCCACGATCAGCCCGACCGGCGTTCCCTTGCGCTCGACCACGGCGTTCGTGCCGGACGTGGTGGAGTAGCGCAGATATTTGGTGTCGCGGATAAGGCGGTAGAGATCCGCGTCGCCGTAGATCTTCTTCGAGATATGCTCGAGCGACTTGACGAAACATTGCGTCAGGTCGTGCGGTGTTGTCGGCGATTTTCCATGATGGACATTCGCGCCATCAAAGACGCACACATCGGTGAACGTCCCGCCGTTGTCGATGTTGATGAGCAGTTCCATGACTGAGCCGGTTCCTTTCGTACTGATGGCCGCTCCCGTTGGCATAAGCCAAGCTCCCATCGCGGCTGATGCCACGAAGTCTCTGACGGAAAACGGTGTTCGGGTGTCGCGTGGCCGGCCGAGCCCTGCTGCTGCGAGGCCGTTCCACGATTCGGTTATGCGGGCAGTGCTGACGCGCTAGCCGCTCGACAAAGTCGATGTCTGGATGTTCATGATTTCCTCCCTTGCGCCAGGCAGCTCTCCAGGCTGTCGGCAGGAGGACAGATTGGAAAACAGGCCGGAGTGGTGTCACCACCCGTTGGTGTGGTGGAGATATTTTTATTGGGGGGTGGTGATCCAGATCGGGGTGTGGCGGACCCGTTTGGCGGTTCTGTCTCTTTCAGAGCCTAGACAGATGCCGAAGCCAGCGCATAATGTGCCTGTGCCGAAGAGGAACGGCATCATGCGCAAAGGGAGGAGGTTTGGGTTCGATGTGAACCCGAGCGTCGAAGCGCCAGGAGGAAGGATGGTAGGTCCGGCCGCAGCCAAGCACAATATTCTTGTTACGAAACTGCTTGCGCCTCAGGCGCCGAGCATGATCGTCATGCGTGACCGCTTGCATCCGCGGCTGGCGGAAGGAGCAACGAAGAAGATCACGCTTATTCAGGCGCCTGCCGGTTTCGGCAAGACGACCTCCGCCGTGATCTGGCGCGCGCTGATCGAGGAGAAGGGGGAAAAGGTCGCCTGGCTCAGCCTCGATCGGTTGGACAATAACCCCGTCCGCCTCGTCCAATATATCCTTGCGGCCTTTCGCACCGTCGCCCCCGACCTGATCGAGGATGCCAATACGCTGATCGAGGAACGTACCGGCGATGTCTCCGGCCACGCGCTCAACGAATTGCTTAATGCGCTGACGACCCACGGACGAAACGTCTATCTGGTGCTTGACGATGTTCACCTGATTTCCGACAGCGATGCCGTCGCCGCTCTATCATTCCTGCTGGAGTTCTCGCCGCCCAACGTCCACTTTCTGATTGCCTCGCGCTTCCGCCCGAAGGTGCAACTGTCGCGTCTCGAAGTACATGGTCAGGTCGTGACGCTGAAGGCGCAGGATCTGCGTTTCGATGAACGCGAGACCGGGCAGTTTCTCGGAGGCGTCGGCAACATGGAACTGCTAGGCGAGCAACTTCGCTCGCTGTGGCAATCGACCGAAGGCTGGGTGGCAGCGCTGCAGCTCGCGATGCTGTCCCTGCGCAACAGCACCGAGATCGACGCGCAGCTGAGCAATCTCAGCAAGATTTCCGGCAGTGTCGATGAATATCTTGCCGAAACCACGCTCGATGCACTCGCGCCGGAGCGTCGGGAGTTCCTGCTCAAGACCTCGATCCTCGATCGCCTGAGCCACGAATTATGCAACGCCGTCACCGGCCGAACGGACAGTCAGGCGATGCTGGAGGAACTGGAGCGGGACAATCTGTTCATCCGTCCCCTGGACGAGGGCGCGCACTGGTTTTCCTATCATCACCTCTTCGCCGCGCATCTGAAGCGCCGTCTTCAGCGCTATCACCCGGAATGGCTGGAGGACCTGCATCACAAGGCGGCCGATTGGTTCGAAAACACCGGTGATATCGAATCCGCCGTCAGTCACGCGCTGGCGTGCGAGGATGTCGGTCGGGCCATCACGATCATCGAACGCAATGCCATGCTGCTTGTCGAGCGAAGCTGGATGGGGACGCTTCTGCGCCTTGTCGAGCGTGTTGAGCCGCGGGACATTGCAGGCCGTCCGCACCTTCAACTGGCGCTCGGCTGGGCCAATTGTCTGACCCACCGGCTGGATGACGCCTACATTGCGCTCAACCGCTTTCATGCCGCAGTGGCGAGCGCAGTAACCGGGGACGATGTGGTCAGAATGCGCGCAGATGCCGAGGTTCTGCGGGCCTGCATCGATATCTATTCAGACAGGGTGGATGGCATCGAGCAAAGACTGCGCCCCATTCTCGACGCGCCGGGGCTCTATACGCCTTGGATCTTGGCCGTTGCCGCAAATGTCCTCTCCTTTGCAATGATCCATACCAACCGGTTTTCCGAAGCCGTGGCACTCCAGGCTTGGGCGAGGCCCTTCCACCAGCAGACGGTCGGCGTCTTCAGCGGGGTGTACGGGCTCTGCTTCACCGGTCTCGCAGAGCGCGAACGCGGCAACATCGAGGCTGCCGCGAAAAACTTCGAGGAAGCAATGGCGCTGGCGCGAGATCGCATCGGCAGCCGCTCCCACGCGGCCCTGCTGGCATCGGCGCTGCTCGGCCAGATCTATTTCAAGCGCGGGGAGTTCGAGCGCGCCAGCCCATTGATCGAGGAAAGCCGCAAACTGGGCGCGGAAGGCGGCGTCATCGATTTTTATATCGCCACCTATTCCTGCGCCTGCCGGCTCGCAGGGATGCGCGGGGATTATGCCGAGGCTTTCGAGATTGTCAGGGAAGGCGAGGCAACAGCCGCCAAGCTTGCCAGCCCGCGTCTGAGCGCGGTGCTGGCCGAGGAGACGACCCGGCTTTCGCTCGCCATCGGCGACACGTTCGGGCTGTCAGGGGCGACCATTTCAATGCTTGCGCCAGCCGAAGTCGGCAGCGGCATGGGGGCCATCATCGACGATCTTGCCGACCGTGCGGAAGCAAGGGCTGCGGCCGGAAGGGGCGACGCCATGCATGCTTGCGAGGTGCTTGAGCCTCTCCTCGATAGGGTCCGCCATTCGGGGCGGGTTCATCAGGAACACCTTCTCATGCTCCAGTTGTCCGTAGCAAAATTTCTGGCGCAGGATTTCGACGGCGCGGAGGGCGCGCTGCTTCAAGGGCTGGACTATGCCGAGAAGCGCCATCTTGTCAGTATGTTCTATGGTGAGGGGCTTGCGATGCAAAGCCTGCTCGAACGGATTTCGAGGCAGCAGCGCAACCTCGCCCAAAAGGACGCTGTGCCACGTCATATTCATCAGTTCGTTTCACTGCTTCTTTCCCGCTGGCCGGGCAAGTTGCGTCGCAGCAGTGTCGACGCTTCGAATGCCGAGCCGACGCCGAGCCTGTCGATCAGCGATTTCAGCGATCGCGAGGTGCAGATCTTGCGATTGCTCTGTCAGGGGCGATCCAACAAGGAAATCGCGCGGGTCCTCAATCTCGAGGTCAATACCATCAAATGGCATTTGAAGAATATCTTCGGAAGCCTCGGGGTGAACAGGCGGATGAATGCCGCTGCCGTCGCGACAAAGCTGGGAATCGTTGTCGCAGAAAGATGACTGGTCGTGAAGCTGAACGTCATACCTAGAGCGGTTCAACGTTTCACAGAAACGCTGAACCGCTCTATGTCCTTGTTTTTCCGCAATTCCAGATGCGAAACCGGTTTCCACTTTCGCTGGAATTGCTCTAGTGAACCGGCCCAACGGGGCTCATGGTAAACACGGCCTCAATCCGAAAGAGGCGAGGTCGCCTCTTTCGGATCACATGCTGGCGATTACGCCGCGCGACGGCTGCTGTAGCTTTGCTGCGCGCGACCGACCTTGAGACGTGAGACCAACTCGGCCAGATGCGTCGCCTCGGAGGCCAGCGAGTGAGTCGCATTGGCCGTGTTGGAGACCATCGCGGCATTCTG
>UBQX01000032.1:0-2500 GCA_900467685.1 Hyphomicrobiales bacterium
CAAGTTTCGTTGGTTGCGGGGGCAGGATTTGAACCTGCGGCCTTCAGGTTATGAGCCTGACGAGCTACCGGGCTGCTCCACCCCGCGTTAAGTTGAGCGTTACGCTGGCGTTTTGGCCTGCGGACCGGGGTTGAAGCCGGTTTTTTTGGCCTTCCTCGGGCTATGCCCTGCGGGAGGCCTGGGCTGCTCGCGCCCTTAGTTATTTCTTGCAATACGAATAGCCGCATTTCTGCGGCGGATATGATGGGCGAGAAGCCCAAAGGTTTGAAGAGAAGATTTGAACGAGTTGCATTTTATAGACCTGGCAGCGACCTACTCTCCCGCGTCTTGAGACGAAGTACCATTGGCGCTGGGGCGTTTCACGGCCGTGTTCGGAAAGGGAACGGGTGCAGCCACCCCGCAATAACCACCAGGTCAATAAAAGGCAACAAACGAGAAGCTGGATTTTTGTTTTGACGCGCCGTCCGCAGGGCCATGTGGCCCGTGAGGACAAAAGACCATCTTGAAGCCGGTGGCTTCAAGATGCGCATTGATCAATGAGAACGATCAAGCCTATCGAGCTATTAGTACTGGTAAGCTTCACATGTTACCATGCTTCCACACCCAGCCTATCAACGTGGTCGTCTTCCACGGCTCTCAGGGAATACTCGTTTCGAGGTGGGTTTCCCGCTTAGATGCCTTCAGCGGTTATCCCTTCCATATATAGCTACCCTGCTATGCCCTTGGCAGGACAACAGGTCCACCAGAGATATGTCCATCCCGGTCCTCTCGTACTAGGGACAGATCCTCTCAATATTCCTACACCCACGGCAGATAGGGACCGAACTGTCTCACGACGTTCTGAACCCAGCTCACGTACCGCTTTAATTGGCGAACAGCCAAACCCTTGGGACCTGCTCCAGCCCCAGGATGCGATGAGCCGACATCGAGGTGCCAAACAACCCCGTCGATATGGACTCTTGGGGGTCATCAGCCTGTTATCCCCGGCGTACCTTTTATCCGTTGAGCGATGGCCCTTCCACGCGGGACCACCGGATCACTATGACCGACTTTCGTCTCTGCTCGACTTGTCAGTCTCGCAGTCAGGCGGGCTTATGCCATTGCACTCGACGACCGATTTCCGACCGGTCTGAGCCCACCATCGCGCGCCTCCGTTACTCTTTCGGAGGCGACCGCCCCAGTCAAACTACCCACCATACACTGTCCCGGGCCCGGATAACGGGTCGCGGTTAGACATCCACGAAGATAAGGGTGGTATTTCAAGGATGGCTCCACAAGAACTGGCGTCCCTGCTTCAAAGCCTACCACCTATCCTACACATGCCTTGGCGAATGCCAGTGTAAAGCTATAGTAAAGGTGCACGGGGTCTTTCCGTCTAACCGCAGGAACCCCGCATCTTCACGGGGAATTCAATTTCACTGAGTCTATGTTGGAGACAGCGGGGAAGTCGTTACGCCATTCGTGCAGGTCGGAACTTACCCGACAAGGAATTTCGCTACCTTAGGACCGTTATAGTTACGGCCGCCGTTTACTGGGGCTTCGATTCAAAGCTTGCACCTCTCCTCTTAACCTTCCAGCACCGGGCAGGCGTCAGACCCTATACGTCGTCTTGCGACTTCGCAGAGCCCTGTGTTTTTGATAAACAGTCGCTACCCCCTGGTCTGTGCCACCCCATCATACTTGCGTACAAAGGGGTCACGCTTCTTCCGAAGTTACGCGTGCAATTTGCCGAGTTCCTTCAACATAGTTCTCTCAAGCGCCTTGGTATACTCTACCTGACCACCTGTGTCGGTTTCGGGTACGGTCTATACGGTGGAGCTATTTCCTGGAACCTCTTCACCGCACTCTCAATCCAATAAGAAAGTACGATTTACGAGATCCGTCACTACCACCAGGCCCACGAATATTAACGTGGTTCCCATCGACTACGCGTTTCCGCCTCGTCTTAGGGGCCGGCTAACCCTGCTCAGATTAACTTTAAGCAGGAACCCTTGGTCTTTCGGCGAGGGAGTCTCTCACTCCCTTTATCGTTACTCATGTCAACATTCGCACTTCCGATACCTCCAGGAGCCCTCACGGGTCTCCCTTCACAGGCTTACGGAACGCTCCGCTACCACGTGCAGTAAACTGCACATCCTCAGCTTCGGTGCATGGCTTTAGCCCCGTTACATTTTCGGCGCAAAGACCCTTATTTAGACCAGTGAGCTGTTACGCTTTCTTTAAATGATGGCTGCTTCTAAGCCAACATCCTGGTTGTTTTGGGATCCTCACATCCTTTCCCACTTAGCCATGACTTGGGGACCTTAGCTGGAGGTCAGGGTTGTTGCCCTTTTCACGACGGACGTTAGCACCCGCCGTGTGTCTGCCGACTAGTACTCCTCGGTATTCGGAGTTTGGTTAGGATCAGTAAGACGGTGAGTCCCCATAGCCCATCCAGTGCTCTACCCCCGAGGGTATTCGGTCGACGCTCTACCTAAATAGATTTCGCGGAGAACCAGCT
>UBQX01000031.1 GCA_900467685.1 Hyphomicrobiales bacterium
CTTCCGCCGCGACGACGAAGCCCTCGTATTTCAGCGATCGCACGATCCCGTAGACGAGGCGCGCATGCCACGGCCACCAGACGGTCGCCATCGCGATCATGGCATAGAGCTGCGAGGGTTTGGCGAGGCCGAGGATTGCCATGGCCAGCACGAGCGACGGGATGGCCAGAAAGATGTCGGTGATCCGCATCAGCACGAGCTCGGTCTTTCCGCCGAGATAGGCGGCGGTCATGCCAACCGCGGTGCCGATGGTGATCGAGATCGCGATGACGACGGCTCCGAGCATCAGCGAATTACGGAAGCCGAAGATGATGCGGCTCAAGACATCGCGTCCGACCGTATCCGTCCCGAGCCAGTATTTGGCGCCCGGCGGCTGGTTGGCATCGAGGAAGTTCACCACCACGCCTGCGTGTTCCGGATAAGGCGCCACATAGGGCGCAAAGATCGCGCAGAAGAAGACAACTGCAATCAGGACTGCGCCGAGGACCGAAAGCTTGTTGCGCGCAAATCGGCGCCATCCACGCCAGCGCGCCGAAGACTGAGTCATGACGATTTCAACCTGATTTTGGGATCGATGAAGGAGACGACCGTATCGACGATCATGTTGACGAGAACGAAGAAGAACGAGATCACCATGACGACGCCCACCACCGCGTTCAGATCCTTGCGGACGATGGCGTTGACGCCGTATTTCGCAAGCCCCGGCCACATGAAGATCGTCTCGACGAGGAAGGCATTACCGAGCAGCGCCACGATCTGCATGCCGAGGATCATCAGCGTCGGAATGAGAGCGGGCCTCAACGCCCATTTGAAGGCCACCGAGGCCTCGCTGAGACCGTAGGCGCGGGCAAACTCGACATAGGGCCGGTCGTAGCTGTCGACCATGTTGGTTCGGGTGAGCCGTGATATCTGCGCCATGCCGGAAAGTGACAGGGCGAAGGCCGGCAGGATGATATGCAAAAGGGCGTCGAGCGCCGCGCCCCATTGGCCGGCGATCAGCGCATCCAACGTATAAAGCCCGGTGACATGCGGCGGCGGCGTGAGCCACTCGCTGAGCCTGCCGCTGAGCGGCAGCCATTGATACCAGAAGGCAAGCACGATCATCATCAGCAGCGCCCAGACGAAATTCGGCAGGGCGACGCCAAGCAGGGAGAACAGTCGGGCGGCATTGTCCAGCCATCGATCCTTATAGTGGGCACTGGCAATGCCAAGACCGACGCCGAGGATCGTCATGCTGAGACCGGAATAGAGCACCAGTTCCAGCGTCGCCGGAAAGCCGGCCGCGATGTCGGACGACACCGGCTGATCGGTATAAAGCGAGCGGCCGAAATCGAATTGCACCGCACCCGTTATGAAGCGCGCGTATTGTTCGACCAGCGGCCGGTCGAATCCCATCTGCTGGCGCATGGCCTCGACCTGTTCATTGCTCGCTTCCGGCCCGAGCGCCAGGCGTGCGGGATCACCCGGGATGACGCGCGCCAGGAGGAAGATCAGGATCGAAACCCCGACGATGACGATAAGACCGCTCAAGAGGCGGTAGGACAGAAATCGGATCATGGGTACCAATGCTTTCGATGCCGCATTGAAGACGGGATGTCCGGGGCCGATCGTAATCCGACCCCGGCCGTTTCATCCACCGGAAAACCGGCTCTCACCGCCTCAGGTGGTCATGCTCATGCGGTCGTAACGGTAGTTGCCCGCCATGATCGGCACGGACTGTTTGGGATCGACGAGACCGGGAACGCGCAGGTAATTCTGGTAGGCGGCAAGGTCGATCGGCTGGTAGAGGTAGACCGAAGGATATTGCTCGCGGATGACGCCAGCGAGCTCCTTGTAGATATTCTCGCGTTCGTGCCGATCGGTAACCGTCCGCGTCTTCTCGAGCATGGCATCGATGTCCGGCGTATGCAGCCAGTGCATCGACAGATAGGTACCGGCAGCCGAGCTGTGATATTCGCCCCAGAGCATGGAATCGACATCGGTCGTGGAAAGCGACGTGGCGACAGAGCAGATATGCGGCGAGGATTCCGGCTTGGTGGCCATCTCGACGATCTGCGGCCAGGGTGCGGAATTGATGTTCACCTTGATGCCGAGTTCGGAGAGATTGGCCTGGAGCAGCAGCGCAAACTTCTCCTGCAACGCCACGGACTTGAACCAGACGAGATCGAGGCTCAGATCCTGGCCCGCATATTTGGAAGCGGCAAGCGCGGCCTTGGCGGCTTCGACATCCCGCTTGATGAGCGGCACATCCGGATCGTAGCCGATCACGCCCGCCGGGATCGGCCCGCGGATCGGCAGGCCCTGCTTATGGCCGGCCACCTCGAGCAGGCCGTAGAGCTGGTCGTAGTCGAAGGCGAGCGCGATCGCCTTGCGGACGTTGACGTCGTCGAGCGGCGCCTTCTGGGTGTTGAGCTTGAAGTGGAAAATGCCGGGCTTCATGTCCGAGCCGACGGAGATGCCCGGCGACCTGGAGAGCGCCGCGACGATTTCCGGCGGCAGCGGCAGGCGGGTGAGATCGATCTCGCGGCGCGGCATCAGCTGGCGGACCGCGACGGCTTCCACGCCGAACTTCGAACGGATCATTTCCGGGGCATTTTCCGCGGAGCCGCCGAAATAATCCTTGTTGATCTCCATGACCGTCTCGACCTGAGGGTTGTGGCTGACGATCTTGTAGGGCCCGCTGCCTGCATCGGCACCGCCCAGGAAGGCTTCGCCATAATCGCCGAACTCGCCGAAGGTCCCGTCCTTCTTGTTCGCCATGACGAGCGCCTTGTTCACCACGGCCAGCCTGACCAATGCCGCCAGGAACGGGGCGAAGGGCCTCTTGAGCGTGAAGACGACCGTGTTCGGAGCGGTTGCCTCCACCTTACCGATATCAGAGAACAAGTAGGCGTAACCCCGCTTCATGGTAGTCATGCGGTTGGCGGAGAAGACCACGTCGTCGGCCGTCAGCGGCGTGCCGTCATGGAACTTCACGCCGTCGCGCAGCTTGAACGTATAGGTCTTGCCGTCATCCGAAATCGTCCAGGATTCCGCCAGCGATGGCTGCAATTCACCGCCCGGAAGCGGGCGGACGAGGAAGTCGTAGAGATTGAACATCAGAATGGAGCCCGGAAAATCCACGGGCTTGTGCGGGTCCGCCTGGCCGATATTGCCGTCCGCCAGACGGAGCACGCGTTTCTGCTGGGCAAGAGCAGGGACAGCGGACATGCCGAAACCGGCCGCCAGCCCGAACGCCGCCGTGGTTCCTAAAAGCTGCCTGCGCGATAGATTGATATCTGACATTATGAGTTCCCCTTGTTTCGGCGTCCGCGATTCCTTTTAAGACCCGCGACCGAGGGCGATCCCATCGCTCGCAAGTTCCTTTTTTGGCGGGTCTTTCCGATGTGACACAGAACAGTAACAAGCGATGCCGCACTGCAGAATACGTGCAAGCCCTTACCGCATGAAGCTCCGTAGCAGCCCTTATTTTCACAGCACCGCCGAAAGGTATCCTCAGGTCCTCTGTAAATGTAAGAGGGACGAATGCGTCAATTTCTCGAAAGCGAGATAGAACCCCTGGCGATCGGCGCCTGGGTTCTTGGAACGGGTGGCGGCGGCAGCCCTTATCACGGGTTTCTCAATCTGAAGAAGCTGTACCGCGAGGGCCGGACGGTGCAGTTGATCTCACCGGAAGAACTGGCCGACGATGCCAATGTCGCGGTCGTCTCCTCCATGGGCGCCCCCATGGTGGGATTGGAACGGCTGACCGATCCGGAGATCCTCGTTGAGGCCGTCCGGATGATGGAGGAATATCGCGGCGTGAAGTTCGACGCGATCATGTCGGTCGAAATCGGCGGCGGCAACGCCATTCAGCCCTTCCTCGCCGCAGCATTGATGGGCCTGCCGGTGGTCGACGCCGATGCGATGGGCCGCGCCTTTCCGGAGGCGCAGATGACCAGTTTCGCGATCGCCGACCTGCCGATGTTTCCCCTGACCCTTGCCGACGTCCGCGACAACGCCGTCGTCGTCGCACGTGCCGCGTCGTGGAAATGGATGGAACGCATCTCGCGCAAGGTCTGTGTCGAGGTGGGCTCCGTGGCAGCGACCTGCAAGGCGCCGAGAACGGGACGTGAAGTCAAGGATTTCGGTATCCACGGAACCGTGACCCAGGCGGTCGCGATCGGCAACGCCGTGCAGCGGGCGCAAAGGGAACATCGCGATCCGGTCCAGGCGATCCTGGAACAGGAAGACGGCAAGCTCGTCTTCGTCGGCCGCGTGTGGGATGTCGAACGGCGCACGACCGAGGGCTTCCTCCGGGGCAAGACGCTGATCGACGGGCTGGGCGACTATCACGATCAGCAGATCCTGATCAACTTCCAGAACGAATATACGCTGGTCTCGCGCAACGGTGAGCCACTCGTCACCACACCCGATCTCATCTGCGTCCTCGACACCGTCTCCGGTGAAGCGATCGGCACCGAAACGCTCCGTTACGGGCAGCGCGTCACCGTGATCGCCATGCGGGCCGCTCCGATCCTCACCACGCCGAAGGGACTGGAACATGTCGGCCCCCGCGCCTTCGGGCATGATGTCAATTTCAAATCGGTTTTCCAGTCATGAAGCGTATCGGTATTGATGTCGGCGGCACCAACACGGATGCCGTCCTCCTTGACGGAAAAAGAGTGGTCGCCGGCGTGAAGGCGCCGACCACCGCGGATGTCATGTCCGGCGTGATCGCCTCCCTCCAGAAGCTCAAGACCGCTGCCCCCCAGGCGCTCGACGTCAGCGCCATCATGATCGGCACCACTCATTTCACCAATGCCGTGGTCGAGCGCCGCAATCTCATGCGCGTCGGCGTGATCCGCATCTGCCTGCCGACCTGCGCTTCCCTGGAACCCCTCTGCGACTGGCCCGACGACCTTCGCGCAGCCGTCGATCCGATGAGCTTCCTCGTGGCCGGCGGTACGGAATATGACGGACGCGATATCGTTCCTCTGGATGAGGGCGCGATCCGGGAAGCGGCGATGAGGATACGGGACGCTGGTATCCGCGCGGTCGCCATCACCGCCGTCTTCTCGCCCCTGCGCAACGATTTCGAATTGCGGGCAAAGGAAATCGTCGAGGAGATCTGCAAGGGCATCTTTATCACCTGCTCACACGAAGTCGGCCGCATCGGCTTGCTGGAGCGGGAAAACGTGACGGTGCTCAATGCCTGCCTCGGAAGACATGGGTTCGAGACTGTCCGGGCATTCAAGAACGCGCTGTGGGTCGCAGGCATCGATGCCCCGTTCTATCTGACGCAGAATGACGGAACCGTGCTGCAGGCGGATACTGCCGCCCGCTTCCCCGTTTTCAGCTTCGCCTCGGGCCCGACCAATTCCATGCGCGGCGCGGCCTTCCTCTCCGGCATCGAGGACGGCGTGGTCTGCGACGTCGGCGGAACGACGAGCGACATCGGCTATCTGGTGAAGGGTTTCCCGCGGGAGGCGAACAGCGTCGTCAAGATCGGCGGGGTGCGCACCCTCTTCCGGATGCCCGATCTGGTATCGCTCGGCATCGGCGGCGGATCGCTGATTGCGAAGAAAGGACCGAAGGTCGGACCGGAAAGCGTCGGTTTCCGCCTGCCCCAATCGGCACTCGTCTTCGGCGGCAATACGCTGACCATGACGGATATCGGCGTGGCCGCGGGCATGATGGACATCGGCGACAGATCGCTCGTCTCGCATCTCGACCGCACACTGGTTCAGGCGGTCCTGAAATCGGTCAAGGAACGGCTGGAAGATGCGGTCGACCAGATGAAGACCTCGCCCGAGGACGTCGAACTGATTGCGGTCGGCGGCGGCGCGCCGCTCATTCCGGAGATCATGGAAGGCGTGTCCCGCGTCGTGCATTGCGAACACGGCGGCGTCGCCAATGCGGTTGGAGCGGCCTCCGCCATGATTTCCGGCGAAGTGGACCAGATCGCCAGCGGCGTCGATCGCGACAAGGCGCTCGCAGACGCGGAAGAGCTTGCCCGGTTGCGCGCGATCGAAGGTGGCGCCGACGAAACGACGCTCACCATTGTCGATATCGAAGA
This sequence comes from Hyphomicrobiales bacterium, assembly GCA_900467685.1. Classification (GTDB taxonomy): domain Bacteria; phylum Pseudomonadota; class Alphaproteobacteria; order Rhizobiales; family Rhizobiaceae; genus Ensifer_A. The sequence continues at coordinate 6,059 of UBQX01000031.1, forward strand.
CGTGCCGATCGCTTACCTGCCGGGAAATGCGCGGCGGGTCCGCGTCCGGGTCGTCGGCGAGATCGCCGGCTGGCAACCGCAGACCGATGCCGCGGAATGAACTCCTTCAAAGAAAGGGCAGATGCGGCCGCACCTGCCCTTTTTCTCCTTGCGCGGCTGGAAGAGTGACATAGGATGGCGACATGGGAGGTATGTTCAACCAGCGCTAGCTTGATTGGAGAACATCGGAGTTGGAAAAGCGCGTATGCTTCGTCACCTTGGGGCAGTCTCCCCGGCCGGAGCTCATCTCCGAGGTGATGCGGACAGTCGGCGGGAACGTCGTCTTCGATCAGGTCGGCGCTCTGGACGGCCTCACCGCCGAAGAAGTCGCCAAGCACGCGCCAAAACCCAACGAACATCCCTTGGTAACCCAGGTGAAGGACGGCCGTCAGGTCGTTGTCTCGGGCCCTTTCATCGAAGAGCGGCTGTCGACCGTCATCGCTCATGTCGACCGGCTTGGCTATGAACTCATCATTCTGCTGTCGAGCGGCATCTTCAGGCACTTTCCCACGTCCACACCCTTTCTGCACGGCCAGCTTGCCGTGGACGAATGGATCGCCTCGTTTATCATGGGAAGCGCCCAGCTCGGCGTGGTCTTTCCGCTTCGCCGCCAGGCATCCGATCCCTGCAGTCTCAACGAATACGGCATTCTCATCCAGAATTCCCGCAGGGTGGACTATTCCGGCGAGGCGAACCGGATCGAGGAAACCGCGCTGCTCCTCGGTTCGGCAGACATCATCCTCATGCATTCGGTCAGCTACACGGAGGAAATGGCGAAGCAGCTCGCGGCAGTCACCCGCAAGCCGGTCATCACCGCCCGCCGCGTCATCGCCGGAGCGCTGCATCTGCGGCTGATGGAATCGCATGCCCCGGCGATCGCCGGCGCCATCCAGGCCAGCGAACTCAATCTGATCGAGCGGCTGCCTTCGCCGAACGAGCCGCTGACGGGCCGCGAGCAGGAAGTTCTGGCGCTCGTGCTGGCCGGCAAATCGAATAAGGAAATCGCCAAGGAACTCGGCATCAGTCACCGCACGGTGGAAATCCACCGCAGCCGGGCCATGGGAAAATACAATGCCACGACGGCAATGCAGCTCATCCGCCGGGCCATGATCCAGACGCATCAATAGCCCGGCTACGTGCGTCCACGTATTTTTCTCTTCCCTGCCCTCTTCTAAGCTGCTGCCATCAACAACGCGAAAAGAACAGGGGACGCGCGATGCCGGGATCAGAGAAGATGATCAAGCTGGGTGCCTTTCTGACCGCGACGGGCCAGCATATTGCGGCCTGGCGCCATCCGGACGTCAAGGAGGATGGCGGCGTCAACCTTCAGGAATACATCAGGATCGTGAAGGTCGCCGAACGCGGCAAGTTCGACATGATGTTCCTCGCCGATAACGCCGGTGTCTGGGAACGGGACATCGACTCCGATGGCCGCAGTTCGCGCGCAGCCTATTTCGAACCTATCACGCTGCTTTCCGCGCTCGCATCCGTCACCGAGAATATCGGCCTCGTCGCCACCGCGACCACGACGTTCAACGAGCCCTATAACGTCGCCCGCAAATATGCCTCTCTCGATCACTTGAGCGGCGGGCGCGCCGGCTGGAACCTCGTCACCTCGGCCAACGAAGCGGAAGCCTATAATTTCGGCTTCGACGTGCATCTCGCCCATGCCGAACGTTATAAGCGCGCACGGGAATTCGCCGATGTCGTGTTCGGCCTATGGGATAGCTGGGAAGACAATTCCTTCATGCGCGACAAAGAGAGCGGCCGTTATTTCGATCCGGCGACGCTCCATATCCTGCGTCATAAGGGTGACTATTTCTCCGTACGTGGCCCGCTGAACGTGCCGCGTACGCCGCAGGGCCGGCCGATCGTGGTCCAGGCCGGCTCCTCTGAAGACGGCATGGATCTGGCGGCCCTTTGCGCCGACGTCGTCTTCACCGCCCAGCCGACGCTGGAAGACGGCGCCGCCTTTTTCAAGGCTCTGAAATCCCGCCTGCCAGCCTATGGCCGCAATCAGGACGACCTGAAAATCATGCCGGGCCTCTCCCCTGTCGTCGGGCGGACCAAGGCTGAAGCCGAAGACAAATTCGCCGCGCTCCAGAACCTGATCGACCCGATCGTCGGCCTCGGCCTCCTCTCATCGATGGCAGGATACGATCTCAGCGGCTATGACGTCGATGGCCCCTTCCCCGATATTGCGGATAGCAATACGGGCAAGGGCCGGCTGAAGGTACTGAAGGATACGGCCCATCGCGAAAACATGACGATCCGGCAGCTCTATATGCGGATCGCCGGCACGCGCGGCCATCACCTCGTCATCGGCACGCCCCAGGAGATTGCCGACAAGATGGAGGAATGGTTCAAGGGTGATGCGGCGGACGGCTTCAACATCATGCCGCAGTCCCTCCCCGGCGGCCTGACGGATTTTGTCGACCTGGTCATTCCGGAACTGCAGCGGCGCGGCCTCTTCCGCACGGAATACGAGGGCAAGACGCTTCGCGCCAACCTGGGACTGCGCTGGCCGCAGAACCGGTTTGCCTCCGTCACGGATCACGCTGCGGAATGACGCTTCGCCGTTCTCGTCGAGAACCGTACTCCCCACAACCCGACCGGAAGAAAATCTCATGACCTTGCCTAGAATCCTCGGCATAGCGGGCAGCACGAGCCGTCCGTCGAAGACCCGCGCTCTCGTTGCGCATATCGTGGACGATGTCGCCCGCAAAACCGGTGCGTCCGGCAAGGTCAGCGACCTGACCGAAATCCTGCCGGAACTCGGCACGACGACCATGCGCTCCACGGCTCCGGAAAGACTGGAAGCCATGCTCTCTGCGATAGAAACTGCGGATGCGCTGGTATTCGGCAGCCCGATCTACAAGGGGTCCTATAGCGGCCTCTTCAAGCATCTCGTTGACCTCGTCGATCCGCTGGCTCTCGTCGGAAAGCCTGTCCTCATCTGCGCGACGGGCGGCGGGCAGCGGCATGCCCTCGCGGTCGAGCATCAGATGCGCCCGCTTTTCGGTTTCTTCAGCGCCGCCACGGTGCCCTCCGCTATCTACGTCTCTGAAGCGGATTTCGAAAACGGCGTGCTGACGGCCGGTCCCGTTCGCGAGCGCTGCGAGACTGCCGCCCGCCAATTGGCCGGCATGCTGGGCGCCATCATACCCGCACCGATATCCGCCACCCTCTGAGAAGACCACATCGAAGGAGAAGAAGCATGTTTCGTGTAGGTATCGACGTCGGCGGAACCAATACGGATGCGGTCATTATGTCCGACCGCACGGTGGTTGCGGGCGTGAAGGCGGCAACCACCGAAGACGTCATGTCCGGCGTCGTGGAGGCACTGGAAAGCGTGCTCGCAAAGGCCGGCATCGCGCGGGAACGGATCACCCATGTGATGATCGGCACCACGCATTTCACCAATGCCGTCATCGAGCGCAAGCATATCAGCCCGGTTGCGGCGATCCGCCTCGGCCTGCCGGCCACTGCCTGTCTGCCGCCGATGGTCGACTGGCCGGCGGACCTGCGCGCGGCGACGGGCATGCATACCTACATGGTTCGCGGCGGTTATGAATTCGACGGGCGCGAGATCGCCACCCTCGATCTGGACGAACTGGACCGCATTGCCGGCGACATGAAAGACAAGGGGTTGACTGCGGCGGCTATCACTTCCGTCTTCAGCCCCATCAACAGCAAGATGGAACAGGCCGCACGCGATCGCCTGCTGCAGAAATGCCCGGGCGCCAAAGTCGTGTTGTCAAGTGATATCGGTCGCATCGGCCTCCTGGAGCGCGAGAGCGCCGCGATCATGAACGCCAGCCTGCTGACGCTCAGCGCCCGCACCGTCGATGCCTTTGCCGAGGCCCTGGCCGCCGCGGGCATCGCCTGCCCTTTCTTCATCACCCAGAACGACGGGACGCTGATGGCGGCGGAAACAGTCAAGCGCTTTCCGGTCCTGACCTTTGCCTCCGGCCCCACCAATTCGATGCGCGGCGCAGCCTTTCTGACCGGCATCCGCGACGGCATCGTCGTGGACATCGGCGGAACGACGACGGATATCGGCGCGCTGCAGCACGGCTTTCCGCGGCAGGCGGCAACGGTAGTCGATATCGGCGGTGTCAGGACCAATTTCCGCATGCCGGACGTCTTCTCGATCGGCCTCGGCGGCGGCTCGCTGGTCCGGCAGTCGGATGACGGCCGCGTCACGGTCGGCCCGCAGTCCGTCGGCTACCGGATTTCGAAGGAAGCGCTGGTCTTCGGCGGCAGCGTGCTCACGGCAACCGACATTGCCGTCGCGCGCCGTGAAGCTTCGGTCGGGGACCGCAACGCTGTGACGTCGCTCGGGCCTGCACTTCTCGACGAGGCGCGTGTCGAAATGAACGCGATCCTCGAACGCGGCGTTGAGCGCAGCCGCATTTCGCCGGTCCCGATCCCGGTTATCGCGGTCGGCGGGGGATCGATCCTGATGCCGAGCCATATCGGCGACCTGCAGGTCGTGCGGCCCGAGAATTTCGCGGTCGCGAACGCGGTTGGTGCAGCGATCGCACAGGTCAGCGGGGAGATCGATCGTGTCTTCTCGCTCACCAACGGATTGACGCGCGAGATATGCCTCAAGCAGGCGGAAGAGGAGGCGCGCGGCAAGGCGATCGCAGCCGGCGCCAAGCCGGAAACGGTAGAGGCGATCGAACGCGAGGACGTGCCACTCGCCTATCTGCCCGGCAATGCCACCCGCATCCACGTCAAGGTTGTCGGCGAGATGGCCGGCACCGGCTTCTGAAACAGACCAGTTCACGCTCACGCAGGAGATAGCATCCTATGTCATCCTTCTCGGTCGGAAGCCGCGATATGGAAGCGATCGCGCTCGGCGGCGCATTCATGGGAACGGGCGGTGGCGGCGACCCTTACATCGGCAAGCTGATGGCGCAGGCCGCAATCACCGAGCACGGCCCTGTCACCGTCATCGATGTCGACGATATCGCCGACGACGCCCTCTGTGTACCAGTCTGCATGATGGGCGCGCCGACCGTCATGCTGGAAAAGCTGCCTAACGGCCAGGAAGCCCATCAGGCGCTCCAGAAGCTCGAAGCCTATCTCGGCCGGCGCGCTGACGTGCTGGTCTGCATAGAGGCCGGCGGGTTGAATTCGACCATTCCCTTCGCGGTCGCGGCGGCGACCGGTCTGCCGCTCGTTGACGGCGACGGCATGGGCCGCGCCTTTCCGGAGCTGCAGATGGTTTCCTTCACGATGTTCGATATCCCTGCGACGCCGATGGTCATCGCCGATGAGAAGGGCAATAGTTCGGTCATCAACGCCATATCGAACCGCTGGACCGAGCGGCTGGCACGTTGCCAGACTGTCGAAATGGGAGGTGCGGCCTTGGTCGCCCTTTATCCGATGAGCGGGGCGCAATTGAAGCGTGGCCTGCTCCGCCGCACGGTTTCGCTCCTGAAAGAGATTGGCGAGACCATCGCATGCGAGCGCAAGGCGAACCGCAATCCAGCCGATACGCTGACGAGCCGGCTGAACGGCCGAAAGCTCTTCACCGGCCGCGTGGTCGATATCGACCGCCGGACAGTCGGCGGTTTTGCGCGCGGCAAGGCGACCTTCAAGGGCATGGATGCAAGTATCGGTAAGACTTTCACCGTCGATTTCCAGAACGAATTCCTGGTCGCATCGGATGAGAACGGCGCGCTGCTTGCAACGACGCCGGACCTGATCTGCGCCCTCGATGCCGACGGCGGCCTGCCGGTGACAACGGAACAACTGCGTTACGGCCTTGCGGTCACCATGCTCGGCATTCCCTGCGCGGGCTTCTGGGCAACGGATGCAGGCATAGAACTCGTCGGCCCGGGCTACTTCGGTTACGAGCACGCCTATGTGCCGCTGCGCCAATTGACCTAATAGGTCTTAACATGTACGCGCGACGACAGCCTTAGGTCAAAGTTGAGCACGCGCCAGCTAGTCGCGGGGGCGGCACGTTAAAAGACCTTCTATTAAGCCTGTTAATCTTATTACTTTTTGCTCTTGAAGGGTATCGAACTCTCGACCTGGATAAATCAAAGCAGGAAATACAATGACTTCGCATTGTCTTTCACGGCTAAGGCATTGGCATGGCAGTGCATTTGGCGCAGGCGTGGGAGCAACCGTTAGAAGCGCTCCACCAGCACGTTTGCGGCTCCGTTTTCGGCGCCGCAGTTCCCGGTTCTTTGGGCATCGTGATTGAAGTCTCGCTGAGCGACCCGGCCAGCTATCAGGACAGGCATGCGCGCCGATACATTGGTCACTGCTGACATTCCAGAAGGAACAAAAGCCACAGGCGAAGAGCCTCACTCCTGCTTTTAATGGACAGAATTCAACCGTCGCGGCCGTACTCGAGTTCGGTGATCGCATCCTCAAGTTTTGCAAGCTGTCGGGCGATAGCTTCTTCCGAAGGCGGGGGGTCGATTTCTGCAAGACGTCGCAGTACGGCTTCGCGGGCTCTTGCGTAGACCATCATCCTTGCCTCTTGTGTGTCCGAAGCAAGATTCTCGACAGTGGGCCTAAGGATTGCAAGAAACGCGTTCAAGGCAACTCCGGCAGCACCCGAACACGATACTTGGCGGGCGCTCAAGTATAGCGTACCGGACCATAGTTACCAAAAAGTCTCCAGAGGAGGCCGCGCACTGGAGTGGGCAATGGGTTGGTCGGCTGAAGACAGCGAGACACGACGCCATCGGCTGCGCCTGCACGCTGCTTCTGCCGAAGGACCGATCTCCTGTCCGCACTTGCAGTCCGGGACTTGCGATCCATCTCTTCGTCCAAGCCATCGGGATAGCAACCTATGATCCTGAAAGCAGCTTTTTTATCCCCACAGGCGCAATAGCTCCGATGGTGCGGAGATGGTAGCTTCGACGACATAGGGATCCGAGCCCCTTGCCGCCGCTCTTTTGGTGACAGGCAGTCCATGACCGAGATGGTCTATCGAGTAGAAGGCCAAGCTCCGGCCGTCCGAAGCCCGCCATCGCTGCAGTCTCCCCCACGTCTTCTGGTCCTGGACAAACCGATCCTTCGGGATGTCCATGACCTCGAGCCATTGGTCAACGCAGGCTTGCGCGTTCGACGGATTTAACGTGCGATCCTGATTTCCCGGCCAGATCGTGATCGCAGGCCATGACGAAGTATCCGGTGAGATGTCCTTGACGGGCTGCCCCCAACCACCCAACGGCCGGTGAGCCCCGGACTTCATCGCCCGAAGAGCCGACATCGCGTCACGAGATGAGCCAAATGGCATTCCGGCAACCATTGCGACGCCGGCGAACAGGTTAGGATAGTTCGCAACAACGGAGGCAGTCATTGCACCGCCGGCTGAAAGGCCGGCAATGAAGATGCGCGATCGATCCACTCGATACCGACGGCATGCTTCCTCGATCATCTGTACGATCGACAACACCTCGCCCCGGTCACGCGCTACCGCACTCGGACGAAACCAGTTGAAGCATCCATGCGAATTGTTGGCCCTGGTCTGCTCTGGGTAAAGAAGAACAACGCCTCGCCTACCGGCGAGCTCGGAAAAACCGGACGCGGCATCAAAGCTCTCGGGAGTCTGTAGACATCCGTGCAGCAGGACGACCAATGCGGGGTTCTTAGGCAAACCGCGGGAGGGAACTGCAACCTTCATCACAAGCCGTCCAGGATTGCTGCCGAAACCTGTAACTTCGGTAAGCGAGAAACTCTTGGTCACTGCCCTGCTTTTGAGCCCGTCGGCCTTTGGCTCCTGGGCTTACCCGCCTTCTCAACAAGCTTCGCAAGCCTTTTCTGGGCCTTCAAGACTCGCAGCAGAGGGTTTCCGAAGCCGAACTTCACGTGAGCGATCTGTTCTGACGGTGATGTCACGTTGTTTCACCGAAGCCAGACGAGGCGTCTGCCAGCGAACTTATGCAGTTGCGCCGGTCACAGCTTCCCACTGGGCCATTGCGCGGATCCGATGAATGTGGGTGGCGAGGGCGGTACGTTTCTGATGCGGCGGCACGAAGAGATTTCTGATCGCTGAAAAGACCGAGATAAAACGTTGCAAGCCGCCGACGGATCGGAAGCCCTGCATCACCCGTTCTCGTTTTCGCAGCGGTAGGTGAGAATTTTCCGCGCGATTGTTCAGGCCCTTGTGCGATCGGTGTTCGACGCCGGGCATCACATCCCGTCTTGCCGCTCCGTATGAGCGCAGCTTGTCTGTGACGATGCGCCTTGGCGTCAGGCCTTGCTTCTTCAACAGCCTGACCAGCAATCGCTTGGCAGCCTTGGTATCGCGGCGGCCCTGGACGATCTCGTCGAGAACGTGACCGTTCTGGTCAACGGCACGCCAAAGCCAATGCTTTCGTCCGCCGATGGAAATCACGACCTCGTCCAGATGCCACATATCCTTGCGCGACGGCTTCTTTCTGCGCAACTGCCTGGCGTAAGTTGCCCCGAATTTACAGCCCCATCGCCGTATCGTTTCGTAAGACACGACGATACCGCGCTCCAGAAGCATTTCCTCGACCAGCCGCAGGCTCAAAGGAAACCGGAAATACAACCACACCGCATGGGCGATGATCTGTGGCGGAAATCGGTGGTTTTTGTAACTGATCATCGGCGAGCTCATCCCAGCCCAATTATCCGCCAACCGTTGAGCCACCAACAACGTGACATCGCCCCCCAGGCATCCGCTACGGGCTCGGAACAATCGCCTTCTGCCTTTCAGCGTTCGCCGTTTATCAGGCTACGCGCATACCGCCATTGAAAGGATGTCGGGATCACCATCCCCGAGCTGCCTGCTGGCTTCGAAGGATATCGACTGGTGCAACTCACCGACCTCCACCTCAGCCGCCTTTTTCCGGCGTTCTGGGTAGAAGAGGTGGTGAGACGCACGAACGAACTGGATGCCGATCTCATCGTGATGACCGGCGATCTGATCGATGGCGATCTCCAACGTCGGCAGGAAGACGTACGGCCTATGGCGGGCTGCGCGCACGCGACGCGGTGTATGCCACGCCGGGCAATCATGAATATTTCTTCGCTTACGACGAATGGATGAATGAATATACGCGTCTGGATATGCGTACGCTTCTCAACGCCCACACGGTCATCCGTCGCGGCGATGAAGCTCTCGTCATTGCCGGTGTTACTGACCTTACCGCCGTCCGCACCGGCGCGACGCCGCCCGATGTAAAGGCGGCGATTGCCGGGGCGCCGTCGGGCGCGCCCATCTATTGCTCGACCACCAGCCAAAGCTTGCTGCTGGCGCCGCTGCCGCAGGCGTCGCGCTGCAGCTTTCCGGACATACCCATGGCGGCATGGTGACGGGTCACGACCGCATCGTTGCCCGCGCCAATAACGGTTTCGTCTCCGGCCTTTACCAGGTCGGATCCATGAAGCTCTACGTGAACAACGGAACAGCTTTGTGGCCGGGTTTTGCATTGCACATCGGCACGCTTCCAGAGCTGACCCGCATCACCTTGCGCCGAGTGAGAACACCACAGGCTTCGTCGCCTTAAAATTAATCAGGCTAGAGTTTGTCAGTTTTAGTTTGAAGCATATCATGCATCCTTGGGATAGTTAGAGCATTCGTGGAGGCTGAAAGCCTTCAGGAGTTCTCCAACGCGTCTCCACGTGTTTATATAGTTCTCTCATCCGCCTTTCTGACGAGTGTCTTGAACTTGGCAAGCCTCGTGTCTATGGGATTAAGGTCGGGGCTGTATCACGGCAGGAATAAGGGGTGCGTTGGTACCAGCCGCAAGTACGCGTCACCTTTGGGTGGCGCAGGTCTGGCCGACGAAGAACAAACTGTCCGGATCAAGCTGATGTTGATGGGCCTTTTATCGCATTTAGGGACCGGGCCACCTTCGGATGGTTCTTCTCGCTTGCCACCAGTGTTTTTTGTGAAGATCTTGCCCACACTGCGCAGGACGCGCCAGACGGTGTCGTAAGACACTTTAATCCCTGCTGACTTCAGTGCGCACTCAGCCTTGCCCAAGACCCGGTTCGGCTGGATTCGACTGCAGCCTCGATGAAGGCCAACCCGACAATGCCCTCACGGATGCCGGGATAGACAACCTCAACTCCGGGCAGGATTCCCAATCGGGCAGCGACTATTGCATCCGCCGCCTCCCGGTAGATATTCGCAAAACCTTCCAGATAACCTTCCGGATGGCCGGACGGCACACGGCTCACACGGTTGGCAGCAGGTCCCGCGCCGGCACCGTTCCGGGTGATAAGCCGCTTGGGTTCACCATAGGGCGTGAACCAGAGCTGGTCGATGGCGCCGTGATGCCATTCAAGCCCACCCTTCTCGCCGTAGACACGCAGCGAGATGGCGTTTTCGTTGCCGACGGCGATCTGGCTCGCCCACAACATGCCCTTCGCGCCGCTTGCATAACGCAGCAATATGTTGGCGCTGTCGTCGAGAGCCCTGCCCGGCACGAAGGACGTCAGGTCCGCATAAAGACGATCAGGCGTCTCGCCGGTGACGAAGGCTGCGGCGTTGAACGCGTGCGTTCCGATATCGCCGATCGCGCCGCCTGCCCCTGATCGGGCGGGATCGGTGCGCCATTCCGCACCCTTGGCGCCCGTCGTCTCGACCGCTTCCGTCAGCCAGTCCTGCGCATATTCCGCCTGCACGTGGCGCAGCTTGCCGATCATCCCCGCGGCGATCATCTCGCGCATCTGCCGCAGCATCGGGTAGCCGGTATAATTATGAGTGAGGATAAAGAGCCTGCCGGACCGTTCGATGATGCCGGCCAGTTCCTTTGCCTCGGCAAGCGTCGTCGTCACAGGTTTGTCGCAGATGACGTGGATACCCGCTTCGAGGAAGGCGCGGCACGGGCCGAAGTGGAGATGGTTCGGCGTGACGATCGCAACCACCTCTATCCCGTCAGGCCTTGCGGCCTCGGCTTTCGCCATGGCGTCGAAACCGGAATAGGAGCGGTCGTCCGCAATGCCGAGGTCCTGCGCGGAGGCCCTCGAACGCTGGGCATCGGAGGAAAAAACGCCGGCGACAAGTTCGTAGCGGTCATCGAGCCGTGCCGCGATCCGGTGAACGCCGCCGATAAAGGCGCCCTGCCCGCCGCCCACCATGCCGAGGCGGATCCGGCGGCCGAAATTCTTCTGTGTCATCGATATGACCCCCTATAGACCCAGCAGCCGGCGATTGGCCGCCGCGTCCGTGCCGCCACTGGCGAAATCGTCGAACGCTCTCTCGGTCACCCGTATAATGTGGTTGTTGATGAAGAGCACGCCTTCCCGCGCACCGTCCTCGGGGTGCTTCAGGGCGCATTCCCATTCGAGCACGGCCCAACCGTCGAAATCATGCTGGGTGAGCTTCGAAAATACGGCGCCGAAATCCACCTGCCCGTCACCGAGCGAGCGGAACCGCCCGGGGCGGTCGACCCATCCCTGGTAACCGCCGTAGACGCCGGACCGGCCGGTGGGATTAAATTCAGCGTCCTTGACGTGGAAGGCGCGGATGCGCTCGTGGTAGATATCGATGAAATCCAGATAATCCATCGCCTGCAGCACGAAATGCGACGGATCGTAGAGAATGTTGGCGCGTACGTGGTTGCCGACTGCCGCCAGAAACCGCTCGAATGTCACGCCGTCATGCAGGTCTTCGCCCGGATGCAACTCATAGCACAGGTCGATGCCGCTTGCCTCGAAGGCGTCGAGAATAGGATACCAGCGGCGGACCAGTTCCGAGAACGCCTCCTCCACCAAGCCGGCCGGACGCTGCGGCCACGGATAAACGAAAGGCCAGGCAAGCGCGCCGGAAAAGGTGGCGTGGCTTTTCAGACCGAGATGTTCGGAGGCCTTGGCGGCACATTTGATCTGGTTGACGGCCCAGACCTGCCGCTCGCCCGGCTTTCCGCGCAGATGGGCGGGGGCGAAACCGTCGAACATCGCATCATAGGCCGGGTGCACGGCAACGAGCTGGCCCTGGATATGCGTCGACAATTCGGTGATCTCGACACCGGCCTCGCCCAGCCTTCCCTTCACATCGTCGCAATAGGTTTTCGATGCGGCAGCCTTTTCAAGGTCGAAGAAGGCGGGATCGGTCGGAAGCTGGATGCCCTTGTAGCCGAGCGACGCCGCCCACCGGCCGAGATTGTCCAGAGTATCGAAGGGCGCCTTGTCGCCGATGAACTGGGCGAGAAAAATGGCCGGGCCTTTGATCGTTTTCATGACTTCACCTCTCTGGACAACAGGTTCGGACGACCGGGATCAGGCTTCGCCGGGATAGGAGAGACCGATCTCTCTCCGGATCGCGTCCAGAGTTTCGATGATCGCTACCGACTGGGAGGGCGGCATCAGGGCCGACTGACCGCCTTCGCGCACCAGGCGTTCCATCTCGAACGCCTGGAACTGCATGCCGCGGCCGGAGACGGTCAGGTCGAATTCCTCGATCAGCTCGTTCTTCTGGCCAAGCACCCGGAAGGATGTCGGCGTGTACCAGATCGAACTGATCTCGATCCGGGCCTTCGAGCCGTTGATCACCGCAACATTCGATCCCGCGCAGTTCATCACGGCCGTGCTGGTCGAAATCCGCCCGCCTTCGTGCTCCATGATCACCGCGACTTCCGTATCGACGCCGGTTTCCTTGAAGCGGGCCGAGGCCTTGATCGAGGTCGGCGCGCCGAGAATGTCAAAGGCGAAGGAGATCGGATAGATGCCGAGATCGAGCAATGCGCCGCTGCCGAGTTCCAGCGCATTGACCCGGTGTTTCGGATCAACCGGCAGGAACTGGCGATGTTCGGCGGAGACGGAAAGAAGGTCGCCCAAGGTTCCGGAACCGATGATGGCGTGGATCCGCGCCATATGCGGCAGGAAACGGGTCCACATGGCCTCGAGCACGACCAGTTCCTTTTCGCGCGCCCGTTCGACGATCCGTCTCGCATCGCTGCCGGTCAGCGCAAAAGGCTTCTCGATCATGACATGCTTGCCCGCATCCAGCGCCAGGAGCGCCGCCGTCACGTGATAGGGGTGGGGTGTGGCGACATAGACGATATCGACGGCCGGATCGGCGACGAGCTCTTCATAACTGCCATGCGCATTAGCGATCCCGTAACTTTCGGCAAAGGCCTGCGCGTTATCCAAAGAGCGGGATCCGACTACGGCAACCTTGAGCCCCGCTGCACGCAAATCCTGCGCGAACAGTCCAGCAATCCACCCGGTGGCAAGAATGCCCCAGCCCAAATCCTTGGTCATCGTCTGCACCCGATCGTCTCAGTTGCGGGCGGCGATCGCCCGGGACTGCATGCTGTCGGACATCATCTGCATGATCTCGATGCGGTGCCCATCTGGATCCTCGATCCAGCACTGCCAGTTACCGTCGAGACCGAGCACCTTCGGTCGGCTCAACTCAATCCCGGCATCCTGAAGTTCGGCCACGGATTTATCGATATCCGGGACGGAGAGGCACAGATGGTTGTAGCCTGTGACCTCCGGGCCGGGTGCCCGGTCGCCGACACCATCAAGGAACAGTTCGATGAACTGGTTGTCGGTGACGCGCAGGTAGACGAGCCACAGCTTGTCGTCGCGATCGAGATGCATCAGCCGCTCGAAGCCGAGCTTGCTGACGTAAAAATCCAGGGCCCGGTCGATATCGGTCACACGGATGGCCACATGCGCGAGGCCGGAAACAGTAAGCATTTTGAACTCTCTTGGTATGAAAAGGCCGGGGGGAGTTACGCCGCAAGGCGCCGGATATAGTCGATCGACCGCTTCGCAAAACGCGGCCAGTCGGTCGGATTGTCATGTTCGACGACCAGTTGGTCGGCCGCGGTTGCCGCGAAAAGCGGCGCCAATACTGGCCAGTCGATGACGCCGTCACCGGTCGCCGCCCAGCCGTCCTCTTCCGTTGTGCCGGCGGGCGCCAAATCCTTGAGCTGGATGGCGACGATCTGCCCGGCGAATTTTCGCAGCTCGGCCGTCGGATCGGCGCCGGCGCGCGTTACCCAGCCGCAATCGATCTCAAACCGAACCGAGGGATCGGCGCCGAGGATATGGTCAATCGGGCGGCTACCGTCCTCCAGTACCTCGTATTCGAAATCGTGATTGTGCCAGGCGACGCGGAGACCGCGACGTGCTGCCTTCTGAGCGCCTTCCGCCAACCGATCGCCCAGCGATTTCCAGTAGCCGACGCCCGTGCCTCGGTCCTCGGGCTTGACAAAAGGCGGGATCAAAAGCGTGGTTCCCAGGGTCTCGGCAATGTCGAAGAACCGCTCGGGTTCGTTCACGAGCCCGGTAAGCGGCATGTGAAAGCCAAGGCATGCCAACCCCGCATCTTCCAGCTGCCGGCGAAACAGAGCAGGATCGGCTTCATATGCCGGAAGCCAAGGCTCGACCGCATCGTAACCCATGGCCTTAAGACGCGGAAATTGCGCCGGCAGGGGCGGAAAATTCCGTGACGAATAGAGCTGGTAGGAGATTTTGTAATCCATTATTTCACCTTGTCCCGATCAAATTCGAGCAGTTCGACAAGTGCGCCGAGCTCCTTGGTTGTATCGTAGTAGGCGTAGCGGCCGGTGCCGCTCTGGAACTCGCCCTTCTGCAGCCGTTCATGTCCTTGGCCGGTCAGGTAGGCGTCCCTTTCGGCAAGGTTGCGTGTCTTGATCGCGATGTGATGGCAACCCGGCCCACGCTCTTCCAGAATATCCCGCCACGCACTCTTTTCCGGGCCGGGTTCGAGAAATTCGAGATCAATATTGCCGAAATGGAACATCATAATCTTGCACGAGACCTCGGCGGGCTCGCCGCGATATTCGGCCTGTGCCTTGTCGTGATCGGCGGAGAACGTCATCTCCGGCATCGACTTTCCGGTGAGATCGGAGAACCAGGTCGCGGACTTCACGGCATCATGCGTGACGAAACAGATCTGGATGACGGTATCCTCATCGAGGAGGCGACGATCGAATGTCATGCGCTCACCCGCCGATCCGCTTGCCGGTCTTGGTGTCGAAGAGGTGCAGCTTTTCCCGGTCGAGGCTGACACGAATCGTCTGCCCTGCGGCAACGTCGATGCGTTCGCGGAAGACGCCGACGACGTCGTGGCCGCAAAAGCGCATCATGACCTGGGTCTCGGCGCCCGTCGGTTCAATGGTGATTACCTCCGCCGGCAATCCTTTGAGGTCGATACGGAAATGTTCCGGGCGCACGCCGAGGGTGATCTTGTCGACGTTGATGTTTCCGACATCGGGGAGCGCAATTTTCGACCCGTCCGAAGCCGAGAACTCGGATTGCTGAAGATTTCCGGCAAGGAAATTCATTGCCGGAGAACCGATGAAGCCGGCGACGAACATGTTAGCCGGGCGGTCATAGAGTTCGAGCGGCGTGCCAATCTGCTCGATCCTGCCGGCATTCATGACCACGATCCGGTCCGCCATCGTCATTGCCTCGATCTGGTCGTGGGTGACATAGACGGTAGTCGTCCGCAGACGCTGGTGGTTTTGCTTGATCTCAGAGCGCATCTGCACACGAAGCTTGGCATCAAGGTTGCTGAGCGGTTCGTCAAACAGGAAAACCGCGGGATCACGCACGATGGCGCGGCCCATGGCAACGCGCTGCCTCTGTCCGCCAGACAGGTGCTTCGGATAGCGCTGCAGGTAGGGTTCTAGCCCGAGGCTCTTGGCGGCAACGGCGACGCGGCTCTTGATCTCCGCCTTCGGCGCACGGCTGAGCTTCAGCGAAAAGCCCATATTCGCCTCGACCGTCATGTGCGGATAAAGCGCATAGGACTGGAAGACCATGGCGATGTCACGTTCCTTCGGCGGCTTGGTGTTGACCACCTGTCCGTCGATCAAAACTTCGCCTCCGGTGATCGCTTCCAGCCCGGCCAGCATGCGCAGCAGCGTAGACTTGCCGCAGCCCGAAGGGCCGACGAGGATGACGAATTCACCATCGGCGATATCGACCGAAACCCCGTGCAGGATCGGCAGGGCGCCGTAGGATTTGTGGACGTTGCGTATGCTCACTGAGCCCATGTTCTATCTCCTCGGCTCTTTGCCGATTGTCGTTCGGTGGCGGGCGGGCTGGTCTCAATCGTCCCAGGTGGGAGATTTTTCCGGATTGATCATCCGGTTTGCGCGATCAAGACCGCGGATCGCCTCCATGTCTTCGGCATCGAGCCTGACCGTAGAGGCCGCCCAGTTGTCCTTCAGACGTTGCATGTTGGCGGATGAAGGAATGACCACGTGGCCTTCCTCCATCAGGAAGGCGAGTGAAATCGCGGCCGTGGTGACACCGTGTTTTTCGGCAATTGCCGCCAACACCGTGTCGTTGGCAACCGCCCCTTTAGCGAGCGGCATATAGGCCGTGAGCTGCAGTCCCGCCCTGCGCGCATAGTCGCGGACGCGGGGGCTCTGCAGATAGGGATGGATCTCAATCTGGTTGGTGACAATTTCCCCCTTCCCGAGGATCGTTTCCGCGTGCTCCAGCAGCATGATGGGGAAATTCGAGACACCGATATACCGTGCGAAGCCGCGCGCCTTGGCCTCGCCCAGCGCCTTTATGTAATCCTCGAACGGCACGATCTCCTCACGGGTCGGCCAGTGGATCAGCAACAGGTCGACGTAGTCGATATCGAGGATTTCAAGGCTTTTCTCGACGCTCGGCATGAAAGAGGAAAGGGCAAGATTGGTGTCTGCGACCTTGGTGGTGACGAAGAGCTCGTCGCGACCAAGCCCGGACGTCTTCAGGGCACGGCCGACGGTGATCTCCGTACCATAGCTCTGCGCGGTGTCGAGATGCCGGTAACCGATCTCGATGGCGGACAGGAGAGCCGCCAGCCCCTCGTCGCCCAGACGGCCATAGGTGCCGAGGCCAATGGGAGGAATGATGGAAGCGGACATAGGCCTTACCCCTTGGTTGCACCGGCGGTCAGGCCACCGACGAACAGTTTCTGCATGGTGAGGAAAAGAAGCGCGATCGGCAGCGTCATCACCAGTGAAGCAGCCATGACGGCCCCCCAATCCGTGTTGAACTCGGTCGAAAACTCTGCAAGCCCAATCGGAAGCGTCTTGACGGAACTGTCCGTCGCAAAGCAGAGCGCGAAGATGAACTCGTTCCAGGTGGTGACGAAGGCATAGACCAGAACCGCGATGATACCCGGTGTCGAGAGCGGCAGGGTGATGCGGAACAGCACTTCCAGCCGGGACGCACCGTCGACTATGGCGGCTTCCTCGAGTTCGACCGGAATGGCCCGGAAATAACTCGTCAGCATCCAGACCGACAAGGGCAGCGTGATGATCATATAAACCAGGATCAGGCCCCAGAAAGTGTTCACCAGGCCGAGGACCCGCAGCGTGATAAACAGCGGCACGATGATCGCGGCTGTCGGCATCAGCTGTCCAACGAGCACGAAAGACTGCAGCGCCGCCTTACCCCTGAACTCGAAGCGGGCAAAACCGTATGATGCGAAGATGGCGAGGATCAGCGCCAGCCCGGTCGCCCCCACCGAAATGATCACGCTGTTCAAGAAGTAGCGCGGGATATTGGATTTGAAGAGCACCGTATAATAGTTGTCGAGCGTCGGCGCGGCTGGCCACCAACTTGGCGGGATCGTGTAGAGCTCACCGAGCGTCTTGATCGACGAGATCGCCATCCAGATGAAAGGGAAGAGCGAGATCAGGACCAGAAGGATAGCGCCGATGACGATAATCGGCAGCGGCATGCCAGTGCGTGTCGGAGTGTTGACCTGAGTGTTCATCGCGCTCCTCCCGAAGGGCTCTGCACAAGCCTGACGTAGAAGAAGACAATCACGATCGCGACGGCGAAGAAGAGCACCGAAAGTGCCGCGGCCTGATTGAACTGTACAGCGTCGAAGGCAAGGCGGAAGATCTGGATTGGGGTGATCAGCGTGCGGTTGGCGGGTCCGCCGCGGGTGATCGCGTAAATGATGGTGATGGAGTTCAGCCCCCAGATGACCAGAAGCAGGGTCACCGCGGTGATGACGGAGCGCACCTGCGGTAGCATGATATGCCAGACCTCCTCCCAGAAATTGGCGCCATCGATGCGGGCCGCCTCATAGAGGTCGTTGGGAATGGACTGCAAGCCGGCCAGGACCATGACCGTAACGAAGGGAAACATCTTCCAGACGTTGATGGCGATAAGCACCGGCATGACAGTATCGCGATTGGTCAGCCAGCCGATCGGCGCTTCGATCAGCCCCGGCGCCGTCATCATGTAGTTGATAATGCCGAACTCGGTATGAAACATCCATGCCCAAGTGGTTGCCGCAACGATGCCCGGAACCACCCATGGAATGATGGTGATCGAACGGACGATGGCACGGCCGGTGAAGTTCTGGTTGAGCAGGATGGCGCCGGCAGTTCCGAGGATAACCTGGAAAACGATCGAGGCGCCGACGAAATAGACCGTATTCCAGAAAGCCTGTGGGGTTGCCCGGGCGGCGAGAACGGTGGCGAAATTGCGCGCGCCGACGAAATTTCCCTGCTGGTCGCTGACGCTCAGCAGGCCCGTATAGGCAAGCGGATAGGCGATCAGCATGGCGAGGACGATCAGTGCTGGAAGCACGAAGACAAGTCCCGTCGATTGGCGGACCATTCGCAAACTCCTGTTTCAGGGATTGCGGGCATTGAGCCCGCAATCTTCTGGTTTGTCTTTCGGTCGACTACTGCTTCTGGTCCAGAAGCGCCTGGATTTCCTCGGCGGCACCATCCATGGCCTCCTGAACGTCCTCGTCGCCAAGCAGAATACGCTGGATGCCGTCGAAATAGGCCTGGCTGATCTGCACCCAGTTGCGGTTGGCGGGCAGCGCCCGGCCATAGGCCAGCATATCTTTGAAAGGATTGAGCAACGGATCCTGGAAGCGTTCGGCGTTCATGCCGGAATTGCGCGCCGGAAACGTGTCAGTCAGAGCGGCCTGGTTCTTGGCTTCCGCCAGGAATTTCAGCAGAGTTTTTGCATCGGTCGGGTTTTTCGCATGCGCCGGAATGACAAGGCTCCAGCCGCCGATGATGCTGGCGGTCTTGGCGCCTTCCGGATGTGGAATGGCCATGGCGCCGACTTCGATCTGCGGGTTTTCCTTCTTGATCGAGGTCACGTCAAACTGGCCGGACTGGTACATGGAAACCGTGCCGGCGATGAACAGGCGGCGGTTGGCCGTTCCGTCATTCTCGAGCGTCGAGGCCGGGGAAACCTTCAGCTGGGTGAACATGTCGGTATAGAACTTCACCGCCTCGACGGCCGCCGGCTGGTTGATCGTCGCGGTCTTCTGGTCCGCGGAGATCATGTCGCCGCCCTTCATCCAGACGAAGGGAAGCGAACGGAAGATCGTGTTGCCGACCTCACCGCCACCGGTAATGGCAAAGCCGTAGCGGCCGTTCTTGGTCAGCGCCTGCGCAGCTTTCGTCAACTCGGTCCAGGTCTTTGGCGGGTTTTCCGGGTCAAGACCGGCATCGCGGAAATGCTGCTTGTTAAAGATGATCGCGTGCGATTCGACGCGATAGGGAATGGCCCAAAGGCTGCCGTTCAGCGTGCCGTAGTCGAGACCGGCGGAAACATAATCCGCCCGGTCCGTCAGCACGTCATCGACCTGCGTCAGGAGCTTGTTCTGCGCGTAACCATTGATCCAGCCATGGGCGACGTCGATGAGATCAGGGGCGGCTCCCGACTGCAGCGTGGTCAGGATGCGCTGCGGCAGGCCATCGGCAGTGGTGATCTCAAGCTTGACCTTGATATCCGGGTTCTGCTTCTGGAACTCTTCCACCAGCCCGCGCGCGCGCGCCTCATTGAAATTCGGCGTCCACCACGTCACCTCGCCGGCGAAAGCTGTGCCGGCTCCCAGTGCGAGACCTCCTGCGATGATGGCTCCGAATGTATATTTCAGTCTGGTCATGACCTCTCCTCCCTGAGTGGCGATCGATGATGGTTGGGTTGTTTCAGGCTGCCAGGCCGGGCAGCACGGTCTGTGGTCCCAGCGTATGGGCATTCGCCACGAGCGCCTTCATGAAGCCGATCGTGTAGGCATTGCCGGCATGCCACGGTGCGGGGCATGCCATGTCCGGGACATGGTCGGGCACGAGCACGCCGTCATATCCCTCATCCCGCAGAATCCGGACGATCTCGGCCATGTCGATATCGCCGTCATCCACGAATGTTTCCTGGTAATTCGGCACTTTGCCGCGCACATTGCGGAAATGGACGTAGCCGATGGCCTTGCGGCGGGCAAAATGGCGCGTCGCCGCGTAGACATTGCCCGTCTGCATTTCCTGAATGGATCCGATGCAGAATTCGAGCGCATTGGCCGGGCTCGGCACCGCGTCGAGAAGGCGGTCGTATTTGTGGGGCTGGTTGACCAGACGCGGCGTGCGGCGCAGCCGGTCGACCGGCGGATCGTCCGGATGGGCGGCAAGCCGGACCCCCGCCTCTTCCGCCACCGGCACCAGTTCGGCCAGAAACCATTCGAGCCGCTGCCAGAGTTCGTCCTCGCTGATATCGATGATCTCTGCCGAGGAAAGTGCCGCCCGGTAGCGCATGTTGCCGACCATGCCGTCCGGCACGGGGCTGTCCGCCGGAATTTCTGCCATGTTGAACACGGCCGTCACAGCACCTCCGCGCGCCACGGGCTTGCGCTGCCATCCCCAGACGCCGGCAATCGAGAAATTGTAGCCGAGCACGGGAATGCCCGCCCGGCCGGCATCGCGGATCAGCCGCTTCATGCCGTCCATCTGCCGGCGCTTGTCCGGGCCGTCGAGCAGGATGTCGGACCAGAAGTTCGGGGAGACGTTTTCGATTGCGGCGGGGCGGATATCGTGGCGCGCCAGCATGGCGACCAGATCGGACATGGTCTCGTAGGTCCAGAGCGGCGCGTCGATGCACTCGCCGAGGATCGGGCCGACGCCTCCGGCAAGATAGCTCGCATTGTCGGAATTGCGCGCATAGTCCGTCGGGTGCAGGACAACGTCCCTGACCCCGAGCTGCGCCGCATACCGCGCGCCGTCCTCGTTGAGGGTCTTGCCGAACAAACTCATTCCAACGAGCATAAATCCTCCACCTGGCGAGCCTCCCGAGCTTCAGTTCAAATATGAACATCTCTAGTTCTGTTTCTAAGCATAGGGATGAACGTCTGCGCTTGTCAATTGGCGTGAACGCATTTGTTCAAGCCTTCAATGAGTCGATAAACTCCGGAGTTAAAGTACGCAATTTCAATATATTAAATGCGTTTCTCTCAATTTCCCCAAGGCGCAATATGGAAAATGCCGCAATGACCGGCGACTTGAAACACCAGCCAAAATTTTACGCAACCATTCCTATTTGAACTTCACCTGATCAAATTCCTGTGCTAATCCGAACCTATCGGAGGAGAGCGAAAATGCTGGAACTGGACGCCAACGACGACGCAGTGCAGAAACATCGCGTGCCGGTCATCGACAAGATGATGGACGTGCTCGTGCATCTGGAGCGGCGACCGGGCGTAACGATCAGCGACATCGTGACGGGCCTCTTGGTGCCGCGCTCGACGATATACCGAATCCTCAACACGCTTCAGCTGCACGACATGGTCCGGCGCGATGCTGATGGCGGCTATTTTCTAGGCCGGCGCCTCCTCAGCCTTGCCGCGCATGTCGGGCCGGGTGGGCAGGAACTCGATCTCATCACGCTGGCCCAGCCGCATCTCGACCGCCTGTCGAACGAGCTCGGAGAGGCCGTCAAGCTTTCAATTATGGACGATGCCGGCATTCTCGTCCTGGCGGCCGTACAGGGCAGGCGAGAATACGCACTTTCGGTCGCACCCGGCCAGCGTATGCCGATCCATGCCGGCGCGGCGAGCAAGCTACTACTCGCGCATTTGTCGGACGAGCAAATCATGACCTGGCTTGCAAGGCCGCTCGCGGCCTTCAGCAGCAAGACGATCACCGACCCGAAACGCCTGGAGACGGAGCTTGCCCGCATCCGCAAGCAGGGCTGGGCGGAAGACAAGGGCGAGAACGGACCGAGCATCCAGGCCTTTGCCGCCCCCGTGTTCGATGCCAGCGGGAAAGTCGTCGCCGCAATCAGCGTGCCGTTTCTGGCCGGCACGCCGGCCGAGAGGATGACGGCCATTCGCCTTGCAGTGATCGACGCAGCTCGAATCATGACGGAAAGCATGCCGCGCTGAATGGGCCCGTCGAGGGCAGGCGCATCGGAGGAAATTCATGAAAATCGTAGATCTGAAATGTGCTGTCATCGGCAAGAGCCCGATCGTGCGCATCGTGACGGATGAAGGCATCAGCGGCTACGGTCAGGCCGAAACCTGGAAGAGTTATCTTAAGCCGCACATCCTGGCATTTCGCGATGCGCTCATTGGCGAGGATCCCACCAATGTGGAGCGCGTCATGTTGAAGATCCGCCAGCGTGGCGGGTTCAAGCCGTGGGGTTCGGCAGTCTCCGTCATTGAAATGGCGCTCTGGGATGTAGCCGGCAAGGCGGCGGGCCTTCCGGTGCACAAGCTGCTCGGCGGCCGGGTGCGCGATCGGGTGCGCGTCTATAACGGTTCGATCCGCTTCCCCATGCCCGACCATTCTCCTCAGTCCCTCGCAGCCGACATCAAGCGGATGATGGAACTGCCAGAGGGCTTCACCATGATCAAGCAGCCGATCGGCTTCCATTCCGCCATGAAGCGGGAAGTGGCCGATTTCTATTACGGCGAGCCGAACAAGAGCCCCTTCCATGGTGCGCTGGATCGCGGTCCGATCACCGAAAAGGGCCTGAACCATTTCGTTGATTGTGTCGCAGCCATGAAGGAGGTGATGGGCGACAAGGTCGGCCTCGCGCTCGATGCCGGCCCGGGCTGGATGCTGCCCGACGCGATAAGGCTCGCACGCAAGCTGGAGCCCTATCATCTGCTCTGGGTCGAGGACTTGCTGTCCGGCGACTACACGCCCTGGGTCAATGCGGGGGTCTACCGCGAGCTGACGCGGGCCACCTCGACACCCATCCATACCGGAGAGCAAATCTATCTACGGCAGAATTTCAAGGAACTGATCGAAGGCCAGGCTGTCAGCGTCATCGGCCCGGATCCGGCGGATGTCGGCGGCATAGCCGAGCTCAAGTGGATCGCCGAATATGCTGACCTGCACGGTATCATGATGGCCCCACATGGCACCGCAAACGGGCTTCTTGGCCTCGCGGCCCTCATTCAGGTCAGCGCCACCCTGCCCAACAACTTCCTCGCCTTCGAATACACGACCGGCGATCCGCCCTGGTGGTACGACATCGTCGAGGGCTTCCCGAAAACGATCGTCAAGGACGGTTTCATCGACGTTCTGGAACGTCCCGGCATGGGCGTCGACCTCATACCCGAGGCGGCGTGCGCCTATCTGGCACCGGAAGACCAGACATTTTTCGATTGATCGCGGAAGGAGAAAACCTTGTTCAGAATCGGTATCCTTGGCGCGGCGGGGATCGCGCCGCGCTCCATCATCGAGCCGGTACGTCGCCGGGACGACATCGTGGTCCACGCGGTCGCGTCCCGCAGGGCTGATGCGGCGCGCAATTATGCGGACAGGCATGGCATCGCACTTGCCTACGACAGCTACGAGAAGCTGCTGTCCGATCCCGGGATCGACCTCGTCTACAATGCCTTGCCACCAGCCGGCCACGCGGAATGGTCGATTGCGGCATTGAAGGCCGGAAAGCATGTCCTCTGCGAAAAACCGATCGCCATGAACGTGGCGCAGGCGCGCGCGATGTATGCCACCGCGCGAGAAAGCGGGCGAATCCTCATGGAGGCGTTTCACGACCGTTATCATCCCGTCTTCCAGCATCTCATGGCGCTGAAAAAGGACGGCCTTCTTGAGGGCGTCCGGCACGTCAAGGCAGAGTTCTACGTCAACATTCCTTTCGACGAGAAATCCATCCGCCACGACCCCACGCAGGGCGGCGGCTGCATGATGGATTTGGGATGTTACCCACTGCATTGGCTCAGAAGTTTCTTCGCGTCCGAGCCAGAAATCCTCTCGGCCTCTGCCAAAAAAACGCCGCTCGGCGTCGATGAAAGCATGACTGCCGAACTGCGTTTTGGGAGTGTCGCCGCGACCCTGATCGCCGATATCGCCCGACCACCCTTCGAGGCTCGGTTAAGGGTCGATACAGAGACCGGGTTCATCGAAATCGATAATCCGGTCCTGCCGCACAAGGGCCACGCCATCCGTCACGACCTGAACGGAGCACTCAAGGAGTTCACGCTGGCCGGCGGCACGACTTACGATTACCAGCTCGCGGCTTTTCTGGACGCCGTAAAAACGGGCCGCGAACCGATCACCGGCTCCGAAGACTCCATCAACAACATGATCGCGCTCGAACGCATCTATCACGCGGCGGGATTTTCCCTTCCGCTGTCGAAATAGTAAGCAGGAGGCAAGGACTTGCCAATACAGGATCCGACACTCGCCGAACTTGCCGATGAGCTCAAGTCTCTGGAAATCGACCGATTTGATCACGAATTCGCCTGGGATCTCGGTACACGCATCCGACGGCGAGCGAGCGAAGCCGGCCATGACGTCGCCATCGAGATCCGCCACGGCAACGACGTCATCTTCGCCACGCTGGTGGGCCGGGCGACGATCGACAATTTCGACTGGACGAGGCGCAAATGCGCTGTGGTGCATCGTTTCCAGCGCAGTTCACTCGCCATGCGGCTGGAGGCAGAGCAGAGCGGGTATGACTTCAATACCCGCTTCCGCCTGCCGCAGGCAGACTTCGTCGCCAGCGGCGGCGGTGTGCCTCTTATGCTAAAAGGCGGTACATTCATTGGCTCGGTTGGCGTGAGTGGACTGCCGAATGTTGAGGACCATCGCCTGATCTCAGAAACGTTGAAAGTCGTGCCGGCATAAGGCAGAGATCTCGTTAGCAACCTTATACCTGATGAGGGCAAATTAGCGAATTCGCCTTCCGCTGATCTGATCTAAGCTCTTGAAAGGATACGAACCAGCGACCCCCGATATCCGTGCAGGGTTTTTCTTATCAAACTGAAGAATCTCACCTTTTTGGCCAAGTGACAATTACAGAACTTTGGCCCGCCATTTCGCGATGATAAATGACGATAGGCCGACCACTGCGTCGCGGCCACGCCGTCCTCCAGAGGGCGGCAGCAGACAATCGTGATTTCACGTCTTTCCGCGTGGCGGCGAGTGGGATCGAGCGGTCGCCAGTCGCTACTCCGCTCGGTCGTCCACCAATTCAAAGGTTCCAAGAACCGCGTCAACCAAGATGGCAATGGAGGAAACCACTGGACCGTCGACTAGCAAGCCACATTCGAGATTTGCCTTCTTCGAGCGCCAGAGGAAGTTTGCCGATCCAACATATGCGTCGCTGCCATCCGCGAGCACTATTTTGGAATGGAAGGTCTCATCCGTGTCGCCACCACCATAGAACCGGATGCTGGTGGAGAGGTCGCGCAGCGCGTTCTCATCCACACCGGGCTTATAAAGTTCGGCTTGCGACTGAAGTACGAGGATTCTCTCTGAAGCGGTCGTATAGCTGAACATATCGAGGACCCAGGCGCACCCGGCCGCGTCCATGTACGGTGACATGATCACCAGGCGTCGCTGAGCCTTCATCGCTAGATGACGGAAGGCGTCGCTAGTGTCCGTGAAGGCAAGCAGCTTAGCTGCGGGCGAGGCCGCAAGAATGCTCTCGATACGACTGGGAGATGGGGGCATCGTCACAACCAGGCGAGCCCTGCCCTGCGGCGCCATGGAAGTGTCGGTCACGTATCGAGCTCCGAACCGAAGTAGCCGACGATGTCAGCAGAGCCAGGAGCCTCCCATTCAGGCGCCGGGCCGCCTTTCAGGACTGATCTGGAAAGCAACAGGTTTGACGCGCTGCATGAAACTTCGCTCACCATTATACAGGCTGGGCAGGCGCCGCCGCGGCTGTCACAGAGACTGCCTGAGCCGCATCGAAGCATTCGTGGATTGATCGAGCGGCGCAGGAAATCCATGGCGTGGTTTCGCCACATGGCCGAGATGTTGGCCAGATCCGGGGTCATTCCCTTCCGGTAGATCGTGAATGCGAGATCGGCGGGGAAAATGTACTCGCCGATGCCATCTCGGTCGAGGCCGGATGCATCCGCCAGTGAGTGGATAAGCTGGTGGGACAGGGAGTGGAGGAGCATGTAGACGAACGGCGCGAGCTCGCGCGATCTGCCCTGTCGTTCCTTGTTCTTGTACTTGTCGAGGAACTGGCCGAAATCTTGGTAGGATTCTAGATACGCTCTTGCGAGGTCTGATCCGGAGGCGGGGAGACCTTCCACATTGTTTATCTGGAGCCATCTCAGGACGCGCTGCTCGTCAAGCTTGATATAGAGCGCCTCGTTTTTCTGCTGGGTGACGTAAATCGGCCTGTCACCATCGCGCATCGTATCGAACGCTACCAGGCGCACGGGCATTGGGACTTTGCGGTTGTTAGACTCACGCTGGTACACTGGCGTCGCCGAAACGCGGGTGTAACCGAAACTGTACTCGCAGATCGGCAGGCTCCGGAGCAGATACATCTGGCTGATACCGGTCTTTCCGAATAGGTCCTTGATTTCCGCCTGATAGCGCTTCAGCTCGTCTGCTACGCCAGCCTTCTCCATGAGTGTGATATCGGGATTGAGGACATCAAGGGCCGTCTTCCGCACCCCGGCCTGCCCGTCCTGGATGTGTTCCTCCACGAAGGCTGCGTGTTCAATCGTCAATCTGATAGGATCGAACTTCCGAGCCCAATCCTTGCGGATCCCGACAGCGAACTCGATTGCCTCGCTCTGCAGTCTTCCTCTCTCGAGCAAACCTGCGTCGAACCAACCTTCGCGGAGCTTTCGCATCGCGTTGCCGAGATCGGCGCGATCGGGTGCTCCTTCGGCCCGCTTCTGGAACATCTTTCGAAGAGACGTATACTCTTCCCAATCGTCCTGCTTGCCAGCTTTCTCCAGGATGGACTCGATCTCCGCATCGGACGGCTCCTGATACGGTATGGAATGAATCTCGGCGAGCTTTTGCAGAAGCTCTTCCGTATGTGTCGTCCTCATCAGCTCGACGACCTTGGTCTCCCGAAGTTCGATAAAGCTAGCGCGCTGCGGATAGAAGGCGCTGCTTGCTCGATACGATACCGGCAGCATATCGATTTCGATCCACTCGAAGGACTTGCCGCCAGGCTGTAAACTGTCGGTTTTGAGCTTCTGGAGGACATGCCGTTCGGCCTTTTTGAGATCGCGCGGCGTCCCGCATCCTTCGCAGACGTACCTCCATTCCGAAAACACAGGAGCGCTGTTTTTCAGAGTAAAGTGCTGCCACCCGCATGTGCAGTGCGTAATCTGCCGAGTCGTGCCCGTGCGATCGTCGAAGGTATAGTTATAGGGGCTCAGCGGCTCGATTGTGCCGTACCAGTGTGCGTATACCACGTCGACTTGCGTCCAGCGGGATTCGTGGTCCTTGCAGCGAGCAGGTAGTTTCCTGTCGGCCAGTTCCGCGACGCTCTTGTATTCCCGGACGGTCCCACAATCCCCGCACTGAAACAATAGCGGATAGGGTACGTAACCCACGACGTTCGGCTGGTTTAGAACGAAGTCGGTTTGGTTGACTCTAACTTCCTTGGTGGCGAGGTCGTAGAAGGCGTCGTCGAGAATAAATTCGTCCGGCGCATCTGGGCACCCGTCCTTCGCTCTCTCCTTCCAGCTTTCCGCGAATTCCCGGACACCCTCGAAGATGGTGTCGCTCACGTTTCTGGGCAGCCGCTGCGAAAACGGCATCTTGATCGGGACCGACTTGCAGATACCCCGCCCCCCTTCCCATGTCATCAGGACACCGGGAGCATAGGAAGTAGCGATTTGCGCCCGCGAGCGCTGCATGACTGGCGGCGCCGCCTTCTTTGCCGCTTCGGTCTCTTCGGCAGATGGATAGCGCTTCCGGCCGCGCTCCATGTCCAGCGTCTTCGCCCCACCGCTCATCTCAACCCTCCAGTCTTTCGATCTCGCCATCGGTTTCCGCGGCATCCCCGCGCTGCCGTCGGATTGCCCTCATGACGGCGGCGATGGCAGCGGCATCCATTATGCGCGTGTTTCCTGAGGCGTTGCGGTCGAAGTCCGCGGCTACGATCAGGCCGGCCTCGTCCACGTCGCGAAGGGAGGTCATCGGCTTCTTGAGCGTCGAATCCTGCTCTTCCCAGTAGCGCCGCAACTTGGCCTCGTAATTCAAATCCCTAATCGCTCTGCTGAGGTTCTGGGACGCGGCGGCGGTGCGGCTTCGGTAATATTCCCCCGCAACGGGCTCGCCGAGCGCATCGGGGCCTTTTCCGGCGAACCCCATCGAGGCGAGCATGAAGGAGCCGATGTCGTTGGCGAAGCCAAGTGTATCCTTCGCGGCCAGTCGGCTCAGTATTGTGGTCGAGTCCCGGGTGACGAATTCCAACTTCCGACTATCGGGCAAGTTGAGAAAGTTGCTGGCGTCACCGAGCATCGCCCAAGTCTGGAGGTATGACGCACGGACCCGGTCGATCGCAGCGTCCGACCACCGCTCCACGGCAGGCGGGGCGATCATTCGCTCCAGGAAGCGGTGAAAGATGTCGTGGGTTTCGATCACATACCGGTCACGGCGGCTTTGCGGGGTGGGAAGCAGCATGACGAATCCAACGTGAGTTCGGCCGACGCGGCTTGAGGCCTGGATGTATTCTGCGATGTCGGAAGGCAGCCCCGCAAAGAACATACTGTTGAACCTGTCCACATCGACTCCATGACTGATAGCCGAGGTGGCGACGATGTTCCTGAGCGTCTCGCCGATCTCTGGATATCCAGTGTGAGCGAATGACGTCTCGGCGTCCTTCATCACGCTCTGGATTTCCTGCATGTCGATGCCGCCGGAGATCAGTCTGCTGCGGAACTTGGTCTGAGGAATTCCCGCAACCGCGTGCTTCTGTACCACGGCCGAGTGAAGAGCGTCGATGATCTGATCGCCGCCCTTCTTGTTGGTCACGTAGGCGAGCGCAATTCGATGGAGGTCCACGAGAGCCATGATCTCGTCTTCGCGTCCCTCGGTCGTAGCGCGCTCGATCGCGGCACGTCTCCAGACACCTAGAATTCCAGGCGATACCGATGCGGCGAGTTCGCTGATGGCGGCCTGAGTGCGGGCGGGATCGAGCAGATCTCTCCAGAGATGGGAGATGACGGTGTGGAACGAGCTTAGGACTCCGACCGTAGTCACGGTATGGGTAGCGTCATTCGTCATCAGTGAGACATAGAGACGCATCCACGGCGCCGTCGCCTCCGGGGCGAGGTGGCTCGGCAGTTCCCTAGATTGAGCCACGCGTTCGCCATTTATCGGCGGGGCGCGATCTGGCTCGGCGAAGAATGAGCGATAGATGTCAGGGCCGGGGTACGGGTACCGCAGTGGCTTTCGCTGGTAGAGTGTCCTGAGCTGCCGATCGGGATCGCTGATGGTGGCGGTTGCCGCCACGATCTTCGGAAGACGCGGAACGAGCTTGTTGGAAACATCCCTGTATCGACTTACAGCCAATTTCTCTCCGGCCATCTGGTCGATTGTCGTGAAGGTGTTGTCGAGCAGGGTGTCGAACAGACCACTGAACGTGCCCAGGCTTTCTTCGAGAAGGTGTGCTTCGTCCTGGATTATCAGCGATGGGAACGGGTCGACGAACACCTTGCTACCGTGCTCGTAGGCGGGAGCGACGCCACGGGAACCAACGGCCGCTGGGCCGTACTGCAGCGACTCCCTATCGGAGGGGCTGGACAGATGCCCGTCCGGACCAATCCACCGGGCAAGCCCGAACATGCCAAGGATTTCTGTAATGGTCGATGTGCTCTGGCCAAGCATTGCGAGCTTGTCGACGGTGCCGAGAACAATCGCGGGAGCGCGCTGGTATATGGTGTCATCGGTAAGAAGAAATGGAAGCGGGCTTAAGCCCCCATGTGCCTTGTTCCACTCGCATTTCGCATCGAAGCAGATGATAGCGGCGAACTCGGCCTTTCCGCCGGACGCCTTGAACTTCCGCAGCCCGGTCGGTTGATCGCAACATGGGCAGGTAGGGATCTTGTTGTAGGAAGCCTGGACTTCCTGGTACCGCTTGGCCTCCATGCTCCGGCCGTAGCCGATTTCCTGGTCGTCCGGGTAGTCGGCCAGATCCGGCAAGGCCGCCTTCATTTGGCTGAAGCGGTTTGGCGTGTTCGACGATCCGACCCAGAAACCGATCTCTATCGGCCAGTTTCCGACGTTCTTTTCCTTGCGAACGACTTCGCTCCACACGATGAGCCGCAAGAGGCGTTGCGCCT
This sequence comes from Hyphomicrobiales bacterium, assembly GCA_900467685.1. Taxonomy (GTDB): domain Bacteria; phylum Pseudomonadota; class Alphaproteobacteria; order Rhizobiales; family Rhizobiaceae; genus Ensifer_A. The sequence goes on from UBQX01000031.1 coordinate 36,363, forward strand.
GCTGAAGAGTAAGGAGTCGAAGCGGATAGCGGATCATCGCGGTTATGCCGCGGTCCTTGCCCCGAAGTCTGTCAAGGAAGATGGCAAACACCAGTGCGCCGTAGAACGCCTCGGACTTGCCGCCGCCCGTGGGGAAGTAAAGTAGGCTTGCGGCCAGTTCATCGCGTTCGACGTCGAAGGCTTCCGCATATTCCTCCATTCGGGATGCGAAGGTCGGAATGTGGGCCAGTATGAAGGCAAGTTGAAATAGGCGCCAACCTCTTTCGGGGTCCTTGCGATCGCGTCGCGCAAAGGACTCATTCATCATCAGCCACGCTTGCCACGGCACCGCTTTCCGCCGAAGCCTGTCCGCCTCCGCTCCCATCGCTTGCCTAGCGGCGAGCGCAGCCTCGCGGGCGGAGATCAGCAGCCGTACGCCCTGCTCGATATGGCGCGCCTCCAGTCGCTGCCCGGCGAGGTCGGTTGCAAAGCGTTCCCGTTCTCGTGCCGCGTCCTCGTACGAAAGCCCTCGTGCGATTTCCGGTGCGAGATCCCGTTCCTCTCCATCGATCCACTTGCGATATTCGTCGACGAGAACGAGCAGATTGGAGACGTCATAACCGTCAGCCAGCGGTCGGAACCGGTATTCGACACGGTCAATCCGACGCGGAACTATACGAGGCTGATTGAAACGCGGCGACCACGTGGTCGAGAGCTCGAGGCGTCCGTCCTCGATCTCTTGGCTCTCTACGCCGCAGTTCAAGCCTATTGCCGGGTAGGTCATGAAATCGCGGTATCTATATGATGGCTCTACGCGGTCGAGCTGAACTGGCCTGTGATGGCCTCGGACCATGTTCAGGGAGACGCTCGTCCCGAAGATGGCATTGCACTTGTACCGGGCCTCGACTTTGGAAAGCTCGGTGCAGCCGTTGTCGAGTGTGACACGGATCGATGCGCGAGAGGGATCCACGAAGTCTCGCTGTCGTTCGGCACGGAGGGCTACCGCCCTAAGGTCGGGGAGTATTTTCGGATCGGCGGGCGCCTTCAATAGCTCGGCGATGAAGTTGTTCCAATCGGCTTCGCTGGCGGCGTTCGCTGGCGAGACGGTCTGGTCCCGCCAAGCGATTTTCGCGCCCTCTCCACGGAGCCATTCTGCAAGCTGCGCCAGCACCTCAGTGATCATGGTATTCGAGAACTGCTCGAACTGTTCCTTTAGGGCGCTTCCGGAAAGTGCCGCCGACCAGGTGAAACTAGGCAGCTTGAGGTCGATCCGCTTCCATTTCGGCGGGATGGCCGCGGGCGACAGCAGGGCCGTCGGGATCTGCGCGCCGCCGGTCACGAGCCTGCCAATGGCCGGGGATGGAGCTGCATCTGGATCTTCGGTCCCATCTAGGGGAGCAGCTCCATCCGTCTCTTCCGTCTGACTACTTTCGGAGCTTCCGAAGCTGTCGAGGCTCGCCTTGTCCAGGATGATTCCATGCTTGCCGTATACACTAAGGCGAAGGCTGTCGCGGATCTCGCGTCTGCGCAAGTGAAGTGCCTCCCTCTCCTCCTGCGACAACTCGTTCCAGTCCGAGCGATCTAGTTTCTCCTGGGCGTAAAGTTCCTGGCGACGTTCGCGGATCTCGTGGTCGATCTCCTGCTTCTTGTCCTTTCTCATCTTGAAATCGATTGCGATACCGAACCGATCGGTGGAGATTTCCTCCCAAGTGGGAAGGACGCGTACGTAGACGGAAAACCGTGGAGTTACGGTGAGCTCGGACGAACTCTCTGCGTCGATGTTGAAGTCCATGCCGATCGCGGCAATCTTGATATCGGACGTTTCATCCTCGTTTTCACGCGACATCCTAGGCAGAAGCTGGCCTGAGAATGCGCTTCTGCGTGGGCTCTTGCCATAGACGATCCGGCCCGCCTCGTCGGTACCGCTTGCCCTTTGGGTGATCATGTTAACCAGCGCGTCGCATACAGCTTCCTTTAGCTCGACATCGATGCCAGAGAGTTCGGCGGGTGTCTTGGCCGTCATCATGGCTTGAATCTCCGGGTGGCTCTGACTGGCGACACGTATTCTTCCGCGAGGCGTATCAGCCGGGCGATTTCGTCGGCGCGCTTGGTATCCCTGGCGAAAGCGAGAGAGGCGTCTGGATCAGTCAAGATGTTGAGGTAGGCGTCGTGGAACTCCATTCCGGCCTTCATTCTGAAGCTGCGCTGGGCGCGGACGCCCCAGTGCCAGAAGCGGTTCGCAAGATTGGTGGGAATCCCCAGTGCGGCCGTGAACTTGCTGAAGGTCTCGGGCTGTCGTGGGGCTTGGGTGACCACATCCTCCAGTCGGGCCTGCAGCTGCTTTTCGAGGTGAACCCATCGACGAACTGTTGCGATCTGAAGATTGGCATCGCCCATCTTGTCTATGAGGGTTCGGATCTTGTCGCTCTCATGAAGTCCGCGCAGCTTTGCAAAGCGGTCCGCCACCTCTTCGTGGTAGTCGCGAATAGCTTCGGACGCATTCGCCTGGATGCTCAAAAGGAGGCGTGCTCGGTCAACGAAGCTGGAGCTGATGACGCATATGTTATCCCGCTCGTGGACATCCCTGGCGTCAATTTTTCTAAAGGTCTGGATCGACCGCGAGGTGTCCAGGCGCACGAGTGCCGAACCGGGGCGAGCGATAATCGTCTGACCGCCCTCCATCGTGAGCTCGATCAGTTCGCCGTCGGATTTGCTATAAGGCCCCACGAGGTTGATGACCGACTCTGACGGAAAATGTACTTCCTCTGGCAGCTCCGGCGTCTCGGAGAGCTTGATCGGGGCCATGCCTAGACCGGTCACATCCTTCTCGGCATTGTCGGCGAAGAGTCGAAGTCTGGACGCGATCTCCGGCTCCTGGATCTGCTCTGCCAATCGGGACGCGTCCCGCGCCGAATATTTGAGAGTGTCTCCGTCGGCAAGAACGATGACCTCGACGGGCAGCCATGTTCTGGCAAAGAAACTTAGAACTCCGTCGCGAGGCGGAGATACGACGAAGATCCTCTTGAATCTGTTTCGCTCGGACGGAGCGAGGCCAGCTATGTCTGTGAGGCCTCCGGGGCCGGAGAAGACGATCATCTCGTTTTCGAGCTTGGCGCGCAAATCCGGGATGGCCCGGCAAAGATAGTCTTCTGCGAACTCGGCAAGGGTCTGCTTTCGGAACATGAAGAGTGTCTTGGACGACGAGTTAATGACCCTCCCGACGGCGTGCTCCAACATTCTCGACATCGGCGTTTCCCGATTGAACGCCGTCATCACCGCCGATGCCTCCTGCAACGAGGCTGCCAGCTCGGACCCGCCGACGACAAATGCTCGCTGGGAAGGCTGCTGAAGCATCTGCACTTGCGGTGCGACGCGGTAGTTCTCGATTACGTCCGCCGCAGCCGCCTGGCCATGCTCGTTGAAAAGGTACCGGTTGAACGCTGAAAAGGAGCCGGGAAGGCACGAGGTCCGGCGCAGCTTCGCGATGATCTCGTTGATCGCGGCAAGCCCGGCGGGATCGCCTCCCCGCTTCACCCGATGACGCACCGCCCGCAGGTCGTCCATGACCTTCCGCCCAGGCCCATTGAAGCCCTTGACTTGGACACTCCCTACCTGGGACCACGCGATCGCGTCATCGCGAGGTTTGAAAACCAGCGAGGAGAGTGCCGTGATCGTCTTGGATTTCGCAGGCTGGGGTTTGCGACCACGCAGTTCGTTCATCTCACTGAAGATCTCAAACCGTGCCTTGTCAAAGGTCCACGGATCCTCAGTGATGGCGACGAAACCTGTGCCGGGAAATGCCATCCGCAGCAGCTTGTAAGTGCGGATGGCCCGATCGACCCAATCCTCGCCGAGCCGACCTCTGCCTGTCCGTGTAAGGTCGAAGAGGATCAGGTTCAGGCCGCCACGTACCTTTCGCACCGCGTGTTCCTCTCCTCTTTTGAGGCCATAGAGGAAGTACTCGGCTTGATTTCCATCATTTGCGTGCTTGCTGACGGTATTGTGTTCTCTGAGATCGGTTCTCGATGCTGTCCGCCAGAGAAGCGACCCGTTGGAGTGGACGATCCCGTCGCAACCGCCGTGGGGCAGGATTTCGTCCAGGGTCGGGTGCTCGAACTCAGGGCGTACGGTACCATCCCTGCCCTTCCCGGAAAGCGTCGAAACGCGGCTTAGTATCTGATGATAATCCTTGAGGGATCGGGCATCGTCATTTTCGACACTGTGTCTGTGCAGATGGTCGAGATGGGTGCGATGAAGGTATTTCCGGTCGACTTGGATATCGCGGGCCTGCTCGTGAGTGGTTCTCGCGTACGGGTAGATCAAAGCCTTGAAGCCCTTAGGCCGTTCAAATGACTTCACCTTTACGCCGTATCTGTCGATCGTGGTTTCCGGAGCCACGGCGATGTTAGCAAGGGTAAGCAGCGACGCGATAGCTGATAGGCAGATGTCTCGCTCCGGCCAGGTCATCAGGACCGTCGGCTCGCCCTTCTCCGATGCCTCAATTGCTGCTCTCAGGATCTCATTGTAGACGTCGGAAAGTGGCTGAGGGTCTTCGCCAACCGGCCGAAGCGGAACGTTGGCAAGCGCGGCAAGACGCGCATCGGCAATGGCGGCAATCCTGGAGTTTTCGTTGGCCAGATCTTCGCCCAGGAAGCGCTTTTGCGCCTTCTCGGTTGAACGAGCGGCAAGCAGAGCGCTACGATGCTTCGCGTTCTCTTCACGCTGGCGCAGGCGGTCGGACAGCGATGTGTTGGGGGCTCCTCGGAAGCTGCCTCTCATCACGACGCCTCCGAAAACGATTGAACGTAACCGTTTCGGTAGGCAGCGACGGCGGCCTCCTCTATGTCGCCGGTCTCCTGTAATGCAGTTCGGAATGCGTGTGGAGATGGGAGATCGAGCGCACGCAGCAGCGTCACGGAGACAGTGGCGGTTCCCGAAACTGCGCGATAGCGTTCATCCACGGCCTTAGTATTAAGGAGCGACACGAGAAGGTCGAGATCCGCGGCGTCGGACGCGGAAAGGACGATGGTGTGGTTTTCCGAGACAAAGCCCTTCCACGGAGCAATCGCATCCCGGTCAACTGTTGCGGCGACGATGCGGCGGGGCTGGCTGCTATTCGTGACGCGCTGCACGATGGCGGCAGGTCCGTCGATGATTGCGGTGCTGCCGGGAGGGACGCGGACGAAGTCGACGCCGTCACCACTGCGGTTCAAGGGACGGCAGAGGCTCTTTGCCCTGACATTTTTCGCCCAGAACAAGGGGTACGCCTGCTCGTCGGCAGGATCGCAAATTCTGTCCCATTGGCGGTTCCATACGAAGTACCCTGATTTCGCCGAGACGCCATAGTCCGACAGGGTTGCGCCGCCGCGATCCTTCCGCGCGTCGGTTCCTGCCAACCAGGGGGACGATATGTCCTTGGGAAGCGGGCCAGCCGGGACAGGGTGTGAGACACCCGCCCCCGTTATTGCCGGAAACTTCACCCGATGCTTGGTCCGGTGAGGAGCGCCCCTCCTAACCAGTAAGACACTGACGTCTTGCGCAACGTCGGCAAAGACGTCGTCCCGGTTCGTGACCGTCCCCAGCGCCAGGATCTGGCCCTGGCTTGCAACATAAGACCTCATGCGGTCATACAGCGGGCCACCTCGGAAGCTGGATGGAATGACGAGTGCGACGAGACCGCCCATCTTCACCAAGCGCAGGCAAAGCTCGGTGAAGACGGCGTACTTGTTGATGTGGTTGCCATGCGCGACCTTCCCCCAAGTCTCTTCCGCCAGTTCGTCCGGTCTCATGCGCCCGTATGGAGGATTGGCAATCACAAGATCGTAGGATCCGTCCGTCCTTGCGTGGATGCTGTCTCCAACCTTGACGATCTGGCGACTCCGGAAGCCTTCAAGCTGTTCGGCGATTAGAAATTCCGACATTCGTGCAAGGCGCTCGTCGATCTCGATGCCGTTCAAACGGTTGGCGATGTCTATCTTCGGAACGCCAGCACGGTACATCCTGTCCGCAATCAGTGAGAGAAACGCAGCTCCTCCGGCGGCAGGATCCAGGACGTCGTGCTTTCGGACATCGAAGCCATGGTCCGATGCCATGTCGATGACGGCGTTCGCCAGATACGGCGGCGTAAAATAGGCGGCCTGCGCCCGGCGATCCGCAGGCGACATCATCAGCGTATAGAGCGTGCCACGCCAATAGTTGCGGTCATGAGGCGACAATGCGGCGAGTCTGGTCCTGAAGATCGCAACTTCCTTGTGTTCGAAAGGATTCAGGTCAATGCAGACGGTGTCGATGTCACAATGGTCTGGCAGATTCTTTAGAAGCGCGCGCGCAGCGGCTTTCGCGACCGTGAGCATCGGCCACACAGTTTGTCCCCTCGCCGTCAAATCCCCAGCCTCGCACTTCCCGCACTCCAGCGGTATCGCTGGCGCCGTCCCAAGCAACCGTGATCCTTCCTCGGAGCTGCACTAGACGCACGAACCCCGCATCCCAGAGTAGTATTTGCATTTCTCTGAAGATGTCAAAGTTTAAAACGAGTTTGCGGACGCAATTGCGTTCGCTCCTGGAGACAGCTAGAGGCTGTGGTAGTCTTTCTATGAATGCGGTGCACTATATCACGGGGTTGACAGTATCGTCCTAACAAGTGTGTGCCCTTGGCATTGCAGCGTGCCTTAAAGGTGGGCGAACTGAGGAAGAACACGTGTGAGGTCTGCGGCAACGCAGCGGTCGATGCCCATCACGATCAATATGATGAGCCTTTGATAGTCCGGTGGCTATGTCGTCGCCATCACACGAGGCTTCACCATTCCGGCGAGGACCTGTTTCCCATCCGGTCATGTTGTTAGCGCTCATCAAAGAGGTGCGCAGAAGAAAACGTGAGCCTGCGAAGCCAGGGCTACGGGAAAACAGCGTCACAGACGGCGGCAAAAGAACTTATTTGACTAGACAATCCCCCACGCCCGAAACCTCCCTCTCCCGGTCATCTCCCTCAAACCAAGCTCCTGCACGATCCGGCGCGCTCCCTGCGGCGTCACCTCAAGTGTCTTCGCCACCATGCCGGCCGAGATCAACGGCCGCGCCATGACGAGCTCGACGAGCTCTGGCAGCCTGGATGACGTTCGCCGTCCTTCGAGTTTGCGCATCATCATCTGCCGCGCCAGCACCAGGCGATCATGTTCTTTCAGCCCCGTCTCGGCGGAGTTTGTCAGCGCCCTTGCTATCGCCAGCAACCGCGTCTCCCGATCTCGATGCCGGCGCCGATCGACAGGAATAGCCTTGAACCCCAAATTGATCGCCGCGAGATGTCCGCCGGTGGTCACACCGCCTTCGCGAAGCACCGAGGCGGCCAATAGCCGACCGAGCCAAGGCGCATGCTGGAGCACGGCGATCTCATTCCAGGCGTCGAGGGCGACGATGGCCTGCAGGACCGGTGGCAGATCCTGGGACCGCGCCAGCACGGCCTGCCACTCCGCCAGCCGCTCGTCCTCATCCCAGTCGAGGTCGTAGACGAACGGATCCTTGTCCGAAGTGTTTTTCGCGCGCCCCGGCTTCTTCGCTTCTTCAATCGCGGCGTCCGAGCGGGCAAGAACCGCATCGATCGCGGCAAACGCATCACCCAGACCATCATTGTCGGGATCCTCCGCCTCCCCTACCTCTGCCCCAGTGCCGCCCACCTCAACATTGTTATCCGGCAGCCCCTCCCCGTCGCCACCCAATGATGCAGCGGGCCACGCCCGCCCGCGCAGCGAAGCGAGGCCTTGAGCGGAGAGCGCCCAACCAGGCGGATGGGCGGCGATGCGGCGTCGGGTTTTCAGGATGTCGCGGGCGATGGTGAGTTCGTGCGTGGGTGCGCGGATGTCGCGAAGCGCGTCGTGCAGGACGAGGTCCTCGAGATGGACGAGTTCCCCATCGACCCAGAGCGAGGCATGCGCCTCAAGGAAATGCGAGCGCTCCAGAAAGCCCTCGCCGACGGCAGAACGGGCAATGCGCTCATCAAGACGGGCAAGCGCGACGGCGGCCTCGGAAATCGGCCGCAGCAGGCTCTGGATGGGCAATTTCGTCAGATTGTAAGACATTGAAATTATGGTAAATGATTCGTTAAGAGAAAGCTATATGTTGAATAGGGTTCTGTACTCCTCATTAGTGCTCCCGGAGTGCCTCACTTCCGATAAGTAACCCTTATCGGAAGTGATTGATTTGAGGCAGGTGAAGGCTTAGAGTCGTGGTAACCACGTCCGGAACAGAAGCTGGACGGCGGAGCTTGAAGGCGAACAACAGGATGACGAACTATTCAATCGCTGCGAACGGTGGCTTTGTGACGCTGGCTTCGGGCGAGCTCCACAAACCGGCGCTTCACCTCCTCGAACAAGGCCGGGGGCAGCGGCCCGTGATATCCGCTCTCGCTGTCAACAGGGCGAACGTCAGGTCCCGGCCAAACAAAGCGGTTGCTTTCGGTCAGCACGATCCACGACCGTTCGTCATCGAGACCCAGGCGGCGCTTGGTGGCAGGGGGGATTTCGATTGCTTCGCTGGGATCGGACGGTGGGGAATGCGTGATCGGCAAAATACGTACCGCGGGTGTCCCGTCTTCAAGCGTCGCAACAATCGCCAGTACGAGCGCAGGGCGGTCCTTGTCCCCTTCCTCCCGTCCTTCCAGATGCTGCCAATGCCAAAGATAGGAATAGCGAAAGACCCAGCCGACCTTGGGTTCAGTCGGCAACATTCTTGTCCATCAGCAGTTCGCCGTTGAGATGATCAAGGCCCGTCTCCATCGTCGAAGCCTCAATCGCGGCCAGCTCGTCATCACTGATCGCAGCCGTCAGATCGACGCGTCGGTCCCGCTTGGCCAGCCGAAGGTAGTCTTCATAGGCCATGAGCACTGTGCGGGGCCGACCGTTCTTGGTGATGATCACTGGCTCTCGCACGGCGGCATCCTGATATGCACCGAAATTCTTCGAAACCGCAGCTGCTGTCACAATCGACGTCATGGCAGATCTCCTTTGTTCCGGAATATACGGGCTTTCCGGAATTTTTGCAAATTCTCTAAAGAATCTACAATCACAAGATGAAGACAAAAGCTCCAAACGCCCTTTCCAGCAGCGAAACACTTGCGCGCCGGGTGGAAGAGCTCGATACCATCGCGTCCGTCTTGCCGATGGAGCGGCGTGACGAACTCGCCGAGTTGCTGACGGATCAGGATGTCGAGACGCTGCGCCATCTGGTCAATCAGGGAATGGGAGAAAATACCCTTCGAGCCCTGACGTCAGATCTTGCCTATCTGCAGGCTTGGTCGCTGGCTGCGATAGGCCGCTCCCTTTCCTGGCCGGCACCCGAAGCCCTGCTTTTGAAGTTTGTGGCGCATCATCTTTGGGATCCAGAAAAACGTTTGCAGAATCCTGACCACGGGATGCCACTAGATGTCGAGGATAAGCTTCGGCTCCAGGGTCTACTACGATCGACTGGACCTCATGCGCCTGACACTGTGCGCCGGCGCCTTGCCACCTGGTCGACGTTGACAAAATGGCGCGGGCTGGATGGCTGTTTCAGTTCCCCTGCCCTCAGGTCCGCAATCCGATTGACCAACTTCATCCAGTTCGACAAAGACGACATCGACAACGCCAAGGGAACCGGCCTCATCTCCACCATCGACCGGGACCTGGACATCAAGGTTACACCGTTCGACTCCACCAACGAAAAGGCTCCAACGCATCGCGTCTATGCCAAGTCACCTCGCGGCCACGACATCGAAGTTGGCGGCATCTGGAAGAAGACTAACGGAGAAGGGAAGCCGTACTACACCCTCTCCATCAAGCGCCTCGGTTTCAACGCCAACTTGGGCCGCTACCCCGGCCAAGATGACCTGGCACTGCAGGCCATCATCGAATGGGAACCCCGCGATTGATCGCTCTGGGAGGCCCGATCTCTGATCGGGCTCCCACCATAAAGAGCCGCTTACCCCGCATTCGCTGGATATTCGGCTCTTTTTGTGCTAAGTTGAATAGTAACTGGAGGCTCTACCAATGAACGTTCATGCCCCTCGCCCCGATCGCTCTCCGGAAGCTGTTGCAGCCCGACAGAAAGCCGTCGATCAGGCTCGTGCTGCCAATATGCGGCAGGGTTACACTGGCGATCCGGTTTTGGAAGAAGCAAACGGCCGTTACGTTGCGGGAGATATCACTTCCGAGGAAATGCGCCAAGAGTTGTTGGCCCGCTTCAAGCGGGCTTGATCATCACTTAGATATTTCTCGCGGCCGCCTGTGATCTCAGGCGGCTTTTTTGCATGAGGTTTCGCTTGGCCCGCGATGATGAAGCCAAAGGCTCCTACACCTATCCAAACACTTCAGAGGATAAGGATTTCAGGGATGTTCTGAAGAACAAGCTGGATATCAGAAGCCATTCGGCGCTGCGTGAGGCCGAATACGCTTTCACGGCTTTGAGGCAAACGGAGCTGGCTGAGGGAAAAGGTCCGACCGGTAATCACGACGCAGCGCATCTGAAGGCTCTGCACGGCTACATCTTTCAGGATGTCTATGAATGGGCAGGACATACGCGAAATGAAAGTCCTGTCGTCGATGGCCAGCGGGTAGAGCCGGTAGGTGGGCTTTCGAAGGGCGACACAACTTTCCTCCCCGGCTCGCGCATCGAAATGGGTCTCAACGAGGCGCTGAGGCCCGCCAGAGACGATCAGGGCCTAAGAGCTGCGACACCTGAGCAATTTGCCGAGAAAGCCGCGCACGTCCTTTCTGAGCTGAATTACGTTCACGCTTTTCGGGAAGGCAATGGAAGGGCAAACGAGGCGCTAGTGGTCTCGTTGGGCCGCACCTACGGTCATGACATCGATCTTACCGTCATCACCAAGCCTCGCATGATCGAGGCATCCATTGAGACCACCAATGATCCGTCCAGTCCGGCGATGAAGCATCTCATCCAGGATGCGATGGATCCTAACCGCCGCGAGGCTATCCGCAGTGCCATGTCAGATCTTGAGCAGGCTGGCGAGAATCCGTTCGAGCACAACATCCGGACGGCCCGCCCGGGCGAAGTGATCGAAGGGCAGGTTCTCGGGCACGACAATCGCGTGGCGAGCCTCGTGACCGACAGGGGGATTGTGGCCGTTGACCGCGCTGACCTTCCCGAGCGAATGCCTCCCGACGACGAGGAGGTGAAGTTCACCGCTCGATCTGATTTCAAGACTCTGGGGCGGCCGGAACAGGTCCAAGATGCCCAATCGCCGCCAGGTCAGCAAAAGGCCCAAGAGCCTCAGTCGCAGCACATCAACGCCGAGCTTAAGGCGATCGAAGCGCAGCAGCTTGCCGATCGCCAGCGAAACCGCGACCAAGACGACCGAGAGCGCTGACCTGCGGCCCGGTCGCTGCAGTGAGGGCCTGTGTCATTGGCCGGGGTGCCGGAGCTCTGCGCCCTCCCCTGTCCGTTGGATGATTTGACGGACAAACTACGATAGCCCCTCCCCCATTCAACCGCTGCGCGGTCCTACACTCCGTTGCGGCCCTACGGGTGCATGGGGTCGTTTCGCTATCTTCGGATCTTTGCCGTCAACCAACGAACAGGAGACGGCGATGCAGAGCGTAAAGGACACCTACCAGCGGATAACCGACACCATCATTCAGCAGCTCGAGGCCGGCACCAAGCCTTGGATCCGGCCATGGCGCGGAAACAGCCGCAGGTCGGCTACGCCGCTCCGCGCCTCCGGCGAAGCCTATCGCGGCATCAACGTGGTCATGCTGTGGCTCTCCGGGCAACTTGCCGGCCACGACGAAAACACATGGATGACTTACCGGCAGGCTCAGGAGCTTGGTGCTCAGGTCCGCAAGGGCGAACAGGGAACCCTCGTCGTCAAGTACGGCACCTTCACGCCGAAGGAGCAGGAGGCGGACGATCGTGCAATCCCCTATCTCAAGGGCTACACCGTCTTCAACGTCGAGCAGATCGACAACCTGCCTGACCGCTTCAAGAGCCCGGCCGAGGCGGCGTCGATCGAGCCGGTTCCGGTTATCGACCATGTCGAAACCTTCATTCGGGCCACAGGCGCAAAGATAGCCTACGGCGGAAAGCAAGCCTGCTATCGGCCTGGCCCCGATGACATCCAACTGCCGGAGCGCGGTCGGTTCCTCAGCGAGGTTCATCTTTACAGCACGATTTTTCATGAGCTCGGGCACTGGAGCGGCGCAAAATCACGCCTTGATCGTGACCTTAGCGGGCGGTTCGGGAGCGAGACCTACGCAATGGAGGAGCTTATTGCCGAAATGTCAGCCGCGTTCGTCTGCGCCGATCTTGGCATTGAGCATGATCCGCGAGACAACACCGCGACTTACGTTGAAAACTGGCTCAAGGTGCTGAAGCAGGATTCACGTGCAGTCATCACTGCCGCCGCGAAGGCTCAGGCAGTCGCTGACTATCTCCGACAGTTCAGCTCTTCTACAGGGTAGGGCCCTTCGCAAAACTGTCGGGCCTCATGCGCATCGATCCAAAACTTTACAACTGTAAAGTCGGGCATCCTTGATGCGTTAACTTCTTGTTAACGAAAAACGCCTTGAAGAATCGGAGTCAGTCTGGCATCCCTGACGGAAATGATCTCGTAAAGTGATCAGAACCGTCAGAGGTTTGAATGTTGCAGCCAGCTTCTCAGAGCGTCAGAGACACTGCGTCGAAGATCGAGGTCTACACCTCGAAACTCTCTGCGGAGCTGAACGATATGCGTGAAGCTGTCTATCCACCCTCTGCGCAGAAAACATTTGGCCGGACATTCTCAACCCTTGACCTAGTGAGGCTACTCAAGGTTCCGGAAAGTACTCTTCGCCAGTTGACGCTGGAAGGGAAGGGGCCTTTGCCCGAGCGCGCAGAAAACAATAGGCGAACGTACACGATAGAGCAGGTCAAGGAACTGAGGCGATTCCTGGCCGAACTTCGTCCTGACGAAGCTGGCGAGATGCTTCCGCATCGTCGCAAAGGGGAAAAGCTTCAGGTAATTGCTACGGCGAATTTTAAAGGTGGTAGTTCCAAGACAACCACTTCTATCCATCTCGCACATTTTCTAGGGCTTCAGGGTTATCGGGTCTTGTGTCTGGATCTTGATCCGCAAGCATCGATGACTGCGCTATTTGGTATTCAGCCCGAGTTCGATCTCGGCGAGAACCAGACAGCCTATGCAGCCATTCGATATGACAATGAGAGGCGGCCGCTCGCTGAAGTGATCCGGCCAACTTATTTCCCAGGTGTCGATCTAGTTCCTGGCAATCTGGAGCTAATGGACTTTGAGTTTGATACCCCGTCCTATCTGACCTCGAAAACCAGAGATGACCTGGGTTTGTTTTTCGAGCGGTTAAGCAGTGCCCTGGCCCGCGTCGATGATCGATACGATATCGTTATCATCGACACCCCACCGTCCCTTGGATACTCGACACTCGCTGCTCTTTATGCAGCCACGTCCTTAATCATTACCGTTCACCCGGCGATGCTCGACGTTGCATCGTGCAATCAGTTCCTGATCATGATCTCCGATCTATCGGAGGTGCTGGGGCAGTTTGGAGCTAAATTCGAGCATGACTTTTTCCGCTTCCTGCTCACGCGCGTGAACCCGAATGACGGGCCGCAGAAGTACATGTCCGGAGTCATGCGCCGATTGTTTGGTGATGATGTACTCGTTGCGGAGGCGCTCGAATCGACGGCAATCGCCGGTGCAGCGGTAGCGAAGAAGACCCTATACGAGCTTGAGTCGGGTGAGGTCGGTCGTGAAGCGTTGAAGCGCGCAATTGAGAGCGCTGACCGAGTTAACTCCGAGATCCTCGACCTCGTTCACAAAGTTTGGGGACGTAGCACATGAAGAAAAGCATCCTTCAGCAAATGGCGGCCGCCGAAAGCCGGACGGAATCTCCTGTGTTGTCGGACGCGTCCGACAAGCCCTCCCTGGCGCGGCGGCACTCTTCACCTGTCATTTCCAATGTGGGTCGGGCACTGACACAGCTCACAGAAGATAGTGTCATTTCACTCGATCCTGACCGTATCGACCGCTCCCCCTATAGAGATCGCTTTGGCAACGACGAGGACGCGGCCAAAGAGCTCGAGGCGCTTAAGATTTCAATCGCAAGTGAAGGCCAAAAAATTCCAGTTCTTGTTCGGCCGCATCCGACGAAAGCGGATCATTATCAGCTTGCCTACGGTTACCGTCGATGGGCAGCGATCAAGGCCATAATGGCAGAATCGGATCGCCCAGAGACCATAAAGATCCGAGCCTATGTTCGAGAACTTTCCGATCGGCAGTTGATTGAAGAGCAGTCACTCGAGAATGGTGTTCGGGAAAACCTGACCTGGATTGAGCAGGCAATGTGGGCCGTACAGCTGAAAAGTGCTGGCCTTTCCCATCGCGCCATGTGCCCAATCTTGGGAGCTTCAGAAGCGGCAATATCGCATCTTTTTCGAGTGACGGAGGCGGTTCCCGAAGACATCATTCTTGCGATCGGAAGAGCAAAGGGAGTTGGTCGACCGAAATGGACCGCATTTGCCGAGTTGCTGAAAGATCCGAGCAGCGCAGCACGTGTTCGTAAAATAATCGACACGGTCGAGTTTCGAGGCGCTGACAGCTCCAGCCGTATTGCCCAAGCGATACGAGCTGCAAGTTCGGCGGCCGACAAAGTGACTACGGAGCCAGCTGAAGAGATTGTTGACTTCGCCGTGGGTGACCGAGTTTTTGGCCGCATGAAGAGTAATTCGGCTGGAACTACGGTCTCAATCCCGAAGCAGGAACGCGCTTTCGCGCGCTGGCTCGCGGACCGAATGCCTGATCTTCTAAGCGAATACAACAATCGTTCAGATCCAACTCACCAAGAGGTGTGATCGAGACACTCGTTAATTGGTCAAGAGGAGAGACCGCGACAAAAGAAAAAGGCCCCCAAAACGTTTCCGTCATGGAAGCCTCTCTCAATTCCTAGCAAGATCGAGAATCGCATTTCCATGAATCCCAGTCAAGAGTCTTTGGCATCGTTTTGGTGAGCGGATTTCTTTTGCCTGAAGAAAGGTGAAGGAATATGCAGACGGGAAATGTGACGACGCCCTTTGGGCGGCGGCCGGCTGTGCTTGCTCTTGTAAAGAGGCAGCTCCAGACGTCCGAGACGAAACCAAGCCGCCCGGTCGAAAAATGGAGAGTGTTTCGCGACGCTTGTGAGGCCCGTGAACGCCTTGGCCTCCAGGACAGGGCGCTGACTGTGCTGGACGCATTGCTGACGTTTTATCCAGAGAGCGAGCTCAACTGCGATAGTGGATTGGTGGTTTTTCCATCCAATGCTCAGCTGTCTGTCAGAGCGCACGGTATAACCGGAACGACCTTGCGGCGGCATTTGGCTGCCTTGGTCGAAGCCGGGCTCATCCAGCGCAAGGATAGTCCGAACGGCAAGCGCTACGCTCACCGGGACAAGGGTGGCGATATCGAGCAGGCTTTTGGATTCGATCTTTCTCCACTTTTGGCTCGCGCTGCGGAACTTGCAGGTCTGGCACAGGAAGTCGCTGCCGAGCGCCTGCAGTTCAGACGAGCCAAAGAGGCGCTGACTATCTGCCGGCGTGATGTACGCAAGCTAATTTCCGCCGCGATGGAGGAGGGGGCCGACGGCGACTGGGAAGCCATCGAAGACATGTATGTCGGCATTGTCAGCCGACTCCCCCGCAATCCTGACCGTCGCCAGGTGGAGGCAATCCTCGACGAGATGCAGCTTTTGCGCACCGAAATCCTCAACCTTCTGGAAAATCAGTTAGATTCTCAAAATATGGACGGCAATGCTGTTCAAAATGGCTGCCACATACATAATTCAAAACCCGAATCCATCTATGAACTTGAACCTAGCTCTGGAAAAGAGCAGGGCGGAGCCGTCGAGCTGGAAGTAGCACCCAAAGCGGTTGCTGAGCCCTTGGCAAAGCCGGAACAGATGAAGGCGTTCCCGCTGTCGATGGTCCTGAAAGCCTGCCCGCAGATTTCGGACTACGGGCCCGGGGGCACGATCTCCCATTGGCGCGAGCTGATGGCGGCCGCGGTGGTGGTTCGATCAATGCTTGGCGTCAGCCCGTCGGCCTACCAGGAGGCGTGCGAGATTATGGGTCCTGAGAACGCGGCGGTTGCTATGGCCGCAATCTTGGAGAGGGCAGGGCATATCAACTCGGCAGGTGGATATCTCCGCGATCTCACGCGCCGAGCGAGGGTAGGGGAGTTTGGGCTGGGACCAATGCTGATGTCGCTGATGCGTGCAAATGCGAACAGCGACCGGAAAACGGGGTGAGGGGGAGTGCCGACGTACCAAGTTGTGGGCTCGATCGAATAGCCCACAGCGAAGAGGGATGGCGCGTTCCTAGATGGCCATCACTTGACGGCCGTTTTCTGTTCTTCAATCGTCTGTCGGGGTTTCGACCTTGGATGATTTGCGACCTGGTGGCCGGCCCGGAGGACGGCCTTTCCTGCTGACTCTCGCCGCTTTTCTAGCCAGTCGTTGTCGTTCAGCCTCAGCTTGGGCTTCGGCCTCCGCTTCCGCTTTCTGCCGAGCTTCAAGGACATCCTTAGGCGTCAGTTGGCCAACTATACCGATCAAACTGCGTATGGTGTCGTGGGGAAGGTCATGAATGAGTCTGAAGAGTTCAACCCGATCGTCGGCCTCTTCAGGATTTTTTCCGTAGAGATGAGGTGCAGCGGCATGAACCATCTGCATCGGCAGAAACCCGAGGAGCTCGGAAAGGTGGATCATCCGAGAGACGGTCAGTCGCGAAATATTCAGTTCGTAGCGGCTATAGACCACTCGAGCGAGACCAGCCAGGGTCGCGAAATCGCTCTGGGTCAGACCAGTTTTCGCGCGTTCGTCCAAGAGGAATGCGGAAAGTTTTGCGTCAATCTCGCCGAAGCTGACTATGCCGTCGAATCCCTCCTTGCGGTACAGGGGTCTCTGGAAATCTGGATCTGTGGTCTCAACCAGTTCCCTCGATTTGATATAGTCGGATAGATTCCGCACCGTAGGCATTCCCTCAGTCCCCAAATCCGCCTGTGGCAGATATCACGCACCATATCGTGCCATTAAGGCACTGTCATCCTTCGCACCAGTTACAAAACCCTCACAAAATTGGGGGGAATGACGTGGGCATGGATCTCTTGGATGCGAAATGTGCAACTCAGAGGCGCGTTGTCCGTCATGCTTAAGATTAACCGCGCGTATTCCTATTGACCGCTTTCGCAGCAATCAGATTCCAGCCGTGGGCATTGGATTGAAAGACGCCTTCGAGGGTCCTCTCTTCGGTGACCCAACTCAACTTCACGCGCATTTCGCATGCCACGGAGAGCTGGTCGATGCTGATGCATCTTGTGATGCGGAGCTCAGACCTTGGTCCGTATGCCTCGAAATCCCACATTGCAAACCGGAACAGCTCACGTTTGGCGCGATCGTCCGTTGGCCAGTCTGTTTGCTTGAAAGGCTCCGGTGGAGAGGCGGCGAAACTGGGTAAAGTTCTCTCTATGGCGCGAGTATCGATCCCGACCTTCTCCGCCGCTTCAGGGTTGATCAAAAATCCAAGGGTTGTGCCTACCGCTACCCCCGCCAGAAATCTAAGGTCGAGGATCAATAACCATTATCCTTCAGGAACTGGTCGATCGCGGCCTTGACGATTACCGTCATTTTCAAGTCGTTGTCAGAGGCTGCTCGCTCCAGACGCTTCTTGGTGTCGTAATCAAGGGGGCAGTTGACGAAGTGTTTGCTCTCCCGCGCTTTGTTCTGCTTCAGCTCCTGCAGTCGTATTCTGGACGCCTCACGCTCCAACGATTTGTTCGTCGCTCTCTCCCGGCGAGCCTCCGGTGATGGCAGGATCAAACTCGACCTTGGTGGCACCTGAACGTCAGGAACCTTAGCGGCAGCTTCTCCTAAAGCGACTTGGTCCAGATGATCGCTGGGCACCACATTTTCTGCTTCATGGTCTATGGCCGGTTGCGACATTGGATTGGGCACATTCCCCCGCGACCGTCGCGGTGCAACGGGAAAATCAGATATACTTGAAGTCCCTTTAGCCATTTTGCGCCCTCTTTTGCTCGTTTGGCAGGAAACGTTCAATTTCTTGCATCATGGCCATAACCTCACTCCGGGCCTTTTTGACAGAGTCGCTGAGCTCCAGCATTTGCAGTGTCCCATATCCAAGTCTGATGTCGCGATACGGGTTTCGCTCATAAAGCTCGGTGTCGAGGAGGTGTGAATCATATCCCTGCTCCTGCAGGTTTGCGATGAAGGGGCGGATTAGGCGGTAAGCTTCCAGTGAGCGGCCGGGGAGAGTGATCCGGGTCCTGAAGTTGAGGTGAGGAATGTTTCGTCCGGTCCGATCGCAGGCGTCAGCTACGTCCATTGCGGCCTGGCCAGCTGCAAGGATCTCGTCCTGATTTGGTTGGATCGGCGTCATAACGATGTGCGAGCCGGCGATGATCGTGTCTCGTAGCACTGTGTCTTGACCGGGTGAGTCGATTAACACGACGTCAAACCCGACGGTTTCGTTCTCCAGAATATGCTGCAGTGATGCGTTGGTTACCGCCGTGCGAAGCTCAATGCCGTCTGGCCTGTTGTCTTTCGCCTCGGAGCGGGACCACCACTCATTCAGGTTTTGTCGTCCGTCCGCATCAATCAAAAGCACTTGCTTACCATGAAGCGCATATTCCCCAGCGATCAGGATAACGGCGGCTGTCTTCCCCGCGCCGCCCTTGCCGCTTACCAGCGATATGCAGATTGCCATTTCACGATCCACTTCCAGTCTAACAGTGCACCCCGCCCCCTAGCAGTCCAACGAGTGCTCAATCGGTAAAGCCATATCGTCGTTAAGATCATAACATCGATGCGAAACTAACATGTGAATGCACGCAGGTTAAGATCAAAACCACCGTGTGAACACACGGTAATATGCCGTTACTAAACCACACGAGTTAGTCGTGTGGTTTAGTCGAGTGCTCCGGTCGAGTGGTGAACCCCGGAGCCGCGTAAGGCCTCACTTGGCGCTCGCACGGAAGGCGCAAGGGCGAAGAGCGAAGCGTCCCTTTCGCCTGAGTACGAGGGACAGACAAAGGCCTTCAGAAGCGGTTTTGGCGGTGAACCCTGGTGAGCGTTCCAACGGAAATAACGCGAAGCGAAGCGGAGCCAGTCAAGGGGTGGAATTAGATTGATATTTGGAAGTGGTGCTTTAAGTTGAGAGTGGCAGGATACGCAAAAATGTTTTACATTTTGCATTACGATCGTGGGACAAGCCCACGATGAGGGTCGCAAAGCTCCAGGAAGGCCTAGTTGATTGATGAGCGAGGACACAATCGAAGTGCCGACAGCCAAGCAACGCAAGGGGCGTCTAATCAACGTCCGCGTCAGCGATGCAGAGCATTCGGCAATCGAAGAAGCGGCAAAGTCGGCCGGTATGAGTGTGTCTGCTTTTTTCCGTTCGCTGCTCCTCGAGGGGGCTGGCGTTCGACCCCTTCTGACTGCGGAAGACAGGTTGATCATGGCCGCGTTGCTCGAAGACATGCGGATGATCGGCATCAATTTGAATCAGGTAGCCCGCTCCCTGAATGCAGGAAAGGGTGTCCATCCCTCAGAGCTGGACATCAACCTTGGCAACGTCCAGCGGATTCAGGCGGCTGTAATGAGTGAGCTGCGGACACTTTCGCGCCGTGCCGGGCATGAGCGCCGAGGCGAGGTGTAGGCCGTGGAGTTCTTTTTCGGCACTTTCACAAGCGAATGGGAGCAAAGGCGCGCGGCGCTATTGCACGAAATGACGCTCGGCGGCCGTGGGAGGGCTGTCGAGGAAGAGCTTGAGAAGAGACTGAAGAATCTGCAGCATCAGGTTGGGATGTCTAAAGGCGGGTCGGGATCTAGGGGAGGGGTGAGAACTTCGGCATTCAATGTGTCATCGCCTTCGAGGACGATGGCTGCCGGTTCGGGTGCTATGCGATCAATGGACGTTCGTCTTGCGAGCGTTGCCAAAGGGAGCCAGCCAGCAGTTGTCAAACTGGCTTCCTACGGTGGTGGCGCCCGCGTCGGCTCGATGCTCAACTATGTTTCCAGAGGGGGAGAGCTGAAGGTTGAGAACGAGAACGGCGAGACGTTGCGTGGCCGTGAGGAGCTGGCGCGTCTCCGTGGCGATTGGGATCACCTTTTCCAAAACAGGACCGAGAGCCGCGATATCGGCGGGTTTAGCGTCGAGGTGAGCGTTTCCGGCGGCTCGAACTCGCATGAGCAGGTACGGGACATTCTCAGCAGTGGCTTTGGTGATCGACGCTACGCTTACTCTGTCGAAACCCGAAACGACGGATCGCTGAAGGTCGAAGGCTATGTTGTGTTGCGCAGCGGGCAGGGCGAGCGGCTGACGGCTGACGCGAAGGCGGCCGCCATCGTTCAGGAGCGTTTCAACGCCAGCGCCGTTGCGAAAGAGGCCCCCGCAGCTTTCTCGTTCACAGGCTATGGCAATGGCGTGGAATATGGCGCTGCCAAGTTGCGAGACTTGATCGCGCAGCGGAACGACGTTCGAGACGATCAGGGACGTTCGATTGCCGATGACAAGGCTGCGGGCGACCTGGTGCAAAAGGAATGGCGGGATGAGCTGCACAGCCGCAAGAGCCGTGACGTGATGCACGTGATCATGTCGGCCCGTGCCGGCACGGATGCTGTCGCGTTCGAAGGAGCTGTTCGCGACTTCCTGGCTGAGCAGTTTGCGGGCCATCGTTACGTTTTCGCTATGCACGATCCGGAGAACGATCCGAAAGAAGCAGGGGAGGGGGGCAAGCGGCCGCATGTTCATGCCCATGCCATCGTTACTATGCGTTCGGAGTCGGGCGACCGGATCGAGACGACTCCGGCCACCTTCCGGCAATGGCGTGAGGTCATGGCCGAGAAGGCGCGTGACCACGGCATCAATATGGAAATGACCGATCGGCGAGAGTTCGCCACTCCGCCAGCTTTCACGCGAAATCAGGTTCGCGCCGTCAAGCATGACGGTCGAACCGAGCATGTCGGCACCAGCGATCCGGCGCAGGCGCGATATGACGCAAAGCGAGCTGGTCGGCGCGTGGTGGCGACGAGCCAGAGAAGCCGCCAGTACATCCTAAAAGCGCAGGAGACCTGGCAGAAGATTGCAGTCAACGCCGGCGACACAGTGGTTGCGGCCTACGCCGCTCAGCATCGCTCCTATCTGGAAAACGGCCTTGCCCAAACGGATCAATCGCCTGCTGGTGCAGTCATTCATGCAGATTTCGGCGGTGATTACCGCTCCAATATGGTAGCAATCAGAGACATGTTGTCGGAGGCAAAGGACATGCGCGAGCAGACACGCCCAGAGTTCGAAGCGTACGAGAAGACGGTTGAAACGGCTCTATTCAACCTTCAGCGCAGCGCTGGTCCAGAGGACCGGTCAGGCTTCGAAGAGGTTTCCTCCCTCGCTCGCGAGATCGTCGATCTGCGCAGGCAGATGCTCGAAATGAAGGAGCGTGGGCTTGATGAGCAGGATGGTCGAAACGCTGCTGGCGACGTCTCCAGAGAAAGTGGTGCCGCGCCGGAAAGAACGGCATCTGAGGTGCAAGAGCAGACGAATGCTAACCTCCAGTGGGAGGCAGCTGTTGCCAAGCATGGAGAGGCTGTCGTTGAGGCTGGTAACGATGCGATGGCAAATGTGGAACACTATCGCTCCGGCCTCGCCCATATCGAAGCTGGCGAGCTCGGAGACGAGAACCGGGAGCAGTATGAGAAGGGCCTTGAGGCTTCGCTTCATCATGCAGCTCAACTCGCCGCTACCGGAAACGGCTATCTCCGGGATGTTGCCAACGAAGATCCGGAACTGCGCGCGGAGATCGAGACCATTGAACGCAATGAAGAGCGTGGGGACGAAAACAAGTCAAACAAGCAGCCGATAACAGCGGATACTGCCGACGATCGCCAACGCGATCTCAGGGTGGATCTGGAAGAGGAACGTCCGATCGGGCAAGCGGAGCGTGAGGCTCATCAGCTCGCTGAGACGGTGGACGCTACTCAGAGGCAGCAAGATCGTGTAAACAGAGACAGGGAAGCGGCCAAGCAGGGCGGCGAGACCACGCGGACTGATCCCGCGCAACAGCACATTCCTCGTCTCGAGGAGTTGGAGCGTGAACAGGTTGAACAGAGGGAGCGTAATCGGGACGACCGTGATCGCTAAAGTGTCATGCAGGACGGTAATCAGAACACCTACCTGGTGGAAGTAAACGACCCCAAGTCTGCCGACATCGTCGGCAAGATGATGGTGTGGGGTATGGTCTCCGTTGGGATCCTCGCGATCCTGATCAAGGTCTACGGGACCGTGATCGGCTGGTATCATGCTTCTGTGGCTTGGCTAACAGAGGCGGGTCATTACGCAGCCAGCTTCTGGCCCTTCTGAACCTGAATTAGCGGCCGGCCTGTTCCATGATTGGATCAGGAACGGTCGCTGCGAATAGCTCTTCCAAGCTCTTCCTCTTGCGCGGTGATTTGCCTTCGGCTTCCCGTTCGACGACCTCCCTAAGGCGACTAACCCGATCATTGTGCGCTTTTTCGATGTCGTTCTCTGAGATGGGTGTTGTGCGCTTTTCGGGAGCGGGCACAGCTGCCTTTGCAGGTTCCGGAGTGCCCCCGGCGCTGACCTTCTTGTTGGCCAAGGCGGATGGATTCACAACGCGAGCGGGCGAGGTGGATGGCGCTGGCTCTTTCGGAGCCTCCTCCTGGACAGGCGCCCGCGGCTCCTCCGCTTTCGCCGCAGTCACAGGCTTTGTCGCTTCCGCTTGTTCAGCCTGTTCCTGGCCTGCATTGGCATAGGCTGGCGTGGTCGCTGGAACAGGTTTAGGTGGCAGGTAATCGACAGTTGGAACGGTCGGTATGTGCGTCTGAGAATAGGCCTCCGCCTCCTTGAAGGGCTGCGTCTTAAAGAAGCGCAGCTTGTCTCCAAAGATTGGCCGCTGACCCTCCACCAGCAAGATCATCTTGTTCTCGGGCATCTGGCGCACTTCCTGCGGCATCATCAGGTCCCGATCGCGAATTTGCTCGACCTTTGTTCGGCGCGGGAGCCCCATAAGCTCGATAGTGCGAGATTCAGACTGATATCGTATAGTTCTCTTGCCAAGCGCGCGGGAAGCATACTCTGCCGTGGCCTGGTCATTGGCGCCAAGTATGAGCTGATAGCCGCAATTGCCAAGGAGCGAATGTCGGGACGTCTCACCATAGATCTCATCCAGGTTCTTCAGGTCCTGGATGATGAAGGCGAGCTTGATCTTATAGCCGGCCACATAGGGCAGCTTCGTCATGATCTCGTCCATGCGCTTCAGCTGGCGAAACTCATCCAGCAGGAAATAGACCGGCACCGAGTTTGGATCATGCTCAAGGGTAAGTATGTCCATCACCTGTTGAACGAACAGCGTCAGCAGCGGCCTAAGAAGCGTGATGTCGGTGATGTTCGGGGCAAGGTAGATTGTGATGGGGCGACGCTTCATGGATCGAAGGTCCATGTCGGTCATGTTCGTTGCGGCCACAACGCGTTCGTTCTTGAACGGCCTCATCGCCTTCTGGATATCAAGCAGTGCCGAGGCCGCGGCCCGATCCGAGAGAGACAGGTAGGAATTGAAGCTCTCCATCGTGAACTTCGACAGGTATGGCTCCTTCTCCTTGATGTACTTCATCAAGGCCTGCAGATCGATCCCGCTGTTGAAGAAGGAGTTGATCTCGCCGAGGTTCCTGCGCCCTTTGTAGAAGGGGCTTTCGAGAACATAGCTGATGGCGCCGGCGAGAACCTGTTGAGCTGTGGCCTGCCAAACTGAATTCTCGGATTCGGTGTTTTCCGGTACAAGAATGCTGGCGATATTTTGAATGTCAGTCGTGCGATTGCCTCGCTCAGGACGAACGAAATCCAAGGGATTATAGCTGTTGGTCGTCTCGGAACCCGGCGCGAACAAGAAGACCTGGCTCCCGTTGCGCTTCCGATAGCCGGCGGTTGCCTTGTACACCTCGCCCTTCAGATCCGTGACGATCATAGAGCCTTCGTGCATGAGAGCGTTGGGGATGACGTAGCCCGCGCCCTTACCGGATCGCGTCGGGCCAATAATGAGGTGGTGGCGATCGTCATACGCGCGGAGGACGTTGCTCCCGATGCGGCCGAATATGTGACCTCGTCTGCCAAACCACTTCCCGCGCCGAAGGGTTGCAAGATCCTGAAAGGCCGCATCACCCAATGGATTGCTGGTAGGTTTGAGCCCAAGGTAAGCAATGAGGCCTGATACGAGCAGCGCGGGCACTACGGAGCCGAGCGCGACTTTTTGTAGGGAAGGGGAGGAGCTATAGGCCCAGAACTGCTGAATTGGCGCGAATGGGTTTGAGGTGATTGTCGCCTCGAGGATCCTAGCGTCACCGTAGAAAAGCTGAAGCCCCGCCCCGTACGCCAGCATCCAGACTAGAAATGCGATCAACAGGCAGAAGAACAGATAGAAGGCCTGTAGCCCCTTACTCATGATGCATCCCGTGCGAAGTAGATTTCGGAAACCCCGCGCTTGCCGCCTTCCCGCCTGAGCTGGATCACGATCGGAATGACCATTTGGATGTAGGACATCAGATCCTGCTTGGAGTAGCCGGCGGACATGCCGGACTGCTGCATCATCATGGCGAGCTGTTCATAGGCGCCGAGCGGCGTATCGGCGTGTACTGTCGACATGCTGCCCGGGTGGCCTGTGTTGATGGCGCGAAGGAATGAAAAGGCCTCAGCTCCACGAATCTCGCCAACAAAGAGGCGATCCGGCCGCATCCGAAGCGCCGATTCAAGAAGGTTTTGAATCGTCACGTTCGCAGTGCCTTGCCCACCTTTGGAGGCGATCAGGTGGACCGCGTTCTTCTGTGGTGGGAATAGCTCACGAGTGTCTTCAAGCGTCAGGATCCGCTCATTCAGGTCTACAGAGTTCAGGCACGCGTTCAGAAACGTGGTTTTGCCCGACGACGTGCCGCCACTGATCAGGATCGAAACCCGCTTCGTGATGGCCGTATGGATGAAGTCGTAGATCTTCTCCGCGCGTAAGGCGACGCCACCATTTGAACGAGTCCTCATCCTAGCTGAAAGAGGTTGCTCGTGGTCGTAAGCTCGCCCGTGTCGAAGACATGCTGCGGAAGGGGTTTATCGAGATCATACATGCTGAGATCCCCGAAGCGCGCCTCCAGTTGGGACAAGGCCACAAGCGGATCTACCAGGGACATCTATGCCTAAGATCTAAAGATGAAGGGCTGATCGCGTGATCAAAAGCGCGCACCGCTGACAACATTAGATAGTGTCAGGAAATCGATTGGGCATCGCATTCCCGGAAGTGCTGGATGAAACCGCTCGCATACGAGACGATATAATCGGTGAATTCCTTGCCGATCCCGGCATTCGAAAGGCCCGCATCCCCGCCGATCAGCCCATGTTCGTTGACGTCGAAAACGTCGAGCGGGACGAGGACTTCGCTCTCGCCGTACCGGACGGCGGAAAGTCCCGAGGTTTCAAGTCCGAAAGCCTTGTTGGCGCTGCTCTTCTCGATCAGGTCCGGCCGCATCAGATCGGGAAAGAGGTAATAATAGACGGAGGTGATCGGGTCCGCCCCGTGGCCGCCCGCCCGCTCACCGAGATCGCCGTGCAGCCTCTGCCAGAGGCTGGAGGGGATCGCTTTCCAGATATTGATCGAGGGAATGATGATCCCGTGCGACTGCTTGAAGCCACGCACGGTCTGGTCGATCAGTGCTGTATTCCCGGTATGGCCGTTGAAGAGCACGATATGCGTGAGCCCGTGATCGAGGAAGGCGATGATGGCATCTTCGAGCAGCGCGCAGAATGTCGAGGCGCGAAGCTGGATGCCGCCCGGCACGCAGCGGAACACGTCGGCATATCCGAAGGGGATCGTCGGCGCGATCAGCGCTCCGGAGGCTTCCCCCACCAGTTCGGCGAGCCTTTCGGAGAGCATGTAATCCCCCATGGGAGCATGCGGGCCCTGCTCCTCCTGACTTCCGAGCGGAATGACGATGACGGGTTTTTCCGCCAGGCGTTCCCGGAACTCCACGAATGTCATGTCCTTGATGGCGACCTTGGTCATGCCTTCTTTCTTTCCAGTTTTTCGGCTTGCAAATTCACGATAGGCTCGGAGGCTTCCGGCCGCGGATTGAAGCACGCGTAGCGGTGATCGCTGCTGCCGTGCATATCTGGGAACTCCTGTCCGCAGCGCTCGACGGCAAAGGGACAGCGCGAACGGAAGGGGCATCCTTCCGCCGGGTCTCCGCCGCTTTTCACCTCCGCATCCCAGGGCCAGTCGGGCCTGAATGCATCGTCCTCCTCCGAAACCGTCGGAATGGAGGCCAGCAGAAGCTGGGTGTAACGATGCCGCGGCGAATGGAAGATCGCGGCGACGCTGCCTTCCTCGACAACTCTGCCCCGATACATCACCACGACGCGGCTCGCGACGACCCGCACAACACCGAGATCGTGGGTGATGAACAGGTAAGCGAGATCGAATTCTTTCTGCAGATCCCGCAAAAGCCGCAGGATATGAGCCTGCACGGACACATCGAGCGAGGAAGTAGGCTCATCGAGCACCAGCAAGTCCGGATTGGTGGTCAGTGCACGGGCAATTGCCACGCGCTGCCGCTGGCCGCCGGAAAGCGCGAGCGGCCGCCGGTCGCGATGCCCGGCATTGAGGCCGACCTTTTCCAGAAGCTGCCCGATCCGCCGCCTGCGCTCGGCACGGCTGCCGATGCCGTGAACATCGAGCGGCAGCCCGATCGCCTGACCGATCGATTTGCGGGGATTGAGGGTCGAATAGGGGTTCTGCTGCACCAGCCCGATCTTCCGCCGGACGGCTTTCGACCGGCGGCCTTTAAGCTGTTCTCCCGCCAACTCCACCTCGCCGCTGGTCGGCACCTCGATGCCGAGGATCAGATTGGCGAGCGTCGTCTTGCCGGAGCCGGATTCGCCGACGATGGCGACTGTCTCCCCTTTGTTGACCGTCAGACTGATGTCGGTAACGGCATGTATCGTCGCGCTGCCCACATGAAAGACCTTGTTGACTTTGGTAACCTTCAGCAAGGGCGGGCTCATGCAAACTCCTCCTGGTGGATGCAGGCCACGCGCTGCGTTCCGAATTCGCGCAACGGGATCGGCTGCAGGCACTCATCGGTGGCGAGCGCGCATCTGGGTTTGAAAGGACAGCCCTTGATCGGCTCCCGCGGGTCGGGCACCGAACCTTCGATCGGCTCCGGCAGCTCGTTGCTGGAAAGCCGCGGGACGGAGGCCAGGAGGGCGCGGGTATAGGGATGACGCGGATTGGCGAAAAGCTCGGCTGTCGAGGCCTCTTCGACGATACGGCCCGAATACATCACGCAGACCCGGTCCGCGAATTGCCGCACGACGCCGAGGTTGTGCGAGATGAACAGGATCGATGTGCCGTAGGATTCCGACAGCCGCTTCATGATCAATAGCGTCTGCTGCTGCACAGTCACGTCGAGCGCGGTGCCCGGTTCATCGGCAATCAACAGACGTGGCCGGCTGATCAGGCCCATGGCGATCATCACGCGCTGGTTCAAGCCGCCGCTGAGCTGAAAACTGTAGCTGTCGAGAACGCGGGTCGGATCGACGATCGACACGTCGCGAAGCGCCTCGCTCATCCGCGCCTCCGCCTGTTCGGCGTTGAGTTCCGGATGTGAACGGGACAGCACCGCGAGAAACTGGTTGCGGATCGTATAAACTGGATTGAGCGCCGCCATCGGATCCTGGAAGATCATCGTCATGTCCCGGCCGCGCCGCTCGCGTAGCCGCGAAGGCCGCTCGGTGATGAGGTCGCTGCCTTCGAAGACGACGCTGCCGGTAAGGCGACGATTGCGCTCGGGCAGCAGGCCGAGGATTGCGCGGGCCGTCACCGATTTGCCGCTGCCGGACTCCCCGACAAGCGCCACCCGCTCGTGCTCCCGCACCGACAGGCTGACGCCGCGCAGCACGTTGACAGGCCCGTCGAGCGTGTCGAAGGTGAGGTCGAGGTCTTTTACGGTCAGGATTTCCTTCATCCGCTCAACCCACAATATCGAAGAGGTCGCGCAGGCCATCCGCGACGAGGTTGAAACCGAGCACCACGATGAAGATGCCCATGCCGGCCATGACCGACAGCCACCAGATATCCGGCAGGTATTGCGCGCCCTCCGAAACCATGGTGCCGAGATCGGGCGTCGGCGGCGGTGCGCCCATGCCGAGGAAGCTCAAGCTGGCGCCGAGCAGGATGACGAAGCCCATGTCGAGGCTCGCCTTGGTGAACAGGTTCGGCGCGCAGTTCGGCAGCAGTTCGGAAAACATGACGCGGAGCGGTGAGGCCCCCACCA
>UBQX01000029.1 GCA_900467685.1 Hyphomicrobiales bacterium
ACTTCATCCTTGAACCCACCCACTACGCAATTCAAGTTGGATAAGGTATGTTATGGAACAATTTGGTATTCAGACTACCGCTGAACCTTCGCTCTTGTGACATCCGTTTGTCACCATTGGACTGGACGCACGACAAGAATCGTGGCCTATCTGAGAATAGTGCTTTCATGCGCTGTGAGGATCGATTTTTTATATGCCCATGAGCCAGAGAAACGGAAACTCGGAGAACGTAGCGTCGTTGGTTATGAACCACGGCGATGTTCCGGTTGCCGATCGCCGTGGGAGTGCCGAGGCTCAATTTATGGCATTGGCTATTCGAGGTGCGTCATGAGCCGACGAAAACTCGCAGGCTCTACGTTCAGCCTTGTGCCGGCACCAGATGCATCCACACAGGAGCTTCCGAAGTCCAGGAAGCCGGTTGCGCCCCCGGCAGCTGAAACTGCCGACAAGCCCCTCAATTCCTCTGAACTGGTCGAACTGGATCCCGCACATGTCGAGCCGTCGCCATTTGCTGATCGGTTGATGGATGACAATGACGAACACTTTGCCAGTTTCGTCAAAAGCATCGCCGACCATGGTCAACAGGTTCCCATCCGCGTGCGCCCTCACCCGACCCGGTCGGGATTCTACCAGGTCGTCTATGGGCATCGACGTCTGGCTGCAGCGCGACAGTTGAACACAACTGTCAGGGCTCATATCGTAGATATTAATGATAGGGATCTCGCTGTTGCGCAAGGAATTGAAAACAGCGCGCGTCAGGATCTTTCGTGGATCGAGAGGGCGCTGTTCGCCCGCCGCATGGACGACGCCAAATTTAGGCCCCGCGACATCTATACCGCCCTGTCGATCGACGATGCCGAACTCGCCCGAATGCGCGGTGTCTGCCGGCATGTTCCGATCGATATCATCGAAGCCATAGGCCGTGCGCCCAAGATCGGCCGGCCCAGATGGGTGGCGCTGGCGAAATCCTTTGCAAAAAATGCAAATGCGGTCCAAAACATTCGCGATATGTTGCAGTCCGAGCGGATTCGCAAAATGGCGTCGGATGCCCGCTTTTCATGGGTGCATGAGCTGATTGCAGAGTCGCGTACGCTGGGAACCGGAAGCTCGCCGCTACACGAGGCGGACGGATCCGGACTGGGTGAGATCAAGTACACGCGGAAAGAGTTGCGTATCGTGGCAGCCAATGAACGTGGGCGGGCCTTTGCAGACTTCGTGCGAACGGAGTTGCCGAGGCTGATCGAAGAGTTCAGTGCGCTTGATATCGTGACACCGAAGGCCCTGCCAGATGACAGGGCGGAAGAATAAACCCCATCCGCTCAATGCGGTAGAAGTTTGAATACCGAAAGGAAATCAATCCGGTAAAAGAAAAGCTCCCAGAACGTCGCCGTCGTGGAAGCCTCTCTCTAAGTGTCGCAACTTGAGAATCGCATTTCCCCGAATCACAGTCAAGAGTTTTTGGCGTCATTTATGGCGGGTGGTTTCTTTTGCCTTCAGGAAAGGTGAAAAGATGATCGCGGGAAATGTGACGACGCCCTTTGGGCGGCGGCCGATGACCTATGGCATGTTGGCGGACCAGGTGGCCGCCCAGGCCATCGACGAGGATGCATGCGTCGACAAATGGAAGCTCTACCGATGGCTTTGCGAAGCCAGACCCCGTCTCGGGATATCTGATAGAGCACTATCGCTCTTGAATGCGCTGCTCAGCTTCTATCCGAAGACAGAGTTGGCCGGATCAGACACGCTCATCGTTTTTCCATCGAATGCGCAGCTGTCCCTCCGTGCGCATGGGATGGCTGAAGCGACGATACGGCGGCACATTGCTGCTCTTGTCGAGGCCGGTCTTTTGATCCGGAGGGACAGCGCCAACGGGAAGCGGTTTGCGAGACGCGACAGTGAGGGTGATATCGGACAGGCCTTCGGCTTCTCTCTCGCCCCCCTGCTAAGGCGTGCAGAAGAGATTGAGGGAATTGCGGCGGCCGTGGTGGCTGAGCGTCTGCATTACCAGGGTCTGAAGGAGCGCCTGACCATCTGCAGGCGAGATGTCGTCAAGCTCCTTGAAGCGACAACCGAGGATAACGGCGACGACGACGGCGAGATCGTCAGGATGAAAGACCTATACCGGGACATCATCTCCGGGCTGCCCCGCAATCCGGACGCGGCAGAGCTCGACGCCATATTGCTTGTGCTCGAAGCGCTCCGCGAAAATCTCGCCAAGTTCATGGCCAAACGAGAAAAAACACAAAATTATAGCGGCAATCACGATCAAACTGAGCGGCACAGACAGAATTCAAATACACAACTAAATACTGAACTTGAACCTAGCTTCGAAAAGAAGCAGGGGCGAGATCGAGCAACAAGTGCCGCACGTAATGTCGCGAATGTGGATCTGGCTGAGTTGGGCGGCGACAACCACAGGGACAGCAGACGCCCTGTCAGCTACCCGGATTTGAATGCTTCCGGCTCCTCCATGTTGAAACCCTTCCCGCTGGGTATGGTTCTGACGGCTTGCCCCGAATTCTGCAATTATGGCCCAGGGGGCGGGATTACGAGCTGGCGAGAATTCCTCAGTGCCGCGGTTGTCGTGCGGTCAATGCTGGGCGTTTCGCCGAGTGCATTCGAGGAGGCTTGCGCGGTGATGGGGCCTGAAAATGCAGCGACGGCAATTGCCTGCATTCTGGAGCGAGCCGGCCATATCAATTCGGCCGGCGGCTATCTGCGTGACCTGACGCGGCGCACGGAGCGGGGCGAATTCTCGTTGGGTCCGATGCTGATGGCGCAGTTGCGTGCGAATGGCGAAATCGGAGCGAGGCCAGCATGAAAAACGCCGCGATCATGAAGCGCGGCGTCGGGTTTTCCAGCTTTGCCGGACAAGCGAGTTTGGGAGGCTCAGAGGATAACCCGTTGGGTCTGCACGCCGAGGCGTTCGATGCCCAGGGACATGACCTCGCCGCCTTTCAGATATTTCGGCGGCTTCTGACCCATGCCGACACCCGGAGGCGTGCCGGTGGAAATCACGTCGCCCGGCTGCAGGCTCATGAAACGGCTGAGATAGGAGATCAGGAACGGAACCTTGTAGACCATCGTCCTTGTGGAGCCGTTCTGGTAGCGGTGACCGTCGACATCGAGCCACATCTTGAGATCGTCATAGTCGCCGACTTCATCCGGGGTGACCAGCCAGGGTCCGAGCGGCCCGAACGTATCGCAACCCTTGCCCTTGTCCCAGGTCCCTGCCCGCTCGATCTGATATTCGCGCTCGGACACGTCGTTGATGACGCAGAAGCCTGCAACATGCGACATGGCTTCGACTTCCTCGATGTAGCTGCCACCCTTGCCGATGACGACGCCGAGCTCGACTTCCCAGTCCGTCTTTACGGATCCGCGCGGGATCCTCACCTCGTCATCCGGTCCGATAATGGCAGACGTCCACTTGTTGAAGACGACCGGCTCGGGTGGAACTGCGGCGCCGGTTTCAGCGGCGTGGTCAGCATAGTTGAGACCGATGCAAATGAACTTGCCAACCTGGCCCACACACGGTCCGACGCGCACGTCCTTCTGAGGTGCTCCTGGGACAACCGGCAGGCTGCTAATATCCAGCGCCATGAGGCGTGCCATTGTTTCCGGCTGGAGCGACGATCCGGCGAGGTCCGGTATGACAGCTGACAGGTCCCGAATTTGCCCCTGGTTATCCAAGAGACCAGGCTTTTCCTCTCCAGCAGGACCGTAACGCAAGAATTTCATGGGTGGCATTCTCCTGTTTCAACGGAAGTGGCCCGGCGCTTTCGACACCGGGCCACCGCAATTCTGAATTGGCCGATCAATCGTAGAGAACGGCCGCAATCTTGGGATCGGCGATATTGCTCTTATCGTACCAATAGAAGCCGGTGTCGATATGCTTCTCGACTGGCTGACCCTTGACGGCAGCGAGAGCTGCCTTGACGGTTTCGTATCCGATACCGACCGGGTTCTGGGTGATAGCGCCGGCCATCACACCATCCATGATTGCCTGCTTCTGGGCCTTGCCGGAGTCGTAGCCGATGATGACGACGTTCGACTTCTTGGATTCCTTGACGCCGTTGACGACGCCGATCGCGGAACCTTCGTTCGCGCCGAAGAAGCCCTTGATGTCAGGGTGAGCGGTGATGATCGACTTGGTGATTTCCGTCGACTGAAGCTGGTCGCCGGCACCATACTGGATGTCAACGATCTCGATCTTCGGGTACTTCGCCTTGATCTGCTTTACGAAGCCATCGCGGCGGTCGATGCCGGTGCGCGAGGTCTGGTCGTGGACGACGAGAGCGACCTTGCCTTCATTGCCGATAAGCGCGGCCATCTTGTCAGCTGCCAGGGCTGCGGCGGCGACGTTGTCGGTCGAGCAGGTTGTCACCGGTATATCGCTGTCGACGCCGGAGTCGAATGCGATGACCGGGATCTTTTCGGCCTGTGCCTTCTTCAGGAGCGGAATC
Source organism: Hyphomicrobiales bacterium (assembly GCA_900467685.1). Classification (GTDB taxonomy): domain Bacteria; phylum Pseudomonadota; class Alphaproteobacteria; order Rhizobiales; family Rhizobiaceae; genus Ensifer_A. The sequence goes on from UBQX01000029.1 coordinate 4,467, forward strand.
GCTGCCTTGCTGTCGAGAGCAGCGAAGCCGATCGCAGCCGGATGCTTGGCGAGTGCGGCGCTCAGCATGTCGATCTGCTTGTCGACCTGGGCTTCGGTATCCGGCCCTTCGAAGGTAACCTGAATGTCGAATTCCTTGGCTGCCTTGTCGGCGCCGGCCTTGACAGCCTGCCAGAACTGGTGCTGGAAGCCCTTGGAAATCAGCGGAATATAAATCTTGTCTGCCGCCTTGGCGACACCGGTCGCCGCGACCACTGCAGTGGCGCTGACTGCGCCCAGGAATGTACGTCTTGTGAACATGATCTCCTCCTCAGGTTCGTTCACTTCGTTTGGTCTTGTAGTTCTCCTCCGGGTTTTGCACCCTGGCGGTTCTTTTGATGCAGAAGGTTCAAGCCTTCCGCTTTCGCATCATGTCCGCATAGACGGCGATGATGATGATGGAGCCGGTGACGACCGTCTGCCACTCTTGCGGCATGGACAGGATGCGTAGGCCGTTGAGCAATACCGACATGATAAGAGCGCCGATGACGGTTCCTAGAATGGTACCCCGGCCGCCGGCGAGCGATGTGCCGCCGATCACGACAGCAGCGATGGCGTCGAGTTCGTAACCTTGGCCAAGGGCCGGCTGGGCGGAATTGAGGCGCGAGGCAATGACGAGACCCGCGATGCCGCAGATGCCGCCGGAGAGCGAATAGACCGCCATCTTCCAGTTATCGACACTTACGCCTGAGAGTCTCGCCGCCTCTTCATTCGACCCCAAGGCAAAGCAATATCGGCCCAGAACTGTGCGACCCAGGATATAAGACGCGAGGCCTGCAACAATAAAGAGTACGAGAACGCCGTTGGGGACAGGCACGCCGGGGATGAGGTCCCCGATGAACGATTCCGTTGAGATCAGGGGGAAGGATGGCGTGTCGTTGAAATAGATAGGCTTCGTCCCGGAGATAACCAGCGACAGGCCCTTCAGGATCAGCATCATGCCAAGCGTTGCGATGAAGGGTGGAATCTTCATCTTTGCAATGATGGCTCCCGAAGTCAGCCCCACCAAAGCTCCGGTCAAAAGAGATGCAATGATGCCAATTGGCAGCGGAAATCCCCAGTAGGTGAGCACGACGCCGGCGATCACTGCCGTAAATGTCATCAAGGTGCCGACCGACAGGTCGATCCCGCCTGTGATGATCACGAGCGTTGCAGCCACGGCAAGAATTCCGTTCACGCTCGTTGCCTGCAGGATCGCGAGAATATTGGAGGTCTGCATAAAGTTCGGCGAGGCAAGGCTGAAGCCGATGACCAGGATTATGAGCGTTCCGAAGGCAAGCAGCTTCTGTTGAGCGCCTGAAAACCGGCTCTTTGCGGTCGTGGCGGCCATAGGGGCCGCGATATCGGTGTTGGTCACCCTACCCTCCTCTGCATTTCCGTTTCGGTCTCAATGACCATCGATTCCCGCAACGTCGCGAGATGCATGATGTCTTCCTGCCTCGTGGTGGCGCCGCCGGGCAATATCCCCGTGAGCCGTCCCTCACACATGACAGCTATCCTGTGCGAGAGGCGCATGACCTCCGGAAGTTCCGAACTGATGACGATGATGGCCTTCCCGCTCTTCGCGAGCTCGACGAGCAGCTGGTAAATTTCGGACTTTGCGCCCACATCGATGCCACGGGTGGGTTCATCGAATATGAGGATATCGCAGTTCCTAAGCAGCCATTTGGCAATGACGACCTTCTGCTGGTTGCCACCTGAGAGCAGCTTGACTTCCTGCGTATCGGACGGCGTGCGAATTCCCAGCCTCTGGATGTATCCCTCTGCAGTCTTTTTCATAGCGTTTTCATCAAGTCGGCCGGGGAACCTGATGAATGACTTCAGCGAGGCTAGCGCGATATTGTTCCGCACATCCATGGGAAGCGCGAGGCCGAAATGCTTGCGATCCTCGGAGAGGTAGCCGATCCCCGCCCCCACGGCGTCATGTGGCGAGCGAATGGAGACACTCTTGCCATGTACGAGGATCTCCCCGGCATCGAGCGGATCGGCGCCGAAGATCGCACGTGCCACCTCTGTGCGCCCGGCACCCATGAGCCCGGCAAAGCCCAATATCTCGCCCTGCCGGAGTGCAAAACTTACGTCTTTGATTTCGCGTCCGCGCCTAAGTCCTTTAACTTCCAGTGCAATCGGATTGTTTGACGTGTCGGGAACCTGCAGCGCTTCGTCCTTCACTTCGCGCCCAACCATCTTGGTAATGATCGTGCTGATGGGCGTATCGGCGGCCGGCACGGTATCGACATATTCGCCGTCGCGCATGATCGTGACACGATCTGCGATGCGCTTCAGCTCGTCCATCTTGTGGCTGATGTAGACGACACCAACGCCCTGGGCCTTGAGATCGCGGATGATGGAAAACAGGTCGGCGATTTCTGCGTCGTTCAGCGCCGCGGTCGGCTCGTCCATGATGAGAACACGAAACTGGTAGGACAGAGCCTTGGCGATTTCGACCATCTGCTGCTTGGCAATTGTGAGGCTGCCGACGGTGACCTGCGGGTCAAGCTTCAGCCGCATGGTCTTGAAGATATCTGCGGCTTGCTGGTTCAGCAGCCTCTCATCCAGGCGGCCAAAGGACTTTCGCGGCTCGCGACCGATGAAGATGTTCTGGGCAGCCGTCAGGTCGTTCATCAGGCTGAGTTCTTGATGGATGATGCCGATGCCGGCTGTCTGGGCGCTGCGCGGGTCTGTCAGCTCAAGTGGTTCGCCTTCCATGATGATTTCGCCAGCGTCGGGCCTGTAGATGCCGGCGAGGATCTTCATCAGGGTGGACTTCCCTGCCCCGTTTTCGCCCATCAGTGCATGGACTTCACCTGCGCGAAGATCGAAGCGCGCCGATTTCAGAGCGTGAACGCCAGGAAATCGTTTCTCGATTCCCTTCATTTCTATGATTGTCTTCATTCAGCAGCCCTCCCAAGCCGCAGGAACGCTTGTGAGGCTAGATGGTGACGCCTCCATCCACCAACATGGCCTGCCCGCTGACGAAGCGGCTTTCGGGTGAAAGAAGATAGATCACCATGGGGGTGATATCCTCGACGCTCGCGAGACGCCCCATGGGTTGCCGTGCGATGAAGTCCCTCTCTGCCTGAACTGGATCGGCAGACGCTGCAATGCGCCCCCGAAGCGACGGCGTGTCTACCGTTCCCGGGCAAAGGGCATTGCAACGGAGCCCCTGTTTTACGAAGTCCGCCGCGATCGATTTCGTGAGCCCGATGACTGCAGCCTTCGTTGCGCCGTAAGATGCGCGGTTGGCAAAGCCCTTTATGGAGGATGCCATGGACGCCATGTTCAGAACCGAGGCCGTCCCCGTCTCCCCTGCCCGCTCCAGCATGCCCGGCAGAAATGCCCGGCACATGCGCATCATGGCGGTTACGTTGAGGTCAAATGCGAACGCCCAGTCAGTGTCGGCGATATCGAGGACCGTACCGTTGTGAACGACGCCCGCGCAGTTGAAAAGGCCGTCCAGATTGGGCAATTTCGCAGCCAAAGCGTCGATCTCACCCTGTTTTGTAACATCAAGTCGCGACGTCCTTATGCTTGAATTCTCTGCATAAAGTGAGACTAAGGCTTCACTATTGATATCCGTGGCGTAGACATTGGCGCCCTCTGCGGCGGCGGCCAGCGCGGATGCTCTGCCTATCCCCTGCCCTGCGGCTGTTATTAATATATTCAAGCCGTTGAGGCGCATAGCTAACCCTTTACACGAGCTGTACTTAAACTAGTGCATGAAATTAAAGTAATCTGTCACGCGAGAGTGTTACATCACGGCACCAATTTGCCATGGAACGAACTCCGCTCCTCCGAAGCCTAGTTCTTCGCTCTTAGTCCGCTCGCCCGACGCAACACGGATAATGAGCTCGAAAAGTTCGGTTCCCTTCTCCTCGATGCTGACGCCCTCGGTGACTATGTCCCCACAGTTGAGGTCCATGTCTTCCGACAACTTTTCATACATTTCAGAGTTGGTCGCGAGCTTGATACAGGGCGTCGGCTTGTAGCCGGAAACGGATCCACGGCCGGTGGTGAAGACAATCAGATTGGCGCCGGAAGCGACCTGGCCCGTCACGGAGCACGGATCAAAACCCGGACTATCCATGAAGACAAAACCCTTTGTGTCGATTTTCTCACCGAATTTGTAAACGCCGCTGAGGGGCGCCGTGCCGCCCTTGGCGACGGCTCCGAGTGACTTTTCAAGGATCGTGGTGAGTCCGCCGCGCTTGTTGCCGGGAGACGGATTATTGTCCATCTCGCCGCCATTGCGGGCGGTATAATCTTCCCACCAGCGGATGCGTTCCACCAGCTTTTCGCCGATCTCGATGGTCTCCGCGCGGCGCGTTAACAGGTGTTCTGCACCGTAGATTTCGGAAGTTTCGGACAGGATTGTGGTGCCGCCATGGCGCACCAGAAGGTCCGATGCGTAGCCCAGCGCTGGGTTGGCTGTAATGCCCGAATAACCGTCAGAACCGCCGCATTGCAGCCCTATTGTGATTTCAGAAACGGAAATTGGCTCGCGTACGGCCTTGTTGGCGTATTCAGCGACGCCTCTGAGGGCCTCCAGGCCGCGTTCAATCGTGCGGCGGGTTCCACCCTCCTGCTGGATCGTCATGTACTGCAGGGCGCCGTCTGCGCGGATCTTACGCCCGCGTACGAGTTCCGGGATCTGCATGACTTCGCAGCCGAGGCCGAGGAGCAGTATGCCGCCGAAATTGGGGTTTTGGGCATAGCCAGAGAGCGTCCGGAAGAGCGTTGCATAGCCCTCGCCCTCTCCGGACATACCGCAGCCGGTTGAGTGGACGATCGGCACGATGCCGTCGATGTTCGCGTACTGGTTGAGAAAACCCGCCTTCTCCGCTGCTTCCGCAATGAATTTTGCGACCGAGCCAGAGCAGTTAACCGTGGTCAGAATTCCGATGTAGTTACGGGTGCCTGCTTTGCCATCGGCACGGCGATAGCCATGGAAGGTGCGAACTTCGCTGGCGGGGGCGAGGCGTTCGGTCTGCGTGGCGTGGCCGTAATCCTGGTGATGCTCGCCCATGCCGAGATTGTGAACGTGCACATGTTCGCCGGCGTGAATGTCTGCCTTTGCCTGCCCAATGATCTGTCCGTATCGATAAACGTTTTCCCCCGCCGATATATGACGGGTCGCTACTTTATGACCGCGCGGAACTGCAAGCTTGAGGGGCATGGATATCTCGTCGAGGCGTTCGCCCGCGGTCAGATCGCGCAATGCGATGACCACGTTGTCATTCGAATGCAGGCGAATCAATTTAGCGCCTCGATCCATTCCTGTACATCCTCCCCCTTGAATTCTGTGCTTTTCAAGCCTCTGGCGCCAACTGGCATCAAATGTTAATTAGAGTTCTATCTTGACTAGTACGCACTGTCAACTAACATGTTAGACATTAATTGAGGAGATTCGTTGGGGATGACGCAGGCTTTTAACGCACGAGCATTGACCGCAATCGACGATCTGCCCGGGTCACTGGCGCAGCGCGTGTATCAATCGCTGCAGGAAGCGATCATGTCTCTGACGTTCCCGCCGGGCGCATTGATCCGCAAGGGCGCCATCTGCGACGAGCTCGGCGTGTCGCGGTCGCCGGTATCTGAAGCAATCACCAGATTGGCATCAGAGGGCCTTGTCGACGTCATTCCGCAAAGCGGCACGCGGGTTGCGCGGTTCTCTATCGAGGAAATTCGAGAGGCAGCTTTCATGCGCGAGGCGCTCGAAGTGGCGGCCGTGGAGAAGGTTGCCCGGGACCATACGCCGGACCAATACGCAAAATTGGCTCGCAATGTTCGGTTGCAGGCGATGCTGGTCGAGGATCATGACACGGCGGGTTTCTATCAGGCCGATGAAGAGTTTCATGCCCTGCTGATGGAGTTCACTGGCTTCCCTGGCGTAGCGGCGGCGGTTGCCACGATTGCCTTGAAGTTGAAGCGGCCGAGAATGCTTTTGCTCCCAGAGCCTGGCCGTAACGATAATGCTGTGCGCGAGCATCTGGCCATCGTCGAAGCCATTCGGGATCGGAACCCGGACGAGGCACGTTCGGCGATGCGTTACCATCTGGCGCAGCTCGTCAGCCGGTTCGATCCGCTCGAGAAGGAGCATCCGGAATTCTTCAGATCCCGGCAGTCCCACTAAGTCTCCCCTCCCCTTCTGATTTGAAGCACGGCGTCATGAAATCGACAGACCTCATTCCTCTCAACGGGCGCACGAAGCGGCCGCTTCAGCTGACGCGCATGGGTTTTGGCGCAGCCGCGTTGGGAAACCTCTATAGAAGGGTGAGCGATGAGGATGCGCAGGACGCATTGCTGTGCGCGTTCGATGTGGGACTCCGCTACTTCGACACGGCCCCCCAATATGGTCTGGGCCGCTCTGAGGAGCGGGTCGGTCGTGCCATGCAGTCATTTGGTGCGGAGAACATCGTCCTCTCGACGAAGGTCGGCCGACTACTGTTCGACTGCGAACCGGACGAGGTGACGCCTGAGAGCTTCGTGGATGTGCCGCAGAAGCGAATCGTCTTTGACTACACCTATGACGGCGTCATGCGCAGCTATGAGGCCAGCAAGGCGCGGCTCAAGACGGACCATGTAGACATTCTTCTTGCCCACGATGTCTGTGCCTTCTCGCAAGGTTCGCAGGAGGCAAGCGACGCCAAGGTGCGCGAGCTTTTTGATGGCGGCGGCTATCGGGCGCTTGTGGAGCTTCGGGATGCCGGCGATGTCCTGGCGATCGGTGCTGGCGTGAATGAGTGGCAGGTCTGCGAGAAGCTTCTGGGCCTTGGTGACTTTGACTGTTTCCTTTTGGCGGGGCGCTATACGCTTCTCGAGCAGGAGGCGCTGGAGACGTTTCTTCCGCTTTGCGAACGTCGCGACGTGGGAATCATCCTGGGCGGTCCCTATAACTCCGGTATCCTCGCGACCGGCGCCATTGAGGGCGCTCGCTATAATTACGTCCCTGCCCCACCGGCGATCCTGGATCGTGTCAGGAAGATCGAATCGGTCTGTCAGGCTCATGGGACAGCCTTGATGGCCGCCGCTCTGCAATTCGTGTTCGGACACCCTTGCGTCAAGACGGTGATTCCCGGTGCGGTCAACCGCGCTGAGCTTCTGGCGAATGCGAGACTCTTGGAAGTGGATATCCCGCCGAGCCTCTGGACTGATTTGAAACGCGAAGGCCTTATTCGTGCTGACGCACCTGTGCCCAAGGAAAATTGATATGCTTCGTAACATCCCGCCGATTCTCTCACCGGACCTTCTTCATGCCCTCGCGGCGATGGGCCATGGTGATGACATCGTGATCGCCGACGCAAATTTCCCTGCCGAGAGCTCCGGCGTTCCCTGCATCCGACTCGACGGCATTTCGGCAACGGATGCGCTCGAAGCGGTTCTCTCTCTGCTGCCGCTCGACAGCTTTGTGCCGGATCCCGCTCTGGTGATGCAGGTGGTGGGCGATCCCACAGCTGTGCCGGAGGTCGTCAACGAGTTTCAGGCAATCATTGATCGTGTCGCTGACAATCCGGCTAAGATTCAAGGGCTGGAGCGGTTTGCCTTCTACGACCGTGCAAGCGATGCCTTCGCTGTGGTTCAGACCGGTGAGCGCCGACTTTATGGTAACATCATCCTGAAGAAGGGCGTCATCAAGTAACTGATGACACGCCTCGAGCGCCGCATGACGTCAGCGGGTTTCGAGTGGAAGATATTCAGCCGGATAACGAAATGGCCCGCGCGTCGGGCCATTACCGTTCATTAACCCTGTTGCCTTGCGCAATCTGACGAATCTGCGATAATAACGATTATTCAAACCGCACTGTCCGAAAATCGTTATTTGGAAATCAGACTCGATGAACGCCGTCACCTCAGCCGCGACAACCCGCGAAGCCTTTCACTTTGAGGACGAGATTCTCGAACAGGGAGACCTGATTTCGAAGAAGCTGCATCTGCTCAGCCTGCAGCGTTTCCCCCCGACTGCGCACAAGACGCTGCGCGCCTTTTCGCTGGCAGAGGTAGCGCATTTTCTCGGCGTTTCGCAGAGTACTCTGAAGAAGCTGCATCTCGAGGGCAAGGGCCCCCTGCCCCAGACTTCCCCATCCGGCCGCCGCTCCTATTCGGCGCAGCAGATGGCGGAACTGCGTGACTATCTTAACCAGCACGGCCGGTCGGACGTGAAGGATTATTCGCCGCGTCGTCGCCCTGGCGACAAGCTTCAGGTGATCGCGGTTGTCAACTTCAAGGGTGGTTCTGCAAAGACGACAACGGCTGCGCATCTCGCGCAGCATCTCGCTTTGACCGGCCACCGCGTGCTCGCGATCGACCTAGACCCGCAGGCCTCCCTCACCTCGCTGCATGGCTTTCAGCCTGAACTTGACCAGACGCAGTCGCTCTATGAAGCGATCCGCTATGACGAGGAGCGGAAGCCGATCAAGGATGTCATCCGTCCGACAAATTTTCCTGGCTTGGACATCGTCCCCGCCAATCTCGAACTGCAGGAATTCGAGTATGACACGCCACTCGCGATGGCGAACCGTAACTCGAATGAAGGCAAGACCTTCTTTACACGCATTTCTCGCGCCCTTTCCGAGGTTGATGATCAATACGACGTCGTCGTGATCGACTGCCCGCCGCAGCTCGGCTACCTGACCATTACGGCGCTGGTGGCGGCCACGAGCGTGCTGATCACCATTCATCCGCAGATGCTTGACGTCATGTCCATGGGGCAGTTCCTTCTGATGCTGGGCGGCATTCTGAAGCCGATCCGCCAGGCGGGCGCGGAGGTGAACCTCTCCTGGTATCGCTACCTCGTGACGCGCTATGAGCCGACAGACGTGCCACAGGCGCAGATGGTCGGTTTCATGCAGACGCTGTTCAACGAGTTCATGCTGAAGAACCAGATGCTGAAGTCGACGGCCATTTCCGATGCCGGCATTACCAAGCAGACTCTCTATGAAGTCGAACGGACTCAGATGACGCGCTCGACGTACGATCGAGCGATGGAGGCTCTGGAGTCGGTGAATGCCGAAATTACCGAGCTTGTTCACGCGGCCTGGGGTCGTTGAAGTTGTCGGCTGACAAAAATAGGGAAATATTGAATATTTCCAGTGGTATAGGGGTGACAAACAATGGCGCGCAAGAATCTCCTTGCCGGACTTGCTGATTCCGAGGAAGCGGCGCCCGCCTCTGCGGCGGCTTATCCCATGCGCGGTGCTTCCAAGACCATGATCAGGTCTCTGGACGAACTGGCGCGTCAGGCGGACAAGTTTCTGGAAGGCGAAGCAGTCATCGAGATTGATCCATCGGACATCGATGGATCCTTTGTGTCGGATCGACTTGAGGATGATGCGGAACAGTTCGAGGCGCTGAAGGCGGCCATTGCCGAACGCGGGCAGGACTCGCCAGTCCTGCTTCGGCCTCATCCGGATCGTGCAGGACGCTACCAGATTGTCTTCGGGCATCGCCGCGTAAGGGCTGCCCGCGAGCTCGGTCGCTCGGTGCGCGCCGTGGTCAAGGCGATCGACGATCGCTCCCACGTGATCGCACAGGGGCAGGAGAACTCTGCCCGCGCCAACTTGAGCTTCATCGAGCGCGCATTGTTCGCCAAGAGGCTTGAGGACCTCGGCTATGGCCGTGATGTCATCGGTTCGGCGCTGGCTGCCAATGCGGCAGCGCTCTCGAAGATGGTTTCGGTGACATCGAGGATCGCTGAAGACGTGCTGGCGGCGATTGGACCTGCCCGTGGCGTGGGACGCGAACGTTGGGTCGAGCTGTCATTGTTAGCCGGCAAGGAATCGAATGCAGAGCGGATTGAAGACATCGTTTCCGATCCCTCGTTCAAGGCGCAGTCGAGCGACGAACGTTTCAATGGTCTTTATCTCGCCCTGAAGCAGGGCGGGAAGCCGGTGAAGAAGAGCAAGCCAGCGGCGAAGCTTGAGGCCTGGCAGGCAAAGGACAAGCTGGTTGCCGCCCAGTTCGCTCAAGGTGCCAATGCTTTTTCGCTGACATTGAAGGCAAAGGCGGCGCCGGAGTTTGGCCGCTTCATCGCCGACAATCTGGATCGACTCTATTCGGAATACCTGTCGGGAAAGCGGGGCCATTAAAAAGAAAGGCCCCCAGACGTCGCCGTCGTGGAAGCCCCTCTCTAAGTGTCGCAGCTTATGGGTCGCACGTCCTCGATTTGGCGTCAAGAGTCCGCATCGGTTTTCCTGCTGATGCGGACTATTTTTTTGATTTCTGTCTCAAGAATCCTGTCGCGCCACATTTCTCCTCAACCCATAGGGGTGGCATCGAACGCCGCCGGCGTGGTCGCCCAGGCCCTGACTTCGGTCGGGGATGAATATCCTCCGTAGGGCGGCAAACGGACGCGTGGGCGCGCATTGCCTCCTGGCGGACAGCAGGTGTCTTTACCGCTGTGAGGAAATGAGCACGGGTCGATTTGACCCTCACAGGTTTCTGTGCGCGGCTCACGGCGACCGAGATGCATCCACTCGTTCGGATTGCCTCTCTATTGCTGCGTGGTAGGGGAGGTGAGAGGTTGGCTCAGCCCGTTCCGCTTCTTCCTCGGCTTCCTGTGACCTTCAGAGAGGAGCGGGCATGGTGAATGGTTTATGACCTCGTATGTCCGCCAAGGCCTCTGGTGGGTTCCGTGACCGTCGAAATGAGGTCGTCGATTTCTACACGCTGGCCAGTTGCGTGGCTTGAGCGAGGCGGCAGTGTCGTGCTCTTGCAGCCTCCGAAGGTCGCCCGGTAGGACGGTCTTAACGGGTCAGAAGGTCTCGGCTGACATCTGGCACCTTATTCGGTCCTGTGCCGGCGTGTCTCACATTGCGCCTCCTGCAACAGGAATTGGTTTACTCCCTCGCTCATTGAAACGGGGGGTCTGAACGGCCACCTGCGTCGGGGTGAACTTCGCACCGCGTATTGGGAGGTGAGAATTTTTGAATGGTGCAGCGATCGTCACGGAATATGCAAGCGGAGAAATACAATCGCCTTGTGCCGCCTTGCCCGCAGCTTCGCCGTCGGCTGGGCGGCTGAGGTTGGCGAGCCCCGGCGATGCCGGCAGCGACCGTTCAATTGCCGGGGTGGCGGAGGGGAAGGGCACACTCTATCATCCTGCTCGCTTGCGGCAGCCGCTGGCTTCGGTGACCTTTCTAGGGAGGAGGCTGGTCGCTCGCACCGCCGGTTTTGCAGTAATTTCGTCGCTCCGAGGCCGGTTACAACAAGACATCTGACCCGAAATCACTGGAAGTGTGGGAGTAGAGGCCAGGCTTCTACAGGGGCGAAGTCTTCAATTCGTCTATCAAGCGAAAGTAAATATCCTTTTTAGTTTCATATGGGAATTTTCCATCTCTATCCTAAATGGGTATCGGCCGCAGCGCCGATCTCTGGCCGGTTACCCACCGCAAGCTGGGCTGATTGGGTTGAAAGCGGAATCTGTTAATTCTGGTAGGCTTGTGCAGTCTGGGAGGTCATGGCGCCCGAACACCTCAAGCGCATCTACGGCGTGGATTTCACCATTCACCACCCAACTGATGGCGGTCGGCCGTCAGCGCTGCTTCGTTGAGTTGCTGGTGCGCCTAATCTGCCATCTATTTCAATAATCTGATGCTGAATCGGGACTCAGGTGGGGCACTCGGGCCGACCTGATCACGCTTCTCGATGCCGAAAGCGGGACGCCGGTGACGGCCGGCTCGCTGCATCACGACCTGCGCCTGAAGGCGCTGCCTTCCCCTGCAATCCGCAATGGCAGACGGAAGCCGGCATTGTGCTCGTCGGGCAGCGCTACTTCGGTTACGACGCGGACTATGCGCCCTATTTCGGCGCAAGGTGCTGATCATCCAACAGACGGAATTAGAATGCGCCGGGTTATTCCGGCGACCTTCCAGCCGCCGTCCTGAAGATGTCGCGTAGGGCGGCTTCAAACGCCTCGGGCTTGTTGAAAAACGGCGCGTGTTTGCCATTTTCGATCTCGACGAGGCGATGCGGCCAGCCCTCGCTGCCAGACAGCCGGCGGATGTAGTCGTGGTTCAGGAACGGATCATCCGCTCCATTGATGATGGCAAACGGAAAGGCGTTGGACCACAGGCGGTTCATCTGTCGCGGCCAGTTAATCGTCTGCAGTTTGGTCATCATGTAGACACGCGCCCGTCCGTCGGTGCGTGGCAGGTTCCGGTGCATGAAGGCGCTTTCCGGGCCCTTCGGCGCGGTCGCGGAACCCGCATAGGCGCGGGCCTCCTCGCTCGTGAAATACTGCTTTCCGCCCAGGACCAGATGCGAATCCGCGTTGTAGCCCGCCGCAAAGTCGTCAGGCACGACCGTCAGCGGAGATGTTCCCGCGATCGCCAGCCCGAGAATGCCGATCTCGCCGCGCGCGGCAACCTCAAGCGCCACATAGCCGCCCAGCGACCAGCCGAACACGAAGGCCTCGCTGACGCCGCAGGCTTTCAAGACCTCCTCGGCGACCTCTGCATAGCCCACCACGTTATAGGTGGTTTCCGGATCGGCATTGGAGGAGACGCCATGGCCGGGCAGGTCGAAGGCAAGCAGCCGGTAGCTGTCCTTGAGCGAGCGAAACTGTCGAGAAAAGGCTTCCTTGCAGGCCGAGTTTCCATGGATGAGCAGAAGGGCTGGTCCGTCCGTGCCGCTGTCGGAAATGGCAATCGATCCGTGGCGCGTGGCGAGATAGGTTTCCCGCGCTCCGCCCATCAGGGCCTCTCGAGACCTTTTTCCGCTCCATCTCCGCCAGCTTGAAACGGAACTGCTCTTCAGCGCGTCCAGCTTCTCGCGAAGCTCCTGGATCGCCGCCCAGAGCCCGCCGGGGTAGAAGACAACGACGAGGATGATGATCATGCCCATAATGATTTCCCGCCACGGGCCGAGATTGACCAGCGCTTCAGAGAGGAAAGTGATGGCGAAGGCCGCCACGATCGGCCCCCAGAGGGTTGCTGCACCGCCGACAAGCAGAATCGACAGGATGGTCGTCAGAAATCCGGTGCCATAGACATCGGGTGAAGCCACCCGGACATAGGAGCCGTAGAATCCGCCGGCAAGTCCGGTGAAGAATGCGCTGGCGGCAAGCGTCAAAGTGCGGGTCCGCGCTTCGGAAACGCCGCGGGAAATCGCATAGAATTTGTTGTCGCGGAGTGCGATTGCCGCACGTCCCAGCCGCGAACGGATGACCACGTGAAGGAAGACGGTCGAGACCACCAGAAGCGCCAGCGCAGTGTAGTAATAGCCGATCTTGCCATCGCGCAGAAACGGATAGGTGCCGAGTTTCAGGCCGGGCAGCGAGGCGATGCCGGACGTGCCGCCGGTGAATTGCGACTGGCTGACCGTGATCTGATAAAGCAACTGGCTGACGGCCACGGTGACCAGGATGACATAGACGCCGTCGAGCCGCAGCACGGGCAGTGCTATCGCGACAGCGAGGCACACGGCTGCCAATCCTCCCAGAAGAATGGCGAACCAGGGCGAGATGCCGAGAAACTTTGCCGTCAGGGCAAAGACATAGAGCCCCACCGCAAAAAGCGCACCATGCGCGAAATTGAAAAGCCCGCCGAAGCCGAGCGACAGGTCCCAGCTTGACGCGACGATCGCGTAGATGAAGGCGAGGACCAGCAGGTGACGCGTATAGGCCTCGTGGATGAAGAGCGGCGCAAGGGCGGCGGCGGCGACGAGAATGATGGTCGGCCACAGGCCTTTTGTGCGGTGAAAGGGCGGATCGTAACGCATCAGACCGACCTTTCCCGGCGTCCGAACAGGCCTTCCGGCTTGACGACGAGAACGGCAATCATCAGCACGAAAAGCACGGCCGGCGTCCAGTAAAGACCCACGGCATAGGTTGAAAAGGCCTCGATGATGCCGACCAGAAAGGCGGCATAGATGGGCGAGGTGAAGCGGGCGACGCCGCCGAGGATGACGACGACAAGCGCCTTCTGCAGCGGATCGTCTCCCATGTTGGGCGTCATGAAGCGGATGGAGCCGATGAAGACGCCGGCAAGGCCCGCAAGCGCTGCGGCAAGGCCGAAGGTGGCGGCATAAAGCAGGGGCACGTTCAGCCCCATCAACTGCGCGGCCTCGCGGTTCTGCGCGACGGCGCGCATGGACCGGCCGAGCGGCGTTTTCAGGAGAAACCAGCCGAGTGTTGCAAGCGTCAACGTCACGATCAGCACCATCAGGCCTTCATTCGCCGTGATGCGGAAGAGACCCAATGACAGGTCGCCGGACGCCGGCAGCACGATCTGTTTCGAACGCGGCCCCCACATGACGTTGATGAGGTTGATCAGCACGGTCGCGCCGGCCAGCGTCGTGATCACCGTCAGAAGAACGATATTGGGCTTCCGCTCGAACGGCTTGACCAGCAGGAACTGGAAGATCACGCCGATGACGAACATGGCGATGACAGTGACCACCGCACTGACCAGAAAGCCGAGGCCAAACGCATCCGGGTTGCCGATCTGCCAGGCGATATAGGCGCCCAACACAATGAAGGCGCCGTGCGCAAAATTGAAGATGCCGAGCGTGGTCCAAACCAGTGCAAGGCCGAAGGCCATGAGCGAATAAAGCACGCCGAGCACAAGCCCGCCGGTCAGTACCGCGATGAAGGCAGAGAGTTCCATGGTCAGCCTTGCCTCCGTCCAAAAAGTTCCGCCATCAGCGTTTCGTGATCCGGGATCTGCGCATTTGTCAGCCGGCGCGAGATCGAGCCGTGGTCGAAGACGTTGAGATGATCGACAAGGCCGCGTAAGAATTCGATGTCCTGATCGATGAGGATGATCGGGGTGCCGGCGCGGCGGATCGCATGCACGGCGTCGGCGAGCTCCTGCCGGAGCTTCGGCGAGAGACCAAGCGTCGGTTCGTCGAGGATCATCAGCTTCGGGACGGCGAGCAGGCCGCAGGCCATGGACAGCATCTGCCGCTCGCCGCCTGACAAAAAGCGTGATTTGGATTGCAGCCGTTCCTTCAGCCTCGGGAAGAGGGAGAAGACGGCATCCGGCTCCGGCTTGCGCCCGGCAGCCAGCGCAACGCCCGGCGCGATGGACAGGATTTCCGCAACCGTCATGTCGGGAAAAAGCGTGGAGCCCTGTGCCACATGAATGAGCCCGGCTCGTGCCACCTTCTTCGGATCCATGCGGCGGCGCACGAGAATATCGTAATTGAGATTACGCGAGCGTCGCGCCTTGCGCTCGCCCGGAGCCGCGAGATCCTGTTCTTCGAAGACGATCCGTCCGGCCCAGGGATCGATGATGCCCGACAGCGTCTTCATCAGTGTCGTCTTGCCGTGGCCGTTCGGGCCAAAGAAGCCCACACATTCGCCGGCCCCGACCGTCAGGTTGACATCCTTGAAGATCTGCACTGGCTCATACCCGCCGCTGAGCCCGATGACCTCAAGCAGCGCGGTCATTGTTTCTTGCCCAGATAGGCTTCCACAACACGCGGCTCGGCGATGACGGCCTCCGGCGTGCCGATCGCGATCAACTCGCCCTGGTCGAGGACGGCCAGGCGATCGGACACGGCGGTGAGCAAAGGCAGGACATGCTCGATGAGCAGGATTGTCATGTCTGCCTCCTTCAGCTTGAGGATGAGCGCCTGGATGCGTGCGATCTCATGCGGCGTGAGACTTGAAGCGGGCTCGTCGAGCAGCAGTACACGCGGCTTGAGCGCGAGCGCTGCTGCAATCATCACCAGCTTGCGCAGGAAGACGGGCAGGGCGCCTGCAGGCGTGTTATGCAGCGTGGCGGGAAAGCCGGCCTGATCCAGCGCCAAGATGGCGGCGGCAACGTTATCGCGATGCGTGCCGCCGGCGCTCGAATTCTCCACCGTGGTCAGCACGTTGTCGACGGCGGAGAGCGACGGAAAGACACTCTCGCGCTGGAATGTCCGCGCCACGCCGCTGCGGGCAATGTCGTGCGCCTTGCGGGTCAGGATGTTCTTGCCCTCGAGCAGGACTTCGCCGCGATCGGCTGCAAAGGGCACCTTCGTCATGATGTTGAAGAAGGTGCTCTTGCCGCTGCCATTGGGGCCGGCAATGCCGAGAATTTCGCCCCGGTCGATCGAGAGGTCGAGTTGTCGCACGGCATGAATGCCGCCAAACGACTTTCCAAGGCCCTTGATTTCGAGAAAGGCTGCCAATGCATCATTCCGGTGAAAATGGTTGAAAGTCATGCGCGATTGCAGGCACATGACGTGAGTTGTCCGTGGCGCTTACTTTTTCACCCATGGCGGTGCGACAAAGGCGCCGTTCGCGTATTTCGCGGGACCAACCAGAACCCGCTTGCCATCGACAATTTGCCAGAACGAGGTCGGCACGTAGTCGTTGCCGGTCAGCGCCACATGGGTCTTCGGATCGAACTTGATCGTGCCGGCGACGGTTTCCTTCGTCATCGCGCCGATCGCCTTGCCGATCTCTTCATGCTTCTTCGGATCGCCGACCTGCTTCAGCGCATCGAAATACATGTTCGTCATCTCGTAGAGACCGACGCCATAGGCCCCGCTCTCGATGCCAAACTTCGACTTGTATTCCGCAAGCAGCTTCGGCCCGCGCGGCCATTTCGGCGTGTCGAGCGCCGCGCCGATCATGTCGTAGAGAACGCCCGTCGACTTCTCGCCGGTGAGCTTGACGAATTCCGGAACCGAAGGGGCATATTGCAGGAAGACGAGGCTGTTCGTCGGGTCTTCCAGGAATTGCTTCAGGAAGAGCGCCGAATTGCCCGGCAGGTAATCCGTGTTGATGACAAGGTTCGGCTTGGTCTCGCGCACCTTGGTCAGGATGGAGCGCCAGTCGGAAACCTCGCCGAAGGGCACGATTTCATCCACGGTCAGCTTCCAGCCATCGGCGGCGAAGACCTTCTTCATGCCTTCCGAAATGCCCTTCGAATAGGGATTGTCGGAGGAGATGATCGCCACCGTCTTGTCGGCGATATTGGCTTTGCCCTGGGCGGCGAATTCCTTCACGACCGGCAAAAGGTCGGTCACGTAGCCGCTGAAATCGGCGGTATAGGACCAGCAGCACCAGTAATCGTCCGGCGCCTTGCTGACGATGGCGGCGACCGAGGGCGAGGGGCCGGCCGAAAGGTAGGGAATGCCGTATTCCTTGAAGAGATCGATCTCGAACATGGACAGGTTGGCATAGCCAGTCAGCACGGCTTCCACGCCATCGGTGCCGGCAAGCCGTTCCACGGCGCTGGTCACGTTGGCGGCGGAGCCGTCCTTGACGTCGGCGGTCACGACTTCGAACGTGTGGCCGGCGACGCCGCCATTCTTGTTGGCTTCCTCGACGGCCCAGGTCACGCCGTTGACGAATTCCTGTCCGTCGGAGGCGCTGGGGCCTGTCAGAGGGGCGAGCACGCCGATCTTGACGGTATCGGCGGCTATCGCGGTGCAGGCGGCAAGAGAAAAGGCCGCGGCGGCGGCCAGACGCGTGATGTGTCGGAGAATGAGCGGATGTTTTTGCATTTCGGTCCCCTTTTCAGCTTTGGCCGCCATACTAGAGGACTTGAATTCATCACCTGAACTGTGAAACTTTATAAATCGGTGGGCTTAACCTGTCGGAGAGGACCATGGGAATCGTCGAGGGCGCATTCGATCCTACATCGACACAGACCATTGCCGAACTGCAGCAGGTCGCGAGCGACTTCGCGCGGAGCATAGGGTGCGACTATTTCGGCTATCTGCTGACGCGATTGCCCTCGGGCCTTGCTGTCGAAGACGACACGTTCATCACCGATTATCCGGAAGAATGGATCACGCGCTACAGGCAGCGCAGCTACAAGTTCTACGATCCCGTCGTGACGATCTCGCGGACGTCGCGTCTGCCGTTCTATTGGGGCGGGCGTGGTTTCCTCCAGCCGTATAACAAGGCGGAACGTCACGTTTTCCACGAGGCAAGCGAATACCGGATCCTGGAAGGGTATGGCGTTCCCGCCGCAGGTCCGGAAGGCGATAGTGGCATCTTTTCGGTGACCGTGCGTCAGCGCAACCAGATCCGCGAGATGGTGGCCGAGGAAACCGCCAGGCTCCAGCTTTTTGCGGCTCAATTTCACGATGCGGCCGTGCGCCTGGTCCTGCATCACGATCGACGCGCGGAAACCGCGCTGACGAAACGCGAGAAGGAAGTCTTGAGCTGGACCGCCGATGGCTTTTCGAGCGAAGCGGTCGCAGCCCGCATGGGCCTCAGCGCTTCGGCCGTGAACTACCATATCACCAATGCTTGCCGCAAAATTGGTGCCAGCAACAAGGTACAGGCCGTCGCGCTGGCGATCCGTCGCAATCTCCTGTGATCAGGTGCCCTGAATACACGCACTGCCGACGCGCTCTGTGTTCAACTTCTGCTGTTTTCAGGCACTGACAAAGATCTCATTCACAGGCTGGTTTTGCGGCGCGATGTTGAAGACCACGGCAAATTGGGTTTGCATCATGCCGCTGGTCAGCCAGTTGATGAAGACGGGTGCGGCGGCCTTTTGCTTGGCGTTTGCCGGGATGGCCACGACATTGCTGACGTGGGCAGCCTAAGTCCGAGCATATATCCTGATGTCTTTGGCCACTTCGCCCTTGACCGACCGACCGACGGTCTTGTTATCCCGGTAGGCCATCGCACAACCCCTGTTGTCATAGTCGAGCCGTTGTTGAAAGCGTCGCCGCTAGACCTGATTGTGCGATGGGAGTTGCCCATGTCCGCGCCGCACTCGCATGACCGCAGCGCTCGCTGTTAACGGCGGACAAAACCGGCCACGTGGCGGAACAGGGTCGGCGGCGGGCTCATACCGTTCAAGAACGTCACGCCTTGAGTTCGGACCCGGCGATGATTTCCTGGAAGCGGGCAACGGCTGTGTGGTCCTGGCCGCGCCCCAACGTCTTTTGCGCCGCTGACCAGAGTTCGAGGCATAGCGAAGCATAGGGCGTCGTCGTATCGGTTTCCGATGCCACGCCCAGCGCTATGCCCAAATCCTTCACCATAAGATCGAGGCCGAAGCCGGCGTCGAATTTGCGCGACAAAACGAACTGCTTGAACTTCTTCTGGGTCGAATTGTTCATCCCCGTGGAGGCGTTAAGAACATCCACCATGATTTCCGGCGAGAGGCCGAAGCGGCTGCCGATCAGTAGGGCCTCGATGCCAATGAGAAAGCCGCCGGCGCTGACGAGATTGTTCAGCGCCTTCATGGCGTGCGCCGCGCCGATGCCGCCGACCACGGTGAGGCTCGAACCCATGCGGGCGACCAGAGGACGCACCTTTTCAATGATATCCGGATCGCCGCCGAGCATGATGGCAAGTTCGCCCGTCTTGGCACGCGGAACGCCGCCGGAGACGGGAGCATCGACGAGCGCAATGCTCATCGCGGCCAGGCGCTCGGCAATCGCGCGGGTCTGCGTCGGCGCGCCGCTCGACATTTCAACAATGACGCTGCCGGGCTTGAGCGCTGCGGCAAGGCCGTTTTCGCCGAAGAGCACGCTCTCGACGATGCTGCTGGTCGGCAACATTGTGACTACAATGTCGGAGGCGTGGCCGACATCGGCGGCGGAGCTGGCAGCAGTTGCGCCGATTTCGGCGGCGACCTTCTCCGTGGTCTCGGCATTGGCGTCCAGCACGGTGAGAGCATAGCCGCCGGCCGCCACATTCTTCGCCATGGGGGCGCCCATGGCCCCAAGTCCGATAAAGCCGATTTTCGGCAGCCCGTCTTGTTCGCTCATCTGCTAGTGTCTCCTCGCTATGCGTCGAAGGCGAACCGCGGAATATCTGCACGGCCAGCCCAATTTGAGATTGTCATACAACATGATGATATGACATATCAAGAGCATCAAGACACGGGAGGAGCCGGACATGACAGATTATCAGGTGCCGCATTACGAGGTCCTGGCGCTTCGGTATGCGACCACCGATCTCAACCGTCCGCGTCACGAGAATTTCTTCCCCGGCATGGACCTGCATGACGGGGCCATGCCTCTCGACTATTTCACATGGGCGATCCGCGGGGAAGGGCGCGTGATCGTGGTCGATACCGGCTTTGGCGAGGCGGCGGCGAAGGCCCGCAAGCGCATCCTTCTGCACGAGCCGACCGACCTGTTGCGCCGCGCCGGCATAGAGCCGAACGACGTGACCGATGTCATCCTGACGCATCTGCATTACGACCATGCCGGCGGAATTTCGGATTTTCCAAAGGCGCGTTTCCACCTCCAGGATGACGAGATGCGCTTTGCGACGGGGCGCAACATGCGGCATTCCTGCCTGCGCGCGCCCTTCGAGTGCCGCGATGTCACGCAGGCCGTCGAACTCGTCTTCGCGGACCGGATCGTTTTTCACGATGGCGACGAAACGATTTTTCCGGGCATCGAGCTTTTCCGCATCGGCGGCCATTCGGGCGGTCTGCAAGTCGTGCGGGTCGCGACGAAGCGGGGGAAAGTGGTGTTGGCCTCCGATGCGTTCCATTTCAATGAAAATCGGCTGCGGCGTGCTCCCTTTCCGATCGTCTACCATCTCGGCGAGATGCTGGAGGGGTTCGATCGCTGCGAGCGGCTCGCCGGGAACGATCCGGACCTGCTGATCCCCGGTCACGATCCGGAAGTGCGCCTGCGCTGGCCGGCGCTTGATGCGGATAACCCCGATATCGTCCGCCTCGATCTCCCGCCGACAAAAAATGAGTGATTATAGTATTGACGGTTTGTCATACAATATGTAGAAAAATCGCTCTAGAGGAATGGGAGTGCAGATCCATGCAATTGAATGAGACCGTCACGGCGCGGGGAGCGACGTTCACGTTTTCCGGCGAGTTCGAACCGGAATTCCAGCCCGCAGTCGACGCTTTCATCGAGAACTACAAGGTCGAGGAGGAGATCGGCTCCGCTTCGTCGCTGATCGTCGATGGCCGCAAGGTCTTCGATGTCTGGGCAGGCTATCGCGACGCGGCGAAGACGAAGCCGTGGGAACGCGACACCATCGTCTGCATGATGTCGGTCGCCAAGGGCATTTCGGGCATCGCCTTCAACATTCTCATCGATCGCGGCCTTGTCGATCCCAATGCGCCGGTTGCCAAGTACTGGCCGGAATTTGCGCAGAACGGCAAGGAAAACCTGCTCGTTCGCCATGTGCTCGACCACACCGCCGGTCTGCCGGCCGTTCTCGATCCGCTCTGGCCCGGCGCGATCTATGAATGCGACACGATTGTTGCAGCACTTGAAAAGCAGGCCCCGATCTGGGAGCCCGGGACGGTTGCCGCCTATCACATTCACACGCAGGGCAATATTCTCGGCGAGATCGTTCGCCGGATCACCGGTAAGCGCTATCCGCAGTTCATCCACGACGAACTGATCGCGCCGCTGGGTCTCGATTACCAGATCGGCGGGTTGTCGGAAGCCGATATCGCGCGTTGCGCCGAACTGGTGCCGACGGTGGAAGGCACGCTCTTTGCCCGCAAGGATGCCGATCCGGATTCGCTGCTGGCCAAGGGCTTTCTCCAGCATCCGAAAGAGCCGATCAACGTGACGCTCAATTCGCATGGCTGGCGCACGTCGGAAATCGCCAGCGCCAACGGCCACGGTACGGCGCGTTCTGTCGCCTCGATCTACGGCATGGTGGCGCGCGGCGGCGAGATGAACGGCGTTCGCATCATGAAGCCGGAAACCATCCGCGACATGCTGACGGAACAGCATAACCAGACCGAACAAATGCAGCAGCGACCCTATCATCAGGCGCGCGGCATCCTGCTCAACACCGCAGAATCCGTATGGATGGGCCCGAACCCGCATGCCTTTGGCCATCACGGCTTCGGCGGCTCCATCGGCATGGGCGATCCGGATGCGAAGATCGGCTTCTCCTATGCCTGCAACAAGATGCATACGCGCGGCGACAACGGTCCGCGCGCACGCCGCATCATCGAAGCCATCTACAAGATCATCTGAGGCCAGCGATCATGAGTGACAATCGCAAGATTGCAGCCGTCACGGGCGGCGCCGGCGGGATCGGCGAGGCCCTGGTGCGCAGGCTGACCGAGGGCGGCTGGACCGTCGCGGTGCTGGACCGCGATGCCGACCGGGCCATTGAGGTTGCCAAGCAATATGGCGGCGTGGGCTATGGCATCGATATCGGCAATGCTGAAAGCATTGCCGCCGCTGCGGCCTATGTCGAGGAAAATGTAGGGCCGGTGTCGGGTCTGGCTTGCGTCGCTGCGCATCTGGAAAATCCGCATCGGCCGGAAGCGCAGGACTTTGCCGAGTGGGACGACATCGTCCGGGTTAATCTCACCGGTACGTTCCGCACCATGGTGGAATTCGGCCGCGGCATGCTCGCCCGCAACCATGGCAGCATCGTCAATGTGGGATCGATCACGGCCTTCAACTCCTCGCCGCTTCAGGCCTATGGGCCGACGAAGGCAGGTATCATCAACATGTCGCGCAATTTCGCAGTTGCCTGGGGGCGCGATGGCGTTCGGGTCAATACGGTTTGTCCCGGAC
The DNA here is from genome assembly GCA_900467685.1 of Hyphomicrobiales bacterium. GTDB lineage: Bacteria > Pseudomonadota > Alphaproteobacteria > Rhizobiales > Rhizobiaceae > Ensifer_A. Next base: position 26,933 of record UBQX01000029.1, read on the forward strand.
CGACCCGGACGCCTGCCGTCGAGGCGAGCTATGAACGCGGCGAGCGCAATCCGGACACGATGATCCGCACCACGGCGCTTGGCCGGCTGGTGAAGCCGATGGAAGTGGCGAACGCGATCGCCTTCCTGTTGTCCGACGAGGCCTCGGCCATTACGGGCATCGAGCTTTCGGTGGATTCGGGTGTGCTCGCGTCGCAGCTCTGGTCCATGTATGGCGGCGTGCCGCAGCCGGCAGTTTGAGGAAGTGGGAATGACGGGAAGTCTTGAAAATCAGGTGGTTCTGGTCACGGGCGCCGGTCGTGGCATCGGTCGCGCCGCCGCCGAAACCATTGCCGCGCGCGGTGGCGCCGTCGGCGTCGTCGATATCAACGCGGATGATGCGGTGGCCGTCGCCAAGGCGATTTCGGATGCTGGCGGCAAGGCTTTGGCGCTTCCGGCCGATGTCAGCGATCGCGCAGCCGTCTTTGCCGCCGCTGAGCAGCTCGCTGCGGCTTTCGGTCCGCTGACCGGCGTCGTCAATAATGCGATGTGGATCCGCTATGGCGCAATTGAAGGCGTCGAGGAAGAGGTTCTCGACCGCATGCTGTCTGTGGGTGTGAAGGCAGCCTTCTGGGGTATTCAGGCGCTGCTTCAGCACGGCGCAAAAGACGGTGGTTCGGTCGTCAATATCTGCTCGCCTGTCGCCGATCTCGGCATGGGCAACACGGCCTCCTATACGGCAGTCAAGGGCGCAATCGCCTCGTTGACGCGCCAGCAGGCGGTCGAGCTTGGCGGCCGCGGCATCCGCGTCAACGCGGTGACACCGGGCGCAGTGCCGACACCCGGCGCGCGCACGATCGTGAACGAGGAAGGCTATGCGATCCGTCGCAAGCAGACCCCGCTCGGACGACTGGGCGAGGAGAAGGAAATTGCAGCCGGGATTGCATTCCTGATCGGCCCGGATGCGAGCTTCGTGACGGGCGAAATCCTGCACGTCGATGGGGGCATTTCGGTCAGGTCGATGTAGTCGTTCGGCGCTGAAAAGTATGCGCCGACAAAAGCTTATCACAGTTTGAAGCAGGCCGTGGCGAAGACATGCGTTCGCCGCGACGGTGAAGTCATACCCAAAAGTCTTCGGCGCGACGGTCGGGCTGGAAGCGATCAAGGCAAGGAAGTGGACATGTCCAAGCAACCCGAAAACGAAACGATCGACGAAATGTTCGAACGCGGTCTGGCGCTTCGCCGGCAGGTGCTCGGTCCTGAATATGTCGACAAGTCGATGGCCAATGCCAACGACTTCATGATGTCCTTCCAGCGCGTCACCACAGAATGGTGCTGGGGCTATGCCTGGGGCCGCGACACGCTCGACCTGAAAACCCGCAGCATGCTGAACCTCGCCATGCTCACCGCGCTCAACCGCGCTGCAGAGGTGAAGCTGCATGTGCGCGGCGCGGTCAACAACGGCGTCAGCGTCGAAGAGATCCGCGAAGTCCTGCTGCATGCCACGATCTATTGCGGCATCCCCGCCGGTCTCGACGCCTTCAAGGCGGCCAACGAAGTGCTGATCGCCATGGGTGAAATCGAGGCCACACCGGCCGCGAAGAAGTAAGCATCTGAAATTTGAAATGTCGCCACCCGAAGGTCGTGTGGCGCGGGAATACATTTATCCACTGGGAGAATTGAAATATGGATAAGTCGTTTGGGAGCCGGCTGCTGACGAGCCGCCGTCAGGTTATCAAGAGCATTGCCGGCGGCACCGCCGCAGCGCTCGCCATGCCCTATGTGCATCGCGCAATTGCGGCCGATGACAAGATCAGGATCGGTTATATCGACCAGTTCACCGGCATCCGCGCCAATTTCGCGGAAACCGCGCCCTGGGTCATCGACCAGATCAAGGCGCAGCTGAAGGACGGTCTGGAGATCGGCGGCAAGAAATACGAGGTCGAAATCCTGACCCGCGACAGCCAGTCCGACCCGAACCGCATGGGCAGCCTCGGTAACGAACTGGTTCTGCGCGAGAATGTCGACCTGCTCCTCGTCGCCGATGGTCTTGCCGCTCCGGCGCTCGAAATCTGCGACCAGAACGGCACACCGGCCATCTCCACTATCCTGCAATGGGAACCCTTCTACGCCGCCCGCGGCTCGAACCCGGACAAGGGCTATCCGTGGAGCTTCCTGTTCTTCTGGAGCGGCGCCGACATCATCAAGAACTATGTTGGCATGTGGGGCGCTTCGGGCATCGACAAGGTTGTCGGTACTTTCTACGAAGACAACGATTTCGGCCGTGGCTTCTCGGGCGGCATGACCGCGTCGCTGAAGGATGCCGGCTTCAAGGAAGTCCAGGGCGGCCTGTTCAAGGAGCAGGTCGACGACTTCTCCAACCAGGTCGCAGCCTTCCGCGAAGGTGGCGCGAAGATCGTCACCGGTCTCGTCTTCCCGCAGCATTTTGCCACCTTCTGGGGCCAGGCGCAGCAGGCTGGTCTCGACATCGAGGCCGCCACGATTGCCGCCGCCTTCGTCTTCCCGAGCGGCGTCGAGGTTCTGGGCGACCAGGGAGCGGGCATGTCGACGGAAATCTGGTTCAACCGCCAGCTTCCGTTCAAGTCGAGCCTCAACGGCCAGAGCGCCAATGATTTCTGCTCGGCATACGAAGCCTCGACCGGCAAGCAGTGGGCGCAGCCGATGGGCTACGAACATGCGATCTGGGAGGTAGGCCTGGCAGCGTTGAAGAATTCCGGCAATCCGAAGAAGCGCGAAGCCGTGCGCGATGCGATCGCCGGTCTCGACCTCGATACGATCATCGGCAAGGTCGACTTCAAGAATTCCAAGATGAAGTCGGTCGCCAACACGTGGGTCACGATGGGCCAGTGGCACAAGAACCCGAAGGGCAGCAAGTTCCCCTACGAGCTCTATGTCACCAACAACGTGACCGCGCCGCAGGTTCCGATCCAGAAGGAATTCATGCCGCTCTCCAAGTTCCGCTGATCGCGGCGCTTTATCCTGGCGGGGCGCATCTGCCCCGCCACTTTCATCCCCCATGGAGGCCAAGGTGGAACCCGTTCTGCTTGCCGAAGGCATCAGCCGCAAATTCGGCTCGATCACCGTTTCAGACAATCTGTCCTTTTCCGTCGGTCGCTCCGAATGCCTTGGCATTATCGGTCCGAACGGCGCGGGCAAGACCTCGGTTTTCAACATTCTCGCAGGTGTGATTCAGCCCCAGTCGGGCCGTATCCTCCTTGAAGGTGCCGATATCACGCAGCGCTCGCAGTCGCAGCGTACCCGGCTCGGCATCGGCCGCACCTATCAGGTGCCGCAGCCCTTCGGCCTTCTCACGGCTTACGAAAACGTGCTGACCGCAGCGATCTTCGGCGGCGGCAAGTCGGGCCGCGAGGCGGGCGATTTCGCGTTTGAAACGCTGAAGCGCTGCGGCCTTGCCGCCCGTTTCGACTTGCCGGCCGGGTCTCTGCCGCTGCTCGACCGCAAGCGGCTGGAGCTGGCGCGCGCCATGGCGCTGCAGCCGAAGGTGCTGCTGCTCGATGAAATTGCCGGCGGCCTGACGGAGGCCGAAGTCGGCCATCTCATCGACCTCATTCTCTCGATCAAGGCGGGGCTTGCCATCGTCTGGATCGAGCATGTGACGCATGCCCTGTCGGCCGTCGCCGACCGGATCCTTGCCATCAATGCCGGACGCAAGATCGCCGAGGGCGCGCCCGCCGCCGTCATGGCGGACGCTGCCGTGCAGGAAATCTATATGGGAGCCATCCTCGATGTCCCTTCTGAAGGTTGAAAATCTCGACGTCTTCTATGGCGATTTCCACGCCGTGCGCGGCGTCAGCCTCGAGGTCAACGAAGCCCAGACTGTCGCCATCATCGGCGCGAACGGTGCCGGCAAGTCGACCCTTCTTCAGGCCATCACCGGGCTCAACACGCAGAAGCGCGGAGCCGTGACCTTCGAGGGCAAGGATATCAGCCGCATGCGCGCTGATCTGATTGCGCGCGCCGGTGTTACCATGGTGCCGGAAGGCCGGCGGCTCTTCGGCTCGCTGTCGGTCGAGGACAATCTTCGCGTCGGCGAGTCAACGAAGCGCAAGGGTCCGTGGACGCTTCAAGCTGTCTACGACCTTTTCCCGCGCCTCGGCGAGCTGCGCAAGATGCAGTCCTCGACACTGTCCGGCGGGCAGCAGCAGATGGTGGCCATCGGCCGCGCGCTGATGACCAATCCGCGTCTTCTGCTCTGCGACGAAATCTCGCTTGGGCTGGCGCCCAAGATCATCGGCGACATCTATCGCTGCTTCGACGCGATCCGCCAGAGCGGCGTTTCCATCGTCGTCATCGAGCAGAATGTCGCGCAGGCCTGCCACGCCTCCCAGCATATCTATTGCCTTCTGGAAGGGCGCATCAGCCTGGAGGGCGATCCGCGCAAACTTGCCATGAACGACATCACCGCCGCCTATTTCGGAACGGAGCAGCATTCATGATCTGGCTCGAAACCATCGCCAACGGCATCCTGCTTGGCGGCCTCTATGCGCTAATCGGCCTCGGCCTCGGCTTTGCCTTCGGCGTCATGCGCGTCGTCAATGTCGCGCAGGGCGATTTCATCGTCGCGGCTGCCTTTATCGGCCTCTATCTCTATCCGTGGACACCGGTGCATCCGATCCTCGTCATCCTGCCGGTGGCACTCATCGCCTTCGGCATCGGCATCCTGTTGCAGCGATTGCTGATCAACCGGGTGCTCGGCCATGACCAGATCCCTCAGATCCTGCTCACCTTCGGGCTCGCCATCGTGCTGCGCAACGGCATGGTGGCCTGGTTCGGCGCCAACAGCCAGTCGATCAATGTCGGCAACATGCGCTTCTGGGGCTTCAACTTCCTCGGCATGCGGCTCGGCGTGCTGCCGGTCGTGGTTCTAGTGATCGCCATCGTGCTTTTCGCAGCACTGCGCTTCTGGCTGAACCGCTCCCGCATGGGCCGCATCATCCGGGCAACCGCCGACGATCATCAGGTGGTGCAGCTTCTCGGCGTCAACTATCGCAATGTCTATGCGGTCGCGATGGGCTTGGCGCTGGCACTGTCGGCGGTCGCTGGCGTGCTGCTCGCCATGCGCGGCTCGTTCACGCCCTATTCGGGGGCGGACCGGCTGCTCATCGCCTTCGAGGTCGTGGTCATCGGCGGGCTCGGCTCCTTCTGGGGCATGTTCATCGGCGGCATCGTGCTCGGCGTCACGCAGTTGCTGGCGCTGAAGATCGATCCGTCCGCCGGCCTCATGTACGGCCACATCGTCTTCTTCATCATCCTCATCCTGTCGCCGCAGGGCCTTTCCTCCCTGTTCAGCATGAAGGTCTTCCGCAAATGAACGCCTCCCGACCTACCACCACGCGGAACCTCACCATTGCCGCCCTCGGCGTCGTCTCCTTCGTCGTGCTCGCTGCCATGCCGGAATTCGCCGGCCAGGGCGATCTGAGGCTGATGATCGAGATCTTCACGGTCTTCGCCTTTGCCCAGAGCTGGAATTTCCTCGCCGGCTATGTGGGGCTGATGTCCTTCGGACAGCAGTTGTTCATCGGGCTCGGGGCTTATTTCCTGTTCATGACGTCCAACACCTGGGGCATCAATCCGTTCTTCCTGCTGCCGCTGGTCTTCGTCTTCTGCGGCCTGTTCGCAGCGCTCGTAGCGCCCTTCGTCTTCCGTCTGCGAGACGCCTATTTCGCCATCAGCATCTGGGTAATTGCCGAAATCGTGCGGCTCTTTATCGCGCAGAAGGACTGGCTGGGTTCGGTGAGCGGCCTGCCGCTGGTTGTCACCCGAGACATGGACCGCACCGTCGTGGCCGTCAGCACCTATTATGTTGCGGCTTTTCTCGCCTTCCTCTCCGTCTTCGGTCTCTACTGGCTTTCGCGGCAGAAGATCGGGCTGGCGCTGGCCGCCGTGCGCGACAACGAGGGAACGGCCGCCGCGGTTGGCATCAATGTCTGGTGGACGCGCTTCTTCGGCTTCGTGCTGACCGGCGGTTTCGCCGGCGTAGCGGGCGCGGTCTACTACATGTCGGTCTTCCATGTGGAACCGGGTGGAGCCTTCGACGCCAACTGGATGGTGGTCATGCTCTTCATCGTCATCATCGGCGGCGTTGGCACCGTCGAAGGACCGATCATCGGCACGGCGATCTACTTCCTCTTCCGCGCCTGGTTTGCCGGCACGGGCAATCTCTATCTCATGCTGCTGGGCGCTGCCGCCGTGCTGACCATGCTTGTCGCTTCCAAGGGGCTCTGGGGTGTGGTGAAGAACACGACCGGCTTCGAGCCCTTCGCGACACGCCGGCTGCCGCCGCGCCAGTCCTGATCTGTTTCAAGGAGTAATACCATGGCCGACAGGCTGAAGAACAAGCGCATCGTCGTGATCGGCGCCGCCACAGGCATCGGCCGCGCCGCCGCCGCGCATGCAATTTCTGAGGGTGCCCGCGTGGTGATCGGCGATTTCGCAGCCGAAGCCGGCGCAAAGGCAGCAGCGGAACTGGGCGCCAACTGCCATTTCGTCCGCTGCGACATTTCCGATGAGGCGAGCGTCAAGGCGCTGTTCGCCGACGCGATTGCCTTTCTCGGCGGGCTCGATGGTCTCGTCAACAATGCCGGCCTGCAAAAGGCCGGGCCGGTGGAAAGCTTCAGCGTCACCGACTGGGACAACCTGATGGGCGTCAACGCGCGCGGCGTGTTCCTGGCCACCCGCGAGGCGATCCCGCATTTCAAGGCGGCTGGCGGCGGTTCCATCGTCAACACGGCTTCGCTGGCGGCCAAGCGCGGCGGACCGGGTGTCGGGGCCTATGCCGCCTCCAAGGGTGCCGTCATGGCCTTCACCACCGCCTGCGCGCTGGAACTGGCCGGCGAGAACATCCGCGCCAATTCCATCTGCCCCGGCTTCATCGACACGCCCTTCAACAATCCGGCGATTGCCTTTCTCGGTGGCCGCGAGGCGCAGGAAAAGCTGGTCAAGGCCTGGGTGCCGCTCGGCCGGCAGGCCACGCCGGAAGAGATCGCGCCGCTCTACACATTCCTCCTGTCGGATGAATCTTCCTACGTGACCGCGCAGGCCTATTCGGTCGACGGCGGCGTTTACAACTGACGGGAACGGGGAGGACGACCATGACAGCCCAGGAAACCGGCCGTTTCGACTATATCGTGATCGGCGCAGGCTCGGCCGGCGCAACAGCCGCCGCGCGGCTCGCAGAGGATGGCGATGTCAGTGTTCTGCTGCTGGAGGCCGGCGGCATGGACCGGCATCCGGGCTTCCGCCTGCCGCTCCTCATGGGCGCCTTCATCAAGTCCGGCATCTACAACTGGAGCTATCAGACCGAGCCTGAGGAAAAGCTCGGCGGTCGCCGCATCCCCTGGCCGCGCGGCAAGGTGATTGGGGGCTCTTCGACGCTGAACGGCATGGTCTATATTCGCGGCGTGCCCTCGGATTACGACACCTGGGCACAGATGGGCCTCAAGGGCTGGTCGTGGGATGAGGTTCTGCCCTTCTTCAAGAAATCCGAAGGCCATGAGGACCGCCGCGATGCACAGCACGGTGCGGACGGTCCGCTCCATGTCGGCCGCGCGCGGGGCCGCAATCCACTCGCTGAGGCCTTCATTCAGGCCGGAAGGCAGGCGGGCTATCCGCTGAATGACGACTTCAACGGCCCGAGCCAGGAAGGCTTCGGCTATTACGATTTCACCATCAAGAACGGCAAGCGCTTCGGCACCGCCCGCGCCTTCGTGCGCCCGGCGATGCAGCGGCAGAACTTCACGCTGGTCACTCATGCGCTGACATCGCGTATCGTCATCGAGAACGGCCGCGCGACAGCGGTCGAATATATGAAGGGTGGCGTGAAGCATGTAGCACATGCCAGCCGCGAGATCATTCTGTCCGGCGGTGCGATCAACTCGCCGCAGATCCTCATGCTCTCGGGCATCGGCCCGGCGCAGGAGCTGAAGGCACTGGGCATACAGCCGGTGGTGAACCTGCCCGGCGTCGGCAAGAACCTGCAGGACCATTTCGACTGCGCACTGGTCTATGAATCGCCCGCTCCCGTCTCGCTTTACAAGCAGCTTCGCCTCGACCGCGTGGCGGTTTCGCTGGCGCAGGGCATGGTATCGGGGAAAGGGCCTGCGACAGTCTTCCCTTACGAAGGCGGGGCCTTCATCAAGGTTCAGCCGGGGGCACAGGACCCGGATATCCAGATCCATTTCATGCATGGCCGCGAGGACACCGCCGCCGTTCACGCCTTCTCCAGCGGTGCGCCGGAAAAGAAGCATGGCTTTACCGTCCGCGTCTCGCCGCTCAGGCCCGAAAGCCGGGGCTATGTGAAACTGCGCTCGCCTGACCCCGCCGTTGCGCCGGAAATGCGGGCGAATTATCTCGATGCGGATTACGATGTCGAGACGACGATCCTCGGCCTGCGCGCCATGCGCAAGGTCATCGCCCAGCCGGCGATGAACGCCTATCGCGGCAAGGAGATCTGGCCCGGTCCGGCGACCGAAACGGATGCCGACTTCCGCAAATGGCTCGCCGTGACCGGCGGCACGACCTTCCATCCAAGCGGCACCTGCGCCATGGGCATCGGACCGGACGCGGTTCTGGACGAGAAGCTGCGCGTGCGCGGCGTTGAGGGCCTTCGCGTGGCAGATGCCTCCGTCATGCCGCGTGTCGTCAGCGGCAACACCAACGCGCCCTGCATCATGATTGGCGAGCGCGCAGCGCAGTTCGCGAAGGAGGCACGCCGCCCATGAGCGTGAAACAGGCAGGCGAGTTCGATTATATCATCATCGGCGCGGGTTCAGCAGGTGCCGTTCTGGCCAACCGGCTGTCCGAAGATCCGGGCGCCCGGATTCTGGTTCTGGAAGCAGGTCCGGACGAGCGGGTGATCGCCAGTCGCGCGCCGGGCGCCTTCGTGCGGCTTTTCGGCACGAACCGTACCTTCCCTTACGCATCTGGTCCGGAAGCGCACGCCGCCGGCCGTCGCATTCATGTGCCGCAGGGGCGCATGCCGGGCGGCGGCAGCTCGATCAACGGCATGATCTATATTCGCGGCGACGCGAAGGATTACAACGACTGGGCTGCGGGCGGCTGCGACGGCTGGAGCTTCGCCGATGTGCTACCCTATTTCCGCAAGGCGGAGCGCAACGACCGTCTGGCGGACGACTATCATGGCACCGATGGTCCGCTTTCGGTTACCGACGTGCCCTACCACCACCCGCTGAACAGCGCCTTCGTGCGCGCAGCGCAGCAGTCGGGCATGAGCTACAATCAGGACTTCAATGGCGCGTCCCAACTCGGCGTCGGGTACTTCCAGGTGACGCAGGAGGGCGGCGAGCGCGCAAGCACGGCGCGCGCCTATCTTCGTCCGGCAATGGCGCGTGGCAATATTTCCCTGCAGCTGGAGGCGACCGTCGAGTGCGTCATGCTGGAGGGTGGCAAGGCGAAAGGTGTTCGCTGGCTGCAGGGAGGCGAAACGCATGAGGCTTCGGCGCGGCGCGGGGTCATCGTCTCGGCGGGGACGCTCGGATCGCCCAAGGTGCTGATGCTCTCCGGCATCGGGCCGGGCGGACATATCAAGGCGCAGGGCATCGATGTGCTGCATGATCTGCCCGGCGTTGGCCAGAACTTCCAGGACCATCTCCAGATTCCGAATTACTACGCCACGCGCCAGCCGATCAGCCTGCTCGGGCAGGACAAGGGGCTGAATGCGCTGCGCCACGGGCTGCAATGGCTGCTCTTCCGCACCGGTCTGCTGACCTCCAATGTCGGCGAGACGGCGGCCTTTGCCGATCTTGATGGCGACGGGCGCGCGGATGTTCAGATCCATTCCTTCCCGATCTTCGTGCCGGATCATGTCCGCGCCGCTCCCGATGGGCATTTCTTCTCGATCAGCCCCTGCGATCTGAGGCCAAAATCGCGCGGCGAGGTCTTGCTCGATGGCAAGGACCCGAACGCTCAGGTGAAGCTCGTTGCCAATGCGCTGGCCGATCCTGCGGATGTCGCAACGCTGGTCAAGGGCCTGAAGCTCTGCCGCCGCATTGCCCGCGCGCCGGCACTTGCAAGCCTTCTGGGCGCCGAACATGTTCTGGCCGGCGTGCCGGATGAGGACGATGCAGGATTGGCCGATTATGTCCGCAGCTATGTGAAGACCGTTTATCACCCGGTCGGCACCTGCCGGATGGGAACTGGCAATGACGCGGTGGTGACGCCTGATCTCAAGGTGCGCGGCGTGGAGAACCTCTTTGTCGTCGATGCCTCCGTCATGCCCGCCATGGTCAGCGGCAATACCAATGCGCCGACAATCATGATCGCTGAACGGGCGGCTGACCTCATCCGCGGCAGAGCGCCGCTCAAGGCTTCCTGAGTTGCGGCCGCTGAAAGAAGGAATCACCATGACGCTTGTCTTGCAGAAATCGAGCCTGACGCTGGAGGCCGCGTGGCGGATCGCCGATGCGGCCATTGCCAAGGCCGAGCAGGATGGCCACAAGATTTCCGTGGCGGTTGTCGACCGCGAGGGTGCGCCGCTTGCGCTTCTGCGAATGGATGGCGTGCCGGCGCCGATCGCCGAATTCGCGCTCGACAAGGCCTATACGGCCGCCGTCACGGGTGCGGCGACCAAGGACTTTTTCACACATATGGATTCGAGCCCTGCCCTGAGGCTCGGGCTCGTCAGCCGCTCGCGTCTGCTAGTATGGGGTGGCGGTGTACCAGCCAGGTTGGACGGCGAATTGGTTGGTGGAGTGGGCGTGTCAGGCGGTCCCGAAGATGACGATATCGCCTGCGCCGAACATGCGCTGACGTCAGTTCTGGGAATATAACGTCCCTCTTATCCATTTGACAGTTTGTCATACAATGATATGGTAAGACATAAACGATCGTAATGGGGAGGAGAAACCATGAAGAAGATCGCAAGCAGTAAGGCTTTGTCGCGTTTGGTCCTGGGCGCATCGCTGATCGCGATGGCTGCGGCATCGCAGGCACAGGCCGCAGACGAAGGGCCGATCAAGATCGGCGTGATGGCCAAGTTCGCGCAGATTAACGGCGCGGCCATCCTGAACGGCGCCACGCAGGCCGTGGAGGAAATCAACGCGGCAGGCGGCGTCAACGGGCGCAAGCTCGAGATCGTGCAATATGACGACCAGGGCTCGGCATCCGATGCGACGCTCGCATTCCAGCGTGCCGTCCGCCAGGACCATGTCAGCGCCATGGTTGGCACCTTCCTCAGCGAAATCGCCATCACGCTCACCCCCTGGGCTGCGCGCCTGAAGGTGCCTTACATCGTGACGGGCGCGGGCGCCGATCAGGTCGGCAAGCTCGTGCACGACAATTATCCGGCCTACAAATACGTCTTCCGCACCATCCTGCCGGCCAGCTCGTCAGCGGCGGGTGTGTGCCAGTCGGTGAGCGACCTCGCTGTCAAGCAGCTCGGCTACAAGAGCGCCGTGCTGATGACGGAAGATGCGGCCTGGACGAAGAGCTTCGACGAATATCTGAAGGACTGCCTGCCGAAGAACGGGCTGACGCTCGCCGACACGATCAAGGTCGCGACCGACACGACCGACTTCACGCCGATCTTCCAGAAGATCGAGGCCACCAAGGCACAGGTCATCGTCACCGGCGTCGGCATCATCGGCAACAAGCCGGTCGTTCAATGGGCAAACCAGCAGGTTCCGATGCTGCTCATGGGCTACAACGCCCAGGCCGGTGCCAGCGCCTTCTGGAAGGAAACCAGCGGCGCGACGCAAGGCCTGACGACTTTCACCGCTGCCTCGCTGGATTCGGCGCTGACACCGAAGACCGTTCCCTTCGGCGAAGCCTACCAGAAGCGCTTCAACACCACCGCTGCCGCCCATTCCTTTGCGACCTATGACGCGATCTATGTTCTGAAGAACGCGATCGAAAAGGCTGGCAAGACGGATGCGGACGCAATGGTCGCCGAGCTTGAAAAGACCGATTATGTGGGCGCCAGCGGCCGCATTGTCTTCCAGGGCCCGAACGATCCGCTGACGCACGACATGAAGTTTGGCGACGGTTATGTCACGGGCGTTGCGATCCAGTGGCAGGACGGCAAGCAGGTGACGGTATGGCCGGCGGATGTTGCGAAAAGCAAGCTCATCTTCCCGGCCTTCGTGAAGCAGGCGGCGCAATAATCGCCATCTTCCGGACCGCTTCCTGCCGAACGCCGGAAGCGGTCCATCGCCTTGTCTGGATGCACTTGTCATAACGCAATTGCGGACGCGAGAAACAGGTTCGAAAATGCTCATTCAACTGATCGTCAGCGGCGTGCTGATCAGCGCCATCTATGCGCTGGCCACGACCGGCTTCACGCTGCTCTATGGGGTGAGCGGGATACTCAATCTCGCTCACGGCACAACGCTGGCGACAGCGGGCATCATGGCCTGGTATCTGATCGGGACGGGTCACGTCGATCCGTTCTCGGCGATCGGGCTCGGCGCGCTGACCGGGATGGTGGTCGGCCTTGTCACCTATGGCGTCATCATCCGTCCTCTGCAAACAATGTTGAAACTCTCGACCACGGACGAGCATGTCTTCATGCTGGTGGCCACACTGCTCTGGACGATCATCCTCCAGGAGGGCCTTGCTTATACGTTCGGCGACGTGCCGGTCAGTGTACCGCAGCTTGTGCCGGGCATTGTCGAGATCTTCGGCGTCCGCACGCCGATTTCCAGCGTGCTGGTGGCGGTCTTCTCGTGGCTCGTCATCGGCTTGCTCTGGTTCTACGTCTCCAAGACACGGTCCGGTCAGACGATCCTTGCGGCCTCGATGAACCCCAAGGCGCTGGTGCTGTGCGGCGTCAATCTCAAGCGGGTGCATCTCGTGGTCTGGGCTATCTATGGCGGGCTGGCCGGCATTGCCGGCGTGCTTGTCGCCATGATCCTCGGCGTCTCACCCTCCGGCGGCATGGAGCTGACGGCGACGGCCTTTTCCATCGTCGTGCTCGGCGGCCTCGGCAGCGTCGGCGGCACGCTGATTGCCGCCAATCTGATCGGTTTCATCGAAACGGCGACGGCCTATGCAATCAGCCCGTCGTTGCGCGGCCTGCCGGCGCTCATCATCCTGATCATTGTTCTTTACGTGCGCCCGCAGGGCCTTTTCGGCAGGCGTTGACACATGACGGTTTCTCATCTCCCGACCTGGGCGCGTCTTGCCATTCTAGCGGTTCTCACAGCGCTTGCCGCCCTGCTGCCCTATGTCGGCCTGCAGGAATATACGTTGAGCATCCTGACGCTCGGGCTCTTCTTTGCGGTCTATGCGATGAACTGGGATCTGCTCTTCGGCTATGCCGGCGAGGCCAATTTCGGCGCGACCTTCCTCATCGGCACGGGCGCCTACACAGCGGCCATGATGTCGAGCAACGGGGTTGCCACACCGCTCGTCTGCGTGGCGGCGGGGGCAGGGGCTGCGGTGATTGCCGGCGCTCTGCTGGCATTTCCGGCGCTCCGGCTTCGCGGTCCTTATTTCGGGCTCGTAACGCTCGTGGCCGTGCTCATCATGCGCCAGCTCATCATCCTCTTTTCCGACAAGACCGGCGGCGAAATCGGCATTGCCGTGCCGGACGTCATCGCCATCGACAGCGCGACCAATTTCCATATCGCGCTCGGCGCTGCCGCCATCACCGCCGCTATCCTGCATCTCCTCGTCCGCTCGCCTTTCGGCTTGATCCTTGAGGCGATCGGGCAGGATCCGGTGAACGCGCAAGTGCAGGGCTTCAACATCGTTAAATACAAGCTCGCCGCCTTCTGCATCAGCGCCTTCTTTTCCGGTCTGGCCGGCGCGCTCATGGTCTTCTATCTCGGCACCGCTTCCACCAACGTCTTCGTGGACGGGGCGGTTGGCGTGCAGATCATCATCGCGGCGATCATCGGTGGCCGCCGCACGATCTTCGGCCCCATCCTCGGCGCGATCTTCATGGTGGCGGCGGCGGAATATCTGCGGCCGCTCGGCGGACCGTTAAGCGAAATGACCGTAGCGTTGATCGCGCTCATCGTTCTCTTCTTCCTGCCCGGCGGATTGCTGGGCCTGGCGACAATTCTCCGCAGAAGGAGAGCGGCATGAGCTTTCTTGAAGCCAAAGGCATCACCAAGACATTTGGCGGCCTGCGCGCCGTCGACCGGCTCGATTTCGCCGTCGAAAAGGGCGAAATCCTCGGCCTGATCGGCCCGAACGGCTCCGGCAAATCCACCGCCATGTCCATGGTCATGGGCCTGCACAGGCCGGATGGCGGATCGATCCTGCTGGACGGCACGGATGTCGCGGGCTGGAGCCCAAACCGCATCGCCGAGCGCGGCGTCAGCATGGTGTTCCAGCATTCGCGCCCCCTGCAGCAGCAGACGGTGTTGCAGAACGTCCTGATCGCCTGCCTCCCGAACCGGCTCCTGAACCTGCGCGTTTCGCCCGAACAGCGCGACAAGGCCATCGAGGCTCTTCGCCTCGTCGGGCTGGAGAGCGAGCAGGACAAGTGGCCGTCTGAGCTGCCCTTTGCGGGTCTGCGCCGGCTGGAACTGGCCAAGTCGCTGGCGCGGGATCCGCAACTGCTCCTGCTGGACGAGCCCTTTGCAGGGCTCAGCGCCTCCGAAGTGCGCGAGTTTTCGGATCTGATCCGCAATCTGCGCGGAGCCGGGCGCGCGCTGATCCTCGTTGATCACAATGTGCGCAGCGTCCGCGCGCTGGTGGACCGCGCCGTGGCCATGAGTTCTGGGCAGAAGATCGCCGAAGGTCATCCGGACGCGGTGCTGGCGGACGAGAATGTCCGCCGCGTCTATCTGGGCGGCGCCGGGAGCGAACATGCGGGTGAGGCTGCTCGGATCGAGGCAGTGGGCACGCCGATCCTCAGCGTCAGCCATCTCAACGTGCGCTACGGCAAGGCGCAGGCACTGTCCGACGTGTCACTCGATGTCGTCGACAAGGGCGTGACGGCGGTTGTCGGTCTCAACGGTGCCGGAAAGACCTCGCTCTTCAATGCAATCACCGGCTTTGTCGGTGCCGAAGGCGAGATCAGCTTTGCAGGTAAATCGCTCAAGGGCACGCCGGCGCATGAGATTGCGCGCGCCGGGATCGTGCTCTGCCCGGAGACTCGCGAGCTTTTCGGCGACATGAGCGTGCTGGAAAATCTCAACATGGGCGGCATGCATCTGGCTGCGGCGGACCGCAAGGAGAGGCTTGCCTTCGTCGAACACATCTTCCCGCGTCTCGGCGAGAGACGAAGCCAGTTTGCTCGGACGCTGTCCGGCGGCGAGCAGCAGCAGCTGGCGATTGGCCGGGCGCTGATGATGAAGCCGCGGCTCCTGCTGATCGACGAGCCGACGCTCGGTCTCGCGCCGATCGTCATGGACGTCATCTCGGAATCCATCGAGGCCTTGCGCCGGTCCGGTGAACTGTCACTGCTGATTGCAGAGCAGAACATGACCTTCGCCTCCCGCCATGCCGACCGCATCTATCTGATGGAGCATGGGGCCATCGAATGGTCGGGCGGCGCAGACCGCTTTGCGGCGGAAGCGGGGGCACGCATTCTCTGATCGATTCGGCTGTGACTTTCGACAACTCAGAATTGGGTAACATGCAATCCTGAGCGTTGTACATTGACATACAACATGACAATGTGAAATGCTTTCTCCCTATCGGCGCTTGCGTCGCAATCATAAGGCGGGAGCATTTTCCCAGCCGAAACGGGGAATGGGAATGTCATTGATCAGAAGCGCCGACGACGATTCGCTGCGGGTGCAGAGCCTGCCGGGTCTCAGGGAGCAGGTCGCCGAGCGGCTCCGCATGGCGATTGCCACCGGGCGTTTCCCGCCCGGTGCCCGTCTGATCGAGCGCGAACTCTGCGAGATGCTCGGCGTGTCCCGCACCTCATTGCGGGAAGCCTTGCGCGAACTCCAGGCCGATGGGCTGATTACGCTGCAGCCCAACAAGGGCCTGAGCGTCAGTGTCGTGACGCCGGAAGTGGCGCGCTCGATCTACGAAGTGCGGGCCGCACTGGAAGGTCTTGCGGCACGGCTCTTTGCTCGCAATGCATCTGATGCCGAGGTCAAGGCGCTGCGCCAGAGCGTCAATCATCTTGCCGATGTCTATGAGGACTTTTCTGCAGAGGCCTTCATCGCCGCCAAGACCCGCTTTTACAATATCCTTCTGGAAGGTGCGGGCAATGAGATCGCCGCAGACATGCTGAAGCGGATTCACACGCGCGCCTCGCAGCTGCGCGTCGTTTCGTTGTCGAGCTCCGAGCGCGCCAAGCAGTCGATTCGCGAACTGCGGGAATTCCTCGATGCCCTCGAAGCGCGTGACGAGGAACTGGCGTACCAACGCTGTGTTGCTCACATTGAGGCAGCGGCAACAGCGGCTCTGAAGTCCATCGACACGGACGCCGTTGCTTAATCGCTCCTCCAGAGCATCTCGAGGAGGCGGATGGCGTACAGTTCTGCTGTCGTCGGTCAGTTGTCATCCTTGGGGGCATTAGTCCGGAACGCAGACCCGCATCTGCTCAACGTTGTCGAAAGACTCGATATCCGCTGGCGCTGCATCTCCGATAACGGTGGTGTCCTCGATGCTTCCCAACTTCTCGGTCCGACGCAAGATGCTTACAGTCGGATTGAGCCATTTCAACTCCCATGCCTGAGCGCACAGTTATGATGTCTTCTGTTTCATGGAGACTTCGGAAGGAGCAGAGCCGGCCAGACGACAGACACCGTCCGTCCGGCTCATCAGGGACCCGCTGCGGTCAAACCGCAGAGACGGGCGGCACTTGGCCCGCCCACGGTGCTGCCCGTTCCAAGTCGGCGGCAAGGGCATAGAGCAGCGGCTCGCCGCCGAACCGTGCTGCGAAATGCGAGCCGATGGGCAGGCCTTCGGCATTCCAGTGCATGGGAACCGACATGGCCGGCTGACCGCTGGCGTTGAACAGCGCGGTGAAGGGCGAGAAGGCGTGAAAGGTTTCGATCTGCTCGCGCAGTGACTGCTCGTCGTTGACGGTGAGCTCGCCGATGCGAGCCGGGGGCTGCGCCATGGTTGGCGTCAGGATCAGGTCGAACTGTGTCATGAGCTGTGCCATGCGGCGGCCGAAAGCATGGATGTAATCCACCGCGCTGCTGTAATCGGCGCCCCGCATATTGCCCTTTTCGCGCAGGATGATTCGGTGACGCGGCTCCAGAGCCTGTTCATCCATCGGATGCCCCGCCATACGGCCCATCATGTCGAGCAGGCTACGGGTCTGCGAACCGATGATGGTGAACACCGTATCGTAGAACTCCAGAGCATCGACCGGCAGCACCGTTTCCTCGACGTGATGACCTAGCTCGGTGCAGAGTTTCGCCGTCCGGTTCACGGCCTCGACACAGTCGGAGTGACTGGTCCAGGGACTGAGATGCGTCACAAGGCCGATGCGCAGGCCCTTGGGCGTCGCGCCCGTTGCAGCTTGCAGGAACGATGTCTCATAGCTCGGCGCGGCATAGGGCGCACCGAGGTCCGCACCGGCCAGTTGGTCGAGCGCGGCCGCGCTGTCGCGCACGGACAGCGAGATGACATGGCCCGTGCTCATGCCGGCCCAGCCTTCGCCGATGGCCGGCCCCATGGGGGTGAGCCCGCGTGAGGGCTTCAGGCCGAACACGCCGCAGGCGGAGGCCGGAACGCGCAGCGAGCCGCCGCCATCGTTGCCATGCGCCACGGGAATGACGCGCGCCGCGACCATCGCGGCCGCAGCCCCGCTGGATCCTCCGCAGATATGGTCGGTCGACCACGGGTTCCGGCTAGCGCCGAAGAGACGTGATTCCGTTGTGTAGGACGTGCCGAACTCCGGAGAGGGCGTCGTCCCGAAGATCGTGAAGCCCGCCCTGCGGATTCTGGTTACGATCTCGGCATCGAAAGGCATGACGACGTCCCGGCAAAGCAGGGAGCCGTTGGTCATCCGCGCGCCCGCAACGGGGGTGAAGAGGTCCTTGATGAGGATGGGCACGCCGGCGAACGGCCCCGTCAGCGTGGTCCGGCGCAACTCGTCCGCCGCCTGTTCGTAGAGGTTCTCCGCGAGAGCATTGATCTGAGGGTTGACCTTTTCCAACCGTTCCACGGCCTCGTCGAGGGCTTCGGCGGGGCTCAGTTCGCCCTTGCGGATTCGGGCCGCCATGGCGAGCCCATCGTCAGGTTGCGTCTTTGCGAGCATATTCATTGTCAGGCCTTCTTGTTTTCGGGGGTCAAAGCAGAGGCGGCGGAAATGGTCGATCCCCTGCGTGTCAAGCCGACGCCGGCCCAAAGGAGGGCCAGCAGCATCGTAAATCCTGCCCAGACCAGGATGGCGGAGGAGAGACCCTGCGGCATTCCGCCGAAGGGAACGGCGAGCGCTGTGACGATCAGCGGGCTGGCAAACTGGCCGAGATAGAGGCAGGCGGTAAAGCCGCCGACGCCCCGGGCGCGCAGCCGGGGAGGTAGGGCAACGAGCAGGGGCAGCGAGGCGTTTGAAACGAGGAACCCCGCTCCGAAACCCTGCAGAACCATGGCGACCAGCGCGACCTGGTAGGACGGTGCCAGTGCAAGGATGACGAGGCCGCCCGCCATCAGTGCCAAGAGCACGGCATTGACGCCGGGAACGCCGATCCTGTCACGGAGCGCCGGCCATGCGATCGAGCCACCGAGCGTCGACAGGATGGAAAGTCCGGCTGCGGCCCCAATGAGGGAGGTGGAGGAGACACCGATGGCGACCAGAACATTGGGCGTCATGACGGTCACGACAAAACAGGTCACCATGCCGGCAAAGATCAGGAAATAGGAGCCAAGAACCGTCCGGCGAAGTCCGGAAACCGGCGCGACAGCCTTGGGGTCCTCCGCTTCTTCCGCTCGCCTGTCAGGCTCCCATAGCAGGGTCACAATGGCCGGCAGCAGAAGGAGAGGCGCAAGATAGAGCAGGAAGGGCGTGCGCCAGGAGCTTTCACCGGCAATGCCGCCGATGACGAAGAACAGGGCTCCGACGACGCCAATGGTTACGACCTGTCGGTTGATATAGCGCATCCGGAGCGCCGGCGGCCAGTAATCGGCGATCAGCGTGGTGCAGCAGGTCATGATGATCGCCTCCGCGCAGCCGAAGGCGAGGCGCGAAAGAAGAATGAGATGCAGGTCGCCGAGAAAAGCCGGCATGGTGCCGAAGATTGCATAGAGGATGGAGCCGACGATCAGCATCGCCTTGCGTCCGAAGCGATCGGCAAGCAGACCCGCCAGCGGTGCGAAGAGTGCAATTGCCAGCGCCGGGCCGCCGACGATGACCGGAATGAGCTCTGCAGCGCCCGGCGTGGTTGGTGCGAACTCGGCGGTGATCTTCGGCAGCATTGGCGCGATCATCACCGAGCCCATGATCGTTAGGCTGCTGGCGAACTGGATGACCAGCCCCTGGCCATTGCCCGCCACGCGGGATTGTGTGGAAGAGTGAGCCATGACCATCTTCCTCACAATCCTGTTGCCGGCTGCCGGGCTTGGCGGGGCCGGGCATTCTGCGTCAGGCATGGAATACAACGGGAAGGAGAGGGTGGCGTGGCCGCATGGCAAGCGGTCACGCAGGCGCGTGCACGTTTCGATCTGTACATTGTCGTTCCCCAGGTTTCTTGAATGAACCAGCGAAGGAACTGTAAAATGACAGTTTCGTGATGCGTTATCCGTTTTGGGAACTGGCCCGCGGATGCAGCGTCTCGGACGGCAGTTCGCCGAACATGTCGCGATAGTCACCCGCGAAACGGCTCAGATGCCAGAAGCCCCAGAGTGCAGCGACGTCGCCGATGGAGACGACGCGGTTTTCCCGCCGCGCCTGGCAAAGCGCGCTGCGCACACGGTTCAGGCGCTCCGCCCGCACGAATTCCTTGGCCGGCAATCCGACGGAGCGGTTGAAGCAGGTTTGCAGATAGCGGCGGCTGACGCCGAGATGGCTCGCCACTTCCGAAATGGTCGGCGGTTCGGTCCGGTTCTTCATCAGCATCAGGCGCGCGCGGTCTGTCAGCCGCTTGTTGCCGGTATCCGTCACCGCCTCGATCCTGCGGGCCAGCGTGAGCGCCGACAGGAGCTTTTCCAGCACGAAGCGCTCAAGTCCTGCATGGTCCCCCTGGCCGCCCCCGGGAGAGGCCTCATCGTCGCACAGGCCAGCGAAGAGACGGTCGAGACCGGCATCGCGGTCGTGCCAGAGCGCCAGTGACGGGCTGTCGAGGATGTGGCGGACAAGACCGGCATGACCGCGCTCTGCGGCAAATGCTGCCAGATGCTGACGGTCGACGGCCACGTAGATGAGGTCGAAGGACTGCGGCGTCAGGATCTCCGGCAACATCCGGCCGTCTACGAGAAGGCTGACCTCCGGCTTGACCTCGTGTCCGGAGAGCCAGCCCGTGCCCTGGGCATCGATGGGCAAGCTGAAGACGAGCGAGCCAGGCCAGCTCAGGCCGCGTTTCAGCAATGCCTTGTCCGTTCGTTCCCGGAACACCTGAATCGAGCCGAATTGCGCAACGGAAAGAGAGTAGCGGATTTTGCCCGGCGACATTTGAAGCAGTTCGAGCCGCCAACCGCTCATCACGTCCATGGCGTCGTCAAGGGAATGGACAGTCGTGCCTCCGGCCGTCTGCCGCCCGCTCCAAAACCGACGATCCGCTTCATCGAATGCCATCCCGCAACCTCCCGACGGCATGCCCGCGAAAATCTGTTTCAAGGCGCCCTCCGTAGAAAGGAAAGTTGAGCGCGGGACTTGTCGTCTGTCAACTGCCCTGTCCGGTCCATTTTATTCTGCGCCGCTACCGAGACGCTTTGACCGGCCGCAATGTCGGATGCTGGACCCCCTTCGGCTTCGAGGCGGTCATCATCGGCGGGTTGGGCAATATCTGGGGAACGCTGGCCGGCGGCGTCATTCTTGGCATTGCCCAGTCTTTCGGCGCGAAGATCGATCCCGGTTTCCAGGTCCAGGCCGGTCATCTCGTCTTCCTCATCATTCTTGCCATCCGCCCGCGCGGCCTATTCCCGAGGATCGACTGATGCCGGATCCCAAGCTTCACGTCTCCCGCACCACGCGGCTCTCGACGATTTCGATGACGCTGATGATCGTCGTCGTGCTGGTTCTTATCTGCGCGCCCTGGTGGGCAAGCCGCGCCGATATCCGCCTCTTCGGCGAAATCTCGCTTTACATCGCGTTGCATGGATATCGGCCTCTTCAAGGCGCCGATCTTCATCCAGTTCATCTTCGGGATCCTCGGCGGCATCGGTCCCGAAGTGGACAACCTCATCTTCATGAAGCGCACGACCGACAGGCTGTTCGGCGACGATTACCGCTGGTCCGTGCTTGGGGCCGGCGGCGCGCAGATGCCGCTTGCCGCAACCGCAAGCCAGATGGGCGGCAATGTCCGTGTCGGTCTTGAGGACAGTCTCTTCATCAGCCGCGGAAAGCTCGCCACCAGCAACGCCGGGCAGGTCGCGAAGGTGCGCCGCATTGTTGAGGAACTCGGCTGCGAAGTGGCGACCCCGGACGAGGCCCGCGAAATTTTGCATTTGAAGGGCGGTGGGCAAGTGGGATTTTGAATCGATGAGCCGTCTCAAAGAAGCCCACGCGGCAGTTGGGAAACGCTGAGGTTTCTGGGCGGCATGCGCCACCACAGTTCCAACGACAGCATGCAGCGCATCGTTCAAACAAATCTGACTTACTCTACTCAGCGAAGGGATCGACAAGCACCTTGCATTGCGTCGTGCGTTTGCGCAGGGCCTCGAACGTCGACGGCAGATCCTTGAAGCCTATGCGGTCCGAAATCAGGTTTTGCGGCGCGAAGCGGCCTGAATCGAGCGCATCGATGGAATTGGCGAATTCGTGCATGTTGAAAAAGACCGACATGATGATCGTGACTTCCTTGGAGATCGCGCGGAACGAATCCATGTGGTCTGGCGCGGTACAGAGGCCGAGCACCACGACCTTTCCCCGCGGGCGGACCAGTGAAATGCAGTGATCGATCATGCCGGGCCTGCCGACACATTCAAATACGATGTCGGGCGCGCCGTCGCAGGCTGTGGCGACCTTGCTCGCCAACTCCTCGTCCGAGATGACGAAACCGGTTGCCCCGAGGCTCATCGCCCGCTCCGCCTGCAGGTCCGTGAGGTCGGCCAGCACGACCCTTCTTGCGCCCTGTCGTCTTGCCCAGAAGGCGACTGCGAGGCCGATCGCGCCTGCACCGACGATCAGAACCGTTTCACCCGGTTTCATTCCAGATTGTGTGAGCCCATGGAGCCCGACGGCCAGCGGTTCGGCCAGCGCGCCATCGGCGGCGGAAATCCCCCAGGGGAGACGTCGGCATTGATGCGCCTCGACGGCTGCGTATTGCGCATAGCCGCCGCCGATGAGGGTCATTTTCTCGCACCAGGCGGGTTCGCCCCGCAGGCAGGAAGCGCAGGCGCCACAGCCGCTGATCGGCGCGACGCTGACCTGGTCGCCGACTTTCAGCCCGCCCGCGTCACCACCGATTTCGAGGATCTCGCCGGAAAATTCGTGACCGAGGACGTCACCCTTGCGAACGCCGAAGACTTCCTCCGCCGTCATGTGGAGATCGCTGCCGCAGATCCCGCAACGGCAGACCTTCAGCAGGATCTGCCCGCGCTGCGGCTTCGGATCTTCGACTTCACCGATGACGAGCGGCTTGCCGATCGTGTCGAAAAGCGCGGCTTTCATGGCGTGCCTCCGGTCTTCGCTGGAGAAGGTCCGATCAGTTTTCGGCCAACCGGGAAAAGTGGAATGTGGATGCGGCTGGAAATCAGACCCCAGATGCCCTGACGGGCATAAAGCGCTGTCAGCAGCGTCATGAGGCCGAGAATGACCATGTAGACCGCACCATATTGGGCGAAGAAGCGGTCGGCGACGAAATAGATGAGGGCTCCGACGAGGACGCCTTCGATCGTGCCGACGCCGCCGACCATGACGATGAAGATGCAGATATTGGCCCAGCTCGGATTGAAGCCGGCGGCCGGCGTGATGCGCAACTGAGCCATGTAGTAGATCGAGCCCGCAAGTCCGGTGCCCATGGCGGCGGCCACGAAGATCAGGAAGCGCAGGCGCTTGACATTCACGCCCTGGCTTTCGGCAGCAACCGGGTTGTCGCGCATCGCGGTCAATGCGAGACCGTGCCGCGAGCGCAGCAGCCAGTAGCTGCCGCCAACGGTAACCAGCAGCATCGAGGCGCAAAGCCAGATGATCCCCACCTCGCGCTGATGCAGCGTGTACTGGCTCATGACCCGTAGCGTCATGCCGGAGCCGGCATTCACATAGCCGATGTTCAGCACGATGAGCTTCACAGCCTCTGCCACGACCCAGGTCCCGATGGCGAAATAGGGACCGTCGAGCCGGTGGAGCAGGGCATAGGTCGGAAGCGCCAGCAGTCCCGGCACAAGCACGCTGAGCCACACGGCCAGAAATGGATTGATGCCGAAATTGCTGGCGAGCACGAACATCGTGTAGCCCGCCACGCCGACAAAGGCCTGCTGGCCTACCGAAACTAGACCGGCATAACCGGCAAGCAGGTTCCACATCTGCGCAATCGCCAGATAAACCGAGAATTCGACCACCCAGCGGATATGACCGGACTGGCCCCACCATGGCATGGAGATCATGGCGACGAGCAGTATGGCGCAGGCCGCTGCGGCAATCCGGCTGGAGCCGGTGTGGCGGATCACGGTCACGTCGGGGATGGATGCGCCAGGGTGGGTCGGGAGTGTGATATTTGCCGTCGTCATGGGTTCAACCTCTGCTCATCAGGCCTTGCGGGCGGGTGGCAAGGACGGTCAGGAAAACGAGATGGCCAGCCAGCGTCCCGAAGCCGGGATCGATGCGGTAGCCGATGGCCTGGGCGATGCCGAGCACCATGGAACCAACGAAACCGCCCCAGATGGAGCCCATGCCGCCGATGATGACGGCCTCGAAGGCGTAGATCAGCTGGGCCGGACCATCGGCGGGCGAGACGGTGGCGCGAAGCGCGAAGAAGACGCCGGAGAGGCCGAGAATGCCCACCGCAATCGCCGTCGCATAGGCATAGACGACGCGCGGGTTCACGCCCGTCATTGCGGCTGCTTCCGTATCTGCGGCGGCGGCGCGCAGCGCCCGGCCGAAGCGGGTGCGGTGCATGGTGAGATCAAGCCCGCCGGTGAGCAGCGTTGCGGCGACGAGGATGAGAACCGGAAGCAGGCCGATATAAATGCCGCCGATGTCGATCGAGGCGGATTCGATCCCGCCGCCGCGCATGGAGCGAGTGTCGGCAGACCAGATCTCAAGCATCAGGTTCTGCAGCGCAATCGAGAGGCCGAAGGTCGCGATCAGGGAGGGCAACGAATCCGCACCGACCACCTTGTTCAGCACGAATTTCTGAAGGCTCCAGCCGATGATGGCGGCCAGCGGCACCAGAATCAAAACCAGCGGCAGCGGTCCTATCCCGAAGGCGACGGAGGCCGAGATGCCGATGAGCGCCAGCAGAACGACAAGATCGCCATGCGCGATGTTGACGAGGCGCATGACGCCGAACATCAGCGCCATGCCGAGCGCATATTGTGCATACATGCCGCCCAGCAGCACGCCCTGGATCAATGCATCAAGCCACTTCATGACCGGCTCCGAAATAGGCTTGCGCGATATCCGCGCGGGTGACGTCGGATGACAGGCTCTCGAGCGTGATATGCCCTTCGAGCATGCAGTAAAGGCGATTGGACGCGCGCTGGGCCAGCATCACATCCTGTTCCACGATGATGATCGATGTGCCGGTTTTGGCGATCTCCGGCAGGACTTCATAGATCTCGCGGATGACCTTCGGCGCGAGACCGAGCGAGATCTCGTCGCAAAGCAGAAGCCGGGGCTGGGCGAGAAGCGCCCGGCCGATTGCCACCATCTGCTGCTGGCCGCCCGAGAGTTTTTCGACCTGGGCGGCGCGCTTTTCCTGAAGGATGGGGAAGAGCTTGTAGATGCGTTCCAGCGTCCAGGTCTTGTCGGCCGCCTTGCGGGCGTGGTCGATGGCGACCTTGAGATTATCCTCGACCGACATGCCGGCAAACAGCCGCCGTCCCTCTGGCACCATGGCGACGCCGAGCTGGACCATGTGATGCGGCTGGCTGCCGCCGACCGGCTGATCTTCGAACAGCACCATGTCGCGACCGACGGGCAGAAGGCCCATCAGCGCGCGCAGGAACGTCGACTTGCCGGCGCCGTTTGCGCCGATCAGCGCGACGACCTCGCCGGGCGCGATGCGAAAATCGACGGAAAAGAGGGCCTGAAAGTCGCCATAGCGGGCGATCAGGCTCCGTGTCGAAAGAAGAGATGGCGTCGATGTCATGCCTCGATCCCCATGTAAACGCGCTGGACATCCGGATTGGCGATCACCTCCTTCGGCGGCCCGTCGGCGATTTTCTCGCCGAAATTCAGGACGAGGAGCCTGTCGGCCACCGCCATGATCGCGTTCAGCACGTGTTCGATCCAGATGATGGTGATGTTGCGCTGCCGGATCTGCCGGACGAGTTCGACGAGCTGGCGGGCCTCTTCTTCGGTCAGTCCGCCGGCGATTTCGTCGAGCAGAAGAAGGCTCGGATTACTGGCGAGCGCGCGGGCAAGTTCCAGCCGCTTTCTGTCGAGAAGTGTGAGTGACCCGGCCGTCAGATTGGCCTTGGCGGCAAGTCCACAATCTTCGAGGATCGACGCGCAGAACGCGTTTGCCTGTCTTTCGCTCAGCGATGCGCCGAACATGGCCGCGACCATCAGGTTCTCGAATGTCGTCATGCCCGCATAAGGCTTCGGAATCTGGTAGGTGCGGCCGATGCCGCGGCGACAGCGCTTGTGCGGCGCCTCGGAGCGCAACGCCTCACCCTTGAAGGTGAATTCACCCGCGTCCAGCGTCGCATCGCCGCTGATCATGTTGAACAGCGTCGTTTTGCCCGCCCCGTTCGGTCCGAGTATGCCGAGGATTTCGCCGGCGCGGACTTCGATATCCACCCCTTGCAGGACCCTCAGCGCACCATAGGATTTCGAGATCCCGGTGCCCGATAGAATGATCTGCGCCATCGCATGCTCTTTGTCTGCTTTGGAAAAAGTTGCCTCCGGACGGACGGACAGAATCCGATCCGTCCGTCCGGAGGCGTCCTGGGAGGATCAAGACCACTTGATCGGCTGGAGCTTGGCTTCCGGCTCGATCAGCTTGCTGACGGAGTTGTCGACGATCTTCAGATCGTACATCCACTTGTCGCTCTTCACCCACTGACCGCCAAAGATAGGCGTCTTGCAGATATTGGCATGCGGTCCGGCGCCGAACTTGATCGGACCGACGAGCGTGTTGAGGTCGGTCGCTTTCAAAGCATCGCGCACGGAGGTGCGATCCATGGGGTCCTTGGCGCGCTTCAGCGTGTCGATGGCAACTTCCCACAGCGCATGGGCATAGCCCAGCGGCTGGATCCATTGCTTCTTCATCTTGGCTTCCCAGGCGTTTGCCACATCGCGGCTGACCTCGCCGGTGAGCGACGACTTGAACGGGAAGGCGGGCGTCCACCAGACTTCCGAGCTCATGCCTTCGCCAAGCGGCCCCATCGCCTCGACGCCGGAGGGGAAGAGCAGGGCTGCCGCAACAGTGACGACCTTCGGATTGAACTTCTGCTGGCTGCACTGTGTGATGAAGGTCTTCAGGTCCGACACATAGGTGATCCCGCCGACGATGTCGCAGCCGCCGCTCTTGTATTCCGAGATCTGCGCGGAGAAGTCGTTCGTGCGCGGCTGGAACATGCTCGGCACGATGGTCTGGAAGCCGGCTTTCTGGACAGACGGCGGCAGGCCATAGTCGTTGTTGCCCCATGTTTCGCCATCCGCGTTGCGCGGAAACAGCATGCCAACCTTCTTATTCGTGTCCGCCGACTGCCAGAGACCGACAAAGGTCGCGAGCGCGTCTTCGAGACCCCAGAAGAAGTGATAGGTCCAGTCGAAGGGCTTCTTGTCGCCACCGCGGGGCATGACGAAAGCCTGCCAGGGGGCGGCGGACGAAATGCTGGGCACGCCGTTGAGTTCCGCCTGATCGGCGGCCGAGTTGATGACGTCGGTGGTCGAGGCAGGTATCAGAAGCTGGACGTTGTCGTTCAGGATCAACTCGCCCGCAAGCTCGGCCGACTTGTTGGGGTCGGACTGGGCGTCGCGGACAAGGATCTCGACCTCATAGGTCTTGCCGTTGTTCTCGATGCCCTTTTCCAGCAGCTTCTTGACGATCTCGACCGTGTAGCCGTCGGATTCACCGAAGGGCGATAGCGGTCCGGTCAGCGGGCTGATGAAGCCGACCTTGATCTTGCCCCCGGCAGCGCGGGTCAGTCCCGGCATGGCGAGTGTTGCGGCGGCTGCCCCCATGGTTTTCAGCGCTGTGCGACGCGAAAGCCGCGTCTGGCTGATGCCTTCCAATAGTGTTTTCATGCTCTCCTCCCGTTGTTGAAAATTGGCTCCGGATCATCTCCTCCACGATCCGTCCCCGCTCATGAATAAGTCTGCCGGTTTCAGTCGCCGGGGCGCAGATGCAGCCCCCCGTCGATGACCATCTGTGCGCCTGTCACGTAGGACGAGGCGGGCGAGGCGAGATAAAGCGCCAGCCCCTTGATCTCGGACGTCTCGGCGACCCGGTGCAGAACCGACCATTTCTCGAAGGCGGCCCGGTCAGCGACATTGCGCAGGCGTCCACCGGCGATGTTGGTGATGAACGGTCCCGGCGCGATGGCGTTGACGAGAATGTTGTACCGACCAAGCTCCATCGCGGCTTGACGCACCAGATGCGCCACGCCCGCCTTGGCCGGCATGTAGGGCGTGCCGACGATCCCGTCATTGTAGAGTGCGGCGCAGGACGAGGTCGCAATAATCCGTCCGCCCCCCGTCTGTTTCATGTAATAGGCCGACAGCTTGATCGTGTTGAAGACGCTTGTCAGGTTGGTAGCGATCACCTTGTCCCAATGCTCGTCCTCGAGATTGTCGATTTCGCCATGGGGGTTGCGCTCGCCCTCGGGCGTCAGGAAGCCCGGTCCGGCATCAATGCCGGCATTGGCAAAGACAATGTCAATGCTGCCGTGTTCGGCAAAGACCTTGGCAAAGGCCTCCGCCATATTCGTCCGGTTCGTGACGTCGACGACCTGTCCCCAGACATTGCCGCCCCATACATTTCCACCCGCCTTGCGCAATTCGTCGAGCGTCTTGTCGAGTTCGGTGCGGCTGATGTCGAAGAGGCAGACCCTGGAGCCGTTCTCGGCCAGAACCTCCGCATAGGCGCGGCCAAGTCCGCTGGCCGCACCGGTGACGATGGCCGACTTCCCGGCCACATTGAACATTTCCTGCAGTGACATGCGAGCGATCCGTATCTCGATGAAAGGCTTCAGATGAACATTTCGTGGTTGATCGGAATGCCCTTTTCCTCGCAGTAGCTCGTGTAGTGGTTGATGAACCAGAAGACGTCGGCCGTGAAATCGTACTCGCCCTTCTCATCGTAGAATTCGATGGGGCCGTTGATCCAGAAGATCGCCTTCACACCGTTCGGATCGTCGGAATAAAGCGTGTGGTCGGTGCCCGGCAGTTCGTAGATGAAGTCGCCGGGACGTGCGACCCAGCTATACTCGTAATAGGCAAAGGAGCCTTCCAGCGTCAGCGCGGAGACGACGCCGCGATGGCGATGCGTGCCGATGCGCCCGCCGCCCTTGACCCAGAGAATGTTGGCGACCGAGTTCGTTCTGACGTCGAAACAGAAATGCTTGATCGCCGCGCTGTCACCGAAGGGAACCCATGGGTTCTTGTCGTCGTCGCCTGGAATATGAGCACCTTCGCGGGCATATTTCAGGATCGTCTGGTGATGCGGCTCTTCCGGAAGTCTGACGATTTGCGCCGGCTTGTTCATGGAAAATCTCCTCCCGATTTTTCCTGTTTCAGCAAGTTGAGGCAGTCTGGATTTCGGATCTGAAACTGGTCAACGCAAGAATCTGGGAAAACTTTCCAACCGCAGATGATTTCCATCAAATATTTGGAACGAAAAGATAAAATTCGTCGCTGCAGTGCGGCAGGGGTGAAGGTGCGTCATCGGTACGCGATTTTTGATGAATGAAATGATGATTTCGGTTTATCATTTCGTTAAATTGTACGCCGCGCTCGCCGCAGTGCATGCAGTGGAAACGGGAGGGTTGAATGAAGATCAACAACGGTCAGGAGGCGCTGCTCGACAGGGGCGGTCGCCCGACGCTACGTGAATTGCTGGCGCATCTGGTCTTCAGTCCGGTCAATGGCGTGCTCCGCCTCGGAAATACACGGATGGTGCTGCAAAGAACGAGCTTCCTGAGCCATCTGCGCGAGGAGATCGTCCGCAATTACGGGCGCGAGGACGCCTACGTCCTGCTCATGCGCCTCGGGTTCCAGGCGGGCGTCGAGGACTCGCGATTTGTGCGGACTTCGTGGCCGAACCTGGATGCCGGCGACGCTTTCACCGCCGGTACAAGATTGCATACGGTCAGCGGGGTGACCCGCGTCGAAACGGTCTTCAACGACTTCGACTTCAAGAAGGGCAAGTTTTCCGGCGAATTCCTCTGGCATGAAAGCGCCGAGGCCTCCGAGCACCGCAAGCATTACGGCGATGCGGCAGAACCCGTCTGCTGGTCGCTTGTCGGCTATGCCTCCGGCTATGCGACGCATTCGCTTGGCAAGCTGATCGTCTACAAGGAGATTGAGTGCAAGGCGATGGGGCACAAGCACTGCCGGGTCGTCGGCAAGCCTGCTGATGCCTGGGGCGAAGAAGACCCGACGGTGCAATTGTTCCGCCGCCAGATCATGCCGCGCTATCTCAGCGAGGAGATCCGCGCGCGTCCGCCGCAGTCGAGCTCGCGGCCGATTTCCAAGGATGGAGCTGCACGGCTGGAGGCTGCCGTCGTGGAACCGGTACGGGCGCAACTGGAGCGACTTGCAGCCTCGAGCCTACCGGCGTTGATCTCCGGCCCTGTCGGCAGCGGCAAGGTGATTGCCGCGAATTATCTGGCGAGACTCGTGCTTCCGGGGGGCAGGCCCCCGGAGATGGTTTCCGGACACGGATTGTCGCAGGAACGGCTCGCAGCGCTGCTCGCGCCCGCCACGGGCCGTTCGGGAAGCCGGCAGGTGCTGGTGCTCCAGGATCTGGAGGCGCTCGATCCCGGCGCGCAGGCCCTGTTGGAGAACTTTCTGCGCCCGACATTTCAAGTGCCGCGTCATCAGCCGCTACTGATTGTGTTGACTGAGGCCGCACCTTGGGCATTCGGCTCCGATGCCCGCCTTCGTCCTGCAATCCGGCGTATCCTTTCGACGGTGCAGGTGACGATGCCGTCTCTGGCTGACCGCCGAAAGGACGTTCCGGAGATCGCTCGATGCATGGCCGAGGTCATCGCGGAGAAGATCCACATGCCTGTCAGGGAGCTTGGTCGCGGTGCGGAGGAGCTACTTGCCGACATGTATCTGGCCGAAAATCTTGTTGGTCTCGAAGCGATCCTGACGACCGCTATTCTGGAGGCCACGCCCCTGCAGCAGATCGATG
Organism: Hyphomicrobiales bacterium; assembly: GCA_900467685.1. GTDB lineage: Bacteria > Pseudomonadota > Alphaproteobacteria > Rhizobiales > Rhizobiaceae > Ensifer_A. The sequence continues at coordinate 57,462 of UBQX01000029.1, forward strand.
CCGCAGCGATTGAACGTGCTGCGCAGGCTCTCCGTTTCGGGGCGGACGCACCAGCCGGTCGGAGCGACCTCGAGTCAGCAGCACTCGCCGCATTCCATGCAGACGGGTTCGACATCGAGCGTCTCAACGAGATTCTTTATCGCCTTGCGATGAAGCGAGCGTCGGGAAATGTCGCTCAGGCCGCACAGATGCTTGGACTGACCCGCCCTCAACTGGCCTACCGACTTAGAGAGCAAGCGTGACCCCGGTGCCGAAGACCCCTTGTTTAGACGATGCGATCGGACTTGTCGGACCGCGCAGGGGCGCGAGTCGAAGTGGCATAGTCTGGCAACGTATCAAGACGCCCATGTTTTCAGATCGAGGGCGGAGGAAAACTTGGACCACCAGGGAGGTAGATCATGCATTCCTATACAGACAGACTTCGATCGGTTGAACCCCATATCCAATGCGCCGATGGTTCATTGTGCGAAGGGTTATTCGGCGGTCGCCATATCCCTTATCCCTGATGATCATGTCGTATGCTCCGGGGCGCCTTGGACGAGGTGGAACTCCGGGGAATTGACGAGGTGCAGATAGCGTTCGAATTGGATCAGAACGTCGCCGATAATCTGATCCGGCGACAGTCCCATGATGTCATAACCGCTATTGCCGCTCGAGAAGAAGGTTCTGGCTTCGTAGCGGAACTCCGCTTCGCCGGCCCGGATGGTCGTGAAGTTCGCCACCCGATGCTTCTGAACCGAGACGCCGTAAATGAAGTCGCGCACGTCAGAGGCCGGAGATCGAAGGGTGACGAGGCCGGGTGCCTCGCGGACGACATCCGTTGGCCTTCCCCTTGACTGAAGTTCGGCAGCGACCTTGTCCAAGGCCGGCCCGACCTTCTCGTCGACGAAACGGGTCACTTCTTTCTCCGTCGCGACGTTGAGCATCAGAGCAAGTCTCCGCTGCCAGGTCTGACCGAAGGCTGGCTCTGCTGGCACAGGATTTCGGTGGCTGTGAACCTCACGCTGCGCCAGATCCTGCTGCATTCCAAGATAGAGGGACACCACCAGGGCCAGCATCACTATGGTGAAGGGAAGGGCGCTGGCGACGGTCGCAGATTGCAGCGCGGACAAGCCACCAGCCATCAGGAGACAGGCCGCGACGATCCCTTCCATCGAACACCAGAAGATGCGCTGCGTGACGGTAGTTTCCGTTTCGCCTCCTGCCGCGATGGAATCCACGACAAGTGCGCCGGAATCTGCCGAGGTGATGAAGAAGATGGAGACGAGAAGAACTGCCAGCGTCGACGTGATGCCCGAGAGAGGCAGGTACTCGAAGAAGCGGAAAAGGCCGACGGACACGTCCTGTGAAATTGCAGCGCCCAAAGCGCCATTGGCCACGCCGGCGTCGATTGTCATCGCCGTGTTGCCGAAGACCGTCATCCAGAAGAATGTGAAGCCGGCAGGGATGAAGAGCACGGCAGCCACAAATTCCCGCACCGTCCGGCCGCGGGAAATACGGGCGATGAACATTCCTACAAACGGCGACCAGGAAATCCACCAGGCCCAGTAGAACAGGGTCCACGAGTCGATCCAGGGTGTTGGCTCATATGCGTAGATGTTGAAGGTTCTCAGGACAATCGTATCGAAGTAAAGGCCGAGGTTCTGCACGAAGTCCCGGAATAGCTGGGTTGTGGGTCCGACAACCAGCACGAACAGCATGAGCAGAACCGCGACGACGAGATTCGTTTCGGAAAGAATTCGCACGCCCTTGTCGAGACCCGTCACCACCGAAATCGTGGCCATGCCGGTGACAACAGCGATCAGGACAAGCTGGACTGAGGTGCTGATCGGGAGCCCGACAAGGTGGTTGAGCCCGGCGTTGATCTGGGCAACGCCGACGCCAAGCGACGTCGCGATGCCGAACATCGTGCCAACGATGGCGAATATGTCGACGGCGTGCCCGACAGGGCCGTTGATCCTGTTCTTGAGCAGGGGATAGAGACCAGAACGAACCGTCAGCGGCAGATTGTACCTATAGCCAAAGTAGGCGAGCGACAGGCCGACCACGGCGTAGATCGCCCAGGCGTGGATACCCCAGTGGAAGAAGGTCACGGTCATGGCTTCGCGCATCGCCGCCACGGTCTTCGGTTCGGCTGTTGGCGGGGCCATATAATGCGTCATGGGTTCACCCACGGCATAGAACATGAGGCCAATCCCCATGCCCGCGGCGAACAGCATCGCGATCCACGAAACAAAGCGGAAATCCGGAACGGAATCGTCCGGTCCCAGCTTGAGCTGGCCAAACCTGCCGAAACAAAACAACAGCATCGCTGCCAGGAATATCCCGACGGACAACAGATAGAACCATCCAAACGCGCCCAATATCGAACCCTGGATGGCAGCAAACAGCACCTGCGCCTGGCCCGGGAGCGCGATCCCGACACCGACGAACAGCGCGATCAGGATGACCGATCCATAGAATACCGGGGGATTGATGATGAAAGATTTCATATGCGCAGATGCCCTTTCCACAGTCTTCCCGAGCAAGTTTGCTCCGGATTTTCCGGCAATTTCATTCTTGGCCGTGACATAAGGTTGCCGTTCAATCGCCGATCGTTGAAAGAGTAACAACGCGCGAGCGGCGATTTGGCTCCATCTTCTTCAGCCGAGTTTGCCTGTGTACGCATCGCAAGCGAAGAACCGCACGGCAGGCGTTGACCCGACGGAAGCTGGGGCCTATCGCTTGGGCATGAGCTCAGAAACAACAGCCAGGAAATCCGCACGATCGCGCGTCAATGTCTTGCGGGAAAAGTTGCGCAGGATCGAGCGCGGACGGGACAGGGGTGCGCTTCGTTGGCAAGCCATGCTTGCCGTCGTCGACCTCAGCATCATCTCATTCTTTATCTTCGGGCCGTTCCTGCGCAGCGGACCGTCCTATCTCATCATCGACTATATGATCGCGGTCTGGATCCTTGCCGAACTGCTTGCGAGAGCATTCGCGACGGGATCGATCAAGGCGTTCCTGAAACGCCCCATGACATGGATCGATCTTGTGATCCTCGCCACGCTCCTGTTTCCGGATGGGCTGTTCAACTTTGCCTTCTTGAGAGCGATGCGATTGTGGGCCGTGGGCGGGAGCCCGCTTTTTGCCTTGATACTGGAAAGGCTCGGCGGCCGTCGCTACAAGGACATTGCGCGCGCCTCGCTGAATTTCCTCGTCTTCCTCTTCATGGTGACGGGGTTCGTCTATACGACGTTCTTCTACCACCAAAGTGGTCTGGTGGGTTTTGTCGACGCGCTGTACTTCACTGTCGCGACCATGACGACGACCGGCTTTGGTGACATCACGCTTCCGGGGGTGCTTGGAAAACTGACCTCGGTCGTGACCATGATCGTCGGCATCTCCCTCTTTGTCAGGCTCGCCCAGGCGATCGTCCGTCCTTATAAGGTTCTCTACCCTTGCGAAAAATGCGGGCTCCAGAGACATGAGGTTGATGCTGTTCATTGCAAGGCCTGCGGGCACTTGCTGAACATACCAAACGACAACGACTGAGGGCATCAACCGTCCCGGTCGGCCAAAACCGGCAAGGCTCGGCCAGCGCCGGGGCAGCTCTTCTTTTGGGGCCAGCCTCCACGCAACCCGCGCAATTGCTCGATAATCGTTATCGCCCGAGCCCCTGAAGTTCCTGCGGATTTTGTAGAGCCCGTCGCCATCAGAGCGCGCTCGATCGTGCAGACGTTGACGCTGCAAGGCTTGCCCGCAACAAGGAATTAGTTGGAACAAAACAGATTTTTGGATGTTGCGCCTGTGCTCAAACAGGAGAACACCATGATGTATAAAATCACCGTCCTTTCTGCCGGCCTTCTGCTGGCTGCATCTGGCGCCTTTGCCCAGAGCCAAACCCCCACCACGACGCAGACCACGCCCGCCGTCAATACGGACCAAAATCCGGCGGCGCCCGTTGCGGGCGAGAACAGCTTCACCGAAGCGCAGGCAAAATCCCGCATCGAAGATGCCGGCTACAAGAACGTGACCGGCTTGAAGCTTGATGGACAGGGCGTCTGGCGCGGCACCGCGATGAAGGACGGCAAGGAAGCCGGCGTCTCCCTGGACTTCCAGGGCAATGTGACAATGGCCAAGTAATCAAGAAGATAGGAGAAAATCGATGAGAACGATCACAGGACTGTACGACAGCTACGACGACGCCAAAGCGGCTGTGGAAGCGCTGGAGGATGCGGGTGTATCCTCAGATGATATCAGCATCGTCACTCACGAGTCCAACGGGGTCGATGTCGAGGGCCAGGGGAACCGCGCCGCCGAGGGCGCGGGCACGGGCGCCGGCGTTGGCGCCTTGGCAGGCGGCGCAGGCGGTCTCCTGACGGGCCTTGGAATGCTCGCCATTCCCGGCGTCGGCCCGGTTGTTGCCGCCGGATGGCTTGCTGCAACGGCAGCGGGCGCGGTCGCCGGCGCTGTTGCAGGCGGTGCGGTCGGCGGTATCGTCGGAGCGATGGTGGAATCCGGCGTTCCAGAAGAGGATGCTCAGCTGTATGCCGAAGGGATTCGCCGCGGTGGCTCGGTCGTGACGGCGCGTGTTGACGAAAGCCGCGCCGCTTCCGCAGAAGCCATCCTCAGCAGGTCGCCGCGCGTCGATATAGCCGCTCGTCGCGCGAGCTACGCCGATCAGGGCTGGACCCGCTTCGACGAAAATGCCGATCCCTACACGCCTTCGCAGATTGCTGCGGAGCGTGAGCGATATCGCACAACACGTATCTAAAGAGCAGCGTCGGCCCCGGACCCATCGGTCCGGGGCTTTCGCGATTTCAGCAGGCTGACCACCCGGGAGAGGCGCACGGGAGGAACCATTGGAGCACTGGAAGGTTAGGCTTCCGATACTTCCCATGACCCGATCGGATCCTCAAATGTCTTCCGAAAAGACCCTCTCCGACCTGTTCCTCGACACCCTCAAGGACATCTACTTCGCCGAAAAGCAAATCCTGAAGGCCCTTCCGAAGATGGCGCGCGCTGCGCAATCCGAAGAGGGAAAGGCGGGGTTCTTGCAGCACCGTGAAGAAACTCTGGGCCAGATCGAGCGCCTGGAACAGGTGTTCGGGCTTTTGGAAAAGCCGCCGCGTGGAAAGACGTGCGAAGCCATCCAGGGCATCCTCGCCGAAGGAGAAGAGATCATGGAGGAATATAAAGGCACTTCGGCCCTCGATGCAGGCCTCATCGCCTCGGCACAGGCAGTCGAACACTATGAAATCGCGCGATACGGCACGCTCAAAGCCTGGGCCAAGCAGCTGGGTCTCAAGGAGGCCGTTTCCCTGCTCGACGCCAATCTCCAAGAGGAGATTGCGACGGACGAAAAGTTGACAGCGCTCGGCGAAGCGACCGCCAATCCCAAGGGCGCAAACAAAGCCAAATAATCATCTCGATGCAAAGCAGGTCGCCTATCGGGCGGCCTGTCCGTCTAGGCGCGCCGCCTCACCCGATCACTCACTCCAGGAGCAAACCATGGCCAAGACTTCAACCCGTGGGACCGTCGCGTCCAAGACGGTCACAGCCAAGATCCACGACCAGAAGATGGAACGCGGTCAGGGCGGCGAATTGCATCCGATTGCCGAGGGGGATGCGCCGGTGATGACGACGGCGCAGGGCGGACCCGTCGCTGACGATCAGAATTCCCTGCGGGTCGGCTCGCGCGGCCCGCTCGTCGTGGACGACTTCCACTTCCGCGAGAAGATTTTTCACTTCGACCACGAGCGCATTCCCGAACGGGTGGTTCATGCCCGCGGCTACGGGGCGCACGGCTATTTTGAAACGTATGAATCGCTGGCCAAGTTCACCAAGGCCGATATCTTTCAGCGCGCCGGTGAAAAGACCGAGGCCTTCGTCCGTTTTTCAACGGTGGCAGGCAACAAGGGCTCGGCCGACCTCGCCCGCGATGTGCGCGGATTTGCCGTGAAGCTCTATACCAAGGAGGGAAACTGGGACCTTGTTGGCAACAACATTCCGGTTTTCTTCATTCAGGATGCCATCAAGTTTCCCGATCTTGTCCACGCCGCCAAGCAGGAGCCCGATCGGGCTTTCCCGCAGGCCCAGACCGCGCATGATAACTTCTGGGACTTTATCAGCCTGACGCCGGAAAGCATGAACATGGTCATGTGGATCATGTCAGACCGTACCATTCCGCGCTCCTTCCGCTTCATGGAGGGCTTCGGTGTCCACACGTTCCGTTTCGTGAACGCGAAAGATGAATCCACCTTCGTGAAGTTTCACTGGAAACCGAAGCTGGGTCTTCAGTCGGTCGCCTGGAACGAGGCCGTCAAGATCAATGGCGCCGACCCGGATTTTCACCGACGCGATCTCTGGCAATCCATCCAGTCAGGCAACTTTCCGGAATGGGAATTGCAGGTGCAGCTTTTCGATCAGGAATTTGCCGACAGTTTCGATTTCGACGTGCTGGACCCGACGAAGATCATTCCCGAAGAAATCCTCGCTCCGGTCCCTATTGGCCGGCTGGTGCTGGACCGCATGCCCGACAATTTCTTTGCCGAGACCGAACAGGTCGCGTTCATGACACAGAACGTGCCGCCGGGGATTGATTTCAGCAACGACCCGCTGCTGCAGGGCCGCAATTTTTCCTATCTCGATACGCAGCTCAAGCGCCTTGGCGGGCCGAATTTCACCCACCTGCCGATCAATGCGCCGAGATGTCCCTTTGCGAATTTCCAGCAGGATGGGCATATGGCGATGCGCAATCCCGTCGGCCGAGCCAACTATCAGCCGAACTCGTTTGGCGAGGGGCCGCGGGAATCGCCGTCGCGAGGCTTCAGGCATTTCCCGGCAGAAGAGCAGGGCGCGAAGGCCCGTCTGCGACCCGAGAGCTTTGCCGACCATTACAGTCAGGCGCGGCAGTTCTACCTCAGCCAGACACCGCCCGAGCAACGCCATATCGCCGCCGCTCTGACCTTCGAGTTGAGCAAGGTCGAGACCGCCGCCATCCGCGAGCGCATGGTTTCACATCTCCTGAATATAGATGAGACCCTGGCGACGACCGTTGCCCACAAGCTTGGCCTCCAGTCGATGCCGAAAGCTGCGGATGCCGCAGTCCCTACGCGGCAGGATCTCGAACCCGCACCTTCGCTTAGCATCGTCGAGCGCGGCCCGAAACGCTTCGAAGGCCGCAAGCTGGGCATCCTGGTGACCGATGGCGTCGATGCAAAGCTGCTGAAAGGGCTGACGACGGCGATCACCAAGGAAAAGGCAGTGTTCGAGCTGATTGCCCCCAAGGTCGGCGGTGTTCAAGCCTCTGATGGAAGCTGGATCGAGGTGCATCACATGATCGACGGCGGGCCTTCTGTCCTTTTCGACGCGGTCGCGCTGCTGACGTCGGCGGCGGCGGTCGAGGATCTTGTCAAGGAGGCGACCGCGCGCGATTTTGTCGCCGACGCATTCCAGCACTGCAAGTTCATCGGCTATGAGCAGTCGGCTATGCCGCTTCTTGAAAAGGCAGGGATCGCAGGTGCCCTTGACGAAGGCGTCGTCGCTTTGCCGGGTGAAGAAGGCCTTGCCGGCTTCGTCTCTCTGCTCGGCAAATTGCGGGTCTGGGGACGAGAGCCTTCTGTCAAGTTGGGCCAGGCCTCAACCGCGCAGTAGGCTTGTGCCGCGATTGGCCACCGGTACCCTGGATAAGAGCGAGCATCGGTCGCCGACTCATAGAAGCGAAGTCAGGTTAGCCCCTGACTTCAGCACGAAATCGCGCCGGGCGCGAGCAATCAGCTTAGTCTGTCCGCTCGTGTCCGGCGCAATTAAGATTGCGCACGTGCGCTCGTATGAAATCGGATTGGCCGGCCAAGGTGGGGATCAATACATCACCGCACCTTGCGTCGTGCGGGATGTGTTGAGGCGCGGGCCGGACAGGTGGGACGCTCGACTGCCATTTCGTTGGCCGCAGAGAGAAACCGGAAAAATCTCTGCGTTCATCATCCCTGTCACGTCCGGTTGACACGGCGCGCGGCTCATAGGTCAGAAGCTAAAAAAGCTGCCTTTGTTCCGCGGCCAACGTGAAAAAGGGGAAAGACGGGCAGCGTCGCTATTCGGCGACTGCGCAGGACGGAAAGGCGGAGGCTTTGAAATGAACGATGTACCACAAGCCGGCACAACAGCCTTGATGTATGAGGCCTATATCGCCTGCCTGAATGCCCGTGACTGGAGCCAGCTTGGAGCGTTTGTGGCGACCGATGTCGTCCACAACGGGCGCCTGCTGGGAGCGGATGGATACAGGGCTATGCTGGAAGAAAACTGCCGGGACATTCCTGATCTTCACTTCAACGCCGACCTTGTCGTCGCAGATGAAGGTCATGTCGCCTGCCGGCTTCGTTTCGACTGCACGCCCGTCAAAGATTTCCTCGGCGTGCTGGTCAATGGTCGGCGCGTCGTCTTCCACGAACATGCCTTTTACACATTGAGAGACGGCAAGATTGCCGAGGTGTTCTCTGTCATCGACAAGGCGGCCGTGGAAGCGCAGTTAAGGTCCTGAAGATCAGTTTCGGTCGGATTGCCCGCACTATGCAATGCACGTCGCTGCAGGAACCAAACGCAACCCTCCCGCGTTCCGACCTGGATATTTCTCAGCTACCCCTTCCGCGGAGCAGGTATGGAAGACAGGACAATCGGAAAAGCAAGAACTGGCGTTGACGGACTGGACGATGTGTTGTCGGGCGGGCTTTCCCGCAAGCGAGTCTTCCTGCTCGAGGGGTCTCCCGGCTCCGGCAAGACCACCATCGCGCTTCAGTTTCTGCTGGAAGGCGCAGCGGAAGGAGAGCAGTGCCTCTATATCACCCTGTCGGAAACGGAAGAGGAACTTCGCGACAGCGCCTTGTCGCACGGGAAGGACATTCCGGATCTCATCGAAGTTTTCGAGCTGGTCCCGCCTGAGAGCCTCCTGGATGCGAACCAGCAGCAAAGCCTCCTCTACTCGTCCGATCTGGAACTCGGCGAGACGACGAAACTCATTTTCGAAGCTCTTGAGCGGGTGAAGCCAAAACGGGTCGTGATCGACAGCCTTTCCGAGATAAGGCTGCTGGCCCAGAATTCCCTGCGTTATCGACGGCAAATTCTGGCGCTCAAACATTTCTTCTCGCGCATGGACTCGACCGTCCTGCTGCTGGACGACATGACCTCAGATGCAACGGACAAGACGGTCCACAGCGTCGTCCATGGCGTGATCCATCTGGAGCAGCTTGCGCCGAATTATGGGTCCGAGCGCCGGCGGCTGCGCGTCTTGAAGTACCGTGGTCAGGCTTTTCGGGGCGGGTACCACGACTTCACCATCAAGACCGGCGGAGTGGAGGTCTTCCCGCGCCTGCGCGCCGTGGAACACAAGCCCGGTTTTGATCGGACGATGTTGGCGACGGGTATGAAAGAATTCGATGACCTGCTCGGCGGAGGGATCGCCAGCGGGTCCAGCACCCTGCTGATCGGGCCTGCCGGGACGGGGAAAAGCCTTTTTGCCCTGCAGTTCGTCGAAGCCGCCATACGACGCGGAGAGAATGCTGCGGTCTTCATTTTCGATGAGGAACTTGGCTTGCTGTTTGCGCGGACGAAAGCAATCGGGCTCGACCTCGAGGCTCTGTCTGCCCAGGGACAATTGCATATCGAACAGCTGGATGCCGCAGAACTGTCGCCCGGAGAGTTTGCACAACGCGTAAGGGACAGGGTGGCCTCCTTTGACGCGAAGACTGTCGTCATCGACAGCATCAACGGCTATCAGGCAGCCATGCCGGAAGAGAATGCGCTGATCCTGCATATGCATGAACTGCTGCAGTATCTGAACCGGCAGGGTGCCAATACATTCATCACCGTCGCGCAGCATGGCCTGGTCGGTGACATGAAATCGCCGGTAGATGTGACGTATCTGGCGGATACCGTCATCCTGCTCAGATATTTCGAGGCCAAGGGTCAGGTGCGCAGGGCAGTCTCCGTCATCAAGAAGCGGACAGGGCAACATGAAGATACCATCCGGGAATACAGAATTGGCAAAGCCGGTCTCGAACTCGGCGACCCGTTGACCGGCTTCCAGGGCATCCTCCGGGGCGTGCCCATTTTGGTGGAGGATCGGCCACGTCTCTTGCCGACTCCCGAGGAGGGCGGCCCTGATTCCTGAAGGTGACATTGTCTGTCTGATTCATGCGCCATTCGGCCGCGACGAGAGGATTGCCGGCGCGTTGTTAGAGGAGGCCGGCCTGAAATCCGAGACGTCTGCGACGCTGGATGCGCTCGCGTCCCGGCTGGGGGATCGTGTCGCTTTCGTCGTTGTGACAGAGGAAGCTCTGTTTTCTGCGGACCTGCGCCCGCTCGCGTCCTGGGTCAAGGCGCAACCAACCTGGTCCGACCTTCCATTCATCATCCTGACAGCCCGCGGCGGTGGTCCGGAACGCAATCCCGCCGCCGCCCGCTGGTCCGACATACTCGGCAATGCCAGCTTCATCGAGCGACCGTTCCATGCGACCACGTTCATCAGCGTCGCGCGATCCGCCTCACGGGCGCGGCAACGGCAATATGATGCGGCTTTGCGCATGGAGGCTCTCAACGAGGGTGAGCGTCGCCTCCAGACCGCGCTGGCAGCCGGGCGACTGGGGACCTGGGAGCTTGATCTGGCAACTCACGATCTGACGACGTCGCCCGCCTGCAGGCAGATCTTTGGTCGCGCTATGGGGGAGAGCCTGACATACGAGGCCTTCCTGCAAACCTTCCATCCGGAAGACAAGGCGACCATGATGCAGGCGGTCGCGACAACGATTGCAGAAGGAACCGATCACGCTCTCGTCTGCCGGACGATCTGGCCCGATGGCACGGACCATTGGACCGAAATTCGGGCGCAGCTCCATCGCGACCGGACAGGCGTGCCGGTCAGGCTCGTCGGTGTTTGCGCGGACGTCACTGCACGCATAGAGGCGGAAGAACAGCAGCGCCGCCTCAATGAGGTGCTGGAAGAGCGCGTGGCTGAAAGAACGCGTGAGCTCCAGGAAGCCTACAGGCTTGTGCTCGCCGAAGCCAAACAGCGGGAACGCGCGGAGGAGCAGCTTCGTCAGGCGCAGAAGATGGAGACCATCGGGCAGCTCACGGGCGGGATTGCGCATGACTTCAACAATCTCTTGATGGTCGTGCTCGGCAATCTTCAACTCCTCAACAAGCACGTCGCAGGCGATGCAAAGGCAACACGGCTGATTGACGGCGCCCTCCAGGGTGCCCAGCGTGGCGCCTCGCTCACACAGCGGCTCCTTGCCTTCGCCCGCAAACAGGACCTCCAAGTGACCCCGGTAAACCTGAATGCGCTGGTGCGGGATATGGAGGATCTTTTGCAGCGCTCCGTAGGGTCCAGGGTTGCCATAGAACTGGCCGGCCCGCAGCGCCTTCCACCGGTTTTGGCGGATGCAAATCAGGTGGAACTCGCCCTCCTCAACCTGACAGTGAACGCGCGCGACGCGATGCCGGAGGGTGGCACGGTGCGGATCGCATTGAGGGAAGCCGAGCAGCGATCGGAGGTGGATTCGCTTTCTCCCGGGCGCTACGTCGTTCTGTCCGTTATCGACCAAGGCCAAGGCATGGATCTGGTGACCCTGCAAAGAGCGATAGAGCCCTTCTTCTCGACAAAGGAATTGGGCAAGGGCACGGGTCTTGGCCTCTCCATGGTCCATGGTTTGGCTCTGCAGATGAACGGTGGTCTGAAGCTGATCAGTGCGATCGGCGAGGGGACGACGGCCGAACTGTGGATCCCTGTCGCGACAGACGATACTGCAGAACAAGAATCCGTTCCGTCGACCGAAAATAGCCCGAGGCTCCGCGCGTCAAGGCGGATATTGCTGGTCGATGACGACGTTCTGATCGCGATGAGTTCCACGGATATGCTGATCGATCTCGGCCACGAGGTTGTGGAGGTCCATTCCGGCAGGGATGCCCTCAGGATCATCGATAGCGGCGAGAATTTCGATCTCCTGATCACCGATTACTCGATGCCCGGCATGACGGGGATGGAGCTGGCGAAGGCGGCACGCGATCGGCTTCCGGAATTGCCCATCCTGCTTGCCTCCGGCTATGCGGACTTGCCGCCCGGCATTGAAATCGATGTGGTCCGGTTGGGAAAACCCTACACCCAGGATCAGCTGGCGGCAGTGATTGACAAGATGCTGTAATGGAGGTGGCGATCAATTGTGGGCGCCAACTCTCTCTGAACCTTCCCCGAAAACGCGACATGTGACTTGCGAGAGGAAATGTTCCGCTGCTTTGGAACTTTCCTAGAGCTGGGGAGTTTTGCGAGGATTAAGGAAATTTTGTTGAGGGGCATATGAGCTTTCCGGCCGCTGTTCGCGTCTTCGTCGTCGAGGACGAACAACTTGTTGTCATGATGATCGAGTCGATGCTGGAAGAGCTGGGATGCACGATGTCAGGGACAGCGCATTCCGTCCCTGATGCACTGTCAGCCGTGGAAAATGGAAATGTCGCGTTCGATGTTGCCCTGCTTGATCTTAATCTCGGGGGCGTAAAGGTCTTTCCCGTAGCTGCAGCCCTCATGGCGAAGGGTCTGCCGTTCGTTATATCGAGCGGCTATGACGCGAGTGTTGTCCCAGAGGATTTCCGGCATATGCCGATCGTTCCAAAGCCGTTTCGGATCGAGGAACTGGACGCAGCCCTTCGCAAGGCGGTCGCCAAAGCCTGACGCTTTCATCATGCCCGATGCTCGAGCCGCCGGAGAGTGCTGATGAGTGTGCCTCATCTCGAGACTGCAAACGCGACGACCAATCTCAATTTTCTGGCGGGCGGCGGCGAGATGGGGGCTCTCATCCGCGCGCATGACTGGAGCAATACGGTTCTCGGTGCTCCCGAATCCTGGCCGCAGAGCCTGAAGACCGCCGTGCGCATCATGCTGACGTCCCGGCAGCCGATTTGGATCGGATGGGGCGAACGGCTCATCTATCTTTATAACGATGCATACAAATCCATTATCGGCGGCAAGCACCCGTGGGCGCTCGGGCGGCCGACAGCCGAAGTCTGGCGCGAAATCTGGCCGGAAATCGGGCCCATGTTGACCACCGCCATGGGGGGCGTCGAAGGGACCTATGTGGAAGAACAGCTCCTGATCATGGAGCGTCACGGATATCCGGAGGAGACGTATTACACCTTCTCCTATAGTCCCATTCCAACGGATGACGGCACGCCGGGCGGCATCATTTGCGCCAACACTGACGACACAAGACGGGTGATAGGCGACCGGCAGCTGCGACTGTTGCGAGAACTCGCTGCCCGCACCGTGGATGCGCGATCCTGGCAGGAGGCCTGTGACCGGAGCATTCGCGCGCTTGCCACCAATCAGCACGACGTGACCTTTGCGCAGCTTTTCATCGCCTGTGCCAACGGGCGGGACATGAGTCTTGCGGCCTCGTTCGGTGTGCCGGAAGATGGGGGAGAATCGCATGCGCAAACCTGGCCGATTTCCAAGGTGCTGAACGAGCACCAGCTGCTGGTCGTCGAGGACATTGCGGCTCTTCTTCCGGGTGCGCCGCCGAAGGGTGCTTGGGATCTTGAAAGCAAACAGGCAGCCATTCTCCCCGTGCAACCTTCAGGGGACACGGGCAGGGCGGGCGTGCTGGTGGTGGGTCTGAGCCCATACCGCCAGTTCGATGAGAACTACCGCGGGTTCCTCGACCTTGCGGCGGGTCAGATCGCTGCTGCTATCGCCAATGCTGATGCCTATGAGGAGGAGCGGCGGCGCGTCGAGGCGCTCGCGGAACTCGATCGTGCAAAGACGGCCTTCTTTTCGAACGTCTCCCATGAGTTCCGCACACCGTTGACCCTCATGCTGGGGCCGCTCGAGGATGCGCTTTCGGGACATATGCAGCATGAGCAGATGCGTTCTCAGGTGGAACTTGCGCATCGCAATGGAAGCCGCCTCTTGCGGCTGGTCAACAGTCTTCTCGATTTCTCGCGGATCGAGGCCGGGCGTGTCCGCGCAACATATAGGGCGACGGACCTCTGCGAATTCACCGCCGATATCGCAGCCAGCTTCCGTTCTGCCATCGAGCGCGCCGGGCTGAAGCTCGAACTCGACTGCCAGTCGCTTTCCGAACCTGTCTTCATCGATCGCGAGATGTGGGAGAAGGTGATCCTCAACCTCCTGTCCAATGCCTTCAAGTTCACGATGGAGGGGGAGATCGGCGTCTCCGTTCATCAAGCTGCGGACGGTCATTCTGCGGTGGTGGAGGTATGGGATACGGGCGTAGGCATCCCGACCGAGGAAATGCCCCGTCTGTTCGAGCGCTTTCATCGCATAGAAGCGACACGGGGGCGCAGTTTCGAGGGAAGCGGCATCGGTCTGGCGCTCGTTCACGAGCTTGTGACGCTGCATGGCGGCGCGATCTCGGCAAGAAGCATCGAGGGCAAGGGCACGACCTTCACCGTGACGCTTCCCCTGGGACGGGCGCATCTGCAATCGGACAAGGTTGTTGAGGAGCAGGCTCATGCGGCGGCGGTCGTTTCCAGATCGCATGAATTCATCGAGGAGGCGTTGCGTTGGCTGCCCGACGGGGCCGACCGGGAGGCTGCATCGGAGATTTCGGCGTTCGGCCTGAATGCCCTGACGGTCCAGGGCGGTCCTGGTCAGGGTGCCGGAAAGAGAGTCCTTCTGGCGGACGACAATGCCGACATGCGCTCCTATGTCGGCCGCCTTCTCGAAGCCCAAGGCTACCAGGTCGTGGTCGCGCCGGATGGGGAGCTTGCCCTTGAACTCGCCCGCCAGCGCAAACCCGAACTCATCCTGACCGACGTGATGATGCCGAAGCTCGACGGTTTCGGCCTCCTCCGGGCAGTTCGCGCCGATGAACGTCTTGCTGAAGTGCCCGTCATCATGCTGTCGGCGCGGGCGGGAGAGGAAGCGAAGGTCGAGGGGCTGGATGCCGGCGCCGATGACTATCTGATCAAGCCCTTCGCTGCGCGCGAACTTGTCGCCCGGGTTCATTCCAACATCCAGATGGCCGAGATCCGGCGCGAGGCTGCGCGCGCCGTCTTCAGGAGCGAGCAACGTTTTCTCATGACGCAGGAGCGTCTGAGCCTTGCGCTCTCGACAGGACGCGTTGCCGTGTTCGACTGGTCGGTCGATAGCGACCGCCTTGCGATCCAGGGACCGCTCGCCGAGGTTTTCGGCGTCAATCCCTCCGATGCGGAAGCCGGGCTTCCGCTGCAGGACTTCGTGGCCGGCATCGACCCCAGGGATGTCGATGCCGTGTTGGCGGTACTCGGACGTTCCGTCGAGACCGGGGAACCCTATGAGGCGGAATACCGTGTCCACGGCAGCGGTGACGAGCGCGTCGTGGTTGCCCGCGGCCGCGTGGAAACCGACAGCAACGGTCACAAGAATATGTCCGGCGTGGTGATCGACATCACAGCAGAGCGCAGGGCCGCGCGGGAACTCGAGGAGCAGATGCGCGCGCTCTCGATCCTGAACCGGACGGCCAATGCCATATCGGGCAATCTCGATCAGGAAAAGCTGGTTCAGGCGATCACCGATGCCAGCGTGGAACTGAGCGGTGCCGAATTCGGCGCCTTCTTTCATAACGTCGTCGATGAGCAAGGCGGAAGATACACGCTCTATAGCCTTTCGGGCGTGCCGCGCGAGGCGTTTGCGCAGTTCCCCATGCCGCGGAACACGGACGTCTTTCATCCGACCTTTGCCGGCACGGAAGTCGTTCGGTCGCCGGACGTTACAGCCGACCCCCGCTATGGCAAGAGCGCGCCGTATTTCGGCATGCCGGAGGGACATCTTCCGGTTCGCAGCTACATGGCCGTGCCGGTGAAGTCACGAAACGGGGAGGTGATCGGCGGATTGTTCTTTGGGCATTCCGAGGCGGACATGTTCGACATGCGCGCCGAGGAGCGTGTTCTGGCGCTCGCAAGCCAGGCCGCGGTGGCGATTGATAATGCGCAGCTGTTTCACGCCGCCGAACGTGAGCTCGCCCAGCGTCGTGCGGCGGAAGAGGAGCTCCAGGCGCTAAACTCCACGCTCGAACAGCGCGTCGCCGATGAAATCGCCGAGCGGGCTAAGGCGGAAGACGCCTTGCGCCAGGCGCAGAAAATGGAGGCCGTCGGCCAGCTCACCGGTGGCGTCGCGCATGATTTCAACAACCTGCTGACCGTCATCATCGGCGGGCTCGACACGATCAAGCGCAGCAGGCCGGGCGATGAGGCACGGATTGCCCGCGCGGCGGACATGGCGCTGCAGGGCGCGCATCGCGCGGCCAGCCTGACCGGACGTCTGCTCGCCTTTTCGCGCCGCCAGCCGCTCAATCCCAAGCCAGTCGATCCGAATATACTCGTGCGCGACATGAACGAGCTTCTCCATCGCAGCATAGGCGAACATATCGAACTCGAGGGCGTGCTGGCGCCTCGGGTGTGGACCATAGAAGCGGATCAGAACCAGCTGGAAAGCGCGATCATCAATCTGGCGGTCAATGCCCGCGATGCCATGCCGGCGGGTGGAAAACTGACCATCGAGACTGCGAACACCGCGCTTGACGAGAGCTATGTGGCCACCGACGCCGAGGTCGTGCCGGGTCAATATGTCATGATCGCTGTCAGCGATTCCGGAACCGGGATGTCCATCGAGACGCTCAACCGCGCCTTTGAACCCTTCTATACGACCAAGGAGGTCGGACGCGGGACCGGACTTGGGCTGAGCATGGTCTACGGCTTCGTCAAGCAGTCGGGCGGGCATGTGACGATCTATAGCGAGGAAGGGCAGGGAACGACGATCAAGCTCTACTTCCCGCGCTACCGAGGCGAAACCGACGCCAAGGGCGCGGAGGCAGATGTTTTTGTTCCGGCCAGCAGCGATGGCGAGGTCATTCTTGTCGTCGAGGATAATGATGACGTCCGCGCCTACAGCACGATGATTCTGTCCGAACTGGGCTACACGGTTCTGGAGGCGTCCGAATGTGAAGCAGGCCTTGCGATCCTGAAGACGGAACAGCGGATCGATCTTCTCTTTACCGATGTCGTCCTGCCGGGCCGAACCGGAAAGCAACTTGCTGACGAGGCCGCGAAAATACGTCCCGGCCTCAAGGTCCTGTTCACGACAGGCTATTCCCGCAATGCCATCGTGCACCATGGCAGACTGGACGCGGGGCTGGAGCTGATCTCCAAGCCGTTCACCTTCGAGCAATTGGCAACCCGCGTCAGAGATGTGATCGATCGCACGTGACCTTCTGATCCCGGTGCCTCTGCCTCCCGCCAGACCTGGGGTCATGCCCCGCGGCTGCAACCGGGTCAGATGCAAGCCGACTGGAGGCTGTCGATTTTTCCGCTTGTCACTTCACCGTCCCGCAAGCCGTGCCTTCGCGGTTTCGGTAACCGGCGAATAAATTTCGGACGGAGCGAATGATCCAGGTCGAGGTCCTGGACGAGACGATCGGCGTATCGCGGATGACTCTAAGAGGGCAGTGGGAGAAATGGCGGGAGGACGTGACGGCTGGCAGGGTTCTGCCGGTTTAGCCTCTGCCAGCGCCCAGGCTTCAGTGTCATGGGCGGCGCCATCCCTGCCTGAATGCCGAGATACCGCTATCCGGTACCCAGCCATAGGCTCGTTAAGCGCATTCACGCAGCCATGCCCGAAGGCTCGGAACCTTTAGCGTCGGCTTTCGCCGAAATATCGCCTTTGGAAGCAAGTTCGCAATTTTATGCTGCTCTGTCGGATCAAACCGAACGATACGTCTCCGCAGTCGTGACAGACTGATAAAACACAAGACCCGAGGGAGCAGCCTCGGCAACGAATACGCAGAATTCATCGCCATACGCCCAAGTGCTCGCGGCGAGCAATCAGCGCCAAGGGAGAAAAGGCGCGAGATGGGGGTGGCGCAAGCAATATTCACCGGGGCCGAAAAGTCCGCACAAGACGGACGTCACCCAATCAAAGCAAAGAAGGGGAATGACATGACCGACAAGATTACCAACTGGACGAAATCGGACGACGCCCGCGTCGAAGACGCCATCCGTCGCGGCGCCACCCGTCGCGATCTCTTGAAGATGATGCTGGCGAGCGGCGTTGCCCTCTCCGCTGGCGGCGCCATCTTCGGCCGTGCCGAGCAGGCGGTTGCCGCGACGCCGGTTTCCGGCGGCCACATGAAGGCGGCCGGCATTTCCTCCTCCAATGCCGACACGCTCGACCCGGCCAAGGCCTCGCTCGGCACCGACTACGCACGATGCTGCATGGTCTACAATCGCCTGACCTTCATCGACGTCACCGGCATTCCCCAAATGGAACTCGCCGAAAAGCTCGAGACCAAGGATGCCAAGACCTGGACTGTCACGCTTCGCAAGGGCGTCACGTATCACAACGGCAAGACCCTGTCCTCCGCCGACGTCGTGTTTTCGCTGAAGCGCCACCTCGATCCGGCCGTCGGCTCGAAGGTTGCGAAGATCGCCGCCCAGATGACCGAGATCAAGGCGATCGACCCGTTGACCGTCGAAATCGTGCTGAAGGCGCCCAACGCCGACCTTCCGTACATTCTGGCACTGCATCAATTCATGATCGTGCAGGACGGAACGACCGACTTTTCGAAGGGCATCGGCACCGGCGCCTTCGTCCTGGAAACGTTTGAGCCTGGCGTCCGCTCCATCGTCAAGAAGAACACGAACTACTGGAAGCCGAACCTGCCGCATCTCGATTCCTTCGAGTATTTCGCCATCAGCGATGCCAGCGCCCGCGTCAATGCGTTGCTGGCGGGCGATATCCAGTTCTGCTCGGCTGTCGATCCCCGTTCCGCCAAGCTGTTGGATGGACAAAAGGGCTTTCAGCTTTCCAGGACGAACACAGGCCTCTATACGAACCTGAACATTCGTCTCGACCTGAACAAGCCCGATTTCGTGACGGGTATGAAATATCTCGTCGATCGCGAGCAGATCGTGAACGCGGCGCTTCGTGGCTTCGGTGAAGTCAGTAACGACCAGCCGATTTCCTCGGCCAACGCCTTCCACAATCCGAACCTGAAGCCAAAGGCATTCGACCCCGACAAGGCCAAGCACTATTTCCAGAAGGCGGGCGTTCTCGGTCAGTCGATCCCGGTCGTGGCTTCCCAGGCGGCAGACTCGTCTGTCGATATGGCGATGATCATCCAGGCTTCGGGTGCAGAGATCGGCCTGAAGCTCGATATCCAGCGCGTGCCTTCGGATGGCTATTGGGACAAGTACTGGCTCAAGGCACCGATCCACTTCGGCAACATCAACCCGCGGCCGACGCCGGACATCTATTTCTCGCTGCTTTACTCGTCCGATGCGCCGTGGAACGAAAGCCAGTTCAAGTCGCCGAAGTTCGACTCCATGATGCTGGAAGCGCGCGGATCGCTCGACGATGCCAAGCGTCACGAGATCTACAACGAGATGCAGACCATGATCTCGGAAGAGGCCGGCACCATCATCCCGGCCAACACGATGAATTCCGATGGCATTTCCAGCAAGGTCAAGGGCCTTCTGCCCAACCCGCTCGGCGGCATGATGGGCTACGCCATGGCCGAATATGTCTGGCTGGAAGCCTGATCGAACCGACCGTGTCCGGGTGCTCAGGCTCCCGGACGCCACGGCCGTTCGTCGCTGTTTCAGGGTGCAAAATATCGCCCTGCAAATGCCGGCCTGCCCTGATGGCTCCCTGGGGGGGAGCACGTACCCGTCATGCCAGGCAAAAAAAACCGCAGTTCGTATCGGCGCGGCATGCTTTAATCCGAAATGCGGTGCGGCTGTCGTCCGTCATATGCGGCTGGAGATCTCTCATGAATGCTGAAATCCCAACCATGATTGGAAAACGGCTGATCCTCAGCGTGATCACGCTGCTGATCGTTTCCTTCGCGGTCTTCTTCGCCACCAACATGCTACCGGGCGATACGGCGGCCATCCTGCTCGGCCAGGCCGCAACGCCGGAGGCGGTGGAGGGACTTCGCCATGCCATGCATCTCGACGAACCGGCCGTACTGCGCTTCCTGCGCTGGCTTGGCGGCGTTTTCACGGGCGATCTCGGCACGTCCTACGCCAACAACATGTCCATCGCGACGCTGATCGGCAGCCGTTTCGTCAACACGATGGAGCTTGCGGGCATCACCACCCTCGTCGCCGTGCCGCTCGCCCTGACCCTCGGCATCACGGCCGCCGTGATGCGCGGCTCGGTCTATGACCGCATCGTGACGGTGTTGACGATCGGCGTAATCTCGGTTCCCGAATTCGTGGTCGCCTCGACGGCCGTGCTGATCTTCGCCGTTTATCTCAAATGGCTGCCGGCGATTTCCTTCGTCAACGAGGTGCATTCGCTTTCGGACCTGTTGCGCATGTATGCGATGCCGGTCGTGACGCTCACCTTCGTCGTCTCGGCCCAGATCATCCGCATGACCCGCGCCGCCGTGATCGAGACGCTCTCCACCCCCTATGTCGAGATGGCGCTGCTGAAAGGCGCCTCGCGCAGCCGGATCGTCCTGAGGCATGCGCTACCCAACTCGCTCGGTCCCATCGTCAACGCGCTTGCGCTCTCGCTCTCCTATCTCATCGGCGGGGTCATCATCATCGAGACGATCTTCAACTATCCAGGCATCGCCAAGCTCATGGTCGATGCGGTAGCCACGCGTGACCTGCCGCTCATCCAGACCTGTGCCCTGATCTTCTGCCTCGGCTACCTGATCCTGATCACCATTGCCGACATTATCGCTATCCTGTCCAATCCGAGGCTCCGCTGATGACGCAAAGCGCCCTGTCGCCCTCCCGCACCACCTCGCTCACCGGCATGTTCGGTTACACATTCAGCCCCGTGGGCATGATTGCCCTTGTGGTCATCCTCTTCTGGGCTGTCGTCGCCATCTTCGGGCCGCAGCTCGCGCCCTATCCCGTCGGCAAGATCGTCGACATGGACTATTTCGGCCCGATCAGTTCCAAGCTCTGGCTGGGGTCGGACTATCTCGGCCGCGACATGTTCTCACGCATCATTTTCGGCGCCCGCTACACGCTGGGCATTGCGCTGGCCGGCGTGCTGATCGCCTCGACCAGCGGCGTCATCCTCGGCATGGCGGCGGCCGTCATCGGCGGCTGGTTCGATACCGTGCTCAGCCGCTTCATGGACGCCATGATCTCCATTCCGAGCAAGCTCTTCGGTCTGGTCGTCGTGGCCGCCGTCGGCTCGTCGCTGCCTGCCCTGATCATGACGCTCGCCGTCATCTACATTCCGGGCTCCTATCGCTTCGCCCGTGCGCTTGCGGTGAACGTCAACACAATGGATTTCATCACCGTTGCCCGCATTCGCGGCGAAAACACCTTTTATCTGGCGGTGTCGGAGATATTGCCCAATATCATCCGGCCGGTTCTGGCCGATTTCGGGCTGCGCTTCGTCTTCATCGTTCTGCTGCTCTCCGGCCTCTCCTTCCTCGGCCTCGGCGTTCAGCCGCCGCTCGCCGACTGGGGCGCGCTGGTGCATGAAAACATTCAGGGCCTTTCCTTTGGATCGGCCGCCGTCATCGCGCCGTCGATTGCCATCGCGAGCCTGACAATCAGCGTCAATCTGCTGATCGACAACCTTCCCCGCAAGATCCGCGACCGGAGCGCCTGACATGAGCAAGATTGTCGAAATCCGGAACCTTCGTGTAGAGGCCACCACCGACTCCGGTCGCCGCATCGAGATCATCAAGGGCATCGATATCGAGATCGCGAAGGGCGAGATCGTTGCTCTGATCGGAGAAAGCGGCTCCGGCAAGACCACCATCGCGCTGACCCTGATGGGGCACACCCGCCCCGGCTGTCGCATTTCGGACGGTTCGATTCTGGTCGATGGCAAGGACATGGCGAAGCTTTCCGAACGAGAGCGCTCCGCCGTGCGCGGCACGGAAGTGGCCTATGTGCCGCAGAGTGCCGCCGCCGCCTTCAATCCGTCGCAGACGATCATGGATCAGGTCATCGAGGTGACCCGCATCCATGGCCTGATGACGCCGGAAAAGGCGCGTGAACGGGCCGTCGAACTCTTCCGGGCGCTGTCGCTCCCATCGCCTGAAACGATCGGCACCCGCTATCCTCATCAGGTCTCTGGCGGACAGCTGCAGCGTCTCGCTGCCGCCATGGCGCTGATCGGCGATCCCAAGCTCGTCATCTTCGACGAGCCGACCACCGCGCTGGATGTGACGACCCAGATTGATGTTCTCAGAGCCTTCAAGTCGGTGATGAAGGCCGGCGGCATTTCCGGCGTCTATGTCTCGCACGACCTCGCCGTTGTCGCGCAGATCGCCGACCGGATCGTCGTGCTCAAGGGCGGCGAAGTGCAGGAGAAAGGCACGACGGATGCCATCCTTTCGGCGCCGAAGCACGCCTACACCCGGGAACTTCTGGCCGCCTTCGAGCCAAAGGAAACCCAATTTGCCGAACAACCCATCGAGAAGCCGCGCCCGCTTCTCGAGATCGAGAATGTCATTGGCGGCTATGGACCGATTCAGCCGAATGGCCTGCCCTTCATCCAGGCTGTCCGTTCGGTCAGCCTGTCGGTGCAGAAAGGTCGTAACCTCGGCATCATCGGCGAATCCGGCTGCGGGAAATCGACGCTGGCGCGCTGCATCGCCGGCATCCTTCCCGCCAATGCCGGCAACATCGTCTTCGACGGCAAGGAACTTGACCATGCCGCGCGTCGGCGCACGCGCGACCAGTTGCGCGAAATGCAGATCGTCTTCCAATATGCCGATACGGCGCTCAACCCGGCCAAGCCCATCGATGACATTCTCGGTCGGCCCTTGAGCTTCTATCACGGCCTGAGCGGCAAGGCCCGCTCGGCGCGCGTCGAAGAACTGCTCGACATGGTGCAATTGCCGAAGTCGCTGCGCTATCGCCATCCGTCCGAACTGTCAGGCGGGCAGAAGCAGCGCATAAACTTTGCACGTGCGCTTGCCGCCAATCCGAAGCTGATCATCTGCGACGAGATCACGTCCGCGCTCGACACCGTGGTTGCGGCTGCGATTATCGAGCTGCTGAAGGAATTGCAGCGCGAACTCGACCTCTCCTACATCTTCATCAGCCATGACCTTTCGGTGGTCGAGGCGATCTGCGACGAGATCGTGGTCATGTATCGTGGCGAGAAGGTCGAGCACCTGACGCGCGAGGACGTGAAAGCCCCGACGCATCCCTATTCGAAACTGCTCTTCTCCTCCGTGCCGAAACTCGACCCGACCTGGCTCGACAATCTGGTTCTGGAGCCGGAGCTGGTGCGGCAGTATGGCGGGGCGTAATGCCCCGTGACAGCCTGAAACAGGGCCGCGAGGCAGGCTACATCATTCATCGCTATTTCAAATCGGCCGGCTGCACGAAGTCCATGTCGGTATAGTCGATGTTGTCGCCGGCCATGGCCCAGATGAACGTGTACCCACCGATCCCTGCGCCGGCGTGGATTGACCATGGCGGAGAAATCGCAGCCTCCTCGTTGGCGATCACCATATGGCGCGTTTCCTGCGGTTCACCCATGAGATGCAGGACGCGGGATTCCGGCGCCATGTTGTAATAGAGATAGGCCTCCATGCGCCGGTCGTGCACATGCGCCGGCATCGTGTTCCAGACCGAGCCGTCTTCGAGCGTGGTGTAGCCGAGCACGAGCTGGCAGCTTTCCATCACGAGCGGGTGGATGAACTGGTTGATCGTGCGCTTGTTGGAAGTCTCGATGGCACCCGTCTTCATCTGGCGCGAGTCCGAAAGCCGGATCAGCTTTGCCGGAAGAGGGCGGTGGGCCGGGGCAGAGACGAGATAGTAGCGACCATTGCCCGCAAGCGTCACCGGCCCGCTGCCCTGGCCCAGATAAAGCACGTCGCCGTGGTCCATCGCGTAGGTTTCGCCATTGGCGCGCACCTCGCCCGTTTCGCCGATATTGACGATGCCGAGTTCGCGGCGCTCAAGGAAGGTCGCGGTGCGCGTCTCCTCCACCTTGTCGAGCACCAGTTCGCCGCCCGCCGGAACTGCGCCGCCCAGCACGAAGCGGTCGTAATGGGTGTAGACGAGGCGGATTTCGCTGTCACGGAAGAGGTCGGTCGCGAGAAAGTTCTTCCTCAGCGCTTCCGTGTCCATGGTTTTTGCGTGGTCCTGATGGATCGCATGGCGGGTTTCAACGGTCAGCATGGCTGGTCCTTTCAGTTCGGTCGCGGCCCGGAAGCGGGCTTCGGTTTCAGCGTGAAGACGCCCGGCGGAACGCCATGCGCGTCGAAATGAGCCTTGAGGGCGGCAAGTTCGGGGGCCTGCGGCGGCGAGACGGCCTGCGCGCGGGCGCGATCGTCGAGCGGCAGCGCCATGGCGGCGGTCATCAGCACGGTCACGCCGGCCGGAACTGTGCCGGTCAGTTGCGGCACGATGGTTTTGGCATGGATGAGGTTTGTGTTGGGCAGCGGGAAATGCGCCCGCGCCGCCCGCTTCGCCGGATGGGTAAGGTCATGGATGGCGCTGATGTCGGTCGCGTTCTCGGCCTGCGCATGGCCTTCGCCGATGGCAGTCCGGTCCGCGCCGAAATCGGAGCGACGGATCGCGAAGCCACCCTCGATCGTCTTCAGCGCCTCGCTCGTCTCGATGCGATGGATCCGGATATGCCACGGGTTGGCTGGTATAAGCCAGGTTTCGACTGTCACGGAGTCGAAGACCCGCCATTTTGAGTAGAGCCTGTCCCCCGCAATTAGGGCCTCGTCGAGCATCTCACGCATGCCGAAATGGATGCCGTC
The DNA here is from genome assembly GCA_900467685.1 of Hyphomicrobiales bacterium. Lineage (GTDB taxonomy): Bacteria > Pseudomonadota > Alphaproteobacteria > Rhizobiales > Rhizobiaceae > Ensifer_A. Next base: position 82,193 of record UBQX01000029.1, read on the forward strand.
CTTCGAAAAGCCGATCATGCCATCGAGCGCTGCGCCCTCGAAATGCCGGTCGTTCGCCTCGACGGAGAAGCCGTAGCGGGTCGAATAGACGAACTTGGCGTATTTCTCGGCTGCGACACGCATCAGGTCGTGCTCCTGCCCGGAGGACAGAACGACCACGTTGCCCGGCGTGTGCATCGCCACCATGCCGGGCTGCGTCAGCGGGATCGGCGCGTCGAAGGTGGGAGCGGGCAGTTCCTCGGCTGTCCAGAAGGGATGATCCTCCGGGATCGCCAGCGGCAGAAAGGCCTTCATCGCCCAATAGGGTGAGCCGGCGGAATTGTAGCTCTCGCTCAGAAACAGGTTCGGATAGGAATAGCCGATGGACAGAACGCCGTCGCGGTCCGTCATCGGCTGGTCGGCCCACCAGCGCAGATGTCTCAAGTAATAGCCCTTGATCTCCCCCCAGGGCAGGGCGTCCACATCGGCATAGGCAAGGGCTGCCCAGAAGCCGGCGGCGGCGAAGCGATAGGTCTGGCTGCGGCCGAAGGCTAGGCTTGCGCCATCCGGGCCGTACCAATGGCGGATGTCGAGCGCGAAGCGTCTTGCGCGGGTGCGGAAGCGTTCGGCGCGCGCATCGTCACCCTTTTGAAGCCGCGCATAGATCAGGCCGTAGAAATGCATGGCGAACGGGATGTAATGGTCCATACGGCGGACCGGCCCGTCGCGATACCAGCCATCCTCGAGTTCAAAGGCTTCGAGATCGTCGAGATAGTCGCCGGTGCCTTTGCGATCGAAGGCGATGCCGCATTGTTCGAGCCCGAGATCGACCAGCACGCGGAAGAATTTCCAGTTGTTGTCGACATAGTCCCGGTCACGGGCCTTCAGGAGATAGGTCGCGACAATAGCCTTTTCTTCGACACTCAGCGGATCGAAGACATGTTCGGGTACGAGGCGCAGCGCCAGACCTATGGCCGCAAGCTCGACAAGCCGCTGGTTGCGGTCGGCGACATCACCCCAATAATCGGGATGGTTCGGGTCCATGCCGGAGACGAGGCCGCGCCGGTAAAGGTCCCAATGCTCAAAAGAACCGCCGCCGGAAACGAGCGGTGCTAGGCCCCAGAGCGGACGGGCGAAGCCTTCGAGATCGGCTGCAGCGCGGTCGAAAATGGCGGCGGATGCGCTGAGAGCGACCCGCGCGCCGCTGTCGGAAAACCATGGCAGCAACGGGTTGAAGACATCGAGCGCGGCTTTGGCCACGTCCCCACGCGTGGATAGCGGATTGCCGTGGAGCGGGTTTGCCTGAAGAATGCGATCGGTCACGGGGCGCGTCTGCCTGATTACCTGGAACTGAAGAGTGGTGATGGGCCGGAAGCCTCGTCCTTCCGGCCCAAAGGGCTTACTGAGCAGACAGGATCGGCTTCACGCCGTCGGTCATTTCCTTCAGCCCGTCATCGACCTTGATATTGTTGGTCATGATCTCGTCATGGGCGCGGTTCAGCACCACCTCGACCTGTGCCGCCTTCAGGTTGACCGGCATTTCGAGATAGGTGTTGACGGTCTTCATCGCTTCCTTGCTGCCGGCATCCGCCGGGAAACCATCCGTGCCGGTGATCTTCGAGAGCACCGCATCGTCGCGCATTGCCGGGATCGTACCGGTGCCGGCGAGAATAGCCGCGCCTTCGGGACCGGCGACGAACTTCACGAAATCGAGTGCGGCTTCCTTGTGCTTGGAGTTGACCGAAACACCGATGCTCGTCACCTGGCTCGCGGTCGTGCCGGCCGCAACGCCGTCCGGATGCGGATATTTCGCGATACCCCATTTGGAGGCCTTGGACTCGCCCGACTTCACCTTGGCGATCTGCGTGCCGATGAACCATGTGCCCATGGGCAGCATGGCGACCGTGCCGTTGAAGAAGGGACCGGAATAGTGCGTCTTGGTGGTCTTGAGCGAGGCATAGGTCGGGATCGCGCCGTCATCCTGCAGCTTCAGCGCCCGCTCGTAATAGGGCTTGAGGAAGCTGTAATCGTCGGCCACCAGCGTATGCTTGCCATCGAGAATGGCGGGCAGTTCGACTGTCGAGCGCCAGACATGCAGGAGTGAACCATAGACCTTGTTGGCGCCGAAACCGCTGGTCAGCTTGCGGGCGGTATCGGCCCACTGGTCGAGCGTCATATCGTTCGTCGGGTAGGCCACGCCTGCCTTGTCGAAAATGTCCTTGTTGTAATAGAGCACCCAGAAATCGGTGCGGAAGGGCAGGGCATAGAGCCCGCCTTCGACGGTGAGCGCCTCGATCAGGCCGGCATAGGGCTTCGGATCGGCCACCGCGCCCTTCACGTCGGTCAGAAGCTTCGACTTGACGAGATTGGCATAGCCAGGCACGTCCTTGACCGTGATGACGTCGAGATCGCCGCCGCCGCCGGTCAGCTGCGTCTGCAGAACGGTCATGTAGTCGGTCGAGCCAAGGTCGGTATAGTTGATCTTCACGTCCGGATGCTTGGCCTGGTAGGCATCGATCAGCGGCTGGTAGAAGGGGGCCTTGGCGAAGTCCCATAGCGCCCAGTTGAGCGTCACCTGTTCGGCATTGGCGCCGCCGGCCATCAGGAAGGCCAGGCTGCCGACCACGGTCAGCGATGTCGTCATCAGCATGCGTTTCATGTCTCGTCTCCCACTGTTCTTGGCGTCACGCGCCGGATATTGCCTGTCATGCCTCCCCCGCGCGCTCCTCCTTGGCGCGGACGAGGCATTGCACGGTTTCAAGAACGCTGAAGGCAATGGCCAGCGTCCCGAAGGCAAAGTTGATGATCGCCGGCATGACCAGCGTCACCGGATAGAAAAGGATGTGGATGAGCCAGAGGGCGGCCACGAAGCCAAGGGCGGCAAGCGGCTTGCCCGGTCGCGCAAGTGCGGCAAGAAGCGAAAGGCGCAGGATGTCGCCGAGGCTGAAATCCGAAATCACGAGCAGCGCGAAGGCATAGGTGCCTGCAATCGCGAAGAGGCAGGCAACTCCCACCGCAAGCGCTAGAGGCACCGCGTAGAGCGGCGAGGCCACGGCAAGCTCCGCATAGGAGAAGGCCGCGTAGCCGGGAATTGCCAAGGCGGCGGCGATACCCAGACCGAGCAGGCTCGCGCGGATGAAATTTCGGCGGAAGGCCTGAACGAAATCTTCCACCAGATAGACATTGCGGTCTTCCGCCATCGTGAGCGTGACCCGCATCATCGCGGCGAAGGCTGCGGGAATGGTGACGAGGGGCAGGCAGGCAAGCACGAAAATGAGGTTAAGCTTCATCAGCTCGATCCCCTCGCGCCACATGGTCTCCGCCACCAGCGCCAGACCGGTCCGCTTCGGCGCATCTTTCGAAATGCCCGGCCCTTCGGCGAAATAGTGGTCGGCGAGCCATCTCATGCCGCGATCCCCCGGGGCTGCGGAGCATCGGAGAAGAGCGAGAGTTCGCTCTTCGGATCGAAGAGATGGGCCGCGCTCATGTCGACCAGCAGGTTGAGCGTCTCGCCCTCGGCAGCCTTGCAGCGCGGCGAAACCTTGGCGGTGATCGGCCGGCCGGCCCAGGTGAGGCCCAGATGCACCTCAGACCCCATCGGCTCGGTCAGTTCCACCACGGCGCTCATCTGCGCCAGGGCTTCTGCCGGGATATCGTCAGGCGCGACCTCGTGGAAATTCTCCGGACGGATGCCCAGAACCGCCTCGCGTCCCTCGTAAGCCGCGATCCGTGACTGGTCGAGATTACCGGGCATCGGCAAGTTCTGCCCTTCGAAGCGGGCGACGAAACCCTGACCGTCGCGAAGGATCGTCACCGGCAGCATGTTCATCTGCGGTGCGCCGATGAAGCCGGCGACGAACATGTTGACGGGGCGGTCATAGAGGTTCTGCGGTGTATCGACCTGCTGGATATGGCCGTCCTTCATGACGACGATGCGGTCCGCCATGGTCATGGCTTCCACCTGATCGTGGGTAACATAGATGAAGGTCGCACCGAGGCGCTTGTGCAGCTTGGCGATCTCGGCGCGCATCGTGCCGCGGAGTTTAGCGTCGAGGTTGGAGAGCGGCTCGTCGAGCAGGAAGACTTCCGGATTGCGCACCATGGCGCGGCCCAGCGCCACGCGCTGCCGCTGCCCGCCCGAAAGCGCCTTCGGCTTGCGGTTCAGAAGATGCTCGATGTCGAGGATCTTCGCGGCTTCCATGACCTTGCGGTCGATCTCGTCTCGCGGGGCTTTGCGCAGCATCAGGCCGAAAGCCATGTTCTTGTAGACCGTCATATGCGGATAGAGCGCATAGTTCTGGAAGACCATCGCAATATCGCGGTCCTTGGACGGCACGTCGTTGACCACCTCGTCCCCGATGACGAGATCGCCGCCCGAGACTTCCTCGAGACCCGCAATCATCCGAAGCGTCGTCGATTTGCCGCAGCCGGAGGGGCCGACGAGAATGATGAATTCCTTGTCGGCGATCTCGAGATCGATATCGTGCACCACGGTCAGTGCGCCGTAGGTCTTGTTCAGCTTGCGAAGCGAAATCGATGCCATATAATTTCTCCGAACCTCACCACCAGTAGGACGACCAGGGGCGGGAAAGGCGGGTCAGCGCCTCCATGTAATAATAATCCCCCCAGGCCACGCACTCGTCGACGCCCTCGCCGCGGCAGGTGTTGTAGGGGCTCTTCTTGGAATAGGTGCCGTGCAGGACGAGGCCGTTCGACGTGGACGGATCCTTGACGGCATAGTTGTCGATGAGGCTCGCCACCATACGCCGCGCCGTCGTCCGCAACTCCTCGGCGCGCGCGGCATCGTCGACCAGATCGGCCATTTCCAGCAGCCCGCAGGCAACGATCGCGGCGGACGAGGAATCGCGCGGCTCGTCGCCTTCGGTGAAGATCAGGTCCCAATAGGGAACGAGGTCCTGTGGCAGGCGCTTCAGGTAATAGGCGAGCAGCCGGTCGAAGGCTTGCATATATTCCGGCCGGCCCTCGTGGCGGTAGCAGAGCGCCATGCCGTAAATGCCCCAGGCCTGCCCGCGCGCCCAGGAGGAATCGTCGCGATAGCCCTGCTTGGTCGCACCATGCGAGGGCGCGCCGGTGGCCGGGTCCATGAAGAAGGTGTGATAGGTGGAATCGTCCGGCCGGATGGAGTGCTTCAGCGTCGTTGCGGCATGGATGCGGGCGATCTCTCGGTAACGCGGATTGCCGGTTTCGCGCGCGGCCCAGTAGAGCAGCGGCAGGTTCAGGAGGCAGTCGATGATGTAGCGGTAATTGCCCGGCTCGCTCATGCGGCCCCAGGCCTGGATGAAGCCACCCACTTCATGGAAACGCTCAACCAGCTGGTCGGCGGCGAGCAGCGCGGCCTTCCGGGCATCCTCATCGCCGGCCAGCTTGAAGGCGGCGATGCAGCTCGGATTGTAGAGAAAGCCCATGTCGTGATGGTCTGTCTCGATGCGATTGACGATGCGGTGCAGGAAGCTCTGCACATGAATCTGCCCTGCATGGCGGAAGGTCTTGTCGCCGGTCGCCTCATAGGCCAGCCAGATTTCGCCCGGCCAGAAGCCGGCCGTCCACTGGTCGTTCTCGACGGCCGGATAGATGTTGTTGACGCTCGAATGGTTCTGCGCGCGGTAGGTGAAGTGCGGCAGGTTCGCCCGCACCTGTGCGACCGCTACATCAAGCGCTTGCGCCACTTGCGCGTCGGTCGCGGGCGTAAGGAGGTCCGCCTGGGAGTGAATGGTCATGCGGTCAGCCCTTCAAGCCGCTCGATGCAATGCCTTCTACGAAGAAGCGCTGCAGAGCCAGAAACACGATGAGAACGGGAACGAGCGAGACCATGGAGGCCGCCATGATCAGCCCGTATTCGGTCGAATATTGCGTGATGAACATGCGGATGCCGATCTGCACGGTCTTCAGCTCCGTCTTGGTCAGGTAGATCAGCGGTCCGAGGAAATCGTTCCAGGTGCTGACGAAGGTGAAGATCGTCAGCGTCGAGAGCGCCGGCTTCGAAAGCGGCAGCATGATGCGGAACCAGATCTGGTATTCGTTCATCCCGTCGATGCGCGCCGCCTCGCAAAGCTCGTCCGGGATGCTCATGTAGAACTGCCGCATGAGGAACACGCCGAAGGCGGTGAAGGCCTGCAGGCAGATGAGCGCGAGATGCGTGTTGTTGAGCCCCAGCGCCCGCATTTCCACGAATTGCGGCACCATATAGACCTGCCAGGGCATGGCGATGGTGGCGATATAGGCGAGGAACAGGACCTCGCGATAGGCAAAGCGGAGCTTGGCGAAGGCGTAAGCCGCGAAACTCGACGTGAACAGCTGCAAGAGCGTTACGATCACCGTCAGCTTTGTCGTATTGTAGATGAAGAGCGCCAGCGGGATCTTCGTCCAGATATCGACATAGTTCTGCCAGCGCGGATGCGACGGGATCCATTCGATCGGGAAGGCGAAGACATCGCGGTCGAGCTTCAGCGAGGCCGAAAGCATCCAGACGAAGGGCATCAGCATGACCACGGTGATCGCGATCACCAGCACATAGAGCGCGATCGTCTTCAGGCGGATTTTCTGGCCGAACAGGGTCAGCGGCTTTTTCACCATCGCTCAGTCCTCCCTCGTCAGGCGGAACTGGACGACGGTGACGGTCAGCACCATGAGGAAGAGGACAAGCGCGACCATGCTGGAATAGCCGAGATCCCAGGAAATGAACGCCTCGTTATAGACGTGGTAGACCAGCACAAGCGTCGATGTGCCGGGCCCGCCTTCCGTCAGCAGCATGATCTGGTCGAACACCTTGAAGGACTGGATCGTCAGCATGACGGAGACGAAGAAGGTGGTGGGTCCCAACTGCGGCACGGTCACATACCAGAACTTCTGCCAGCCGTTCGCGCCATCGAGATCGGCGGCCTCATAAAGCTCGGGGCTGATGCCCTGCAGGCCGGCGAGATAGATGACCATGTAATAGCCCATGCTCTTCCAGATGCCGAAAAGAATGACTGTCACCATGGCCCAGGAGTTGGACGCCGCCCAGCCGGGCAGGTTTTTCGGATCGACGCCGAGTTCGTAGAGCAGCATGTTCACCGGCCCCATTTCGGGGTTGAAGATCATGTTCCAGACGACGGCGACGGCGACCAGCGAGGCGACGTAAGGGAAGAACATGGCCGCGCGGAAGAAGTTGCGGCCTTTCAGCTTCTGGTTCAGCAGCACGGCGAGACCCAGCGAACAGCAAAGCGTCGCCGGAACCGAGACGGCCGTGTAGATCAGTGTGTTCCAGAAAGCGGTGATGAAGGAGCGGTCGGAGAAAAGCCGCCAGAAATTGTCGAGCCCTGCAAAGGTAATGGCGTTGGAACCATCCCAATGCATGAAGGCCAGCGCGAAGGCGAAGAGGATGGGGCCGAGCGTGAAAATCAGGAAGCCGAGAAAATTGGGCGCTATGAAGGACAGCGCGACCAGCGTCGAACGCCGCTGGCGCTGCCGCTTCGTCAGACGCTTCGGCCGGACGGCGACCGGAATGTCGAAATCTTCTCGCGCGACGACCAAACCGTCTCCTCCTCCAGACCGCCTCCCTCCGGCTCTCAGAGAACCAAGGCGACCTCCCGAAATATGTCAGACATATTTCCAAATTCATCCAATAAGTGACAAAACAAATCGGGTCTGTAAAGATGGATTCTTGGAATTTGTATGATAGAAGCGGGCACGCGGTTGCATTGGGAGCGCGGCGGGAGATGAGGCAAGCATGTTGAGCGAGCGTCTTGGGCAGATTCCGGATGCCTTGTCCGGCTTCGCGATTGCGCCGGCTGGGCAGGACCGCGCGCGATGGCAAGCGCTGCCGGGCGACCTGCGAGCGGCGCTCGTCGCGGCGGGCGAGGCGGCTCTCTCCGGAGATTGGCCGGCGCTGCCGGCAACGCTTTATCTCGGCTATACCCGCAACGGAAACCGGGTCGATTTCGAGACCGTCTATTTCGCCCGCCGCCGCCGGCTGAACGATCTCGTTCTGGCCGAATGCGTTGAGTGGCAAGGCCGGTTCCTTGATGCGATCGTGGACGGGCTCTGGGCGATCGCGGAGGAAAGCGGCTGGCAATTGCCGGCGCATAATTCCTATGTGCGCGGCGGGCCGCGTTTTGCCCTGCCGGATCCGCAACGGCCGGTCATCGACCTCTTCGCCGCCGAAACGGGCGCCTTGCTGGCCGCGGCGCGTCAGTTGCTCGGCGCGGCGCTCGAAGAGGCCGCGCCCGGTCTCTCCGCGCGTCTGGAGAGCGAATTGCACCGCCGCATTATCCAGCCCTATCTCACCCAGCATTTCTGGTGGATGGGAAACGGCGACGAGCCGATGAACAACTGGACCGTCTGGTGCACCCAGAATGTGCTCTGGACCGTCTTCGCGCTGGAAACCGACAACGACACCTGCAGCGCTGTGGTCCGCAAGGCCTCCGGCAGCATCGATGCCTTCCTCAAGGACTATGGTGAGGACGGCGCCTGCGAGGAGGGCGCGCAATATTACCGCCACGCGGGGCTCTGCCTCTTCAATGCGCTGGCCACGCTCTCGGCGATTGCTCCGGAGGCCTTCGCGCCTGTCTTTCAGCAACCGAAGATCCGCAACATCGCCGAGTATATCTTGAACGTCCATGTCGACCGCCGGCGCTATTTCAATTTCGCCGACTGCGCCGCCGTTTGCGAGCCCTGCAGTGCGCGCGAATATCTCTTCGGAAAGGCCGTCGGGTCGGAAGCGTTGGCGGCCTTTGCGGCGGCCGATTGGGCCGATGGCGGGGACACCCTTCTGAAGGGTGAGATCAATCTGGGCTATCGCCTGCAAGCCCTGTTCACGGCGGCCGAGATGCGTGTTGCGGAGGCGCAATATCCGGAAAAGAAAGATGTCTTCTACCCGAGTGTCGGCCTTCTCATCGCCCGCGACGACCGCTTCCAGCTTGCCGTAAAGGCCGGCGACAATGGCGACAGCCACAATCACAACGATGTCGGAAGCGTCACGCTCTATCGTGATGGCAAGCCGTTCCTGATCGATGTCGGCGTCGGCACCTATACGGCCAAGACCTTCTCGCCCAAGCGTTACGAGATCTGGACGATGCAGTCGGCCTTTCACAATCTGCCGACCTTTGAAGGCGTCATGCAGCAGGATGGCGAGGCCTACGCCGCGCGAGACGTGGCGGTCGATCTCGCGGACGGACAGGCGTCAATGTCCATGGAGATCGCCGGAGCCTATCCGCCCGAGGCGGGGCTGCGATCCTATCGCCGCACTGTCCGCCTCGTGAAAGGCAGCCATGTCGAAATCCATGACATCCATGAGGGTGATCGGCCGGCGGAGCTGTCTCTGATGTTCGGGCAGGAGCCGCAGATCGAGGACGGTTTGATCCGGCTTCACGGCGTCGGCGCGCTTGCCATTGAGGGCGGTGGAGCGCCACGTGTCGAGACGATTGACATTGACGATGCGCGGCTTCGCGGGTCATGGCCGGAGACGATCTATCGCGTGCTGATTCCCTTCGTTGGACGGGAATTGCGGGTTCGCACGGTCGAGGAGCAGGGTGAACAATGATCGCGCTTCGCATTGAAGATGCTCAAAGCACTGTTGTCGCGCAGAGCGAAGGCGGCACGGAAGCCGTCCTCTTCGCGCGCCACGTCTTTGCCGAGGGAGACCGGCTTGTCGTGGCGGTCGAGGGCGCGCCGTGCCATCTCGACATCACGCTCGACGCTGGCATGCCGCCGGCGCGCGTTTACCTCCGCGAAAGCCCGCTTACCTTCACTGTTCCCTTTGGTGCGCGGCGCAAGGCCTATCCGCCACAGGCATTTTCGGGCGAATTGCAGCGCCTGTCCTGCCGGCTCGTACGGCCGGAAGAGCTGGCCGCGCGGCGCAATCTGGCGCTCAATCCTTATGACGACCATGGAGAGGCGCGGGCGTTTCCGCATGCCTTTGCCAATGTGGAAACGCGCGGCGAGGCGGTCTTCGCCGCGCGCAACGCCATCGACGGCGAAAAGGCAAACACCGATCACGGCTTCTGGCCCTTCACCAGCTGGGGGATCAATCGCGATCCGGAGGCGACGCTGACCATCGATTTCGGCCGGCCCGTGACCGTCGATGAGATCGTCTTCACGCTACGCGCGGATTTTCCGCACGACGCCTGGTGGGAGCGCGCCAGCCTGACCTTTCTGCCCGATGGTGAGACCCACACGTTCCCGCTCGTGAAGACCGGCGCGCCACAGAGATTTGCCATCGAGGCGAGGCGGGTCGAAAGCGTCCGCCTTCACTCACTGATCAAGGCGGACGACCCGTCGCCCTTTCCGGCGCTGACCCAGATTGAGTTTTGGGGCAAAGAAGATTGATGTGGCTGTTCGCGAATTGAAAAAACGATAGTCAACAGACTTATTTTGAAATATGTATGATGAATTACGGAAGCAGAGCAGCGTGGGGGCTGGAATGGCAGGGGTGCAGGGTCGTGTCGATGTGCGAAAAAACGGCACGCTGGTGTCGCGTCTGATTGACGACCTGCGCCAGTCCATCGCTTCGGGTGCTTTTGCGCCGGGGGGACGCCTGCCGACCGAAGCGCAACTGTCGGAAACCCATGGGGTGAGCCGGACTGTGGTGCGCGAAGCAATTGCGGCGCTTCGGGCCGATCATCTGGTCGATGCCCGTCAGGGCTCCGGCGTCTATGTCCTGAAGACTGCGGCGACCGTCCAGCCGGAGCGGATCGACAAGGATCGCGTGGCCTCGGTGCTTGAGGTGCTGGAAATCCGCACCCCGCTCGAGATCGAGGCCGCAGGCCTTGCCGCCCTTCGGCGCTCGCCTTCGCAGGAAGAATATATTTTCGACTGTCACGCCCGCGTCTTCGCCTGTATCGAAGCCGGCGAGCCGATCAGAGAGGCGGATTTTGCCCTGCATCTCGCCATCGCTGAGGCAACCAACAACCCGCAGTTTTCCAGCTTTTTGCGCTCTCATGGCGTCGCGGCCATTCCCCAGGCCGAGATTGTCACCGATGCGCAGCAAGACCGGCAGGTCGCCTATCACAAGCAGCTCTATAAGGAGCACGAGGCGATCGTTCTCGCCATCTCCAATGGGGATGAGGATGTTGCCCGCGAGGCGATGAAGGCGCATCTGAAGGGCAGCCAGGTGCGGCACCGCGAACTCCTGCGGGACGGCAGGCTTCGTTCGGGCTCTCGCTGAAGGCTGCCCGCCTTGCTGGTCAACGCAATTGGCTCCGCGGTCTTTGCCCGATCATCTCGATGGGGGTCGAATAGGCAAGGCTTCCAGCGCGTGAACCACTAAGCGTTGCGGTACTGCAGGATCGGCATCGAATTCAAAGACGGAGGCTGTCCGATCAGCCGACCGCCCCGATGCCTTGTGTTGCCAGTGCGCGTTCCACTCTGCCAGTCCATGCCGCGTTGGTCGTAAGGGCTGCCGGAAAAAGACCGGGCAGGGAATAGAGTGCGCGAGCAATGCTTGCGCCATCCCGCTCAGCGTTGTTCAAGATCGCAGCGATTTCGCCGGCACGCGGGTCGCGCAAGTCATAAGACTTGCCTTGCCCGTCGTGACCCAACGCATAGCGCATCCAGCCCGCCACGGCGATGGCGAAGGTTTCGGCATCCTCGCCTCGGGCCAGGGCTTCCATTGCGGGCTGCAGAAGCCGTTGCGGCAGTTTCTGGGTGCCGTCCATGGCGATCTGGTAGGTGCGGTGGGCGATGGCGCGGTTTTCGAAACGGGCGATGAGGGCGCGGGCATACTCGTCGAAATCGATGCCGGCGAGAGGATCGAGCGTTAGGGCGGCTGCCTTCATGTGGCGTTCGGCGAGTGATTTCAGGCCCGCATCCTGCATCGTGTCGCGGATGAATTCGTGGCCGGCGATGAAACCGAGATAGGCAAGCAGCGAATGCGCGCCGTTGAGCATGCGCAGCTTCATCTTCTCGTAAGCCGAAACATCGGAGACCATCAGCGCGCCCGCTTCTTCCCAGGCGGGGCGGCCGTTAACGAAGTGATCCTCGATCACCCATTGCGAGAACGGCTCGGTCTCGATGGGCGCGCGGTCGGCGTGACCTGTGAGACGCTCTGCGTCCGCATAGGTCTCGTCGGTGCTGGCCGGCGTGATGCGGTCGACCATGGTGGAGGGGAAGGGGACGTTGTCCTCGATCCAGCGGCGCAGCGCCGGATCGACGCGCTCGGCGAAGTCCAGCGTCAGGCGTTTCAGCACGGTGCCGTTACCCGGCAGGTTGTCGCAGCTGAGCGGTGTGAACGGGTTCAGCCCTTGCGCCCGGCGCGCGGCTAGCCCGGCGACGATATATCCGATGACGCCGCGCGGCTGCGTTGGATTGGCGAGATCGGCGGCGATGTCGGGATGGGCGAGATCGAGGCCGCCGGTGCGCGGGTCGAGCCCGTAGGCCTTTTCGGTGACGGTCAGGCTGACGATGCGGATGGCGGGATCGGCGAGGCGCTTGAGCAGGCCGGCGGGATCGCGGATGGCGGCGCGGGCCTTCACGATGGAGCCGATGACGCGGGCGGTCGTGCCGGCCGTGTCGCGCGTCAGCAGCGTGTAGAGCCCGTTCTGCTCGTTCAGATGATCGACCACATCGGTGCTGCGCAGGCTGACGGCTTCGATGCCCCAGCGATTGTCCTTCGCCAGCACATCGTCCGTATAGACAGCGAGATGGGCACGGAAGAACGCGCCCGGCCCGAGATGCAGGATGCCGGCGGTGAGCGCATCGCGGCGATAGGCCGGACGGATGACGGAGGCGGGGAGGCCGTCCAGGTTCTGCAGGCGTGTCGTCACAGCTTGTAGGCCTTTTTCGCATTGGCATAGCAGAGATCGTGCGCCACGATTTCCGCTTCCTGGCTTGTCATCCGGTGTTCGGTGACGAGACCTGAAAGGTAGCGGCAGACCTCGCGGCGCCAGACATCATGCCGCGCGGGGATGGAGAGCAGCGCCCGTGTATCGTCATTGAAGCCGGCGAGATTGGCGAAGCCTGCCGTCTCCGAGACCTGATCGAGATAGCGGCGAATGCCGGCCGGGCTGTCGTGAAACCACCACGGAGGGCCGATCATCAGGCATTCCCAATAGCCGGCCATGGGGGCCAGCTCGCGGGCATAGGTCGTCTCGTCCAGCGTGAAGAGCAGGATCTTCAGGCCCGGCGCATGGCCATGCTTCGAGAGCAGCGCGTTGAGCCCGCCGACCCAATCGGTGCGGCCGGGGATGTCGGCGCCCATGTTCGGACCGCGGGAGGTAAAGAGCGCGGTATCGGTATTCCGGCGGGAGCCTGCATGGATCTGCATCACCATGCCGTCTTCGGCGGATAGCCCCGCCATTTCCGTCAGCATCTGGCCTCGGAAAAGTTCGGCATCCGCAGAAGAGAGCGGCCCCTTCAGCGCCTTGTCGAGCAGCGCCTGTTTTTCACCCGGCGCGAGATCTGCCGTGAAGGCGGAGGGCACGCCATGGTCGGTCGCGGTCGCGCCGAACTGGCGGAAATAGGCGCGGCGGTTGCGATGCGCGGCGATCATGCCGTCCCAGCGGGTGACGTCCTCGCCGGTCATTTCACCAAGCTTGATGAGGTTGTCGCGGAAGCCGGGCGCGTCCGGGTCGGTCACGCTGTCGGGACGATAGGTCGTGCGCACCTTGCCGATCCAGCCGTCGGCGGCAAGCTTCTGGTGGTGGGGGAGCGGATCGAGCGCGCCTTCGGTCGTCGCAATCGTTTCGATGCCGAAGCGCGTCAGCAGCGCGCGCGGGCGGAATTCCGGCGTGGCGAGCTGGGCATTGATATGGTCGTAGAGCCGGTCGGCGTTCTGAGCCGTCAGGGCCTCGTCGCAGCCGAGAACGGCGGACATGGCATGATCGACCCAGAGGCTCGAGGGCGTGCCGCGAAAGAGTGAATAGTGCGCGGCGAAGGCCCGCCAGATATCACGCCCCTTCGCCACCGGCTTGCCGTCGAGGCGGGGAACGCCGAGATCGTCGAGTTTCACGCCGACGCTGTTCAGCATGCGGAAGAGATAGTGATCCGGGATCACCAGCAGCGCCGAGGCATCCTCGAAGGCCGTGTCATTGGCAAACCACGACGGCTCCGTATGGCCGTGGGGGCTCACGATGGGCAGGTCGCTGACCGTTTCATAAAGATCGCGGGCGACCGTGCGGGTGGCAGGGTCGGCCGGAAAAAGCCGGTCGGGATGGAGGATGCCGTTCTTGCTATCCATGTCAGTTCCTCAATTCGGGACCGCGCCGAGCGCGTAGAGAATGCCGCGCAGTTCGGCGAGCCCGCGCATGCGGCCGATGGCCGGATAGCCGGGCGTCACAGTCTTTGTGAGATCATCGAGCATCCGGTGGCCATGGTCGGAGCGGAATACCATTTGCGAGGCGGTATCGCGCTTGCGATCCTCCGCGACGAGTTCCTTGAGCACCGCCACCATGTCGACATCGCCCTCCAGATGCGCGCTTTCATGGAAGGAGCGGCCGTCACCCTCGCGCTTGGTGGCGCGGAGGTGGACGAAATGGATGCGTTCTGCAAAGCGGCGGGCTATGGCGGGCAGGTCGTTGTCGGCGCGCACGCCCAGGCTGCCGGTGCAGTAGCACATGCCGTTGGCGGGCGAGGGCACGGCATCGAAGAGGGCTGCGTAATCTTCAGCCGTGGAGGCGATACGCGGCAGGCCGAAGAGCGGGCGCGGCGGATCGTCGGGATGCAGCGTCAGCTTGACGCCGCGGGCTTCCGCGGCAGGGGTGACGGCCTCCAAGAACTCGATGAGATGCTGGCGCAGTTTCGCGGCATCGATGCCGGCATATTGCGCGAGCTTGTCGCGGAAGCCCGGCACGGTCATCGGCTCTGTGGTCGAGCCCGGAAGCGCGGAGGTGATGATGCGGGTGATCTCGGCAATCTCGGCCTCGCTCATGGATTCGAAAACGAAGCGGGCGCGGGCGCGATCCTGCGCCGAATATTCGGCCTCGGCGCCGGCACGCTGCAGGACATGGAGGTCGAAGGCGGCAAAGCGCTCGTGGTCGAAGCGCATGGCGGTGGCACCGGTCTCGATTTCATAGTCGAGTTCGGTGCGCGTCCAGTCCACCACGGGCATGAAATTGTAGCAGACGATGGGGATGTCGCAGGCGGCGACGGCTTCCAGGCTCGCAATCCACGCCTCGATCTCGGCTTTCGCCTTGCCGCCCATGCGCTTCACCGCATCGGGGATCGGAATGCTTTCCACGACCGACCACGTGAGCGGCGAGCGGCCCGCCGGTGTCGTCTCGATCATAGACTTGCGCTCGGCGACTTCGGCCTCCGTCCAGACCCTGCCGATCGGAACCTGATGCAGCGAGGATACGATATTCGTCGCGCCGGTCTGGCGCACCTCGTCCAGCGTGACCGGGGCCTCCGGCCCGAACCATCTCCAACCCTGCCGCAACTTTGTCTCCTCCTGCCTGTCTTTTGTTGTTTGTCCGCGCTTAGCGGAAGTAATTCGGGTGTTTCAGCCGCAATTCCGCGACATCGGGGATGACGGCGCTCAGGTGATGCAGGATCGCCGCGCGGGCAGCACCTGCATCGTGGGCGGCAATCGCGTCGCGAATGTCGACATGTTCCTGGATGACCTTGTCCATGCGCCCGAGGATGGGCAGCGTGATGCGTCGCGCGCGGTCGATCTGTACCTTCACCGATTTGAGGATCGTCCAGATGCCCGGATAGCCGGCGATCTGGGTGATCGCTTCATGGAAGGCCTCGTCTTCCTCGTGAAAGCCGGACGTGTCGCCAAGTGCCGCGCGCGTGCGCTGGCGGCTGATAATGGCGTCCAGCCGGGCAATCGCGCCGGCATCGGCAATTTCGGTGGCTCTCTCTACGGTGGTCGATTCCAGCGCCTTGCGCACCACTACGGCTTCGGGAATAGCCGAGACGGGGATGCGGGACACGACGGTGCCCGACTGCGGATAGATATCGACGAGGCCCCCTTCGGACAGGCGCAGCAGCGCCTCCCGCACCGGCGTGCGGCTGACGCCAAATTCTTCGGCGATCTTCTTTTCCTGCAGCGCCATGCCCGGCGGCATCTTCAGCGACAGGATATCGGCATGCAGCCGCTCATAGATGGCGCGCGCCGTGGTCACGCGCACAAGGCCGACCGGCCTTCTCGCTGCGGAAGTGTCGTCGAGAGTGGGGGCGAGTTCGTTTTGTGTCATCAAGGGGCTCTGTTGACAGGGTTAAGTGTACTAGTATATCAGTTAAGCAGACTTGCCAAGGGGCGCGGCGGAGGAGGTCGCGCCTGACTGAAAATTTCAGAGCATTTCGCAGTCGATTTCATGGGGCCTGGGCACCTTTGTGCCGGCCTGAAACAATGGGAGGAGCCAGCATGAAAATTACACGTAGAACATTTGTCGGAGGCGCGGCCGGCGCGGTTGTCATGGGGTCGTTTCCCAGCCGTCTGTTTGCGGAAATCAAAAAGCCCGCAAGCCCCGTCACCATAACGGTGGCCGACGTTGCCGGCAATCTGGCGCTCACGCAGGGCATGTTCGAAGCCTATGCGGCGCAGAAGCCGGACTGGGTTTCCAGGTTCGCCTTCACCAAGGCGCCGGCGCCGGAACTGCCGGGCAAGATCAAGGCGCAGCAGACGGCCGGCAAGGTGGATATCGACCTCGTGCTGACCGGCACGGATGCGCTTTCCGCAGGCCTTGACCAGGGCCTCTGGCTCGATCTCGGCTCGCACAAGGCCGACCTGCCGGATCTTGAAAAGATCTATCTGCCGCAGGCCTGGAAGATGCAGGCGCTGGCCAAGGATCAGGGTGTCGTCGTCACCTATTATCCCTCCGGTCCGCTTCTCGAATACATGCCGGACAAGGTGAAGACACCGCCGAAGAACGCACAGGAACTGATGGACTGGGCGAAGCAGAACAAGGACCGCTTCATTTATGCCCGTCCGGCCAATTCCGGCCCCGGCCGCACCTTCCTCATGGGCCTGCCCTATCTGCTGGGCGACAAGGATCCGCTGGACCCGACCAACGGCTGGGCCAAGACCTGGGAATATCTCGCCGCGCTGGGTGAAAACATCCAGTACTACCCGAGCGGCACGACGCAGGTCTGCAAGGAACTCGGCGAGGGCACCCGCGATATGATGGTCTCGACCACCGGCTGGGACATCAACCCGCGCGCGCTCGGCATCGTTCCGGCCGAAGCCAAGGTCGCCAAGCTCGATGGCTTCCACTGGGTCACCGACGCGCATTATGCCGTCGTGCCGAAGGGCGTTGCGGATGAGAAGGTGGCCGTGCTGATGGACGTGCTGAACTTCATCTTGCAGCCGAAGCAGCAGGCGATCGCCTTCGATGCCGGCTATTTCTATCCGGGCCCGGCGGTCAAGGACGTCACGCTCGAAATGGCGCCGCAGAAGAGCCAGGACACGATCAAGGAATTCGGCCGGCCGGAATATGCCGACTGGATCGCCAACAATCCGCTCGAAGTGCCGCTTCAGCCCAAGCAGATGGTGGAAGCCTTCCGCATCTGGGACGAGAAGATCGGTTCCAAGAAGGGCTGATTGCAGGCTGAAGCAAAACAAAGCGATGCGGGCCTCGCGCCCGCATCGCCTGTCTTTCCGGAATGGAGCATAGAGTGAACGCAGTGGCAGAACATGCGAGCCCCGCAGCAGGTGCATCGCGCATTGGCGGACGTCTTGAACTGGACGGCCTGCGCCGGTCCTTCGGCGCCTATAATGCGCTGGCAGGCATCGATATCGCCATCGAGCCGGGCGAGTTCATCGCGCTGCTCGGCCCTTCGGGCTGCGGCAAGTCGACGGCGCTCAACTGCATTGCCGGACTGCTGGAACTTACCGGCGGCGAAATCCGTCTCGGCGGCCGCCGCATCGACCAGCTGGAGCCGGAAAAGCGCGGCTTCGGCATGGTGTTCCAGAGCTATGCCCTGTTTCCGCATATGAGCGTGCGCAAGAATGTCGGCTTCGGCCTTGCCATGCAGGGCATCAAGGGACCGGAGGCGGAGAAGCGAATCCGCGATGCACTTGCCATGGTGCGCCTCGAAAGCCAGGCCGACAAGCTGCCGGGGCAACTTTCCGGTGGCCAGCAGCAGCGCGTGGCCATCGCGCGCGCCATCGTCATCCGTCCGCCCATCGTGCTGATGGACGAGCCGCTTTCGAATCTCGATGCCAAGCTGCGTCTGGAAATGCGCGCCGAAATCCGCGCCATCCACGACCAGATCGGCTCCACCACCATTTACGTGACGCATGATCAGGACGAGGCGTTGTCGCTGGCCGACCGCATCGTCGTCATGAGCCAGGGCCATATCCAGCAGGTCGGCACGCCGGAAGAGCTCTATCAGCGGCCGGTCAATCTCACTGTCGCCGATTTCATGGGCTTCCGCACCCGCATGCCCGGCCGCATCGTCTCGGTGACCGGCGACGAGGCCGAGATCGAGGTCGATGGCAGCCGCTTCGACGGTCTGGTGCGCGAAAGCCTGCAGGCCGGCCAGAGTGCGGTTCTCGCCATTCGCCCGGAAGACCTTGTTGCCAGCGCTACAGGTCCGGGAATTGCCGCGACCGTGGTCAGCATCGAATATCGCGGCCGCGCCTTCTTCGGCCTGGCGCGCACCGCTGCAGGGGCGGAGCTCTATTTCCGCGCCGACGAGCCGCTGTCGCGCGGGTCTGCCGCTTATCTGTCGCCGGCGCCCGGCCGTGCGCTGATCTTCCGGGACGACGTGGCATGAGCGCGCCTTCGCTCCGCAGCCGGCTTGCAGCGCAGGGGATCGACGGCACGACGCTGCTCCTGCTGCCGGGGCTCCTCTTCATCCTCGCGCTCTTCATCTACCCCTTCGCCTTCGGGGTGATCGACTCGCTGCGGCCGAAGGATGGCGGGGCGTGGTATGCGAATTATGCGAAATTCTTCGGCGATCCCTATCAATACGGCACCATTGCCGCGACGCTGTGGCTGGCTCTGCCGGTCACGATCGTCAATCTGGCGCTGGCCGTGCCGATCGCCTTCCGCGTTCGCCTCATGCGCCGGCAACGCCTGCTCACCACCATCCTCGTCCTGCCGATCACGCTGGGCACGGTCTTCGTGGCCGATGGGCTGCTGACCTTTCTCGGGCCTCGCGGCTGGTTCAACCATGTGCTGATGCTGCTCGGCATCCTGCATGAACCGCTGAAGCTCACCAACAATTACTGGGGTGTCTTCGCCTCGCTGCTGATCACCGGCTTTCCCTTCGCCTTCCTGCTGACGCTCTCCTACGTTTCCGGGATCGATCCGGCCATCGAGCAGGCGGCGGCGACGCTCGGGGCGGGGGCGCGCCAACGGTTTCAGCGCATCTTCCTGCCGCTGCTCGTGCCGGGGCTGGCGGTCACCTTCTGCCTGTCCTTCGTGCAGGCCTATGCCGTCTTCCCCTCAGCCGTCCTTCTCGGCGCACCCGCCGGCCCGACGCGTGTCATTTCGATCGCGGCCTATCAGGCGGCCTTCGAGCAATATGATCACTCCATGGGCTCGGCGATCGCGCTCGTCATGGGCGGCGTCGAGCTGGTCGTGGTCGTGCTGGTTCTGGCACTGCGCTCCCTCTTCTATCGCGGCCCGGCCGGCGGCACGAAAGGTTGATCCGATGATCCGTGACAAGGGCCTCGCCTCGAAACTCTGGCGCTTCGCCATCTGGGCCGTCGCCGGCCTCTTCGTCCTCAATCTCGCTGGCGTGATAGCCGTCGTGATCATCAACTCTTTCGCCACCCGCTGGCTGGGCACCTGGCTTCCGGCCGGTTGGACGACGCGCTGGTATTTCGATGCCTGGAGCGAGTTCCAGCTGTCGGATGTGGTTCTGGTGACCTTCGAGATCGTCTTCACCGTGACGATTCTGTCCGGCCTGCTCGGTGTCGTGACGGCCTATGCGCTGGCGCGGCGCGATTTTCCGGGCAAGAAGATCGTCGTTCTCCTCTTCCTGCTGCCGCTCCTCATCCCGACGCTGACCTACGGCATTCCACTGGCGACAGTGCTCTACCAGTTCGGGCTCGGCGGTACGTTCTGGGGCGTGGTGCTGATCAACCTCGTGCCGTCCTTCCCCTTCGTCGTGCTGGTCATGATCCCCTTCATCGAGCAGATCGATCCGCGCATCGAGGCCGCCGCACGCGTCTTCGGGGCAGGGACGACGAGCCTGTTCCTTCGCATTCTTCTACCGCTCTTGTTGCCGGGCATGCTCGCCGCGCTGCTTCTCGTGCTGGTCCGGGCGCTTGCGATGTTCGAACTGACCTTCCTCGTCGCCGGCCCGACGACGCAGACGCTGGTCGTTTCGCTCTATTACGCCGTCTTCGCCTCGGGCGTACGCGCCGCGCAGTCCATCGACGCGATGGCGGTCATCTACATGGTCACGACCCTGTTCTGGCTGGTGATTGCCTTGCAATTCGTCAACCCGACACAGATCGTCACACGCGCCAAGCAGCAATCGGCGCATTGATGCGCCGGCATCGCGATTGCTGATCAGATTTGAGGAAGCCGTGGCCTGGCGCGGAATGGATGCGGGCAGCGGAGCACACGATCGATAGGAAGCAACCCTTCCATGAGGTGCAGCCACATGTGATGGCCGATCACCTCAGGACCAGAAGATCGGGTAAACGGTCAGCAGTTTCCGACTTTGCTGCTGACGAGGGAAGCGAGCATGACGCTCGAAATATCCGTCTTCATGCCGTCCTTGAGGACGCCCGCGAGTTCCTGTGCGGCGCTGGACAGATAATAGATGGTGTTCTCCAGCTTCATTTCGTCGGCAATCGCCTGCGCGTAGATGATCATGTTCAAAAGCGCGATCATCTCGCCGGTGCTTTCGTTTTCTTCAGGACGGGTGGCAGTTCGCATGGGGAGGATTCCAAATTGTTGTATCCTCATATTGTCAGAGCCCAGATCGATTTGCGCGTTGCAGAACCGTTGCACACGCAGGAGGCGCCATGACGAGCAACCACAAGGCTGTTTTAGCAATCTACGTTATATAGGCTGCGCCAGAGCGGTGTCTGATTGAAACTCCAGTCGCGCTTCGCCTCCGGTTCCGTCGCCGGATCAAGCGCCGCCATTGCAGTAACCAGTTCCATCGCGTCCAGCCGTTTTTGGTCCACCCAGGCCTCGGCCACAACCGCGTGCAAGGCTTCGAACGCCATGCCCGCGGTTTCCGCGACTTGTCGCCATGTCCGGTCCTTGAAGAAGAGGCGCCTCGCCGCGAGGGAAATGCTTTCACAGTTGCCCTGTGGCAGAAGGCCCAAGGTCTGGGCGCGCTGAAGTGTTGCGTCCACGTTGACGAGCGGGATCGAGAGCGGGGCATATTTAAGTTCGCGCGGGGCATGCAGGAGGGCGACATCGCCATCGTCCCATCGCCGGCCTGTCCTGTAGTCCTCGTAGATCTGGCCAATCCCGATCATTCCGAATGCCGCGCATTCAACCGCCCGGAGGGCGCCCATGCTGGAGGCTCCGAGAACGGGAACGCCCTGGGAAAGCGCATAGAGGATTTCCTTGTGCCAGACCGGGGCGACAAACTCGAACTGACCGTCGATCAATCCAATGGCCTTCGCCCCGTCCTGCAGCGCCTTCATGATGTCACCCTGCGTCGCAGGCGGCAGGATATTAGTGTCGCCGGAGGCCATTTCAGAGGCGTCCGGAAGACTGGGCCCGGCAAAAACGACTTTCATCGGAGGCTCCTTGAAATCGCCCGGCTCCCGAGGCTTTGCCGGCGGTCGCCTTCAGGATTTTCGAGCTCGGGCGCGACGACCTTGACGACACTGACCGGCAGCCAGGCGGGCTGCAGATCGACGGCATAAAGTTTTCGAATCCTGGCACGCCGCAGTTGCTCGATAACCACCGACAGGCCCTCGGCGGAATTCGTGGCGTCATGCCTCGGCAAATCCTCGCAGCTGGCCCTCGGTGCAGCCTCGAAGGCCTTCAAATGGCTTTGATCGGCGGGACGGGCGAAAATCTCCGGGACCAGATCATCGCGCGCACCGCCGATGAAGGTCATTCTGGACTGCACCGCCTCTGAAATCGCTCGGGCTACCGCCACGGCAGGATCGAGCGAGGCGCCCGCGCCCAATGTCAGGTCGACATGGCGAAGCGGACGTGGAAATTGCGTCTGCCGGGGTTTCAGAAGGGCTGCGGCGACGGCGATCCCGATATCCGTCGTAATGTCGAAAAGTGCCAGTTCCAGCCCGGCCCGCTCGATGCGGTCAAGCATCTCCTTGACGCTGCCCGGCTGCCAGACACCATCGAGCTGCATACGTCTGACAAATCGAGTCCGGCTCGGCTCGACGCTCCACAGCGTCAGCGCGTCCCGTTCCACGCGTTCAAGAAGGCCATGAAGCCGCGCTTCGTCCCGCTCATTTCCCGATGCAAGACCGTCCGAGGAGCGCCAGTAACGAGGCTTCTTAACCGTGCGATCGAACGAGATTGCATCGAACGGCAGCCAGACAGGATCTCCTCCCATGAGATCGGCCGCTTCGACCCACGCCGTTTCCTCATCTTCGCCGAGCGGCAGTTGGCCGGATGAGAGCAGGCTGTCGATGCTGTCAAAGCGTGCCGCCCCGCCCTGCAGGACGCTCTTGCATGTCAACACGGTCTTACAGGCCGGTTCCGTTGCAACAGCGCGCTCTACCCCCTCCATGGCGGCTGACGTTCTCGCCTCTGCATCGCTGAGCCCCTTGCCCTGCGCAATCACGATGGCCTTGGCATTGGGGGCGTAGGCACACCAGACAGGCAGCCCGACATTGTCGAGCCCTGTCTGGCTTGCCACCCTCGTGATTCCCAATCGGGAAAGATGAGGGCTTATTTTCTCGAACGTCTCTTCCGGCGAACAGGCACGAAAGAGGCTGGTCGATGTTGGCCGGTCAGCCTTCATGCAGACCCGAGGCAACCTCGTGAAGCCCGTTTGCCACCTCGTGCAGCCCGGCAGCCGCTTCGCTGGCGGTTGAGACTGCAATTGCAAAATCGACGCCCTTGACCACGGTCGCCCCGACCTTTCTCAGAGCAGCGGTCTTGGCGAGGTCGCCTTCAGTGCTTTCGAAAGGGGTGACGGTGCCCGATTTCAGATCCACCATCCACAGCCCGTCCTCGCCTGTGATCCCGATTACAACAACCTTAGCCATCACTATCTCCTTGTTAAAAACCAGCCTTCAAAAGGCCCTCGCGATAAAGTTCAGTCTGCCATGATTCCTTGTGAGGGATCATGGCCAGCCATTTCTCCACATCAAAATCGGGATTGTCGCGCATCACCTTCAATCTGCACGCGCGCGCTTTTGCTGCATTGCCGAGCATTCCCCAACAGGCCGCAGCCAGTCGCGATGCCGGGTTTGGATCGCGCATACGCTCGATATGGGAAAGCGCACGCTCATGTTCGCCCAGGAAGTAGCTCGCACCCGCGGCAGTCCACAGATACGTGTCCGGGCTGAGCGGGTTCAGCTCCATGGCGGCCATGATTTTCTCGTAGGCTGCATCCGGCCTGCTTCCGTGATTGAGACTGTCGGCATAGCTGCATAGGGCGTCGGCATAATGAGGGCTCACGGATTCGGCGCGTTTCAGCGCATCCAGGCTCTCGTCAATCTTGCCCATATAAAGCTGGCTCACGCCCAGTTCCTTCAGTGCACCGGAGCATGTCTCATCCCGATCCACTGCAGCCGACGTCAGGCGCTCTGCCTCAAGCAGGAGCTCCGTATCGCCGCGAGCGGTCAACACCCACTCCAGGCTCAGTGTCCTGGCGACGCCGGCGAGCCCCAAGGCGAAGCCGCGCTGGTGGTCCAGCGCCTCGCGGAAATATCTCCGCGCCCTTCTGACGGAAGGCAAGCTGACGCTCGAGAGGCTGCGCAGACCCCTCAGATAGGCAAAATAGGCCTCGGGACTGGCCTGGAAATCCACGGTCTGCGCCGCCTTCTGTTCGACACGCTGCGCAATGACGGAACGGATCATATCCGCAATTTGCCGCCTCTGCTCCAGCAAGCCGTCGGGGGTCACGGCAAATCGTGCTGCCCAGATTACCTCGTCGGCGGGCAGGAAAATCAACTGTGCGAACAGGTAGTCACCCGACCGCCGCGTATCGAGCGCGAAATGCACCTGATGGCGTCTCAAGGCTTCGGCCTTGTCTCGAGCGGCCTTGATCTGCTCGGACGTGTAGGGAGCAATGACGGAGACCGACCGGCTGGCACAGAGATCGATCGTCAGATCCTCGATCAGGGCGTTGGATACCGACTGCTGCTTGACCGCCAATCCGCTTTCGTCCGGCGGCAGGAGTGCCAGACGCGGAGGCAGGCTCGCTGTCCCGGCATTTCCGGCGCCTTCCGTGCCAGCGTCGCGCAGATAGGCGTCGGCCATCACCCTTGCTGTGGGACGTGGGCTGGAAACTGCCGTGGTACCGTGCAACAGGCGCGCCCGGACATCTTCATCCTCTGGATTGTGCTCGAGCAGGACGAAGGCTGCACGCTTTGCTGCGGACTTGGTGGCTTCATCGTCTTGCGCCTTCGTCGCCTCGAAGAAGGCCTGGCGCAACGCCACCAGCATCCGGTTTCGCACATCTCGCACCCAGAGGTCCAAGCGCTCGGAACCTTGCCCATACGAGGGCAGGAACTGTTTGGTTACCCGGTCCGACAGGGCAGCAAGATCGGTTGCGGGTGACACGGGAGACAGGATGTCGATCTCGCATTCGACCACGCCCTGCCTGATCGACACATGCCGGTCATCGACATCGAGAAGGTGCTCGCCTTCAGCCGGAAGCGCATTCGTCAACCGGCGAAGCAGCGAGCGCAGATTGGTGGGTGCGGCTTCCCTTGCGTGAGGCCACAGGAACTGCGCCAGTTCCCGGCGGCTGACAGGACCTCTTTGATCGTGAAGATAGGCCAGCAGCGCAATCGAGAGGTCGGGAACCCGCAAGGGTTCGCCCGTATCCGGCCGCAGGAGTTGAGCGGCGCCAAATGTGACGAGCTTATATCTCACTGGCGGTCCGCGGAGAGTGCGGAAAGCCCTTCCGCAGCATGGCCGCCATCACGCCGGTCGGATGCAGCTAGTGCATCAACGAGGTCCACGACCTTTTGGCGGATTTGCGGGTCCCGGATGGCGCTGAAGCTGTTGGCCAGCGACAGAAACTCCTTCGAAGCCAGCACGTTCGACAGCGAGTGGGCTTCCTGCTTTTCTATTTCGTGATCAAGACCGCGAGAGGCCTCCTCGAAGAAGAAGGAAATCGGTGCGCCGAGCACTTCCGCAATCCGTTGAAGCCGGCTTGCGCCCACACGGTTCACGCCCTTCTCGTATTTCTGGACTTGCTGAAACGTTACCCCCAGATGCTCCCCGAGCTTCTCCTGGCTCATGCCGAGCGCCA
Source organism: Hyphomicrobiales bacterium (assembly GCA_900467685.1). Classification (GTDB taxonomy): domain Bacteria; phylum Pseudomonadota; class Alphaproteobacteria; order Rhizobiales; family Rhizobiaceae; genus Ensifer_A. The sequence goes on from UBQX01000029.1 coordinate 107,435, forward strand.
TACGGCGTTGCCGAACGCGCGATCCGACGAGCTGGTCGATCGGGGTTGATTTCTTTTGCATGCGATTTACCTCCAGAGTTACACATATGTTCGCGCGAATTCGTCGCAACTGCAACCGCCCAGGCAAACCGGATCAAACTCTTCGCACAATAATCTTGCGATTGATGATCAATTCTGCCGCCAACCTCTCGCTTCCTGCCGATGAGCTTTCTCGAGGCTTCCATGCGAAGAGGATTTCGGGAGGCTGCAGTTACGTCGGCCCGGTTCTACACGGTGGGTTCCAATGAGCATTCAAAATGAATGCCCGAATGACGCCCTTGCGTCGAGAAGATTTGGGTCTGTCGCCGTGAGGCAGACTGTGCAGGGCACGCCATTTCTCTGTCAGCCCTGAAACCGGAAATGCTGCATAAGATTTCGATCCGTGACGCCAGACCGGAATTTTCTGCCGTCGCCGGGCAAACTGCGGTTCCGCGTGCGCAGAACAATCGCCTAGTGTGGGTCTATACATGGAGACACCAATGCCCGCACCATTGACCCTGATCGAGACACCTTCGAACCCGCCGCAAGAGGCCGACGTCGTCGTCATCGGGGGCGGCATCGTTGGATCGTTCACGGCTTATTTCCTGGCGCAGCGCGGGCTGAAGACCGTGCTGCTCGAGAAAGGCCGTATCGGGGCGGAGCAGTCGAGCCGGAACTGGGGCTGGTGTCGCCAGCAGAATCGTGATGCGCGCGAGCTTCCGATCGCGACCAAGAGCCTCGACCTCTGGGAACGCTTCGTGGCCGAAACCGGCGAGGATATTGGCTTTAGCCGCTGCGGCCTCCTCTATCTGAGCAACAATGAAGCCGAAATTGAAGGCTGGGCGCGCTGGCGCGACTTTGCCAGGACTGCCGGCGTGACGACCCATATGTTGTCATCCGCCGAAGCTGCCGAAAAGGGGCGGGCAACGGGCCGCTCCTGGAAAGGTGGTGTCTTCTCGCCAACCGACGGCATCGCCGATCCTTCCAAGGCGGCTCCGGCCGTGGCGCGTGCCATCATGAAGCTTGGCGGCACCGTTATCCAGAACTGCGCGGCGCGCGGCGTGGAGACCGAAGGCGGCCGTCTGAGCGCGGTCGTCACCGAGAGAGGCACGATCCGCACGAAGATCGCGATCCTCTCCGGCGGGGCATGGGCCTCCTCGTTCTGCCGACAGCTGGGCATTCGCTTCCCCCAGGCCTCGATCCGCTCCTCCATCGTCACCGTTTCGGGCGCAGCGGGCATTCCGCCGGCGCTGCACACAAAGGACATTTCGGTTACAAGCCGCAGCAATGGCGATTACACGCTTTCGATCAGCGGCCGCGCGCGCGTCGATCTCACGCCCCAGCAGGTGCGCTTCCTGCCGCAATTCCTCCCCATGTTCCTCAAGCGTTGGCAACTGCTTTCCCCCGGAGGCATCGAAGGCGTTCGAAGCGGGCATGAGACGCTGTCTCGCTGGCGGCTCGACCGTCCAACTCCGATGGAACGCATGCGCATCCTCGATCCGAAGCCAGACCAGGGCACGCTCCGTCTCATACATCAGCGTGCGCTGGACCTGCTGCCGGACTTGAAGAGCACAAGGATCACAGGCACCTGGGCCGGCTATATCGATTCCACGCCGGACGGCGTGCCGGGCATCGGGGAAATCGAAAGCCTGCCGGGCTTCATCCTTGCCGCCGGCTTTTCCGGCCATGGTTTCGGCATCGGTCCGGGTGCCGGCCATCTGATCGCCGACATTGCATCCGGCGCGGAACCCATTGTCGATCCGAAACCGTACCATCCATCCCGCTTCGCGGCTTCGGCCTGGGGCAAGGTCTCCGAGTTTTAGCGCAATCTTGACGGTCAGCCTGGGATTACGCCGCTGCGTTGGAACTCCGCCCAAGGCGTGAGCACAGCTCCGGATCCGAAGGCGGTTCGGATGATCGCCAAAGAGACTCCTGCGCCTAGTTGCCCATTGAACGCAGCCTTGCGGCGATCATCTCGGCAATGGGGATTGCCGAGGTTGCGGCCGGGGAGGGAGCGTTGCAGACATGCAGCGTTCTGTCCGTCTGGGCGAACAGAAAGTCATGCACGAGGGAGCCATCCGCCCTGACGGCTTGAGCTCTGATGCCGGCTTCGTGTGGCAACAGGTCGCTGAGCCGCAGTTCGGGGCAATATTTTCGGCACTCTTCGAGATATCCCGGCTTCCAGAGTGAATTTCGAAGTTCCGTCACGGCCGAACGGCGATTGGCAAAGACCGTTTTCCAGAATCCGGGAAACAACGCGTAATCCATCACATCCGAAAGATTGAACGACAGCTGCGGATAGCCTTCGCGGGAAAATCCAATCACCGCGTTCGGACCCACCGTGACACTGCCGTCGATCATGCGGGTCAGGTGCACGCCGAGAAAGGGGAGGGACGGATCCGGGACGGGATAGATCAGGTGCTGAACGATTTGGTTCTTGTCTGAGGGCAACCGATAATATTCGCCGCGGAAGGGGACGATCCGGAAGTCCATGGCGAGGCCGGCCAGGCGTGCGAGGCGGTCGGCCTGAAGTCCGCCGCAGACAATCAACTCGTTGGCCTGCCAGCTTGCACCTTCGCCGTTAACTTCCACGCAGTCGATCTTTTCGCGAATGCCGGTGACGGGGGTCGAAAGACGTATCTCTCCACCGCCGGCGATGATGCGCTCGCCCATCTTGCGGCACACATCGAGATAGCTGACGATACCGGTCGAAGGCACATGGAGAGCACCCATGCCGATAATGTTGGGCTCCCGCTCGACCAACTCTCCTGCGGAGAGGCGATGCACTTCGATCGTGTTCTGCCTCGACCTCTCGAAAAGTGCGTCCATACGCACCACCTCCTGATCCGAGGTGGCGACGACGAGCTTGCCGCACACGTCGTAGCGGATGGAATTCTGCTCGCAGAATTCCTTGGTCGCGATGGCCCCCTTGCGGCAGAGTTCCGCCTTCAGGCTTCCGGGCGCGTAGTAGATGCCGGCGTGGATGACGCCGCTATTATGACCTGTCTGGTGCTTCCCGAGCGAAATTTCCTTTTCCAGGAGGATGAGGCTGCTGCCGGGCCGGGCGTCGAGAAGGCGCATGGCGGTCGCAAGTCCGACGATGCCGCCGCCAATAATGCAGTAATCGTATTTCAACGCATTCGCTCCTTCAGAACTTCACGCGGTCTCGGGGTGTCGCCCGGCACCGCCCTGAAGTTTGACATGGTCATTGCGAAGCCCATAAACGCGCCACCCAAGGTCAATTGCCCGCGCAGCCGGCTGTTCGACCGGGAGCATGAGGTCCACGACTCGGACGCGCCGGCCTCTCATCCAACATCGGTGAATAACTGTAGGGAGCGCGGCCCGGTCGTCAATTGGCCACGCCTCGGTTCGTTGAACGAACTGGCATCGATGGGAGACGTTCCAGCGCAAAGCCGGGCAGGCGAGAGTCTATCCGTCTTGTCGGCTCATGACGCGACCCTTGCGCCACGGCCGTAGACGAGCAGCATGCCGATGAGGACGGCGCCGTAGATGATCTGCCGACCGGCCTCGGGCATCTGCATGATGGAAAGGACGGAGTTCAGGAGAACGATCAGCACCACGCCGACAAGCGTGCCGACATAGCGGCCCTGGCCGCCGAGGATGCGGGTGCCGCCCAGCACGACGGCGGCGATGGCCGGCAGTAGGTAGGGTAGCCCCATGCCCTGATAGGCCTTGGCTGAATATCCGGCGAGCAGCACGCCGGCTATTGCCGCGCAGACGCCGGACACCATGAAGGCGCCGATGATGACCATGCGGGTCCGTATCCCAGAGAGAAAGGCGGCGCCCTCGCGATTGCCGGTGGCGTAGACCGAGCGCCCGAAGCTCGTTCGGGTCAGGATCAGCGCGACGCAGACCGAGACGAAGGCCCAGACGAAGATCGCGACGGGTATGCCGAGCAGGCGTTCTGCCGCGAGAAAGCGCATGAGCGGCGTTGCCTGATCCTGCGGCGCAAACCCGCCGGTATGGGCGACCATGAGGCCGCGCAGCACGGAATCCACGCCCAGCGTGAAGATCATCGAGGGGATGCGCAGATAGGCGATCCCGAGCCCATTCACCAGTCCGACGGCCAGGCCGACAGCAATGCCGGTGGGCAAGGCCATGTCGCCGCCGACGCTCGCCGCCATCATGGCGGACGCTGTCAGCGTCCACGGCACGGAGAGGTCGATATGGCCGAGCAGGATGACCATCATCATGCCCGCCGCCACGATGCCGAGGAAGGATCCCGTCTGCAATTGCTGCAGCAGATAGTTGGGTGAGAGAAGCGGGGCCGAACCCTGGACGCTGAGCGTATAGGCCGTACCGATCAGCAGGATCACCATGATGAACAGCGATGCGACGGCAATCGGTTTGTTCTCTGGCCGAATGGTGGAAAAGAGACTGTTCATCTGATCACCTAGCGAAAAAGGTCCAGGTTGTTCTTGACCCGCAGGGTGCGCAGCGCCCCGAGGCTGACGGCGGCCAGCAGCACGAGGCCCTCGATGAGTGGCTGCAGAAGCGGGTCTATCGAAACGATCCGGAAATAGAAAGAAATGACACGCAGGATGCAGGCTCCGACGAGCGAGGCGATGGCGCCGCCGATTCCGCCAAGGAGCGACGTGCCGCCCAGCACGACGGCAGCGATGGAATTGAGCGTATAGGCGCCTGCCTGCATCACGTCGGCATTCCCCGACGATGTCTGGATCGCCAGGTAAAGCCCGCCGCAGGCTGCGAAGAATCCGGCGAGGGCAAAAGCCGCAATCTTTGCCCGGTTGATCGGCAGACCGGACATGTAGGCGGCACCTTCTGCCGAACCGATGGCATAGACAGTGCGCCCGGTGACGGACTTGCGGAAGGGGATCCAGACCAGAACGGCCACGGCCAGCAGCGCGAGCAGCGGGACGGGTATCCAGGCGACGGGAGCAAACCATCCCGCGTCCGGATTGAACAGATGATAGGTCTCGACAAGGTCGCGAAGGCTGTTGGTGACGGCCCAGTTCAGGTCCGCGTCGATTTCGCCGCCGGGTTTCGGGCGGATGAAGAGCGCAAGGCCGATGGCGATGGCGCCGGTGGCCAGTGTCACGATGATCGGCTGCAGCCGCCCGTAGACGACGATGATCCCGTTCAGAAGGCCGAAGGCCGTGCCCGAAAGCAGGGTCATGACCATGCCGAACAGGATGGTGGCCGGAGAGCCATGGACGAGTTCGGATGCGATGCAGGAGGTAAGCGTCATCACCGCGCCGACACTCAGGTCGAGACCGCCGAGCAGAACAGGCACGGTCTGGGCCATGGCAAGAAAGGCAATGGCAGCCATCTCGTTGGCATTCTGCACCAGCACGGCGGAGGAGAAGCCGTGTGGGTGAAGGATATTGTAGACGAGATAGATGATGACCAGCAGCGCAACCGCGCCGTAAAACGCGCGGCTTTGGCGGATGCTGGCGGCAAGGGCATTCTTGAAACTTTCCATGCCTGCCCTCATGCTGCCGACTGCGTGTTGATGTTGAGCGATGCCGCAACGATGGCTTCCTCGTTGATGGCGCTGCCCTTGAGTTCCGTGGTGATTGTACCGTCGTACATGACGGCCACGCGGTCGCAGCAGCCGACGAGTTCGGCATAGTCGGTCGAATAGAAGAGGATCGCCTTCCCCTCGTCGGCAAGTTCGCGCATCAGCTTGTAGATTTCCTGCTTCGTCCCGACATCGATGCCGCGGGTGGGGTCGTTGAGCAGGATCACATCCGGTTCGGTCATCAGCCACTTGGCGATTACGACCTTTTGCTGGTTTCCGCCGGAGAGCGTTGCCACGGCGTCGGTCGCCTTGTTGACCTTGATCTGCAGCTTGCGGATCCCCTCCTCCACGGCTGCCTTTTCCTTGCCGCTGTCGATGAAGGGGCCGCTCGATACCCTGTCGAACGATGCGGCGAGCAGATTGTCGGCGATCGACATGGGCAGCATGAGCCCTTCCGTCTTCCGGTCCTCCGGAACGAGGGCAATGCGTGTCTTGCCGGTCTTTGCCGCGTGGGGCGAGGAAGGCGAGATTGGCGTTCCGGCGGCTCTGATCTCGCCGCCAACACCTCTCAGGACCCCGAAGAGGGCGAGCAGCAGTTCCTTCTGCCCTTGACCGTCCAGCCCGCCAAGGCCGACGATTTCGCCCCTGCCGACCGTGAGATTGATACCCTTCAAGCGGTTTTCCCAGGTGAGGCTGTCGATCTCGAAATAGGGTGCGGTGTCGCGCGGCGCCGGCTTTTGCGGGAAATGCGCCTCCACGTCGCGACCGATCATCATGCGCACGATCTCCGCCGGAGAGCGTTCGCCTTTCATGAATGTGTCGACATGGCTGCCGTTCCGAAACACGGAAAGCGTGTCGCAGAGCCGCTCGACCTCGTGCATGCGGTGAGAGATGAACAGCGACGCGACGTTTTCGGCCTTCAACTCACCGAGCAGCCCATAGACGGTTTCGACGTCGCGGCTCGTGAGTGCAGAGGTCGCCTCGTCGAGGATCAGCACCCGCGGTGCCATGCCGAGCGCCTTGGCGATTTCCACCATCTGCCGGCGCGAGAGGGAAAGGTCGCGGACCAACGTGTTCGGGTTGACGTCCTCGCATCTGATGCGGGCAAGCAGCGCCTCGGCACGGTGCCTTTGTGCCCGGCCGTCGATGAGGCCAAAACGGCGCGGGGGATCGGAAATCGAGATATTGTCGGCGACCGTGAGGTCGGGCATGAGGGACAGTTCCTGGAAAATGCAGACGATCCCGGCTCGCGCCGCCTCGGAGGGGGAGCGGAAACGCACCTGCTGGCCGTTGAGACGCATCTCGCCGCTATAAGGCTGCAGCACGCCGGACATGATCTTGATCAGCGTCGACTTGCCGGCGCCGTTTTCGCCGAGGATGGCGTGGGTGCTGCCGCTGCGGCAGGAAAAATCGACCTCCTTCAGCGCCCGCGCGCCCGAGAAGGATTTGGAAATTCCGCGCAATTCGATAATCGGCATGCCCGCCGAGGTCTTGTCGCTCACGATGTCTGCTCCTCCGGGCCTGTGTGCCCCATGCACTGATGCAACCCGTCGCGCCCGGCCCACGGCCGGGACGGCGGTTGAAAGCATGCCGGCCTGGACCGGCATGCTCCCATGTCGGCACGCAGCTTACTTCGTGTTGGACTCGTTCTGCGCCATGATGGCGGGCCCCGAGATGTTCACGCCGCAGGGCGGGAACTCGTTGACGGTGAAGAAATTGTCCGGAAGATTGGACCAGTAGTTCTCGCCGTCCTTGAGTTCCTTGTAGGTGGCAACCGGCAGCGGCACGGAGATCAGCTGAGGCATGACATTGCCTTCGAGAGCGGAGACTGCCGCCTTCATCGCGATGGCGACGAGGCCCGGAGACTGGCCGATGGAAATGCCCTTCAGACCGTCGGCAGAGTGGGCAGCAATGGCCTTGCGGAAGCCGTTTTCGGACTCGCCGGCAATCGGCACCCACGGATGCTTGGCATCCTTGAGGGCCTGGATGACCCCGTTGGACCCACCCTGGCCGACAACGGCATCGAACTTGCCATGGACGGCAATGGCGTCGGCGACCACCTTCTGCGTGGTGCCATCATCCCAGTTGCCGACAACGGAGACCATCTCCCACTTGCCGCCATCCTTCTTGAACACCTCGTTGATGCCGACCGAGCGGTCGCGGTCAACGGAGTTGCCGGGCAGGCCGCGAACTTCGAGGATCTTGCCGCCCTTGACGCCCTTGGCATGCAGCTCGTCCAGCGCGAACTGGCCCCACTTGCGGCCCATTTCGAGCTGGTTCTCGTTCACCTGCATGACCTTGTCGGTATCGAGAACGTTGTCGAAGGGTACCAGCACGACATTGTTCTTGTCGGCCAGGCGGATGACGCGATCGAAGCCATCGGGCGCGACCGCGATCGTGACGATGGCGTCATAGCCCTGGTTGATGAAGTCCTCGATGGCGCCCAGCTGGGCCGGTGCGTCCGTGCCGGTGGATACGACCTTGAATTCGGCGATCTTGCCCTTCATGGCCGGATCTTCGGCATAGGCCTTGGCAGTCTTGATCATCTGGATGCGCCAGGTGTTGCCGACGAAGCCGTTGACGATGGCGACCTTGTAGGGTCCCTTCTTCTTCTCCCATTGCAGGTATTTCGTGTCCGCAGCCCAGGGTGCAAAGCACTTGGGCTCGGCGCCCGGGCCAGAGACGATCTTGGGGCCGGCTTGCGACATGCCCGCGCTGAACAGGACGGCCGCTGCCGTCGAAAACAATAAAGCCTTCAGTTTCATTTTCCTCCTCCTTCGGCACCCTCTCTCCGGTGCCCGCTTTGGCAGACGCCACCCCATGCGCGCGTCCCATGCAACTGCAGGAGGGCCTCCTCCATCCGGCAGCATCCCTGACCGTTCCGCCTGCTGTGGCACGCTCGAAATTGCCTGCGTCTCCTCAGTCGCTGGACAACCTAAGCGTTTTTGTAGGCGGAACTCATATACGGCAATTAACAGGGCGATGAGGTTATAAGTCAATAATAATATTACTAATAGGGAATAAAAAACCGGCGACGGCCATTGTCGCCTCTTGCGATAGAGTCAATGAAAGAGGTCGCTGCGGTTCAGCAGGCCACATGGGTCTGGGATGATGACGTCGCGTCGCCGGCGCGAGGCCTGAAGGTCAGCCGGAGGCGCGCTCCACGAGCTGGCACTCCACCTTGAGCTGGTCATGCGAGCTGTTCAGTCCACCGGCGATGTCCTGGATGAGTTCCACGGCCATGGAGCCCATCTCATACATGGGCAGGTGATAGGTCGTCAGCGGCGGTCGGGTGAACTGTGCGATGTCGCGATTGTCGAAGCCGACAACCGACACGTCTTCGGGAATGCGTTTGCCCAGTTCCTTCAGAGCTTCGATACAGCCGATGGCCATCAGGTCGTTGGCGCAGAAGATCCCGTCTGGCGGGCTCGGGAGCTTCATCAGCTCGTGGGTTTTTGTGTAGCCCGATGAAGGTTCCCAGTTGCCGTAATGAACGAGCTTCGGGTCGAAGGCGAGATCATTGCTGGCCAGCGCCTGCTTGTAGCCGTGCAGGCGGTCGCGCGGATTATCCAAGCCTTCCTGGCCGTTGATCAGGGCAATGCGCTTGCGCCCGTTGCGGATCATCCGCTCGGTGGCCGCGCGGGCTCCGGCAACGTCTCCGGGGATGATGGACGGCAGGCGGCGCTGCTGGTCATAGCAGTTGACGAGAACGGAAGGCGCGCGGAACAGCGCTTCCGGAGGCTCCACCTTGCGGGTCAGGATAGTGCCAAAGATATAGCCCACGAGCGTCTGGCTTTCGCAGACCGAGAACACGGCCTCCTGCGGGTCTTCATCCTTGCGGTAAACGCCCAGCGTCACGATCATGCCGAGTTCGAGGGCCTTTTGGCGCGCGCCTTCATAGGCCAGGGCCATCCAGGGGTCGGTCGTCAGTTCGTCGACGGCGAAAACGATGACCTTGTTGCCATTGCCGTTGGCGGAGGTCGTGCGATTGGAAAGCTTGTAGCCAAGTTCCGCAGCGGCATCGAAGACGCGTTTCCGTGTCGCTGCACTGAAACGCGCTCCGGAGCTGCCATTGAGAATGAGTGAGACTGTCGCCTGTGAGACGCCCGCTCGCGCGGCGACATCCATCATCGTGGGTTTCAATGCATTCTCCATGACCAATGCCACAGTTGGCTGTCATGCATTCCATCGTTCATGACCTGAAATGCCTGATCCGATCGAATGCCACGGCAACTATGATGAAGGTACCTATGAACATTCCCTGCCAGAATGTCGAGATACCCAAAAGGATCATCGAATTGCGGATGACCTCTATCAACAGCGCACCGAGGACCGCGCCAATCGCGGTGCCTTCGCCGCCAGCCAGATTTGCTCCGCCGATGACCGCAGCCGCAATCACGGTCAGTTCCATCGACTGGCCGAGATTCGTCGTGACGCTGCCGAGCCATCCGGCCATCAGGATCCCCGCCAGCCCCGCCGTGAAGGCGGAAAACATATAGATGCTGACCTTGATGCGTTTCACCGGAATGCCAGTGAGAAGTGCTGCGTTTTCGTTGCCGCCGATCGCGAAGACATACTGACCCCAGCGGGTCCATTTGAAGGCGAGTGAGATGATCATCGCCAGCAGCGCGAGCGCGTAGAGCGGGTGGGGGATGCCCAGTGTCGAGCCGCCGCCGATCCAGAGCAGCAGGCCATGGTCCGGCCCGAACTCCCACATCATCTTATTATCCGAGAGAACCATCGCGAGCGAGCGGACGCCGGACAGGGTTCCAAGCGTCACCACGAATGCGGGCATGCCCCCATAGGCGATGAGCAGTCCATTGAGCAGGCCGACGAGCAGCACGATGCCGAGCGATAGACTTGCCGCGAGCCAGAATCCCATGCCGCCGGCCATGAGGACGCTGATCACCATCGCGCCGAGAACCACCGAGGAGCCGACGGAAAGGTCGATGCCGCCGGATGCAATCACGGTCGTCATGCCGATGGCGATAATGCCGACAAAGGCGAAGTTTCGCGCGACGTTGAAAAGGTTCCTCTCCGTCGCGAATGTGTCCGTCAACAGGGTGAGCGCGAGGCAGGCCACCACGGCGGCCACGAAGACCCAGAAAAGCTGAAGGTTCATCATGCGAGCGAGAAGGTTCCTGTGCTCGCTTCGCGCGATCGCGTGTTCGATTGTCGTCATTTGTCGCGTCTCCCTATGCTGCATCGATCGCGCCCGTAATCAATCCGGTCACCTCTTCGGGAGAGGATCGACTGGCCTCTTTGTTGGCGACGAGTTCGCCACGCCTCAGCACGGTGATCCTGTCGGCGACGCTGAAGACGTCCGGCATCCGGTGGGAAATGAGGATCACGGTGATGCCCTGGTCCCGCAACCGGCGGATCAGGTCGAGCACTTCCTGCACCTGCCGCACCGAAATGGCGGCCGTTGGCTCATCCATCATCACAATCTTGGGTTTCGACAGGAGCGTGCGCGCAATGGCGACTGCCTGGCGCTGGCCGCCGGACATTTTCCGGACGAGATCGCGCGGGCGGGTCTCGGATTTCAGCTGCTTGAAAAGGTCGGCCGCCACCTCGTTCATGTGGCGGTAGTCGACATATCTGAGCGGTCCCAGCCTCGCCATTGCCTCGCGGCCGAGGAATACGTTCGAGGCTGCGGAGAGATTGTCGCAAAGCGCAAGATCCTGATAGACGACCTCGATGCCCTCTCTCTGCGCATCCTTCGGTTTGTGAAAGACGACCGGTTTGCCGTCGATTTTCAACTCGCCCGCGGACGGAGCGAAGTTCCCGGCAATGATTTTGACCAGCGTGCTCTTGCCCGCCCCGTTGTCACCCATCAGACCCAGAACCTGACCGGGTTCCAGTGAAAGGGAAACCGAGGACAGGGCCTGGATCGCCCCGTAACTCTTCGATATCCCCGACAAAACCAGCCTGGACATGCGCGGCTCCTCCCCATTTTTTGAAGCAGAACAAGGCGTTTCCTCCTGCCTCGTTCTCCCGTCGCCCATCGCGAATAAATTAATAATAGCTTGACTTAATATTATTAGTAAATAAATATCTCAACCAAAGAGAGAAAAATAGCAAGTGGGGGAACGCATGAAGCTGCTGGTGACAGGTGCGGCCGGAAAAGTGGGGCACGCCTTTCTGCCTGCCTTCCTGAACGCGCCGCGGTTTTCCAGCTGGGAGGTTGTCGCGCTTTGCCACAACCGGGTCATCGAAGCCGGCGAACGGGTGCACGTGGTGCGCGGTTCGATCTCGGATGAGGCCATTGTTGCGCAGGCGCTCGATGGCGTGTCGCATGTCCTGCATCTGGCAGCCGTCAAGGAGACGCCGGATCTCGCCATCGATGTCGCCCTGAAGGGCCTCTATCTGTTGCTCGAAAGGTTCCGCGTCTCGGCAGACGCGCGTCAGTTCATGCTGCTCAGCGGCGATTGCGTCGTCGGCCATATCTTTCAGGATTACGCGGCGCCCATCACCGAAGAGGCGCCGCGTCGGGCCTATCCGGGCAGCTATGCGCTGACCAAGGTCCTCGAAGAGGTGATGCTGGAACAGTACGCGATCCAGTACGGGCTCAACGTGACGACGCTGCGCGCGCCCTGGATCATGGAGAAGGACGACTTCCGCTACGCGCTCCGGCTGGACGACACGCAGTTCGGCGGGCCGGCGTGGGACACGCTCATCGACCAGATGACGCTCGAACGGGCGCGGCGCGGCGGCTACTACCCGGTCATGAAGGATGTGAACGGAGACTACCTCAAGCGGAACTTCGTCCATGTCGACGATCTGGTCGAGGCAATCCTGCTCTCGCTCGATAACCCCCGCGCCTATGGCGAGCTGTTCAATATCGCAATGAGCGAGCCGGTCGATTACGGCGCGCTGGGGCCGTTGCTCGACAGGATCGAACGGCTTGAGGGGCTCGAGATCGAGACCCCTTTTCACAGCAACTGGCTCGACAGCACCAAGGCCCGGAAGGTGCTTGGCTGGAACCCTTCGGTCGACCTCGAGACGTTGGTCGAACGTGCATGGAAATACCGGCGCGGGGAGGGAGACCCGCGCATCGTCTGGTATCCCGGCTGAGGACGCTTCCTTCGTCGGCTTTTGCAAAGGAGGAGAAGTGCAATGAAATTGAGATACTTGGCAATGACCGCCCTTTCGGCGATCGCGTTTTATGCCGGCCACGCCGGTGCCGCCGACAAGAAGACACTGGCCATCGTTGTGAAGGGACTGGACAACCCCTTCTTCGAGCAGATCAACCTGGGTTGCAAGAAGTGGCTCTCGGAACACCCCGACAGCGAATACAAATGCCTCTACACGGGACCAGCCTCATCGGCCGACGAGGCTGGTGAAGTCCAGATCGTCGACGACCTTCTGACCAAGGGCGTCGCCGCGATCGCGATTTCGCCGTCGAATGCGCCGGCCATGGCCAACCGGATTCGCGAAATCGCGCCCAAGGTTCCCGTCATGACAATCGATGCCGACTTCCTCGAGGCGGACCGGAAGCTGCGCCAGACCTATCTGGGAACCGACAACTATCTGATGGGCGTGAAGATGGCCGAGCAGGCCAAGGCGCTCAAGGCGAAGGGCGGGTCTGTCTGCCTGCAGCTCGGTAACGTCGCGGCAGCCAATATCAATGCCCGCGCGCAAGGGTTCCGCGACACCCTGGCAGGCGCGAAGAATGTCGACAGACTGACCGGGCAGAACGGCTGGAAGGAAATCGAGGGTTGCCCCGTCTTCACCAATGACCAGGCCGATCTAGCCAATCAGCAGATGTCGGATGTCTTCACGGCCCATGCCGACCTCGATGCCTTCATCCTGATCGGCGGTTGGGCGCAGTTTGCCCCGCAGGCTTATACCCAGGTCACCAACCAGGTAATGGACAAGCTGAAATCGAAGAAGCTCGTGATCATCGCCGGCGATACCTTGCCGCCGCAGACGCAAGCCTTCCGTGAGGGACGCAGTCACGCGCAGGTCGGCCAGCGGCCTTTCGAAATGGGTTATCGCGCACCGGATGTCATGATCCAGCTGATCAAGGGCGAGAAGGTCGATGACCCGCTTTACACCGGTCTCGACGTCTGCACGGCCGAAGCGCCGGGCTTCTGCGAGAAGAACTGAGACCTCCGGGCGGGGCAGTCGGCCCACATCGATCTTGCGCCGCTCAATACGGACGTTCCGGAGCGCAGAGGTTCCGCGCTCCGGAACGCTATCTTCAACCTGAAAAATTGCGGTCCGGTGGAGCGGGCCTTGGGAGGACATCATGAAGAAGATTATCGGAATTTCGGCCCTTGCGGCGCTCGCGCTGAGCGCCACGACGGCCATGGCCGCAGACAAGCCGGCGCTGGCTTTTGTCGTCAATGCGGCCTCTGATTTCTGGAAGCTCGCCGAAGCCGGCGTAAAGGCGGCACAGAAAGAACTGCCGGGGTATGAACTGCAATTCCGCTACCCCGCGCAGGGGACGGCGGCCCTGCAGAACGCATTGATGGACGATCTGGTCGCCGCCGGCACGGACGCGATCATGATTTCGTCCGCCGATCCGAAGAACTCGATCGATGCGTTCAACCGGATCGCCGGGCAGGTGCCGCTGTTCACCACAGATAGCGACGCGCCGCAGTCCAAGCGCATTGCCTATCTCGGCTCGTCCAACACGGATGCCGGCGTGCAGGCCGGGGAGATCGCCGTAAAGGCCCTGCCCAAGGGCGGCAAGTGCATGGGCTTTGTCGGGTTCCTCGGGGCCGACAACGCGAAGGAGCGTATCGCCGGGTTCAGGAAAGCCGTCGAGGGCAAGGGCATCGAACTGGTCGATGTTCGCGGCGACGATGTAGACTTTCCCCGGGCCCGCTCGAATGTCGACGACGTGCTGGCAGCCAATCCGGAAATCACCTGCATGGTCGGGTTCTATTCCTACAATCCGCCCAAGATCTACGAAGCGTTGAAAGCAGCCGGCAAGCTCGGCAAGATCACGGTCGTGGCCTTTGATGAAGATCCGGTCACGCTGGGCGCGGTGAAGGACGGATCCTTTGCCGGGACGGTTGTTCAGGATCCGTATCAATGGGGATACCAGGGCATGAAGCTGATGGCGTCCTATCTCGAAGGCGACAAGTCCAAGGTTCCGCAGAACGGGCTCATCATCGTGCCGACAAAGGTGATCGACAAGGCGAATGTCGATGCCTTCTCGGCCGAGTTGAAGGCGCGCATCGGCGGCTGAGCGGACATTAATCTCAATGCTGGCCTGCGCGCAGCCAAACATGCGCGCAGGCCCATGAGTTGAGCCTCGGAGCGCGCATGCCCCACATTGAGAAGCCCATTTCACTCGAACTTGTCGGGGTCACCAAGGTTTACCCCGGCGTGATCGCGCTCGACAATGTCTCGCTCAACATTCGCGGCGGCGAGGTCGTCGGTCTGATCGGCGAAAACGGCGCCGGCAAGTCGACGCTGATGAAGGTGCTGGGCGGCACGATCGCTCCGGACCGCGGCCGGATCGTCATCGATGGTGCAGACATTGCGGACCTGACGCCGGCGCGTGCGGTCGAACTGGGCATCGCCTTCGTCCATCAGGAGCTCAATCCCTTCGGCAACCTTGACGTGACCGCCAACGTTCTTCTGGGTCGAGAGATCCGCAAGGGCAGGCTGGGCTTCCTTGATGGCAAGGCCATGGAGGCGAAGGTTTCCCCGCTTCTGGAGATGCTGGGAACGCGGTTTGGCCCCAAGGATCCCGTCTCCGCTCTCTCGCTGGCCGACCAGCAGTTGCTGGAAATTGCCCGAGCGCTGTCCATCAACGTGCGCCTGCTGATCCTTGATGAACCGACCTCGAGCCTCACGCTCTCGGAGACGCAGCGGCTGCTCGACGTCATCCGGCGACTGCGTGACGACGGGGTGGCGATCCTGTTCATCACGCACAGGCTGGGCGAGGTGGAAGAGGTTGCCGACCGGGTCGTGGGCCTGCGCGATGGCAGGAGTGCAGGCGAGCTTGCCCCCGCCGAGATCAACAAGGATGCGATGGTGCGGCTGATGATCGGCCGCGACGTCTCGCAATTCTACGAAACATCCGGACAGGCGGCAGGGGAGATCGTCCTTGAAACAAGGCAGCTTCGAACCCGCACCTATCCGCATGAAGAGGTCAGTCTGACCTTGCGCGGCGGCGAGATCCTCGGTCTTGCGGGGCTGGTGGGGGCTGGGCGCAGCGAGCTTGCCCGCGTCCTCTTCGGCATCGACATGCCCGAAGCCGGCACGGTCGAGGTCCTGGGAGAGACGGTGCCGCCGGGCTCGGTCACCGAGGCGATCAAGGCCGGCATTTGCCTGGTCCCCGAGGACCGCAAGTCGGAAGGACTGTTTCTCGACTTTTCCATTGCCGAAAACATCTCGGTGCCAAGCCTGGGCTCCCTATCCCGCCATGGCTTCGTCGACCGCGATGCCGAACTTGTGCTTGCGAAAGAGGCGCGGCGGGAATTTTCCATCAAGGCCCCGAAACTGGAGAGGCCCGCCGGTGAATTGTCGGGCGGCAACCAGCAGAAGATCGTGCTGGCAAAGTGGCTGGCCACGCGACCGAAGATCATCATTCTCGACGAACCCACGCGCGGTATCGATGTCGGCGCCAAGGCGGAGGTGTACCACCTGATGCGGCTCCTGGCCGCGCAGGGTGCCGCACTCCTCATGATCTCCTCGGACATGGAGGAGGTGATCGGCGTTTCAAGCCGGGTGATGGTCATGAGCCGTGGGCGCATGACCGGCGTGCTGCAGCGCCACGAACTGTCGGAGGAGAATATCCTTCGGATTGCGGTCGAATAGGAAGATGCACATGCACAAGAAAGATCTGGGCCTTGCGGTACTCGTCCTTTGCGTCGGCGCGGTCGTTGCCTTCGTCAATCCAAGGTTCATCTCGCCGGTCAATCTGGCCAATACGGCAAACCTCATAGGACTTTTCGGCCTGTTCTCGATCGCCGAAGCCTTCGTCATCGTGACGGGCGGGATCGAGCTTTCCATCGGCTCGGTCATTGCGCTTCTGGGCGTCATCTTTATCGATCTCATCGCTGTCTGGGGCATTGCCTGGCCGATATCGCTGGCGATCGTGCTGGGACTGGGCGTCTTGATCGGCCTGCTGCACGGATGGCTGGTCACCCGGCTTCACCTCCAGCCATTCGTCGTCACGCTCTGCGGTCTCCTGATCTACCGTGGCGTGGCCCGCTTCTACACCAGGGATGGAACGGCGGGGTTCAGCTTCGGATCGGACTTCCCAATGCTCGAACACATCGTTGCCGGGCGCACGGCCGGGATACCGCATTCGGTCCTCGCCTTTGGCCTGGCCGCGGTCATCGCATGGTTCATCCTGCATCGCACGGTGTTCGGCCGCCATCTCTTCGCGGTCGGCAAAAACGAAGTGGCGGCGCGCTATGCGGGGATCGACACCCGCCGGGTGATCGTGTCCGCTTACGTGCTCTGCATTTTCCTCACCGCCGTCTCGGCCGTCTTCTTCGCGATGTACACACGCTCGGTCCAGCCGGCGTCGCACGGGAATTTCTACGAACTCTACGGGATCGCGGCCGCGGTGCTTGGCGGTTTTTCCCTGCGCGGCGGCGAAGGGTCCATTGTCGGCGTGGTGCTCGGTGTCATCCTGCTTCAGGTTCTGCAGAACCTCGTCAATCTGCTGGGTATTCCCTCGTCGCTGAACTTCGCCGTCATGGGCAGCGTCATCCTCGTCGGCGTGATCGCGGACACGCAGATCAGCGCCTACCGGGAGCGGCGGCGGCATATGGCAACAATGGCGGGCCTTGCGAAGCCGGCGGCGGACGCCGGCTGAGCGTTTCTCTATGTCGGTAGACTCCGTTCGACGGTGGCAGGCCGGGCGAGGCGGGACATTGACTGAGGGCCGATCTGCTGACGGATGCGGACCGTCCAGAGGCATTTGAGTGCGGCCTCGTCCTAAGACCTGCCGTCTCCGGGACGAGACGCTGAGGACGTCGTGGCGATCGGGATGGTGACTTCCGCCTCGAAGCCGCTCGAGCGGCCGCGTGCCGGCGAAAGGAGCCGGAGTGATCCGTCTGTCCGCTCGCAGATGGTCCGGACGATTGCCAGCCCCAGCCCGCTGCCCTCGTTTGTCTTGCCACCGCGCTCGAAACGATCTTCCAGCCGGGCCAGCAAGTCTGGCGGAATGGTGGTGGCCTCGTTGACGACACGCAGGACGCCGGTTTCATCGAACGAAACGTCAATGGGCTTCCCCGGTGCCCCGTGTCGTAGGGCATTCTCGATCAGATTGCGGACGAGGATTCCGAAGATGTCCGGGTCCATGTCGGAAAGGACCGGGGAACCGGGTCTCGAGAGCGCAATCTCCGCGTCGCCGGCCAGATGTCTGATGTCGCCGACCACGATGTCGAGAACCGGACGAAGATCGCCAGCCACATCCTTGCGCATTTGTCCGCCCTCGACACGAGCAAGCTGCATCAGTTTCTCGGACAGCCGGGCCAGGCGTTTCAAGGTTGCTTCGATCTCGCCCGCGCGCCGGCGCACGTTTTCGTCGGAGGTTTCACTTCGCAGGCGTTGGGACTGCGCTATGGCACCGGCCAGCGGTGTGCGCAATTCATGCGCGGCGTTGGCGGCAAAGGTCCGCTCGGCTTCGAATGCTGCGCGCAATCTCGTCAGGAGCTGATTGAGCTCGGCCACGGCGGGTTCGAGTTCGGCCGGCGGGGCATGTTCGACAGCGATGGGCGACAGGTCATAGGCGCCACGGGCAGCAAGCGCGCCGCTGAGTTCCCGCACCGGTGTCAGGCTGCGGCGCACGGCAAAGGCGATGCCGAGGAGGCTGAGCGGGATCATCGCAACGAGGGGAAGGCCGAGAGAGAGCTGCATCCGCCAGGCGAGCTGCTGTCTGTGTGCGAGGGGTTCGGCCACGGTGATCGTGATGCTGCCGCGCAGGGCCTCTTCGCTGTAGAAGCGATAGTTGCGATCCTCGCTGAAGCCGACCCCCGCAAAAGCCGGGAAAATGGAGGCGTCTGCCTTATGCGATTGCAGCAGAACCTTGCCGTCAGCATTGCGCACCACATAGGTGAAGAACTCGTCATGCGCCCGCACGCTTGCCATTTCCTGCGGCGCCGCATCGTCGTCCTCGCGCCCCAGAATGTCGATCACGGCAACGGGCAGGATGCGCTGGGCGGTTTCCTGAAGGGCGGAGTCGAATTCCATCCCCATTTCTCGCGCCGTCAGCGCGGAGGTCAGCGTCGCCACGCCGATCCAGAGCAGGGCGATCAGGAGCCCCAGCCCGATCGAAAGCCGTGCCTGCAGCGAGCGAAGGCGCATCATGGCGAACCGAGGCGGTAGCCGAGCCCCCGCTCCGTCGAGATGATGGTCTGGCCGAGTTTCTTGCGCAGACGGCTGACGTGAACCTCGATCGTGTTGCTTTCAACCTCGTTGTTGAATGAGTACAGGCTCTCCTCCAGCTGCCCCTTGGTCAGGAGCTGTCCCGGACGCTGCAGGAAGGTTTCGAAGAGAACCCATTCACGCGCGGTCAGCTGGACGGGCTTGCCATCCCGGTAAACGCTGCGTGCTGCCAGATCGACCTCTAGCGGTCCGATCACCACCAGCGGATTGGGATTGCCGCTATAGCGCCGGGCAACGGATCTGATGCGCGCCGACAGTTCGGCCAGATCGAAGGGTTTGACGAGATAGTCATCTGCACCTGCGTTCAACCCCTCGATCCGGTCGGACACCTGGTCGAGGGCGGTCAGGATGATCACCGGGGTCACGTCGCCTCGTGTTCGCAACGCCTTTAAGAAGGTGATCCCGCGCCCATCCGGCAGCATCAGGTCGAGCAGGATGAGATCATAGCTTACGGTTGCCAGCGCATCGCCGGCTGCATCGAGCCGCGTGACCCAGTCGGCCCCATGACCGTCCGCGACGATCTGGTCGCGTATGGCGGCACCCAGCACCGTGTCGTCTTCAATCAGCAGGACTCTCATGCCGCATCCCTTGGTTCTTCTGAACCTCCTTATGTATCATCCGGCTGATCCGAACCTGAAGCGAGCGGGGCCCCGGCTTCAGGTCGGCTTCAGGTCCGCCGACTAAAGGAGGACCGGTAAACCCTTTCGATGGAATGAGATCATGCCGAAGGCCGCCGCATTTGCCGCCCTGATCCTCGCCTTCGGCCTTTCTGGTCGGGCAATGGCCGATGACGAATGCTGGGCCCCGATGACGGATTGGCAGCCGCGCCAGGCCGTTGAAACGCTTGCGCAAAAGCAGGGTTGGGCGGTTCGGCGCATTACGGTTCACGAAGGGTGCTACAGGGTCTTCGGTCACGACCAGTCCGGCCGGGACATTCGCATCACGCTCAATCCCGTCACGCTGGAAATCCTGAATGATCATGAGCGCGGCGATCATGAAGCCGACGGTCATGGCGAGAACAAGCACCGGCACGACTGACCTCTCCTGACGGCCACTCTCCCGAATTCGCCTCCGGTATGTCGCCTTCCGCCTGCCGCACCGCCGGGAGGAGGATGTAGTGCATGCGCGCATTGCCCCACCGTCGGCTCGCTGTTTCCTGACGGCTGCCTGAAGCAAATTTTCCTCCGCCGTCATCGAAGCCTCAGCTTGGCCGCGCAAAACCTGCGGGTCACGATGCCAAGGAGCTTTCCATGACCCGCAAATACAAGTTGATCGGCCTGACGGCGGCGCTTGCGACAGCCGTCGCGCTGCCGGCGCTGGCCGCCTACTCGCTCACGGATCAGTCCCGCCGGACCGGCGAGGTTGAGACAGAACAAACATCCCGCCCGCACGCCTTGATGCTTGCAGACAATGATGGCAGCCATGGCCAGTCTCACGATCGACATCACTCCGATGATGACGAAGACGACGATGATGACGATGGTGGAAGCGCCCGTTCGATGCCTGCGCCTGCGCCCACGGGCGAGCCCCCGGCGAACGGCCTTTTCAACAAGGGCTCCAGCAAACCGCAGGTTCAGGTGAACTGAACCCGCGGGGAAGCGGCGGCCCAATCCAGACCCGCATGGGCGGCCGCTTCCTTCACTTTCGCTGCCTTCCTGACGACAGGCTGAAGCGCATTCGCCTCCCCGCGTCAGCGAAACCTCAGCTTCGCAGCGCAACACTTCCCCCGACCCAAATACAGGAGATGGACATGAAAAGACTGCTGACCGTCCTGGCGATGACCACTGCGCTGACCGTTCCAGGCCTTGCGCTGGCCGGCCAGGTGACGTTGACCACCACCATGACGAAATATGGCGGCAACAATGCCTATGTCGTGATGTATGTCACGGATGCGCAGGGCAAATATGCCGGGACGCTCTGGATGGCTGGTGGACGCGCCAAGTATTACCGCCACCTGACGGACTGGTATCGCGCCACCGGTGGAAATTCCTCCGAAATCAGCGGCATCACCGGTGCCAGCGTCGGCTCCGGACGGGAACTGAAGGTGACGCTCGATCTCGCCGACGCGCTGTTTGACGCTGGCTATGAGTTGCACATCGATTCCGCCGTCGAAGACATGCGTGAAAGCCCCTCCGAAGTGAAGGTGCCGCTGACGAAGGCGGGGGCTGGAAAGCCGGTCCGCGGATCGCGCTACATCGCCAATTTCCAGTATCAGATGTGATCGGGTTCCGTCATGCTGCGCTTCATTCACCGCTGGCCCGGGCTGCTTGCTACGATCCTTCTGATCTGCGTTTCGCTGAGCGGCGCTGCGCTCTCCGTCTTCCCGGCGCTTGACAGTCTCTCGACGCCCGCGCAGGCGGAGCGCAATCTTGATGCTGCGACCGTCGCGGCCCGGATCCAGGCCACTCATCCGGGCGTGACGGAAATCCGCGTTTCGCCCGCAGGCCGGATCACGGCCTCCTGGTTTGACGAGAGCAATCAATCGCAGTCCGCCGTTATCGACCCGGCAACCGGCGCCTCGGTGGGAGCCGTGGAAACACCGGCTTTCGAGCGCTGGCTGAAGAACCTTCACCGGTCTCTTTTCATGGGCGAGGCAGGACGCATGATCGCGGCTTTCGGCGCCCTGACAATGCTGATCCTTTCCGTGTCCGGTGTTTTCCTCGTCGTCCGCCGTGTCGGTGGATGGCGGCGCTTCTTTTCGCCGCTCAAGGGTCCGACGGCCGGACGCATCCATGTCGAACTGGCGCGTTTCAGCGTCGCCGGGCTGCTTCTCTCGTCGCTGACGGCGCTGTGGATGAGCGCATCCACATTCGGCCTGCTTCCCGAAAGCCCAGAAGGCCCAGCCATGCCCGCAGTCACGAGCGGTCGCACCGGCTATCCGCTTGCGGAGATGAATACGCTCAAGACCTTGCCCATCGACGCGTTGCGCGAACTGACCTTCCCCGCGGCCAGTGACGCAGGCGATTTCTTCACGCTCAAGACCACCGAAGGCAGCGGCTATATCGATCAGGGCGACGGCAAATTGCTGGGCTGGGGCGACGCGAGTCCCTGGGATCGCATCGGCGATATGGTGATGATGCTGCATACGGGGCGCGGGGCGGCATTGCTTGGGCTAATCCTCGGCGTCATGTCGCTTGGCGTGCCCGCAATGGCAATCACCGGCGCCGTCCAATGGTGGGCCGGCCGTAACGCACGACCGCGCGTCCGTGGCAATGCCGCTGCCGGTCGCGCCAGCACGGTCATCCTGGTCGGCAGCGAAGGCGGCACGACCTGGGGTTTCGCCGCCACGCTGCACGCCGCCCTGACCAAGGCCGGCGAACATGTCCATGTCGCTCCGTTGTCGACGTTCGAACCGGACCGATACGCTGCGGCAAGCCGGATCGTGATCATGGCGGCCACCTATGGCGATGGAGATGCCCCGGCCTCTGCGCGCAATTTTCTCGACCGGCTTGCGACGGCCACGCCCGTACCGACCATTCCAGTCGGCGTGCTTGGCTTCGGAGACCGCAGCTTCCCACATTTCTGTGGCTTCGCGCGCGAGATTGAAGCGCAGTTGGACAGAGCCGGCTGGAACCGGTTGCTTCCCTTCGACACCATTGACCGGCAATCGCCGCAGGATTTTGCCCGCTGGGGTCGCAACCTGGGTGTGGCACTCGGAATCCCGCTCGACCTGCATCATGCGCCGGTCGTGCCGCAACTGACCGGATTGACGCTGATTTCGCGTCGGGATTACGGCGCGGCCGTCCAGGCGCCTGCCGCCATACTTCGCTTTGCGGTTCCGCCATCGACGATGTGGGACCGGCTGCTGGGCCGTGTTCCGCGCTTTGCGGCTGGCGATCTTGTCGGCATTGTTCCGCATGGGTCGAACACACCGCGCTTCTATTCGCTGGCCTCCTCTTCGCGAGATGGCTTCGTGGAGATCTGCGTCCGCAAGCATCCCGGCGGGCTCTGCTCCACCCGCCTTGTCGATATGATGCCCGGCGACAAGGTCCATGTCTTCTTCCGCAACAATCCGGGCTTCCGTCCGGCCAGGGGCAGAAAGCCGGTCGTGCTGATTGGCGCCGGTACCGGCATCGGACCGCTCGCGGGGTTCATCCGCGCCAATGATGCAAAGCGCCCCATGCACCTGTTCTTTGGTGCCCGGCATCCGTCGAGCGATGTCTTCTATGCACCCGAGATAGACCGCTGGCTGAAGGAGGGCAGACTCTCCTCCGTCGAGACAGCCTTCTCGCGGACGGCAGCGCGAAGCTACGTCCAGGATGCCATGCGCCGGGATGCCCCGCGTCTTGCCGCGCTCATCGCCTCCGGAGCACAGATCATGGTGTGCGGCGGCGCGGACATGGCGGCGGGCGTCAAGGCGGTGCTGAGCGACATTCTCGCCCCTCTCAACCTGACGACTGCGAAGCTGAAAGCTGAAGGGCGCTATGCCGAAGATATCTACTGACCTCATCCGTCACGCGCTGAACGGACCGACCATGGGCACCCGCTGGTCCGCGACATTCTTTGCGGACAAGCATGTGGACATTGACGGTCTTCAGGAGGCGTTTCAGGCATCCGTCGATGACGTGGATCTGCTCATGTCGACATGGAAACCCGACAGTGCCCTCATGCGCTTCAACGCAGCTCCGGCGAATGTCTGGCTCAATCTGCCGGACCGCTTGCTGGAGGTGCTTGAGTTCGGTCTGGAGGTCGGTCGTCAGTCCGGGGGTGCCTTCGACATGGGTGTCGGCGATGCGGTCTCCGCCTGGGGCTTTGCCGCAGACTGTGCGGATCCGGACAGGATAAAGACAGCACTGTCCGTTCGCCGCAAACCTGCCCATGAGATACTTGAAATTGATCGCCCGAAAGGCCTTGCGCGCAAGTCTGCTGCGATCCAGCTCGACCTTTCGGGAATAGCGAAAGGTTACGGGGCCGATCGGCTCGCAGAGGTCGCCAGAGAGGCCGGCCTGGAGAGTGGTCTCTTCGCCATCGATGGAGAGCTTGTCGTCCTTGGAAAGCGGCCCGATGGCGGCGACTGGGCGGTGGCGGTCGAGAGCCCCGATTACGCGATGCGCAGCGCGCATTCCATTCTGGAACTGCACGACGTGGCCGTCGCGACATCCGGCGATTATCGCCACTGGATCGATGTAAACGGACGGCGCCTGTCACATACGATGGACCCGCGACGCGGCGCCCCTCTGCTGGAAAGCCCTGCATCGGTGACGGTTCTGGCGTCCAGTTGCATGGCAGCCGACGCCTGGGCCACCGCCTTCATGGTGCTCGGCGAGGCGCAGAGCAAGCCGCTGGCACACAAGCTGGGACTTCAGGTTCTATATATCGAGAGAGCCGAGGCCTAGTTTCTCTTCTCCAGCCATCAAAGCATGGCGATGGCGCGGCAATGGCGGGCTGAGCAGGGTCGAGGTCTGGCCCTGCTCAGCCTGATATTTTCAGGAATTGCCGATGTTTCAGCTGCCCCTCGCGTATTTCAGGCGGCGGCTCGGAGTGATCGACATGGCGTTGCTGAGCGTTATCCGGCGCTGGCATTTTCCAGAACAAATATCGCTTCGGGAGATTTGCCGCGGGACCGGTTTATGGAATGCCATCCGCGAATACCTGCGAGCCGGCGGCGTGGGAAACTGGTACCGTTCAATCCCATGAAGGCAACGCCTGCCCTCATGGGATTGTTCAAACACATCGGTTCACGCTTCAGCCCTGCGCGACATCGTGCGTCTGGTGGATTTCGACCAGTTCGTCAAAACAGGAACGGTTGCTTGCGAGCACCGGCTGGCCTTCGAACAGATTGCTGCCATCGACATCAAAGGGGAGGCTCGCGCCGCCTGCTTCCGTCACCAGGCAGAAGCCTGCCATGCAATCCCATGCCCGCATGCGCGGCTCGTAATACCCGACCAGGCGACCAGAGGCGACATAAGCCAGCATGAGTGCGCCCGAACCGTTGCGGATGAAGTTGCCGCCACGCGACAGCAGGTCGGCAATGATGGCGCCGACCCGCTGCGGCGTGACGTAGGAGTTGGAGCCGATGCCGGTGAGTGCGTTTTGCAGGTTTCGCTTCGGATCGAGCGCCAGGCGCACGCCATTCAATGTTGCGCCCTGACCCTTGGCGGCCGCGTAAATTTCCTGATGGCAGGGCGCGGAGATCACGCCGATCACCGGGGCGCCATCGCAGATCACCGCGATGGAAACGCACCATGACGGCATGCCGTTGACGAAGGGCGCCGTGCCGTCGATGGGGTCGACCACCCAGGTGAAGCCCGATTTCCCCTCGTGATAGCCGTGCTCCTCACCGAGAAATCCATCCTCGCCGAAGGCCTCCTCCACGCGGTCGCGCAGGAAGCGCTCGACATTCTGGTCTGCGATCGAGACCACGTCGTGAAGATCGCGCTTTGTTTCGATCACCAGCGTGTCGCGGCGGTTGAAATAGTCGAGCGCCATGGCACCTGCCGATTCAGCCAGCGACTTCGCCA
This sequence comes from Hyphomicrobiales bacterium, assembly GCA_900467685.1. Classification (GTDB taxonomy): domain Bacteria; phylum Pseudomonadota; class Alphaproteobacteria; order Rhizobiales; family Rhizobiaceae; genus Ensifer_A. The sequence goes on from UBQX01000029.1 coordinate 132,779, forward strand.
GTTCGAACCGTGCTGCGATCGCTGCATCTCTTTCCGTCATCTGCATATTTTCCTGTTGTTTGCCGTCTTCAATCAAATTCGATTCTCACGCGCCGACAAGGGCGATGCCCTTGCTCTTGAAACCAAGTGAGACCTCGGTTGCCACAGGCAACTGTTCGTCCGACTCATGATCGGTGATGAACAACGTGCCAACGGCTGTTTCCACTTCATATTCCATATGCGCCCCGAGATAGGACGAATGCAGGATTCGGCCGGGAAGCCCCGGATTGCCGACCGAGCCTATGCGGATTGCGCCCGGGCGAACGGCGAGGCGACGCGCGTCCGGCCCTGCGGTCCCGCGCGGGACACGAAGATCGAGATTTCCAACCCTGACCAAAGCCATTCCGTCTTCCTCGCCCGCTATCTGGCAGTCGATGACATTGGCTTCTCCCATGAAGTCGGCAATGAAGGAGGATGCGGGTGCGCCATAGAGCTCCTTCGGCGTGCCGATCTGGGCAATTTCGCCATCCTTCATGACGATGATCTTGTCGGAAACGGCGAGCGCCTCGTCCTGATCGTGGGTGACGTAAACGGCGGTGAAGCCGAGCCGCTGCTGCAATTCGCGGATCTCGGTGCGGACCCGGCGGCGCAATCTTGCGTCGAGGTTTGAAAGCGGCTCATCGAGCAGGAGGACCTGCGGCTCCAGAACAAGCGCGCGGGCGACCGCCACGCGCTGCTGCTGGCCGCCGGAGAGTTCGGCCGGCAGACGGTGGCCCATGCCGGCGAGGCCGACCACGGCGAGACCGTCCTCAGCCTTCTCCATAGCTTCGCGCTTGCGCAGGCCCGAGGAGAGCAGGCCGTATGCGACGTTATCGAGGGCGGTCATGTGCGGAAACAGGGCGTAGGACTGGAACACCATGGAAACGTCCCGCTCATTGGCCGGCAGCATGGTCACATCCTGGTCGCCGATGAGAATGCGTCCGGCTGTCGGATGCTCCAGCCCCGCCAGCATGCGCAGCGTCGTCGTCTTGCCGCAGCCGGAGGGGCCAAGCAGGGTGACGAGCGTTCCGGGCTCGATGGAAAGCGACAGGTCGGGAATGGCGGTGAACGCGCCGAAGTTCTTGCGGACGTGTTGGAAAACAACAGAACCGGGTTTGACCTTGATCATGCGATTTTCTCCTCGCGCAGAGTGTTGGAAGCGGGGCGCTGAGCGCCTGCGACGCGGTTCTCGCGGCGCAGGCGCCGTTCGCCCACGACGAACTGGAAGCCCGCGATGACAGCGATCATGACGACGATCAGCATGGAGCTGTAGGCGATGGCGACGCCGTATTCGCCATTCTCCACCAGGCCGACGATATAGGATGTCGCCATGTTGTACTGGGCGCTGACGAGGAAGATGACGGCGCTGATGGATGTGATGGCGCGCACGAAGGAATAGACCAGCGCCGCCGTGATCGCCGGTCGCAGCAGGGGCAGGACGACCTTGCGGATGGTCCTGAAACTGTCGGCCCGCAATGTCAGCGAGGCCTCGTCCAGGCTCTTGTCCAGCTGCGTCATCGCGGCAATGCCGCCGCGCACGCCAACCGGCATGTTGCGGAAGACGAAGCAGGCGATCAGGATGACGGCGGAGCCCGTCATTTCCAGCGGCGGCAGGTTGAAGGCCATGATGTAGCTGACGCCGATGACGGTGCCGGGGATCGCGAAGCTCATCATCAGGGCAAATTCGAACAGGTTGCGGCCGACGAATTTCTGGCGAACGATGATGTAGGCGGTCAGCAGGCCGACCGCTGCCGTCAGGGGTGCGGAAATCAGGGCGATTTCCATCGTCGTCCAGAACGAATTCCAGGCGACGCCTGTCCAGGCCAGCGATCCATCGCGGATCGTGACGGAGAAGGCGCGCGTGTAGTGTTCGATCGTCAGCGAATTGTCGAGGCCCCAGGTCTTCACGAACCCGCCGACGAGGATCATGCCGTAGACGACGACGGTGAAGATCATCCATGGGACGACGATGGCGTGAACGCCGATGGAGAGCGAACGGGGCAGCGCGATATGGGCCCCGCTGTCGCCCTTGCCGGTCACCGTCGCGAAATTCTTTCCCGATAGCCAGAAGCGTTGGGCGAGGAAGGCAGTCAGGGTGAAGCAGAGGAGAATGACGGCAAGCACCGCAGCGCGCGACGCGTCATTCTGCGATCCGACGACGGCGAAGAAGATCTCCGTCGACAGCACGCCATGGCTGCCGCCCAGCACCAGCGGGTTGCCGAAATCGGCCATGCTTTCGATGAAGCCGATGAGGAAGGCATTGGCAAGGCCAGGCTTCATGAGCGGCAGGGAAACGCGCCAGAAGGTGCGCCAACGGTCCGCCCGCAAGGTTTGCGACGCCTCTTCCATCGACGGGCTGACGCCTTCGACCACGCCGATGAGGACGAGGAAGGAGATCGGGGTAAACGAGAGGACCTGTGCAATCCAGATGCCGGTCATGCCGTAGAGCCAGCGGCCCGGTTCGACGCCGAACAGATGCGACGCCGCACTCGTGACGATTCCGGCGCGGCCGAAGAGCAGCGTGAGGGCAAGACCGATCACGAAGGGTGGCGTGATGATGGGGAGCACGGTGAGCAGGCGCAGACCCTTCTTGAAGGGGAAGCGTGTGCGGGTTGCGACCAGCGCAAAGGCAAGGCCGATCGTGGTCGAACCCGCAGCGGTGGCAAGCGCCAGAGTGAGGGTTCGCCATGCCACGCCGCAGCGGCCGGCGCCCGTCACGCAGGACAGGCTCCAGATGCCCGGATCCTGCAGGTTGCGGATAAAGCCGGAAGGATTGAAAGAGCCGTCGAAATCCTGGAACGCGCCGACCATCATGCTGCCGATGGGATAGAAGACGAAAACCGTGACGAGGAAGATCAGGAGGCTGATGCTGGAGACAATGAAGGCATCGCCTTTCATGAAACCCCGCTCGGCCAGACCGAAGGACGCGACGAGCACATAGACCAGCGCCAGTGTTACGGCACCCGCACCCATCGAAGGCTGACCCGTGGCCATCGCGCCGAATAGCCTCTCCGTGAAGGACCAGTTCCAGCCCGAATGACCAATCGCCAGACCCTGGGCCGTCATGAACAGGATTCCCGCCGCTCCAGCGACGACAAGCAAGTTGGCCCGGCGCATCGGGTCGCGCACGAAGCGGGCGCAGCCAGCCATCACGAGCAAAAGCACCGCGACGAGCAGCCATGGCCTTCCGAATGCAGCGATCTGAAGGACTGCCGGTGCGCTCTTGGGCGAGACCAGAAATGACGAAATCCAGCTGAAGCTGAAGAAACCGTCGTCAATGCGATACCAGGGGAGGGCAACCAGCGCTGCGGCTCCCAGGGCCAGAACGATGTCCAGCCGTCGATTGCCATGTTTCACGGCCAACCTCTTGATGAAAATAGGAATGCCCTGCGGGCAATGGAGCCGGCAGCGCGTCTGGCGCGCCGCCGGCGTTGCGTTCGGTCAGTTGGCCACCGCGCCGATTTCCTTGTCCCAGCGCTCCAGCAGAGCCTTGCGCTTCGCCGGTTCGCCATAGGTCTTGAAGTCGTAATCGATCAGCTTGATGTCCTCGAATTTCGGCGCTTCCTTCGGGATCTCCGCCGACTTGTTGGAGGGGAGCTGGAAGGACTTGGCGTCCTTCATTCGCGACTGCACGGGTGCGGTCAGCGCCCAGTCGTACCAGATCTTGGCGTTCTCCATGTTCTGGGCGCCCTTGACGATCGACATCGAGCCGATCTCGTAGCCGGTGCCTTCGCACGGTGCGACTGACTTGACCGGGAAACCTTCCGCAGCCTGCGCCACGGCGTCATGCATGAAGACGATGCCGAGCGCCGTCTCGCCACGGGCTGCCGCCTTCACGGGGGCAGAACCGGACTTCGTGTATTGCGAGACGTTGGCATTCAGCTTCTTCAGGTAGTCGAATGCCTTTTCCTCGCCCATGATCTGCACCAGGGAGGCGAGGGCGGTATAGGCGGTGCCCGACGAATTCGGGTTTGCGATCTGGATCTCGCCCTTCAGTTCCGGGGCAAGGAGATCGGCCCAGCACTTGGGCTCCTTGAAGCCCTTGGACTTGAAGATGTCGGTGTTGTAGCCCCAGCCCAGGGCGCCGGCATAGACGCCAACGGTCTTGTAGCCGGCGCTTTCCGCCTGCTTCTTTGCCCAGTCCTGCAATTCGTTCAGCATGGGCGACTTGTATTCGGCGGTCAGGTTTTCCGAGGCGGCCTGAAGGTGAGGGTCACCGGTGCCTGCCCACCAGACATCGGTCTTGGGATTGCGGGCTTCGGCGCGGATCTTGGCATAGGCTTCGCCGGACGACATGCGCACCATGTTGACCTTGATGTCATGAGACTTCTGGAAGTCGGCGGTCATCTGCTCGCAGATCACGACGTCTGCGGCACAGATGAGGTTCAGCTCACCCGCTGCATGCGCGGGCAGAGCGCTGAGGGCAGTTCCTGCAAAAAGCAGGCTCGAGAAAAGTGTCAGTCGCATGGTGTTCCTCCTGTTGCTTGCGTCTGAATGTCTGTCGAAGGGCAAGGCTTCGCCGGTCGGCGCCAAACGAAGTGGAGCCGGGGCCGATGTCATGCCGTGATGTCGGGTCGTCTATTGTGTTGCCGGATGAAACTCCGTCTCGAAGCGCGAGAGAAGCCGCGCTCGCTCCTCGGGCGAACCGAATGTTGCGAAGTCGTAGTCCACCATCTTGATCAGCGAGATATCCGGCGCGCCGTCGGGCAGTTTTGTCCGGGAGTTCGATGGTACCTGGTTTTGTCCCGCCGCCGCACCGGTCGCCTGGCCTTCCGGGCTCAGGGCGAAGTCGACAAACTGCCGTGCGGCCTCAAGCCTGGTTGTCCCCTTGACGATGCTGACAGCACCGATTTCATAGCCCGTGCCCTCACAAGGCGCCACGATGACCAGCGGCGCGCCGGCCTCCTTCTGGGTCACCGCATCGTGCATGAACGATATACCGATGGCGATCTCGCCGCGTCCGGCAGCCTTGACCGGGGAAGCGCCGGCCTTCGTGTATTCCGCAATATTCCGGTTCAGTGCACGCATGTATTCGAAGGCCTCTTCCTCGCCGAAGAGCTGGATGAGGGTGGCGAGCGTCGTGAACGCCGTCCCCGACGAGTTCGGATTGCCCGCCAGAATTCGGCCCCGATAGGCCTCGTTGGTCAGGTCCTTCCAGCAATTCGGGGCCGGCAGGCCCGCCTTGGCTACAAGCACCGAATTATAGGCGAAACCGAGCGCCCCGGCGTAAATGCCGGCCGACTGTCCATGCGACATGGTGAAGAAATTCTGCGCCCAGGGCAGAACATCGTCCTCGTTTCGCGACGTGTAAGGTTCGAGGAGATTTTCGGACGCAGCCTGGAGATGGGTATCCCCGGTGCCACCCCACCAGACATCGACCGTCGGATGATCCTTCTCGGCGCGGAGCTGATCCAGAATTTCGCCCGTGCTTTTGCGCTCGATAGCGACGGACAGGCCGCTTCGGGTTTCGAATGCCGTCTTCATGGTGGCGCACCAGGCCTCATCGACGCCACACAGCACCTTCAGCGTGTCAGCTGCAGGCGCAGGGCTGGTCGACATCGCCAGCCCTATCAGGCCGGATGCGATCGCCAAGATCGGTTTCATTGAAAATCCTCCCGCCGAAGCCTCCCCGCTTCCTGCTGCAACAAACATGGCAGATCGAACGGAGAGGGCAAGGGGCAGAATGGTTACCGTTCTTTCAGGGCTCCGGCCCGGATGTTTCAAATATTACAATTTTAAAAATCTCGTTCACGAGGGAATCTTTGAACATTTCCATCTGGCGACATATACTGCGCCAGGGGAGGAAGAGTTTGTGTTAAATCAGAAGGTTAACATTCTGATCGTGGAAGACGATCCGGATATGGCGGAACTCATCTCCGACCTGGTGGAGGCGGAAGGCTGGACGCCGCATAGCGTCGCCTCCGCGGAAGCGGCAACCGACCTGCTCGCCCGCGAGATGATCCAGCTCGTGCTTGTGGACCATAATCTCCCGGGACTTTCCGGCCGCGCCTTTGCACAGCGCCTCAGGGCGCAGACGCAGATCGGTATCGTGATGGTGACGGCAGCCGGCAGCGCAACCGATCGTGTCCTCGGGCTGGAAACCGCTGCCGACGACTATGTCGTCAAGCCTTTCGAGCCGATCGAGCTCAGCGCACGGATCAAGGCCGTGCTCCGACGCACCGTCCCGACGCTGCGGCCGGAGCGGGAGCCGGAGCGCGATCATGACCAGGCGGCCCTCAGGCTCGGCGACTGGACCGTGGACATCGTCGCGCGCCGCGCCGTATGTCTGAGCGATCGCAGCAAGACCCTGACCTCGGCCGAATTCGCTCTGCTTGAGGTTCTCGCCGAAACGCCGAATGTCCCGGTTAGCAGGGCCCATATTCTCGATAGGCTCGGCGCGGAAAGCCAGCGGTTCATCGATCGCAACGTCGATGTGCTGGTCCTTCGCCTGCGCCGCAAGATCGAGCGCAATCCAGACCTGCCGCAGCACATCCAGACCCGCCGCGGCAAGGGCTACGTCCTGCACACCAGCGACGCAGAGCTTGCCCCGTGATTAACCGGCCATTTCTCTCGTCGATTGCGTTCCGGCTTCCCTTTGCTATCGCGTTTATCTGCGTCTCCGTGATCATTCTCTCCGGCGTCGCGATCTTCGGCCTGCAGAAAGCGCGGACCGAGATGGCCGACTACAGCCTGCAGGCCTTTGCAAGCCTCGCCCGCGCATCGCTGGTATCGCGCCAGGTCTCCGACCTCGTTTCGAGTGCGCCTTTCCTGATGAACGCCACATCGCCCTATCGTGTCTCGAGTGAAAGCCGGGCGGTGGTCGCGCAGGTCGACGGCCTGCTGGCCGCCATCCGTTCAGGCAAGGGCGCGAAATTGACGGAAGGCTTTTCCAGCACCCACATCCTTGAGCTTCTTGAGGGCGTGCGGGCCCAGACGCTCAATCTCGCGGCGAACGCCGATGCCGCGCAGGTCTTGAAGGCAGAGGCAGCCGCAGCGCTCGGGGAAATAGCCACCCGGTCGGAAGTCACCGACGTCGCTCTGCGGGGACGGCTGAATGCCATCGTGCAGTCCGCCTCCAACTCGGACAGCCTGTTCCAGCTGGGGGAGTTGAAGCGCCGCTATGTCGGGGAGACGGCGTCACTGATGCAGGGTGGAACAACCAGTCAACCGACACTGCCGCCCGCGCTGGACCCCTATGAGCGTGTCTTCCATGCGCAGACCAGCTATCTGGTCGAGATGTTTGCGATCCGGGGCGCGGTTGCCCGGCTGCATTCCGTCTCGCGCGACCTGTCGCATGCCACCGAAACGCAGACCTATGCCGTCGCGCAGGGCCTTAACGAGGGGCTGACCTCGGCTTCCAATGCCTTGAGCCGGCTTCTCGTGATGATCGCCATGGCCTCCGTCGTCGTGCTGGTCATGGCCACCGTGTCGATCCGCTCCGTCATGCGTGTTTCGCGCGGGATCGTCGCGCTGTCTCACGGCATGAACAGTCTCGCGAAGGGTGAGCCGAATGTTGCACTCCCCGCCTATGCCGGATCGGAAACCGAGCTCGTGCAGCTCTCCGATGCCTTCCGGGCCTTCCGGGAAAGTGTCGACCGCGTTTCGCGGCTGCGGAGGACGGCGGAGGCTGCCGCCCGCACCATCCGATCGACCTTCCGAACCATGAACGAGGGCATCGCGCTCTTCGACAGGACCGGCCGACCGATCACCATGAACAGGCGGATCATCGAACTCGTGGGGCGTACGGGCTCGTCACGCAAATATCCGCTCCGGCGTTTTGTCGAAACGATCCCAGGGATTGACCCGCATCTGCTGCCCACACAGAACGATCCAGGCACACTGGGCGAACGCATGGTCGTGCGCCAGCGGAATGACCAGCAACAGGTCATCGAGGTTGCGGTGTCGCGGCAGCCCGATGGCGGTATTGTTCTTCTGGCGCGCGATGTGACACTGCTGGACCGGCAGGAGGCGGAAGCGGTCAAATCGCAACGTCTGGACGGCATCATGCGCATGACCCATCAGATCAGCCATGAAGTCGGCAACATGATCGGCATCATCACTGGAAGCCTTGGCCTTCTGGAGCGTGAGGCGACATTCAACGACCGTCAGCTGCGGCACATCAAGCGCATCCGCAAGGCAGCGGATCGCGGCAACGCCCTTGCCAGCAGCATGCTTTCGGTCGGCAGCCAGCAGCCCATCAGGCCGAGCGAAACCGACGTCACTGCCTTGCTTCGCGGCATGGCCGACGTGCTTGAAATCGCCGTCGGATCTGCCTGCCCCGTCGTCCTCGACATCGAGGAGGCCTTGCCGACGGTCGAGCTTGATGCCGCGATGTTCGAGCAATCCGTCCTCAATCTCTGCCTCAACTCGGCAGCCTCCATGCCGGAAGGGGGCACCATCCGCGTTGCTGCCAAACGCGACCAGAACCATCTGCTCGTCAGTGTCGCAGATGAGGGCATCGGCATGGAGCCGGAGGCTGTCGACAAGGCGTTCGAGCCCTATTTTACCACGCGTGCCGAGGCCGGAGGCGCAGGCTTGGGCCTCGCCGTCGTTTACGGTTTCATGCGCCAGAGCGGTGGCGAAGCGCGCATAGAATCCAAGCTCGGAACAGGGACCGTGGTGGAATTGCGTTTTCCTTTGGGTCAATGAAGCCACTGTTCCTCAAACCGGGGTGCGCCAGGCTGTCACCGATGGCCTCTTGTCTGCGAGGGCTGAAGACAACGTGCCCCGACGATGGGCGGTCGAAGATGCCAAGCGGCCAATCCGGTTTTACGCGGCTTTCCAACTCTGAGAATATGGCCGCCTGCTTCCACCGATCCGGCTTCCTGTGTTACTGACGACGGCTCTTCGCAAGCCCTTCAGGTTTGCGCAACCGTCAGCCGAACATCGCGAGGCATCATGTCACTCCAGCCGCAGCATCGGATCTACATCTGCTTCTTCTTGTTCGCGATCTCCATGGGCGCCATGCTGTCACGCCTGCCCGACCTGCAGGAGAGCCTTCAGGTCGACAAGGCGCAGCTCGGGCTCACACTGATTGGCGCAGCCATCGGTGCGCTGGTGTCGCTGACGTTTTCCGCTCCGCTCATCGCACGTTTCGGGGCCCGCAAGACGGCGTTTCTGACAGTTCTCGGAACCTCCGCGCTGCTGGCGCTTGTTCCCTGGGCGGGTAGCGCAGCGCTCGTCTTTGCCATCCTTTTCTGCGAAGGGCTATTGTCGGGCGCGCTCGAGATCAATCTCAATGTCGAGATCGACCGCGTGGAGGCTGGGCTCGGAAAGGGCGTGATGAACCGCGCCCACGGCTTCTGGAGTCTCGGTTTCTTTGTCACCGCGCTTGTATCGGCCGCCCTGCGCCAGGCCGAGGTTTCGGTCCACTTGCATCTCGGCCTGACCTTCTTCTTTGTCCTCGTGGTGGGCAGCATCGCGATCGCCGGGATGCAGAACGCACCGGCACGTCAGACGGCGGAGCATGCCGAGGCGGATCACATCGCTCTTCCGACCCGCGGCCTCCTGCCACTCTGCGCCATCGGCATTGCTGCCTTCCTCGTCGAAGGCGCGGGGATCGACTGGTCGGCGATCTTCATGCGCGACGTCTTCCAGTCAGTGCCCTTCATCGGGGGGCTCGGACTGACGCTCTTCACCTTCTTCATGGCCGCCACTCGCCTTTTCGCAGACCACTTCGTCGATCGTTTCGGCGCGCGAAACGTGGCTTTCGTTCTGCTTGTGGTGTCAGCGGCAGGACTGACCGCCGTCTGGCTGGCACCGCACGAATACGTGGCGCTCCTCGGCTTCGCCCTGATGGGTTCGGGTTGCAGCGCAGTCTACCCGCTCGCCGTCTCGGCCGCCGCGCAGCGAACCGATCGAGCCTCTCATCTCAACGTCGCAGCAATCGCGCAGATGTCCTTCGTGGTGTTTTTCCTCGCCCCGCCACTCCTCGGCTTTATCGCCGAACATTTCGGCATCCGCTCCTCCTACCTCGTTTGTCTGCCGGTGATTATTCTGGCTCTGACCTGCGTCGGCGCGCTGTCGAACCAGCGTAAACTGGCGGTTGCCTGAGGCGAGCGTGATCCGGCACCCTGTCGGTCGGAGCGGGCTGGGTGAACTATAGTTCGTGTGTTCGGAGGCTGTCACAAGCGGCTGACGGATCAGTTTGCCGGTCTGGCAAGCTTCTCAACATCCTGCCACGACTTCAAAAGTCGCAGCACCATATAGTGCGCACTGGCGGCTGCGCCCGCCGCAGGACTCCGACGAAACACTTGGGGCCGACTTCAGTCTGCAGTCCAACCGCCATCAATGATCAGAGACGTGCCGGTCACCAGCGCCGAGGCATCTGAGGCGAGGAAGAGGATGCCGCCCATCAGGTCCTCGACCTGGCCGAGCCGGCCGAGCTTGATCTTGGCAAGCACGCTGTCGAGAAACGACTTGTCCTGGAAAAAGGGCTTCGTCAGCGGTGTCTCGATGAAGGTCGGGGCAATCGTGTTGCAGCGGATTCCATGAGGTGCAAGATCGAGCGACATCGCCTTGCTCAAGCCTTCGATCGCCCATTTCGAGGCGCAGTAGAGCGTCCGCTTCGGCCCGCCGACATGACCCATCTGCGAGCCCATGTGGATGATCGAACCCTTGATGCCCGCCTCGATCATACCCTTCGCCACCGCTTGGGCCACGAAATATGCGGCCTTGAGGTTGAGATCGAGGACCGCGTCGAAGTCCTCTTCGGCCGCGTCGGTGATCGGCTTCGGCCGGTTGGTGCCGGCGTTGTTGACCAGGACGTCAAAGGGACCAGACCCCTCGATCCGTGATGCCGTCGCCGCGATATCCAGCACATCCAGCACCAGAGGTTCGGCACTGCCGCCAGCCGCCTTGATGGCAGCGGCGGCGTCTGTGATCTCGGCCTTCGAACGTGCGGCCAGCACGACATGGGCGCCGGCTTCAGCGAGCGCTGCGGCGGCCGCGAGCCCGATGCCGCGGCCAGCGCCCGTGACGAGCGCCCTTCGGCCATCGAGTCGGAAGGAGGGGGTTTTGGGCAGCGCGATCACGCGGCACCCTTTTCTTCGGCGCGACCGGCATAGGGCACATTGTCACCGCCGTAGCGGCGAACCCGCACATTGGCCTGCTCGGCATGGCCCTTGAAGCCTTCCAGATCGCAAAGACGCGAGCAATACCGTCCGACCTTGGCAGAGGCTTCGTCGGTCAGGACCTTCTGATAGGTGCAGGTCTTGAGGAACTTGCCGACCCAGAGGCCGCCGGTGTAGCGCGCCGCCTTCTTTGTCGGAAGCGTATGGTTGGTGCCGATGACCTTGTCGCCATAGGCCACATTGGTGCGGGCCCCAAGGAAGAGCGCGCCGTAATTGGTCATGTTCTTGAGGAAATAATCCGGGTCGCGGGTCATGACCTGAACGTGCTCCGAGGCGATCTCGTCGGCGATCTTCACCATCTCCTCATCACTGTCGGCGACGATCACCTGGCCATAGGCCGCCCAGGACTTGGCTGCGATCTCGGCCGTGGGCAGGATCTTCAAAAGCCGTTCGATCTCGGCCATCGTGTCGCGCGCGAGCTTTTCCGAGGTGGTCAGCAGGATGGCGGGGCTGTCCGGCCCATGTTCGGCCTGACCGAGAAGATCGGTCGCGCAGATTTCGCCGTCCACCGTCTCGTCGGCGATGACCAGCGTTTCCGTCGGGCCTGCAAAAAGGTCGATCCCGACGCGGCCGAAGAGCTGGCGCTTGGCTTCCGCGACGAAGGCATTGCCGGGGCCGACGAGCATGTCGACCGGCGCGATCGACTTCGTCCCGATCGCCATGGCGCCGACCGCCTGAATGCCGCCGAGCGCATAGATTTCATCGGCGCCCGCCAGATGCTGGGCTGCGACGATGGCAGGGGCAAGTCCACCCTTGTAAGGCGGTGCGCAGGTGACGACGCGCGGCACGCCGGCGACTTTCGCCGTGATGACCGACATATGGGCGGACGCGAGAAGCGGATACTTGCCGCCCGGCACATAGCAGCCGGCCGCCTGGATCGGGATGTTCTTGTGGCCGAGGATGACGCCGGGAAGCGTCTCCACCTCGACGTCCTGAAGAGCAGCGCGCTGGATTTGCGCAAAATTGCGAACCTGCGCCTGGGCAAACTGGATGTCTTCGATATCCCGCTTCGACAGGGAGTTGAGGCAGGCGTCGATCTCAGCCTTCGACAGGCGATAATCGTCGCGGTCCCAGCCGTCGAACTTGATCGACAAGTCGCGCACGGCGTCGTCGCCCCGCTTTTCAATATCGGCAAGCGTTGCCTCGACAACCTCCCGAACCTTCCGGTCGTTCTCCGCAACGCTCGATGCTTCCATCCCGCGCTTCAACCACTTTGCCATGATGTTCCTCCACCCAGGTCTTGTTCGATGAGCTGCATACCCTTAACTGGTCACATGTTCAAAGATCGCGTTTTGGATAGCGACTATCGGAACTACAAATAGGTCATGCCATTGCAATTTGCGGGGCCGGCGGTAAATTCCCAGACTGAACAACTGACCAATTAAAGAGAAGGGGAGGATGCTGGATGAAGTGTGTGATTGTCGGGGCGGGCGGTTTTGTCGGAAGCCGGCTGGTGGAGACCATGCTGGCCGAAACCGGGTCGCTTCGCGAACTTGTGCTGGTCGATCAGGTCCTTCCGCCGTCTCACGCGGATCCCAGGGTCACACTGTTTTCGGGCGATTTCGCAGACCCCGGCCTGATGAAAAGGGCGACGGATGGGGCCGATAGCGTCATCCTCCTCGCCGCCATCCTCGGCGGTGCGGCAGAGAACAACTACGCGCTTGCCCGCAAGGTCAATGTCGATGCGACCTTGACCCTGTTCGAACATTTGCGGGACCGCAATCCGAAAACGCGCGTCGTCTTCGCTTCGACCATCGCGGTTTACGGCAAGCCGATGCCGGACATCGTCACCGACCACACGCCCACGTCCCCCGCGATGATCTACGGCGCGCAGAAATTGATGATGGAAGTGGCGCTCACCAATTTCGCCACGCGCGGCTGGCTCGATGGCCTGTCGCTGCGACCTTCCGGCGTGATGGCGCGCGATGGCGCGGACGCCCGGCTGAAATCCGCCTTCATGAGCCGCGTCTTCTATGCCGTGATGCGCGGCGAGGATATTGCTTTGCCGGTCCATCCGCATTCGCGGACATGGCTGACGTCCGTGGATGCCGTGGCCCGAAATTTTGCCCATGGTGCAACATTGCCGGCGGACCGGCTCGGCAAGACCCGCGCCTTCACGCTGCCGGCGCTCAGCCTGACATTCGAAGAGCTGGTTGACGCACTCTATCGCCGCTTCCCAGAAAGTCGCTCGAAGGTCACCTACGAGCCTGAAGCCGATCTCGTCGCGCTGTTCGGCTCCTATCCGCCGCTTCGCACCGACGGCGCCGATGCGCTCGGCTTCATCCGCGACAGCGACGCGGACGATCTGGTGGCGAAGTCGTTAGGCTGAGCCGAAGCGGCAATATCTGACCGGCAAAAGAATAAGGCTCGGGAAACGATTTCCCGAGCCTCCATTGGCGCATATCTGTTCGCACGAACTTACCGATACGGTTCGGCGATCGCCTTGATCGACGCGCCCATCAGGGCTGCCTGTTCCTGCATCGGCTGGCCGGTCATCTCCAGCTCGCCGATCTTCAGCGAATTGTTGACGACAAGCGAGGCGCGCGGAATGCGGCGGCTGTTGTAGTTCGCCAGCGCCTGCTCCACGGAAGGGCCCGACGTCAATTCGTCGCCGAGAACGATGGCGTCCTCGACGGCCGACCCTGCGCCGGAGGCGAGGTGTGGCGTGGTGGCGTGCACGGCATCGCCCAGCAGCACGACGCGGCCCTTGTTCCATGTGTCCGTCAGCAGAATGCTTTCCAGGGGGCGGTAGATGATCGGCGTTTCGGAAGAAATCGTCTCGCGCAGTGCGCCGGGTACATCGCCAAACCCTTCCATCAGGCCGCGCAGCAAGCCTGGCAGTTCCTCCTGCTTGCGCCGCGGATTGCCCGGAACATGCTCCAGCAGATACATGTACATCTTGTCCGGCGAGCATAGTGTGAAGCCGATCTTCACCTTTTCGCTGAGATACATGCGGCCGCAGTCCCAGCCGTCCGGGATATCGAAGACCGCGCGCCAGCAGGCCTGACCGGTGAATGAGGGCTTTGGCGTGTCGGGGAAGATCATGCTGCGGACCTTGGAGAAGAGGCCGTCCGCGCCGATGACAAGATCGTAGCTGCCCTCTGTCCCATCGTTGAAGGCGACGTGTACCGCACTGCCTTTGTCTTCAAGGGTCTCGATGGTCACGCCGGTGCGGACCGTCGCTCCAGAGGCGAGCACCTTGCGTTTCATGATGGCGTGCAGGGCAGGGCGCAGGATGCCGCCTTCTGCCGGCACGTCCGGCGAATAGAGCCGCGGCATCGTCATGTTCTGAATGACATGGCCTTCCTTGGTGCAGAGCGTCACGCGGTCATAACAGTTGCCTTCCGCCATGATCTCTTTTGACAGGCCGAGGTCACTGAGGGCTCGCAATGTCAGCACGGAGAGTGTCACCCCCGTTCCATAGACCCCCCAGTTCGCGTCAATATCGATCAGATCGACGACGACGCCGGCTTCCCGCAGGCGCAGGACCGCTGCCATGCCGCCAACACCACCGCCAATCACCAGAACCTTGCTTACAACTGCTGACGTCATTCCACCATTCCTCCCATGTTGGCCAATTTGTACAGTTGGCCAATCAAACGGAAAAATGGATTGGTGAGATAGTATTTATCGGTGGGGCGGATACATCGAGGCCCTTCGGCAGCGTTTGTGCCGATAAAATCGTATTCAACCGCTTACCTTGTCGCCTCCGACGATGTGCTGCACCAGTTGGGCGCGAGCCCATTTCAGGCATTCGTCGCTCTCGTTGAAGAGATGCCACTGGAGAGTCTCGTGGACGGGCGGAATATCGACGGGCGGGACGAGCAGCTTGAGCGGAAGAATCGCCGCAAAGGTCTCGGCCAACCTGCGGTGCATGAGAGCCAGGCGCTGCGTTCCGACGATCAGGTAGGGGATCGAAGAGTAGGACGATGTCGAGATGTCGACGGCGCGGTCGGCGCCGAAGCGCTGGGTGAACCACGCCTCGAAGCTGGGGCCGTTCTCGTTGAAATTGACGGTCACGTGCCGCATCTTCAGGAAGTCTTCCAGGGAAATCGTGTCGCCCTGAACGCGATCGTTTCCGCTCCAGGCGACGACGCGATAGGTATCCGAAAAAAGTGGCACGCTCGGGTGGGACGGTGAAAGGTAGACGTCCGGCATCGCGAGGAACTCCACTTCGCCGCGCTCCAGCCGCTCGCGCGGATTTTCTCTCGGCGTCAGAAGGTGGAAATTGAGGTCCGGCGCCATCGGCTGAATGCGGGTCAGGGCAGGGGCGATCGCGACGGTGATCATGTAATCCGAGGCGATGATGCGGATGTCCCGCCGCGCGGTCATGGGGTCAAATTCGGGCCGCTTGATGATCGTGCCTTCGACCTGGAGAAGGACGTTCCGCACGGCTGGCAGCAGTTCGATGGCGCGCGGCGTCATCACCATGTTGCGGCCCAGCTGGACAAGAAGCTCGTCTTCGAAATATTCGCGCAGCCGGGTCAGCGCGCCGGACGTGGCGGATTGGCTGAGAAAGAGCTTTTCCGCGGCGCGCGAAACGTTCCTTTCACTGAGCAGGCAGTCCAGAGCCACCAGCAAATTCATATCAAGTCCCTTGAAACGCACGATCTCCTCCTATCGGCTTCATGGATTGCGGCTGCGTCTTCCATCAACATTCCCGCAGCATCGGACCGCATGCAGGGGTTCAAGCCTGCAGAGAGGCGCGGTGCGAGAGCCTTGCGCCAGATGACCAAGCGGGAACGGTTGGCGGTATTCGTTATCGGAAAGGACGCGCGGATAGGGGGCGATCAGGTTGTTTCGAGCGCCCTGAGACCGGCAAGCGAAAACTTCAACAGCAACTGATAGGTGACGTCCAGGTCGTCCCCCTTGAACTTGCCCGATGAGAGGGTGTCGACGCGGCGGTTCTTCGACACCGTCTGCAACATCAGGACAAGAATGAAGGAGAAGCCGCGGACAAGGTTCTCCTCGGGCACACGCGGTAGCAGCAGTTTCAGCTGGGCAAGATAGAGATTTGCCGTCTCGTCGAAATTTGTCCGCAGCTGGTCGAGCCAGCGTTCGTTGGATGAGAGCTTGGCCAGCAGCATGAGATAGGAGTGCCAGCCATCGTCCTCGCTCTGCATCTGCTCGAAAAGCGGGCTTATGAAGGTATCGAGAAGGGTCTCGACCGTCATCCCGCCGCGATCGACCAGCGCCGCCAGCCGTTCACGGCGGATGCCGTTGAGAACGTCTGCCCGTCGGGCAATCACCTCGGTAAACAGGTTTTCCTTCGTGCCGAAATGATAGCTCGCCAGTGCAAGCGTCACCTCCGCTTCATTGGTGATGTCACGCAGCGACACCGCATCGAAGGATTGCTGGCCAAACAGCTTTTCAGCTGCGGCCAGGATCTTTTCGCGCGTCTGGTCGCCGTTCGATCGTGTCTGTATGGACTGTCCACCGCGCTTCTTCATATTCCCTCAGCCGATCCGCGTGATCCGCGACCTTTCCGATTTCAATCAGTTTGCTCACTGCAAATCAACCAGACCGCCTATCAATGCAATGGGTACCGCAATTTAGGCATGGACACTTTACCTTATTTGGTTGATTGTATAAACAAATAAGAAGCTGAAGCAAGCGCATTTTAGGGGCTCTGCTTCAAGGTCGGAACAGCAAGATAGAGGTATACCATGTTGCCACCCATCCACCGTGTCGTCACCGGACATGACGACGAAGGCAGGGCCATCGTGGTGAGCGATGGTGCGCTACCCTCCGTCAACCGGCTCTCGTCGATACCGGGCACGGTCTTTCATGAAGTCTGGTCGACGCAAGGCATGCCTGTCGTGCTCGGCAATACGCCGGACCCGACACTTGGCGCCTTGATGCTGCCGCCGCCGAAACACGGCACCCGGATGCGATTCGTCGATATCCCGCCGGATACCGAAGACTTCCTGAAGCATGGCGCCGCGCGCATGAAGGATGCGTTCAATGCCATCGGCGATGAGTCGGCATCGACCGTCGGACCCAGCTCACCGCATCCGCTGATGCACCGCACGGAGTCGATCGATTATGGCATCCTGATTTCCGGCGAAATCGTCCTTGTGCTTGACACCGAAGAGGTCGTGCTGAAGCCCGGCTCCGTTGTCATCCAGCGCGGCACCAATCATGCCTGGGCGAACCGCACCAGCGAAACGGCACGCATGCTGTTCGTCCTCATCGACGGGCAATACGAGCCTGCGCTGGCAGCCAGCCTGAAGGATAGGTGACAGGCGACCGTCGCGGAACTTTTCCGCGTCGCAAGGGCGGACCCGATGGCCCGCCTTTGACGCACGCGCCATCGGAATTTCCAGGAGACCGATCTCAGGTCTCGATGTCGCCGAGTTCCAGACCCTTGAGGCGCTCGACATAGTCCAGCATGAACTGGAAACTCCAGCCGCCGTTTACCTGGATGGCGAAAGAGTAGAGCAGGAAGGGATGGGCTCCCAGCGAGAAGATGGCCCTGATGTCCTTCCCCGCCAGAGCCGAACGCTCTTCCTCGGTGAGTTCCTCGCCGGCAATGTGAGACAACGCATCCGCGTCGAAATGTGACCTGTAGGCCGGGTCACGACCATACATCCAGAGAACCTTGTCGATGGCATAGCGGGTCATGCGCGCTCTCCATTCAGGGCAGCCTCGTTCCAGTGGAGGAAGGCGCATGCTGGCTGCGCCGTCGTCGCCACCATTTCCGCAAAGCTTGGTCTCGCCCCGCGCGCCAGACCAAGGGCGAAGACGTAACCAAGAAATCCGGGCGTTCCGTTACCGGTCGCATAGAGCTGGTCCCAGGTGCTGCGCTCGACGATGCCGTCGATATTGTTTTCCCGGATCAGGGACCATGTGGTGCGATCCCATTCGCTCTCGGGTTCCTGGACACTGCGCATCATGCCCGGACCACCGACGCTGTTCGACATGTGCCCCGTCGCAATGACGGCAACGCGCTTGTCGCTGCCATCATCTTCGATGGCCTCCGCGACAATGCTGCCCACCTGCCGGTAACGCCAGCCCGGCGGGACCGGCGGCGCCAGCAGGTTGATGAACAGGGGCACGACCGGCAGATCGTCCTGCGGGCGCAGGAAGTTGAGCGGAATGGTGAAGGAATGATCTGCGATGAACTCGTCCGAGTAGGAGAAGTCAACGCCGCGCTCCAGCCCGCCCTTCAGGATTTTGCGGGCAAGCGCGCCGTCGATCGGCAGATCGGTTTCCTTCAGGCCCCATGCGCCTGTTTCCGAGGGAAAGGGCCCTTTGAGTCGGGTCGCCTTGCCGACCATGAAGGTCGGCATGTTGTTCATGAACCATTGCCCGAAGTGGTCGGAGCCGACAACGACGATTGCGTCAGGTGCAGCTTTCTCAAGCTCTTGCCGGAGAGTTTCCATGTGGGCCAGCGCGGGAAGCGCGCCGGGATCCGCCTTCCCCACCGCCGCTAGGCGCTGGGCAATCGGCAGGGTCGGGTCATGCGGGACTGCGGTAAGGCTGACTATACGTGCCATGACGCAGGCTCACAGATAGATGCGGACGGCGTGCAGACGTCCCGGTGTGGAACTGCGCTGATAGAGGGCAATCGCCGGACGGCCGCTCGGCATGTAGACCTCGCCGACGCAGGTCGTTCCGTCGTCCGTGAACTGGCAGTAGCGGACCTTGATGCCGGTGTTTCCCATCATCTTGGAGAAATCCTGACGCAATTCCTCCCGGCCCTTGAATGTCTCGCCGTTGGAATGGCGGAAATAGCCGTCCGTGTCGAACAGGTCGAGGACTTCCTCGAGCTGGTTCCCGCCCAGCGCCTTGAAATAGGTGAAGAGGACATCCTGTTCCGAAGTCCACGGATGGATACCCTCGACTACCTCGAGAATCGGAGCCCGATCCTCGACGAGATGGTGGTCCGAATAGACCCGCACCACAGAGCCGCCGGTCCCGTTGCTCTCGAACATGAAGCCGACCGGGAGGTACTCCCTGCTGCCGTCGCCGGGAATGAAGTGATATTCCTCGAAACGGCGATTGCCGGCCTCCGTCGCGCCTTGGAAGCGGACCTCGCTCCACAGTGCGTTGCCGGGCCAAAGCTTGCTGGACGCCTCAAAGGTCGCAGCATCGCTATCGCCCGTGAACATGTCGTTGACGCGCTCCTGAAGCCGCAGCTTGCCGATCAATGCGTCGCGTGCACTCAATTCTCTATCACTCATATCTTCCTCCCGGTATCGGTGTTGTGGCCGCACTATAACTTGGTTGGTCGACCAGTCAATATAGGGAGCCAAACGAAAGGCGTTTGAGATGTATGCGGCGTGCATCAGGCCCCATGTCTGCAGGGGTCGCGGACCGCGTCCCTAATACCCCGCCTGCCAGGGAATGGGCCTCGGCAGATGCTGGAGACGCACACCTGTTTCGCCCAATCGCGCAAGAGCACTTGACAATTGAGAGATCGACTGAAATTAATTGTACGATCAACCAATAAAGAAATGGGTCTGATGACGGGTGATGAACGCACCATCAGGCGCTTCCGGTCAGGGGAGGACGCGGGATATGGGCGAGGGCTTTCGTCTTTTCATCTGGCAGGGGGTGGCCATCCTGTTCGTTGTCGCCATCTGGGCGCTGGGCAACGTAACGGGTCTCATTGATGTGGCGATCCTGCCGCCGGTCCAGATCGTCGGGTATCAGATCATCGCGGTGCTGGCCCGTCCGGAATTCGCCGCGGCCATGGGGCATACGGTTTTCGATGCACTGCGCGGACTGCTCATCGGGTCGATCCTGGCCATCCCGGCGGGGATTCTGATCGGCATGTTCCCGGCTGTTGAGCGCGCAACGCGCATGCTGATCGATTTCGGCCGATCCTTTCCGGTGATCGCGCTCTTGCCGATCCTGGTTCTGCTGTTTGGTGCCACATCGGAAATGAAGGTCGTTGCCATTGCCATCGCCTGCTTCTTCCCGGTTCTGATCCAGACGATTTCCGGAGCCCGGCGTCTAGATCCGACCATTGTCGATACGATCAGAAGCTACCGGATTCCGGCGCATCTGCGCTTCTTCAAGGTGCTGCTGCCGGCCGCCGGACCCTATATCAGCACCGGTCTTCGCATTGCGACCACCGTTTCCATTCTCGTATCCGTCGGGGTCGAGATCGTGAGCCTGACGCCGGGGATCGGGCGGGAGATCTCGCTTGCCCGCAGCTACAACGAGACGGCGACCGCCTTCGCCTACATTTTCTTCTCCGGTCTTCTCGGCGTGTTGCTGACCTTTCTGTGGGATCGACTGGAAGCGCGCCTTCTCGGCTGGCACCTGCGATCCACGGCGGAATAGGGGGGATGTTCGTGCGTTACGTCGTCGTTGATATCGTTGTCGACCTCCTGCGGTCGATCTGGCTGCCGGTATGTCTGGTTCTCCTGTGGCTCTATGCGTCCAGCGGCTCGACCTCGGTCTATTTCCCGCCGCTGGCCGAGATCTTCGCCACGCTGGTTCGTGAAATCGTCCACGGCGATCTTGGCCGGCATCTGTTGCTCAGCCTCTCCAACCTGGCAGTCGGCATGGCTTTCGCGATCGTTTTCGGCGTGGCCTGCGGACTCGTCATCGGTCGGGCCGAAACATGGCGCCGGATCTGGTCGCCAACGCTGAATTTCCTGCGCGCGGTGCCGCCTGCCGCCATCGTGCCGATCATCATCATAGCGCTGGGCGTCGGAGCCGCGCCGAAGATATTCGTGATCGCGCTGGGCAGTTTCTGGCCCATCCTCTTGAACACGATCGACGGTGTCAGGGGCACCTCGCCCGCGCTCATCGAGACGGCGCGCGCCTATCGCATCCCGGCCTTTCTCTTCGTCTTCCGCGTGGCTCTGCCCGCCGCATTGCCGCAGATCATGGCCGGCATCCGCGTCGCGCTGGCGGTTGGGCTGGTGCTGATGGTGATATCGGAATTCTTCGGGGCGGACGCAGGCATCGGGTTCTACATCACCGACGCCTCCACCCGCTTCGCAATCCAGGAAACATGGGCCGGAACTCTGCTCGTCGGAGCGATGGGCTATGTTCTCAGCTCACTTTTCCTGCAACTCGAGCGGCGGCTCCTCTTCTGGTACTTCCAGGAAGACGGGCAAGCCTCCAGCAAACGTAAGGGCCGACGAAACAAGGTCGGAGGAGGACAATGAACATCATGACCCCTGTGAAGCCTCCAATGCCTGCACGAGCGAAATCGCTGTCCGTTGAAGGTCTGAGCAAAAGCTATGGCAATATCCATGTCTTGTCCGATCTCAATCTGCGGGTGGAGCCGGGTGAGGTCATTGCCATCGTTGGCCCTTCCGGGGCCGGCAAGACGACGCTTTTGCGCTGCCTGTCGGGGCTGATGCCGCCGACATCGGGCGGAGTGAAAGTCGGTGGCGAACCGGTGCGGGAGCCGGTTGCCGAGATCGGCCTCGTCTTTCAGGATTATCGCGGCTCGATGTTGCCCTGGATGCGCGCGGTCGAAAACGTCGCCTTTCCCTTGCAGGGAAAGGGTGTGCCGAAAGCCGAACGCCTGGCCCGAGCCCGCGCCTGCCTGGAGGATGTCGGCCTGCCCGACGTCGGCGAACGCTATCCCTGGCAAATGTCCGGCGGCATGCAGCAGCGCGTCGCGATAGCGCGCGCGATCGCCTATGACGCGCATATCCTTCTGATGGACGAACCCTTCGGCTCGCTTGACGCCCAGACGCGCTTCGATCTGGAAGACCTGGTTCTGTCGTTGCGCAAGCAGCTGGCCATTTCCATCGTCGTCGTCACGCACGACATCGACGAAGCCGTCTATCTGGCCGACCGCGTGATCGTTCTCTCGGGCCATCCGGCGACCGTCATCGACACTGTCGATATCGAGCTTGGTGCAAACCGGGACCAGATCACCACCAAGGCCGACCCACGCTTTGCCCAATACCGGAGCCGGATTCTCGAACAGATCCGGCGGCCCGCAGCGGCATGAATTCGTAAAACTCAGGAGGAGGAGAGAATGAAAAACATGACAAGCAGAAGGTATGTTCTCGGGATGGCCGCGGCCGTTCTCGCAGCAGGGTTCCTGCCGGGCACCATGGCCCAGGCAGCAGACACGGTGATCCGCGTCCTGCGATCGCCGGTCGGCACCTTTCAGGGATTGTACATTGCCGAGCAGCAGGGCTACTTCAAGGAAGCCGGTCTGAAGGTCGAAATCACCGTCGGTGGCGCACCTTCGCAGAATATCGCACAGCTGCAGGCCGGGCAGACCGACATCATCATGTCGGGTTCGTTCGATGTCGTAACGGCTGCTGCACGCGGCCTGCCAGTTCTGGCAGTGCTGAACACGCAGGATCAGGGCGATGTGCCGACGACGGGATTGCTCGTTCCGCCCGCAAGCGCGATCAAGAGCGTCGCGGATCTGAAAGGCAAGGCCGTGGGCCTGCCCGGTGGCGCCCAGAGCACGCAAGGCCTGATGCTTTTCAGGGCGCTGGAAAAGGCCGGCATGACCAAGGACGACGTCCGCGTCGTCAATCTACCTTTCGACGCGATGATCGAAAGCGCCGAGCGCGGAAGCGTTGACGCGATCGTTCCGATCGGACTGTTCTATTCTCTCGCTGAAGCCAAGAAGTTCCGCGTGATCGATGGAGTCTATCCGGAGATCAAGGGAAGCCCGGCCGTGATCTTCGTCTCATCGAAGAGTTTCGTGACCGAAAAGGCAGACGCGATGAAGGCCTTTAACGCCGCCATGCTCAAGGCCTACGAATACGGCAACGCGCATCCGGATGTCATTCGCGAGATCGATGCGGCGCAGACGAAAATGCCGCCGGATTACATCAAGACCCGCTACATCGCGCCGTTCACCGGTTCCTTCCAGAGAGACATCTGGGTGAAGGCGGCGGCAGACATGCATCGCTTCGGCTTCATCCCGAAGGCCGTGACGGAAGCCGACTTCATCTGGTCCGGCGCCCCGAAGTGACGCCCTGAAATCGAACGGGCCGCCTCGCTTCGGGTGCGGCCCGTTTGCACGCATGCGCCAGCCCGCGAGCCAGATCCGACCCGCGCCGGGCGGCGATACGGCCATCAGCGCGGATGCCCCGGCGGTCGCGCATCCTGCCGGCCTCGATGCGCTGGCGTTCCCCTATCAGTCAGAGGAAATGCCCATGACCCCATCGCCTGATGGCAAGGATTATCGCACGATGTTCGGCCTCAAGGGGCGAACGGTGCTTGTCACGGGTGCCTGTGGCGGGCTTGGCTCGGCGATCGTTGATCTTTTCGTTTCCGCCGAGGCGCGGCTGATCCTGTCCGATATCGACGAGCCGGCACTCACCGACAGGGTCGCTTCCATCAACGCACCCGGTTCGGGCCATGCGGCCCTTCCGCTTGATCTTTCGGATCTGTCCGCCGTTCGGGCACACATGAGGGCGCTGGTGGCACGAGGCGACGTGCCCGATAGCCTCATCCTGAATGCCGGCATGCAGGGTCCGGCCGGCCCGATCGGCGAAGTCGGCCAGGATGACTGGGATCGGGTGATGACGGTCAACCTCGCCAGCGCCCATGCCATCTGTTCTGAAATCCTGCCCGCGATGGCGGAGAGAGGTGGCGGGTCGATCGTCTTCATGGCTTCGATCGCCGGTCTGCGCGGCAACAAATCGATCGGCCTCTACGGGTTGACCAAAGCCGCGCTTTCCCAATTCGCGCGCAATCTCGCTGTCGAATGGGGTCCGCGGAATATCCGCGCCAATGCCATTGCACCGGGTCTCACGCGCACGCCGCTCGCCCGCGACCTCATGGCGAACGCGGCCTTCATGGAGCGCCGCATGTCCATGACGCCGCTCCGCCGCGTTGGCGAACCTGAGGAGATTGCCGCAACGGCCCTCTATCTCTCAAGCTCCGCCGGTGCCTTCGTGACCGGCCAGACGATTGTCGTGGACGGCGGCACATTGATCACCGACGGCGGCTGAGGGCTGGACCAGGGCCTCGGTCTGCAGAACCGCCGCCTTGCGACGCATCACCGGCGAATGGATCGACTGGAGGCTCGAGTTGAACAACACCGCCCCGCAACGCGTTGACAAGAAAACCGAAACAGTATTTGGTTGAACGTATAACTAACTAAATGGTAGCAGGAGTCTTTCATGTCGAACCCCCTCAAAGGCTTCACGGTCAACCGTGCCGACATTCGTTTCACAGGGCATGACCTGCAACGCCCGGAATGCATTCTGGCCGAACGCGACGGCACCCTCTGGTCGGCGGATGCGCGGGGAGGGGTGGTGCGGATCGCGCCGGACGGAAGCCAGGAACTCATCGTCCAGACCGGTCTCGAACAGGTCGGTGGCGGCTCCTTCGAAGACCGCTATGTCAACACGCAAGGCAGCCTGCCGAATGGGCTGGCATTCGACGCCGAGGGCAATTTCCTGATCGCCAACTTCGGCACCGACCGCCTGGAATTCATGCGCCGGAATGGCGAGAGCAAGGTGCTGATCGACCAGATCGACGGCCGGCCGCTCGGCAAGGCCAATTTCGTGACCCGCGACAGCAAGGGCCGTTTGTGGCTGACGGTCACGACGCAGACGATCCCGTGGACCGACCACGTCAAAACCAACAGCCGCGATGGCTATATCGCACTGATTGACGACAAGGGCGTGCGAATTGTCGCAGACAATCTGTGCGGAACGAACGAGCTGCGCTTCGATGCGAAGGAAGAATGGCTCTATGTCGCCGAAACGACCTCTCGCAACATCACGCGGTTCCTCGTCCATCACAATGGCGACCTGACAAACCGGGAGATTTACGGCCCCAGCAATGTCGGCGGGTTCTGCGACGGCATCGCGTTCGACGCCTATGGAAATCTCTGGTCGACGCTCATCATGTCCGATCGGCTGATCGCCATCACGCCCGAAGGAGAATTGCTGACCATCCTGGACGACGGCGATGCGGAGAAGACGGCCGAACTCGATCGTGCCTGGGAAGAGGGCCGCGTCACGCCCGACGTGATGGCCGCCGCCACCGGCACGCTGTGCCCATGGATGGCGAGTCTGACTTTCGGCGGACCGGACCTGAAAACCGTCTACCTCGGATCGCTCCGCGGCGATCGCATTCCCTACTTCCGCAGTCCGGTCGCTGGCTTGCCGTTGATTTACTGGTGAAGGCGGTTTGGTAGATTTGCCGGAGGGGGTCTCGACGGTGGGGACGAATTTGCCCCTCACCTGGCCGCACCCTCTCCACCGTCATCCTCGTGCTTGTCACGAGGATCTACTGACGAGCCCGAGCAACGAACGGTGCGGTGTGAATTCGGCGTAGCAGATCCTCTGGACAAGCCAGAGGATGACGACCGCGAGAGTTGTGCCAATTGTGCCTCAAGTGAGCGCTACTAAGAAAAAATTTCGTCCCTCAATTTCCGCACCCTAAGCAAACCCCTTATCCTACAAGCCTTCCGCTGCCGGATGGGCCCGCGACGACGGGCCCAGGCGGGAGGAGAGCTTGGTGATGTCCCTCGTAACGTGCGGAGGATGTCATCAGGGGGCGCGGGCGGCGGTGGATGCGACACATCCCTCGAAACGACTCCCCCGATGGGCTGCGAATAGCTCGGCGGCCAGGCTGCGCCTGAGAACCCGTCTGCCTCCGCAGGCGGTTTAGCGAGGCGGCCCGCGCTTGAGGAATGGAGTCGGATGAGGCTCCCCTTGGTAATCTCGACGGGTCGCGCTGGCGCTCCGCCGTTATTTTTAAACTACCATTCAGGGCGGCGCGTCAGCGTGGCTCTCCGGAAGCTGATGCCCAGAGACAGGGGCGGAAGCGATAGAACCGGAGGCAAACTCGGGAAAGGTTTTTGTCCCGAGGGTTTTGGCGTGGCAGAGCGCCTGTCCTCTCCCACAAGGAGATAGGAGGTCGCGCGCGTCGCAAGCCGGCCTCAGGCCGCCTTGACGACCTTCTGGTCAATCGCCCCGAAGACGGGTGTGCCGTCGGGCAGGAAGACTTCCATCTTCACGGTATCGCCGAAGGCCATGAACGAAGTCTTGGCCTCTCCGAGATCGAGCATCTCGATGCCACGGCGCTCGGCGATGCAGCTGGAGCCGATCTCACGGTAGTTCGCGTTGGAGACGGTGCCGGACCCGATGATCGTGCCGGGAACGAGATCGCGCGAATAGGCCGCATGGGCGACGAGGTCGTCGAAGCCGAAACCCATGTGATAGCCGTTGGCTGCGCCGAACCGGTCGCCGTTCCAGAAGACATTGAGCGGCAGATCGACGCGGGCATCGCGCCAGGCGGCTCCGAGCTCGTCGGGCGTGACGGCGACCGGGGCGACCGAGCAGGGGGGCTTCGCCTGAATCCAGCCGAAGCCGGTCTTCATCTCGACGGGGGCCAGCTTCCTGAGGCTCCAGTCGTTGACCTGGACCAGCAGGCGGATGTATTTCGTGGCGTCCCTGGCGCTCGTTCCAGCCGGAACCGCGCTGACGACGACACCGAATTCGCCCTCGAAATCGATGCCGTCATCAGTCGAGGGAAATGGCACGTCGGCCGTCGGCGCATAGAACCGGTCGGACACGCCCTGATACATCAGCGGCTTGGTGGCTTTCTCCTTCTTGTTCATGCCGAAGACGATATCCATGAGATCGCCATGGCTCTCGAATGCGGAGCCGTCGAGCCATTGCCAGGCGCGCGGCAGCGGAGCCAGCGCATCGGCCTGGTTGAAGGAGGCTGCATCCTTCTCCTGACCGCTATTGAGGCTGTCATATTGGGCCTTCAGATCGGCCTCGATGGTCTCCCAGGCTTCCAGGGCTTCTTGCATCGTGGTCGCGGCGCGAGCCGCAACGGTCTTGGTCAGGTCGCGCGAAACAATATGCAGCCGGCCGTCCGGCTTGCCGTTCTTCAGGGTGGCAAGTTTCATCTATCAGTCTCCTGTGGTGGGGCGTCGGCGCCCATGGAATAGCGTCGGTTCGGGTGCTCAGTCTTCAAGGATCGCCACGGCGCGGCACCAGCCGGCGGAGGCCTTTTCGACCTTCACCGGGAAGCAGGAAACCGTGAAGCCGGTCGAGGGCAGGGCCTCGAGGTTCGAGAGCTTCTCCATGTGGCAATAGGCCTGCTCTGCGCCGGCCTTGTGGCCTTCCCAGAACAGCGCGTAGTCGCCGGTCTCTTCGATCTTGCGGCGTGTGTGAGCAAATGGCGCGTCCCAGCTCCAGCCGTCGATGCCCGTCACGCGAACGCCCCGGCTGGTGAGATAAAGCGTCGCCTCGCGGCCCATGCCGCAGCCGCGCATGAGAAAGTCATCCTCGCCGTAGCGGGTGCCGGCGGCGGTGTTCACCAGCACGATGTCGAGCGGCTGCAATTCGTGGCCAATGCGCTTCAGCTCGGCCTCGACATCGGCTGCGGTGCAGACATAGCCGTCCGGCTTGTCGCGGAAATCGAGCTTTACGCCCCTGCCAAAGCACCATTCCAGCGGCACCTCATCGATCGTCCAGGAGCGTTCGCCGCCGTTCATGGTCGGGTGGTAATGCCAGGGCGCGTCAAGATGGGTGCCCGCATGGGTCGTCATTGCGACTTCCTCCGACGCGCAGCCCTTGCCCTCCAGCTGCTTGTCGACCGGGACGCCCGACATCTGCTCGAACTCCAGCGCGCCGTGGTCATGGTCGTGATAGACGATCTGCGGAGTGAGCCCCGGCGGGTCCGACTTGATGCCGGATTTGAGGGCGACGGAAATGTCGATGAATCTGCGGGCCATGGGCATGCTCCTGTGTATTGACTGTCTGCATGCCGGACGATCTGTCCGGCATGCCTAATCTCGGGCGGGGTCACTCGCCCGGATAGCGGATGGTGAAGGCCTTCAGGTCCACATCCTTCGTGGTCAGGCCGCGATGCTTGGCCAGATCATTCCAGAACTGGAAGCTCTTCTCGGGATCGAGATGATTGGAAAGGTTGGGCCAGGTGAGATTGGCAACAACCGGCGGCGGCAGCGTCGTGTATTTGGCGAGGCTTTCGCGTGCTTCCTTGTCGTGGGTCTTGATGAATGCGACACTCTCGTCGAGGGCTGCCTGAAAGCCTTCGACTTCCTTCTTGTGGGCGGATGCCCAGCTGGGGGTGACGGTGTAGATGCTGGCAACCGTTCCGGCCGGAATGATATCCAGATAGTTGCCGATGAGCGTGCCGCCAGCTGCCTCGACAGCGCGGCTGGCAAAGGGATCGACGCTTGCCACACCATCGACCTGGCCCGCCTTCAGTATGTCGGCCGATTGGGGCAGCGTGATCTCTACAATGTTGATCTTCTTCGAGTCGCCGCCATTGCGGTCCACCCATTCGCGCATGACGACATCGAGCAGGCCGCCGACGCCCGGCACGCCGATCTTCTTGCCGGCGAGGTCCTTCGGCCCCTTGATGCCGCTGGTCTTGGACACGACAAGGCCAGCGGCGCTCGGATCGGGGAAGACATTGGTGGAGGCGATAGCCTGCAGGTCGACACCGTTCTCGATCGCCTGAAAGACGACGACGGGCGTTGGAATGCCGATCTGCGCGGAGCCGGAGACCAGCGCCGTCACGATGATGGAACCGTTCTGTGCGAGCTTCAGGTCGACATCAAGGCCATGCTTTTCAAAGAAGCCCTGGTCCTTTGCGACGAATGCCGCCACGTTTGGGGCGGAGGCCGTATACATGAGCGTGACCTTTTCGGCAGCCAGCGCTGTCACGGATGACAGAGCCAGGGCGGCCGTGGCCAGTAACGCTCTCCTGATCGATCGTTTCATTCTCGTTCCTCCCGAGGTTTGGTCAATTCAGTTCGCCGGTCAGAGGCTGGTCAGTGCGCGGGTGCGGGCTGCCAGCGCAGCAGGCGGCGTTCGAGCGCCGTCAGCGCTACATTGGTCACGAGACCGATCAGCCCCAGCATGATCACGCCGGCAAAGATGTCCGGTGCGCGGAAGGCACGCGCAGCCAGAAGGATGCGGCTGCCAAGCCCGCCCTGCACGGTGATCATCTCGCCGACGACAGCGAGGATGAGGGCGATGGTAAGCCCCAGCCGCAGGCCGCCGAGTATGTCGGGCATGGCAGCGGGCAGGGCAATCTTGTAGACGCGCTCGAAAGTATTGAGCCGCATGACGCGGGCAACTTCATCGAGGCGCGGATGCACGTTTGAAAAGCCGTGGATCGTCGTCAGCAGCATCGGCCAGACAGAGCCGAATGCGACCAGCAGCAGGATCATGTTGTCTGTCATGCCGAGGAATACGATCGCAACCGGGGCGATCGCCGAGGCCGGCAGCGGGCGGATCAGTTCCAGCGTCGGCGCGATCCAGGTCCGCGCCAGCGGCGAAATGCCGATGGCCGCGCCGAGTGCAATGCCGACAATCGAGGCGACAAGCCAGCCCACGACCATGCGCAGCACGGTTTCGCCCATTTCGGTAAAGAGCTTGCCCGAATTGTAGTCACGCATCAGCGCGGCAAAGGCGCGATCGGGGCCGGGCAGGAAGACCCTGGAGACATAGCCCGTGTTGGCAATCCATTGCCAGAAGAATACCACGGCAATGGTCACGAGCAGGCTGGCAAGAAGCCAGGCGAGGTTGGCACGGGACGTCATTCTTCACCTCTCCGGAGCGAATGGAAGGGAAAGAGCTTGCGCTCCGTCCTCATCAGCGCCCAGTTCAAGGTCCAGCCGATGAGGCCGATCCAGAAGAGGATCGCAAACATGTCGGCAGGGCGTAGCGACTGGCCCGCAAGCATCAGGTTGTAGCCCAACCCCTGCGGATTGGCGGCGATCTCCACGGTGACCGAGACGATCAGTGCGACGCCCGCTGCCAGCCGCATGGCGACGAAAAGGCGCGGAAGCACGGCCGGAAAGACGATCTTGAACGTCCGCTGCACCGAAGTCAGCCGCATCACCCGGGCGACTTCCATCAGGCGCGGGCTGATCTGGCGGATCGCGCTTTCGGTCAGAAGCAGAACCGGGAAGAAGCAGGCGAAGGCGATGATGGAAATCTCCATCGGATAGCCGAAGCCGAATACCAGCAGCGCAATGGGCAGGATGGCGACCGCGGGCACCGGCCGAAGCACCTCCACGGTGATGCGGGCCAGCCGCGAAAGCGGCGGCAGAAGGCCGAACAGAAAGCCGGCTGCAACGCCGAGGCCCGCGCCAACGGCAAGTCCACCGGCTGCAGCCGTCAAGGTCATGACTGTGGCGCGCAGAATGGATCCGTTCGAGATCCCGGCCGCGAAGGCCGCGGCGATCTCCACGGGAGCAGCCAGCGTGTCACTGTGGATCCCGACGGCAAGAGCCGACACCTGCCAAAGGATCAGCAGGAGAATGGGCAAGGCAAAACCCTTCAGAGCCTTCATCACTCGTACCTCAGGACGAAGTCGAAAAGCTTGCGACGAAGCGCCAGGAATTCCGGCTCCTCGCGGGTGGTCAGCTGGTTGCGCGGACGGGCGAGCGGCACGTCGATCAGCTCCGCGATGCGACCGGGATTGGGCTCCAGCGCAATGACGCGGTCGCCGAGATAGATCGCTTCTTCGAGATCGTGCGTGACGAAAAATGCGGTGACGTTGGACTCCGAGACGATGGAGAGGATCTCGTCCTGAAGCTTCTGCCGCGTCATGGCGTCCAGCGCGCCGAACGGTTCATCCATCAGGATGACGGAGGGGTTCTGGGCCAGGCATCGGGCGATCTGGAGACGCTGCTGCATGCCGCCCGACATTTCGGAGGGAAATTTGTCCGCGTGTTTCGACAGGCCGACCTTGCTCAGAAGTTCCGCGATGCGGTCCCGCCGCTCCGCTCTCGGCATGCCGGCCGCTTCCAGCGCCAGCGAGACATTCTGGGAGGCCGTGCGCCACGGCAGCAGGGCGTTGGCGTAATCCTGAAACACGATGGCAATGTCGCTTGCCGGTTCCCTCTGCTCCTTGCCGCGATAGGAGACCGTTCCGCGCGAGGCCTGGATGAGACCGGAGAGTATCCGCAGCAGCGTGGTCTTGCCGCAACCCGACGGGCCGATCACGCAGACGAACTCGCCTTCGCCGATCTCGACGTCAATGTCCCGAAGAACCTCGTTAGAGCCGAATGTCAGCCCGACGCCCTTCAGCGAGATCAGGGGCTTGCCCTTCGTTTTCGCACTCGCCGGCGGTGTGTTGGCAAGTTTGCGGTCAAGCCGATGCAGCGTTGCGGTCAAGTTCTGCTCCTCCTCATGGCGTTTCCGACGCAGCGCCTTTTCAGGCGCGTCCGGTTCCTCCTGCCATCTCCTTTCTTGACGCTAGGCAGACGGTGGGGATATGTCCAATGAATAGGAAATATATTTTCTATGATTTTGGGTAATACGAAAAATGCGCTTCGACAATCTCGACATGAACCTCATCGTGGCGCTGGAGGCGATCCTGCGGCTCCGCTCCGTCAGTGCGGCGGCAGAGGAACTGAACCTGACACAGCCCGCATTGAGCCGTGCGCTCGGGCGTCTTCGCGCCCATTTCAACGATCAGATCGTCGTGCCGCTCGGCCGGCAGATGGTGCCGACGGAGTTTGGCGAGAACCTGCACGGACTTGCCCGGCAGTTGCTGGAGGAAATGCGTGTCTTCGTCGACATGCGCGCCCATTTTGATCCCTCCACGGCACGGCGGGATGTGACCATCATGGCCTCCGACTATGTGATCCGCGTCTTTCTCGCCAAGGCCGCGCAGCGCCTGGCTGCCGTCGCGCCGGGGCTCACGCTGCGTTTCATCACCATCGATGCGCCGACGGATGTCATGTTCGAGCAGACGGCGATCGATTTCCGCATCGTGCCCACCATGGCTCTGATGGCCGACCACCCGAGCGGCCAGCTGTTCACCGACGACTTCGTCTGTGTTGCCTGGGAGGACAATCCGCATATCCGCGACGGTCTCGATGCGGAGACCTATCTCGGTCTCAAGCATGTCACCACGGCCTTCGGCTCAAGAGGTCGCGACAGCCATTTCGAGCGTGTGCTGAAGGACCAGAGGATCGATATCGAGATTGCGATGTCGATGCCGAATTTCGTGCTTTTGCCGGAATGCCTCGTCGGCACGCCCTATCTTGCGACCATCCATTCGCGCGTTGCGGCCATGTTGCCGGCCTCGCTGCCGGTGCGCACATTTCCCGTGCCGATCGCCGTTCCGCCCGTTGTGGAACATCTGCAATGGCACCACCTGCGCCGCCACGACAGTGCCTCCC
Source organism: Hyphomicrobiales bacterium (assembly GCA_900467685.1). Lineage (GTDB taxonomy): Bacteria > Pseudomonadota > Alphaproteobacteria > Rhizobiales > Rhizobiaceae > Ensifer_A. Next base: position 165,017 of record UBQX01000029.1, read on the forward strand.
AATGGATCCGGCAGTTCCTGATCTCCATGGCTGCCGAAATGTGAGGACTGCAGCGGCACCGCGAAAACCCGCGGTCGTCAGAGCTGCACCGAATCCCGATCCGCCGGCAGACGCGAAGGGTGTCACGCCGCCTTTGCCTTTGTGAACAACCCTATCGAGATGGCCGCGACGAAGACGGCGGCGATGCCAAGCGCGCCGAAGCCGAGATTTTCGCCCAGGGCTCCGCCGGCAATGGGGCCGAGTGCCGCACCGATCATCAGCGTTGCCGGCGTGGCGGCGACGGCGCGACCCGAAGGATCGAGCTTGGCGAGCAGGCCGAAGGCGAAAGTATGGGTGAAGATCTGAACTGCGACGAAGATCGCGGCGGCAGGCGCCCAGAAGACGAAGGCCGTCGCGCCCGTCACGATGAGTGCGAGCACCGCCTGCACTGCCGGGCCGAGCTGCACCACGACCGTTGCCGGAACGCGGTTCTGCAGCAAGGCGGCCAGCGGCGCGGGGAAAACGAAATTGACGATGCCAAGCGCGATCAGCACGCCGAGCACATTGGCCGGATCGAAGCCGCGCGACTTGCCGATGACCTCGACGAAGGAGAAGACCATGGCCTGATTGAAGGTCATGACGCTGATGCCCAGGATCGTGAACCAGACAGCCCGGCTGAAGGTCGGCAGGGTCTCGGCTTCTGCAGATACCGGATTGCGGAAGAGGACGGCGCAGGCGACGGTCGCGAGCGTCATCACGCCGCCAAACACCTGGAACATCACGGGTCCGCCATGGCTGATCAGCAATTGCGGGATGGCGCCCAGAAGCACGATTCCGAAGAGGCCGATGGAAATCCCGGCAGTTGCGAAGAGGCGGTGCGGGTTTTCAGCGTGCCCCATCGTGCCGTGCACCATGGAAAGTGCCGCGCCGACCGAGATGCCGGCTGTCAGGTGGAGCACCGCCAGCGGTACGAAGCCCGACTGGGTGGAGGCGAGGAAGAAGGACAGGGCGGCAAAGGCAAAACCGCCTGTGGCGACGACGCGCTGATTGACCCGGTTGAACCGATGGGCGGCAAGGGCGCTGGCCGCGACTGCGCCAAGCAGGAAGAGTGTGGCAATACCGCCTGCCTGCTGCGGGCTGAAGCCGAAGCGCTCTACCAGCGCGCCGACCCACACCGGAAGTGCGATGAGATCGAGCATCCCCGCGCAATGCGCGATGACGAGCGCGACGACCGCGCCCTTTCCGAATTTCTGTCCCGCCATGACCTCTCCTCTGTTCTGTCAGTGCGCCCTTATGATGCGCGCGACCTCCTCAATCGCAGCGCAAGCGCTTGTTATTTCCCGGTTCAATGCCGGATCAGATCGGCCCTGCCAGCGTCTTCATGGAAACCTGCATGATGGAGGCATGCTCCTCGCGGCTGCCGCCTTCGATTTCGATGTCTGCCAGCCGGCCGGAATTCTCGACCACCATCCGGCAGCGCTCGTAGCGGCGCTCCTCGAATGCGCTGAGCGCGGGGGTGAGCGCGGCTCCGGCCGACAATTCCTCGGCAAGCACCATGGCGTCTTCGATGCCGATGCAGGCGCCGGCGGCCAGATGCGGTGTGGTGGCGTGGACAGCATCGCCGATGAGAACGACACGGTTTGCAAACCAGGGGCGTGGCAGCAGCATCTGTTCAAGCGGCCGGTAGACGATCTGGTGTTCGGACGAGAGTTCCGATGCGATCTTACGGATGATCGGCGAGGGGAAGCGTTCCAGAAGCGCGCGCAGCGTGGCAACGAAGGTTTCCGGCGCGACATGATCGTTGGTGGCGCGATCTTCGGTGAGGAACAGGTAGACCGTGTCCTCGGTCACGCGGTTCATGCCGACCTTCAGCTTCGGACCCATCCACATCGTTACCGTGTCGACGCCCTCCGGCCTCGGGAGGACGGCGCGCCAGACCGACTGGCCGATGAAGCGCGGCTTCGGCGCCTGCGGGAACACCTTGGCGCGCACCGCGGAATAGAGACCGTCCGCGCCGATCACGAGATCGTAGCGGCCCTGTGTACCGTCAGAGAAGGTCACGGAAACGCCATCGGCGTCCTGGCTGAGATCCGTGAAGGTCAGTCCAAGGCGGACATTCGTTGTCGAAGCGCGCACGGCCTCAGACAGGATCTTGGCAAGCGCCGGGCGCATGATCGCGCCGCCGCCGGGCAGTTCCGGTCCCGCCACGCGAGGCGTCGGAAGCGTGACGAGCACCTGGTCCTGCGGCCCGCGCATTTCGACGCCGTCGGTTGCATAGCCGACCTCAAGGAAACGCTCGATCAGGCCAAGCTGCTTGATGACCCGAAGCGTCGAGCCGTGCAGGCTGATGCCCGCGCCATAGGAGCGCCATTGCGGGTCGATTTCCACGAGATCGACGGAAAAACCGTTGCGCGACAGCTGCAGCGCGGCCGTCATGCCGGCAAAGCCGCCGCCGATGACCAGAACCTTGTTGATACCTGAATTCATGCTCGTTTCTCCTCCTGCGCTGCGGCGACAAAGATTTCCCCTTCGTCGCTGATCGCCAGCGCAATGCGTGTCAGTTGCTGTCCAAGGCAGGGGCCGAGGACACATTCGCCGCTTTCCATGTCGAACAGCGCGCCGTGTGAATGGCAGGCGAGATGCGTCTTTTCACCGTTGAGATAGGCGTCGGTCTTCCAGGCCATGGGCGTGCCGCCCGGATAGTGCGGGCAGGCGTCGAGCCAGGCATGCAGCATGCCGTTGCGACGCAGGACGACGATCTTGCGCCGGTAACCGTCCAGTGGACCAAAGCCGCGCGCCTCGCCCTCGGCGATGTCTTCCACGCGACAGAGCAGCTGTGCTGACGCCATGACCTCGAACTCCGTTCCGTCAGGGCTTCGCGCCGGGCGGCGGACCGCCGGGGGCCCACTTCTCGCGCATTTCGAAGAGCACGATCTGGGAGGCTTCCGCCCCCATGGGCGCTTCGCGGGCGATCCATTCGTCGTCATGCTTGTCCATGTCGGCGTCATATTCGAAGTGACAGCCGAGCGGGCTGTTGAAGTACCAGAACCAGTTCGAACCGAACTTGTGGCGACCGGGACCCCAGAAGCTCTGGTAACCCTTCTTCACGAAGCGCGTGCCGGCCACCATCAGCTCGGTCGGACCACCCATATGGAAGGCGAGGTGCTCGCAGCCCTTCATGTAATCCGGCGTGCGGATGAAGAAGAGCGTGTGGTGATCGTCATTGGCCTTCGGACGCAGGAATGGACCTGCACCCTTCAGCACATCGGTGATGACGAAGCCGAGGCGGCCGCAATAGAAGTTTGTGGCCACTTCGATATCGGGAACGAAAAGCACGACGTGGCTCAGCATGCGCGGTGCGGCGGGCATTTCTTCCCAGACGCCGATCTCGTTCGGCTTGCGCTGCGCGGGCGCGCCCGGCGCGTTGATCTTCTCGGCCGGCATCACGAGTTCGCGGCGCTTCGTGACCTGGAATTTCAGCTCGAAGCCGTGATCGTCCTTCGTCTCGATGGAACCATCGGCCAGACGCGTGACGCGGCGATCCTTCGACAGTTCCGCCTCGATGGCGTCCAGATCTTCGCTGGCGCGAACGCCATAGACCTGCTGGCGCAGCATGTTGGACGTGGGAAGCGGCGGAGGCAGCGTCGGGTCGGACTTGTGCCGGACAATGATGCCGCTTCCGTCCAGCGCTTCAAAAAGGCCGCCCTTGTCCGTCACATCGACGGGCTTCAGGCCAAAGGCGGTGAGATATTCGATGGAGGCGGCGAGATCGTCGACGCCGAAGACAAGATAGTCGGGACCGATAATGTTCATGGTTTCAAATCCTCGAAGTCGGCGCCGGATCAACCGGCGTTGAGAACGTATTCGTTGGCGATGGCGATGGAGATATTGCCGGCTTCCGCCGGCAGGCGGTCGCGGCAGCCTTTGGCAAAGGCGAGCCCCGCCGCCTCATCGGCCAGCCGGAAGATGTCGACGCCCTTGACCGAATGGGGTACTGCGGGAATGCAGCGGCTATGTCCGAGGACGGTTCCGGCGCCCGCACGCAGTGCGTCACGCAGCGCGGCGGTCGTCGGCACAGATCCATGCCAGAAGAGGAAAATCTTGACGCGGCCTGGCGCCTGACGGTCAGGCTCGACGACGATCTCTTCGTTGACCGGAATGCCGACAACACGTTCGGGATCAACCATGCGGGGCTCGTCGGGCAACAGATGCGTCTTGTAAAATTCCGTCTCGCGGCCCGCCTTGAGCGCCGCCAGATCCGGCGTCCAGATCTCGGTGACAAAGTCGGGTCCGAGCGCGAAGGGCTCCGGCTGACCTTCGCCGCCGGGGAAAATGCCGTCGAAGACATGGTTCTGGACATAGCGCCGCGGCGCGTTTTCCGGGTCCGCGGCGATATAGTCCAGCACGAGCCGGCCGTGGATGTCCTTCATATGATGGCGATGTTCGGCAAGGGTCTGGCCGCGCCGACGGCGGCCCGCCATCAGGATCTTGAAACTCATGCCGCACCGTCCCGAGCCGTGCGGCCGCCCAAAGTCTCGGCAACCCAGTCGGCGATATAGGCGCCGGCATTGGCGGAGTTGTCGAAGCTCGAATGCTGGACGCCGCCGGTGCGGGCGTCGAAGATCTTCAGCTCGCGCTTCGGGCTGTTGACGAGCTGCTCATAGGTCGCATGCGCCCATTGCAGCGGGATCTGGCTGTCTTTCTCGCCATGGGTCACGAGGAAGGGCACCTTGATGCGGTCCAGCACGCCATCGAGATGGACATTTTCCGCGATGCGCATGAAGTCATCCATGTCCTTCGCGCCCCAGACCCACATGACATGGCTCCAGTAATGCGGGACGGGGAAATTGCCTTCCTTGGCGAGGCGCTTCTTCTGCACATCGCGCCAGTCGTGGTTCGCACCCCAGACCACGCCGCAGGCAAAGCGCGGCTCGAAAGCGACGGCGCGCGGGCAATAGTAACCACCGAGCGAAACGCCTTCCATGCCGATGCGCTTTGGGTCAATTTCCGGGCGGGTTTCGAGCCAGTCGACCACACGGCTTGCCCAGTGCTCGCTGTCGAAGCGGGCCGTGAGATTGTGAAGCCGCAGCGCCTCGCCGGTGCCGGGCTGATCGACGATCAGCGAGCCAACGCCGCGCTTGGCGAGCCAGGCAGGCAGACCGACGAGGAACTTCATTTCCTTGGTGCTGTCGAGGCCGTTCACCTGAACCAGGATCGGCTGCGGGCCGGTAACGCCTTCTGCGGGTACGTAAAGCGCGGAAAGATGCTTGCCTTCATAAGGAATTTCGACGCGGCGGCAGGTCGAGCCAGAGAGCTCCAATCCCTTCGCGAAGGTAGACAGGAAGCGCTGATAGAGCGCCACGCGACCTTCCGAGCCGTGGGCCAGCATGCGCTCGGCGGTCAGCATGTAGTTGCCGGCGCGGATCAGCTTGTCACCGGCCGAGATCAGGCGACCGCGCGCCTCGTCTTCGTCGGCGAGACCGACCAGCTTGTCGGCCATGTCGATCCAGGTCTGGCGGAAAGCCTGGGTGCCTGCGGCGTCGGGTGCCTTGGCCGCCTCCTGGAGAGGCGCACACATCTCCTCGATTTCCCCCATGCGCGCGCCCATCTCGATCGACAGATTGACCGAAAGGTTCCAGACATAGTTGGTGGGAAAATACTTGAACATGGCGTCTCCTCAGCTGTCCCGGCCTTGTGGCCTCGGTCTTCGGGAAAACGCGTTGCACCTAGACCTTCTCAGCCGTGCGCCTCACTCCTCCCGGACGCAGACTTAACGAAGATCAAGACGTTTACAAAATTGCTTCGATGAATGATTTATATTGATGCGGCAAATACATTGGATGCTCCTGCATGCGCTTCAAGAACCTGGACCTGAACCTACTCGTGGCCCTCGACACCCTGATCAGGGTGCGCAATGTGAGCCGGGCGGCGGACGAGATGTTCATCACGCAGTCGGCCATGAGCAATGCGCTGGGACGGCTGCGGGACTACTTCGACGATCCGCTGCTGATCCAGGTCGGGCGCACGATGGAACTGTCGCCGCTTGCCGCCTCGCTTGAGCCTTCGCTGCGCGATATCATCGTGCGCATCGAGGCGGCCATCGTCTCCACGCCCTCCTTTGTGCCGGAAGAGGCAACGCGAACGATCAGCCTCATCGTGTCGGATTACACGCTGAGCACCATCATGCCGCCGTTTCTGCAACTGGTGATGCAACAGGCGCCTCGTCTGCGCATCGAGTTCAAGCCGCAGCAAAATCTGCCGCATCTGCTCCTGGAGCGGGGAGAGGCCGACCTCCTCATTGCGCCGACGGTCTTTTCCTCTCCGAACCACCCTTCTGAAGTGTTGTTTGAGGACCCGATCTGCTGCGTCGTGGCGGCGGAAAGCCCATTTTCAGGTCATCGGTTGACGGAACAGGAGTTCCTTTCGGCGGGGCATGTAATCATGCAGCCGCCAAACGGGGGCGAGAGCTTCGCGCAGCGGATCTGCGACGAACTCGGTCTGCGCATCCGTGTCGAGGTCGCCAGCTTTTCTTTCGCCTCGCTTCCGCTCCTCGTGCGCCAGTCGAACCGCATTGCCCTGGTGCAGCAAAGTCTTGCGCAAAGCATGATGGACCTCGGCGGCGTGCGGATCATGGAGCCACCGGTCGCGATGCCAAGACTCGAGCAGTCGATGCAGTGGCATAGTTACCGTACCCGCGACCCCGCACTGTCGTGGATTCGAGAACAGGTTCGGATCGCGGCGAAACTGGTTCACGGGACGGCGGGCTAGGCTGGGTAGGTACGGGGGCGCCGCAGGGATAAGGGAATTGGCTACACCTAAGCCGAGGGGCAGAAGGGCGCCGGCCTAACCGGCGCCCCTCGTCATTTCAGGACAGGTGATGCGGCTTCGTCATGCCGTAGACCGGCGTGTCGATGCCCACCTGACGGGCCTTGAGTTGCAGCGAGAGATATTGCGAATAGTGGCGCGACTGGTGCAGGTTGCCGCCGTGGAACCACAGCGCCTCCTGCTGCGTCGGCTTCCACATGTTGCGCTGCTCTCCCTCCCACGGGCCGGGGTCCTTGGTCGTGTTGGAGCCGAGACCCCAGCACTTGCCGACCTTGTCGGCGACCTCGCGCGAGATGAGATCGGCGGCCCAGCCGTTCATCGAGCCGTAGCCGGTGGCGTAGACGACGAGATCGGCCGGAAGCTCTGTGCCGTCCTTAAGCACCACCGCATTTTCGGTCAGGTGCGACACGTCGGAGCCCGACTTCAGCTTGATCGAGCCGTCGATGACGAGATCGCAGGCCCCAACATCGATGTAATAGCCGGACCCGCGCCGCAGATATTTCATGAACAGGCCGGAGTCGTCATCGCCGAAGTCGAGCATGAAGCCGGCCTTTTCGAGTGCCTTGTAGAACTCGGCATCCTTCTCGCGGATCTGGTTGTAGATCGGGATCTGGAACTCATGCATGATCCGGTAGGGGAGCGAGGCGAAAATGAGGTCGGCCTTGCGTGTGGTCATGCCGCCCTGAACCGCGCGCTCCGAATAGAGATCGCCCAGGCCAATCTCCATCAGCGAGTCCGACTTGACGATATGGGTGGACGAACGCTGCACCATGGTCACATCCGCACCGGCTTCCCAGAGCGCTGCGCAGATATCATGCGCCGAGTTGTTCGAGCCGATGACGACCACCTTCTTGCCGGCATAGGCGTCCGGGCCCGGATGCTGCGAGGAATGCTGCTGCTCACCCTTGAAGACATCCTGGCCCGGAATTTTCGGCACATTGGCCTTGCCGGACATGCCGGTCGCCAGCACCAGCTGCTTGGGCTTGAGAACGACTTCCTGGCCGGCGCGATCGACGATGACGGTCCATTCGCCGGTCGTCTCGTCATATTGGGCGGATTTGCAGGTGGTGGAGCCCCAGTAATTCAGCTCCATGACCTTGGTGTACATTTCCAGCCAGTCGCCCACCTTGTCCTTGGGGGTAAAGACCGGCCAGTTTTCCGGGAAGGGGATGTACGGGAGGTGGTCGTACCAGACGGGGTCATGCAGGCAGAGCGACTTGTAGCGCTTGCGCCAGCTATCCCCGGGTCGCTCGTTCTTCTCGATGATGATCGCCGGCACGCCAAGCTGGCGCAACCGCGCGCCAAGCGCGATGCCGCCCTGGCCGCCGCCGATGATGACGACATAGGGTTGGGTGGAATAGCCAAGTTCGGCGGCTTCGTTTTCGCGCTTTTCCTTCCAGGTCTTGCGGTTGCGGTCATGGCCGTGTTCGGCGCCCATCGGGCGGCGCACGCCCTTCGGCTCTTCATGACCTTTCAGCTCGGTCATGGTGGTGAGCAGCGTCCAGATCAGCCCGTCCTTCAGGCGGATATGACCGTAGCCGCGCGCCACGGCGGTTTCGAATTCGAACCAGCCGTCGGTGACGCCGCCGGCTTCTGACGCTGCTTCCTTGGTGTCCTGTACGAAGTTGGAAGGTTTGGTCGCGGCAAGCTGGCTTTTCAGCATGTCGCGCACCTGCTCGTGACCTTCCATGGTCTTCAGGTTCCAGGTGAAAGTCACCAGATCGCGCCAGTAGCATTCAGCTTGAAACAGGTTGACGGCTGCGTCGATGTCGCCGCTGGCGAGCGCCTTTTCGAGTTTTGACAGAACCGTGTCGATCTTGGTTCCTGGGGTGATGTCAAGCATGGTTTTCTCCTCCGTAAATGCTTGGGTAGGGTGGTTTGGAACGCCCGCGAGGACGCTCCGGAAAGCCGTGGCCGTCCCATCCTGCCGGGCTCCTCTCCCGGTGCAGGCGATGGCGGCAAAGGCTTATTTCGAAAGATCGATCAGCATCTTGATCTGCGTGCCGGCCGGATCGAGCAGGACGTCGAAACCTTCCTTCACGGCGGTGTCGAGCGTGATGCGCTTGGTGACGATCTTCGTGGCGGGCAGAAGGCCCGAGGCGATCAGGCGGATGACGCGCGGCCAGTAATGGGTCGGATATGCCCAGGAGCCCTTGATCTCGAGGTCGCGGAACGTGACCTGGAACCAGTCGATGGGGTTTTCATGCGGGTGCAGGCCGGTCTGCACAACGACGCCCTGCTTGCGTGCGGCATCGACGCAGGCCTTCAGCGCATGCTCGTTGCCGACGCATTCAATGGCGACGTCGCATCCGACATTGCCTTCCGTCAGTGAACGGACGACATCGCCGACATTGTCTCGCTTCGGGTTGATGGTGACGACATCGGGGATGACACTTTTCGCCAGATCGAGCCGGGCGTCGTTGAGGTCGGAGACGAAGAGCTGAGCGGCACCTGCGGCCCGTGCCGCCAGAAGCGTCAGCATGCCGATCGGGCCGGCGCCGGTGACGAGAACGCTGTTGCCGGCGGTCACGCCGCCGCGGTCGCAGGCATAGACGGCAACGGCGGTCGGCTCGACAAGGGCGGCTTCCTCATCCGTCATCTCGTCAGGGATTTTCTGGACGTTGTATTCGTTGACGAGGGCTGCTTCCGCCATGCCGCCGCCGTCCCAGCTCAGGCCCACCAGCGCAAGCTGCGTGCTGAGATGGAAGAGGCCGCGATCGGCGAAATAGTCGCCCTTGCGCGGCATGACGAGCGGCTGGATCGAAACGCGGTCGCCGACCTTGACGGAGGTCACGCCCTCGCCAATCGCCTCGACCACTCCGCCGAACTCGTGGCCGAGAACCTGCGGCCCGTGTGCCCCGGTATAGGGATGCGGCTCGGTTGGAATGAAGATCGGGCCGTAGCTGTATTCGTGAAGATCGGTCCCGCAAATGCCGACGAAGCGGTTGCGGACCAGAACCTGGCCCGGCCCCGGCTGTTTCGGCTCTGGAATATCCTCCAGACGCAGGTCCTTGGCTGCATGAAATCGGAGCGCGCGCATGTTTCCTCCCTGGGCTGCTCTTGATGAAAGACAAGGGAGCAACGCGCATGCCAGAGCGGCACGCAGAGCGGACAAGCTGAAATCATTGGGTTTTTATGCGCGGGCCGAGCAAGCGGCGCCACAGCTGTTGCGCCACAGCCGTAGCGGTCGCCACGGTGCGGCGCTCAATGGTGCCGGTCGATGCCCAGCCGCCGCATGCGGCGATGCATGGTGGTGCGGTCAATGCCGAGCCGCCTAGCCGCCTCGGAGACATTGCCTTTGCAGGCGGCGAGAACGGTCCTGAGGTCCTGCTCTTCTCGCATGCCTGCTTCTGTGCAGCCGTCTGAGGCGAGCGAAGCCGGATGCACCAGGTGGTCTGGCAGATCCTCGACCTCGATCATACCGTCGTCGCGAAGGGCCGCAGCAAAGGCGACGGCATTGTCCAGTTCGCGAATGTTGCCCGGCCAGCGATAAGCCAGCATCAGCATCCTGGCCGCAGCCGAAAGCCGCAAAGCCTGTCCCGGCTGGCTGTGTTTTTCCAGAAGCCGGTCGAGCAGCCATGGCAGATCCTCGCGCTCGCTCAGGGGTGGGAGCTGGAGCACGGCCGCATTCAGCCGGTAGTAGAGGTCCTGCCGGAAAGTGCCGGCGGCAACCATGTCGGCGAGCGGCCGGTGGGAGGCGGAGACGACACGAAACGCAATCTTGCGCGCGACCGAGCCGCCGACCGGCATCACCTCGCCCTCTGCCAGAACTCTCAGCAGGCGGCTTTGCGCTGCAAAGGGCATGTCGCCAATCTCGTCGAGGAAAAGCGTTCCGCCCTCGGCTTCCTCGATCAGACCCTTGCGGCCCTTTGCGAGTGCACCGGTAAAGGCGCCCGCAGTATAGCCGAAGAGTTCGCTTTCGATCAGTTGTTCGGGGATCGCCGCGCAATTGACCGCGACGAAGCGGCCGGAAACGCCGCTGACGTCGTGGACGATGCGCGCCAGATGCTCCTTGCCGGTCCCCGTCTGGCCCTGAAGCAGGATGGGCAAACGGCTAGGCGCGAGCTTTTCGATCTTGCGCCGCAGATTGACGAGTGATGGAACCTGTCCGCCAAGCCGCGCCATGGCGGGAAGCGTCCGGCCCTGTCTTGGGAGAGCGACGCCCGATACACGCTGTTGCGGTTCAATGGCATGGGCATAAAGGATCGTTCCGTCACGCACGGCAATGCGCCTGTCCTGTGGCAGGCTCGCGCGTGTCAGGGAGGCGAGTTCGTCCAGGTCGGCTTCGAAAAAGTCGGTGACGGGCTGACCGATGAGCAGTTCGGGCATGCGCCAGTCAATTCCGCCCGAACCGGCCAGCAGTCGTGCTCCGCCATGGGTCATGCCGGTAATGCGGCCGCTGGAGTCCACGGAGATCGCGGCCTCAGGATCGACATCGAGAAATTCCGGTGCGCCGGCAAAGCGCAGCACCAGATCGTGGCGGCTGTTCGCCATGAGATTGGCAAGCTCGATCCGCCGCACGGTGGACGAAACGAGGTGGCGCGCCATGTTCTGGCTGGTCTTGAGGATCGGGGAACTCAGAAGGGAAATATCGAGAACGGCCGTCAGCTCGCCTTTCGTGTCGTAGATCGGCGCGGCGGTGCAGGAAAGCGGCGTATGGGTGATGTCGAAATGGTCGGTCTGGTGGATCGTCAGCGCCTCGCCGGTGGCAATGCAGGCGCCGACCGCGCAGGTGCCGGCCCGCGGCTCCGACCATTCGGATCCGAGGTAAAGCCCGGCCTTGCGCAGGTTGTTGTTGAAGGAGGGGTCGCCGAGGAACTCGACGGTTACACCCTTTCGATCCGACAGAAGGAGCACGTAATTCTGCTCGGCCACCTGCCTGTAGAGCTTTTCCAGCCCCGAACGGGCAATATGGACGAGATCTTCGGCCTGCTGGCGATGTTCACGCAGCTGTCGTTCCGAAACGATGACCGCTTCCTGCGCGCGCGTCGGGTCAAGCTGATAGGTGTCCAGGCAGCGCCGCCAGGACTCCACGACGATCGCATCGCGGCCTGTATTGCTGCCTTGCCATACGCGCTCGATTTCCTTGATGTGATCTCGAAAACCCATAAAGACATCGGCTTGAGGGCCGCCTCCCGTGATCCTCAAGACGGGAGCATAACCGCAATGACGCGCAGCGCCTAATGCTTCGTCTGCGCGCATCTCATTTTCCGCCGCCCGGTGGCGCAAATTCGGAAAGTCTGTTGGAACGCAGCGCCGCTGACCGTTCATGATCAGGGCCGGGGAAGGCTCGACGGGCTCGGGGAGCCTGCAGAACAGCAAGACGTGAACGGCCTCCACCGAAGGCGGAGGCCGTCATCTCACAAGTTCAGCAATGACATGACGCTGTCACGGCAGCCGGTAGGCGATGACGTAGTCGCCGGCCTTGGTGCCGATGGAACCGTGACCTCCGGCTACGAGCAGAACGTATTGCTTGTCGTCGCTTCCGGTATAGGTCATGGGCGTGGCCTGTCCGCCAGCGGGAAGGCGGGCTTCCCAGAGTTGTTTGCCGGTGGTCAGGTCGTAGGCGCGGAAATAATCGTCCACGGCTGCGGCGAGGAAGGCAACGCCGCCCTGCGTGATGATCGGGCCGCCGATGCCCGGGACACCGAGCTTGAAGGGCAGGGGCAGTGGCGTCATGTCATAGACCGTGCCGTTCTTGTGCTTGTAGGCGATCTCGCCTGTCCGCAGGTCTGCGCCTGCGACGTAACCCCATGGCGGCGCCTGGCAGGGCACCTGGAGAGGCCCGAGGAACGGCTTGAGAATGACCGCGTAGGGCGCGCCTTCATTCCGGTTCAGGCCCTGCTCGCTCCCCTTGACCTGCCCTTTCGGCGGCACCTCGGCGCGCGGGACGAGTTGCGAAATGAAGGAGAGGTAGGTGGGCATGCCGAACATGACCTGCCGCTGCGGGTCGACCGCGATGCTGCCCCAGTTGAAGGTCCCGAAATTGCCGGGATAGACGATCGTGCCCTGGAGCGACGGCGGCGTGTAACGGCCTTCGTAGCGGTATTGATGGAACTCGATCCGGCAGGCCAGCTGATCGAACAGGGTCAAGCCCCACATGTCCCGCTCCTGCAAGGGCGGCGGATTGAAGCTGAGCGCGGAAACCGGCTGCGTCGGTGCGGCATGGTCCTCCGGAATGGTGCCGCCCGGTGCCGGAACTTCCTTCACGGGCAGGATCGGCTCACCGTTGCGGCGATCGAGAACGTAGATGTCGCCCTGTTTCGTCGGAGCGACGAGTGCCGGAACCGTCGTGCCGTCCTTGGCGGTCAGGTCGACCAATGCCGGCTGGGCGGGAACGTCCATGTCCCACAGGTCGTGGTGGACGGTCTGGCGAACCCAACGCACGGCTCCGGTATTGATGTCCAGAGCAACGACAGACGAGGAGTACTTCTGGACATTCTCGCTTCGGCCCATGCCCAACTGGTCCGGGACCTTGTTGCCAAGCGGGATATAGACGAGGCCGAGGCTTGGATCGGCACTGAAGACCGACCAGCTGTTGGGCGAATTGGTGGTGTAGGTCTGACCGGCCGGGATCGGGGTCGTCTGATCCGGATTTCCGGAATCCCAGTTCCAGATGAGCGCGCCGGTTGCGACGTCGAAGGCGCGGATGACACCGGACTGCTCGGTCGTCGAATAGTTGTCGTTGACCGCACCGCCGATGATGATCTTGTTGTCCACGATAAGGGGCGGCGAGGTCGAATAGTAATAGCCCGCGGGATCGTATTTCATGCCCTGCTCGAGATGCAGTTCGCCGTTGGTGCCGAACGATCGGCAGACTTGGCCGTTCGTTGCGTCCAGCGCGATCAGCCGCGCATCCGACGTCGGCAGGTAGACGCGCTGCGAGCAAGGCGCATCTGCTGCAGCCGCAGCATCGCGATAATAGCTGACACCGCGGCAGGTCTGGTGCTGGCGATCGCCATTGAGGCCGACCTTGGGGTTGAAGGTCCACTTCTCCTTGCCCGTTGTGGCGTCGAGCGCAATGGCGTGATTGTGGGGCGTGCAGAGGTAGAGCGTGTTGTCGATCTTCAGCGGCGTGACCTCATAGGTCGTTTCTCCGACATCGTCCGGGCCTTTCATGTCACCGGTCCGGAAACGCCAGGCTTCCTGAAGATTGCTGACATTAGTGGTGTTGATCTGGTTGAGCGGCGAATAGCGCTGTCCGAATTCCGTGCGGCCATAGTCCGTCCAGTAGCCGGCGGCGGCTTTCGCCCCGAGGTTCGGCGTTTGCGCCACCACATCGGTCGGCAAGGTGCCGCCGATAGCATGGGGGTCGTTGAACATGGAGACGACTGCCACAACAATCGCGATGGCCAGCGAGGCAACAAGCTGTCCGGCATAAAGCCCGGCTCGGCCCTCCGCGCGGCCCTCGCGCAGCGGTCGCACGATCCACGGCATGGCAAGCCAGATACCGAGGAGAATGATGATCCCGCCGCGGGGCATGAGAGCCCACCAGTCGAAGCCGACTTCCCAAACTGCCCAGAGGAGGGCGATGATCACCAGAGCTGCATAGAGCCAGAGCGCGGTCGCGCTACGTCTCCAGAGGAACAATGCCGTCAGCAGGAACATGATGCCGGCAAAGGCATAGAACCAGCTTCCGCCCAGAAGGAGGAGCCAGACGCCGCCGCCGCCGATAACGAGGCCAATGATCGCGAAAATGAAGGAGGTGATGGTCAGCAACATGATCAGCCGTTCCCCTGGTTGATTGCGTGGGGCGAAGGCCGCTCGTTGGCGGGCTGGTTCGTCGTGGCGTTGGTTGCGAAATAGAGAATGGCGGCGACGATCAGGACGATGACGACCGCGGCCCATAGTAGCCGGTTACTCATGAGGTGCTCCCGATTGGTTGTCGGTAAAACACCCCGTACGCGCAATTTGTTCCTCAAAAGAAAGAGCCACGACGCATGCGCCGTGGCTCTGGGTTATTGCGCTCCCGCGACCTGCTGCTGGTCGTTGCAGATTTTATCTTCTGCCTCTTCCGCGCAAGGCCGCTGGCATCGGCGCTTACGCGCCGTAGCGGTTGGCGTACCAGGTCTTGAAGAGCTTGTACTGGTTTTCGATCTGGCGCTGCTGCGAAGCGCTGAGCTTGTCGGTTTCGTTGAAGTGAAGCTCGTATTCACGCTCGCCGTTCAGAACCATCAGATACTTGTAGTGCAGGACGAGATCGGCGCCCTCGTCATAGGTCGAAAGCACCATCAGCGCTTCTTCCAGTTCGCGGGCTTCCGCGCGTGCCTTGGCATCCCCGGCGGCGGCCTTTTCGCAAAGGTCGATCAGGTGCAGGACTTCCTTGGGCAAAGCATTGCCGACGCCGGTGATCGCGCCGCCCGCGCCGCAATTGACGAAGCCGTGATAGACGCCGGTGTCGACGCCGACCATGAGCGTCAGGCTGTCATCGCCCGAAGTGATGTGTTCGGCCGCATAGGTCATGTCGGCCTTGCCGCCGAATTCCTTGAAGCCGACGAGGTTCGAATACTTGGCGCGCAGTTCGAAGAAAAGATCGGCGCGGGTCGCGAAGCCATAATAGGGGCTGTTGTAGATGACGGCGGGAAGGCCGTTGGCGGCTTCCAGAATCGCCGAGAAATGGTGCTTCTGTGCGCTGACCGAGGTGCCGCGCGACAGAACCCGCGGAATGACCATCAGGCCCGCAGCGCCCACCTTGGCGGCGTGGGCGGCGTGTGCCGCGGCCGCCTTGGTGTTGACCGCGCCGGTGCCGACGACCACCGGGATGCCGGCCTCTGCCAGACGGCGCACGCCTTCCTGCCGTTCCGCATCCGTCAGCAGTGGCCAGTCGCCCATGGAGCCGCAATAGACGACGCCCGACATGCCGAGGTCCATCAGTTCGCGGCCCTTGCGCGCCAGCGCATCGAAGTTCGGCGTGCGGTCAGCGTTGCAGGGCGTCATCAGTGCCGGGATGCAGCCCTTGAATACGGATGCGGTCATGTCGGTTTCCTTTGGATTGCGAGGCCCGGGTTCGGGTCGGCCTATCGAGTTTTCTCGTCTTTAGCAGGTCTCTTCGGATTTGTCGACAAATAAAATACAACAGCGCAGAGCGTGAAAAAGGGTTCGCCGGAAGCGGGCTCCGGATCGTCTTTCATGATTCCGGTCAGGTTTGTTTCTGGATCAGATCTTCAGATCGGTGGTCTGCCGGCCGTCGCTGGCAATGTAGGAGCGGATTTGCCGCACGATCTGGTCGGCATGGGCGGTCGCCAGCCTGTCGGCTACGTCGACATCACGGTTGATGATCGCCTGGATCATGTCCTCGTGCTCGCTGACATATTGCCGGGGCAGGACGTCGTTGAACGACGAATAATAGAGCCGCAGGATGCGACGGCCTTCATCGAGAAGCCGGGTGAAGAGATCGACGTAATAACGGTTCTTGCCTGCGGCGGCGATTGCCACATGGAAGTCGCGGTTGGTAGCGATCATGCCCAGTACGTCGCGTTCGGCGACGGCCAAAGCGAAGTCCTTCTGAAGGTCGCGGATTTTGGCAATGTCATCCGTCGTGCGGTTGAGCGCGCCCAACCGTGTCGTGACCCGATACATCAGTGTCAGCGCATCGAAAAACTCGGAAAGGCCGAGAAAGTCGATATTGGAGACGATCGTCGCGCGGTTGGTCAGCGTGGTGATCAGCCCGTCTGCAGAAAGGCGCACCAGCGCTTCGCGGATCGGCGTGCGGGAAAGTGAAAAGCGGTCCGACAATTGCTGCTCGTCGATCGGGCTGCCGGGTGCCAGTTTCAGCTCTATTATCTCGTTGCGCAGCGTCTCGTAGACGGTAGATACGCCATAGCCGCGCCGGTGGGTGACCTTCTCTGTCTCGTCCACGCCTGAGCCCTATCCTGCGCTTGTTTCACTTCGTTAGAATGTACATCAGTACCGAAATGCGGGACGCGCTGCAAACAGTATATTTTTTGTCGACAGATAGCGGTATATCTTAGGCCGTCCTTTCGATCGTCTGGATCAGACGACGTTGTGCCGGCGTTGGCAGCCAGCCCGTTCTTGTCGTCAGTCCGATAGGCCGTCGCGTGGCGGTGAGGTCGAAATCGATTGGACGGAGGAGGCCGCGTTCTATTTCTGCCCGCACCTGTCCACCTGAGGCAAAGCCGAGATAATCGGTCTGACTGAGGATCTCGCGCATCAGGATCAGCGAGCCCGTCTCCACCAACTGCCTCGGCAGCAAAGCCTGATCGCCAAACAGCCTGTCGAAGTGCTGCCTGATCGGAGCCTCAGGCGCGCCGACAATCCAGGGATAGTGCGCCAGTTCCGCGAGATCGGGTTTGTCCTTGGCGAAGAGTGGGTGTCCGGGGCGCCCGATCATCACGGCCGTATCCTGGAACAGTTCCCTCTGTTCGACATCGTCGATGGGGGCTGGATAGCGTAGCGCACCAATGAGGAAATCGATGTCGCCGCGCCGCAGGCCGGAAAGAAGCTCTCCATAGGGGCCTTCCGTGATCAGGATCGTCTGGCCCGGTCGCTCCTTCTGGAACTTCACGATTGCCGTTGGCAGGATATGCGAGCGCGAGAGCGGCATTGCGCCAATCACGATCTTTGCCGCGGCCTCGGAGCGCAGTTCCGCAAGTTCTGCTTCCGCCTGAGACAATTCGGCCAGTGCCAAACGTGCGGCTTGGGCGAGGCTATGACCCAGCCGCGTGGCGACCGCTCCCTGGGCGGTTCGCTCGAACAGCTTGCGCTGGGCTTCCTGCTCCAGTTGCGTAATGGCGCGGTGGACGGTGGGCTGAGCCAATCCCAGTCTTTTGGCGGCCAGGGTGAAATTCTCCGCATCGCTGACGGCGATCAGCGCATCGATCTGTGCTGCCGTGATCGTCAGCTGCAGCCGCGGCGCAATTTCCGTCAGTACGCGGTCCAGCAGGAAGAAGGCACGGTCTACCCGCAGACGAAAGGTTTCGCCCGTCGGCGTCAGGAACAGGCCGTGGCGTGACCGATCGAAAAGGGCCGCACCGAGCGCTGCCTCCAGCTTGGAAATGGCTTGCGTGACGGCGGGCTGCGAGAGGTGCGCGGACGCCGCTGCGCGCGTGACAGACCCTGTCTCAGCGGCCGCCAGGAAAACCCGCAGATGCCTGAGGTTATGACGCATCGGCATCCCGCGCCGATGGGGATATCGCATCGAGGATGCGGTCAGCGCGATCCGCAAGAGATGGCTCGCCGCCCTCAAGCTTGAGTTCAGCAATCTCTGCCTGCCAGTCGACAATGGCGCTCGACATCCTGTCGGGCAGGCCGAGTTCGCGCAAGGTGGCGGCCACTTCGCGCATCTCCGCTGCTCTTCGTTCGCCATGAACCATCATGCGTTCGAGATTGTAGGCGCTGCGCTTGTCCCAGTCGATGCCCGGATCTGACGCCTGCAGCGAAGCGATCACGGCCGCTTCGACACCTGCCTTGCGCGCGGCCAGCATCGCCTCAGCCGTCAGCGCTTCCAGCCCCTTGATCATCACCGAGCGCAGCATCTTGATGGAAGAGGCTTCGCCGACCCGCCCGCCCGCCATGCGCGGCAGCATGCCCAGACGGGTGAGGAAAGGAAGCGCGGCTTCCGCCTCCGGTCCGCTCAACAGGATCGGCGTCTCATGCCTCTTCGGATGAACCGGCGCCATGACGGCGACATCGACGTAACGTCCGCCGGCCTTTTCTATAACCTGCGCCGAGGAGGTCTTGGTCGCGGGCGAACAGGAATTGCAGTCGAAGAAGAAGGCGCCCGGCTTGATATGCGCCGCGCTCTCCCGCGCCGCCTCAGATGCGCGGTCGGCGGTAACGAGGCTGAAGATTGCATCGGCATGCTTGACTGCATCGGCGTTGGAGGCGGCGAGCGTCACCGTTGCCGGCCCGGCTGCGGCTTCGAAGGAGGCGCGTGTCGCGGCATCGTTTGCCTTCGGGTCGTAGGCCGAGATGTGCGTTCCTTCCGGTCGCGCCCATCCGGAAGCAAAGGCCCGGCCGGCCTCGCCAAAGCCGATGACGGCGAGCTTGAAATTGTTGGTCTGCATGTCTCCTCCGTCCTCCCTGCCTTTGAACGAAACATGCGCCGGCCGTCAGGGTAAATCCAGTGCCTATAGCAAAAACTTATGGATCGTCACGCGCTTTGGAATTGGCAAGAGCGGCTTTCGGGTAGACGTTGCTTCTCGGAATTCGTCGTGGGAGGACATGATGGCAGAAAAGAAAACCGCGCTGGTGATCAGCGCGCATGCAGCCGATTTCGTCTGGCGCTGCGGCGGGGCGATCGCGCTTCATGCGGCGCAAGGCTACGAGGTGACGGTGGTCTGCCTCTCCTTCGGTGAGCGCGGCGAATCCGCCAAGCTTTGGAAGCAGAAGGACATGACGCTGGAGCGCGTCAAGGCGGCACGCCGCGCCGAGGCGGAGAGGGCGGCCGAAGCCTTGGGCGTCCATGATCTGATCTCGTTCGATCTCGGCGACTATCCGCTGCGGCTGACGGATGACGACAAGTTCCGCCTCGTCGATGTCATCCGCGCCGTGCAGCCAGCCTTCATGATGAGCCATTCGCAATACGATCCCTACAACACCGACCACATGTATGCGACGCAGGTGGCTCTGGAGGCGCGCATGATCGCGCAGGCCTGGGGTCACAAGCCGGGCGAAAAGGTGCTCGGTGCGCCGCAACTCTATCTCTTCGAGCCGCACCAGACCGAGCAGATGGGCTGGAAGCCCGATGTCTTCCTCGATATCACGCCGGTCTGGGACAAGAAGCGGGCTGCCATCGAATGCATGGAGGGCCAGGAGCATCTCTGGGACTTCTACACCCGCGTGGCACAGAACCGCGCCAACCATTTCCAGCGCAATTCCGGCGGCCAGTCCGGCGGGCGCGCCGCGCAATATGCCGAAGGCTTCCAATCCGTTTTCCCGCGCACGGTGGACACGCTATGACCGAACCCTGTTTCGATATCGCCCATCTCGCCCATGTCGAGATGTATACCGACAAATTCGAGGAAAGCCTGGCCTTCTTCGTCAATGTCTATGGACTAACCCTGTCTAGTCAGGACGAGAATTCCGCCTATCTCCGCGCCTATGACGACTATGAGTTCCACACGTTGAAGCTGACGCGGCATCACACGACCGGCGTCGGCCATATCGCCTATCGCGCCTCCTCGCCGGAAGCGCTGGAGCGGCGGGTGAAGGCCATTGAGGCGAGCGGCTACAGGGTGCTGGGCTGGGTCGATGGCGACAAGGGTCACGGACGCGCCTTCCGGTTCGAAGACCCGTTCGGCCATGTCTTCGAGATCTATTGGGATACGGTGCGCTATGAGGCCCCCGAAGGCGAGCGCCCGGCGCTGAAGAATATCGCGCAGCGCTATCACGGACGCGGCGCCAATCCGCGCCGTCTCGACCACTTGAACCTGCTCGCGGAAGACGTCAGCAAGTTCCGCGATTTCATCATCACCTGTCTCGGCTCGCGGGTGACGGAATATATCCAGCTCGACAATGGCCGCATCGGCGGCTGCTGGTTCACCATCAACAACAAGACCTATGATCTCGCCTGCACGGAAGAGCATGGCGGCGCATCCGGCCGGCTGCACCATGTGACCTATGCGACCGACACGCGCGAGGACATCCTGCGCGCCGCTGACATCTTCCTGGAAAACGGCGTCCATATCGAAACCGGGCCACACAAGCACGCGATCCAGGGCACGTTCTTCCTCTATGTGTGGGAGCCCGCCGGCAATCGCGTCGAGCTTGCCAATTCCGGGGCTCGGCTCATCCTCGCGCCCGACTGGAAGCCGGTCTGCTGGACCGAGACGGAGCGCAAGAAAGGCCAGGCCTGGGGCCTGAAAACCATAGAAACCTTCCACACCCACGGCACGCCGCCGACCGCGAAGAAGGATCATTGATCATGGGGGTCGTGGTGCAGAATATCCCGCGCGCCGATCCGGCTGTCGTCGAGGGGCTTGCCCGCGCCGGTGTTGCCACGGTGCATGAGGCGCAGGGCCGCAAGGGCATGCTGGCGAGCTATATGCGGCCCATCTATGCCGGGGCATCGGTGGCCGGCTCTGCGATCACCATTTCCGCGCCGCCCGGCGACAACTGGATGCTGCATGTGGCGATCGAACAGGTGCGGGACGGCGATCTTCTCGTTCTGGCACCGACCTCGCCGTGCGACAACGGCTATTTCGGCGATCTGCTGGCCACTTCGGCCAAGGCGCGGGGCTGCCGTGGGCTGATCATCGATGCCGGCGTGCGCGATATCCGCGACCTGACGGCCATGGGCTTTCCTGTCTGGTCGAAGGCGATCTCGGCGCAGGGGACGGTCAAGGAAACCTTGGGTTCGGTGAATGTGCCGATCGTCTGCGCCGGTGCGCTGATCGAGGCGGGCGATGTGGTCGTGGCCGACGATGATGGCGTCTGCGTCGTGCGTTGCGTTGAGGCCGAACTCGTGTTGCAGGCGGCGGAAAAGCGGCTGGCGAATGAGGAGATGAAACGCAAGCGGCTGGCGTCGGGCGAACTCGGGCTGGACATGTACGATATGCGGGGCGCTCTCGCCGCCAAGGGGCTCAAATATGTCTGAGGACGGCATCCCCTGCCTCTGGATGCGCGGCGGTACTTCCAAGGGCGCGTATTTCCTTGCGGAGGACCTGCCCGCCGAACCGGGCAAGCGCGACCGATTGCTCCTCTCCATCATGGGCTCGCCCGATCCGCGCCAGATCGACGGTATCGGCGGAGCGGACCCGCTGACCTCCAAGGTGGCGATCCTGTCGAAATCCGGCCGGCCGGATGCCGATGTCGACTATCTCTTCCTGCAGGTCTTCGTCGACAAGGCGCTGGTGAGCGATGCGCAGGGCTGCGGCAATATTCTCGCCGGCGTCGGCCCGGCGGCCATCGAGCGCGGGCTGGTGGCAGCGCGGGACGGCGAGACCGAAGTTCGCATTCATATGGTCAACACGGGCGAGGTCGCGGTGGCGCGTGTTTCAACGCCGGGTGGACGCGTGACCTATCGCGGCGATACGGAGATTGCCGGGGTGCCGGGCAGCCATGCCGCCGTGCCTCTGCTCTTTGCCAACATTGCCGGCTCGCTGTGCGGCGCGCTTCTGCCGACCGGGAATGCGGCGGACGTCATTGATGGCGTCGAGGCGACGCTGATCGACAATGGCATGCCCTGCGTGATCCTGCGCGCTTCCGACCTGGGAATGTCTGGCAACGAGAGCCGGGATGAACTTGAGGCAAATTCGAACCTGAAGGCGCGCATCGAAGCAATCCGCCTGCAGGCGGGGCCGATGATGAAGCTCGGCGACGTCACGGAGGCTTCCATGCCGAAGATGGTTCTCGTCTCTCCGCCTGGCGCCGGCGGGGCGATTTCGACGCGCTGCTTTATTCCCCATCGCGTCCACGCCTCCATCGGTGTCTTCGCCGCAATCACCGTCGCGACGGCCACGCGGCTGAACGCCGGACCCGCGGCGGCTTTGGCCAAGCAGCCAGAGGGCGGGGTGTATTTCATCGAACATCCCACGGGTTCGATGGAAGTCTTTCTCGATCTCGACGGAGCAGGGAATGTAAAGGGAGCGGGCTCCATACGCACCGCACGCAAGCTCTTCGACGGACGGGTTTTCCCGGCGGATTGAAAGCCAACGACGCTTGCGGTTAGCGCCTCACCTCACGGCTTCCCGACTGCCAATTCCGATTTGTCTCACAGAGGGCCGTGTCTACGGGTGGGGCTCAGACGTTGGCTTTCCCGAAAATACTACCGCCAACAAATCTCAATCTGCCGTAACGCCCGCAGTTGATACGTTCTGTCCCGGCGCGCACGGGCCTGAACGCAACTTTATCCACTTGACGGAATTATGAACTAACTGGTACATACATTCCAGTTCGGACCCGTTCGATTGTTGGGAGCGGTCCGGGGAGGGGATGCAGCGGCTGGTGCAACTTGAGGCTCGCGCCCATGCACACCGTCTGTCGCATGCCCGGTGCCGGGGAGGAATGATGTCTTACAGCCTGGATTTTTCCGTCGTCATCGAACGACTACCCGAGCTTCTGCTCGCCTGCCTCGCAACGATCGGGCTTGCCATTGCCGGCATGGCGCTGGCGACGGTGATCGGCGTTCTCGGCGTCATTGCGCGGCGCTCGCATATCGCATGGCTGCGTGCGATCGTCATCGGGTTTGTCGAGCTCATCCGCAACACCCCTTTCCTCGTGCAGATATTCTTCATCTTCTTTGCGCTTCCGCAGCTTGGCATTCGCCTAAACCCGACGGTGACGGCAATCATTGCGCTGGCACTCAACGGCGGCGCCTACGCGATCGAAATCATTCGTGGCGGGGTCGACGCAATTCCGAAGGGCCAGGTCGAGGCGGGTCTGGCGCTGGGGCTCCACAAGGCGCAGATCTTCCGCTTCATTGTCCTGAAGCCGGCGCTGCGTGCCGTTTACCCGTCACTGACCAGCCAGTTCATCATGCTGACCCTGACGACATCGGTCTGCACGTCGATCGCGGCTTACGAGCTGACCTCGGTCGCGCAGAAGATCGAGGCGGACACGTTCCGCTCCTTCGAGGTCTATTTCTCGATCACGATCCTTTATCTGATCATTTCATCGCTGATGATGGGCTTCTTCGCCCTCGTTTCCCGCATTTCCTTCAGCTATCCGGTCAAGTGAGGCGCGCGAAATGGCATCCATTGGCTTCAACGAACTCTACTTCCTGCTGCAGGGCCTGAAATGGACCGTCGCGCTGACGATCATCGGCTTTATCGGCGGCGGCATTTTCGGACTTCTCGTGGCGCTGGCCCGCACCGCTGAGAGCAAGGCACTGCAACGGGTAACGACCGGCTATATCGCGATCTTCCAGGGCACGCCGCTGCTCATGCAGCTCTTCGTCGTCTATTACGGCGTGGCGCTGGTGGGTCTGAATGTCGATGCCTGGATTGCGGTGGCTATCGCCTTCACGCTGCATGCCAGTGCATATCTCGGCGAAATCTGGCGCGGCGGTATTCAGGCCGTGCCGAAGGGCCAGACGGAAGCCGCCAAGGCCCTCGGCCTGCACTATACGTCGCGCATCAAGGACGTGATCCTGCCGCAGGCTCTGAAGATTTCGCTGCCCGCCACGATCGGCTTTCTCGTGCAGCTCATCAAGGGTACGTCGCTTGCCGCCATTGTCGGCTTTGTCGAACTGTCGCGTGCCGGCCAGATCGTCTCGAACCAGACGTTCCGTCCACTCACCGTCTTTGCCATCGTCGGCGTCATGTATTTCCTGATCTGCTGGCCGCTGTCGCTCTGGGGCGCCAGAGCCGAACGCCGCCTGCAGACTGCAGCCCGTTAAGACTAAGACCAAGCATGCCAAATCATAGCTTTTTAAGGAGGAGCAAAAGATGAAGAAACTCAATACGATCAAGCGCAGGAGCCTGTTGGCCCTCGCCGCTGCAGCCATTGCCGCATTCCCGGCGCTTCATGCCAGCGATGCCTTTGCCGGCACGCTTGCCGACGCCAAGAAGGCCGGCAAGGTCGTGATCGGCATTCAGGGCGACAATTCGCCCTGGGGCTTCGTCAACTCGAGCGGCGTGCAGGACGGCCTCGACGCCGATATCGGCAAGGCTTACGCCGAATTTCTCGGGGTCAAGGCCGAGTTCGTGCCGCTGGCCGTCGCGAACCGCATTCCGGCGCTTCTGACCGGCAAGGTCGATGTGCTCTTTGCAACGATGGGCATGACCGCCGAGCGGGCCAAGACCATCCAATACTCCAAGCCCTATGCCGGCAACGTTCTGTCGGTCTATGGCCCGAAGGACAAGAAGATCGCCGGCTATGACGATCTGAAGGGCATGAACGTTGGCGTTCCGAAGTCGAGCGCCATGGATACCTCGCTGACGGCCGGTGCAAAGACCGCGAACATCCTGCGCTTCGACGACGACGCCGCCAACATCCAGGCGCTGATTGCCGGTCAGGTGGAAGCCGTCGGCGGCAACCAGTTCTATGGCGACCGTCTGAACGCGGCTGCTGCTGGCAAGTACGAGTCGAAGTTCGATCTCTCGACGCTCTATAACGGCGCCGGCACCCGTCCGGGTGAGAAGGATTGGAACGAGTCCATCAACAGCTTCATCGACAAGATCAAGGCCGACGGCACGCTTGCCAAGATCTACGCCAAGTGGATGAAGCGCGACGTTCCGTCCTTCCCGGACTCGATGCCCGACGTCCCGTTCACCGTGAAGTAAGGGGGTTGCCATGCCGCAGACCAACGCAAGCCAGACGCCACTCATCGCCATGGAAGGCGTTGGCAAGTGGTATGGTGCCTACCACGCACTGAAGAACGTGAATATCCAGGTTGCAAAGGGCGAGAAGATCGTCCTTTGCGGCCCCTCCGGCTCGGGCAAGTCCACGCTCATCCGCTGCATCAACCATCTGGAGGAAATCCAGGAGGGCAAGATCACGGTCGAGGGAACGGTTCTGACGGACAGCACCGGCGCGGTCGATGCCGTGCGCCGCGAAGTCGGCATGGTGTTCCAGAGCTTCAATCTCTTTCCGCACATGACCATTCTGGAGAACTGCACGCTTGCGCCGATGCGCGTGAAGAAGGTCTCCAAGGCCGAGGCGGAAGCCACCGCGCGCAAATATCTCGAGCGCGTGCGCATCGTCGACCAGGCCGACAAATATCCGGCCCAGCTTTCCGGCGGCCAGCAGCAGCGCGCAGCCATTGCCCGTGCGCTCTGCATGGAGCCGAAGGCAATGCTGTTTGACGAGCCGACCTCCGCACTCGACCCCGAAATGGTCAAGGAAGTGCTCGACACGATGATCGGCCTGGCCCGCGACGGCATGACGATGATCTGCGTGACCCACGAAATGGGCTTTGCACGCCAGGTCGCGGATCGCGTCGTGTTCATGGCGGCCGGCGAGATCATCGAGGAAGCGCCGCCGGAGGAATTCTTCAGCAATCCCAAGCATCAGCGCACGCGCGCCTTCCTCGGCGAAATTCTCGCCCATCACTAGGCCGCGGCCTCCGCAGTTTATTGAAATTCCAGACCGCCAAACGGGTTCGGACCATGACATCGCAAACGACTTATCGCGTCGGCCTGATCGGCGCAGGGATACAGCTTTCCAAATCGCCGGCGCTGCACATGCATGAGGGCGCCGCGCATGGGCTCGACTATGTTTACGAACTGGTCGACATAGACGCGCGAGGCCTGCCGGAAACTGCGCTGCCCGAACTGGTTGCCGAGCTTCAGGTGCGTGGCTTTGCCGGCACCAACATTACCCATCCGTTCAAGCAGGCGGTCATCCCGTTGCTTGACGAACTGTCTGAAGATGCCCGCATGCTGGGTGCGGTCAACACGGTCGTCTTCACAGAAGGCAAGCGTATTGGTCACAACACGGACTGGTATGGTTTCCATGAAAACTTTGCGCAGGGCCTGCCGGATGTGAAGAGGAACCGTGCGCTGCTCGCTGGCGCCGGGGGGGCGGGTGTCGCGGTGGCGCATGCGCTGCTGAAACTCGATATCCGGCATCTCGACATTCTGGATCAGGATCCGGCGCGTGCACAGCGTCTTGCCGATGACCTCAATGCCCGCTTCGGCGCGCAACGTGCCTTTGCCGTGACAGATGCCGCGCAGTCTCTTCCTCTGGCGGATGGTTTCGTCAACGCGACACCGGTGGGCATGCTTGCGCATCCCGGTGTGCCGATCGATCCCGGGCTCCTGGAGGCACGTCATTGGGTGGCCGATATCGTCTATGTGCCGCTGGAGACCCAGCTGCTGGCGGCTGCTAAGTCCAAGGGCTGCCGCGTTCTGCCCGGCGGCGGCATGACGGTCTATCAGGCCGTCGGCGCCTTCCGGCTCTTCTGCGGCCGCGAGCCCGATGCGGCGCGCATGAGCGCCGATTTCATGAGCATGTATGTGCCGGAGACCACGAACTGACGCGGAAAGCCGATGCGGTTGGCGGGATTTCAGAGACTTTCGGTGGGGATCGACGCAAGATGATCAGGGCGAAGGACATAGCGCAGCACCATATCCGCGACATGGCGGGACAGTCTGTGCTGGCCCGCGTCGGTGAAGAGATCGCCGCCGAAGATCAACGAGAAGGTTGCGCTGTTCGAAACATTGAAGAAGGAGAGCGCGCTGATCTGCCAGTGCAATTCCAGCGGCGTGAGGCCCTCACGAAACAGTCCGTCCGCCTGACCGCGCCGCAGCACCTTCCCAAGCTCCTCGATGGCAGGCTGGTT
>UBQX01000027.1 GCA_900467685.1 Hyphomicrobiales bacterium
CCCGCCCCCTCCCCCGCACAACCTTCGCAGCCGGCGGCTTCGCCTCCTCCACCCGCGAGATCGCCGAGGAAGTCCCAGTCGCCTTCACCTATCGCGGCTCGACGCAGGCCGTGATGGTGGCCAGCCCCGCTGACCTAGAAGACTTCGCCTATGGCTTCACACTCAACGAAGGCATCGTTGCACGGCCGCAAGACATTCTCTCCGTCACGGCGGAAGAGACCGGCGGTGGCGTCGACCTTCAGATCGAACTCGCCGGAGACCATCAGGCCGCCCTGACCGCCCGCCGTCGCGCCATGGCAGGCCCGGTCGGCTGCGGCCTTTGCGGAATTGAATCCATTGAACAGGCGCTGCTCCCGGCACGCCATGTCGACGCGACACTCACGCTTTCGCCGAAAGACATCGCCGAAGCCACCGCATCGCTCAGCGCTCATCAGCCGCTCTTCGCCGCCACTCGCGCCGTCCACGCCGCCGGCTTCTACCACCCCGGCGAGGGCCTGCTGCTGGTCCGCGAGGATGTCGGCCGGCACAATGCGCTCGACAAGCTCTGCGGCGCGATGGCGCGGGCCGGCGTCGACGGCGCAAGTGGCGCCATCGTGCTCACCAGCCGCGTCTCGGTGGAAATGGTGCAGAAGACGGCGATGGCGGGGGCCAGCGTCCTCATCGCCATTTCCGCCCCCACCGCCCTTGCCATCCGCATGGCAGACGCCGCCGGGATTGCGCTGGTGGCGCTGGCGCGGGACAAGGATTTCGAGATTTTCACGCATGCCGGCCGGATCGCCGGCGCGACGGACACAAAGAGAGATGCCGATGTCGCATGACAAGATCGTTCGCATGGCGAACCAGATCGCCACATTCTTCCACTCGCAGCCGCAGGCCGAGCGCGCGGCGGGCGTGGCGAACCATATCAACAAGTTCTGGGAGCCGCGCATGCGCCGGCAGTTCTTCGCGCATCTGGAAAATGGAGCGCCCTTCGATCCGCTGGTGAAGGAAGCAGCAAGCCTCGTCAACAGGCCGGAAACCGCCGATCACGCCTGAAGGCAGATCGCCTCCAGCGCCTTGGCCGCCTCGCCGAAATGCCGCTCCTTGTGGCGGATCATGCGGAACTGTCGCTCCGGCCGCGGAAAATTGACGGCCACCAGATCGCCCTGCGCCAGAAGCGGCTCGACCGCCCGGCGCGACACCGCGCAGGCCGCCAGCGACGTCCGCACCGCCGACAGCATTGCCTCGTTGGACGGCAGGGTGAGCGCGATCTTCCGCCGGTTCGGATCGAAGCCCATGGCGCGCAGCATCGCCTCGAATTCCGAGCGCGTGCCAGACCCCTCCTCGCGGATCACCCAGACCGTTTCAGCCACCAGCGTATCGGCGCTTGCCCCTTCCGCCCTCGCCAGCGGATGGCCCGGCGCGACGACCACGACCAGCTCGTCCTCGCCCACGACGCGCGCCGCCAAGGCAGGCTCATCAAAGCGCCCCTCGACAAAGCCGAGATCCGCCGTCCCCTCCAGCACCGCGCGGGTCACGCCCTGCGTGTTGCTGACGGACAGATCGAGCGAGATGCCCGGATAGGCGGCGTGAAACTGCATCAGCCGCTGCGGCAACCAGTAGGTCGCCACCGTCTGACTGGCATGGATGGCAAGTCGGCCCCGCCGCATGTCGCCGAGTTCGGAGAGCACCAGCGCCGCCGACTGCGCCCGGGACAGAACCGCCTTCGCCTCGTCAAGGAAGACGCGGCCGGCCTCGGTCAACTCGATGCCGCGCCCGACGCGATGAAAAAGCTGCACATTATAGAAGCCCTCCAGCGTCTTGATCGCCGCGCTGACGGCAGACGGCGTCAGCCGCAAGGCCTCGGCCGCCTTGGTCAGGTGCTGCCGCTCGGCCACTGCCACGAAGATGGAGAGCTGCTCGAAGGTCATTCGTTCGATTTCGCAGAATGGAACATGCAATACTATTCGATTTTTCTGAATGATTGTCCATGGCATTTTCTTCTTCATCAAGGAGACGATCATGCAGACCGCGCAGACATGGCGAGAAACATCCCTGGCGGCCCTTCCCGGCATCGCCCTCTGTAGCGCGGTAGCAGCCATGGGCTTCGTCGCCGAACAGGCCGAGAAGGCTCTCTTCGGTCGTGCCTGGTTCGAAAGCCTGGTGATGGCGATCGTCATTGGTGCCGCGATCCGCACATTTGCCAGCCTCAATCCCCGCTTTGAGGCCGGCATCAAGGTTTCCGCGAAGCTGCTGCTGGAACTGGCCATCGTGCTTCTCGGCGCCTCGATCAGCGTCTCGGCCATTGCCGGCGCGGGCCCAGCGCTCGTCGCAGGCGTCGCCGGTTCGGTCTTCATCGCCGTGCTGTCGAGCTACACCATCGGCCGGCTCCTGAAGCTGGAGCATCGGCTGGCGCTGCTGGTTGCCTGCGGCAATTCCATCTGCGGCAACTCGGCGATCGTCGCCGTGGCCCCGGTCATCAAGGCGCGCGCCGAGGACGTTGCCGCCTCGATTGCCTTCACCGCAGCGCTCGGCATTCTCGTCGTGCTCCTCCTGCCGCTCGGCCAGCATGCCACAGGCATGAGCGCGGAAAGCTATGGCATTTTGTCGGGCATGACGGTCTACGCCGTGCCGCAGGTGCTCGCCGCCACCGCGCCCGTTGGCTTGCTCAGCATGCAGACTGGCACTCTGGTCAAGCTCATTCGTGTCATGATGCTCGCCCCGGTCATCTTCTGCATCGGCCTTATCGGCGACCGCAGCGCCGAACGCTCAACGACGGAGCGCCGCATTGAATGGTCCAAACTTGTCCCGTGGTTCATCATAGGCTTCGTCGCGCTGATGGCGCTGCGCTCCGGCGGCATGATCCCGGATCAGGCTCTCAGCCCGCTCGAAACACTGGCAACGGCGCTGACCATCGTCTCCATGGCTGCTCTTGGCCTTTCGGTCGATATGCGCACCATCCTCTCGTCAGGCGGACGCGTGCTCGCCGCCGGCACGCTCTCCCTCGGCCTGCTGGTGGGCATCAGCCTGGCACTGCTCCACCTTCTGGGCATTCGCTGAAGCATTTCCAGGAAAGGTGTAAGGCGGTTTTCAGTCCGGAAATGCGCATACAAAAAAGGCCGCCCCGGCAAACCGGAGCGGCCGTTTCTTGAATTTCCGAAGTCAACCGATCAGGCGGCGACGTCGTCCATGTCCTTTTCGCGGAACATCTTGGCAAGGTTCAGGAAGCAGATCATGCCGTTCTCGTTGGCGATGATACCTTCCGAATAGCTGCGGTCGAAGGAAGCGGTGACTTCCGGAACCGGCTGAATCTGGCTGCCGGCGACCGTCAGGATGTCCGACACGCGATCGACCAGCATGCCGATGACCATGTTGTGCACTTCGGCGACGACGATGGCCGAACGCTCATTGGCCTGCGTGCTTTCCATGCCGAGCTTATAGGCGAGGTCGATGATCGGGATAACGGAGCCGCGCAGGTTCATCACGCCGATGACTTCCGGCGGCGAATGCGGGATCGGGGTCGACGGCGCCCAGCCGCGGATTTCGCGGATCGTCGTCGTCTTCACGCAGAATTCCTGATCGTGAAGCCGGAAGGCAATGATCTCCAGAGTTTCCCCTGCATAATTGGTGGTGTTGATTGCGCTTGCCATCTTAAGAACTCTTCCCCAGGTATCGCTCGCCCCCGCAAGCAACGTATTGCCAACGGACTATTCTTTAGAGGATGCCACAAGATCGGTTACGTTCGTGTTAACACTCTACGGGGAAACCCATGAGGAACCTGCGTTCTACTGCGTCCGCCTGAACTCAATATTCCTTCTCATAGAAGATACCCGCAGCACTGCCGCCGCCGCTATCGGCCTCACCGCGCAGCTTCACACCCTTGCCGACATCGAGATTGATGATGGCCTTACTTGAGCCGGAACCAGACCCCTGCTGGAGCTGCAGATAGGTGCGGCTGTTGATATATTTTCCGGCCGTCACCTGGGCTTGCCCGGCGCTGTCGGTCGACACGTCCAGATCGTCGATGCCGGCGCCCTTGCGCAGCTTCTCGAAGATTGACGTGCTGCGGCCACCCGCAAGCTGAAGCGCCGCGTCGGCGAGCTGGGCGATCTGGAACGGAGTCAGGCTGGACAGCGAGCGATTGAAGATGAGCTGGGCCAGCACTTCGTCCTGCGGCAATGCGGGCGAGGAGGAAAACGCGATTTCCGGATCGTTGGCGGGACCGCTGACCGTGACCGTGATGGTGGCCGCCGAGGCGCTGGAGGTTGCGTTGAGATCAAGCGTCGGCACCAGCCCGCCGCCGAAACCGATCGTGCCCGAGGCAAAGTCGAGGCGCTTGCCGAGAATTTCGAGCCGCCCGCGGATCATCTTGAAGGCGCCGGAGACGGAAGGCGCCGCCGAGGTACCACTCACCTTCAGCGTACCGCCGAGTTCGGCATCGACGCCGCGCCCGCGCACGAATATCTGGTTGGGCGCCTGTACATCGAGGGCAAGCCGGATGGCCGAGGAGCCGCTCGCACCATTCGGCGCCTCGGGCTCCAGTTCCTTCGTCTGGACAATTACCCGCTTCGGCGCGTTCTTGTGCTTGACATCGATCTCGGCGAGCGAGGCCGGGATCTTTTCCGGGATCGTGATGGCCGCCTGGGCCACGCGGATGGTTCCGCCAAGTTCGGCTCCCCCCGTCAACGGACCCTTCAGCGACAGATCGCCCGTCAGCTTCGCGTTAACCAGATCACCATCCGCATAGACGGCATTGGTGAGCTTGATGGTGAGGTCGGCCGGGAAGCCGGAGCCAGCAGCCGTTCCGATTGTGCCCGCTACCAAAAGGTTGCCGCCATTGGCGATCTTGGCGGAAAGGCCGGCGATCCGGGCGGTGTTGCCTTCCAGTGTTATCGTCCCGTCGATGCCGGTCAGGTTCAGGTTCTGCCGCGGCAGGGCGGCACCCGCAGATGCAAGCCTGATCGTGCCGCCGAGCTTCGGAGAGGTCAGCGCACCGCTGGCGGAGATGTCGAAATTGGCATTGCCCGAAAGCGCGATCCCCTGATCCGCGACGAAGGATTGCGCAAGCGTTAGCGGTGCCGAACCCTGCACGCGGACATTCAGGCTCTGGCTTCCCTGCAGCTGCACGCGTCCCGAGGCCTTGGCATTCAGCCCGCCGCCGGAACCGGATGCTTCAATCGTCAGCGCGCCACTGCCATAACCGCCTTTCGCCTGCAGAGACATGGAAGGCAAGCCGGCGCTTCGGGTCGCAGAAAGGGATGCCGACGGCCAGTTGAGCGCAAACTGGGCCGCCGGGTCGGTCGCCTTGCCGGTGACCGTCGCGGTGCCCGAAATGGCGCCATCAGCGCCCAGGCCCGGCGAGAACGTATTGGCGAGCGCCGCCGGCAGGTTCGTGATCGTGACCTTGAGATCGAGCGTCGTTCCAGCCCGGCCACTGACGGCAACAGAGCCGCTGCCCAGCGCGAGCTTCAGCGCATCCAGTCGAACCCCGCCATCGACCAACGTCAGGTCGGTCGGTCCGGCAAGCTTCACGGCGATCTTCTCAGCGGTGGCGTTGAAACCGCCGACATGGACCAGCGTGTTGCTACCGCTCGGCGCAACATAGCCGTTAAGGGCAAGCGGTGCGCCCTGATAGCGCGCGGCCAGCGAGAAGTCGGTCTTCTCTCCCTGTCGGGAGAAATTGAGAACCGGCTTCTCGACCATGTTGGTTCCGTTGCGGACGGCATCCGCGCCCAATTCACCGGAAAGCGTTGCGGCGCGATAGTCGATACCGGCGCGAACACCGGCAACGGAAACAGTATCATAGCCAAGCGTCTTGCCGGCAAGATCCAGGCGCGCGGCCAACTGCCCCTCCGGCGCAGAGAGAGCAAGATTGCCCTTCAGGCCACCGCTCAGCGGCTGGGCGGCCATCGCACCGATGAGCGACAGATCGGGCAGATCGAAACTCAATTTGCCATCCGGCAGGAAAGCGGCGTCCAGCGTCAGCGCGCCGGAAATCACATTCGGGCCGATCTTCACCTGCAGGTCGGGAATGGCGGTTCGCCCCTTGTCCTGCTTCATGACGGCATCGACATTGATGCCCTGTCCGGCAATCGAGCCCCGCGCCTTCACATCCCCGCCGATTGCACCCTGGTTGAGCGCCGCCGTGACATCGGCCGAAAAATTGTCGAGCTCCTTGCCCGACAGAACAGCCTTGGGCACGGCAAGCGAGATCTTCGCAGACGGCGCCTCAAGCGTTCCGCTCGCAGCAAGGCTGAAGCTTCCGCTCCCCTGGGCGCTGGTGGACAGCTTGGCCAGATCGGGCAGCGTTCCATCAAAGGCGGCTTCTATGGCGCCACTCTTCAGGCTGGCGCTGCCCTTTGCATCGACAAGTTCGGAGGTGAGGACCAGGTTCTTCGCCTCGACCAAGCCATCGACCACACGCACATTGCCCGAAAGTCCGACCGTTTTCGTCAGTTTCGCCGCCAGTGCTTCGGGAAGGGCTGCGGGGGCTGCAAAAAGCTGGAGATTGGTCTCGGTCGTGCCGGATGCAAGCTCATAGGTCACCTCCCCCTTGCCGCCAAGACTCGCGCCCTCCAGCTGGTAGGTCGCCTGGATGGCTTCCTGCGACACTGTCACGGGCGCCGTGAGTTTGAGCGGCGCCTGAACCAGCCTGTTCAACGCATCTGTCTTGAAGTCTCGCCCGCCGACCGTCAGCTCCGTATCGAGACGACCGCTTTGTCCCCGCAGATTGAAGGCGTCCGATTTTGCGGAGAATGCAACACCGGTGAGGTTGAGTTCATTCGTCGTAAGTTTCTTCAGATCGATCGCGGCATTGATCTTCGCCTTGTCCGGCGACCCGCTGACCGACACGTTGAGCGCCTTCAAATCCAGCCCGAGCACATCTTGACCCAAGGGCAACGCGAAGACGGCACTGTCGCCGACCGGCGTGACATCGGCATGAAAATCATTAGTGCCCTTGGCAGAAAGCGTACCGCCAAGATTGGCGGACAAGGTCCCGGTCGCAATCGTCCCGCGGCTGACCGAGAGCGTCCCGCCGGCGTCGTAGGAGATGGCCAGGTCGATATCTGTCCGCCCCTTGAAGAGCGGCTCGAGCACCGGCGGCAGCACAGCGTCAAAAGCGCCGCCGCCCTTTAGCGCGACCTCGATCGGCCCGTTTGCGGACTGGCGAACACCGGCGTCCAGGTTGACGACCGGCACACCTTCCACAGAGGCGGTGGCCTTGCCCTGCCAATTGGAGAGAGGGCCGTTGCCCTTGACGGAAAAGCCGAGCGCCGGCTGGTCGGGCAGGCGCAGAAGGCCGGCAATCACGCCACCCTTGGGTTCCTCAGCCTTGGCGTCGAGCGCGAGCGTCCCGGCATTGGCGTCATATTGAACCGCAAGCGTCGCACTCGCCGCCGTCTTGCCGAGATCACGAACGGTCGCCTGCCCGCGAATGCCCGTGCGGGTCAGCGCTGCTTGCGCCTCTGCCGAGAGCATTTCTTCCTTTCCGGACAGCGCCGGACCCAGCGAAACCTGCGGCAGCGACAGCTGCTTCAGATCGACCTCGACCGGCAGCGAAAACGAACCGCTGCTCGATGACGCCTGCGAGGAGCTTTCCGGCAGCCTTTCCAGGCGAACGCGCTTGGCACTCAGCAGGTCGATATTGGCCTTCAGTGCCAGAAGATCGAGCGGCGACCAGTCGGCAGTCACCCCATCAATTTCTGCATAGACGCCCTTGGCATCCGCGAGCGTGATGCGATCCACGCGCAGATGGCCGGTGAGCAACGGCCCGGCCCCGGAGATCGTGATCTTGCTGTCGACACTATTGAGGGCAGGCGCGGCAAGGCTCAGGACGAGCGATGTGCCGGCACGGGTGAAACCCAGGAAACCGAAAGCGCCGACCAACACGACGGCCAACATCGCGAAAGCTATGCCGATTGCCCGTGGCCAAAATCTCGCTTTTCCAGCCGTCCCCGCCATGCCGATAGTCTTCCCGTTCCCGCGAATCGAGCAATGCCGCGCACGGCCCCGATCCGTAACGCGCAACTCGTATCGATGTTGCCTTTATTGAACCTTTATTCTCCGATTGCCGCAGCATTCGGGCAATCGATGTCCCGCCCGCATCAGAATGCCTGCCCGATGCCGGCATAGATGCCGAATGTGCTGCCACCGGGATAGCGCCGAAGCGGCACGGCGACGTCGAGGCGAATGGGGCCGAAAGGCGTTGCATAACGCAGACCGACGCCCGCCCCCGCCCGCAGATCGGAGAAATTCGGCGCACTGCTGGATGAGACAGTGCCGAAATCGAGGAACGGAACGACACCGATCGTGTCCGTCACCTTGAGCCGCGCCTCGACTGAAGCAGTCACATAGGAGCGCCCGCCCAGCGGATTGTTGGCAACATCGCGCGGCGAGATGCCCTGATAGGCATAGCCGCGCACGGAGCCGCCGCCGCCCGCGTAGAAGCGGCGCGTCGCGGGGATGTCGGCGAGGCTTCGTCCACCGACGAGCGTGCCGACGGCAATCTTGCCGGCAAGGACCGGGCCATCGTCGCCGACCTGGCGATAGGCGGAGATCGCACCCTCGGCGCTGACAAAGGTTGTCTTGCTGTAAACACCGAAGCTGGGCCGCAGTGTCAGAGATGCGCGATAGCCCGTCGTCGGATCGAACTTGTCATCGGTCGTGTCGCGGGTCCAGCCCAGCGGCACCGAAGCCGTGAGATAGCGATTGTCGCCGTAGACATCCTTCGCCTGGGTCCAGTCGAGTGCAAGACCGGCGGAAAGCTTGTCCTGATCGGTCAGATCATAAGTGA
The DNA here is from genome assembly GCA_900467685.1 of Hyphomicrobiales bacterium. GTDB lineage: Bacteria > Pseudomonadota > Alphaproteobacteria > Rhizobiales > Rhizobiaceae > Ensifer_A. The sequence goes on from UBQX01000027.1 coordinate 8,774, forward strand.
CGCCGACTGAGCCGGAAAGCACCTTGGCGTCATAGCTCGCCGTGTGTGTGAGGCCAGCGGAAAAATTCGCGGTGAAAGTCGTTGCCGGCCCGAAGGCGCCGGGCTTCGCAAAGGCAATGGCCGTCGAATAGTCCAGCTTCTTGAAGTCGCGCGTCTGGCCAAGCCGGTTGACGGAGCCGGAAATCTTCAACGACTCGGCATTGCCGAAGAGGTTACGATGTCCCCAGTAGCCCTGGATCCCGACGCCATCGATCGTCGAATATTGAATGCCGGCTCCGAAATAGCGCTGCTTGCCCTCGGTGACATCGATCTTGATCGGGATGGTCCCATCGGGCGCGAGTTGCTTGCCCTCGGTGACGGCCACGGTCGAGAAGGTGCCGAGTTCACGAAGTCGCTTGGCCGCACGCTTCAGCCGGTCGGGCGCATAGGGTTCTCCGGGGCGCAGGTCAGACCATTCGGACACGAACTCCGGGTTGACTTCCGACGCACCGTTGACAGACACCTGACCGAGCGGAGCAACAGGCCCAGACTGCACGGCGAGGGTCACATCCACCCGATTTGTCGCATGATCGGCAATCACGGTGCGTTCGGTCACCCGCGCCAGCGGTCTGCCTTCGGCTTTAAGATCCGTCACGATCTTGGCGGAGGCGTTGAGGATCGCCTGCGACCCCGCATTACTACCCGCGACGAGCCCGTAAGCTGCAGGATCGAGCTTGCCAGCATCATCCTTCAGGATCACCCGGCCGAGCGTGAACACCGGCCCAACAGTGACGGAAATGGTAACGGGAACTGCGGCACCACGGGGGAAGGACGGCAGGGCCGGCAGCTTGTCGACCTCAATCCCGTTGACCTTGACGGTGACCACCGCGCCATAGCGCGCCTTCTCGTAAAGAAGTGCGACCAGTCGGTCGCGATCATCCTTGGCCTTCACCACCAGCCCGAAATCGCCGTCGACGGGCTTCGACTGGTCCTGGATCAGCGCCGACTGCTCATCCAGAGCTTGCTGCAGCTCGGCATCGTCGGCCGTCAGCGTTGCAGAATAGCGCACCGGGTCAGCGATCTGGGCATCCTTCTCTTCGGCCCCAAACAGATGAATCCCAAACAGCTCGAATGCCCCCGCCCTCTGCGGCTGGACCGCGAAGGTGATGGCTGCAACAGTTGCAGCCGCGAAGGCTCCCCATTGCCGGTACACTGAACTCATTTCCGGCTCCATCGCTTCGAAGGCGAGTGAAGAAATACGCATCCGGCCCGCAGATCAGGCCGGAAAAGCAAATAGTCACTCGGACCATAAGGTCCGTCCGTTACAATTCTGTTAGCCATAACCGACATGACAGAACTATATACGAAGCCGCTTCATTGAGAACCCTTCCCTTCAAGCTTGCGCCGGGCTGCGTTTTTCGTGCCACAGCCAGTCTGGCAGCAGGGAGGATCGGAAATGAGTTTCGGGAGCGTAGGAGGAAGGAATCAGGTTTTCACCATCGATGCGCCGGGCTTGCAGAACATCGAATAGAGTGCATCCACAATGCCCGATACATCGGGATTGGCGATACTGTAGAAGATCTGGCGGCCCTCGCGGCGGGTCTCGACCACGTTTTCATGGCGCAGCCGCGCCAGTTGTTGCGAGACAACCGCCTGCTGCAGACCCAGGATCGTCTCTATCTCCGTGACAGACTTCTCGCCTTCCGAAAGGATGCAGAGAATCATCAAGCGCGCCTCGTGCGAGATCGCCTTGAGAAAGTCACTCGCCTGAGACGCCTTTTCCGCGAATGTCAGCAGCTCGTCACTCGACGAACCCGGTTTCATCTGTAGCACTGGCATCGCATTCCCTTTCACCCATCAGCCGCCCGGCAATGCCGGACTATGATTTCCAGGTCATTATATAGAATATGTCCTATTTATTTTTATTCAACTCGCGTGGCCGAAATTTGGTAACGCGCATCTTAACCTTTTGAAAATTAGTTATTCAGAATATATCAACATATTCACGTCTCGACCTGTCTATGCGTCGCTCGAACTTCCCAGCCTGGATTTTGTTCCAAAAAAATAAACGCCCCGCTCAAAAAAAAGCGAGGCGCTATTAAGCCGTTGGAGTTACTCCGGAAATCAGCCGGAAATTGCTCCACGAAGTTCGCTCAGCTGGAAGATGAAATCTTCAATCGCGCTGCGATGTTCATGATGCTCGGCATTGGAGAGTTCGGTGCGCGCGGCCTCGATGCGGCTCTCCAGCGTTGCTGCATTCAGCTCGTCCATGTGAACGGCCGACTCGGCAAGCAGGGTGCAGCCCGTCGGCAGGATATCGGCAAATCCGCCGAACACGACGAACTTGTCTTCTGCGCCGTCAGCCTTGGTCAGCTTGACGACACCGGCCTTCACCGTCGTCATCACGGGCGCGTGGCTCGCCATAACGGTCAGTTCGCCATCGGTGCCCGGAATGACAACCGCCGTCACATCGGCGGAAACCAGCAGCCGCTCCGGCGAAACGAGTTCGAAATTGAAGCTTTCAGCCATGGCTTTTCACTTTTCCATTACGAAAGAAAACGCACGGCGCATGTCTCTTTGACATGCGCCGCCGCGTAGGGGTGGATCAAGCAGCCAGCTTCTTGGCCTTCTCGATGGCTTCCTCGATGGAGCCGACCATGTAGAAGGCGGCTTCCGGCAGGTGGTCGTACTCGCCGTTGACGAGACCCTTGAAGCCCTTGATCGTGTCTTCGAGAGCAACCAGCTTGCCCGGCGAACCGGTGAAGACTTCTGCCACGAAGAACGGCTGCGACAGGAAGCGCTCGATCTTGCGGGCGCGGGCAACCGTCATCTTGTCCTCTTCGGACAGTTCGTCCATGCCGAGGATGGCGATGATGTCCTGAAGCGACTTGTAGCGCTGCAGCGTACCCTGCACCTTGCGGGCGATTTCGTAATGCTCTTCGCCGACAACCAGCGGGTCGAGCATGCGCGACGTGGAGTCGAGCGGGTCAACGGCCGGGTAGATACCCTTTTCAGCGATCGAGCGCGACAGAACCGTCGTTGCGTCCAGGTGGGCGAACGAGGTGGCCGGAGCCGGGTCGGTCAAGTCGTCGGCGGGAACGTAGATGGCCTGCACCGAGGTGATCGAACCCTTGGTCGTCGTGGTGATGCGTTCCTGCATCTGGCCCATGTCGGTGGCGAGCGTCGGCTGGTAGCCCACGGCCGAAGGAATACGGCCGAGCAGAGCGGACACTTCCGAACCTGCCTGCGTGAAGCGGAAGATGTTGTCGACGAAGAACAGAACGTCCTGGCCCTTGTCGCGGAAGTCTTCAGCGATCGTCAGACCGGTGAGTGCAACGCGTGCGCGGGCGCCCGGCGGCTCGTTCATCTGACCGTAAACGAGGGCTGCCTTGGAGCCTTCGCCACCGCCGTGCTTGTTCACGCCGGATTCGATCATTTCGTGGTAAAGGTCGTTGCCTTCGCGGGTACGCTCACCCACGCCGGCGAAGACCGAGTAACCACCGTGCGCCTTGGCGACGTTGTTGATCAGTTCCATGATGAGAACGGTCTTGCCAACGCCGGCGCCGCCGAACAGGCCGATCTTGCCGCCCTTTGCGTAAGGTGCGAGCAGGTCCACGACCTTGATGCCGGTGACCAGGATCTGGGCTTCCGTCGACTGTTCGACATAGGCCGGAGCTTCCTGGTGGATGGCGCGCAGGTGCGTGCGGTCCAGCGGACCGGCTTCGTCAACCGGCTCACCGATAACGTTCATGATGCGGCCGAGCGTGTGATCGCCAACCGGAACCGAGATCGGCGCGCCCATGTCGACAACCGGCTGACCGCGGACGAGACCTTCGGTCGAGTCCATGGCGATCGTGCGAACTTCGTTTTCGCCGAGGTGCTGCGCGACTTCCAGAACAAGGCGCGAGCCATTGTTGGTGGTTTCGAGCGCGTTCAGGATCGGCGGAAGGTTGCCGCCTGCAAACGAAACGTCGACAACAGCGCCGATGACCTGCGTCACCTTGCCGGTAGAGCCCGAGGTAGCTGCCATTTTGATACCCTCTTTCCTTAACCCTTAGAGCGCTTCGGCGCCCGAAATGATTTCAATCAGTTCCTTGGTGATCTGAGCCTGGCGCTGACGGTTGTACTTGAGCGTCAGCTTGTTGATCATCTCACCTGCGTTGCGCGTCGCGTTGTCCATCGCGCTCATCTTGGCGCCCATTTCACCGGCGACATTCTCGAGCAGCGCCCGGAATATCTGGACCGAAATGTTGCGCGGAATGAGATCCGCCAGGATCGCGCCGGCATCCGGCTCGTATTCGTAGATGGCTTCGCTCGAACCTGCAGCTTCAACAGCAGGAACGGCAGCCGGAATGAGCTGCTGCGCGGTCGGAATCTGGCTGATTACCGACTTGAACTCGGAATAGAACAGCGTGCAGACGTCGAACTCGCCCTTGTTGAAGAGCGAAATGACCTTCTTGCCAATCTGGTCGGCATTTTCGAAACCGACCTTCTTAACGTCGCGCAGCTCCGTGCGCTCGACGATGAGCGACGCGAAATCACGGCGAAGGATGTCATACCCCTTCTTGCCGACGCAGTAGATCTTGACCGTCTTGCCTTCCGACAGAAGCTTGCGGGTATGGTCGCGGGCGAGACGCGCAATCTGCGAGTTGAAACCGCCGCAAAGGCCACGTTCCGCCGTGCAGACGACCAGGAGATGAACCTGGTCGTTGCCCGTGCCGGTCATCAGACGCGGCGCTTCATCCGTCCCGGCCTGCGCGATGTTTGCAAGCACCGCGCTCATCCGCTGCGAATACGGGCGGGCGGCCTCGGCCGCCTCCTGCGCACGCCGAAGCTTCGCCGCAGCGACCATTTTCATCGCCTTGGTGATCTTCTGCGTCGCCTTGACGGAGGCGATCCGGTTTTTCAGATCCTTAAGTGAAGGCATCCGTTTCCGTCCTAACTACTGGAACCCCTGATCAGGCGAAAGACTTGGAGAAGGCGTCGAGTGCCGCCTTCAGCTTGCCCTTCGTGTCGTCGCTGATCGCCTTTTCGGTGCGGATCGCGTCGAGGATGTCCTTGCCTTCCGAGCGGAGGTACGACAGGAAGCCCTGTTCGAACTTGCCGACCTGCGGAAGCGGCAGCTTGTCGAGATAACCGTTCACACCAGCGAAGATCACCGCAACCTGCTCTTCCGTCTTCAGCGGCGAGAACTGCGGCTGCTTCAGGAGTTCGGTCAGGCGTGCACCGCGGTTCAGCAGGCGCTGCGTTGCAGCGTCGAGGTCCGAACCGAACTGTGCGAAGGCGGCCATTTCGCGATACTGGGCGAGTTCACCCTTGATCGAGCCGGCAACCTGCTTCATCGCCTTGATCTGAGCGGACGAACCAACTCGGGAAACCGACAGACCGACGTTAACGGCCGGGCGGATACCCTGGAAGAAGAGGTCCGTTTCAAGGAAGATCTGGCCGTCGGTGATCGAGATCACGTTGGTCGGAATGAAGGCCGAAACGTCGTTACCCTGGGTTTCGATGACCGGCAGCGCCGTCAGCGAACCGGCGCCACGCTCGTCGGAGAGCTTTGCAGCGCGCTCGAGGAGACGCGAGTGGAGATAGAAGACGTCGCCCGGATAGGCTTCGCGGCCCGGCGGGCGGCGCAGCAGAAGCGACATCTGGCGATAGGAAACGGCCTGCTTGGACAGGTCGTCATAACCGATCAGCGCATGCTGGCCGTTGTCGCGGAAGTATTCGCCCATGGCGCAACCAGCGAACGGTGCCAGGAACTGCATCGGAGCCGGGTCCGAAGCGGTTGCGGCAACGATGATCGAGTACTGCAGTGCGCCGCGCTCTTCGAGAACCTTCACGAACTGGGCAACCGTCGAACGCTTCTGGCCGACTGCGACATAGACGCAATACAGCTTTTCGCCGTCCGGACCATTGTCGTGAATGGCCTTCTGGTTGAGGATCGTGTCGAGAATGATGGCAGTCTTGCCCGTCTGACGGTCGCCGATGACGAGCTCGCGCTGGCCACGACCGACCGGGATAAGCGCGTCGATTGCCTTCAGGCCCGTCGACATCGGCTCATGAACCGACTTGCGCGGGATGATGCCCGGCGCCTTCACGTCAACGCGCGAACGGCGCGTTGCGTTGATCGGGCCCTTGCCGTCGATCGGGTTGCCGAGCGCGTCAACGACGCGGCCAAGCAGTTCCGGACCAACCGGCACGTCCACGATCGTGCCCGTGCGCTTGACGGTGTCGCCTTCCTTGATGTCGCGGTCGGCGCCGAAGATAACCACGCCGACATTGTCGGCTTCGAGGTTGAGCGCCATGCCGCGAATGCCGCCGGGAAACTCGACCATTTCGCCGGCCTGAACATTGTCGAGGCCGTAAACGCGGGCGATACCGTCACCGACGGAGAGAACCTGACCAACTTCGGAAACTTCAGCTTCCTTGCCGAAATTTTTGATTTGATCTTTCAGAATTGCGGAAATTTCCGCGGCGCGGATGTCCATCAGCCAACCTCTTTCAGTGCAAGCTTAAGAGTAGAAAGTTTGGTGCGAAGGGAAGTATCGATCTGACGCGATCCGACCTTCACGATCAATCCACCAAGGATAGAAGGATCGACGGTGACATTGATTGTCACGTCTTTGCCGGTGACGCCCTTCAGCGTCGCCTTCAATTCGTTTTCCTGCTCGGACGTCAGCACATGCGCGCTCGTAACGTCGGCAGTAATTTCGCCGCGGTTGCGCGCAACGATCTGGAAATAGGACTTGATCATGCCAGGGATGGCAAAAAGCCGGCGATTGGACGCAGCGACCTTGATGAAGTTCGCCGTCAGGCCGGAAATGCCGGCCTTTTCGAGAACTGCAGCAACCGCGCGCAGCTGATCTTCAGCCGAAAAGACCGGGCTCTCGATGAAGCGCTTGAGATCGGCGCTCTCATTGATCATGGTCTGGAAACCGGCAAGCTCTGCGCCGATCTGATCGACCGAACGCGCCTCCGAGGCCAGCTCGTAAAGCGAAGAGGCGTATCTTTCCGCTACACCGGAAACAGTCTGGGATGTGTCTGCCACGGGCACAAACTTCTCTTCATTGATCCCCAAGGTCATGCCAAGGCTGTAGCTTCGGCTAACCCCGTGAATCTATTGCCAATTGACTCAGATTTCGCGGGTCGTGGACCCAATTCCCCCTGAATTTCGCGGTGGCTTTAGCATAGGATGTCAGGACTCGCAACACGCCCAAGGAACCGAAAGGACAGATAAAGACATGATTCGACAAATTTCTGCGCCACTCTTCGAAGCAGCAGCAAAAGATCAGAAATAACCGAAAACATGACCGAGAAAGATCGCGGCGCCCGCAATCGTCACCAGGAGAGCAATCACCTGGAAAACGTATCGTCCAGTTTCAAAAATCAGCGAAAGTATACGTCCGAAGATTGACAGCGCGAGCGCCGAGCCAAGGGCGAGTTCGCACATGGGATTGCTCGCCAGAACAGTCACGCCGCCTGCTCCGATCAGCATGCCGCCAAGGGCCCGCACGGAGGCGATGACACGGCTGCGTCCCTCGCCGATCGAAAGGCCGGCCAGCATCATCATGAGCCCCGGCCCGAACATGCAGATCGCACCAATGCCGGCAGTGACGGCCGCCGCCACGAAGACGATGAAGGCGGAGGGATCCTCCGGCATCTGGAAACCGATATCGCCGGTCCAGACATCGAAGAGCCAGTAAAGCCCGGCGGCTGCAAGCGCCGCTTGCAGGAGCAGGAACAGGAAGTTGAACAGCCCGTTGGAGCGATCCGACGCCGACATCATGGAGAGGAGACGACCGAAGGCTGCCAGCGCCCAGGCGGTGCCGATCATCACGTAGATGACCGGCTGATCGAACAGGAACCCGGCAAGGCCGAGACCGGCCAGAAAGGCTCCGATCGGACGAAGCTCACCAACCGCACCTTCGCGCCCCTCGCGGGCAGCAAAGCCCCACCATGCGCCAATCTGTCGCGCCAGCACCATGAGTGCCAGACCCAGCAGCAGCGTCAGCACCGCCGACAGCATGGCCGCCTGCGCACCCGGCGCGCTGGGAATAGGTGGGATCGTCAGTTCCATGGGTCCGCCCCTCGATCACTCCGCCATCACACGGAAGGCATTCACAAAATCGAGCGGCCCTTATGGCACAAGCTTTTAAGGCCCGAAATCACCGCTTGACCCTTTGCGCACAGGAAATTGCGCTGCTTCAGGCGGGCTTTCCTTCTGCGTGCGGATCTTTGGTACCACTATGGGTCTCTTTCCACAGTGCCAGCATGGCCTCGACGTCCACTCCGTCGATGGTAAAGCCCTGCATGCGGGAGCCCGTAATGGCGGCGCCGGCAAGGTTGACATCGCTGATGACAGCGCCGGAGACATTTGCATTGCTCAGCGTCCAACCCGACAGGTTGGCATCAGCCATCTTCCAGCCGGAAAGGTTGACGTTCTTGAGCGTCGCCCCCGACAGGTTGATGTCGTCAAAACGGCAACCGGCGAGAACGCTGCGTTCAAAGGCCGACCCCGAAAGGTCGGAACTGTGGACCATGAGACGGTCATTCTGGTTCTTGATCTGCATGCGGCGCTCCCTCTCCTTATACAAGCTGCGCGATCACGTGCGCCAAACATCTCATAGCTGTATGACGGCAAGGCCGCAATCAGAGGAAACTCTGCGGGTCGATATCGACCTGAACATGGATCGAGCCGCGTTCCTTCGGCCCCGCCGCCAGCGTGGCCTTGAGGAAGCCCTGCATGTCGGACGCCCGCTGGCCGTGCACCAGCAGCCGAAACCGATAACGCCCGCGCACCAGCGCCAGCGGCGCTTCCGCCGGTCCGAGAACGGTGATGCCGGCCGCATGAGGTGCCGCGTTGCGCAGAGCCCGCGCATGCGCTTCCGCCGAATGCCGGTCGTCGGCCGAAATGATGATCGAGGCAAGACGGCCGAAGGGCGGAAGGTTTGCTCGCTCGCGCTCGGCAATCTCGCGGTCATAGAACGCCTCGGCGTCCCCTGAGACGATAGCCTGCATCACCGGATGGCCGGGTTGATAGGTCTGGATGAGACCGTGGCTCTTGAGACCCGTGCGTCCCGCTCGGCCTGTCACCTGATGGAGCAGCTGGAACGTCCGCTCCGCCGCGCGCGGATCGCCATTCGCAAGGCCCAGGTCCGCATCGACAATGCCAACCAGCGTCATCAGCGGGAAGTTATGCCCCTTGGCCACGAGCTGCGTCCCGATGACGATATCCGCCTCGCCCTTGGCGATGGCCTCCAGCTCCAGCCGCAGCCGCTTCACGCCGCCCGCCATGTCGGAGGAAAGAACGATGGTCCGCGCATCCGGAAAATGGCTCACCACCTCTTCCGCGATCCGCTCCACCCCCGGCCCGCAGGCGACGAGATGATCGAGCGTCCCACATTCGGGACAAGCCTCCGGCGTCTTCTCCTGATAGCCGCATTGATGGCACTGGATGACGCCGCGAAAGCGATGCTCCACCAGCCAGCTTGAGCATTGCGGGCACTGGAAGCGATGGCCGCAAACCCGGCAGAGCGTCAGCGGCGCATAGCCGCGCCGGTTCAGGAAAAGCAGCGACTGCTCGCCCTTCTTCAGCGTCGCATCGACGCCGCGCAACATGAGGGGCGAGAGGAACCCGCCCTTGGCCGGCGCATGCCGCCGCATGTCCACGAGCCGGAGATCCGGCATGGCCGCATCGCCAAAACGGGTCGGCAGGTGGATCGCCTGATAGCGGCCCTGCATCGCATTGACCTGGCTCTCGACGGAAGGCGTCGCCGAGACGAGGACCGTCGGGAAATCCCCGATCCGTGCGCGAACGACCGCCATGTCGCGGGCATTGTAGAAGACGCGATCTTCCTGCTTGTAGGCGGGATCGTGCTCTTCATCGACAACGATCAGCCCCAGCTCGGCAAAAGGCAGGAAGAGCGCCGAGCGCGCACCGGCAACAACGCGCACCTCGCCCGTCACCACCTGTCGCCACACCTTTTCCCGCGTCCGAGGCGCAAGTTCCGAATGCCATTCCGCAGGCTTCGAGCCGAAGCGATCCTGAAAGCGTTCGAGGAAGCTGGCGGTCAGCGCGATTTCCGGCAGCAGGATCAGCACCTGCTTGCCGCGCTTCAGCGCCTCGGCTACGGCCTCGAAATAAACCTCCGTCTTGCCCGAACCCGTCACGCCATCGATCAGCGAGACCGAGAACTTACCCTTGTCCACGGTCTTGACCAGAACCCGCGCCGCATCCTTCTGCACGCCCTCCAGGCGGTTGGCGACATAATCCGGGTCGGGTGGCGCAACGACGGGCGGCGGCGGCAGGAAGACGGTCTCGAACACGCCTTGCGCGATCATCCCGTCCACGACGCTCGCCGAAACGCCAGCCGCATGGACCAGCCCCATCCGCGTCCACGCAAAGCCATCGGACGCGAGCTCAAGCACGCGTGACCGCGCCGGCGTCATCCGCTCCAGGTCGCTCTTCACCAGCCGCAGACCCTCGACCATCGGCTCCGGATCGAAGGCCGTCGGAGCCCGCAGCGCCATGCGCGCCACATAGCCCGGCGGCGTCAGCGTATAGGTTGCCACCCAGTCGAGAAAGGCGCGCATGTCGTCCGCCAGCGGCGGGCAATCGAAGACATGATCGATGGGGCGCAGCTTCTTCGGATCAACGGACCCGCCCTCGCCCCGCTCGTCCCAAACGACGCCAATCACCTTGCGCGGGCCGAGCGGCACGATGACGATGGAGCCCGGCACGACATGGGCATTCTCAGGCACCGTATAGGAATAGGGCCCCGGCGCCGGCATCGGTACGAGCACCGGCACCGCGCGCGCAACTTTGGGCGTCGGCGGGTCAGGCAGTTCGAACAATGCGGGCGAATCCGTCTTCATGGCGCGGACCATGCCTCAAGCTCTGCCCAAAGAAAACCGGAAACAGACAGGAGGAGATGTGCAGCCCATCATGATTCTTGAGTGCCGCCATGGACGCGCCGCCTCATCCGCGATAGGCGAAGGCAGGGAAGCGAGGAAAGCATGTCGAGCCAGGTCAGGGGTATTGTGTTCATGGCGTCGGCATCGGCGATCATTCCCGTGGCCGATGGTATCGCCAAGGTTCTTTCGGAAAACCATTCGGCTCTGCTGGTCAGTTCCGGTCGCTATTTCGCAGCGTCCTTCCTGCTGCTGCCCGTCGCCTTCCTGAAACACCGGGGCAATGCGCTGCCGCCGCGCCATCGGCTGAAACCGCATATCATGCGCACGCTCCTCATGGTGGTGGCGATGACGCTGTTCTACGTCTCCATCGTCACGATCGATCTCGCCACCGCCGTCAGCGCCTTTTTCGTCGGACCGGTTGTCGGCAGTGTCGCCGCCATGTTCATGCTGGGCGAAAAGATGACCAGGGCCAAGCTCGTGGCGTTGTTGCTCGGCTTTGTCGGAGCCATCACCATCGCCCGGCCCGGCTCCGCCATGTCGCCCGGCGTCCTTCTCGCGCTTGCTTCCGGTGTCTGCTACGGCTTCTACCTCGTCTCCACCCGGCTCGCCTCGGGGGAAACGACGCCGCTGCAGGCGCTCGTTTTCCAGAACGTTTTCGGCACGCTTCTCTTGCTGCCACAGGCGATCCTGACATGGTCCACACCATCAGGCTTCGAGATCCTGCTGCTGCTGGGCATGGGCGTAATCTCCCTGGTCTGCCACACGCTGACGATCAATGCCTTTCGTCACGCAGACGCCACCACGCTTGCGCCGCTCTCCTATGTAGAGCTGATCACGTCCGCCACCGTGGGCTATCTCTGGTTCAGCCAGTTACCCGAATCCAATGTCTGGATCGGCGCCGCCTTCGTCGCTTCGGCCGGGTTGGTGTTGATCTTCTCACGGAAAAGCGCAGCCGCCGCCTGATCAATCCCCGTCTTCATCGTCGGGATTGGCGATCTCGCCGGTCAGCCGCATGCCTTCGATCCAGGTCTTGCCATCCTGCCGCACGACATTACGGAAGCGGACACCGCAACGCTTGGACACCGCCTCGGCCAATCGTTCCGAATGGGTGACGATCCATATCTGGCTGCGTTTTGCGGCCGTCGCAATCATGTCTGCCAGCGGCTCCAGCATATCCGGATGCAAGCTTGCCTCCGGCTCGTTGAGCGCGATCAGCGGCGGCAGGCGATAGGACATCAGCGCGCCCGTCAGCGCCAGAAACCGCAACTGCCCATCGGAAAACTCCCGCGCGCTGAACACGCGCCTGGGGAAATCCGGCAGGCTGAGGCCGATGGACGCTTCCTGTTCCGGCTCGGGAATGACGAGTTGCGCTCCGGAGAGCGCATCCGCAACGATCGAATCGATTTCCGGCATTTCACCTCGATTGACCGAAATCGTCGCAAAGACTGCGGCCAGATTGGAGCCGTCCTCGTCAAGCAGCGGTGCGGTCACCGCAAGGCAGGGCCGGCGAAGCGGCGAACCCGCGTCGGTCCGAAAGCCGTGGAAGAAACGCCACTGCTCGGCGAAACGGCAGAATGTCGCGATCTCCGGCGCTGCCGCCTCATGCGCCAGCATGGATATCGCCGTCTCCGATGGAAGCGCCGTTTCATCAACGGGAACCATGCGCCCGCGCTCGCTGCGAAGCGTAATGCCTGATCCTTGCCGCTTCATCATGACAACGGGTCCCCGCCCCGTATCGACGCTGAACACCTCTTCCTTGATCTGCGGCTCGAAGGCAAAGCCGGCCTGAAGCGGCGGTTTCACCCCTGCCTCTACCCGGTATTCGAGGACAAGGCCGGTCTTCGGATCAATCACCTCGACCGAGAAGCCAATCCGCGCCTTTTCTTGCGTCCGGCGCGGCCCGGCCCAAAGCGCCTGCATCATCCCGCCTTCCGCCGCAATTTCCCGCGCAAATGTGCCGCGCACCGCCGCCTGCACCAGCTGCAGCCCTCGATAGAGATTGGTCTTGCCCACCCCATTGGCGCCGATGAAGACATTGACGCCATCGAGTTCCATGCGGATCGCGCGCAGCGACCGGTATTGCGCGGCGCTCATCGATTTCAGCAGCATGGAACCTCCCTGTCCCCGGAAGATGGTGGGCAACTCCGCCGGATTAACAATTTGCTAACGCTGCGTCGAGCAGAGTGGCGTTTCAACCATGGAACGACCATGAACGAACTACTCATCATTTCCGACGACAAATTGACGAGACTGAAGCAGGACTGGCTGGCCTCCATTGCCGGCGAGCGGCGGCTGTCGCCGAAGACGGTCGAGGCCTATGAGCGCGACACGCGCCAGTTCCTCACCTTCCTCACCGGTCATGCAGGTGGACCGGCCAAATTATCGGACGTCGCAAGCCTCCGCCCCGCCGACCTGCGCGGCTTTCTGGCCAGCCGGCGCAACGATGGGGCTGGTGCCCGCACACTCGGACGCGGCCTTGCCGGCATCCGTTCCTTCCTGCGCTACCTCGAAAAGCAGGGGCTCGCCAACGCCACCGGCGCCCGCGCCGTGCGCTCGCCCAAGCAGCCAAAATCGCTGCCGAAACCGCTCGCCGCGAGCCAGGCACTGACCGTCATCGAGGCCGATGCTCAACTGGCCGAAGAGCCATGGATCGCCGCGCGAAACGCCGCCGTGCTGACGCTGCTTTACGGCTCCGGCCTGCGCATCTCCGAAGGCCTGTCGCTGACGCCGAACGATCTCCTGCCCGGGACGAAGACGCTCCGGATCACCGGCAAGGGCGGCAAGACGCGCATGGTGCCGCTGCTGCCGGCCGCGATGGAAGCGGTGGAGGTCTATCGCAAGCTCTGCCCCTATCATCTCAAGGCCGACGAGCCGATCTTTCGCGGGGCCAAGGGCGGTCCGCTGCAGCAGGCGATCATCCAGCGCGAGATGGTGAAGATGCGTTCCGCACTCGGCCTGCCGGAAACCGCGACGCCGCACGCGCTGCGTCACTCCTTCGCCACGCACTTGCTGGCCGGCGGCGGCGATCTGCGCTCGATCCAGGAACTGCTCGGCCACTCCAGCCTTTCAACGACGCAGGTCTACACCGCCGTCGACACCAACCGGCTGCTCGACATCTACGACCGGGCGCATCCGAGAGCGTGAGGGCAATTCCAGCAACAGTGGACGCCGGTTTCGCGTTCGGAATTGCCTAAGGACAAGTGGCGACATTAACCAATCCGGTTAAGGATTCTTGAGCGGTCACACAGCTATGGTCGCAGGACAACCATTTCAGGAAACTCCGCATGAAGACCCGTCAGCGTCCCTCCCAGAGCCGAAGCTTTTCGTTCGGAAATGCCGGGCTTTGGCTGATCGCTGGGCTGCACACGCTGGCCGCCCTTTCGCTGATCTTCGTTCTCGGCTGGATTTCGCCTGCCAAGGCGGCGGAAGACCTGAGCTGCGGCGGCAAGAACATCCTGGCCGATCTCAAGAAGGAAGACCCGAAGGGCTTCGCGGAGATCGAGAAGGAGACGGCCAAGCTGAAGAACGGCGAGTCCATCTTCTGGAAGATCGAAAAGCCGGGCATCGCACCGTCCTACCTCCTTGGCACGATCCACCTCTCCGACCCGCGCGTCATCAACCTGCCGACCGAAGCCGCGCAGGACTTCAAGGCGGCCAATGCCGTCATCGTCGAATCCGACGAGATCGCCGACAAGAACGCCGCCAGCATGAAGCTTCTGGCGCGCCCCGATCTTTCCATGTTCACCGACTCGACGACGATCAACGATTTTCTCAATGCTGACCAGAAGGCACTTCTGGAAAAGCAGCTGGCCGAGCGCGGCATACCATTGGCCGCCGTGATCAAGATGAAGCCCTGGGTGCTCTCCACATTCGTCGCGCTGCCGACCTGCGAGCTGGCCCGCAAGGGTGCCGGCGCCGACTTTCTGGACGAGAAGCTGACCAACGATGCGATTGCCGCCGGCAAGAAGGTCGTCGGGCTGGAAACGCTGACCGAGCAGCTCGAGGCCATGGCCTCCGTCTCCATGAAGACGCATGTCTCCGGCCTGATTGGCGTCCTGAAGGACCCGCAGCGCACCAAGGATCTCATGGAAACGATGATCGAGCTTTATGCCTCCGGCAAGCCCGCGATGATCGGCCCGTTGAGCGAATATGTCGGCAAGCTCGACGCCGACAGCGCCGACATGGCTGAATTCGAGAAGAAGATGATCACGGTGCGCAACCACCACATGGCCGACCGCGCCGAAGCAACGCTTGACAAGGGCAATGCCTTCATGGCCGTCGGCGCGCTGCACCTGCCGGGCGATGAAGGTCTGGTCTCCCTGCTTCAGCAGAAGGGCTTCACCGTGACCCCCGTGACGGTCGCCGTCAACTGACGACGACCTGCCCGGCAATTGTTCAAGCCTTGACGCCCTTGGTCATGCGATCGAGCACGTCGGTCTTGAAGTAGAACTTCTGGACCAGCGCGCCGGCCACATGGAGCACGATGAAGGCCCAGAGGATGACCTTCAGGACATCGGCATGTATGTCGCCTGCTGTATTCTGGCCGAAGTAGTACTTGGCCATACCGGTCAGCGGCAGCGCGATCATCAGGAGATAGAGCAGGCCATGCGTCACTGCCGCGATCAGCTTCAGCACCGGCGGCTCCTCGGACGGCAGGTCCGGCACGCCCTGAACGAAGCGAAGCCCCAGACGGATGACCACCAGAATAAGGATCGCAATCCCGACATAGGCGTGGATATTGGCCGAGGAAATCATCTCGGGCGTGATTGCTTCGCCCTTCCGCACAGCCCGGTTCCAGGTCTCCATACCTTCGGTGAAGATGAGGTTGAAGAAGATGAGCAGCGCCATGCCCCAATGCAGCGCGCGCTGCGGGATGGAATAATTCAGCGGTTTCATTGTCTTGCCTTTTCGCGAATGGATTTGAGACCCGCAAACAAGACAAAAACAGAAAGCGCCCTGCGTCGCAAGGCGCTTCCTGGAATGATTATAAAAACTTCATGCCCCAATTTGACGAAGGCCAAATCGGGTTGAAATTACATATGGATCGGTTTGAAGAAGGTGGCGAGTGCAGCTTCCTTCACCGCTTCCGACATCGTCGGATGCGCATGGCAGGTGCGGCCGAGATCTTCGGACGAACCACCGAATTCCATGAGAACGGCAGCCTCGTGGATCATCTCGCCGGCGCCCATGCCGATGATGTGAACGCCGAGAACGCGATCCGTTTCCTTGTCCGCCAGAACCTTGACGAACCCGTCCGTCGCCAGCATGGCGCGGGCGCGGCCATTGGCGGTGAAGGGGAACTTGCCGA
The DNA here is from genome assembly GCA_900467685.1 of Hyphomicrobiales bacterium. Taxonomy (GTDB): domain Bacteria; phylum Pseudomonadota; class Alphaproteobacteria; order Rhizobiales; family Rhizobiaceae; genus Ensifer_A. Next base: position 24,975 of record UBQX01000027.1, read on the forward strand.
CCTTGTAGGCAACGCCCGCAGCCTTCAGTTCCTCTTCCGTCTTGCCGACGGAGGCGACTTCCGGCTGCGTGTAGACGACGCCCGGAATGACATCATAGTTCACGTGACCGGCCTGGCCGGAGAGGATTTCGGCAAGCGCCACGCCCTCGTCTTCGGCCTTGTGGGCCAGCATCGGGCCCTTGACCACGTCGCCGATGGCATAGATGCCGGCGACATTGGTGCGGTAGTGATGGTCGATCTCGACGCGGCCGCGGTTGTCGAGGACAACGCCGGCTTCCGCGAGACCGAGGCCTTCGGTGTAGGGCTTGCGACCCGTGGCGACGAGAACGACATCGGCATCCAGAACGGTCTTGTCACCGCCCTTGACCGGCTCGAACGTCACCTTCGCGCCCTTGCCGGACTTCTCCACGCCCGTCACCTTCGCGCCGAGATGGAATTCCATGCCCTGCTTGGCGAGCATGCGCTGGAACTGCTTGGAGACTTCGCCGTCCATGCCGCCGAGGATGTTGTCGAGATATTCGACGACCGTGACCTTGGCGCCAAGACGCGACCAGACCGAGCCGAGCTCAAGCCCGATGACGCCGCCGCCGACGACAACCATCTTTTCCGGAACCTTGGACAGCGCGATACCGCCGGTCGAGGAAACGATGACCTTCTCGTCGATGTCGACCTTGACGCCCGGAATGCCGGCAACGTCCGAACCTGTGGCGATCACGATGTTCTTGGTTTCCAGCGTGGTGACTTCGCCCTTGTCGTTGGTGACGGAAACCTTGCCCGCACCCTCAACCTTGCCGGTGCCCTGGAACGTATCGATCTTGTTCTTCTTGAAAAGGAACTGCACGCCGTCGACGTTGGACTTAACGGTGGCGTCCTTGTGCGCCATCATCTTTTCGAGGTTCAGCTTGGGGGCAGAAACCTCGACGCCGAGTTCGGCAATGCCATGCGCCGTATGCGCAAAGACTTCCGAAGCGTGCAGCAGTGCCTTGGACGGAATGCAGCCGATGTTCAGGCAGGTGCCGCCATAAGTGGCGCGCTTTTCGATGACGGCGGTCTTGAGGCCGAGCTGGGCAGCCTTGATTGCGCAGACATAGCCGCCTGGGCCGGTGCCGATCACGATCACATCATAGGACATTTCGATTTCCTTCCTTCCAACCAGTGGCCTTACCTGCCACCGGAGACATTGAGTATCGCCCCCGTCACGTATGACGCTTCGGGAGACAGGAGATAGAGAATGGCATCGGCCACTTCGTCGGGCTCGCCAGCACGCTTCATCGGCAGGGTGCCTGCAACGTCGCGCACGCGATCCGGCGTACCGCCGGAGGCGTGAATATCGGTATCGATGATGCCCGGCCGCACGGCATTTACACGAATGCCCTCGTCCGCGACTTCGCGTGCCAGACCAACGGTCAGCGTATCGATCGCGCCCTTGGAGGCAGCGTAGTCGACATATTGACTGGGAGAGCCGAGCACGGCGGCCACGGAGGACACATTGACGATCGCGCCGCCCTTGCCGCCATGGCGGGTCGACATGCGTTTCACGCATTCGGAGGCGATGCGGATCGCACCGATGCAGTTGATGGCGAACATCCGCTCCAGCCGCTCGCGGCTCATCTCGTCCACCCGAGCGACCACATCGACGACGCCGGCATTGTTGACCAATCCGTCGAGCCTGCCGAAGGTCGTATCGATGACGGAAAAGATCGCGGCGATATCCTCCTCGCGCGACACATCGCCCTGCACGGCCACAGCCGAACCGCCGGTCTCGTTGATGATGTTGGCAATCGCTTCCGCTGCCTCTCGGTCGCGCGCATAGTTCACGATAACGGCCCAGCCCTTTTCGGCGGCCTTCAAGGCAACGCTTGCGCCGATACCGCGGCTGCCGCCGGTGACGAGAAGAACGGGTTGCTCGGTCATTTCGCGCACTCCTTGAAGTCCAGCACGTCCCACGGCGCAAGCTTCGGCTTATCCTTGCCGAAGCCCTCGAACTGATCGATCCCAAGCCCAAGTCCCGCAATCAGGATCTGGTCGGCCGCGTCCTTGCCCTGCACCGGCAGAAGGTCGATGCGACCGGCTGATTGGCCATAGAGGAAACCCTGCCAGACCGTGCATTTCATGATGTCGCTGTCGGTCACGTCACCATCGGGGCAATTGTAGAAGATGATACCGTTCGAGGTGTTGACCGGCGTCGAGCCTTGAATATAGCCGTCCATCGACAGCTTGGTTCCCGGCACGCTCAGCTTGAAGCGATGCGTGTTGGATTCGGCATCGAGGTTGACCGGCGAGAAAGCCAGCTCATAGGCATTGTCGCGGTCGCGATAGACGGCCTTTTCCTGGGGACAGGCAGCAGCGTGAGCGAACGCGGGCACAAGCCCCGTCACGATCCCCAATGCTGCAAGACCAACCCGCCGCATGACATCAGCCCGCCTTTTCGGTCGCAAGCTTGAGGCCGAAGGCGATGAAGACGGCGCCGCTCGCCCGGTTGATCCACTTGGATGCCTTCTCGAAAGCCGCGCGCATCGCCGGCGTCGTCAGGAAGAAGGACACGGCAACGAACCAGGCAATCAGGCAGCTGGCCATGACAAGGCCATAGCCGAACTTCACCGCCGCCGGCGTGTCGTGCGAGACCACGGTCGAGAAGATCGACAGGAAGAAGAAGACCGGCTTGGGGTTCAGCGCATTGGCCATGAAGCCAAGCCCGAAGCCCTTGAGCGCGGACTGCGGCGCGCCCTTTTCGGCGGCCGACACCGCACCCGTATCGAGATCGGCGGAACCGGCGCGGAGCGACTGGATGCCGATATAGATCAGATAGGCAACGCCCGCCCACTTGATCACGTTGAACAGCATGATCGACTTGGAGATGACGAGGCCGAGACCCAGGATCGTGTAGGTGACATGGAACATCAGCGATGTGCCGATCCCGAAGCTGGTCAGGATCGCGGCCTTGCGCCCATGCACGATCGCCTGCCGCATCACCATGGCGGTATCAGCGCCCGGCACGACAATGGCGAAGGAAAAGATCGCCATCAGGGAGGCAAGTTCAATGAGATATTGATGCGTCATGGCCGTGGCGCCTTTAGATGAGAATGCCGATGAACATCAGGACGATACCGAGAAGCGCAAGGCTCCAGACGGCCGAGCGGATGATCCCGCCACCGACAATGTAAAGCGGCAGATACACGAGGCGACCCACGACATAGAGAATGGCGCCCCATTGCGTCAGCGCGCCATGCCGGTTGGCAAGTTCGGCAACGACGACGAGCGCGATGAACAGCGGGTAGGTTTCAAGGAAATTGCGGAGCGCTCGGCCGGCACGTTGTGCCTTGAGCCCGAATTCAGGCTCGCGGTCGCGGTTTGGCTCGATGCCGCCGACATTGTCGGTATTGGCAAAAGCTGCCTGCGTCATGAGATAGACGAAACCGAGAGCGGCGCTCCACAGAAGGCATGTCAGTTCAACGCTCATGCTAGGCTCCCCGGAACCCGAAAGGGTAAAAAGGCCGCCGGGCGAGCCGGCGGCCGTGTTTCTTTGATTAGAGGTCGAGAACCAGACGTTCCGGATCCTCAAGGCTTTCCTTGACGCGGACGAGGAAGGTCACGGCTTCCTTGCCGTCGACGATGCGGTGATCGTAGGAAAGCGCCAGATACATCATCGGGCGGATGACGACCTGACCGCCGATGGCGACCGGACGCTCCTGGATCTTGTGCATGCCGAGAATGCCCGACTGTGGCGCGTTCAGGATCGGCGAGGACATCAGCGAACCATAGACGCCACCGTTGGAGATGGTGAACGTGCCGCCCTGCATGTCGGCCATGGAAAGCTGGCCGTCGCGGGCTGCCTTGCCGAGGCGGCCGATTTCCTTTTCGATTTCGGCAATCGACATCTGGTCGGCATCGCGCACGATCGGAACGACCAGACCCTTGTCGGTGCCGACGGCGACGCCGATATGGGCGTAGTTCTTGTAGATGATGTCGGTGCCGTCGATCTCGGCGTTAACGGCCGGGATTTCCTTCAGCGCATGCGTGACGGCCTTGGTGAAGAAGCCCATGAAGCCGAGCTTCACGCCATGCTTCTTCTCGAAGATGTCCTTGTAACGGTTACGCAGATCCATGACCGCCTTCATGTCGACCTCGTTATAGGTCGTCAGCATGGCAGCCGTGTTCTGCGCGTCCTTCAGGCGGCGCGCGATCGTCTGGCGCAGGCGCGTCATCTTCACGCGCTCTTCGCGGACACCATCGGCCTCGCTGGATGCCGGACGGGCAGCGGCCGGAACGGCAGCCGGAGCCGGTGCAGAAGCGCCCTTGGCGATCGCTGCCAGAACGTCACCCTTGAGAACCTGGCCACGCTTGCCGGAACCATCGACCTGTTCAGCCGAAACGTTGTTTTCCGCCATCAGCTTTGCAGCGGCCGGAGCAGCTGGCATGGACGAAGCCGGAGCGGCAGCAGCCGGGGCCGATGCGGCAGCGGCGGGCGCCGGTGCGGCGGCCGGGGCAGCAGCAGCGGGCTTGGCGGCGGCAGCGCCAGCAGCGCCTTCCGCGATCTGGCCGAGCAGACCGCCCGGCTCGACCGTATCGCCAGCCTTGGCAACGATTTCGGAAAGCACGCCGGCAGCGGGTGCCGGAACCTCAACCGTCACCTTGTCGGTTTCAAGCTCGCAGAGGATTTCGTCGGCGGCGACCGTGTCACCTGCCTTCTTGAACCAGGTGCCGACGGTGGCTTCGGCAACGGATTCGCCGAGAGTGGGAACGCGGATTTCAGTGGCCATTGTCTTCAGTTCCGTTTGTCTTCAATCGAGTGAGGGCGAAGTATTGGGCGGATCAACCGCCCAACGCGTCTTCCAGGAAAGCTTCAAGCTGCGCGAGGTGCTTCGACATCAGGCCCGTTGCCGGCGAGGCAGCGGCCGGACGACCGGTGTAGCGCACGCGCTGGTACTTGGCGTCGATATGGGCGAGCACCCATTCCAGGTAAGGATCGATGAACGACCACGAACCCATGTTCTTCGGCTCTTCCTGGCACCACACCATTTCGGCGTTGCGGAAGCGCGAAAGCTCGTTGATCAGCGCCTTGGCCGGGAACGGATAGAGCTGTTCCAGGCGCAGCAGGTAGATATCGTCGATGCCGCGCTTTTCGCGCTCTTCGAGAAGGTCGTAATAGACCTTGCCCGAGCACATGACGACGCGGCGGATCTTGGCGTCCTTCTGGAGCTTGATCGGGCCGTCCTTGATCACTTCAGCATCATCCCACAGCAGGCGGTGGAACGAGCTATCGCCCGCCATTTCCGAAAGCTGGGAGACCGCGCGCTTGTGGCGCAGCAGCGACTTCGGCGTCATCAGGATGAGCGGCTTGCGGAAGTCGCGCTTCATCTGGCGGCGCAGGATGTGGAAGTAGTTCGCCGGCGTCGTGCAGTTGGCAACCTGCATGTTGTCTTCGGCGCACATCTGCAGCCAGCGTTCCAGACGGGCGGACGAGTGTTCCGGACCCTGACCTTCGAAGCCGTGCGGCAGAAGGCAGACGAGACCGGACATGCGCAGCCACTTGCGTTCGCCCGACGAGATGAACTGGTCGAACACGACCTGCGCACCGTTGGCGAAGTCGCCGAACTGGGCTTCCCAGAGCGTCAGCGCGTTCGGACGGGCCAGCGAGTAGCCGTATTCGAACCCGAGAACGGCTTCTTCCGAGAGCATAGAGTTGATGACCTCGTAGCGTGCCTGCGTCGGCGAGAGGTTCGCGAGCGGAACGTAACGCTCTTCGGTTTCCTGATCGTAGAGAACCGAGTGGCGCTGCGAGAAGGTGCCGCGTTCGCAGTCCTGACCGGAGAGGCGGATCTTGTGACCGTCGACGCAGAGCGAGCCGAAGGCCAGTGCTTCCGCCATCGCCCAGTCGATACCCTCACCCGTCTCGATCATCTTCGAACGGTTTTCCATGAAGCGCTGGATGGTCTTGTGGGCGTTGAAGCCGGCCGGGATTTCGGAAATCTTCTTGCCGATTTCCTTCAGCTGCTTCATCGGAACGCCGGTCTTGCCGCGACGCTGTTCGTCCGCATTGTCGGCAGCGCGCAGGCCGGACCAGACGCCGTCAAGCCAGTCGGCCTTGTTCGGCTTGTAGGCCTGGCCAGCCTCGAATTCCTGTTCGAGATGAGCGCGCCAGTCGGCCTTCATCTTCTCAAGCTCGCCTTCGGTGATGAGGCCTTCCGCGATCAGACGCTCGGCATAGACCTGCACGACCGTCTTGTGGGCGCGGATTTCCTTGTACATCTTCGGCTGCGTGAAGCTCGGCTCGTCGCCTTCGTTATGGCCGAAGCGGCGATAGCAGAACATGTCGATGACGACCGGCTTGTGGAACTTCATCCGGAATTCGGTCGCGATCTTGGCAGCGTAGACAACCGCTTCCGGATCGTCGCCGTTGACGTGGAAAATCGGCGCTTCGATCATCTTGGCGACGTCGGACGGATAGGGCGACGAGCGCGAATAGGCCGGGTTCGTGGTGAAACCGATCTGGTTGTTGATGATGAAGTGCATCGTGCCGGCAACGCGGTGGCCGCGCAGACCGGACAGGCCGAGAATTTCAGCCGTGACGCCCTGACCCGCAAAGGCGGCGTCGCCGTGCAGCAGCAGCGGCAGCACCTTGGCGCGCTCGGAGAGTGGGATGATATCGCCATCCCAGACCTGCGCCATCTGGTCCTGCTTGGCGCGAGCCTTGCCCATGACGACCGGGTTGACGATTTCCAAGTGCGACGGGTTTGCCGTCAGCGACAGGTGAACCTTGTTATTGTCGAATTCGCGGTCGGAAGAGGCACCGAGGTGATACTTCACGTCGCCCGAACCTTCGACATCGTCCGGCGCGTAGGAGCCGCCCTTGAACTCATGGAACACGGCGCGGTGCGGCTTGCCCATGACGTTCGTCAGAACGTTGAGGCGGCCACGGTGGGCCATGCCGAGCACGACTTCCTTCAGGCCAAGATTGCCGCCGCGCTTGATGATCTGTTCAAGCGCCGGGATCAGGCTTTCGCCACCGTCGAGGCCGAAACGCTTCGTGCCCTTGAAGCGAACGTCGAGGAACTGCTCGTAGCCTTCGGCTTCGATCAGCTTGGAGAGGATCGCCTTCTTGCCGTTCGGCGTGAATTCGACGCCCTTGTCCGGACCTTCGATGCGTTCCTGGATCCAGGCCTTAGCTTCCGGATCGGAGATATGCATGAACTCGACACCGAGCGTCGAGCAATAGGTGCGCTGGAGAATGTCCAGCATTTCGCGGATCGTCGCATATTCGAGACCCAGAACGTTATCGATGAAGATCTTGCGATCGTAATCGGCAGCCGTGAAGCCGTAGTTCTCGGGCGAAAGCTCGTTGAAGTCGTCAACCGGAGCGGCAATGCCGAGCGGGTCGAGCTTGGCATGCAGGTGGCCGCGCATGCGATAGGCGCGGATCATCATGATGGCGCGCACACTGTCGCGGGTCGACTGCAGCACGTCGGCGGTCGTGGCAGGCTTGCCTTCGGCGGCAGCCTTGGCCTCGATCTTCTTCGAGACAGCCTTCTCGACCACGGCCCAGTCGCCGTCGAGCGCGTTGACGATCTCGCCATTGGCGGCGATCGGCCAGTTCTTCTTCTTCCAGGAGGCGCCTTCGGCAGCCTTCTTCACATCCGCGGCGCTCTCGCCAAGGGCTGCGAAAAACTCGCGCCACTCGGCCGGAACAGAGGCCGGATCCGTCTCATACTTTGCGTACAACTGCTCGATATACGCCGCATTCTGACCGTCGAGGAACGAGGTCAACTGAAACTGCTCGTTGGCGTCTTGCCTTGCCATGGTTTCATGCGGGCTTAGGCCCGCCTCCTGACTTGATAGAATTCAAATGTCCGTGTTTGGCCGTCCGGACTGACGCCCGTCCCCGGCGCTGGAAAAGCCAGGCCGGGGACGGATATTGACCAGTGATGCGCCGCTTTTGCGGCGCGACGGGAATTATCCCTTCAGAACTTCGACCAGCGTCTTGCCGAGACGTGCCGGCGAAGGCGAAACGCGGATGCCCGCGGCTTCCATCGCTGCGATCTTCGACTCTGCATCGCCCTTGCCGCCGGAAACGACAGCACCGGCGTGGCCCATGGTGCGGCCCTTCGGCGCCGTACGGCCCGCGATGAAGCCGGCCATCGGCTTCTTGCGGCCCTTCTTGGCTTCGTCGATGAGGAACTGAGCCGCATCTTCTTCAGCCGAACCGCCGATTTCGCCGATCATGATGATCGAGGTCGTTGCCGGATCAGCCAGGAACATCTCGAGCACGTCGATGAACTCGGTGCCCTTGACGGGGTCGCCGCCGATGCCGACAGCCGTCGTCTGGCCGAGGCCTTCGTTCGACGTCTGGAACACGGCTTCATATGTAAGCGTACCGGAGCGCGAAACAATGCCGACCGAACCCTTGCGGAAGATGGAGCCCGGCATGATGCCGATCTTGCATTCTTCCGGCGTCAGGATGCCCGGGCAGTTGGGGCCGAGAAGGCGCGACTTCGACTTTTCCAGCTTCGCCTTGACGCGCACCATGTCCATGACCGGGATGCCCTCGGTGATGCAGGTGATGAACGGGATCTCGGCTTCGATCGCTTCGATGATCGCGTCCGCGGCGCCTGCCGGCGGAACGTAGATCACGGATGCGTCAGCACCGGTCTTCTCCTTGGCTTCAGCCACGGAAGCGAAGATCGGAAGGGTTTCGCCCTTCGAGCCGGTCCAGTTGGTGCCGCCCTTGGACGGGTGGATACCGCCGACCATCTTGGTGCCGTAATAGGCAAGCGCCTGTTCGGTGTGGAAGGAACCGGTCTTGCCGGTCAGGCCCTGAACGAGGACCTTGGTGTCTTTGTTGACAATGATAGACATAGGTTCAGGTCCTCAATTAGCCCTTGATCGCCGCAACGATCTTCTTGGCGGCGTCATCCAGATCGTCAGCAGCCGTGATCGCCAGACCCGACTCGTTGAGGATCTTCTTGCCGAGCTCGACATTGGTGCCTTCGAGACGGACGACGAGCGGAACCTTGAGACCCACTTCCTGAACCGCAGCGACAACGCCTTCGGCGATGACATCGCACTTCATGATGCCGCCGAAGATGTTGACGAGGATGCCCTCGACCTTCGGGTCAGCCGTGATGATCTTGAAGGCAGCCGCAACCTTCTCCTTGCCGGCGCCACCGCCGACGTCGCAGAAGTTCGCCGGCTCCTTGCCGTAAAGCTTGATGATGTCCATCGTCGCCATGGCAAGGCCGGCACCGTTGACCATGCAGCCGATGTTGCCATCAAGCGCCACATAGGCGAGGTCCCACTTGGAGGCTTCGATTTCCTTGGCGTCTTCTTCCGTCTCGTCGCGCAGCGCCTTGACGTCCTCATGACGGAACAGCGCGTTGCCGTCGAAGGAGACCTTGGCGTCGAGGACGCGCAGGTTGCCGTTCTTCATGACGATCAGCGGGTTGATTTCGAGAAGAGCCATGTCCTTCTCGGAAAACGCCTTGTAGAGGATCGGGAAGAGCGACTTTGCGTCTTCAGCTGCGGCACCGGTCAGCTCAAGTGCCTTGGAGATCTTCGCCACGTCGTCTGCCGTCACGCCCGTTGTCGGGTCGATGGCGATCGTGTGGATCTTCTCAGGCGTATCGTGAGCAACAGCCTCGATGTCCATGCCGCCTTCCGTCGAGACGACGAAGGCAACGCGGCCGACCGAGCGGTCGACGAGCAGCGAGCAATAAAGTTCGCGATCGATGTCGGCGCCGTCTTCGATGTAGAGGCGGTTGACCTGCTTGCCGGCCGGACCAGTCTGGGCCGTGACCAGCGTGTTGCCGAGCATTTCCTTGGCGAACGCAACAGCTTCGTCAATCGACTTGGCAAGGCGAACGCCGCCCTTGGCGTCCGGGCCGAGTTCCTTGAACTTGCCCTTGCCGCGGCCACCGGCGTGGATCTGGCTCTTGACCACATAAAGCGGGCCGGGAAGCGACTTTGCAGCCGCCTCGACTTCTTCGATCTTCAGAACCGGAACGCCCTGGGCAACCGGTGCTCCAAACCCCTTGAGAAGGGCCTTGGCCTGATATTCATGAATGTTCATGGGAATATCCTGTAATTGATAAAGCGAACGGCTTACTTGAGAGCCGGAGCGATGTTGATGCAGGCCTCGCAGAGACCGGCAACCGCGCCGACGGACTTGTCGAAGGCAGTCTTTTCTTCGCTGTTCAGTTCGATTTCGATGACGCGCTCGACGCCACCTTCACCGATCACGACCGGCACGCCGACATACATGTCCTTCACGCCATACTGGCCCGAAAGGTGGGCGGCGCAGGGGAGAACACGCTTCTTGTCCTTGAGGTAGGATTCAGCCATTTCAATCGCCGAAGCAGCCGGAGCGTAGAAAGCCGAACCCGTCTTGAGCAGGCCGACGATTTCGGCGCCGCCGTCACGGGTGCGCTGGATGATTTCTTCCAGGCGCTCCTTGGTGACCCAACCCATCTTGACGAGGTCGGTCAGCGGGATGCCGGCGATCGTGGAGTAGCGGGCGAGCGGCACCATCGTGTCGCCATGGCCGCCGAGAACGAATGCGGTGACGTCCTGAACGGACACGTTGAATTCCATCGCGAGGAAGGTGCGGAAGCGCGACGAGTCGAGAACGCCGGCCATGCCAACGACCTTGTTCTTCGGGAGGCCAGAGAACTTCTGCAGGGCCCAGACCATCGCGTCGAGCGGGTTGGTGATGCAGATGACGAAGGCGTTCGGGGCATACTTCTTGATGCCGGCGCCGACCTGCTCCATGACCTTGAGGTTGATGCCGAGAAGATCGTCGCGGCTCATGCCCGGCTTGCGAGCAACACCGGCGGTGACGATGCAGACGTCTGCGCCTTCGATGGCAGCGTAATCGGATGCGCCGGTCAGCGAGGCGTTGAAGCCTTCAACCGGACCGGACTGGGCGATGTCGAGACCCTTGCCCTGCGGAACGCCGTCAGCGATGTCGAACAGGACGATATCGCCGAGTTCCTTGAGGCTGGCGAGGTGCGCGAGCGTACCGCCGATCATGCCCGAACCGATAAGTGCAATCTTCTTGCGTGCCATGAATAAGCTTCCTTCGAGAGAACTAATCCTTCAAGGCAGGCGCGAGATACGACCACCTTTTCGGGTGTCTCGATTAACGCTAACAGCTTAAATTGGCAAATGAAAAATTTGTGTATAGATTTTTCAATCGTTTAGATACCAAAATTCTTACGTAAACGTAAGATATTCTAAATCGATACGACCCGATTTAGCCAGCTTTCCGCAAGTTCTGCGTGATATAATCCTGGCTCTGCATCTCAAAAAGCCGTGATGCGGTGCGGTCGAATTCGAAGCCTTCCGTACCGCGCTTTTCTGTCAGAAGCTTTTCAGGCTCGGCTGCAGCCGAGGCGAAAAGCCGCACGCCGTGATCGTAAAGCGCATCGATCAGGATAATGAAGCGCTTGGTCTCGTTTCGGTTCTGCGGCCCCATGAACGGGATGTGCTCAACAAACACCGTATCGTAACGTTCCGCAATCGCGAGGAAGTCGGACGCCCCCAGCGGCTTTTCACAGAGATCGGAGAACGTGAAGCGCGCCGCGCCCGCTGCTGCCGCGGGCACATGGATCGAGCGCCCCTTCATCGGGATTTCCTCGACCTTCACAGGTTGCCCCTCGGTGACGACCGACCAGGCCTCCTCGAGGGCCGCATCCGCCTGCGCATTCAGCGGCTGGCAGAACACCGGCAGGCGGCGTGTCTTCTCAAGACGGTAGTCTGTGCGCGCGTCCAGCGACATCACCGACACATTGTCCTTGAGCATGCCGATAAAAGGCACGAACAGCCCGCGATTCAGGCCATCCGGATAGAGATTGTCCGGCTCGACATTCGAGGTCGCGACCAGCACGCATCCAAGGCTGAACAGTTCCGTGAAGAGCCGCGAGAGGATCATCGCATCGGCAATATCGGTGACCGTAAACTCATCGAAGCAAAGCAGCATCGCCTCGTCTCGCAGCGCCTGCGCCACCGGCGGGACCGGGTCCGCCTGCTTTGTCTCGCCATTCTTCAGCTTCTGGCGATGCTTGAAGATGCGCTCATGCACATCGGCCATGAATTCATGAAAATGCGCACGCCGCTTTTTCTGGATGGGGGCAAGTTCGAAGAACATGTCCATGAGCATGGTTTTACCACGCCCGACCTGCCCGTAGACATAAAGGCCCTTGACCTTGTTTTCCGGCTTGCGCTTCTTGGCGAAAAGCCACCCGAGCGCACTCGACTTGTTGGAGACATGAACGGTCCGCAGATCCGTCAGGATCTCATCCAGCGCATCGGCAACGGCCATCTGGGCGTTGTCAGCCTGCAGCTTGCCTGCCTCGACCAGAAGGTTGAGACGTTCACCGACGCTATGGGCGTAATCCGGAATCTGTTCCATGCCGTTCCTAAACCGCCTTGGGGCAATTCCGTTCCGGAAAGAGCCTTAGCGGGTGATGCTGATCTGGGTGCCGCTGTTGGTCGAACCCGAATACTGATTGTCGGAAGTCTTGAAGAGCTTGCCAACCGGGTTTCCGGTGGAATCCATCAGCGTGACCTGCTTGCCCGAAACATCCCAGGCGCGCATCGTGGTCAGTTCACCGACGCACTTGCTGGTGCCGCCGCGGGAGGCGTTGCCGAACTTCGTCAGCGTCAGGAACATGTTGCACGTCGTGCCGGCAGCGGAAACCTTCCAGCCACCGACCATCTGGTCCTTCTTGATGTCCATGGCATTGGCCGGCGGTGTCCCTGCAGCACCGGCGGAGGCAACCTGCATCTGCGTGGGCGACTGCGGCGCGGCCGGGAACTGGCCGGGCGTCATCGGCTGCTGACCGGTCGGATCGGAAAGGCCACTCGACTGCACGCCACCGATCGGCTGCGGATTGACCGGCGCGGGTGTAAACGTTGCGGAGGGCGGCGGCAGCTGGCCTGAGTCGGACGTGCGCTGACAACCAGCAAGGGCTGCCAGAAGAGCAAAACCGGTAACGGCGTGAACGACGCGCATGACGAACTCCTTGTGCCTCAGCCACCAGCGGGCAAGCTACCCGACGGCGTGATAGAAATCGCGTTACCGTAAGAGATTATGGTTAATCAAGAATAAATCATGACAATAGGCGAAGAAGAGACAAAACCTTCTCCGCCTATTGCAGAAATATCGATCAGGTGCGGCGCTCGACCATCATCTTCTTGATCTCGGCAATGGCCTTTGCCGGATTGAGACCCTTCGGACAGGTCTGCGCGCAGTTCATGATCGTATGGCAGCGATAGAGACGGAAGGGATCTTCCAGATTGTCCAGACGCTCGCCGGTCGCTTCGTCACGGCTGTCGATGAGCCAGCGATAGGCCTGCAGGAGAACTGCCGGGCCGAGATAACGGTCGCCGTTCCACCAGTAGCTCGGGCACGAGGTCGAGCAGCAGGCGCAGAGAATGCACTCGTAGAGACCGTCAAGCTTGAGGCGGTCGTCATGGCTCTGCAGCCACTCCTTCGCCGGCTCCGGCGAAACCGTCTTCAGCCAGGGCTCGATCGAGCGATGCTGGGCATAGAAGTTGTTGAGGTCGGGGATCAGGTCCTTCACCACCGGCATATGCGGCAGCGGGTAGATCTTGATCGTGCCGTCCACGTCTTCCATGCCCTTGGTGCAGGCGAGCGTGTTCGTGCCGTCGATGTTCATCGCGCAGGAACCGCAGATGCCTTCGCGGCAGGAGCGGCGGAAGGTCAGCGTCGGGTCGATCTTGTTCTTGATGTAGATCAGACCGTCGAGCACCATCGGGCCGCAATCGTCGGCGTCGATGTAATAGGTGTCGATCGAGGGGTTCTTCCCCTCGTCCGGCGACCAGCGATAGATGCGATATTCGCGCAGGTTCTTGGCACCAGACGGCTTAGGCCAAGTCTTGCCTTCCTGAACCACCGAATTCTTGGGGAGAGTGAGTTCAACCATTGTCCTGTCTCCTCAATACACGCGTGCCTTAGGCTCGATCTTGTGCGGATCGATGCCGTCTGCGATCAGGTCGGTGTGAACCGGGCGATAGTCGAGCTTGACGTCGCCTGCTTCGTTCACCCAAGCCAGCGTGTGCTTGCGCCAGTTGACGTCGTCGCGGCCGGCAAACGGACCGGACGTGTAGTCCTCGCGGGCATGCGAGCCGCGGCTTTCCTTGCGGGCTTCCGCGCCGTAAACCGTGGTGATGGCGTTGGCCATCAGGTTCTGCAGTTCCAGCGTCTCGACAAGATCCGAGTTCCAGATCAGCGAACGGTCGGTGACCTTGATGTCCTGAAGCTCGTTCTTCCAGATTGCCGAGATGCGGCGGCAGCCGCTTTCCAGCGCTTCCTGGGTACGGAATACGGCAGCGTCTTCCTGCATGGCGCGCTGCATCTTGTCGCGCGCAACGGCCGTCGGCGTCGAGCCAGCGGAGAAGCGGACGCGGTCGAAGCGTTCCATGATCTTGTCGCAGGCGGCCTTGTTCAGCGCCGGGATCGGCTCGCTCTTGTCGATGACCTGACCGGCGCGAATGGCGGCGGCGCGACCGAAGACCACGAGGTCGATCAGCGAGTTGGAACCGAGACGGTTGGCGCCGTGAACCGAGGCGCAGCCGGCTTCGCCGACGGCCATCAGGCCGAGGGCGATGCGTTCCGGGTTGGAGGCATCGGCATTGAGCACTTCGCCCCAATAGTTCGTCGGGATACCGCCCATGTTGTAGTGAACGGTCGGCAGAACCGGGATCGGCTCGCGCGTCACATCGACACCGGCAAAGATCTTGGCGCTCTCGGAAATGCCCGGCAGGCGCTCATGCAGAACAGCCGGATCGAGATGGTCGAGATGCAGGAAGATGTGGTCCTTGTTCTTGCCGACGCCGCGGCCTTCACGGATTTCCATCGTCATGCAGCGCGAGACGACGTCGCGCGAGGCAAGGTCCTTGGCCGACGGCGCATAGCGCTCCATGAAGCGCTCGCCTTCGGAGTTGACGAGATAGCCGCCCTCGCCGCGAGCACCTTCCGTGATGAGACAGCCGGCACCGTAGATACCGGTCGGGTGGAACTGGACGAATTCCATGTCCTGCAGCGGCAAGCCGGCGCGGGCAATCATGCCTCCGCCGTCACCCGTGCAGGTATGCGCGGACGTTGCCGAGAAATAGGCGCGACCGTAACCGCCGGTCGCCAGAACGACCATCTTGGCGGCAAAGCGATGGATCGTGCCGTCATCGAGGTTCCAGGCGACAACGCCCGTGCAGCGGCCGTCCGCTTCCATGATGAGATCGAGCGCGAAATATTCGATGAAGAACTGCGCGTTGTTCTTGAGCGACTGGCCATAAAGCGTGTGCAGGATGGCGTGGCCGGTGCGGTCGGCGGCAGCGCAGGTGCGCTGCACCGGCGGGCCTTCGCCATAGTTCTGCATGTGGCCGCCGAACGGACGCTGATAGATCTTGCCTTCCTCGTTACGCGAGAAGGGCACGCCATAGTGCTCGAGCTCATAGACCGCCTTCGGCGCTTCCATGGCGAGATACTGCATGGCGTCAACGTCGCCCAGCCAGTCCGAACCCTTGACGGTGTCGTAAAGGTGCCACTGCCAGCAGTCCGGCGTCATGTTGGTGAGCGAAGCGG
Organism: Hyphomicrobiales bacterium; assembly: GCA_900467685.1. Taxonomy (GTDB): domain Bacteria; phylum Pseudomonadota; class Alphaproteobacteria; order Rhizobiales; family Rhizobiaceae; genus Ensifer_A. The sequence continues at coordinate 40,573 of UBQX01000027.1, forward strand.
CGATACCGCCCTGCGCTGCGACCGTGTGCGAGCGGGTCGGGAAGACCTTGGTGATGCAGGCTGTCTTGAGGCCCTGTTCGGCCATGCCGAGCGTGGCGCGCAGACCGGCGCCGCCGGCTCCGACGACGATCACGTCGAAGGAATGGTCGACATAGGTATAGGCTTTGCCGTTAGCGGCGGGAGAAGCGTTCGTTGCCATGATTTCTTACCCTGCAAACCCGATCTTCAGCACGGCGAAAAGACAGAGCGCGCCGAGGAGGAACGAGAAAAACGTGTTCAGCATGAGAAGCGAGACCTTCTTCCACTCGACGTGGATGTAGTCCTCGATGATGATCTGCATGCCGAGTTTCATATGGACGATGCCGGAAACGACCATCAGGCCCATGATGGCCGCGACGATCGGGTTGTGCAACGCGGCTGCCACTTCGGGATAAGGCTTTCCGTTATACTTGATCAGGAAGCCGACGAAGAAGAGGAAGAGCGGAACGTTGGCGGCGGCAGTCAGGCGCTGGCGCCAGAAATGCTCGGTTCCGTCATGAGCGGCGCCAAGCCCGCGAACCTTCTTGAGAGGGGTGCGCATGTTCATCCTACGATCTCCTCAGCGAACCAGATAGCCGACGATCCAGGTCAGGACCGTGAGCACGACGGAGGCGACGACCTGCAGCTTGGCAAGCCGGGTCGACAGTTCCTTCTCAAGGCCGTAGCCGAAGTCCATCATGAAGTGGCGGAGTCCGCCGATCATGTGGTGAACCAGCGCCCAGGTGTAGCCGAGAAGAACGAGGCGACCGATCCAGGAGCCGAAAATGCCGTTCACGAACTCGAAATAGTCCGGACCGGAAGCAGCGGCGATAAGCCACCATGCCACAAGGATGGTCCCAAAATAGAGAGCGCCGCCAGTGATACGGTGCAAGATCGACATGACCATCGTCGGGATCGGCTTGTAGATCTGCAGATGCGGCGACAAGGGCCGGTTATTTGTCACGTTCGCCATCGGTGTCCTCTTTGGCGTTAATTGTCCGGAAGCCGCGGAAACCCAGACGGTCCGCGCCTCCTTGTGCATTGCGTCATAAGGCGACCTTTAATCCCCGGATTGCGCCCCGGCAAGCCCTGCGTATTGATAAGTCGTACATTTAATCGATTAGCGAAAATTCCTGCCAAGCGACTGTATTAACCATATATTTCAATTACGCGGCCGGAAACGTCCAGGATCACTTCAAAGCGCTTTTCTCCGTCGACAAAAGGTGCTTAATGGTTAACAGACCGTTAAACAAACTGCCTCGGAGGCGGATCAGCCATGACGACGCGCAAAAATATCTCGATCGCCCTTCTGGCCCTACTCGCAAGCGGGGTTGCCTCGGCTCAAGCTGGCGAATTCCGCCATCGTTTCCATCACTATGGCCAGGGCTGGCAGGAGGGTGCTGCCGGCGTTAACGGCCTGCCCGTTCACATCCGCGGCATCGGCACCTTCGCCGGTGGCATCACCGCCACCCGCATTCACGGCAACGGCGTTTATATCGCAATCGCCCCGGGCCTTAGTGGCGAACCTGTCTCGGTTGCCCCTCGCGTCAAGATCATCAATGTGAGCGAAACGCCGGAGAAGGATAACTGCTCCATGGAGCACGGCGTCTGCGTGATCAGGGCAAAGTGAGCGGCTGACCGGCTAAGCTCGTAAACCGCCAGACCGTCGTCTTCTTCACCTCGCTGTCCTCCAGGGCCCGCGTCACGGGCACCTGATAGACAGCCAGCGCCTCCAGACGATCCTTGGGCAGATAAGCGCGCCCCGGATCGCCAACGAGAACAGCAACGCCCCGCGCAGCCAGCCGCTCGAACCACGGGATGAGCGCTGCGGAAAAGCCCTGATCGTAGAAGACGTCGCCCGCCAGAAGCACGTCAGCATCGACATCGTTGCCCACGAGATTGTCGCGCGTATAATCGACCGGCACCTCATTCAGCCCCGCATTGAGCGCAATCGCCGTCCCCGTCCACGGATCGATATCAGCGGCCAGAACGTCACGCGCACCGGCCTTCATTGCCGCAATCGCCACCAGTCCGGAGCCTGATGCGAAATCGACCACGCGCTTGCCGGCCACACTCCCTGTATGATCGAGAACGTACCGCGCCAGCCCCTGCCCGCCCGCCCAGGCGAAGGCCCAGAAGGGCGGCGGCAGGCCGATTTCTTCCAGTTCTTCTTCAGTCTTCAGCCAGAGATCATGCGCCTCGTCGGCCAGATGAAGCCGCACCTCCGGCACATGCGGCGGCGACATGATGCCGGTGTTTTCGAGGATGAACTGGCGGGGGTCGGTTTTCACAAGAGCACGTCCAGCAAAAGTGCGTCAGCGGTTTTGCGTCCGGACTCCGACAAAACAAAGAGATAGAGCATTTCAGGTGATCCCGCCTTCATCGGAAATGCTCTATATCAGCGCGGCGGGTTGTCGAGCCCGCCCATGCGGCAGACTTCCAACCATTCGTCTTCCGTCACCGGCTGCACGGAAAGGCGCATGGAGGTAACAAGCGACATCTTCTCCAGCGCCGGATTGGCCTTGACGTCCTTGAGGCTGACCGGCTTCGGCATATCGAGGACGGCCCGGATATCGACACACTCCCAGCGCGGATCATCGGTGGTGGAATCATGATGCGCCAGCGCGCAGACTTCCGCGATGCCGACGACCTCAAGCCCTTCGTTGGAGTGATAGAAGAAGCCCTTGTCGCCAATCTGCATCGCCCGCATGTTGTTGCGGGCGAGATAGTTGCGCACGCCATCCCACTCGGCGCCTTCGGCCCCCTTGGCCTTCAGCATCTCAAAGGAAAACTTGAAGGGCTCCGACTTGAACAGCCAAAACGCCATGGGCCTCACGCCTCCGGATTGTTGAAGACCCAGTTGAAGGGCCGGATTTCGACCATATCGAACAGGCCGGCCTTCGCATAAGGGTCCTGAGCGGCCAGCGCAGCAGCAGCTTCCGCATCGTCAGCGACGATCACGACAAGGCTGCCCATCGGCTTGCCTTCGGCATTCAGCGTCGGGCCGGCCATCTTCAGCTTACCCTCGGCGTTCAACCCGTTCAGCCATTCCACATGGGGCGGGCGCGTATCGAGACGCAGTTGCAGGCTGTCCTTCTTGTCGGTGCACCAGAGCGCATAAAGCATGGGTCTTCTCCTCTATTCGTTGCGGATTGGCCGGGTCATGAGCTGGTCCATGGCCGTCCGGGTATCCAGTTTTCCATCGATAATGGCAGCAACGGCTTGCGTGATCGGCATCTCGATCCCGTTCTCACGCGCCAGCCGCGCCGCAACGGAGGCCGCAAACGCGCCTTCCACCAATTGCCCGCCCTGCGCTGCATCACCGCGTGCCAACGCAATGCCGAAGCGCAGGTTACGCGATTGATGGCTCGTTGCGGTGAGCACCAGATCGCCAAGGCCGGAAAGCCCGCTCACCGTTTCCGCCGAACCGCCAAGCGCCACGACGAGCCGCGACATCTCGGCAAGGCCGCGGGAAATCAGCGCCGCCCGCGCCGAGTCCCCCAGCGCCGAGCCCTCGACCATCCCGCAGGCAATGGCGAGCACGTTCTTCAGCGCACCGCCAAGCTGCACCCCAATGCGATCGTCCGAGGCGTAAAGGCGGAAGGTGCGGCCGGACAGCGTTTCGGCAAGCCGCGTGGCCGTCTCGATATCCGCCGCCGCAATCGTCATCGCCGTCGGCAGACCGGACGCGATATCGGCGGCAAAGCCGGGACCGGAAAGAACAGCGACCTGATGCCCCGGCAACTCCGCTTCGAGCACGGTTGTGAGCAATTCGCCGGTCTCACGCTCGATACCCTTGGCGCAGGTGACGACGACCGCATTGGACGAAATTGACGGCCCATAATGCCGCGCCGCCTCGCGATGCGCCTGTGACGGCATGGCGAAGAGCACGATATCTGCCGCTTTCAGAACGTCAGGATCAGCCGCGAAGGCGATGTTCGGGGAGAGCGAAATGCCCGGCAGCGCAGTGTCGTGTTTCTGCGTTGCCGCCAGCCGCTCCGCCATGGCGTCGTTGCGCGCGATCAGCGTCACATCCGCCCGGCCTGCCTCGGCAATCACGGTGGCGAGCGCCGTACCGAACGCCCCTGCCCCGATCACGGCGACGTTCGCAAGCCCGCTCATGCCTTGGCGCCCCGCTTACCCGAACCCAGCATCACGGCGGCCTTGTCATCCAGCGGCCAGCGCGAGCGCGGCGAGACATCGAGACCGTCGGCGTCAAAACCCGCCGCCATGCGCTCCAGCCCCGCCCAGGCGATCATCGCCGCATTGTCGGTGCAGAGCCGATGCGGCGGCGCGATGAAGCGGAAGCGGTTTTCGGCGCAAAGCGACGTCAGCATTTCACGCAACACCGTATTGGCCGCCACGCCGCCGGCCACGACCAGCGCCGGCTCGGCAACGCCTTGGAATTCTTCGCGGAACCGCTTCAGCCCCCGCCCGATCCGCTCCTTCAGCGTCCGCGCGACAGCATGCTGGAAGGACGCGCAGATATCGGCAATATCCTGCTCGCTCACCGGCGCAATCTCTTCCGCCGCCATGCGGACAGCCGTCTTGAGCCCTGAGAAGGAAAAATCGAGCCGCGCCTCCCCGACCAGCGGACGCGGGAAGGCAAAGCGCTTGGGATCGCCGGTCTTCGCGGCCTTCTCGACCGCCGGGCCTCCGGGATAGGGCAGCCCGAGCAGCTTCGCCGTCTTGTCGAAGGCCTCGCCCAGCGCATCGTCAATGGTCGTGCCCCAGCGCTCATAGTCGCCGACGCCCTTGACCAGCACGAGTTGCGTATGCCCGCCGGAAACGAGCAGCATGAGATAGGGAAATTCGACGCCATCCGTCAGCCGCGCGGTCAGCGCATGACCTTCCAGATGATTGACGGCATAAAGCGGCTTGCCGGACGCGTAGGCAATCGCCTTGCCGGTCATCAGCCCGACGATCAGCCCGCCGATCAGGCCCGGTCCCGAGGTCGCGGCAATCGCGTCCATGTCCTTGAGGCTCTTGCCCGAACGGGTCAGCGCCTCCTCGATCAGCGTATCGAGCGCCTCGACATGCGCGCGGGCTGCAATTTCCGGCACCACGCCGCCATAGGCCGAATGCTCATCGAGCTGGCTCAGCACGACATCGGCAACGATCTCGCCGCGTCCATCCGGGTGGCGCACGACAACGGAAGCGGCGGTCTCGTCGCAGCTCGTTTCGAGGCCGAGAATGGTCAGCGGTCGGGACAATTTGACTTCGTTCATTGCGGGCTGCATCAAACCTGTTTAGAGCAAGTCCAGAAAAAGTGCGAAGCGGTTTTTCGTCCGGAATTGCGCGAAAACAAAGAGATTGAGCGCTTCGGGCAATTTCTTTTTTGCCGGAAACGCTCTAGCTAGCTTCCCGGTAACAACGGACAATTCGGAATGCAAACGAAACCTTTCAGGATCGGCACGCGCGGCAGCCCGCTGGCACTCGCACAGGCTTATGAGACCCGCAGACGGCTGATGGAAGCGCACAGCCTGCCGGAAGAGATGTTCGAGATCGTCATCCTTTCTACGCAGGGCGACCGCATCCAGGACCGCGCGCTCGCGGCCATCGGCGGCAAGGGCCTCTTCACCGCCGAGCTGGAAGAGCAATTGGCGGACGGTCGGCTTGATCTCGCCGTGCATTCTTCCAAGGACATGCCGACGCTGCTCCCGCAGAGCCTCTATATCTCGGCCTTCCTGCCGCGCGAGGATGTCCGCGACGCATTCGTCGGCAAGGTCGCTGCGAAACTGATGGATATGCCCTCCGGATCGCTCATCGGCTCGGCGTCGCTGCGCCGACAGGCGCTGATCAAGCGGCTACGCCCCGACCTCAATGTCACGATCTTCCGTGGCCAGGTCGATACCCGCCTGCGCAAGCTCGCCGATGGCGAGGCGGATGCAACGCTGCTCGCCATGGCGGGGCTGAACCGTCTCGGCAAGGCGGATGTCGCGACCGAAGTGCTCGATCCCGAACACTTCCCCCCGGCCCCGGCACAGGGCGCGATCTGCATCGAAAGCCGGCTGGGCGACAAGCGCACCGACGATCTGATTGCCGCCATCAACGACGGGATCACATGGACGGCTGTCGGTTGCGAACGTGGCTTCCTCGCCACGCTCGACGGCTCCTGCCGTACCCCGATTGCCGGCCTTGCGAAGGTCGAGGGCGATCACATCGCCTTCCACGGCATGATCCTCACGCCGGACGGCGCGCGCTTCCACGAAATCCGCGCCGAAGGCAAGGCGAGCGAGGCCGCGGCAATAGGCCGCCGCGCCGGCGAGGAGATCCGCGACAAGGCGGGCCCCGGCTTCTTCTCCGACTGGAGCTGACATGCGCATTCTCGTGACACGGCCCGAACACAGCGCCGTGCGCACGGGAGAGCGCCTGAAAGCGCTGGGGCACGAGCCGATTTTTCTACCGCTCTTTAAGGCGGTGCATGATCCCGAAGGCGTGGCGCAAGCGCGAACCTGCACGGAGGTCGCAGCGGTTCTAGTCACGAGCGCGGAGGCCGTCAGGGCTCTTGGCTCCGCCGGAGAACTCGCCGAAAAAACCCTCTTCGCTGTGGGGAAAACGACAGCCAAAGTTGCGGAAAATGCCGGATTTTCAAAAGTTGAAGCGGCCGATGGAGACGGTGCGGCGCTCGCCGCGGTCTTGCGGGAACGCTTTCCCGGCGAACCGAAGCCAGCGCTTCTCTATCTTGCCGGCGAACCCCGCTCGCCGCGGTTGGAACAGGAACTGGCGGCTGCGCGTTTCCCGCTCAAGGTCGTCGTCTGCTACAGGATGAGGCCGGTCGATCTGACGGGGGACATATTGCAGGCCGTATTTCAACAACAGCCAGACGCCGTGCTTCTCTATTCGGCAGAGACCGCGCGCAGGTTTTTCGAACTCAGTGAATCCTTCCTTAACGAGATGCAGGATATCCATTTCCTGTGTCTCAGCCCTGCAATTGCCGAAGCCGTTCCGGCTTCGATGAAAGAGGGGACGAGATACGCCGTACGCCCCGATGAACGGAGCCTGTTTGAACTTTTGTAGCAGTCTCGCCATCAAATACCCGCGAAGGGGTTTTCTGAACTGGAAAGCCTGATTACCTTTGCGATGAGAAGAGAATTGAAGAGGTCGCCATGTCCAACGGAAACCCGCCGCGCCGCTCCCGCAAATCCGACGAGCCGCAGACAATCGACCTCGAGGCCGAACGCATCGCAACGCCAGCGGATGACGCCGCGAAAACGGACACTCCGGCAGACGCCATCATAATGGGCCCGGAAACGGTCGCCGAGACTGCAGCGACATCGGAACCGTCGGCGGAACCGACGCCTGAGCCCGTCTCGCCGACCGCGTCCGAAACCGAAGCCACGCCACCGCCCACAAAGCGCGGCGGCAACGGAGGTAGCGCAGGCCTGATAGCCGCCGGCATCGTCGGCGGGCTGATCGTGCTTGTCGGTGCCGGCGCCGCCCAATATGCCGGCTTCGTCCCCAATCTCGGGCCCGCCCAAAAAATCCAGCTGCCCGACTATTCCGGACAGATTGCGAGCCTCCAGCAGAAGCTCGCAGACGTCGAGAAGAAGGCCGCCAATCCGCCGGTCACCGATCTCACCCCTGTGGAAGATCGCCTGAAGAACATCGAGACCGCGATGTCAAAGCTGCCGGTCGGCGATCTGACCGACGTGCTCGCGATCAAGGGGAAGCTAGACGAGACCGCCGGCAAGATGGACAAGGTGGAAGCGCAGATGGCCTCCGTTGCCAATCGCCTCCAGCAGACGGAAGCCAAGGTCAACGCGCCGCGTGACGACGTCGATGTGGCCCGCGCCATCGCTTCGGCGGGCCTTAAAGCCGCCATCGACCGCGGCGGCCCGTTCCAGGCCGAACTCCAGACACTGGCCAGCGTCGCGCCGAATGACGAAGCCGTTGCCGGTCTGCAGGCTTTTGCGTCCAAGGGCGTGGCCTCTCGTTCCGACCTCATCAAGCGCTATCCGGACGCTGCCGACCAGATGCTCGCCGTGCTCAACAAGCCTGTTGCCGGCCAGAGCCTCAGCGATCGGCTGTTCAAGAGTGCCTTCTCCGTCATCAAGGTTCGCCCGGTGGGCAATGTCGAGGGGACAAGCCCGGACGCCATCATTGCCCGCATCGGCGACAAGCTGCAGGGGGGCGACCTCCAGGGTGCGCTCAAGGAATGGGATACGCTGCCCGATAATATCAAGGCTGCAGGCCAGGACTACCACGCGGCCCTTGAGGCACGTGTGAAGGTCGAAGCGCTGGTTGCGCAGGCGCTCGAACATGCAGTCAAGACGACCGGCAAGCAGGGGTAAGTGACGAAGATGCTCAAGTTACTCGGTTTCGTACTCCTCGTCCTCGCTCTCGCCTGGGGTTTCGCTTGGCTGGCCGATCGCCCCGGCGACCTGACCATCGTCTGGCAGGGTCAGCAGATCGAAATGAGCGTCATGGTCGCGGTGACGCTCATCGTCGCGCTCATTGCGGTCATCATGTTCATCTGGTGGCTCATCCGCACGATCTGGACCTCACCCCGTTCGATCAATCGCTATTTCCGCGCCCGCAAGCGCGACCGCGGCTATCAGGCGCTCTCCACCGGGCTTATTGCCGCCAGCGCCGGCGATGCCGCGACCGCCCGCAAGATGAATGCCCGCGCCAAGGGGCTGCTCAGCGCCGATCAGGAGCCGCTGATCCATCTCCTGGAGGCGCAGGCAAGCCTCATCGAAGGCCGCAATGACGAAGCCCGCCGCAAGTTCGAGCAGATGGCCGAGGATCCGGAAACGCGCGAACTGGGCCTGCGCGGACTCTATCTCGAGGCTAAGCGTCTTGGTGCCGACGAAGCGGCCAACCAGTATGCCGAGCGCGCGGTTGAAAAGGCTCCGCACCTGCCCTGGGCCGCAGAGGCGACCCTTGAAGCGAAGATGCGTCTTGGCCTTTTCGATGACTCCCTGAAACTGCTGGAGCAATATCGTCTGTCGGGCGCGATCAGCAAGGACGAGGCAAATCGCAAGAAAGCGGTTCTGTTGACGGCAAAGGCCGCCGCTGCGCTGGAGGGCAACCCGAAGGTCGCCAGTGAAGACGCACAGCATGCGCTGCGACTGGAACCTTCGCTCATCCCGGCCGGCATTGTCGCGGCAAAAGCGCTCTATCGCGAAGACAATCTGCGCAAGGCCTCCGCCGTGCTCGAACGCCTGTGGAAGGCTGCCCCGCATCCGGATGTCGCCGCCTGCTACGTTCACGCGCAGGGCAATTTGACCTCGGACGAACGCCTGCGCCGGGCGATCAAGCTCGAAACCGTGCAGCCGGAAGCCTATGAGGCGCTCTACGCGGTGGCAGCCGCCGCCTTCGACATGCGCGACTTCCGCACCGCCCGCGAAAAGGCAGAAGCTGCAGCCAAGCTCGACATGCGCGAAAGCGTTTTCCTGCTCCTGGCCGATATCGAAGAGGAAGAAACCGGCGATCAGGCCCGCATCCGCCACTGGATGTCGATGGCCCGCCGCGCACCGCAGGATCCGGCCTGGATTGCCGATGGCTTCGTCTCCCAGGTCTGGCTGCCGCTGTCGCCCGTCACCGGTCGCATCGACGCGTTCGAATGGCGCAAGCTCGAACGGCAGGCGGGCACGGCAATCGAGCACGAACCGCTGACGGCGGAGGTTGCGTTCCTCTCCCTGCCGCCGGCCACCGCGCCGCGCCCGGCGACGCCCGCACCGGAAATCCATGTCTTTGGCGAGCCGGAGCCAAGGCCGGCTGCGGCGAAGAGCGAACCGGCACCTGCGCCCCAAGCAGCTGCCACGCCCATTGCCAAGGAAGCGCCGGCCAAGGCGGCTTCGCCTCGCCCCACAACCAGAGCGGCGAAACCCGGTCAGGACGAAGACGAGAGCAAGTCCTGGGCAGCCGTCGAGCCGTTCTTTGGGCGGCCGCCGGACGATCCGGGCGTCAAGGCGCCTGAAGCCCCCGCCGATGACAGCAAGACACGCCTGAAGCTTTTCTGAGGAGCGGGAATTTCCGTGTTCGAATCCATCGTCTCATTCCTGCAGGAGATCGTCGGCGGCTCGGGCCATGCCGACGATGAAGTCACCGAGGCGCGCGTTGCGGCCGTGGCGCTGTGCAACCAGGTCATGGCAGCGGATGGCAAGGTGACCGCAGAAGAGCGCGCCATCGTCGCGGACCTGCTTAGGTCCCGCTTCGGACTGGAGGGCGCAAGGCTCAACGCGCTTCTGGAAGCGGGCGACCGGGCGGAAAAGGATGCGGTAGACTTTTTCCAGTTCACCACCGTGCTCAAGCGTGAACTGCCGATCGAGCGGCGCAACGCCTTCGTCGGCCTGCTCTGGGACATTGTCTATGCCGACGGTGAGAAGTCGGAGGTCGAGGATCACGTCATCTGGCGTATCGCCGATCTCTTGGGCGTCGATGGCCGCGAACGCGTGGAGCAGCGCATCGCCGCCGAAAAGCGCGCCCGCGAGAGGCGGCCCCTCGATAGCTGACCCCGTCAGTGTTCCTGGACGGGTGCGTCGAGGCTGTCAATCTTGCGCAGCTTCGGGAATGACATGGCCCAGATCACGGCAACGGCAAGCGTGCCGAACCCGCCAACCACGACCGCAGGCACTGCACCGATCAGCGAGGCCATCGTGCCGGCGCGGAATTCACCCAGTTCGTTCGATGCCCCAACGAACACCATGTTCACGGCACTCACCCGTCCGCGCACGTCATCCGGCGTCCAGAGCGCAATCAGCGTTTCCCGCACATAAACCGAAATCATGTCTGCAGCGCCCATGACGGCCAGTGCGGCAACGGAAAGCCAGACCGAGGTCGACAGGCCAAAGACCACCGTCGCCGCGCCAAAGATAGCCACGCCAATGAACATGAGCATGCCTGCACGGTGTTGAATGGGGAAGCTCGCAAGAAGAATGGCCGTGACGATTGCACCGACGCCAGGTGCTGAGCGAAGCAGGCCGAGCCCCCAGGGCCCCACGGTCAGCACGTCGCGCGCAAAGATCGGCATCAGAGCAGTTGCCCCGCCAAGCAGGACGGCAAAGAGGTCCAGGGAGATCGCGCCCAGCACGATCTTCTCCGAGCGGATGAAGCTGAAGCCGGCAAGCAGCGACGTCCATGTCGGCTTCTCGCGCGACATACGCTGGGCCGGCTTCGGGATCATGATGACGAGAACCGAACTCACGAGCAGCAGCGCCAGCGCGACCGTATAGGCAAGGTCCGCACCCAGCCCGTAGAGGAGGCCGCCGGCCACGGGACCGATGATGGTCGCCGCCTGCCAGGAGGAGGAGTTCCACGCCACTGCGTTGGACAGGTCTTCCGGCGGGATGAGGTTCGGCGCAAGCGACTGCACGGCCGGCGACATGAAGGCGCGCTCGAACCCGAAGACCAGCATGACGGCAAAGACCGGCACGGGAGAGAAAGTGCCTGTCATCGTCAAGGCAAGAAGGATCGCGGTCGCGACGGAAGCCACGAACATGCAGGCCGACACGATGACACGGCGATTGTAGCGGTCCGCCACAGACCCCGTAACCAGCACCAGCGCCAGCGATGGCAGGAACTGGAAGAGACCGATCAGGCCGAGGTAGAACGGGTTCTTGGTCGCGTCATACATCTGCCAGCCGACCGAGACGCTGACGATCTGGGTCGCGAAGGCAGTAAGGAAGCGCGAGAAGAAGAACAGCGAATAGGAACGGTGACGGAATGCGGCGAACCGGTTCACGGGGGTGACGGTATCGGACATGGGGACGGATCCTCGCGGAAGAACTCCGCCATTAAGCATGTTGACGGGGACAAGAGACCCGCCCTTGCCCGTTTAGTCGCCAAAGACTACATAACTGTCAATCGAAAGATTGGAGCGGAAAATGCTGGCGGTTATCGCAACCCTCAATTTCATTATCAATATCATCTGGTTCCTGGTCATTGCCTCGGCGATTTTTTCCTGGCTCTATGCTTTCAACGTGATCAACACGCGCAATGAAGCCATCAACATGATCGGCCGTTCGCTGTATCAGGTAACAGAACCGATCTACCGGCCGATCCGCCGCATCCTGCCGAACATGGGCGGCCTCGATCTGTCGCCGCTCGTCGTGCTGGTCATCCTGTTCTTCCTGCAGCAACTGCTGAACACAACGATTGCCAGCGCGCTTCTCGGCGGCTGATGGGCGAAGCCCTTCCCTTCCAGGTCAATTCGGATCACCTCCGGCTTTCGGTGAAACTTACCCCGAATGCCGGGCGTGATGGTATCGATGGTGCGGAAGAAGCGGCAGACGGCGAAACGCTGCTCAAGGCGCGCGTCACCGCCGTGCCCGAAAAGGGCAAGGCGAACAAGGCGCTGATCGAACTCCTGGCGAAGTCCCTCAAGTTGCCGAAATCGTCGATTTCCGTGATTTCCGGCGACACAGCGCGCAAAAAAATCCTCCGCATCGATGGCGATACGGAGGAGATTGCTGCAAAGCTTCAGGCGCTGCTGGAGCGCCCCTAGCGCTCTTACTTGGTCTTCTTGTAGCGTTCGATCGCTTCGACGATCAGGCGCTTGGCAACGTCGACATCCTGCCAGCCGCCGATCTTGACCCACTTGCCGGGCTCCAGATCCTTGTAGTGCTCGAAGAAGTGCTCGATCTGCTTCAGCGTGATTTCCGGCAGGTCGGTATAGTTCACGACCTTGTCGTAACGCTGCGTCAGCTTCGGCACCGGCACGGCCAGGATCTTCTCATCCTTGCCACCGTCGTCTTCCATGACCATGACGCCAATCGGACGCACGTTGATCACACAGCCGGGAACCAGCGGACGGGTGTTGCAGATGAGAACATCAACCGGGTCGCCGTCTTCAGACAGCGTATGCGGCACGAAGCCGTAATTGCCCGGATAGGTCATCGGCGTGTAGAGGAAGCGGTCGACGACGAGGGCGCCGGCTTCCTTGTCCATTTCGTACTTGATCGGGTGACCGCCAACCGGCACTTCCACAATCACATTGACGTCGTCCGGCGGGTTCTTGCCGATAGAAATTGCATCGATACGCATTCATCCATCCCTTATGGCGGTGATTTCTCCGGCTGTGTCGATAAAGGCAAATGCATTGCAACGCAACATGGCCGATGGGCTATGTTTAACACGAGGCCTACGCCCGTGACTGGCGCAGGCAACTTCGCTTCGCTAAGCTTGACGGGGTATCCAAGGGGGAAGACATCATGCGATCAGGCTACGCGCTCTTCATTCTGGCCGCACTTGCAGCCGACCCGGCAGCGGCCAATTCCAGCGCCTATACAAAGCTCGATCTCGACAACTGCAAGAAGCTTTCGAGCGGAGAGGCAGGCGGGCGGATGAAATGCGCGGGCTACAAGTCCTATCCCGTCTATTTTGCCGAAGACGATCTGCGCCAGAGCCTGCGTTACGGGCCGGCGGCAAGGGATCTCATCGAGGACAGCTTCGAGACCTTCGCGCAGTTCAACAATGTCAACATGACGATCGAGTGGCGGCTGAACGATACCGGGAAACCAATCGCCGCAATCCAGCGCTGGTTCACCGATAATCCCGACCCCAAAACCGGCGCGTCGTCGCCAAAGACTGCGGGACAGGTTCTGGTCGTCTCCCGCGTCGCACAACAGGACGACGGTCTCTCCTGCGTCGTTGGCTATGTCGACGCGCTGGCCAATCCGAACCCAAACGACCTCGCCCGCAAGCTCGCCGACGAGAATGCAGGCGATTTTGGCTGCGGCTATTCAGAGCCGATGTGGGTGGGAACGAAGGGACCAAAGGCCGGCACACCCAGCAACCATCTGCCGGACCGCCTCAAGGCCGAGTGATCAGTTCCAGAGGAAGCCGAGCTTCTTCAGCGCGGCGCCGCCGAAGTCTTCTGTCCCCTCGACGGCATCGACGCCGCCGTGATTGCGGAAGAAACGGATGGTCAGATCGCAATCTTCAAGGCACCACGCCACCAGGCCGCGGTAACCCAGCGACGAAAGAAGCGACCGTCCTTCGGAAAACAGGCGCGAGCCAAGGCCGATGCCCTGATATTCCGGCTTCAGATAAAGCTCGTAAATTTCGCCCTCTTGCACGAGACCGCGCGCCCTGTTCTGGCCGATCGTGGCATAGCCGGCGATCTCGCCCGCAACCTCGGCCACGAGAAGCGTTGCCGGTCCGCGCGAGGCGATCCGCCACCACCGCTCGCCGCGGCGTTCTATCATTTTTGTCAGCGGTTTATGAGGAATAAGGCCGGCATAGGTATGCTGCCAGGATTGGCGATGCGCCTCTGAAATCGCGCGCGCATCCTGGGGGTCGGCCCGCCTGATATCGATCGTCAACGTCTTCATAACGCCACTCGTCCTACGCAAAACTTGGGAGATGCAGGGCCACACTAACGGCCCCCTCCCTCTGAACGCCATGGCCATCATGGCCATCGCCGACCTTACCCACAAAAGATGCGGAAACTGCCTCTCAAGGGGTCAGGCCTGCCGAGAAGTTAACGCTATTTTAACCACGCCCGCAAGCGTACATGTGGATGCGTCTCCTCTGAAACGTCGATGATATGGAGGATCCGGTCAGGCAGCGGGCTGGCTCAGCCACCCGGCCACACGTCGCCTCCACACGGCGGGAAAGACGTCGCTGGATACAGTTTCGAAGATTGCATTGGATTGGCTGAGGCGGCCGTGAGCGGCCGTGCCTGGTCTCGCCGCCTGCCAAGCCTATCGACGCGTTTACCGTGGATGCATTGGCGTCTCACCGTCCAGCTTCGGCGACAGGAGACGCAGCGCATTCATGGTCACAAGCACGGTCGCCCCGGTATCGGCAAGAATGGCCGGCCAGAGGCCGGTGACGCCGATCACCGTCGTCACAAGGAAGACGGCCTTGAGCCCAAGCGCAATCGTGATGTTCTGGCCGATATTCGCCATGGTGTTTCTGGAAAGCTGGATCATGCGGGCAATGTCCGTCACGCGGCCATGAAGCACTGCGGCGTCGGCCGTCTCCAAGGCCACATCCGTGCCGCCGCCCATGGCGATACCGATATCGGCCGCGGCAAGCGCCGGCGCATCGTTGATGCCGTCCCCGACCTTGCCGACTTTAAGCCCCTGCGCCTTCAACTCGCCCACGAGCCGCTGCTTGTCCTGCGGCAGCAATTCCGCGCGAACATCGTCCATGCCGAGCTGAACTCCGACCGCTTTTGCCGTGCGGCTATTATCGCCGGTTAGCATGACGGTCCTGATGCCCAGCACTTTCAATGCCTGCAGACCTTCGCGTGCATCCGGCCGCGGCTCGTCGCGCATGGCCAGCAGCCCTTTGATATCGGACCCGACGACCAGAACCGATACGGTCTTGCCCTCCTCGTGAAGCGCCTGAATGCGCAACTGAACATCTTGCGGCAGAACCACCTTTTCCGCGGCAGCCCGTGGCGACCCGAGGAAAATCTCGCGCCCATCCACAGTCGCGGTCACACCCTTGCCGCCAATCGCCTGCGCCTGCGAGGCGGTGGGAACAGCGACCTGATCTCTTTCGGCTCTGGCAAGAATGGCCTGCGCCAGCGGATGGCTGGAACCCGTTTCCAGCGCTGCCGCCAGAGCAAGAACCTCACGCTCGAGAGCATTCACGGTAATGATATCCGTGATCCTTGGCTTACCTTCCGTCAGCGTACCGGTCTTGTCGAGCGCGACAGCGGAAAGCTTGCCAAGGCCCTCCAGCACCGCCCCACCCTTCATCAGCAGCCCGCGCCGCGCACCGGCAGACAGGGAGGCAGCAATGGCAGCCGGCGTCGAGATGACCAGTGCGCAGGGGCAACCGATCAGCAACACGGCAAGGCCCTTGTAGATCCACTCCGTCCAGGGCTGGCCGAAAGCGAGAGGCGGGATGAGCGCGATCAGCGCGCCAACCAGCAGCACACCCGGCGTATAATACTTGGAGAAGCGATCGATGAATCGCTCCGTCGGGCTCTTCGATTCCTGCGCCTCTTCCACCAGCTTCACCACGCGGGCAATCGTGTTGTCAGCGGCGGCGGCCGTGACGCGAACCCTCAGCACCGCCTCCCCATTGATCGTGCCCGCAAAGACGGCTGCATCCTTTTCCTTGCGCACCGGCACGCTCTCGCCCGTGACTGGCGCCTCGTTGATGGCGCTGTCTCCTTCAATGATGACCCCGTCCGCTGCGATCCGGTCGCCCGGCCGAACGACGATGACGGAACCAATAGCGAGGCTGTCGGCCTGAACCTCGCGCGTCCGGCCGCCTTGCTCCAACAAAGCGGCCTTGGGCACCAGCGCCGTCAGCGACTGGATGCTCGCGCGGGCGCGTCCCGCCGCCACGCCTTCCAGCAGCTCGCCAACCAGAAACAGGAACACGACAGCGGCGGCCTCTTCGCTCGCATGGATGAGAACCGCGCCAATGGCGGCAATGGTCATCAGCGTTTCGATGGTGAAAGGAATGCCTGCCAAGGCGGCAGAAAATGCCCGCCGGGCAATGGGCACGAGGCCAACCAGCATGGCTGCCGCGAAGGCATAGGGCGCGATCGCAGGCACCGCGTGACCGACCAGATAGGCAGCGAGCAACGCCACGCCACTCGCCATCGTTAGCGCCGCCTTACGCGTACGCCACCACGGACCGTCGCTCGGACCATGGTCATGTCCATGAAGGCCCAGTTCGGCAGAGGGCGCAGCCTTTCCCGCATGATCATGGCCCATGTGATCATGCGAGTCGTGATCGTGGGCGTTGTGATCGCAGCATCCCCAGGCCTCGTGTGCAAGATCGTGCCGCTCATGTTCGGCATGCGCCGTATGCGCAGCCGCACTCTTCGCACCCTCCGCCGCGCCCCTGGCCTCCACTCCATAACCCAGTTTCTGAACCGTCTTTTCCACGGCAGGAAGATTGTCTTCGCCGGTAAAGCTTACCGTCATCGTCCCCGCCGTGGCGGAAACGGATACGTCCACGACACCTGGCAGTCTCCGCACGGCGGTGTCGATCTTCGTGGCGCAGCTGGCGCAGTCCATTCCCTGCACCCGATATCGCATCTTGCCTGGTGTCGCCGCCATGAATGCCTCCTTCGTTCAACCGCTTTCCTTGGTACAATCTCTAGCGACTAGAGGATCAAGTGCTAATTTTGAACGCTCGCGTGGCGGCCCAGCCGCGCAACACGGCGGCAACTTCTTAGCTGGGTCGAAAAAGGAAACCTGTCATCTCGGCCGGAAAATCAGAGCACGAGATCGGCCCTGAACTGGCGGCCGGCCCATGGTCTGGATCTACTGGCGCGCGCCAAAATTGGCAGCCAGATGCTGCGCGGAGGCAATGAGGTTTTCCAGTCCCTTGAGGAGGCGCGCCCTGTCGCGGGTCGCGAGCCACTGGTTGAACGCGCCGACAAGTCCCGTGTAGACGAAGTTCGCCAGATCCTTGACCTGCTCGGTCCGGTAATTCTCGGCATCCGTCGCAGTCAGCAGGGTGTCTTCATAGAGAGCAAGGAACTCGTGATCCTTGTCGCGGGCAAGCGTTGCTGCATGGGGATGACGCAGCAGATAGAGTGTCATCTCCTGAAGAGCCAGCTGCTCATCTGGCGCCTTCTCGATCTCCTCCCAGATGAAATAGAGAAGCTCGGGAATGCGCTCATGAAGCGTCTGCGGCTTCATGAAGCGGGTCGCCAGCACCTTGCGGTAATTGGCGACCAGCTGGCCCATGGCGAGGAAGAAAATCTCTTCCTTGTCGTTGAAGTGATAGTGCAGCGTGGCGAGGTTGACGCCTGCCGCTTCTGCAATCTTTCGAGTGGTGGCGTTGTACAGCCCGTCCGAAATCATGACCTTGAGCGCGGCTCCGATGATGAGCTCACGCTTTCCGTCGCTATTCGGCCGAACGATTCGGGCCTGTTTCAGTGAAGCTTTCATGCCCTCATCTTCTTTGCCGAGCGAGAATAATCAAGCCTTCTTCGGGTCGATCGGCAAGATCGGGCCGATATGACGCTCGAGTGCGCCCGCCGCGGAAAGGCAGCGCTCCTCGCGATACCACGCGCTGACGAGCTGGACGCCGGCAGGAACGCCATTGACGAAGCCGGCCGGGGCCGAAATCGCAGGAAGCGACAATCCCGCAATCGCCGAGAGCGGTTTGAATGCTGCCAGGATTTTCGCCATGGTCGGGATATCGATGAGGTCGTGATTATGCGGAAAGGTGGGCTGGAAAGCCGTTGGCATCAGGACGACCGGATAGCGCTTCAAAAGCTCCGCCCAGGCGCGCTGGATGGCGATCCGGCGCTGCCAGGCCTGAATGAATTCCAGCGGAGAAAGCACAGGCAGGGCCCCGGCCGTATTCAGGAACGCGGTCTCGAAATCCTTGCCGCCCAGCGCGAACATGCCCTCACGGACCGGGCTCGGCGCTTCTGCATAAAGCATCGCCATCCACAACTCGGCCATCTCGCCGAGATGCGGAAGCTCGACTTCTTCGACCGCATAGCCCTCTGCAGCAAGCCAGTCCGCCGCCTTCCGGACAAGCGCCGACATGGCCGGATCGACGCCCTCTGCCGGCGTGCCTGCATAGACAGCCACGCGGCAGGGGGCGACGTCTTCCACGCTTGGGAGGGGAAGAGGGGAAAGGGTCGGGTCGCGGTAGTCGGGGCGCTCGAGCGCGGCAAGGCCGAGACGCAGATCGTTTACCGAGCGTGCCATCAGGCCCTCGGTCGCGCCCTGCTGTAGGCAGAGCGATTTTTCGACATGGGCAGACGGGTTGTGGCCCGGAAGCCTGCCGACGGTCGGCTTTAAACCATAGATGCCGTTGACCGCGGCCGGCAGGCGCAGCGAACCGGCAACGTCGTTACCATGGGTGATGGAGCCGATGCCGATGGCGGAGGCAACCGCCGCGCCACCGCTCGACCCGCCAGGCGTCAGCGCCGGGTCCCAGGGGTTCAGCGTCTTGCCGTGAAGATCGTTCTGGGTGAACCAGCGATAGCAGAAGGCGGGAACATTGGTGCGGCCCACGACGATCGCGCCGGCATGACGAAGATTGGCAACGGGCGAACTGTCTTCGGAGGCAATGGCGTCCTTCGCCGCGACAAGTCCTACGGTCGTGGCGTGGCCAGCCGTATCCACGTTGATCTTCACCGTGATCGGCACGCCATGGAGCGGGCCAACGGCGTCGCCGCGCCTTAGCGCTGCATCGGCTGCATCGGCCGCAGCCAGAGCTTCATCCGACATGTCGTCCACGACCGCATTGACGGCCGGATTGACGGCATGCATGCGTCCAATGACGGCCTCGGTTGCCTCGCGGCTGGAGATTTCGCCGGCGCGGATCGCCGTTGCGGTGCGGGCGGAATCCCACGCCCAGATTTCGGTGCCTGAAGTCACGATTTCCTCCCATTGTCAGACCGGCGGCATCGCCTCTCGTTTCAAGGGAAATCACGTTCCTGAAAAAATCGAGCCGCCTCACCAGTTGACGAACGTTTAATCCAATCATATGATTTGGTCAATTGACTAGATTGTCGATTGCGAATTGGGAATTCGTTTCGGGAGGAAAAACATGAAACTTATCAACGGGAAAACTACGTCTACGAACACGTCGGCATCGCGCCGCGATGTCCTGAAGCTTGGTGCGCTGGGCGCTGCCACCGCAGCCTTCTCGCTGCACTTTCCGGCAGCGCATGCTGCTGGCGGCGATGTCCTGCGCATCGGCTGGGTCGGGGCTATGTCGGGTCCGGGCGCGCTCTTCGGCGAGCCGGTGGATTTCATCAAGGCCCAGATGGAGAAGCTGTTCAAGGGCGGCTTCAAGATCGGCGCGAAGACTTACTCTGTGGAAATCCTGCTCCGCGACAGCCAGAGCTCGGTCAACGTTGCGACCCAGGTCACGATCGACCTGATGACGCGCGAGAAGGTCGATCTCATTGTAGCCTCGGAAGCGCTGGCCGCCATCGGCGGCGGGCAGATGGCGATCGTCAACAAGACGCCGATCGTCTCCAGCATCCTGCCATCGGACGCCATGCTCGGCATTCGCGGCGGCCCCGATGGCTATTCCAACAAGGGCACGCCGTGGACCTTCCACTTCTGCTTCGCGACGACCGATATCAGCGCCGCCTATGTCGGGATGTGGGAGCCGGTGCGTAAGCGTCTCAATGACACGGTCGCCGTGAGCTTCGTCGACCAGCCCGCCTCGCGCGGCTTTGCCGATCCGCAATACGGCCTGCCGGCCATGCTGAAGA
This sequence comes from Hyphomicrobiales bacterium, assembly GCA_900467685.1. Taxonomy (GTDB): domain Bacteria; phylum Pseudomonadota; class Alphaproteobacteria; order Rhizobiales; family Rhizobiaceae; genus Ensifer_A. The sequence continues at coordinate 60,707 of UBQX01000027.1, forward strand.
AGAGCGGCTACAAGACGGTCGATGGTGGCATGTTCAAGATGGAGACGCAGGACTTCTCCAACCAGGTTGCGGCCTTCCAGCAGGGCAATGCGCAGATCCTGTCGGGCTTCATGTTTGCCGATCACTTCGCGGGCATGTGGCGGAGTGCGGCTCAGTCCAAGTACAAGCCGGAAATCGCGACCGTGGCCGGTGCGTTCCTCTTCCCCGGTGGGGTCGAGGCGCTGGGCGATCGCGGCGACGGCATGTCGACGGAAATCTGGTGGTCGCCGAAGCTTCCCTACAAATCCTCGCTGACCGGCCAGAGCGCCACCGAACTGGCGGCGGAATGGGAAAGCACCACCGGCAAGCAGTGGACTGCCGTTCTCGGCTACACCCACGCCGTCTGGGAAGTGGCGCTTGCAGGGCTCAAGGCTGCAGGCGATCCCAAGGACAAGAAGGCCGTCCAGGCAGCGCTTTCCAAGCTGACGCTGGACACCGTGGTCGGAAAGGTCGATTTCGCGTCCGCCAAGGTTCCGGGCCTCGCCAGCACCCCGCTGGTTGCCGGGCAATGGCGCAAGGCCAAGAGCGGCAAGTTCAAATACGATCTCGTCGTCACCTACAAAGGCTCTGACTCGCCCTTCCAGGTCGAGGATGAATTCAAGCTGCTCTCCGAGCTTGCCTGATAACCCTCAGACGGGTTTGCAAACTGCATCCGCAGGTCTCGCTTGAAGGCCAGGGCGCGCACCCTGGCCCGGCGTCACCTGCGGATGCGCGAAAACAGTGGAGGAAATCGGGACATGTTGGAAGCAGAAGGCCTCTGCAAGTCGTATGGCGCCAAGACCGTCGTCGATAAGGTGAGCTTTTCGGTTGTGACCGGTGAGTGCCTCGGTATCATCGGACCGAACGGTGCCGGTAAGACGACCCTCTTCAATGCGCTGGACGGAACGGTCTCGGTCAATCGTGGCGCCGTCAAGCTCGACGGGCGAGACGTGTCGCGGCTCACGCAATATGAGCGCGCCCGGATGGGCCTTGGCCGCGCCTACCAGGTACCTCGCACCTTTGTCGGTCTCTCCGTTTTCGAAAACGTGCTCGCTGGCGTCATGCATGGGCCGAACCTCCGTGGCACGGCTGCAAGCCATGAGGCGCGCGCCATCCTCGATACGGTCGGCCTGCTGCCGAAGGCCAATATGCCGGCAGGCGCGTTGCCGCTTCTCGACCGCAAGCGGCTGGAACTTGCCAAGGCAATGAGCGTCGGCACCAAGGTCATCCTGCTCGACGAAATCGCCGGCGGCCTCACCGAAGAGGAAGTCCACGACATTATCGGCATCGTCAAGGTGCTGAAAAAGGACCGCGCCGTGATCTGGATCGAGCATATCGCCCACGCGCTGATGGCGGTGGCGACCAGGATCATGGTGCTGAATTTCGGCGAGAAGGTCGCCGATGGAGACCCCGCCGAGGTCATGGCATCGCGCCTCGTTCAGGAAATCTATCTGGGGATCTCGGTCGATGACGCTGCTTGAACTGGAACATGTCGACGTCTTCTATCGCGACTTGCAGGCGACCTTCGATGTGTCGCTGAAGGTAGACGAAGGCGAGACGGTCGCCATTATCGGTGCGAACGGCGCGGGCAAGTCAACGCTTCTGCGCGCCATGATCGGCCTGACGCAATGCCGCAACGGACGCATCCGCCTCGCCGGTGAAGACGTGACGCGGCTTCGCTGCGATCTCCTGGCGCGGCGCGGTGTTGCACTTGTGCCGGAAGGGCGTCGGCTCTTTTCATCACTCACAGTCGAAGAGAACCTGCTTCTCGCAATGGCGCGGGCGCGCAAGGGGCCATGGACGCTCGGCCGCGTCTACGAACTCTTCCCCGCGATGAAGGAATTCCGCAGTCATCGTGCTTCGGACCTGTCCGGCGGGCAGCAACAGATGGTCGCGATCTCGCGTGCTCTTCTCACCAATCCGCGCGTGCTTCTATGCGACGAGCTGTCGCTCGGTCTTGCACCAAAGGTCATTTCGGAAATTTACGCCTGTTTCGACGGCATCCGGAAGGAAGGCGTCTCCATCGTTCTGGTCGAGCAGGATACGGTGCGCGCGCGCTCTGCCTCGGACCGGCTTTATTGCCTGCTGAAGGGCAAGGTGCGGCTCGCCGCCAGATCCTCGACCGTCACACCCGATGCGATCCGCGACGCCTATTTCGGAGAAACCCACGCATGAGCTTTCTGCCCACAATTCTCAACGGGCTCATGGTTGGTGGCCTTTATGGCCTCTTCGGCCTTGGCCTTGCCTTCGCCTTCGGCATCATGCGCATCGTCAACATCGCACATGGCGAATTCATCGTGCTCGGGGCCTATATCGGCGCATCATTGCTATCTGTCACGCATATGCCGCTGCCTGTGGTGATCGCGCTGGTCGCCGTCGTCACCTTCGGGCTCGGCTGGGCTCTGCAGACTGTCATGCTGAACCGCATGATCGGGCCAAATCCCGTGCCGGCCATGGTCGCGACCATGGGGCTGTCCATTATCATTCGCAATGCGCTCGTCGAATATTACGGCGCGGATATCCGGGCCATCGACATAGGTCCCCTACAGGATGAAGGCGTTTCGATCTTTGGAACCTCCATCGGCGTGCTGCCCATCATCATCTTCTGCACCGCCGTGCTGCTCTTCGTGCTGATGCATCTCCTCTTGACCCGCACGACGCTCGGCCGCGCCTTCCGCGCCGCGGCAGACGATTTCGAGATCCTGGAAACGCTCGGCTTCAACCGCAAGCGCGTCTATGCCATCGCAATGGGGCTGGCCGTCACGCTTTCGGCCATTGCCGGGCTGCTTCTCGCGATCCGCAGCTCCTATTCGCCCTATAGCGGCGTCGAACGCCTGCTGATCTCGTTCGAAGTCGTCATCATCGGCGGCATCGGCTCGCTGCGCGGCAGTTTCCTGGCCGGTCTCTTCCTCGGCGTGGTGCAGCTGATCGGCCTCCGGATCAATCCGAATTCCGGACCGCTCTTCGGCCATCTCGCCTTCTTCCTCATTCTTCTGGCTCAGCAGGCCAACCTGCCGGGTCTGTTCATACGGAGGCGGACATGAACGGTCCCATCTCTTCGCGGCCCATCTTCTCGGCCAATGCCGGCCTGATCGGCGGCATTTTGCTGGTCGGCGCGCTGGCGCTCAGCGCGGTTCTCCTGCCTGTCGATCGCCGGCTGCCTATGGAAATCTGCCTCGTGCTGGCGATGGCACAAGGCTGGAACCTGCTCTGCGGCTATACCGGCCTTTTGTCCTTTGGCCACCAGGCCTTCATCGGCGTGGGGGCCTATACCCTCTTCCTCGTGGTCAATACGCTCGGCATTTCGCCCTTCCTTGGCCTCGCCTTCAGCGCCGTTGTCTCGGCCGCGGTGGCGGTCGTGATCGCACTGCTGCTCAAGGGCTCGCGCGACGCCTATTTCTCCATCGGCATCTGGGTCTTGGCCGACTGCCTCAGACTTCTGGTCGGCCAGTGGGATTTCGTCGGCTCGTCTCAGGGCATGGTGCTGAATGCGCCGGATATCGATCCCGCAACCTTCGGCGACGCTGTCTTCTGGGCGGCGCTGGCGCTTGTCCTCGTGACACAATTCGCCATCTTCGGCTTGCTGCGCACCCGTTTCGGCCTCGGGCTGATGGCGATCCGCGACAATGAGACGGCGGCAGCCAGCGTCGGCATCGCACCGGGCCGCTCGCGCGTCATCGCCTTCGTCGCCTCAGCCGTCATCTGCGCGGTCGCCGGCGCGATCTATTACCTCTCCGTTCTCTATGTCGATCCAGCCGGCGCCTTCGATATCGACTGGCAGATTCGCATTCTTTTCATCGTGATCGTCGGCGGTGCCGGCACACTGGAAGGACCACTGATCGGGACGGCGATCTATTTCCTGCTGCGCGAATTCCTTCAGGATCACGGCGGTTTGTTCCTGATCGTTCAGGGTGCGATTGCAGCACTGACCATGCTCTTCGCGCCGCAAGGCCTTTGGGGACTCATCCAGGCACGCACCGGCTGGCAGCTGTTCCCGACCAAATGGGTCACGCAATAAGCACGACGATGGGAGGATGACATGACATCGCGACTGAAAACCATTGCACCTAACCTGACCTTCGCATTCGACATATATGTCGATCTCGGTCAGCCCACCTTTGCCGGTCGCGGACGACTCGGCGAACGGCGCATCTTCCCGATCATCGGCGGCTCGGTGGTCGGCCCGCTTCTCAACGGCCGCGTCTGCCCAGGTGGTGCGGACTATGCGCTGGTGCGCAATGACCGCTCGACGCTGGTCAGCGCCCACTACATGCTGGAAGCGGACGATGGCACACCGATCTATATCCGCAACGACGGACTTTTCTCTGCACCCGTCGCGACGGTTGAAAAGGTCGACGCAGGCGAACTGGTGACACCGAACCAGTACTATTTCCGCGCAGCGCCTGTCTTCGACGCCCCCGATGGCCCGCATATCTGGCTGAGCGACCACCTCTTCATTTCTTCCTGCGCCTTCCACCAGACCGACGTGACCATCTCGGTATACCGGATCGACTAGAAGATTTTCGGCGAGAGTATGAAGACGGGTCCGCGTTCAGGTAGGAAACACCGAAACGGTCATGAAAAGCGCGGCCTGCATCAATCCTGCCCGCTCTCTTTATCTGAAGGCTAAACGCACGGAAGCCCGCTGGTTTTCTCCGAGGCGGGCTTTTGTGTTTTGAGAAGCTGGTAGCGGGGCTGATGGCGCAGAGGCTTGTCAATTCGGCTGGTATAGCGACTTATTTATTAGCGGGCACGGATTGGAAACGAGCTTGCTGGAACCGGGATGGCAGGAATTCGGCCTTTCCGGATCGAAGGTTGCCATCCCTAGGATCTGGGAGCTGCGATGGCCGTCCAAGAATACACGCTCTTGACGCAAGGCACGGCGCGCTTTGTCGAATATTTGCGGTTCCTACTTCTCTTCGGCCGCCGTTTCGAGTTCTTCCGCAATCTGAGCATAGCTGATGAGGGCGAATAGAGCACTGCCGCCGATCACATTGCCGAAAAGGGTCGGAAGATAGAAATGGGTGATGGCACGGCCGACATGGAGTTCTCCGGAAAATATGAGCGAAGCGGCTTCCACCGAACCGGCGACAATGTGCGAGAGATGAAAAAGAGCGATGAGATAGGTCAGCAGGGCGATGACCGGGAAACGGGAGCTTTCCGCTGAGGGCAACAGCCACACGACTGTGGCGATCAGCCATCCGGCGGCGATAGCACGCAGGAACATATAGCCGCGCGATGGCTCCATGGCTTCCCGAGCAATCTCTAGCGCTGCAGCCCGAACCTCGGGCATATGCAGAATATCGAACGCAACCGCTGCTCCGAACACCAAAGTGCCAGCCAGATTGGCCGCAAAGACGAGCGACCAAAGCCTTGCGATGGCCCAAACGCCCTTTGCATTGGGCTTGGCGAGAAACGGCAGCATGGCGGTCAGCGTGATTTCTGTAAAAAGCTGCTGGCGGGCGAGAATGACGATCAGGAAGCCGACCGCGTAACCCCAGCACTCCACCAGCGGCCGCCAGTCTGCGTCGGGCAAATAGTGGCGTAGCGTCGCCTGGGTGAAAACGGAGAATCCAATCGACAGCCCTGCCGCGAAACCCGACCACAGAAGACTGCTCGCAGGCCGGGCGAGCTCCGAGTCTCCCTCTTTCCTGACGATCTCGTAAACAGCGACGGGCCTGAGTTGGAGACGGTCATCCACTTCTCTCTTCTCTTTGGAACTCAAATGCTTGTCGTCACGATCCGCAGATGATCTTTCGTCTGCCGGCATTTTGCCGTTGGCCTGTTCTTCTGTCCTGGAGCTCGCGGCCATTTCCATTCCTTGTCGAAAAGCACTCTCATGAAATTATGCAGGTCACCTTCAAAACGGCATTTGGTGCCCGGAGGTAACAATCCGCGACCCAATCGGTTCCCTCGGCCCGCATGGAAAACATGGCCGATGGCACTTTCCCTGCCTCATTCATGAAAATGGCAGCCGGACGTTTCGCGACGGAACTCCTGCAGCCGAATCTCGTTGTTTAAATTTGAAACCGATTTCGCTGGGCTACGTCCTTCTTCAGACATCTTCGCCCTTCGGGTTGGTGGAGCCTGAGGAGAATGTGACCATGAACCAGTACGATGAAGGCACAACACACAGCGCGACCGAGCATGATCCGGAAACGCCCGAATATGATCACGCCACCGGCGGCTGGGGGTCGCTGGAGGGCGTTGCGAGGATCTACGGCGAAGAACGCAACTCTCCGATGGCCCTCAAGGTGCTGGCGAAACTCAACAAGCCCAAGGGTGTGATGTGTTCCTCCTGCGCCTGGGCGAAGCCGGCAAACACAAAGACATTTGAGTTCTGCGAAAATGGTGCCAAGGCCACGCTTTGGGAAATAACGCCGAAACGTGTGACGCCGCAATTTTTCGCCGAACATACGGTGACGGAGTTGCGGACCTGGCCGGATCACGATCTCGAACACGCCGGACGTCTGACACACCCGATGCGCTACGATCCCGCTTCCGATCGCTACGTTTCAGTGGATTGGAGCGAAGCCTTTCGCGAAATCGGGGCGGAGCTGAAGGCACTCGATCCCAAGGAAACGGTCTTCTACGCTTCGGGCCACGCCGGACTTGAAGCGTCTTATCTCTACGCACTTCTCGCCCGCGTCTACGGCAACAACAACCTGCCGCAATCGTCCAACATGTGCCACGAAACGACGTCCGTGAACCTCAAGACTTTCATCGGCACGCCGGTCGGCACCTGCACCCTTGAAGACTTCGAACAATGCGACGTGATCTTCTTCTTCGGCCAGAACACGGGCACAAACAGTCCGCGCTTCCTCAACCAGTTGAAGGCGGCGGTCGACCGGGGCTGCAGGATCGTAACGTTCAATCCCTTGCGCGAACGCGGGCTGATCGAATTCGTTGACCCGCAGAACATCGTCCAGATGACTGTTGGAAAAGCCACGAAGATCTCCAGCCGTTACTATCAGGTTCGGCCCGGCGGGGATATTGCGGTGCTGGCCGGCATGATGAAATGCGTGTTTGCAGCCGAAGAGGCGATGCCGGGAACCGTTCTCGACAGGGAGTTCATCGAGGCAGAAACCACGGGCTTCGATGCCATGAAAGCCGCAGTCCAGGCGATGCAATGGTCTGACCTCGAGGCACATTCCGGCCTGGATCAGGAGATGATCGCGGAAGCGGCCGAGATCTATCTTTCCTCGCAGAGGGTAATCGGCATTTACGGAATGGGACTGACCCAGCATGTCAACGGTTGGCTCAACCTCGGAATGCTCGTCAATCTTCTTCTGCTTCGCGGTCATATCGGGCGGCCGGGCGCGGGAATTTCGCCGGTTCGCGGGCATTCGAATGTTCAGGGCCAGCGCACGGTCGGCATCGGCGAGAAGACGGCAAGCATCCCGCTCGACAAGCTCGAAGCTATGTTCAACTTCACCGCCCCGCGAGAGGACGGGCGCAACGCGGTCGAAACCTGCGAGGGCATTCTCGACGGATCGGTCAAGGCCCTTGTGTCGCTGGGTGGCAACTTGGTCCGCGCTTTGCCTGACAGGGCGAGGATGGAGGAAGCCTGGCCCCGGTTGCGATTGACGGTCAATATCGCCACAAAACTCAACAGATCGCATCTCACGCCTGGGGCTGTGTCCTACCTTTTGCCCTGCCTGGGCAGGACAGATATCGACGAGCAGGCGACCGGCCGCCAGGCGGTTTCCATGGAGGATTCACTCAGCCACATCTACGGCTCGATCGGCAATGCCGAGCCGCCCAGCGAGGCGCTCCTTTCAGAGGTTGCCATCGTCTGTCGCCTTGCCAAGGCCACCCTTGCAGAGAACCCGAGATTGCGATGGGACGAATGGACCGCGAATTACGACCTGATCCGCGATCTGATCGCCGAAACCTATCCGGATCAATTTCATGACTTCAACACTCGGCTTCATCAGCCAGGCGGCTTCTATCGAGGCAACCCGGCGCGCGAGCGCAAATGGGAGACCAAGAGCGGCAGGGCAGAGTTCACCACGCCCACTACGATTACCAGCCTTGGCGAGGACGCAGGGGCAACCGGACCCCGGCCCGACCGCATGACCCTGATCACGCTCCGCTCCAACGACCAGTTCAACACCACGATTTACGGCTATTCGGACCGCCTGCGCGGCCTTGAAGGAAGCCGCAACGTCGTGCTGATCAACCACGACGAGATCAGGCGGCTAGGCCTGGAGGAAGGCCAGATCGTTTCGCTGACCTGCGATATCAGCGACGGCATAGAGCGCACGGTATCCGGTCTGAAAATTACCCCGTACGATCTGCCTGCAGGTTGCGTGGCAGGATACTATCCGGAACTCAATCCGCTCGTTCCGCTGTCGTATCATGAAAAGCATTCCAAGACGCCAGCGTACAAAGGTGCGCCAGTCCGCATTGTTCCAGGATGACGGCCCCATTAACCGGCTGCGTTCTGTCGGTGGAGGGGTCCAACGGCTAGATCCCAATGATCTGTTCTTCCGGGAACCGTGAACGCTTCATTCGTCCGTCTCCGGATCGCGACCGACTCTACCAAAATTTGGAGCAAGTTTAGGGGCTCAGAGCAACTCAGGTCGAAGGGATTGATTGTGGTTGTCATTCCCTGCCGCAGAAACAAAAGGAGTTTGTCACCGCCCCTCCAAATGTCAAAAGCCCGCCGGTTTTTACGAGCGGGCTTTTTGAATGTCGAGGAATTTGGTTGCGGGGGCCTGATGGCGCAGAGACTTGTCAATTCTGCCTGTTTCCCCCACGAGAAATGGCCGCAACTGCTGTGGACACCAAGTGCATCAGATTGGGGCAGATCTAATTTCTTTCGGCTATCCACGTCCCAACAGTGCCCGGATCTCCGCCTTGAGCACCTTGCCCACCCGCGAGCGGGGCAGATCAGGCCAGACTTCGAGCTGCTTTGGGGACTTGATGCTGCCGATCTGCGTCTTGACGAAGGCGATAAGGGCTTGGGCGTCGATCGTCTTTCCCTCCTTCGGCTGAACGACGGCGACGATGCGCTCGCCCCATTTGTCATCGGGCAGGCCGACGACGGCGCAATCCAGAACGTCATCATGCTGGGCAAGCGCTTGTTCGACCTCGACGGAATAGACGTTGAACCCGCCGGTGATGATCATGTCCTTGGCGCGGTCAACGATGTAGAGGAAGTTGTCTTCATCGAGATAGCCGATATCGCCGGTGTGGTGCCAGCCATGGGCGGAGGCCTCTTCGGTGGCTGACGGATTGTTGTAATAGCCTTTCATGACGAGCGAGCCGCGCAGCACGACCTCGCCTCGCTCTCCATTGGGGAGAAGCCTGCCTTCGCCGTCCATGATACCGAGGCGGACCAGCGGGCCGGCGCGGCCGGCCGAGCGCAGGCGCTCTTCGGCAATCGAGCCGTCATCGTTATAGTGCTCCTGCGGAGACATCATCGTGATCATCATCGGCGCTTCCGTCTGGCCGAAGAATTGCGCCATGGGACCGATGCGCGTGAGCGCCTCCTTGAGCCGGGCGACAGAAATCGGGGCTGCGCCATACCAGAAACATTGCAGCGAGGAGAGATCGGCCTTGGCGAGATAGGGACTGTCGAGCAGCATGTAGATCAGCGTCGGCGGCAGGAACGTATGCGTGATCCGATGCGCCTCGATCAGGCGGACGAATTCGCCGATATCGGGGCGCGGCATGATGACGATCTGGCCGCCTAGTGCCAGAACGGGAAAGCACAGGACGCCCGCGGCATGCGTGAGCGGCGCGAGCGCCAGGTAGCGCGGACGCCCGTCGAACGGATAGCCTATAAGCGTCAGCGCCGACATGATTTCGAGATTGGTATCGGTCAGCATCACGCCCTTGGGCTTGCCGGTCGTCCCGCCCGTGCCGGGGATCATCGCGACATCATCGAGCGGAGCACGCGAAAACGGGCTGTCGTCCACACCATCCAGCCAGACGGCAAGAGAGACGGCAAAGGGCAGATCGGCGTCCAGACAGACGGCCTGCGCCAGCTTCGGCAGTTCCGGCAGCATCTTTTCCACCATGTCGGCAAAGGCGCTGTGAAAGATCAAAAACCGGCAATCGAAATTGTCGAGGATATAGCGGTTTTCACCTGCCTCGTTGCGCGGGTTGATGGGGCACCAGACGGCACCGGCGCGCGAAATGCCAAAGACGCAGGAAAAGGCGATAGGATCGTTGGCCGAGAGAATGGCAACCTTGTCGCCCGCCGCAATACCGCTGGCGGCGAGCTTTCGGCCGATGCGGTAGCTCAGCGTCTGCACATCTTCATAACTGTAGTCCTTGCCACCCATCGTCAGGCAAGGTTCATGAGCGCCGCGCGAGGCCCCGGTGTCCAGATAATCGATCAGCCGCATACGCATGTCCATCGCCGCCATTCCTCACGTCTTTTCTGTGCGGTGGCCGTTTTTGCGCCACCCTCTCGTTGAACCTGGGCAGGCGGCTGGAGTGCCCCGCCTGCCCAGGAGCTGCCGCTCAATAGCCGGTTATCTGTTTCACGAAGTCGCGCCGGCTTTCCCAGGGCATGCTGTCGACCTGGGTTGCCACGCCCGCATCTTCCGGCGTGACGAACCAATGGACCTGACGACCGTCAACGGCTTTGAGAACCGTGTCTGCGACCTGATCGGGCGTGACGTTGACCCCCAGGATTTCGACCGATTTTGCCTTGCTGGCAGCCTCCATCACCATCGGCGTCTTCACATAGGCGACCATGATGTCGCAGACCCACACGCCCTTGCCTTCCAATTCGATGTTCAGCGCCTCGGTGAGGCCGCGAACAGCGAATTTGGAGGAGGAATAGACCGCCAGATCCGGGATGCCATAAATGCCGGAGACAGACCCCATCGTGATGACGCGGGCATCGCCATGCCGCTCGAGATAGGGCAAGGCGGCCTTGGTGGAGTTGATCACGCCCTTGACGTTGACGTCGAAGACGGCGCTGAGCCGCGCAAGATCAGCCTCGGCAAAAGGCTTCATATCGAGAAGGCCTGCCGAATTGAAAAAGGCTTTGAGACTGCCACCAACCCCGGCAAAATCGGCGAGCGCCTTTTCGATAGAGGCAAGGTCGGTCACGTTGACCGTGTAGGCCTTCGCGTTCGCCCCGAGTTCGGCAGCAAGGGCGGCCACCGCATCCGCGCTGGTATCGGCAAGTCCGACGCGCCAGCCTCTGGCGGCAAAGATCGAGGCCGTATGCCGGCCAATGCCGGAGGCGGCGCCCGTGATGAAAATCGAATCCATGTTTATATCCTTTTCCGTCCAAACCGGTCGAGAACCGCCGGGGCATCGAAATTACCCCGGCAGCCTCTGATTTTCGCGCGCGAGACCTTCAGCCGGTCACGGCACCGGACGACCGAGCCATTCGCGATAAAAGGTGTCGATGTCCGGCTTGAAATCGTGAACGATCGGGTAGCCGGGCGGCACCACCTCCACCTCCAGCAGCGTGCCGGAAATCGGGTCGTAATATTCGCGAAGCTGCATCCATTCCGGATCGCAGCCGAGCTTGTCCGGATAGAGCTCGTTGATCAACTCCTCGGTGTCGCGCACGAAGACCTTGGCGTGAAGCTTCCAGTTTTCCTGCACGTCGCAATACTCGTGGCCCCAGGTGGACTTGACGATGCGGCGGCCATCGGGCTTGCGCACCACGAAGAGATGTTCGGCCAGCGGCAGCAGAATGGGATCATCCCATTCCACGCTTTCCTGCCAGATCTGGACCATCTTGTCGAAACGGTCCGCGTCCTTGAAGCCGCTGATCAGGCCGTGCAGCTTCTCGAAGCTCAGCTTGCCGTCTTTCAGTTCCCGCAAGGTGTTGATGTCGTGGGATACACTCATGACTATCTCCAAAAGTTTGACTGGATGGGCGGCTCAGAACGAGAAGTCGTCCGCCAGGCTCCAGAAGTTGCGGAAATGCGCGGCCCAGCGTGTCGAAAGCTTCATCGAGCTCTGGTACATGGCGCGGATCGGCGCGTTGATATTGCCGGCCAGAACCCGTTCCCGCTCACGCGCGATGAAGTCCTTGGTATCGACGGCGCGTTCCAGGCGGCGCTTGCGCATGGCGGCGCGTTCGGTCTGCGTGGCAGCCAAATCCGCCTGCAACCGTCCATCGGCCCCCTTGGTCAGCACCACGCCGTAGATCGGCTTGGCAAACCGCTCCAGAAGTTCGCCGGCATTCACGTCGCCAGCGACGGACGCCGGATCGCGCTCCAGCGGGTCCCCGAGGCCCGGACCGCCACGCTGAACAGAGGCGTAGAGGTCATATTCGCCGAACGGATGCGGGCCGGTCATCTGGTTGAGATCGAAGACCTCGTCGCCCTTGACCATGGCGCTGATGGCGCTGTTTTCCGGGTCGCCGTCGAGCGTCGGATAGGGCGCTTTTGCCGCCGCCAGCTCCTTCATGTTGGAGTTGTGGACGTTGTGGCGATAGCCGGAATTGCCCGGATAGCCGCCGAAGACGCCTGCCGAGGAGAAGACATGCCCCTCGCCCGCACTGAACAGGATCTGCGACTGGGTCTTGAAGAGCATACGCAGGCTTTCAGCCCCGCAGCCGCCGCGATACTTGCCCGCGCCCGACGTGTTGGCCTTGCGGCCGCGGCCGAGATAGAGCAGCGGTTCGAGATGTTCCCAGGTCTCGACCTCGCCCATGTCGCCTTCCGGGTTCCACATGGCGGCGCAGGCCGCTTCCCCGTCCTTGACATAGGCAGCACCCGTGCCCTGGCAGGAGATCTCGAAGTTCGTGAAGGCCGACGGCTGACCGAAATGGTTGATGCCGCCGCCCTGAAGCAGGTTCCACGTGCAGGGATAGGAGGCGGAAATCTCCTCCAGATAGCCGCGCGCGAAATAGGAGCGGGCCAGGCTGCGCACGAAGCCGGTGAAGCTCGGGATCAGGAAGAACCAGGTGAGCGTCGTCGACACCTTGTCATAGTCCGGATTGCACCACGATCCCTTCGGCAATTCGATGGAAGTGGCGTAATAGGCCCCGTCATTGATCTTGTCCGAGTTCCAGAGCGTCTGGGTGAGCTGCACCCACATAGCACCCTGCATCGGCGACGGCGCGCAGTTGAACGAGTGGTAATCCCACTGGTTCGCGCCATCGAAGCTCAGCCCCATATGCCCGTCGCCGGTGATTTTCATGCGCAGCGGCGCATGCATCATCGTGTCCTTGCGGGCCAGAGGATGAACCGTCTCGTCGTCCTTCCACGGAAGATCGATGAAGGTCGGCGCTTCGTACTCGCCGGGAAAGGCCATCTGCTTGACCTTGCCGATCAGCGTCCGGCGGCCTTCCTCGACCGCCTCGCGGATGAAGGATTTGTAGGTCTCGAGGCCCACTTCCTCAATCGTGCGATAGACCTGCTCGCGCACGAGCTGGCAACCGGTGAGACGGGTCTTTTCATCGAGAACCCAGTACATTTCGGCACGCACGTTGTCGCGGCAACGCTGAAGATAGTCCTCATGGAAGAGGTCGTTGGTGCCAACGAGTTCGGCGGAGACCAACAGGCCGTCGCCGTAGCGGTCGGCATGACCGTAGCACATGGAGCCCGGCTGGATGCCGCCGACATCGATTTCATGCGTGACGCCGCCGGCCCAGCCGATCAGCTCGCCTTCCCAGAAGATCGGGATCAGCGTGTGGACGTCGGCGGTGTGAACGTCGCCGATCATCGAATTGTTGTTGCAGAAGACGTGGCCCGGTGCGATGCCCGGATTCTGCTCGTAATTGTTTCGGATCATGTACTTGATCGCATCGGCCATCGTGTGGACATGCACGATGATGCCTGTGGAGAGCGCGACAGACTCGCCCTCCGGCGTGTAGAGCGCGAAGGACAGTTCCCCGATTTCCTTCACGATCGGCGAGGCCGAGATGTTGAGCGCAGTGGAGCGCGCATTCACCAGACCGCCTCGCAGGTGCGAGAAGATCTTTTCGTAGAGGATCGGCTGGCCATTGCGGATCTTCAGGTCCTTCAGGCCCTGATAATGGCCGGTGCGGTCGAAGATATCGTCGGACTCCTTCAGCATCTGCCGGAGTGTCTTGCCTTCCCAGCCGATATTGGCGATGCGGCTGTCAGCAGCTTTTACTTTGTTCAACATGAGTGTCGTCCTTTCCGGTCAGTCTTCAAGGTGACGGAGGTGGAAGATGAGGTGTTGGTCGAGCCGGGCTTCAGCGCCGGGCGGGACCATGAATGTCGTGGACGCAGCCTCGATGACCGCCGGTCCGGTGATGACATTGCCGGGCAGAAGCTCGTCCATGTCGAAGATGCGGGCATCGTGCCATTTACCGTTGCGGTAGATCGGGCGGATCTCCTTCAGTGCGTCCTCGGCCGGCTCAGGACCGTGCAGCGGGAAGTTCGGCAGCGCCGGCTTCATCACCTTCACGACGCCGCGCACCAGAACGGTGGTGACGAGATAGCCGAGCTCCGGCGACTTCGCCGAGCGGGAGAATTCCTTCGAATAGGCAACCTCGAAGCGCTCGATGATATCGCGGATGTCGTCCGCAGAGCGGATCGACTGGAACGGCAACTCGATTTCCACGTCGTTGAGCTGGCCGACATATTGCACGCGCAGGCAATGCCGGTACTCGATCTGCCCGCCTTCGATCCCGGACTTTGCGAACTCGTCCTTAACCTTGGCACGCAAGCCGTCCCAGCCGGCATTGACCGCACCGGAGATGAGCGTGAAGCCCTGTTCGAACGCCGCCGGCGCAAGATCGGGGCTTGCGGTCGCCACGTTGACCGTGCGGTCGAGACGATATTCGAAGTCGGCGCAGGCGCAGCCGAAGGCCGAGAAGCCCGCAGCCCAGGCCGGAACCAGCACATCGGCGAAGTTCAGGCCCTTTGTGTAACCGGCGACATGCATCGGTCCGCCGCCGCCGTAAGAGAAGAGCGTGTAGTCTTCCGGCGAATAGCCCTTGCCGAAGACGCGGGCATAGACTTCGTTACGCAGATGGTTTTCGAAGAGCTGGAGAACGCCTTCGGCCGCGTCGTAAGGGTCGAGACCAAGAGGATCGGCAATGCGCTCCTTGATCGCCTGGTAGCTCCGCTCCTTGTTGAGGATGACTTCGCCGCCGAGGAAGTTGTTGGGGTTGAGATTGCCGAGGATGATGTTGCAGTCGGAGAGCGTCGGCGTATCGACGCCGCCCTGTTCGAAACACATGCCGATGCGCGAGCCGGCGCTGTCCGGTCCGAACTCGATACGCTTCGAAATCGGGTCAAGGCGGACATAGGAGCCCGTGCCGGCACCCACCGAGTCGATATCGACCAGCGGCAGCTTGAGCACGAAACGCGCCATGTCGGGCTGGGTCTTGGTGGTGAACTCGCCGCCGGTGATGAGACCGAGGTCGAAGGACGTTCCGCCGATATCGGAGCAAACGATATTGCCGATACCGAGTTCCGCACCCAGATAGCGCGCACCTACCATGCCGCCGATCGGGCCGGAAATGAGGGTGCGGGCGAGTTCGCGGGCTTCCGTCGAGATCGTGCCGCCATGCGAGGCCATGACGCGCAGCTCGAACTGACCGCCGAAATTCTTCGCGCGGTCGGCAATCTTCTGGAACTGACCGCGCGACGGTTCTGCCGCATAGGCCTCGATGGTCACGGTGTTCAGCCGGGCGAAATCCTGCATGACGGGATAAAGCTCGGACGAAAGATACATGGGAACGCGCTTGCCCTTGCGTTCCATCACCCTCAACGCTGCCTCCTTGACCGCATTTTCATGCGCGCCGTTGACATAGGAGAACAGCAGGTTGACGACGATGCCCTCGACATCCATGTCGAGCAGCTCGGCGACGGCAGCTTCGGCTTCGTGTTCGTAAAGTGGAATGGCTTCCGTGCCGAAAAGATCGATGCGGCCGCGGACACCCTTCATACGCTCGCGCGGAACCAGCGGCTGGTTATGGCGATGGGTGGAGACCTTGAGGCGGTCCTGATAGGAATAGCCGAGATAGGTCTGAATGCCGCGCTCGAGCTGGAAGTAATCTTCCATGCCCGCCGTCACGATGACGCCGAGCCGGCGGCCCTTGCGCTCCAGCAGACGGTTGAGCATCGAAGTGCCGGAATAGATGCCGGTCGCCACTTTCGGAAACACCGCTTCCGGGGATTGGCCCCATTGCGCCAGCGCATCCTCTACCGAGCGGCCGAAGCCGATCGATTCATCGGCCGGCGTCGTCTGCGCTTTGCCAACGACAAAGCGCCCCGTATCGTCGACGAAAAACGTATCCGTCATGGTGCCACCGGCATCCATGGACATGATGTATTGATCCATTGTTGAAAAGCCTCCCTTTTGCCAGACAAGGGAGAAAAGACGTCACGCTGTCCGCACGGCACTGAAACGCCTTGCGACCATCAGAAAACAGACGCGAGCCTCCTCCCAGAGACGGAGCCGGCGATCCGCAAGGCTCCTCCCTCGCAATCCCGGCATGGGAAGAAGAGTGTCAGGTTCCCGGTCAATAATATTGAAGGATTAGGTTGGCGATTTTGTACAATTCGGCCTCACGGCAGGATGCAAGCGAGATTGCGGCGCATCGCAGCGAGAGCGAGATTGTTTTCGCCGCTGGCTTAGGCGCGGCGCAGGGTTCCGGGTGTTTGCCCTGTCGCCTTCTTCATGACACGGGTCATGTGGGCCTGATCGCTGAAGCCGGTGAGGAAAGCGATTTCAGCCAGGGAAAGCCGTGTATCCTTGATCAGAGCAATGGCCCTATGCACACGCCGCATCAACACGAACTGCCAGGGGCTTTGCTCGAACGCCGTCTTGAAGCGGCGCGGAAAGCTGTGTTCACAGAGTCCTGCCGCATTGGCGAGATCGGCAAGGCTGAAGTTCTTGGCCAGATTGGCTTCGACAAAATCGGTGACGCGTTGACGCTGCGCACCGGTGAGGGTCGTCCCCGCGTCAGCGCTGTCGCGGCTAGCCCTGTCGCAGATATGATGGTTGCGAAGAACCTGAAGGGTGAGCGCCTGAGAGAGAAGATCGGTCAGGAGCCGCGACCCCGAGGGACCGTTGCGCAGTTCGGCTTCCAGCGCATCGGTCAGCGCGAGCAGCGACGGATCTTCGATGCAGAGATCGTCAATGGCATGGAAATGACGATATTCGCTCTCGAAGGCGCGCAAGGCGATTTTCGACATCAGGTCTTTCGACAGATAGAAATGCGACACCTCGATATTGCCGTCCCATTCCCAATTGGAGGACCGGTCGACACCGAGCATCGAAATCGTGCCGGGCTTCACATAGCCTTCATGCCAGTTCGCCTCGACCCTGCGGCGCATGCGCGCTTGCCCACTCCGGTAGACGACCATCAGGATGCTGTCGATCCCAGGAGCCGCTACCGTCGAGGCACCGTAGGCGATGTCGCGAAAGAAAAGACTGCGGCCCGCCGCATCGCCTGCATCCGCCTCGGCAACGATCTCGCCCGGCGCAAATCGTATCACGTCCTCGGGTCGGATGCTTCTTCGCACATCGACCTTCGAAACCACTTCCACCATGATTTCCTCCCGCGTCCGATCCAACCGATCCGGGTCTCCCCACCCGTTACGCAGGACTTGGACGATACGCCTGAACCGACATTTGTCAATTCGGGCAGGTTGTGCAGCTTTTGCGGCAGGATTGAACGGCCCGCCCTCGGCACGCTTCTTCTCGAGTGAACCCTCGGGGTCCCTGTCCGCACAAAGGCGGCCGCAGATTTTCCTGCCACCGCTTAGACTTTGCTCAGGCCGCAAGCATCAGGCCGTGAAGCCACCATCCACGACAAGGTCCGAGCCAGTCATGTAGCTTGCATCGTCGGAGGCGAGAAAGGCGATTGCTGCGGCGATCTCCTCCGGCCGGCCGAAACGCCCCATCGGAATGCGCGCAATCGTGCCTGTGGCTGCCGCGTCAGCAGCTTCATCGCCCAGCGCGGTCAAAGCGTCGGAAACCAGCTTGGTTTCGACAAAGCCGGGGCAAACGGAATTGACGCGAATGTTATATCCCGAACGCGCGCAGAGAATGGCCGTCGACTTGGTAAAGATCCGCACCGCACCCTTGCTGGCATTGTAAGCCGGAAGCGCCGGATCGCCAATCAGGCCTTCGATAGACGCCACGTTGACGATAGCGCCACCACGCGGCTTCAACCGCTCGACGGCAATCTTCGTTCCAAGAAAGACACCGTTGAGATTGACATCGATGGTTTTGAGCCAGCGATCATAGCACATCGTCTCGATGGTCTCGAAGTGGCCAATGCCTGCATTGTTCACCACGATATCGACAGATCCGAATTGTTTCGAAACCGCGTCGAAGACCTGAGCCCACGAGCCTGCATCGGTCACGTCCTGCTCAAGAAACACGGCATTCCCGCCCAATTCGGCTGCAGCGGCCTTGCCGCCTTCGACGTCCCGGTCGGTGATGGCGACCTTCGCGCCCCCTTCTGCAAAACGCTTGGCTGTTGCAAAGCCAAGCCCCTTGGCGGCACCCGTAATCAAGACAACCTTGCCCGAGAATCTACCCAACGAACTCTCCTCCCTGTTTGCTATTGATGATTTTCACTCGATCCTGCCCAGCACCCAGACCACGGAACTTGCCGCAACATCCCTGTGCCTGACACGTGCGGAATGCGCTTTTGCCTTAAAGCGACCAGCCTTATGGCACCTGATAGCCCTTGAAAACGCCCGCAAGCCGATGAGAGCGGCCTTTGAACGACATGCCAAAATCAGTGTCGTCGCCTCCGAACTGCGCATATGATCTCGCGCAGGAAGAAGGATTGAATTGAACATTTCGGTGAGAATTTTTGAATGAAACCGGTGTTGTGAGGGTAGGATTATTTCTTGATCCGATCCCAAACCACAGCCGGCTCGAAATTTTGAAGGCGAGAAGCTTGCTTTATCAGGTGTCTTTTCCGTGATTACCGAGCCCTGATAATTTTTGCGGGGACTTCGACAGATATCAAATATTCTCTGTTTAACTATTCCTCATCTAACATTTGCCAATTATCGCATTCGATTGCTTTATCTCTTGGGAGCGAAGGCAAATGTTTGGGAGCAAGGCAAAGTCGCAGGCAAAAGAATACAAGGAAAAGTACGAGAACGCCCAGGAGCGTCTCGACTTGCTGGACGGCTTTACCGGGATCGGCCTCTGGGAGGCATATCTGCTCGGCGGCGATGCGGCAAATCCTGACGCGCGCTGACGCTATTCTGCCGAACTGCGCCGAATCACGGGATACACCGCCGAAGAATTTCCCGACACGCTGGACGGATGGACGAGCCGCGCGCACCGAGCAGCAGGCCAGCTCGCTCGAAGAAACCGCAGCCGCCATCGACGAGATCACCTCGACGGTTCAGCGCACCGCGCAGAACACCAACGAACTTGCATCTGCCACGACCAAGACCCGCCAGGCCGCCGAACACTCCGGCACCGTCGTACAGAGCGCAATCGCGGCGATGTCGCAGATTGAGCATTCCTCCGGCCAGATCGGCCAGATCATCGGCGTCATCAACGACATCGTTTTCCAGACGAACCTGCTGGCATTGAACGCCGGTGTCGAAGCCGCACGCGCCGGTGAAGCCGGCAAGGGCTTTGCGGTCGTCGCCCAGGAAGTGCGCGAACTGGCACAGCGCTCGGCGAATGCCGCCAAGGAAATCAAGCAGCTCATCTCGACCTCCAGCGATCAGGTCGGCAAGGGCGTGAGCCTTGTCGGCGAAACCGGCAAGGCGCTGGAAACAATCGTCAATGAAATCGCCAGCATCACCGGTCTCATCTCCGATCTCGCGCAGTCGGCGAAGGAACAGGCAACCGGCGTTCGGGAAATCAACACCGCCGTCAACCAGATGGACCAGATGACGTAGCAGAATGCCGCGATGGTCTCCAACACTGCCAATGCCAGCCATTCGCTGGCCTCGGAAGCCGCCCATCTCGCCGAACTCGTTTCGCGCCTCAAGGTCGGACGTGCGCAGCAGCACAACGGTAGAAGCAGACGGGCCGCGTGATCTGCCACTTCATGAAGGCCGAATGACAATGGAAGTTCTGCGAAGCGGCCAGTTTGAGGGCGGCTCCAAGGCGGAAATAATTTCCGCCTTGGATTGCTGCCCAGGTACTGAGCCTGGGCCTGATGGCACAGAGACTTGCCAATTCGGCCTGTTTTGGCGGCTTGAAAAACGGTACGGCGTATTTGGGTCCGCGAAAGCGGCAGCGGTGCTGATCCAACATGAATGGCAGGAAAGCGCCTTCAACTCGGTCGTAGGCCCGTCGATCGATAAGGCTTGAAAGCAGACAAAGGTGACGACTGCGACAAGTCGTAGACTACGAAAATGTATAGTTCCGGACAGGCACTGGTGAAGTGGGGCTGGCAAGCTCTTTCTCGTTAACAAGGCAGCTCGAAGCGAGCAGGCCCCAAAGAAAAGGAACAGAACCATGACCCGCTTCAACCAGATCCTTCTTGCCGCAGCCGCTGCTGTTGCGCTCAGCGGTAGCGTTGCCTCCGCCGCCGTGATGGACGATCATGCCGCCGGTGCCGAGCGCGCGCCCGATGTGAATATCGTCATCCTGAACCCCAACGGCAAGAAGAACAGGGAAGCCGACTATCTTCTCTCGCAGCCGGCCATGTACCACGCCGAAGCAACCTCCGCGATTGCCAAGGCTCCAGCGCTTGCCGCCGAATTGCGCGCCCGCAATGTCGAGATGAACAACGTGCTTGGCGTCCACACATGGAGCAACGGCAGCTACACCGTCTACCTTCGCTGATCGATCGCTCGATTTCGTCCGTCACATCTGCCGTCAACCGCCCGACCGCCCATGGTCGGGCGGTTGACGGCGTTTCACAGCCCTGTTTCGACCTCGAATGCAAGGCCAGGTGGCGCGCATCTGCACCGCCCTTCAGAATATCCCGGTTACGAACCGGTCGAGCTTCGTATCCGCCCGGTAGAAAAAGCGAACGAGAATGCAGGCCAGCGCGGCGCTCAGCGTGCCGCCGAGAATGTCCGATACATAGTGCGTGCCGAGAAAGATCCGCGAGAAGCAGATGACGACGGCAACCATCGCGAAAGCTGCGCCCCAGCGCCGTAAACCGTGAAGCAGGAATGCGAAAGCGATTGAAAAGGACGCGGTTGCGTGATCGGAGGGAAAGGAAAGTCGCTGCTCGGCGCGATCAGCAGATGTGTCACTCCCGCATCATAGGGCCTCATTCGATGGACGAAGAGCAGGATCGCCTGGTTGAGGGCAAGGCCGAGAAGGAAGCTGAGCCCCGAGGCTACAAGCACATGTCGAACGCTTGAGCGATGGCTTCGCCGCCACCATTGAAACGCGACGGCGGCGATCATTAGCGGCACGCCGTAGGATGTGATCTGGACGAAAAGCTCATCCAGAAAAAGGTATCTTCCCGCAAGAGCATTGATTGCCGTGGTCGTGACGAGATCGAGATGAAGCATGATTGAACTCTCTTGAAAACATAAAAAAACTCCGGAACGGCTTTCGCGCCGTTCCGGAGCCCTCCAGTCAGCGGATCGCTCGGGGTCAATGGGCGTCCGCCGCTACCGTCTCGGGCTTGCAGGTCGCGGTCATGTAGACGACGATCAATGCAATCCCGATCAGGAAGCCGATACTGGTATTGATGGTGCCGAAGCCCATGCCGCCGTAGTCTTGGGGCTGGGACAAGAGATCGCCGAAGGAGGCACCCAACGGCCGTGTGAGGATGTAGACCAGCCAGAAGGCAAGGATCGCATCGAGCTTCAACACGAAGTAGCCAAAGCTCAGCGATACAATCACCATGCCGAAGAGCACGCCCGCGCTGCCGTAACCGAGCCCGAAACGCTCGGACACGAGGTCGCCGGCGGCAGTGCCAAGCGCGAAGGTGAAGAGAATAGTGAGCCAATAGAAGGCTTCGCGGCGGTTCGTGTAGATCGAATGGATCGAAAGCGTGCCTTCGGATCGATACCAAAGCGCGAAGGTCGCCATCAGTGCAACGGTGAATACGACGGTCGTCACTTCGAGAGGAACACCGAAGTTATCGACCAGGTTGTCGGTCACAAGCGTGCCGACCACGCTGATCAGGATCACCGCAAGCCAATAGGCCCAGGGAACGTAGCGCTTCTGTCGGAACTGAACGATCAGCGCAGCCACCAGCACTGCCGCCATGATCAGGGACGTATTGGTCAGGCCGAGCCCAAGATTGACATTGAGATAGTCGGCGGCCGTCTCGCCCATCGTCACGGCGAGAAGCTTGATGATCCAGAAGTCGATCGTGACCTGCGGAACGCGGTTGTTGAGAATGTTCGTTTTCATCGGTCATGTCTCCAATCGTTGCGAGCGTGGGGCTACTTCGCCAGCAGGGCGATGCCCTGAGCCGAAAAGGCGTCGGCGCGCTGGTCGTCATCCGCGTTGCAGCGTTCGAGCGCCTTGTTCAGCAGCGCGTCCGCCTTGGTTTTCCTGCCGGCATCGAGGCCCGGTCTCGAAGAGGCATCCTTCAATCGATTGATCAGGTCCTCGCAGGGAACGGGATGACCTGCCGCGTCGGTGACAGCGATGCCTGAAACAGACGCCTTCGCGCCTTTCTCCCCTGCGCCTGGCTTGTCTGCGTTCGCACCAGACGTGTCGAGCACGGTCTTCAATGTGGCAAGCGCTGCATCGACCTTGTCGGCAGAGGGGCTGCCGTTGCGCAGCGACTTGAAAAGCCCGTCGGCGGCCGCATCCACATTGCCCCAGGCGATCGGGTCAAGTGGGCGAAGGCTCGCCTGCTTGTCGTCCCATTCGGTCTCGAAGTCAGTGGCCCGCTTCTCGGCGGCCTTGAGATCTCCCGTCGCAGCTATTTTTTGCACGTCGTTCGTGATGACCTTGAAATCGGCAAGGTCGCCAAGCCCCTTGCTGCTAACTTGGCTTTGATCGGCCGCCGCAGGTGGGGCAAGATAATGCTCATAGGCTGAAAAAAACGCGACCGGCACGGCAATCAGTGCTGTCGCGAGAAGAAATTGTTTCATGAAGAGGCTCCGGCGTTATCTGATGGGAAGTCCATCGGCGCGTTAACAGAAGGTCTTGTGAGCCAGGCCGTCTTGCATGTAGGCCTTCGGCTGCTCTGTGAGAGACCTTCTAAGCGCCTCGCAATACGGGCACCTGTCCGAAACCATACGATTTGGTAAGATTGCGGCGGCCGGAACGAGGACCTGGGCACGAGCCGTTCGTCAAAGCTGCCAAATGGGAAGTGCTTCTTTACGCTTTTGTATATTTGCGGGAAGGTCGGGGACAGAAAGGTGTGGCATCCTTATGTCCGAAGACGAACGCGGGACGGATTAAAATGCGTATACTGGTCATAGAAGACGATGAGAAAATGTCGGCCTTCATTGCCCGCGGGCTGACCGAGGCGGGTCATGTCTGCGACAGCTTGAGGGATGGCCGGGATGGTCTTTTTCAGGCGACGCAAGATCAGGACCAATATGACGTTGTGATCGTAGATCGGATGCTTCCAGGGCTCGATGGGCTATCGATCGTGCGCGCTGCGCGCGCCGCCCAGATCAAGACACCGGTTCTTTTCCTGACGGCCATGGGCGGTGTGGATGACCGTGTCGAAGGGCTGGAGGCCGGCGCTGATGACTATCTCGTCAAGCCCTTTGCCTTTTCAGAACTTCTGGCCCGTGTCAACGCATTGGCCCGCCGGCCACCGGTTCAGGAGCAGCGCACGGTGCTGAAAATCGCCGATCTCGAACTGGATCTTGTCAGGCGCAGGGCGCAGCGCGCCGGCCAGAATATCGAGCTGCAACCGCGCGAGTTCGTGCTCCTGGAAACGCTGATGCGGGCGGAAGGCAGGGTGCTCACACGCACCATGCTGCTTGAAAAGGTCTGGGACATCCATTTCGATCCGCAGACCAGCGTCGTTGAAACGCATATCAGTCGATTGCGCGCCAAGGTCGACAAGCCATTCGACGTGGCACTCGTCCACACTGTACGCAATACGGGATACAGCATTCATGCACCCCGCTAGATTCTGGCGCAGCACGCCGTTCCGGCTTGCGGTCGCCTATGCGTTCCTCTTTGTCACCTCGTCGCTGCTGGTCTATTCGGTCACCTATGTGCTTTTGCGCAAAGAGGTCTATGCAGCGCTCGACGCTTCCGTCGAGGAGACCTACTCGGTCCTCCAGTCCACCTATTCGCCCGGCGATGTTGCAGACCTGCTGAAGACGTTGGAAACGTTCAGCCGACTCGAGAAAGGTGACATGCGGGTCTTCTATCTCGGGACGCCAGATGGGCGACGCCTGGCAGGCAATGCAGGAGCCTTCAAGAACGCGAAAGGGGTGGAAACCGTCACTGCCGCCGACCTCGGGCTTTCGACCGATGACCGGTTTCGGATCGTCACCGGCATGCTCGACGGCAACCGGCTGCTGGTCGGGCAGAGCCTGGAAGCGACCGAGGACCTTGCCCAGATCATCTTCTCGAGTTTCGCCTGGATGTCGTTCGCAACCTCGCTTCTGGCGGTGGCGGCGGGGATCTATCTGGGTCTGCGGGCACAAAAGCGCATCGATGCCATTGCGCAGACCATGAACGAGATCTCCGACGGGCACCTCGCCAGACGAGTTCATCTGACGGGTCGCGGCGACGACATCGACGTCATTTCAGGCCAGATCAATGCGGCTCTGGATCGGCTGTCGGACCTGATGGAGGGCATGCGACGTGTCAGCGCCGATATCGCGCATGATCTGAAGACGCCGCTCAATCGGCTCAAGCTCATCCTGGAGGATGCGGCTATCCGCGAGAACAGCGGCAATCCGGTCGGACAGCAATTACAGGAGGCACTGGAGGAAAGCGATCATATCAACGCGACGTTCGAAGCGCTGTTGCGCATCTCCCAGATCGAAGCCGGGGCGCGCAAATCGCGCTTCACGACGCTCGACATGAAACACATCTTTGAAAATGTCGCCGACATCTTTGCAGGTGTTGCCGAGGATAACAGTCAGTCGATCGTCTTTTCCGCCGATGCCGAAGCATCTTTCCCCATCGAGGGCGACAAGGAACTGCTGACCCAACTCGTCGTCAATCTCGTCGAAAACGCCATCAATCACTGCCCTGCCAGAACCCGCATCACATTGTCCGTCCGGCGGCTGGACGGCCGCTACGTCGCTGCTGTCGAGGACAACGGGCCGGGCATCGAGGAAGGCGAGCGCGACAAGGTCTTTCGCAGGCTCTACCGCCTCGACAAGAGTCGCAATTCTCCAGGCAATGGCCTTGGGCTCAGCATGGTCAAGGCCATTGCCGATCTTCACGGGCTCACAGTGACGATCGAGGACTGCAATCCCGGCGCGCGCTTTTTGATTGTATGGTCTGGGCGCAGCCAACCTAATTGAGGAACCTTCAATCTCCAAAGAGACGCATTTGGGTTCCCCGCGCACCTCAAATAGCCTGTGGCAGCTTTGGGCCGAACTCGGACAACAACAATGGCTACATGTCCGCTCTTGCCTGTCGGCAAGCCGAAACTCGCCAGTCCCCTTCCGGCCCCGTGGCGGAAATGATTTCCGCTTTGCGCCCCCAAGTCGGTCGAACAGGTACTCATCGCTGGTACCCGAAAGCGGACATTGCTCACGGCGCATGTGCGCCAACACTGGACATTGAACCATCGTGCAAATCTGGGTTTGTCGCCACATACACGCGGTCAGCGCTGAAATTCAGCCGGAAAGCCTTTCGCGATATCGGCAAGCGTGACGCTCGCGAATCTTTCCAGTAGCAGGCGTTCCGCATCCTCGAAGACGCCCTTCAGCGTAGCGTTGACTGCCTGCTCAATCACGCATCCGGGCATATCGTAGGCTGGGCCGATCGCGAATACGGAAGGCTCGCCGACGGCGCGGTAGATATCTAGAAGGGTCAATTCGTCGAGCGGTCGGACAAGGGTCCAGCCGCCACCGTGCCCCTTCTCGGAGCGAACGTAACCGCTATCGCGCAGACCGGACATCGTGCGTCGGATCACGACGGGATTGGCGTCGAGCATCGTCGCGATCGTCTCTGAGGTCATCGACCCATTGTGATTGCCCATGTGAACCAGAACATGAAGCATGCGCGAAAGTCGACTATCCTGCCTCACGTTCCATTCCGTGCGTTGGTGCCTCCGAAGACCATATCATATCACGGCCGCAAAAAACGACACAACAAAAGTGGCGAGAGTATTGACTTGAACGTTTCATGGTACTTATGTTGTTACATGAAATGGAGCAAGCCATGAGTGACGAAATCTACGATGTGATCATTATCGGCGGCAGTTATGCGGGACTATCGTCCGCCATGCAGCTCGGCCGCGCGCGCCGGAAGGTCCTTGTCATCGACGAGGGCCTGAGACGGAACCGCTTCGCCAGCCGGTCGCACGGCTTCTTGACCCAGGACGGCGTCGACCCAGCGGTGATCGCGGCCGATGCGCGAGCCCAGGTCATGAAATACCCGACGGTGGAGTGGCTTTCGGCTCATGCCAGTGCAGGGCGGCGGATTGAAAAGGCGGAGCCTGGAGGTGCGAGCTTCGGTGTATTGGCCGGAGGACAGCGATACTGGTCGCGTCGGCTCGTTCTGGCGACCGGCGTGCGTGATCTGCTCCCGACTATAGAGGGATTGGAGGAGCGATGGGGCAAGAGCGTGTTTCATTGCCCGTATTGCCATGGCTACGAACTGAACCAAGGAGATATCGGTGTCATCGCCACATCCGCCCTCTCCATGCATCATGCATTGATGCTTCCGGATTGGGGTCTGACCACCTTCCTGCTCAATGGTGCATTCGAACCGGACGGGGAGCAGATGTCCACGCTTGCGGCTCGTGGCGTGAAGGTGGAGCGCAGCCTGATAAAGGCCATCGTTGCCGGCGCAGACGTCGATCTCGAGGACGGCCGCAGACTCTCGTTCTCGGGCCTGTTCACAATGGCACCGTTCGAGCTGTCGAGCCCGATCGCCGAGCAACTCGGTCTTGAGATGGAGCTTGGTCCGATCGGATCGGTCATCAAAACGGACGCTATGAAGGAAACCAGTATTCGCGGGGTCTTCGCTTGCGGAGACGCCGCCCGACTCATGGCTTCCGTGGCGTTGGCAGTCGGCGACGGGAACCTCGCCGGAGCTGCCGCCCATCGGTCGCTTATGTTCGACACCATCTGAGACTTCGAGCATGTCGCGCCAGCTCCTCTGGGCCATGGCGAATATACTCTTGGCTCCCGCTGAAAGGGACGGATTGCATGACAGGCTGCGATATCATTAGCATTTTTCAACGTGCGTAATTGAGTGGCGGGTCATGCGCACACATATGCTCACCCACTGAATTGTCTACCAAGGAAAGTGAGCGTCTGCTTTGGGGTAATTTCCTGACAGTCTGGCCTAGACCAGTGACCAACGTAAGAGAGATTGTCATCAATTAGCACACTGCACAAAGTGGACGAGCTGCCCGTTTGCCGGTAGGACCTAGCGCATGACCAAGCAATCAACTTTCAGGTGCGGCGTGCTGACCACGTAGGCTTCGCGGTCGCATCCCTCGATGAGTCGCTTTCGTTTTGGGTTGATGGACTCGGCGCGCGGCTCTTGCGCACCGGCGAGATGGGGGGCGAGTTCCTCGGCCAAGTGACGGGTGCGCATGGCGATCGTGTCGCTGGCGGATCAGACGATCGAACTTCTTGAGTACCAAGGCGTAGATCGGCCGAGCGCATCGGCCAAGCCGTTTGACCCAGGCTTCGCGCATCTCGCATTCGTGGTCGACGACATCGACGCACTCCTCTTGAAAATCGCCGCATATGGCTGGAAGGCACAAGGCACGCCGCAGTCAATCGCCGGTGGCGCGCGGGCTGGAACACGGGTGATCTACGTCGTTGCCCCTGACGGCGCGACAATCGAGTTCATGCAACCGATAGCTACCACCCAAAATTACTGAGACCCTGCCGGGCGGGGGGCAGTTTTCAAGAACTGAAGTTGGGGCCGTGCGCGGACTGTCCGATGACGGGTCCCCCAAGGGCGAAACCGGACATCCACGCACGTGATGATGAGGTCCGCGCTCCGTCCTGACCGGTACTTGGCGGGTAAATACGAGGTGCAGCCTTGCGCCCCCATTTCCGTCGTTCGCGCGAAGGACGAGATTTGTTCAAAAGCGGCCGCTGAGCTTTTCGGGGCTGCATTCGCCGGTCATCAGCGTCACCTGAACATCGCACCTTGCTTATTAGACTTTTGCATAAAATTTCTATCTTTAAGGGTCACGTTAAATATATTTTATGACATATATAGATACATTAATAAAGCAAACTTACATATTGACTCTGAGGCCGTCATGTTCGCCATTCTGTCGCAAGTCCAAAAGCTCCAAATGATGTCTGTCGAAACGTTGCACGGCAACGTCATGCTGGCCGACGCTAACCTGAACATCGTCTACATCAACAACTCCGTTCGCGAACTTCTAGGCGAGGCGGAAGCGGATCTGCAGAAGGATTTGCCGCGCTTTTCGCTTTCAACTCTTGTGGGCTCCAACATCGACATCTTCCACAAGAACCCCTCTCATCAAAGGGGGATGCTGGCCAAGCTGACCAAGCCTCACAAAGCGACCATCAATGTCGGCCGGCACGCATTCGACCTCATTGTTACGCCGCTGATCCAGGGTGGCAGGATCCAGGGCTATTCGGTTGAATGGTCAAACGCCAAGGAACGCCTGCTCAACACGGATTATCGCAACCAGATACAGGCCATGTCCCGCGGAAATGCTGTCATTTCCTTTACTCCCGACGGCATCATCCTCGATGCAAACGAGAACTTTTCCAAGGTGATGGGCTATCAGGTCGATGAGATCAGGGGCAAACACCATAGGCTCTTCGTCAGCGAGCAATATGCGAACAGCCCCGAATACAGGGCCTTCTGGGACAAGTTGAGGTCCGGTCACTTCGATACCAATGAATATGTGCGCTATGGAAAATCGGGCAACGAAGTCGTCCTCAATGCCTCTTACAATCCTATCGCCGACGAAAATGGCAACATCATCAAGATCGTGAAGTTTGCGACCGACGCCACGGGACGGGTCAGAGCCGTCAATGCCCTGGCCGGTGCATTGCACAATTTGGCAGAAGGTGACTTGCAGCAGCGCATCGATGTACAGTTTCCCGGTAACCTGGAACGCATCAAGACGGACTTTAACGCCTCCGTCGAGAAGCTGGAAAATACAGTTGGCCAGATTGGACAGAATGCCAGCGCCATTGCCGCCGGAGCAGGTGAAGTTCGCGCCAGTGCCGACAGCCTCTCTCAGCGCACAGAACAGCAGGCTGCCTCCGTCGAACAGACAGCGGCAGCTCTGGAGGAGATAACAACCACAGTCAGTGACTCCGCGCGGCGCGCCCGCGAAGCCGGGGAATTGGTCAACCAGATGCGTGTCAATGCCGAAGGGTCGGGCAAGGTCGTGGACAGTGCAATCGCCGCCATGCAAGCGATCGAGGCGTCGTCTCACCAGATCAGCAACATCATCGGCGTCATCGACACGATTGCGTTCCAGACCAACCTGTTGGCCCTCAACGCCGGCGTTGAGGCTGCGCGTGCCGGAGAGGCCGGCAAGGGTTTCGCTGTCGTCGCACAGGAAGTGCGCGAACTCGCGCAACGTTCTGCCATCGCCGCAAAGGAGATCAAGGAATTGATCACCCGCTCGGCTTCGCAGGTGAGTGAGGGAGTGGCATTGGTCGACAAGACAGGCAGTGCCTTGCGCGAGATCGTGACGCAGGTTTCCGACGTCAGCGTCAACGTCAGCGCGATCGTTGAATCGTCGCGCGAACAGTCGTCTGCGCTGAAAGAAATCAATGCTGCCATCAACTCTATTGACCAGGGAACGCAGAAAAACGCTGCCATGGCGGAGGAATCCAATGCCCAGAGCCACACCCTGGCAAGTGAAGCAGAGACGCTCTCCAATCTGCTCGCTATGTTCAAGACCCGCGATAGAGCGCGGGTGGAGACGATCCACTCACACCAAAGTCAAGTCTCAAGACCGCGCACTGAGATGAGCCGGGCAACGTCTGTGTCCATGCTTCGGCATTCGAATTCACGATCCGGCAATCTTGCCGTGGTGAATGACTGGCAAGAATTTTGATGAGTTCCGTTCATCATGAAAGCAACCTCATCAACGTCTGGCGCTGATTATGGCGCAAATAACCTCGACAGCGCGTTCGGAACCTGCATCGCAGACAAGAATGGCACTATCCTGGATTTCAACGACGCGTTCCTGACCGTTCTGGAGCTTCTGACCTGAGCCCCAACTTCCCTCCAGTTTTCGCGAGAGTCTTGGGTTTTCAATCTGGCCTCATGCGGCCTGTTTTTCCATAGCCAATTTCATTGCGAATTCGCTGGGTGTGATATCGCCCAGCGACGAGTGGGGTCTGTTCCTTTTGTAATCCTCCTTCCATGCTGTGATGGCCGCGCGGGCCTGGCCCAGTGATGAGAACAGTGTTTCGTTGAGGCACTCATCACGGAAACTGCCGTTGAAGCTTTCGACGAAGCCGTTTTGCATCGGCTTGCCGGGGGCGATGTAATGCCATTCGACCTCGGTCTCCTGACACCATTTGAGGATGGCCATGCTGGTCATCTCCGTCCCGTTGTCCGAGACGATCGTCCTCGGCCTTCCCCGCCTGGCGATGAGACTGCCCAGTTCCCGAGCCATCCTTGCGCCAGACAGCGATGTGTCTGCCACCAGGCAAAGGCATTCGCGGGTGAAGTCGTCGACGACCGTCAGCACCCGGAACCGCCGACCGTCGGTGAAGGCGTCGCTGACGAAGTCGAGGCTCCAGCGCTCGTTTGGTCGTGACGGCAGAGCCAGAGGACGTCTGGTTCCCAAGGCCCGCTTTCGACCGCCACGCTTGCGCACCGTCAGTTTCTCTTCCCGATAAAGACGTCGCAGCTTCTTCAGGTTCATGACGATCCCCTTGCGGTCGAGCATCACGTGGATCCGGCGACAGCCGAAGCGGCGGCGCTCTGACGCCACCTCCTTCATCGCCTCGCCTATGGCCGCATCGTCAGGCCGCACGCTGCGATATCGCATGCTCGACCGATCCACTGACAGAACCTCGCACGCCCGACGCTGGCTCACCCCGTGCTCAGCACAGACATGAGCCACAGCATCCCGCTTCACATCGGGCGTCACCATTTTTTTGAAGCGACATCCTTCAGGATCGCATTATCCAGCATGGCTTCCGCCAAGAGCTTCTTCAGCTTGGCATTCTCATCCTCAAGCGCCTTAAGCTTGCGCGCATCGGACACGTCCATGCCGCCATACTTCGCCTTGTACTTGTAGAAGGTTGCATCCGAGATGCCGTACTTGCGGCAGACATCGGCCGTCTTCGCGCCCGCCTCCTGTTCCTTCAATATCCCGATGATCTGTTCTTCCGTGAACCGTGAACGCTTCATTCGTCCGTCTCCTCATTGTGACGGACTCTACCAAAATTTGGAGGAAGTTCAGGGGCTCAGGTCACCCTCGACGTCTTCGATCAGATCTCCAAGGACCTCATCGCCATTGAGACCGCAAAGCTCAAACGGCCCGTGGCTGAACGTGAACAGATGCGGCAGAACCTCAAGGCCTTGAAGCTCCAACAGGAGAACATCATCCAGCAGATCAGTGATCGCGCAGCGGAGGGCCGGCCGCGCCTGGCCGCACTGGACGACACGCTCGACCGGCTTGAGCTGGAACGCCAATCGCTGGAAGCCGAGATTGCCGCCTTTTCATCGGAAGGCCCAGATATGACTGCGAAGGTGGAGGCGCTGCGCCAGCGCTACAACCCCGAGCAGACTGAGCTGCAGATGCGCCGTTTCGTCAACATCGCACGCGACGGCAAGGACGAGGCCGCCAAGCAGATGCTGATGCCGGTCGTGCGCCAGATGATCCAGAAGGTGGTCATCGGCCCAGCACCGGGCCATCAGCCGGCGAGCCTTCAGGTGCACGGCCTGATCGCCTCGATCCTTGCGCAAATGGATGTCATGGATCGGATGGAGCGTCAGTTCATGGTGAGCGCCCAAAGGGAATTCGAGGCGCGTGTTGCCTCTGGTGAGTTGGACACGGAAGACAAACGCAAAAAGCTCGTCG
>UBQX01000026.1 GCA_900467685.1 Hyphomicrobiales bacterium
CCTCTGATCTTCTCTCACCGTTACTGAGAGACCCCTCCTCCCCCATCCCCCTCCCCAGAAACGCAGCGGGCCCCTTTCGGGGCCCGTTTCATTTCACGCTATCTTTATTGAAGATCAGCGGCCGGCGCGACGGCGCTCGGCAGACGGCTGATAGGCCAACCGTGCATGATAGGTGCAATAGGGCGAGCTGTCCGGGCTGTCATTGCCGCAGAAATGGAAGTCGTCCTTCATCGGATCGCCAACCGGCCACTTGCAGGTACGCTCGGTGAGATCAGTCAGTGCGAGACGACGCGAGATCGGCACGACGACGTTGGACGCCGGCTGCACTTCGGTCTCGTAATAGACTTCCGTCTCGACCTCTTCCTTCAGCATGGTTGCGCCCTGCGCACGGGTGACCGTACGGGTCACGGTGCGCGGCATGAAAGACTGCGAACGGGGCGCTGCTGCGGCGGCCTGGCGCTTGGCCGGGCGCGCCGTGGCTGCTCCACCGGCCTTGGCGCGGCCGGGCAGGCACAGGCGATGCACCTTGCCGATCACCGCGTTGCGGCTGACGCCGCCAAGCTGTGCAGCAATCTGGCTGGCGCTCAAACCTTCGGACCACAATTTCTTCAGTCTTTCGACGCGCTCGTCTGTCCAGCCCATCGTCATCGTATAATCCGCTCCTTGTGCCTCGCAGAATCCACCACCGAGGCCGCGGAAGGATTCCGCTGCCGGGATACGCGCTTACAGTGTGGTGACTAGTTCCGCCGCATGCGATCTAGTAATTATTTGTTAACCTAAAGGGTGGGTGACTCTGTGGCAAGAGTCGGCGGAATCGGCGAGAATCACTTTCTGCTCTTTTCCCCAACTTGATGGGATTTTGGCAACACTCCGGCCAGACACACAGCTGGCTGTACATTTTACAAGATATTGAAATATAACTATTTATTAGGTTGTCATTAAAGGATTTCGGCCGACACAGCCTACCGTAACGGAAGGTGGAATCACGTTGAGTCAGGCGCCGATTTTTTCCGCGGTTCGATGCAAAAAATCCCGCCGTCAAGCGGGATTTTACGAAATCGATATACAATTTTCGGTCGATCAACCACCCGGTAGCACGTGGATAGAGAAGAGCTTGACACTGTTGCCCTCCCCGCCCGCATCGGCATTGATCACCAGGCGACCTGAACCATCCGCTGCCCCGTCACCCTTGACCTGGACGTCGAACATCAGGTCGGTCTTGTTCTCCGACAGAAGGAAGCGATGGCGCCCGCAATTGCCGAGCCCGCCGAACTCGCATTCCACCGTGACCTGAACAGGCTTGTCGCCGCCTTCCAGCATCAGGGCGATGTTGGACGTCTTGCCCTGCATGGATGCGATGACGTCCTGGGGCAGCTCGATGGAGACCGATCCGTCAAGACCCGGTGTCGCCGACGTGATGGCGAGATACGGCCCCGACCCGCTCTGCTCGACCTTCGCGGTTGCCTGCGAACCGGCCGTGAAAGATTTCGACTTGCCGGCCTCGAAGAGCTTTGTCCACTCATCGCCATAGCCACCCTGGCGCGACAGCGACTTCAGCTGCTTGGCACCGTCGAAATCGGCTTCCTTGACGGTCGGCGGCGGATTGGGCACCGAGCCGTCGCGGACGGCCTTGGGCAGCGTCAGACCGGTGCTCTGCACCCACCACCAGCCGGCAGCACCGAAGGCGGCGAGGGTGACGAGGGCGAAGGCACGCGCCTTCCAGCGGCTCTTGCGGCGCGGCTTGATGGCGCGCTCGGGCGGCAGGTGAATAACTTCGGGCTGCGGCTCCACGTCATGCGCGGTCGCGCGGACCGGCTCCGGTGTTTCAACGTCGAAGGACGGCGCCCGGCGTTCCTCGCGACGCTCCACCTCCGGCATGATGTCAAAGACGGGCTCGCGCGGGCCGCTTTCACGCTCAAGTTCGACGGACGGCGCATCATCAAGCGAGGGTGCACGATCATCCGAAGGGGCGTCCTCGTGGCGAACCATGCCGCCGATCGCGGCAGCGGCCACGCGGGCGTCCCGATGGCGGGCTTCTTCCGCAGCCCTTGCCTCAGCCAGGCGGGCGCGCTCGGCGTCTGCAGCGCGGCGGGCCTCTTCTTCGGCGACGCGACGCTCGGCCTCTTGGCGGACAAGGCGCTCGCGTTCGTCGGCCTGCCGGGCAGCCTCTTCCTGCGCGCGCTGTTCGCGCTCCTTCGCCTCGCGTTCGCGCTCTGCAGCCTGCCGCTCGGCAAATTCGCGTGCGGCCTGTTCGCGGGCCAGACGCTCCCGTTCGGCCTGGGCGCGGATGGCGTCCTCGCGCTCCGCCTGCTCTTCGAGCGCGCGGCGACGGGCTTCGGCCTCGCGTTCGGCCTGGTCGGCGGCGTGGCGGCGGGCGTCTTCAGCGGCGCGGCGTGCCTCTTCCTCCTGCCGCTCGGCGGCGAGCAACTGCTCGCGCTCGGCAAGTGCACGTTCGCGGGCGGCCTGCTCGCGCGCGGCAATGCGGTCGCGCAGCGCGCGCTGCGCCGCCTCATATTCCATTTCGCGGGCGATGCGCTCGCGGTCGATGTCTTCGCGGCGGCGGCGCATTTCGGCGTCGCGCTCTGCCTGTTCGCGCGCCCGCTCGTTGCGTTCACGCGACAGTTCCGCCTCGATGCGCGCCTGCTCGGCCATCTCGAGTTCGCGCCTGCGGCGCTCCTCAAGCTCGGCGGCCTCACGGGCTGCTCGCCGTTTGGATTCATGCTCCATGTAATCGAGCTTGGCATCGCGCTCGACGCGGTTGATCGCGGCCTCCAGCTGCCGGCGCTGCTCCGTGGCGGTGGCGACATCGGTGATATTCTGCTGGCGCAGTCCGTTTTCCAGCGCCAGACGCGCGGATTGGTAAACGCGGGCACGCTGCTCCGGATCGGCACCGGGGCCGACCCGCTCAAGAGCCTTTCTGATGGCCGTTTCCAGACTCAAATGCTTATGCTCCTACAGCGTGTCGCGGTCTTCTGACCGTCTGCGGCAGCCCCCGCCCGCCTGAAAATATATAGCCACGAATGCAAGTCGTCCAAAACCGCGCTCGTCATCTCACGCACCGCAGCGACAGCCGCGTGCTTCAATCCTGAAGCTCTACTAAACAACGCCCCATGGCGAAAATAGCAAGTGACATCTTATCCACTATCGCGAGGGGCCGGAGCGCTTGCGGCGGCCACATATTTCAATTTTCATCGGAACGAAAATCTGGTAGACGATTGACGTTTGCGTAAACGTCATAATTGGACAAGCCGGGAGGAACCATGGCTCTGCCGTCGATCTTGAAAGACAACCTGCGTCTGCCGGTTGTTGCATCACCGCTCTTCATCATCTCACATCCGGACCTGACGCTGGCTCAATGCAAAGCGGGCGTCGTGGGTTCCTTTCCCGCGCTCAATGCGCGGCCGGAAGCACAGCTTGACGAGTGGCTGGCCAAGATCACCGAGGAACTGGCCGATTACAACGCGAAGAACCCGGAACGTCCGGCTGCGCCCTTCGCTGTCAACCAGATCGTCCACACGTCAAACAAGCGCCTCGAACACGACCTGATGATGTGCGTCAAGTACAAGGTGCCGATCGTCATCTCCTCGCTCGGCGCCGTGCCGGAAGTGAACCAGGCGATCCAGTCGTATGGCGGCATCGTGCTGCATGACGTCATCAACAACCGACACGCCAATTCCGCCATCCGCAAGGGCGCCAACGGCCTGATCGCCGTGGCGACGGGCGCCGGCGGCCATGCCGGCAAGCTTTCGCCCTTCGCGCTGATCCAGGAGATCCGCGAATGGTTCGACGGGCCGCTGCTGCTGTCCGGCGCGATCGCCAATGGCGGCGCGATCCTTGCCGCGCAGGCGATGGGCGCGGACATGGCCTATATCGGCTCGCCCTTCATCGCGACGCATGAGGCGCGCGCGGTGGACGGCTACAAGGAGATGATCGTCGCGAGCAACGCAGACGATATCGTCTATTCCAACTTCTTTACCGGCGTCCACGGCAACTATCTGAAGCCTTCGATCGTCGCGGCCGGCATGGATCCGGACCACCTGCCAGAGGCCGATCCGTCGAAGATGGACTTCGACCAGGCGACCTCCGGCGCCAAGGCCTGGAAGGACATCTGGGGCTGCGGGCAGGGCATCGGCGCGGTCAAGGAGGTCACCTCCACCGCCGTTCTCGTCGACCGGCTGGAGCGGGAGTACCTCGCCGCGAAGAAGTCCATTTGCGGTTGAGAAGCACGCTGCTATTCTGCTACCCGAAGCGGGAGGCGGAACATGCGACATAGAAACTGGACGGCAGGATTACTGATCGGCGCGACGCTTGCTGTCGCGCCGTTTTCGTCTGCTCTCGCCGGCGCCTTCAAGAGCTTCGGCAAATGGGAAGTCTCCTGCACCAACGGCCGCAATTGTGAACTTCGCTTCTTCGACACCGACAACAAGGCGGGCGCCAGCGCCTTCATTTTGCGCGACATCGGTCCCGCAACACCGGCTGCGCTCGCCATAGGCCTGCCGGGCGATGTCTTCGGCGAGGAAGCGAATGGCCTGACCATCGCGATCTCCATCGACGGCGGGGCGGAGCAGAGCTTCGGCCCGGACAAGCTCACCTATGAAGAAAACATCTCCGCCTGGAGGCTTGCCGGCGATATCGCCACGGACGGGCTGATCGAGGCGCTGCGCAAGGGCAAGTCGATTGCGGTCAATGCGCGCGCCGGCGGCCAGACGGCCAAGGCAACCATTCCGCTGGATGGCATGGCGGCAAGCCTGCTTTTCCTCGATGATACGCAGAACCGTGTGGGCCACGCCGACGCGCTCGTTTCCAAGGGTGACAAGCCGCCGAGCCCGCTGCCGCCGGTTACCGATATCCGCGCCTTCGCCGACATACCGTCCGCCATACGATCGAATTTCACCAACGATGACGCGACCTGCGGCGGCGTGGACGAAGACTCGCTTTCAGCCCTGGGCGGCTTCACGCGCCGTTACAGCAAGACGGAAGCACTCTACGTCATCCCCTGCGGCGCACCCGGCGCCTACAACGTCCCCTTCGTCGCCTATTACCAGCTGGAGACGATGCTGGAGCAGGTGCAGTTCCCCGTGATGGCCAAGGAAGGCCCGAGTGTCGCAACGACCGGCTACAATCTCGACTACGACGAGAAGAGCGATAGCATGACCTCGTTCTTCAAGGGTCGCGGGCTCGGCGATTGCGGCTCTTTCTACAAATGGAAGATTTCCGAAGGCGGCGCCGGCCGCGCGCTCGTCCTCCTCAGGCAGACCGACAAGGACGATTGCGACGGCAAATATGGCGACGGCCCGGAAAGCTGGCCTGCCGCCTGGCCGATGGGGACAGCGCAGAAGGCGAAGGCAAAGCGCTGACGCGGGCGCCCGACGGCAAAGGGAGAATGGCCGGCTCCGTCACAGGCCCGCCGTGACCGGAACGCGGGCGTGAGACATGCCGGCCAATCCAGCCGATTTCTCGACCTCCACGAATTTTCTCGCTGCGATCCAAAAACCGGCTTGAAATTGCAAGGCGTTGCCTGTATCAGCGCGTCACGAAACGCCGGAAGCGCTCCGCCTTCCCGGCCTGGAATGCCGCTTTAGCTCAGTCGGTAGAGCACATCATTCGTAATGATGGGGTCACGTGTTCGAGTCACGTAAGCGGCACCATTTCACTTAGAAATGTGTAAGACCGGCGCAGCACGCGCCTCAATTCGCCATCACCGCCTGCGTATTTGCCGTGCCCGTTCCACACGCCTTCAGTGCCACATTCGAGCCGTTGTAGATGCTGATCGTTGCCGCGGTGATCGCGAAGCAGCCGCCTTGCGGGATGGTGTTGGTTTGCTGGCCGAAGAAGCTGACGTCGTTGCCGGGGTTATAGACGAGGCCGGAGAGGCTGTCGGTGGCGGAGCCCTGGTAGATCGAGAAATTGGCGCCGTAGAGATAGGCGAAGACGTTCTGGTAGCCGTAGGTGGGCGTGGCCGAGGTCGGGGCTGTGATCGTGGCCGTGCTGGAGCTCGAGAGCGTGAAGCTGCCATACCAGAAGCCGAGCGAGGTGCCGTTGGCGGTGAACTTGCCGGACGCAATCTGCAGGCCTGACCAGTAGAAGAACATGCTGCTCGCGCCGTTTGCCGCATCGCCCGCGCCGCCGAGCGTGAACTCGGCGCCGGAGATGTAGAGCGGCGTCGTGTAGAGGTCCATGTTTCCCTTGCCGAAGGTGGTCTTCGAGCTGTTGAAGGTCGACACGCTGGTGTTGAAGAACTCAAAATCGCCGTTGCCGAGCGTCACCACGCCGTTGGAGTTCAAGAGACCGCAATAGTAGAAATAGAAAGGGCCGTTGCCGAAGGTGATCGTGCCCGTGGACCCGTTATTCACGGTGCCGGTGTTGAAATAGAACGGGCCGTCGCCGAAGGTGACGTTGCCTGTCGTGTTCCAGATGCCGCCGCCAATATAGAAGGGGCCATTGCCGAAGGCGATGTTGCCGCCGTTGCCATTGTTGATGGCAGCCACGGTCGAAAACAGCATGTTGCCGAAGGTGATGGAGCCGTTGCCGTTATAGACATACTGCTGCAGGGCAAGCGTCACGTTGGCCCCCGGTGCAGGGACGATATTCACGACCGCACCATTCGAGACGCCTAGCACGCCCTGAATGACATAGCAGCCGCTGCCGAGCACCAGCGTGGTATTGCCAGACAGCGTGAAGCCGCTGGTGAAGGTGACGGGCTTGGTGCAGGTGGTGTCGGCAGCGCCGGCCCCGGTGAAGGTCAAGGTGGAGTTCTGGGCCGTCAGCGAGGAAAATTTGGTTCCCGAGACGGTTGCGGTCGCATTGGTATAGTTGAGCGCCGAACCACCGAAGACAAGCGAGGGCGTCAGCGGCTTCTTGAAGGAACTCGTATAGGGCCAGCTCGACATGTTCTGCAGGCGCTTCTTCATCGCGGCGATGCGGGTGTCGGAGACAAGCGGGTCCACGCTGGACTTTCCGAAGGTGAAGCTGTCGAGGCCCGGCGTCAGGGGCGCGTTGTAGCATATGCTGAACTGCTCCAGCAGCTTCGAATAGGAGACCTCGATCGTCGAGACCTTGCTGGCCGCGCTGCTGCAATAATAGAGATAGCTGGCTGACGCCACGGTGCAGCCTGTGCCGTTGACCGCGGCGCTGCTGAAGATATTGAGCGCACCGGAGACCGTGCGCAGACAATCTCCCGTGGTGGCACCCGAGGCAACGGAGGCACTGGAAAGCGCGGTGACGGAAACCGATGCCGTCTTGGTAAAGATCTGCCCCAGCGTCAGCGCGACCGGATCGACGACCGTCGTGGTCAGAAGCTGGCCCTGCGTCACGGAATTCGTCACACTGGTGTTCAGGATGTTGGCCGGGTAGCCGTTGATGGTGGCGATCTGCTGCGCGGTGGCGACGGCCTGCGCACTAGCCGCGCCGTTGACGATCGCACCGCTCGTCCCGGCGGCGGCGAGATTGGCAAGATCGGCAACACGCTGCATGTCGCCCTTCTTGACGAAGAGAAGCGAGGCCTCGAGCGCGAGCGCGGAGACCGCAATCAGCACAACGATGGTGAAGGCGCCGACGATGCCCATGGACCCTTCGCGCGCCGCCGAAAAGCGTTTGAGCTCTCCCAGAGAGCCGGCAACGATCGAAGACAATGCGCGCTTCATAGACATGGCGCTATCCGTTCGGGAATTGCGCCGTGGCGCTCAGCGAAAAACTGTAGCCGGCGAGGCTCATGGGATAGGTGATCTGCACCCGCGTGAAGGTCGCAAGTCCAACCAGATAGGCCGGATTGATGCTGATCTGGCTGGCCGTGAGGCGCGTCAGGCCCTGGCTGACGGCGAGCGACTTGATGTAGCACTGCTGGGGCGTATCGGTGCAGCCCGCGGCCGGCGTCGTGCAGGCGGAGCCGGAAATCGCGATGCAACGCGCGCCCTGCGTGGCAACCGATTGCAGCGCATTGAGGTTGAGCATGGCCATGCCGAAGGCGAGGCCGCCGAAAATCACCAGGACGAAGAGCGGAAAGACCACCGCAAATTCCACGGCTGCAGCGCCATCGCGCCTACGGTGGAAATGCGCAGCCCGCCTCCGCCACTGCATCAGCTAACCCTCGCGACAACGAATCTGTCCAGCCCATAGACATTCGACAGGAACCCGGTGGACAGGATGAGCGGCTGGAGCTGCTCGGTAACGCGGATGGTGACATACTTGCCGGAGGTCACGTTGCCTGAGCAACTGGCGGGCGTCAGCCCCGTGCTCGTGTAGACAGGGGGATACCCGGACACACAGAAGTAATAGGACGCGTCGACGGCATTGGCCGAATTGTTGATGAGGACCGAAACCGTGATGTTGGAGGACATGCCCAGCGTGCTGCGCACGATGCCCTCCAGCGTTGTCCGCATGAGATCGGCGTTGAGGCTGGTGAGCGTGGCACCGTTTCGGACCGCATAGTAGGCGGCCGCGGAAATGGCCGAACCGACCCTCGATTTCTGATAATAGGCAAAGCCCAGATCGACGGTTGCAGCCAGGATGACCAGCATGACGGGGAACACAATCGCAAATTCCACCGCCGCCGAACCGGCACGCTGGCGTGCAAGGCGAAACGCGTGGATCATGACTTTCGTGGTGCTCTTCATGGGCGAGAACCGGAATAGGGGCGCAGGCATGCGGAATTCATGCCGGTGGTCTAACAGCAAAGTCTAAAAATAGAGTTATAACCTCCTAAGCCTATGGCATCTGACACTTTTCTTCGCGGCAATTTGCGCGCGTGACCCTTGACGCACCCTGCCGTATCGCCGACTTATAGGCGCGAAACACGGGGTCTGAGACGTGACGACAAAGATATACGGCATCAAGAACTGCGACACGATGAAGAAGGCCTTCGACTGGCTGAAGGCCCACGACGTCGCTTATGACTTCCACGATTACAAGGCCTCAGGCATTGACGAGGGTGCGCTGAAAACCTGGTGCGCGGCGCTGGGTTGGGAGAAGGTGCTGAACCGGGCTGGAACCACCTTCAAGAAGCTGGACGAGGCAGACAAGGCCGATCTCGACGAGACAAAGGCGATCCGCCTCATGCTGGCGCAGCCTTCGATGATCAAGCGACCCGTTCTCGAGGTCGGTGGCAGGCTCCTGCTCGGCTTCAAGCCGGAGCAATATTCCGATTTTTTCGGAGTCTGAGAGATGGCAAAGACGACACGGGCCACGCAGGCGCTCGACAAGGCTAAAGTTGCCTATGAGGTCGTGGCTTACGACTACGATCCCGATGCCGACCGCATCGGCATGGCCGCGGCCGAGGCCATCGGGGAACCGCCCTCGCGCGTGCTCAAGACCCTGATGGCGGAAGTGGATGGCAAGGCGGTCTGCGTCGTCCTGCCCTCCAACCACGAAGTGTCTATGAAGAAGCTCGCGGCGGCCTTTGGCGGCAAATCGGCCAACATGATGAAGCCGGCGGCAGCCGAAAAACATACCGGCTACGTCGTGGGCGGCATTTCGCCGTTCGGCCAGCGCAAGGCTGTTCCAACCGTGATCGAGGAAAGCGCGATGGTCGAGCCTTATGTTTTCATGAATGGCGGGCAACGAGGGCTGCAGGTGCGGCTTGCGCCGGCGGATGCGCTGGCAGCGATCGGCGCAAAAGCGGCCGCCGTGATCGCCTGAACCTTGCTGCCCCCTTCAAATCGCCATCACGGCGCCCTACTCTTCTGACGACTTCAATCACCGAAAGACATGATCATGACTGAGACGCCCATCGATCCGACCAAACTCGAAAAGCTGGCCGAAGTCGCCGTG
This sequence comes from Hyphomicrobiales bacterium, assembly GCA_900467685.1. Classification (GTDB taxonomy): domain Bacteria; phylum Pseudomonadota; class Alphaproteobacteria; order Rhizobiales; family Rhizobiaceae; genus Ensifer_A. The sequence goes on from UBQX01000026.1 coordinate 9,766, forward strand.
AAGGTCGGCCTGCAACTGCAGGAGAACCAGGACCTCGTCATCACCGCGCCGTTTGCGGCGGCCCCACTCGTGCGCCTGATCATCAAGCACGCATATCTCGCGGGCGGCGGGCTGGTTTCGGCCTTCTACAACGACGAAGAGGCGACGCTCGCCCGCTATCGCTACGGCAGCGACAAGAATTTCGACAAGGCAGCTAGCTGGCTCTATGAGGGCATGGCCAAGGCTTACGAGGCCGGCACCGCGCGGCTTGCGATTTCCGGCGACAATCCGATGCTGCTGGCGAATGAAGACCCCGCCAAGGTGGCACGCGCCAACCGGGCGATGTCGGTCGCCTACAAGCCGGCGCTCGAAAAGATCTCCAATTTCGACATCAACTGGAACATTGTTTCCTATCCGAACCCGTCCTGGGCCAAGCAGATGTTCCCCGGCATACCCGAAGACGAAGCGGTGAAGAAGCTGGCGGATGCGATCTTTGCCGCCTCGCGCGTCGATCGCGACGATCCGGTCGCGGCCTGGAAGGAGCACAATGCGAACCTTGCCAAGCGATCGAAGTGGCTGAACGACAAACGTTTCTCGGCGCTGCATTTCACCGGGCCGAGCACCGATCTGACGGTCGGCCTTGCCGATGGTCATGAATGGCATGGCGGCGCCTCAGTCGCGAAGAACGGCGTGACCTGCAATCCGAACATTCCGACGGAAGAGGTCTTCACCACGCCGCATGCGCGCAAGGTTGACGGTTACGTTCGCTCGACCAAGCCGCTCAGCCATCAGGGCACGCTGATCGACAATATCGAGGTGCGTTTCGAACAGGGCCGCATTGTCGAGGCAAAGGCGACGAAGGGCGAGGCCGTACTGCTCAAGGTGCTGGACACCGACGAGGGCGCGCGGCGCATCGGCGAAGTGGCGCTGGTGCCGCATTCCTCGCCGATCTCGGCCTCGGGTCTCCTGTTCTACAACACGCTGTTTGATGAAAACGCAGCCTGCCATATCGCGCTCGGCCAGTGCTATTCGAAATGCTTCGTGGATGGCGCGAACCTCAGCCAGGACCAGATCAAGGCGCAGGGCGGTAATTCCTCGCTCATCCATATCGACTGGATGATCGGCTCTGGCGAGATCGATATCGATGGTGTTGCTGCGGACGGGTCGAAGGTGCCGGTGTTCCGGAAGGGTGAGTGGGCTTAAGGGAAAGCCGCGGGCTCCACTCCCCCCATCGTGGGGAGGTCGCGCGTCTTGCTCCATCCTCATGCTGAGGCGACGCCGAAGGCGGCCTCGAAGCACCCAGGTTGTGGCAGAACCCTTCGAGGCCTGCGCGTTGCGCAGGCACCTCAGGGTGAGGGAAATCGGGCCTTAGCCGGCAAAGCGCCCGGCGTCATTGCCGTAATAATTCCGGTAACGCTCTGAAATCGTGTGGATCGGCAGGACGATGAGAACATCCGTCGTGCGGAAGGCCCGATCAACGACGGCGCCTTCACCGATCATGGCGCCGAGGCGCAGGTAGCCCTTGATCAGCGGCGGAAGGGCCGCGAGTGCCTTGCGCATGTTGATCGCTTCCGCCGGCATCAGGTCCATGGAATGTTCGAGCTCAGGCAGCGCCTCGACGCGCCAGCGACCCTTGGCGAGCGCATTGTGGTGCAGGTAGGAAAGCGCCAGTGCATGCTCTTCCGGAACGGCGCCGGCAAACGAGGCGCAGCCGAACATGACGTCGATGCGGTGCTTGAGTGCATAAGCCCAATTGCCCTGCCAGAGCAGTTCGACCGTGCGCTTGGTGCGGTATTGCGGCAGCACGCAGGAGCGGCCGAGTTCCATGAAGCGCTTGTCCGGATGACGCGCAACGAGGTCGGCCACTTCGAACTCGGACGACGAATAGAAGCCGCCATTGGCCATTGCCACGTCCTGACGGAGCAGGCGATAGGTGCCGACGATCTGGTCTTCCGCGTCGCCTTCTATGGCCGTGTCGAGAACGAGAAGATGATCGCAGATTGCATCCCAGGCATCGATGTCTCGACGTTTGCGTGCCGATTCCGGCGGCACCTGTGCATGCATTTCCTCGACGAAGACGCGATAGCGGATCGCCTGGGCGGCATCGATTTCCGACGCAGTGCGGGCAATGCGCGTTTCCAGCGTGCCAATGCGGCCGAGAATGCCGCTCTTGTCGGCTGTCAGGCGCGCCAAGGTGGCGTCCTGTCCTGCCAAGATGTCGGGGTTGAGCGTTTCTGTCGTCATCGCGATTCGAGCCTCGTTCCGTTGAGGGCGATTAAACACGAATATACGACATGCGGGTGACATAAATAGGACAGAAGCGTGGCCCCTGCCCCTGTGCCCCCTCTCTCACGAGAATTGGTTACCCGGCTCGCCGGGCCGCGTAGGCGGCGAGAAGGTCGGCAAGCGTCGCCGGATCGGCCGGCTTGACGAACAGATCCGTCGCGCCTGCATCGATGGCGGCCTTGCGGGTATCTGATCCCGCTGAGCCGGTCACAACGATGATGGGCACTTCGGCCAGGCGATTGGCGCGCTCGAAATCGCGGATGGCAGCGAGCGCATCAAGCCCGTTGCCGCCGGGCATGGAGAGATCGGTAACGATGGCGCCGGGGCGACCCGTCGATTGCGTGGCCGCGGCAATCAGGTCGCGAAAGGTTTCGACTTCCGAGACGCGATGGCCGCTCTTCTTGAGCACGGTCTTCAGGAGCAGGCGATTGACCGGATCGTCCTCGGCGACCAGCACGTCGAGGCCACTGCCCTCGGCCTGCGTCCAGCGGGTGTTCGAGCGGTTATCGTTGATCGGGTCACGAAGTTCGATCCCCTTCATGCGGCCCTGCAGCACGCCAATGAGCGAGCGCTCGCGCAACGGACGCACCAGCCAGGAATCATAGCCGGCGCCGAAGAAGCGGGAACCGCTGCGGCTTTCGGGATCGATCAGCAAAATGCGCCGTGTCGCCGGATTGCGGAAAGCCGGGTGCCTGCGCAGATCGTCCGACAGCAGGTCGGCCAGGCGGCGGTCGACGACGATATCGGTGAAGGCGTCTGCTGCGGCATCCAGCTTTGCCACGACATCTGCGGGCGATGCAGCCAGCGCAACCTGCCCGCCAAGGCTGGTGACGGCCGCACCCAACGCCTCACGGCAAACGCCATCGGGGGCGATGATCAGCATATGCGTGCTCGACAGCATGGTGGCGCGTGCCTGACGCAGGCGGAAATCGGACGGCTGGCGGACCGGAACGCGGATGATGAAGGTGCTGCCGATGCCAAGCTGGCTTTCGACGTCGATACTGCCGCCGGCTTCCAGAACGATGCGGCGGGAGATGGCGAGACCGAGGCCCGTGCCGCCGATCTTGCTCTTTTCCTCGCCGACCTGTTCGAACTCCCGGAAGAGTTTTTCCTGGCCACGCGGCGACATGCCGGGGCCGGTGTCGCGCACATGGATTTCCAACTCGCCCTCGACCATCGAGGCCGAGACGAGAACGCCGCCTTCGCTGGTGAATTTCACGGCATTGCCGACGAGGTTGAAGAGGACCTGGCGCAGGCGCTCGGGGTCGAAGGAGAGGAGCCCGGGAACATCGGCAGCGACCCAGCTCGCGATCTCGATACCCTTCTCGTGGGCGCGATGCGCCAGCATCTCCACGACGCTTTCTATCAGCTGTCGAAGATCGTCGTCACGCGGATGGAGTGTGAAGCGGCCGGCCTCGATCGAGGAGAAATCCAGAAGGTCATCGACCAGCTGCGAGAGCGCCTGAACGGATTGACCTATGCCGGAGAGGTAATTCGCCTGTTCGGGCGTCAACCGCGTCTGGCCAAGCAGATGGCTCATGCCGGCGATGCCGGAAAGCGGCGTGCGGATATCGTGGCTGACGGTGGCCAGAATGCGGCTTTTCATCGCGCTTTCACGCTCGGCACGGGCGAGCGCTTCGCGGGTGAGATTGAGGCCCGGAACATGATCGGCCTGTCCAGCCTGGCGCAATGGCAACAGGCGGCGGAACCACGACGCAACCGCGCTCGCGCCCTTACGGGCGGTGCGCGGGGTTTCGAGTGTGAAATCTGGTTCGTCAAAATCTCGCATAAGCCAGAGCTAACATGCGAAAGCTACAGAAGTGTTTCCGCGCTTCGTTAATCGTTCATTTCGATTTTTCGCCGCTTCCGAAGATTTCGTCAAAACCGATCAGAACAGCGCCCACGGTGATGAAACTGTCGGCCAGGTTGAAAACGGCAAAGGACCACGAAGTGCCAATGTGGAAGAGGACGAAATCGATCACATGACCATAAAGGAAGCGATCGATGAGATTGCCGAAGGCGCCGGCGATGACGAGCGCGAAGCCCATATGGGCGATCCAGCGGGAGGCCGGCGTGCGCAGCCAGAGCCAGGTGACAAAGGCGACGATGGCGAGCCGCAGGCCCACGATGAAAACACCGGGCATTTCGTCGAACCAGGAGAAGGCGACGCCGGTATTGTAGGTGCGGTAAAGCGCGAGAACCGGCAGAAGATGAACCGGCTCCTGCAGCGGCAGATAATGATCCACGGCGATCTTCGTCAGCTGATCAACGAACAGCAACGCGACGATGAAGAGGATTGCCGGGCGGGCGCGTGAAAACAGCGAGACCTTGTCCATCAGCGCGGCTCCAGCGTCAGCAGATGCCGGCGCGCTTCGAAGAGCATGACGGCGGTGGCGACCGCGAGGTTCAGCGAATCGGCAAGCCCGGCCTGCGGAATGCGGGCGAGCTGGTCGGCCTCCCTGGCCAGCTGGTCCGGCAGGCCCTGCTGCTCGTTGCCCATCAGGACGACAACAGGCTTCTTCTTGTAGTCGATGGTTCGATAATCGACCGCGCCGGCCAGATGCGTGGCGACGACAGAGACACCGGCGCCCTTTTTCCAGGCGAGGAACTCTTCGGGCGTGGCCCGCGTCACCGGCAGCGCGAAGACCGACCCCATCGTGGCGCGCACGGTTTCCAGCGAGAAGGGATCGGTGCATTCGCCGACGAGGATGACGCCCGAGGCGCCGGCGGCATCGGCCGTGCGGATGATCGTGCCGAGATTGCCGGGGTCGCGCACGCGGTCGAGCGCGATATAGGTCTCATTGGCTGCGGGGCGAATGTCTGAGAGAGAACGCCATTTCGTCTTGAACACGCCGACGACCATCTGCGGATTGTCGCGGCGGGTGATGGCCGAAAGAACCTTCTCGCTCACCTCCAGCACGAGCCCACCGGCGGCCACCGTGCGGGCGGCAACCTTCGTCACCAGCGGCTTGTCCTTGGCGTTCTTGGCATAGATGAGCTTGTTGATCGCCCAGCCCAACTCGAGCGCGTCGATGACCAGTTTCAGGCCCTCGGCCATGAAGGTTCCGGTTTCCTCGCGGCCCTTTTTCTGCGACAGCGCCTTGATGTCCTTGATGATCGGATTGGCAAGGCTGGTCACTTCCTTGACCTGTCCGACGCGGCCGGGGCCGCCCTTGGTGGCGTCGCTCATACAGGCACCCAACGCGAAAAGAGAGAAGTGGAAAGCGCCCTGCCCCGCTCGGAGCCGTCGAGGCCGCTTTCACGGATGATGAGTTCGCCGGATTCGACCACGCCACCGGCGCCGCGCATCGTCTCGCGCATCAGTTCATGGATGGAATAGAAGCTGGCGCGGATCGAATAGGCGGTCAGCACAAAGCCCAACGCCTTTTCGCTCAGGAGTTCGCGGCCGATGTCAAGCATCAACGGCAGATGGTCAAACAGATACCAGACCTCGCCATTCGGGCCGCGACCGAATTTCGGCGGGTCGGTGAGGATGATGTCGTAGCGGTTGCCGCGACGCTCCTCGCGGGCGATGAACTTCATCGCATCGTCGCAGATCCAGCGGATCGGGGCCTTGTCGAGCCGGGCGAGCGCCTGATTCTCTCGACCCCAGCCGATCGCCTTCTTGGAGGCATCCACATGGGTCACCTCTGCGCCGGCAGCAGCGGCAATGAGCGAGGCAACGCCAGTATACCCAAAGAGGTTTAGTACCTTGACCGGGCGCTTGGCCTTTTCGATCTCCTGGCGCATCCAGTCCCAGTGAACCTGCTGCTCGGGAAAGACGCCGACATGGCGGAAGCTCGTAAAGCGGCCGTGGAAGTCGACATCGAGCAGCTGCATCGGCCAGGTTTCGCCGAGCGCGCCCTTGGGGAAGCGCCAGCGACCCATGCCGTCCTCGTCCGTGTCTCCGGTGAAGACGGCATCGACATGATCCCAATGTTTGTCGGCCAGCGATCGCTGCCAGAGCGCCTGCGCTTCCGGGCGAACCACGCGATAGTCGCCATATTGCTCGAGCTTTTCGCCCGCACCGCTGTCGATCAGGCGGAAGCCGGAGGAGGACCGGTTTTCGAGGATGACCGGGATACGCTCGGCGGGCTTTTCGCCGGTGCGCGTCATCAGCGGACGCTCGGGCGCGGCAGGGGCTGCTCGCTCCTGCTTCACCGGTGCATTCCTGACCGCTGCGTCCTTGGGTCGCGTGTCCTTGGCCGGCACAGGCTGGCGGGGACGGTCGCGCTTCTCCACCCGGCCGGGGACCGGACCGGAACCCGGCGGGCCGCCGCGTCGCATCTTTGTCGTCTTCGTCAAAATTCACAATTCCCGAGGGGCCAAATTTGCGACTGTCGCAAAAACGGCTCTATCGGCACGAAATAACATTAAGTGCTCTCTTGGCAAAGACTTATCCCGCAAGCGATATTATAGCATTCATCAAGAGCGGCTCGGATTTGAGCCACGCATTTGGGAGGAGCGATCAAGATGGATATGAGCGGCGAAGAGCGCATTGCAGCCAAGCGAGAGGTTGTCTGGGCAGCACTGAACAATCCAGAGATCCTGAAGGCCTGCATTCCGGGCTGTCAAAACCTCGACATGGCCTCGCCGACCGAAATGTCGGCGACCGTGAAGATCAAGATCGGCCCGGTCTCAGCGACCTTTTCGGGTGACGTGACGCTTTCCGACCTCAACCCGCCGGAAGGCTACAAGATTTCCGGCGAGGGCAAGGGCGGCATTGCCGGCTTTGCAAAGGGCGGCGCGGAAGTGAAGCTTACCGAGGATGGTGACGAGACCATCCTGTCTTACACCGTCGATGCGCAGATTGGTGGAAAGCTCGCCCAGCTCGGGTCGCGGCTGATCGATTCGTCAGCCAAGAAGCTTGCCGGCCAGTTCTTCGCCGACTTCAACAAGGCCGTGAGCGGAAACTGATTTCGTCTCAGCTTACTTCGAAGCCGATACCGGCAGGATAACCTGCTGGGCGAGGTCTTCGGCGCGCTTCTGGTTGCGCCGGGCCTCTCCCTGCCAGCGGGCAACTTCCTGTTCCTGCGTGCGAACGCGCTTGCGGTGCTTGCCCTGCGCAAACCATGTCAGCGCCGAACCAAGGATCGCGCCGATTATGACGGCAAGGAAGAGATAGACGAAGAACGGAGCCGTAAGGGACAGAAGCTTGTCGGACGGATCGAACGGGTTCAGTGCCAACGTGACGAAATGGCGATTGGCGACCGAGAGCACGATGAGGACGATGGCGACCGGCAGGAGGATCACCAGATTGATCAGCTTCTTCGTCATGGACAGGCTCCGGCAGGCAACATGATAGCGGCCGGGCGAATGCACCCGGTCAAGCTCTTAAGATAGAAGGATATGCGGCGCTTTCAAGCCTCAACGAGGCGCCCGCCATCTGAGCGGGCGCTCAATCGTCTTCGTCGGCCTGACCGGGGTTGAGACGCTCGCGCAGTTCCTTGCCCGTCTTGAAGAAGGGAACCCACTTCTCCTCGACGAAAACCGCATCGCCAGTGCGCGGGTTGCGACCCGAGCGCGAGGGACGGTTCTTGACCGAGAACGCGCCGAAGCCGCGAAGCTCGACGCGATTGCCGCCAGCAAGCGCATCGGTGATCTCATCGAGAACGGCATTGACGATATTTTCCACGTCGCGGTGATAGAGATGTGGATTGCGCGCAGCAACGATCTGCACCAATTCGGACTTTATCACGTCTTCCCCCTCGGTCATTTCCGGTTTCCGGTCCCGTCAGGCATCGACCCTTGCCGAAGCCTGCTCGCCGGATTGAAATCTGGATGGTCTTTTTGTCCCGACGGATGCCGCCGGGGTTACCTTAGCCGCGATCAACCTGCCAAACGGAAACAAGGCCGTCAAGGAACAAGTGCTGGATACCTAGCATTTTCAAGGCGCTTGCCGAAAAATCGCGGTCCAGGCCCGCCCATTCTGCCGCGTGAATCAGCGCGCCGGGAAGCATCGCGGCCCATCCCTGGGGCGCAGGCTTCCAGTCGATGACCGGCAGATCGGCATCAACCGAACGCGACTTCAGATAGACCTTGATCTCCGGCAGACCGCCCAACTCATCGACAAGCCCTTTTTTAAGTGCCTGGCGACCCGTGAAAATGGAGCCATCGGAAAGCGCCATCGCCTGGTCCTGCGTCATCTTGCGGCGTTCGGCAACGAGATCCACGAACCAGTGGAAACTGTCCTGTACCATCGCATTGATCATCGCCTTCGTCTGGTCGCTGGGCGGATTGAAGGGAGACGGTTCGGCCTTCATGGGCGCGGACTTGATCGATTCCAGCGAGACACCGATCTTGTCGAGCAGTTCCTTGGCCTGCGGATACTGGAAGAGCACGCCGATCGAGCCGGTGATCGACATGTCGCCGGCAATGATGCGGTCGCCGCCCAGCGCAATCATGTAGCCGGCCGAAGCGGCCAGCGTGCGGATGTCTGAGACGACCGGCTTCTTTTCGGCGACCCGGCGCAGCGCCTTGTAAATTGTTTCTCCGCCATAAGTCGTGCCGCCGGGCGAGGAGATGTCGACGATCAGCGCCTTCACATTGTCTGCCTTGGCGATACGGTCGAGACGCGCGGTCAGGTCCTTATCGTCCTGAATCAGGCCGCTGATGGTGACGCGAGCGATATGGTTCACGCCCGCCCCTGCCGAGCCCGGCCACTGAAACCAGACGGTTGCCAGCACGAAGACGAGGACGATGATGGCAAGGCTGCGCCAGAAGGTAACCTTGCGCCGAAGCGCCCGCCGATCAGCAATTCCGTTATCCATACGATATTCCTTCCGAGATCAGAGATCGCAACCGCGGCGGTGGCAGCCGGGCGCATCGCGCAGATGGCAAGCGCTGAACGCATAGCCATAAAGCCAATCGCGCAAATCCGGAAGCCAAAGCAAGCCGTAAAACTCGTTGTCGGAGGGCACCGTAAAGACAAAAAGAAATTTATTAAGGAAGCCGATGTTTTTTGGGGCGTTTCGTCATTGTCTGCGGCACGAAAATAACCATATTGCGTCGTTAGCGCTTCGGCTAATGTAACAGCCGGGCCAACATGGGAACGAGATGGCAAGCTTGGAGATGAACAGCGGACAAGCTGGCGACACTGGCGAACGGCGCGTGGCCTATTCGCAGGCGGTGCGCCATTCGCAGCGCGTGCGCAGGCTGAAGATCCTGCTGCCGGTGGCGGCCCTTGTCGTATCGCTTCTCTTTGTCGCCGTGTCGGTGATCCGCAGCTTTCTGCCCGACAACATCGAAGTGAAGGGTGCGACCATCGAGAACGGCCAGATCGTGATGGAAAAGCCCGCGATTTCAGGCCGCAATGCCGACGGCATCTTCTATTCGATGACCGCCGCACGCGCGCTCCAGAGCATAGTTTCGCCGAACATCATGACTTTGGAAGACATTGCCGCGCAGATGCCGGTCAATGACCAACTCATTGCGAAGGTCAAGGCCAAGGGTGGCGTCTACGACCGCAGCGCCAATACGCTCGACATGACCCAGCCCTTCTCGCTGCACCTATCGAGCGGGCTGGTGGCGAATTTCCGTTCGGCAAAGCTGGATGTTAAGAACGGAACGATGTCTTCGAATGACGTGGTGTCCATTACGGCGTCGAAGGCGACCGTAGTTGCGCAAAGCATCAATATCGAAGATAAGGGCCAGACGATCGTATTCGATGGCCGCGTGCAGGTGAACCTGAGCGCTGATTCCATACATGACAAAGGCAATTAAGTGATGCCCGCCAAATCCAATCTCACGCTGTGTCTGGTGATTGCCGCGCTCGCTCTTGCGCCTGCCACCGCCGCTTTTTCACAGGCGACCGCAAGCAAGATGGATGGTGTCGCGCTTTCAAATGACAAGCCGATCCATATCGAGAGCGACAAGCTGGAGATCAAAGACAAGGAAAATCGTGCCGATTTCACCGGCAACGTGATAGCCACTCAAGGCACCACGATGCTGAAGTCGAAGACGATGACCGTCTATTACAAGTCCTCTGGCAAGGACGGCGCAAACAATGGCGGCGCGATGGCCAATGCCGGCAATGGCGATATCGACCGCATCCTCGTCAACGGTGGCGTTGTGCTTAATTCCGACAAGCAGACAGCGACGGCTGAAAGCGGACATTTCGAGATGGCCCAGCAGCTCTTCGTCCTTGAAGGCAAGCAGGTCGTCCTCTCGGATGGAAACAATGTTTTCACCGGCTGCCGGCTGACTGTCCACATGGATACTGGACAGGCCCGGCTCGACAGCTGCGGCGGCCGCGTCCAGATTCAGCTCGATCCCAAGTCGCGCAGCAAATAAGCGGTGACCTCTTGCTGAACAGGAATACCGACAAGTCGTCCGCAAAGGCACCCGCCGACAGTCAGGGCGACAGCCATGCTGCCCGCTACGAGGGAACGCTGGTCGCCCGCAATCTGACGAAGACCTATAACTCGCGACGGGTGGTGAACGGCGTTTCGCTGATTCTGAAGCGCGGCGAGGCCGTTGGACTGCTGGGTCCCAACGGCGCGGGCAAGACGACATGCTTTTACATGATCACAGGTCTCGTTCCGGTCGATTCGGGCACGATCGAACTTGATGGTCACGATGTCACGTCGATGCCCATGTATCGGCGCGCGCGCCTCGGCGTCGGCTACCTGCCGCAGGAAGCCTCGATCTTTCGTGGCCTGACCGTGGAGGAGAACATCCGGGCGGTTCTGGAGGTTCGCGAGAAGAACAAGACCAAGCGCGAGAGCAAGATTACGGAACTGCTGGACGAATTTTCCATCGGACATCTGCGGAAGTCGCCGGCGGTGGCGCTTTCGGGCGGCGAGCGTCGGCGTCTGGAAATTGCGCGTGCCCTTGCCACTGAGCCCGCCTTCATGCTGCTCGACGAGCCTTTCGCCGGGGTCGACCCGATCTCGGTGTCGGAAATCCAAAATCTCGTGCGGCACCTGACGCGGCGCGGGATCGGCGTGCTCATCACTGACCACAACGTCCGCGAGACGCTCGGCCTGATCGACCGCGCCTATATCATCCATGCCGGCGAAGTGCTGACGCATGGCCGCGCCGACGACATCGTCAACAATGCCGATGTGCGCCGTCTTTATCTGGGCGACAACTTCAGCCTCTAAGGCCGTTCGTTCAAGCCCGTCACAGAACTGCCACTCATTTTAACCGAATTTCCGCTTGGGTCTTGACCGCGAAAGGGAAACCAAGCAATTTTCGGGCCAGACAGGTTTCAATGCACATCGTGTTGAGCCTGCCGAATGGGAAGTGGGAGTTCTGCGTTCATCATGGCCATGTCAGCCAGCCTGCACCTGAAGCAATCGCAATCGCTGGTCATGACCCCGCAGCTCATGCAGTCGATCCAGCTGTTGCAGATGACGCATGTCGAGCTCAATCAGTTCATCGAACAGGAAGTCCAGAAGAATCCGCTGCTGGAAATCGTTTCCGGCGAGGCGCCGGCCGTATCGCTTGGCGAAGACGCGCCGGAGACATCCGGCGAGCCGGCCTCCGCGCCCAGAGGCGACGGGGACTGGTTCGAGGCCGGCAATACCGGCCAGGCGGAGCGCCTGACAAAGGAACTCGACGCGAATTTCGAACCGGAATTCGATACCGACCAGGCCGAGCGCCGGCCGGATTCGCCCGAACTTATCGGGCAGTGGAAGTCCATGCCGGGCGGCCAGGGTGAGGATGGCGGCGACTTCGACATGGACGATTTCGCCGCAGCCGGCGTGTCGCTGCGCGAATTTGTCAGCCAGCAGCTTCCCTTCGCCGTCACAGGTGCGGCCGACCGGCTGATCGCCCAGCATCTCGTCGACCTTCTCGACGACAGCGGATACATCCTTCCTGAACTGGACGCCGTGGCCGAACGCGTCGGCAGGCCGATTGCCGATGTCGAGCGCGTGCTCACCATCCTGCAGACCCTGGAGCCCGCCGGCATCTTCGCCCGCTCGCTCAGCGAATGTCTGGCAATCCAGCTTAAGCAAAAGAACCGGCTCGACCCGGCCATGTCAGCTTTCGTCGCCAATCTCGAACTGCTGGCGCGACGCGATTTTCCATCCCTGAAGAAGCTGTGCGGAGTGGACGAGGACGACCTGCTCGACATGCTTGCGGAAATTCGCCGTCTCGACCCCAAGCCCGGCAGTGGCTTCATGCGCTCGGGATCGGAAACCATCGTGCCCGATATCGTGGTTTCCAGTGCCGGAGACGGCGGCTGGAATGTGGAACTGAACCCCGACACGCTGCCTCGGGTGCTTGTCAACCAGACCTATTATGCCGAAGTGTCGCGGCACGCGCCGCGCGACAGCGCGGATCAGGCCTTCCTGAGCGAATGCATGCAGAATGCCAACTGGCTGACGCGCAGTCTCGACCAGCGCGCCCGCACGATCCTGAAGGTCGCGACCGAAATCGTGCGACGCCAGGACGGCTTCCTGCGTCAGGGCGTCGACGGGCTGAAGCCGCTGAACCTCAAGACCGTGGCCGACGCGATCAAGATGCACGAATCCACCGTCAGCCGGGTAACCTCCAACAAATTCATGATGACACCGCGCGGCGTCTATGAGCTGAAATATTTCTTCACCGTTTCGATCTCGTCTGCCGAGGGCGGCGACGGGCATTCGGCGGAGGCGGTGCGCAATCGTATCCGTACGATGATCAATGAGGAAACCGCCGACACCGTGCTCTCCGACGACGACATCGTGGATATCCTGAAGGCAGCCGGCATCGACATCGCAAGACGCACGGTTGCCAAATATCGCGACGCGATGAACATCCCCTCCTCGGTCCAACGCAGGCGCGAGAAAAAGGCAATCGCCCGCATTGCCTCGTGAGACGTTGCGTCAATTCCCTCCATAACAATCGGTGGGCAAGTGGCTGCGCTGACTGCACGTCATGTTGACTTGCCCCATGCCCCGGAGTAGAAGCGCGCCGCACCCCATGGAAGGCCGAAAGTATTGTCGGAATCGCTTGGATGCGAGGGCAGCTTGGAATAGACTGTTTCTCGCAAATCAATACACAAGAAGGGTAAAACCATGAGTGTGCGAGTTTCCGGAAAACATATGGAAGTCGGTGAATCGTTCCGCCAGCGGATCGAGAGCCATGTCGGAGACGCGGTGGGGAAATATTTCGATGGAGGCTATTCCGGCCAGGTAACGGTCGAAAAGTCGGGCTCTTCGCGCTACGCAGCGGATTGCAAGATTCACCTCGATACCGGCGTTGTGTTTCATGCGGCCGGCGAGGCGAACGATCCGCAGGCGGCCTATGATGCGGCGGCCGAACGGATCGAGAAGCGGCTTCGGCGGTACAAGCGCCGGCTGCGCGACCACCATGCCGGATCCGGGCAGCACACCGAAATGCCCTATTCCGTCATCGATTCGATCTCGGAAGAGGTTGAGGACGTGCCGGAAGATTACGCACCCGCGATCATCGCAGAGAGCACGAAACGGCTCAGGACCATGACTGTCGCCGGCGCCGTAATGGCGCTCGACATGACCGACGAACCGGTTTTCGTCTTCCGCAACGCGGGCAACGAACAACTGAACATTGTGTATCGCCGCCACGACGGCAACATCGGCTGGATCGATCCGGCCGGTGTAAAGGGCTGAAGAGCCGGACGGGCGCGCCAAAGCCGCGCGCCCGCCTCCTTTCAGCTTCAGAACGGGGAACATCGAATGGCATTGGCAGATCTGCTGCATCAGGATGCGATTATTCCGGCTCTGAAGGCCAATTCCAAAAAGCAGTTGCTTCAGGAACTCGCAGAAAAGGCAGCAGCCGTGACCGGCCTGCCGGAGCGGGAAATCTTTGAAGTGATCCTGCAGCGTGAGCGTCTCGGCTCCACGGGCGTGGGCAACGGCATCGCCATCCCCCATGGTAAACTCAATTCCATCAAGAAGATCGCCGGTGTCTTTGCGCGTCTGGACACCCCTGTCGCCTTCGAGGCGCTGGACGACCAGCCTGTCGATCTCGTCTTCCTGCTGCTGGCACCGGAAGGCGCCGGCGCGGATCACCTGAAGGCGCTGTCGCGCGTTGCACGCGTGCTGCGCGACCAAGACCTCACCGCACGCCTGCGCGCCTGCGACACGGCCGCCGCCATCTTCGCCTGCCTCAACCAGGACGCAGGAACGAACGCGGCCTGAACCCTGAGGTCAGGCCGCAATATCCAGTTATTCAGAATGTAAAAGGCAGACGGCCATCAGGCCGTCTTTTCGGTATCCGCCGCGTCAGCTGCGGCAGCCTTCGGGCCGCCCTTCGACACGCCGACCATGGCCGGGCGCAGCATGCGCTCGCCGATGACATAGCCGGCCTGGACAACCTGCAAAACCGTGTTGTTCGGGACTTCCGTGTTCGGAATTTCGAACATGGCCTGATGGAAGTTCGGGTCGAACTTCTGGCCTTCCGGCTCCAGCTTCTTCACGCCGTGGCGTTCCATGGCAGCAAGCATCGAACGCTCAGTGAGTTCGACGCCTTCGATCAGCGCCATGAGGCCTGCTTCGCCGGCCTCCTTGGCTTCTGCCGGAATGGCGTCCAGCGCGCGGCGGAGGTTGTCGGATACGCCCAACATGTCGCGAGCGAAGCTCGCGATTGCGTAGGACTTGGCGTCCTTGACATCGCGCTCGGTGCGGCGGCGCAGGTTGTCCATTTCGGCGGCGAGACGCAGGTAGCGGTCGCGCAGATCAGCATTTTCTGTCTTCAGGACGTCGATCGGATCCGGCTCCTGTTCGGCTGCCTGCGCACCAGCTTCAGCGGCTTCGGCGTTCATCGCTTCGGCGGCTGCGTCGATCTCATGTGCCGCCTCGTCAGGTCCGTTCTTCTTCGTGTCGTCGGTCATGACGGTCTCCAGATAAGGGTTTGCTCTATCGCGTTATGGGGGTTGGGCCCGATATCGATGTTCGGGCTTAAAAAATCAAGGCTTCAAAGCCTAGATGTTGACAATCGGGGCGTTTGTTCGATGTCAGCCAGGAGAACTCAGCTTGGAAATGAGTTGCGCCGTGTAATCGACCATTGGCACGATCCGGGCATAGTTGAGCCGCGTAGGGCCGATCACCCCCACCGCGCCGACGATCTTCTGCTCGCTATCGCGATAGGGCGCAACAATGAGGGACGAGCCGGAGAGCGAAAACAGCTTGTTTTCCGAGCCGATGAAGATGCGAACTCCCGGCCCCGTTTCGGCGAGGTTCAGGAGGTCGATCAGGCTTTCCTTGCGCTCTAGGTCGTCGAAAAGCATGCGCAGGCGATCGATATCGGCCTGATCGTCGAGCCCTTCGATGAGGTTTGACTGGCCACGCACGATCAGCCGCGATGTCTGGTCAAGCTCGCTGGTGCCAGACCAGACGGCAAGGCCACGCTCGACGAGATCCTGCGACAGCGTATCCAGTTCGGCCTGGATCGTCCGGCGGATCACTTCCGTCTGGCTGCGGATTTCCGCCAGCGTATGGCCGGAAACATGCGCATTGAGAAAATTGGCGGCCTCGGTCAACTGGGAACTGGTGGTGCCGGCCGGCAATTCGATGATGCGGTTTTCGACCTCGTCATGCTCGCCAACCAGAACGGCCAGCGCCTTGGTCGGCCCCAGCCGCACGAATTCGACATGGCGGAGAACCGGATCGTTCTTGGTCGTGACAACGAGGCCCGCGCCGCGCGACATGCCGGAAAGCATCCGACTTGCCTCGCTCAGCAGATTTTCGGCCTGCTGGCCGCGTTCGGCATTGCGCATCTGCGTCTCGATCGAGGTCCGCTCTTCCGGCGACAGGTCGCCGACCTGCATGAAGGCATCGACGAAGAAGCGAAGGCCAAGCTGGGTCGGCAGGCGGCCGGCGCTGATATGTGGGGAATAGATGAGGCCGAGTTCTTCCAGATCGCTCATCACATTGCGCACGGATGCGGGCGAGAGCGACATGGGCAGAAGGCGTGAGAGATTTCGCGAGCCGAGCGGCTCGCCGTTCTGCAGATAGGTTTCCACGATACGCCGGAAGATCTCGCCCGAGCGCTCATCAAGCGTGCGGCCCGTATCCAGCGTCTGACCGATCCGTCTATCCCAACCGATCATGTGCCCTGCATGCTCTCCATGGTCATTTCTTCACGAAATATAGACATCCATGGCGCGGGCGCAAACAGGATTTGAAAAGCGGGGTGCCGTTTTTCTTTGCAAATGGCGGGTTCGGGTCTTAGAAGAGCGCAAAACAATCAAGGAGACACTCATGAGGCCTTCGGGACGCAAGACCGACCAGATGCGCAAGGTGACGTTCGAGCGCGGCGTATCCAAGCACGCGGAGGGCTCCTGCCTCGTCAAGTTCGGCGACACGCATGTTCTGTGCACGGCCAGCCTTGAAGACAAGACACCGCCGTGGCTGCGCAATTCCGGCAAGGGCTGGGTGACGGCCGAATACGGCATGCTGCCGCGCGCCACCGGCGACCGCATGAAGCGCGAGGCTGCCAGCGGCAAGCAGGGCGGACGCACGCTGGAAATCCAGCGCCTGATCGGCCGTTCGCTCCGCGCAGTCGTCGATCTCGAAGCACTCGGAGAGCGCCAGATCACCGTCGACTGCGATGTCATCCAGGCCGATGGCGGCACCCGCACGGCCTCGATCACCGGCGGCTGGATTGCGCTGCGCGACTGCCTGAAATGGATGGAAACGCGCGGCATGATCAAGATGGACCGCGTGCTGAAGGACCATGTCGCGGCGATTTCCTGCGGCATCTTCGCGAACCAGCCGGTTATCGATCTGGACTACCTCGAAGATTCCTCGGCTGAAACGGACGCCAATTTCGTCATGACGGGCGCCGGCGGCATTGTCGAAATCCAGGGCACCGCCGAAGGCAAGCCTTTCTCGGAAGAGGAATTCGCGACCCTGATGGGTCTGGCCAAGGCTGGCATTGCCGATCTCGTGACCATGCAGAAGGAAGCCGTCTCGGCTTGAGGAGGAGCATGGCCGGCGCTGCGCGGATTGAAGGTATTCTGGAAACGGGGCTTTATGCCGCCGACCTTCACGCTGCGGCAGATTTCTATGGCCGGGTTCTCGGCCTTGCCGAAATCACTCATGTCGAGGGCCGGCATATCTTCTTCCGCTGCGGGGCTGGCGTTCTCCTGATCTTCAACCCCGACGCCACCGAACAGCCTGTGCATAATCCCGCAATGCCCGTTCCGCCGCACGGCGCGCGGGGAGCGGGTCATGCCTGTTTCCGCGTTGCCGGCGAAGCGATGGACGCCATGCGCGCCCGTCTTGAGGCGGAAGGCGTGGCTATCGAAGCCGATTTCCGCTGGCCGAACGGCGCGCGGTCTCTTTATTTTCGCGATCCGGCCGGCAATAGCCTGGAATGCGCCGAAGCCAAACTCTGGAACCTCTGAACCATGCGCAAGCTCGATACCCGCACCATCGTCGTCGCCAGCCACAATGCTGGCAAGATCCGCGAGATCAACGACCTGATCGGCCCGATGGGCTTTACCGCCACCTCGGCCGCCGAACTGAACTTTGCCGTGCCCGACGAGACGGGCACGACGTTTGAGGAGAATGCGAAGATCAAGGCGCTCGCCTCAGCGAAAGCCGCCGGCATTCCGGCGCTTTCTGACGATTCCGGGCTCGTAATCGATGCGCTCGACGGCGCGCCGGGCGTCTACACGGCCGACTGGGCCGAGACCGGCGATGGCACACGCGATTTCCAGATGGCGATGCAGAAGGTCGAGACCGCGCTTCAGGAAAAGGGCGCGACGATCCCCGAGAAGCGGACCTGCCGCTTTGTCTCGGTGCTCTGCCTTGCCTGGCCGGATGGGCATACGGAAATGTTCCGCGGCGAAGTCGAAGGCACGGTCGCCTGGCCCCCGCGCGGAACGGCCGGCTTCGGCTATGACCCAATCTTCCAGCCGGAGGGATATGGCGTGACATTCGGCGAAATGTCGGCAGAGGAAAAGCATGGCTGGAAGCCGGGCGATGCAGCCGCGTTGTCGCATCGCGCCCGCGCGTTCAAGCTCTTCGTCGAAACCTGCCTTGAGGCCTGATGATGCTCGGCGCTGACGGCCACATCCTGCCTGATACGGGCGACCCGGGCTTCGGCGTCTACCTGCATTGGCCCTTCTGCGCGGCCAAATGCCCCTATTGCGACTTCAACAGCCATGTGCGCCATCAGCCGGTGGACCAGCCGCGTTTCGTTGCCGCCTTCCTGAAGGAAATGGCCGCCGCGCGCGAAATGACCGGCCCGCGCACCGTGACCTCCATCTTCATCGGCGGCGGCACGCCCTCGCTGATGCAGCCGGCGACCGTCGAGGCGATTCTCAATGGCGTTGCCCAGACCTGGCACCTACCGGCGGGGATCGAGATCACGCTGGAAGCCAATCCGTCGAGCGTCGAGGCCGAGCGTTTCCGCGGCTATCGCGCCGCCGGCGTCAACCGCGTCTCCATGGGCGTTCAGGCGCTGAACGACAAGGACCTGAAATTCCTCGGCCGGCTGCATAATGTCGAAGAGGCGCTGACGGCGATCAGGCTGGCACGCGAGATCTTCCCGCGCATGTCCTTCGACCTGATCTATGCGCGGCCCGGCCAGACGGTCGAAGAGTGGAGCCGCGAGCTGGTCGAAGCGATCAACCTCGCCGTCGACCACCTGTCGCTCTATCAATTGACGATCGAGGAAGGGACGCCCTTCTTCGGTCTGCACAAGGCGGGCAAGTTTACCGTTCCCGACGGCGACCAGTCGGCCGCGCTTTACGAGGCGACGCAGGAGATCACCGCGCGCCACGGCATGCCGGCCTATGAAGTGTCGAACCACGCCGTTCCGGGCGCGGAAAGCCGGCACAATCTGACCTATTGGCGCTACGGCGACTATGCCGGCATTGGCCCCGGCGCACATGGGCGCATCTCGCGCGGAACCCAGAAGATTGCCACGGCAACCGAGCGGAACCCGGAGGCCTGGCTGTCGCTTGTCGAGGCGCGTGGCCATGGCATGATCGATCATGAGCTTCTGGGCTACGAAGAACAGGCGGACGAACTGCTGCTGATGGGCCTGCGACTGCGTGAAGGCGTGGACCTTGCCCGCTGGCAGGCGCTCTCCGGCCGCGATCCGGACCCGAAGCGCGAGCAGCTGCTGCTCGACCATGGATTTATCGAACGCCTTGGTAATTCACGCCTGCGCTGCACGCCGTCGGGCATGCTGATCCTTGATAGCGTGGTGGCTGATCTGGCGTGTTGAACGCGCAGGGAGGCATCAAGCCTTCTGGCAATAATGCGCCGTACCGCTCTCACCCGTTTGGAAATCCCCTGCCTGTGGCGGAGCAATCGGCTTGAACAGCGTGCGATCCGGTTTGAGATCGAGAAGCGGTGTGCCGTCAAGGCAATCGAGGCCGCGCACAAAGAGACTGTTGCCTTCGATCTTATCAAGAACAACGATTGAGGTGCCGATCGGGTTCGGCCGCACCGGCGTGCGGAGCGAGAATGCGCCGTGCACCGTCCCGTTGGACGCCGGGCTTTGGAGAACCAGATCGCGACGCGAGCGGTCGAGCCAGTAGAGCACTTCCAGACGCTCGAACTTGGCCACCCCTTTCAGCGCCCGATCCCATGGCTCGAAGACTTCGATCACGCAGACCGGACCGTCATGGCGACCCTGACGCGGCGTTTCCATCCGAGAGGTCCAGGGTGTCGAAATACGGCCGATGAATTCCAGCCCCGCATCCTGTGCAGCGGGCGGGCTGACTGCCACTTCATTCTCACGGACTTCGTTTTCGCGGACCACGGCTGCCTCCAGCGTTATATCGATGAGAATATAGCGCAGCCACGCGTGTCCCGACAAACGAAAAAGGCCGGCATCGCTGCCGGCCTTTTGAATAGATAGCTTGATCAACTATTCGTTGATCAGGCGCTTCAGCAGCTCGATTTCGTGGCTGAGCTTCTGGTCACCCGTGATCAGTTCCTCGATCTTGCGCACGGCATGCAGCACGGTCGTGTGATCGCGGCCACCGAAGCGGCGGCCGATTTCCGGGAAGGAGCGCGGCGTGAGCGTCTTCGACAGATACATGGCGATCTGGCGCGGCTTGACGATGACGCGGGTGCGGCGGTTGGAGACGAGCTCCTGGCGCGACACGTTGTAATGACGGGCAACGACGCGCTGGATGTCCTCGATGCGGACGCGGCGGGGTTCGCCGGCGCCGACCAGATGGGCCAGCAATTCGTCAACGCGTTCCATCGACAGGTCCGGCTCGAAGGAGCGGCGGAAGAGGAGCTGGTTGAACGCGCCTTCCAGTTCGCGGCCGCTTGCGGTGACGCGGCGGGCGACGTGATCGAGAACGCCCTCGGCGATATCGAGAGACGGATCGTCCATGCGGGCGACTTCGAGGCGGCGCTTGAGGATTTCAAGACGCATTTCGTAGTCGGGCGCTTCCATCTCGATGGCAACGCCACCCTGGAGGCGCGACCGGACGCGCGGATCGAGCGATTCCAGTTCCCATGGCGCACGGTCGGCGGCAACGACGACCTGACGGGCGCTGTCGAGCAGCGTGTTGAGGAGATGGCAGAACTCGTTCTGGATCGACTTACCCTGCAGGAACTGCATGTCGTCGATGATCAGGAGGTCGATGTTGCGCAGCGATTCCTTCAGCGACAACGCATCGTTGTCACGGATGGCGGCAGCAAAGCGCCACATGAAATATTCGGCCGTCAGATAGACGACGCGCGGGTTGCGCGGGCTATTGATAGCGGCAGCGGCGATGGCCTGCAGGAGATGGGTCTTGCCGAGGCCGACGCTCGAATGCACGAAGAGCGGGTTGAAGCGCACAGCGCCGGCACCGGCTTCGGCAATCGTCTTGGCGGCGGCAAGCGCCACGCGGTTGGAGCTGCCCTCGACGAAGGAAGCAAAGGTATAGCGTGCATCCAGCGGCGAACCGAAGAGCGGCGTCGCGGCACTTGCCTGCCAGGAGGCGGGCTGAACGGAAGACGCGATCTGGGCGATCGGCTGGGCGGAAGGGCGGCGCGTTGCCTGGGGCTGAGCCGTCTGAACCGGCGCCGTATCGGCCACGTCGTCATCGGCTGCGACCTTGGAGGTGCGGGCCGCTGTGCGGACCAGAATTTCGACCTTCATGATCTCGGCGTCTTCTTCCTGGAAGAGCGCGGTGATCAGATCGAGATAGCGGTTGTTGATCCATGACTTCAGGAATGTCGTAGGAACAGTCAGTCTGACGACGCTCTTCGAAACGGAATGCAGCTTCAGTCTGCCAAACCAGCTTGCATAAACGTCAGTACCAACCTTGGCTTTGAGCCGCGCACTGAAACGCTCGAACAAAGCGTTATTTCCCATTGTCTGAATGTTCCCCGCCGCTTGAATTTCGGACGAACCGATCACTGGCGCTGCGCCGCTTTCGCGTGCGCGCACCGATGCTTGTGCCATCGTCATGAGCCGCCTCTCTAACTTCTCTTTTCACACCGACCAAAGCCTCGTATCTCTCTTGGCCGGGCTGCCATTCCAAATCGATCCACTCCGCCCCGAACGGATCGACTACGCAATTACACTCGTTACGCACCTTCCGTTTCCGGTTCAGCCCAGCTTCGCACAAGCTTCGCTGCCTATTCCGGCAGCAAGAAGGCTTGTGGTTCGGCAAGGCCGGGTCAGGTTACCCGCCTCGTTCTTTTCACGCTCCGGATGCACCTCTCCCGCAGCCGGTTCGCTGGACACACCAAGAGAACAGGCCCGAAACCCTGGGCCAGGTTTTCATGCGTATCCAACCGTGAAAACGCAGACCCGTACAGGGTCAGCTACAGAGTACTCAACCGTCTCGTAAACAGGTATTCCCCATACGTTGCGATCATTTTGTGCGGCGTTGTCCGCCCTCTGTTGGACGCATTTACGCAGGATCATCTGGAAAGATCAATCGCGTTTTTTACGCAATTTTAACTCGCGACCATTGACTCAGAAGGCGAGTTTCTGTCCCCGCCAAGCCCCTCAAAAAGAATCGCTTTTGAATCAAGGAGATTCGTTTTGCGCGTGCTGGAGGGGGCTCAAAATGCAGAAAAATTAATTTTTTTCTTGACTCAAAAATAGGCCAACCTCCCGTTAAGTGAGGTCGGAAACCGCGCCGTCACCTTCGCCAAGATATTGAAATTAAAATGTTTTTTATGTCAGCATCCTGTCATGTTCGAAGCTGACGAATGACAAGAAGAAGACGGAACGACGAAGGCGCCAGCTGAAACGACAAAAAGCCCGGTCAGGCGACCAGGCTCTTCAATCGATGAAATTTGGATCAGATGATCAGGCCGAAAGAGCCTTCACGCGGCTCGCCAGACGCGAGACCTTGCGCGATGCCGTGTTGGCATGAACGACGCCGCGGCCGGCAGCGCGCATCAGCTCGGGCTGGGCAGCGCGCAGCGCTTCCTGGGCGAGCTTTGCATCGCCGGAAGCGATTGCTTCTTCAACCTTGCGGAGGAAGGAACGGACGCGCGAACGACGAGCCTTGTTGACGTCGGTACGGCGAGCAATCTTGCGGGTCGCCTTCTTCGCCGAAGCTGTATTGGCCATATGTGCCTCTCTTACGAACTCGATATGCTACCACCCTGCCGCGCTCGGTCGCCAGACCATTCGTCAGAACTCAAGTGGAAGCGTTTGACGGAAAGCTCCAGAACGGCGGCTTTCCAAACGGTTGGCGGGCATATAACGGGAAAGCGGCCGTCCGTCAACGCGCAAAATGGGCGCGATGCGCTATTTCTGGCAAGCCGCGCAGAAGAAGGTCGACCGTCCCGATTGCACGATACGCTCGACCAGCCGACCGCAGCCGGTATTCGGGCAGGCCTCGCCCTCGCGATCATAGACACGGAACGTATGCTGGAAATAGCCGAGCGAGCCATCCGTCTGAATGTGATCCCGCAATGACGAGCCGCCGGCGACGATGGCTTCGGCAATGACGTCACGGACGCAGTCGGCGAGAAGACCGAGTTGAGGCTTCGCCCTGCCCTTCTTGTCCACCAGTGTTCCAGCCGCCCGCTTCGGCGAAAGCCCTGACCGGTGCAGCGCCTCGCAGACATAGATATTGCCGAGACCGGCAATCACCGTCTGATCGAGAAGGGCTGCCTTCAACGGCGCCTTCTTGTTCGCAAAGGCTGCGGCCAGAACCTCGGCGCTGAGGCTGTTTCCGGTGGGCTCGGGGCCGAGGCTTGCGAGATAGGGATTGTCGGCCAGCCGGGCGGTCTCTTCGAGCAGAAGAAAGCCAAAGCGGCGGGGGTCATTATAGATCACGCGGGCGGGCTCGCTGTCGCGCGCAAGATGAAAGACGACGTGATCGTGTTTCTCGTCCTTCGAGCGTGCGTAGTGGAAATCTCCGGGCGTAGCGGGCTCGCCGCCCGCCTCGATGCGGAACGAGCCGGACATGCCGAGATGGGCGATCGCGCTGAGCCCGCCTTCGAAATGGATCAGCAGATATTTCGCCCTGCGGCTCAGGCTTTCGATCTGCCGGCCGGCGAGCGTCTCTGCCATGCCGGGCGTAAAGGGAAATCGCAGGTCGGGGCGGCGCAGTTCCAGCCGCGTCAGCCGCGCGCCTTCCATGGTCGGCGAAAGCCCGCGCCGGACGGTTTCCACTTCGGGCAGTTCGGGCACGGTAACCTCTTTCGTTCAATTCTGTTTCTCGGCGCGGCAATCTGGTCTATAGACGCCGCATCGCGTTGCGGTGCAAAAACCGCATGTCCATATATAGGTGTGCCAGCGAATAGCGCCCAAGAGGCGAATGCGCCAGAGCCTGATCCTGACGAACGAAAAACCGGAGCCTGAACCCATGAACGAGAGCCGCACCTCTGCAAACGGTGGCATGGAAACGTCCTATGGTTTTCGCGAGGTCGCGGACGGCGAAAAGCAGGGTCTCGTCAACGACGTCTTCCACAAGGTCGCCAAGCGCTATGACATCATGAATGACGTCATGTCGGCGGGCCTGCACCGCGCCTGGAAAGAGGCGATGGTGGCAGCGCTCAACCCGCGCCGCGACCCGACCTATCGCTCGCTGGACGTGGCCGGCGGCACGGGCGATATCGCCTTTCGCATCGTCGAGGCCTCGGGCGGCCAAGCCCATGTGACGGTTCTCGACATCAACGGCTCGATGCTCGGCGTCGGCGCCGAGCGCGCCGAGAAGAAGGGTCTGACGGCGAACCTCGATTTCGTTGAGGCCAATGCCGAAAGCCTGCCCTTTGAGGCCAATTCCTTTGACGCCTATACGATTGCCTTCGGCATCCGCAACGTGCCGCATATCGATGTGGCGCTGAAGGAAGCCTACCGCGTGCTCAAGCGCGGCGGGCGTCTGCTCGTACTGGAATTCTCCGAAGTCGAAATGCCGCTTCTCGACAGCTTCTATGACCAGTGGTCGTTCAAGGCGATCCCGCAATTCGGCAAGATGATCACGGGCGACGCGGAACCCTACCGCTACCTGGTGGAATCGATCCGCAAGTTCCCCAACCAGCGCGATTTTGCAACGATGATTTCCCAGGCCGGGTTCTCGCGCGTGAACTTCACCAATTACACGGGTGGCATCGCCGCCCTTCACTCCGGCTGGAAGCTTTGAGCGCATGACCGGATTGAGATCTTACGGGCGGCTGGCACGCGTCGGCTGGGTTCTGGTCCGTGAAGGCGTTGTCGGCGCATTCCCGTCCGAGGGACTGCCGGCATCCGCTCGCGCGCTGAAGGCCTTTCTGGAGCTTTTTGCGCGTAACCGCGCCCGCGGCAGCGCCCGCTCCGACAATCTTGCCCGCGCTGTCGAGCGGCTTGGTCCGTCCTATGTGAAGATGGGTCAGTTTCTGGCGACCCGCCCGGATGTGATCGGGCAGGAATTCGCCGCCGATCTCGCGCTCCTGCAGGATCGCATGGCAACCTTCCCGATGGAGCAGTCGGTCGCGCAGATCGAAGGGTCGCTGGGGCGCAAGGCGGACGATCTGTTCGCGCATCTCTATAATCCGGTCGCCGCCGCTTCCGTGGCGCAGGTCCATCCGGCCGAAATCGTGGTCGACGGCGTCGAGCGCAAGGTTGCCGTCAAGGTGATCCGCCCCGGCGTGCGGCAGCGCTTCGCGGCCGATCTGGAGGCGATGTATCTCGTCTCGCACTGGCAGGAGCGCCTGCTGCCGAAATCCAAGCGCCTGCGCCCCGTCGAAGTGACGCGCACGCTGGAGCAGACAACGCGGATCGAAATGGATCTGCGGCTGGAAGCGGCCGCACTCTCCGAAATCGCCGAGAACACCAAGAGCGATCCCGGTTTCCGCGTGCCTGCAGTCGACTGGGAGCGCACGGGCCGCGATGTCGTCACCATGGAATGGATCGACGGCGTCAAGATGTCGGACGTGGCGGGGCTTCGCGCCGCGGGCCATGATCTCGAGAAGCTTGCCGACACGCTGATCCAGTCGTTCCTGCGCCACACGCTGCGCGACGGCTTCTTCCATGCCGACATGCACCAGGGCAATCTCTTCGTGGAGGCCGACGGCACCATCGTCGCCGTCGATTTCGGCATCACGGGCCGTCTGGGCCGGAAAGAGCGCAGGTTCCTCGCCGAGATCCTTTATGGCTTCATCACGCGCGACTATCGCCGCGTGGCGGACGTTCATTTCGAGGCCGGCTATGTGCCGGCTCATCACGATCATGCGAGCTTCGCCCAGGCCATCCGCGCCATCGGCGAACCGATCCATGGGCAATCGGCCGAAACCATCTCGATGGCCAAGCTGCTGACGCTGCTTTTCGAGGTCACGGAGCTTTTCGACATGGAGACGCGTCCGGAGCTTCTGATGTTGCAGAAGACCATGGTTGTCGTGGAAGGCGTTGCCCGCACCCTCAACCCGCGCTTCAACATGTGGAAGGCCTCCGAAGAGGTCGTGGGCGATTGGATCCGCGACAATCTCGGGCCGAAGCGTATCGTCGGTGACGTGAAGGAGGCGGTCGGCGCCGCCATCCGCCTTGCCGAGGCGTTGCCGGAAATTGCGGCGAAGACCGAGAAGTTCCACGCTGAAGTCATGCACATGACCGAGCATGGATTCCGCTTCGACAAGAGCACGGCTGAAGAGATCGGCAAGTCAGAGGCGAAGCATTCCCGATGGGGCCGGGTGGCGCTGTGGGTGATTGCGCTGGCGAGTGTCTACATCGCCTTCAAGCTCTCATGACAAACCTTGCAGATTGCGCGCGCCTGCGCTCAATCCGGTAGTTTCATCGTCTCGTTCCGCTTCACCGACGCCGCGATCACCGGCATGAGGAAGGCACTCGCGTAGTAGAGATAGGCGTCCAGCTTGTAATAGCCATCGATTGGGTGAAGCAGCCGGACGATGAAGAGATAATCGAGCACGATGGCGATCGCCGCCCAGGAAAGGCCGATCAAAACGCCGTCGGTCAGTGTTCCGACATGCACCCATTTCCATAAGACGAGGCCGGTGACGACAAGGCCGATGGGGGTGATGAACCAGCCGATCATTTCGGCCGGCATGATGAAGAAGAACGCGATGCCCAGCAGATAGCCGAACAGCCAAAGTCCAAGGCCGGCGGCGAGGCAGTCCCGCAGATAGAAGCGTGTTTGATGCATGGCTTGTCCCCAATTGGTCGCGGTCTCGGCACTGGTTCACAAGCGCAAAAAGGCCACCGGACGGCGCCCAGAGCCTTGATATCGATCAATTTGGGGAATTTTGCGGACTAGGACCGGCCAGTCTACGGCCGATCCGTCGCATCAATCATCCTCGCCATGATTGGCGATCATCATAGCCTGCAATGCAAGCCGTTCGGTCTTGCGCATGCGCTCCGACTCCGACTTCAGCTGGCCACAAGCGGCGAGGATGTCGCGGCCGCGGGGCGTGCGGATCGGGGATGCATAGCCGGCGGCGTTGACGAAATCGGCGAAGGCTTCGATCGTTTCCCAGTCGGAACAGTCGTATTTCGTGCCCGGCCAGGGATTGAACGGGATAAGGTTGATCTTGGCGGGAACGCCCTTGAGGAGTTTCACCAGATCGCGCGCGTCCTCAAGGCTGTCGTTGACGCCCTTCAGCATCACATATTCGAAGGTGATGCGGCGGGCATTCGAGAGGCCTGGATAGGCGCGGCAAGCGGCCATCAGTTCCTTCAGCGGATACTTCTTGTTGATCGGCACGAGTTCATCGCGCAGCGCGTCATTGGTCGCGTGCAGCGAGATCGCCAGCATGACGCCGATTTCCTCGCCCGTGCGGTAGATTTCCGGCACGACGCCAGAGGTCGAGAGTGTGACACGGCGACGCGATAGCGACAGGCCATCGCCATCGGTCGCTATCAGCAGCGCCTTCTTCACCTCGTCGAAATTGTAGAGGGGCTCGCCCATGCCCATCATCACGATATTGGTGATCTTGCGGTCCGACGAGGGCAGGATGCCGCCCTGTGGCGTCTCGCGGTCGGGGAAGTCGCCCAGCCGGTCGCGGGCCAGCAGAAGCTGCGAGAGGATTTCCTCGGCCGTCAGGTTGCGCACGAGGCGCTGCGTGCCAGTGTGGCAGAAGGAGCAGGTGAGCGTGCAGCCGACCTGGGAAGAGATGCAGAGCGTGCCGCGGCCTTCTTCCGGAATATAGACCGTTTCCACCTCGACGGGGCGGCCCGCGCCGCGCGCCGGGAAGCGCAGCAGCCATTTGCGGGTGCCGTCGTTGGAAATCTGTTCTTCGGCGATTTCCGGGCGCTGGATGGTGAAATGCTCTTTCAGCAGCGCGCGGAGATCCTTGGCGACATTCGTCATGTCGTCGAAATCGGAAATGCCGCGAATGTAGAGCCAGTGCCAAATCTGGCTGACGCGCATCTTGACCTGACGTTCGGCGACGCCCTTCTCGATGAGGGCGCGGCCAAGTTCTTCGCGCGACAGGCCGATCAGCGAGGGCTTTTCGGACAATTCAAAAACGGGCTTCGCCGGGGCTGCCGGCGGGGCAAGATCGAGACTGACCATATGAGACTTTTCCTTCGCGCGGCACGAAACTTGAGGCCAGCGCATCATTTGGGCCGCTCTCTATCATCATTTTGCCGCCACGTCAGCCCCTTCCCCAAAAACGACAAAGCCGGCACGAGGGCCGGCTTTGAAAGCATTCATCCGGAGAGGAGGCTTACTTGCAGGTTTCGATCTGCTTCAGCGCTGCCGAAATGCCGGAGAGCGAATAGGTGTAGGAGGTCGGCGTGCCGCGTGCGGAGACGGCGTCGACCTTGAGGCTGTGGCCGGACTTGAGAGCGGCGACCAGCGCGGGCTCTTCTGCGGCGTTTTCGAGCCAGGCCGACTTGTCCTTGATGAACATCGTGTAGGACTTGGTGTCGACGGTGACCTTGACCTTGGAACCAGCCTTGAGCGCGTAGCCGACCATGACCTGCGGTTCATAGGAAATGTTCTGGCCGGGGCGCTGGGTGACGAGGAAAAAGTTGTCGCCGTGGTCGAGCTTGGCCGGCGACTTTTCAGCCGGAACGGACAGCACGTAGCAGACCTTGTTGGCGCCGGACGTGTAGGAATAGGCGCCCCAGGCGTTGAACTGCTGGATGCGGGTCGGACCGGAAGGAGCAGCGGTAGCTTCCTTCTTGGAATCCTTCTTGCCGGTTTCCTTCTTCTCGGCTGCGGCCTTCTTGACGGGCTTTTCAGCTTCCTTCGCCATTACAGACGTCGCAGAGAGCGTGACTGCCGATGCCGATGCCAGGATGATGGAAAGAGCGAGTGCTGTTTTGCCTGCGAACATAACTTCCTACCGATTGTTTCCGTCCATGCGAAAAAGCCGAACAGTGCCGGCCGATTATGACGATTTGAATTAATTTAGCTTAATTCGGGTTACCAAACCGTCAACAAGGGGTTGCTTCGCGGCAAAAACGGTCGAGAGCAGCATATTCCACACGGTCATTCGTGCCGGAATGGCGCGAAGCGCTTCCCTTGCGCTGATGAAAGGCCTTCGAAATCGGGCGACATTGGGGCGGTCTGGCCGCCCCATTCCGTTTTGCGAGAAAATGGCTCCCGGTCTGCCCCTCGCCTCACCGCGTGATCTGCCGATGGACATAGTCGCGGATAAGGTCGGCGGTCGCTGGCTTATTGATCAGACCCAGATGATCGACGCCGTCGAGGACATGATAATCGCCCTTTGGGTTGGCGGCCGACAAGGTCGGTTCGAACTGGTCGGCGCGAAAGGCCTCATCCTCTTTTCCTGCCACCAGCAGGAATGGCGGGAGCCTGGCCACGTCGCCGAGGTAATCGCGGCGCGGCGCATAGGAAACGTTGAGCCGCCAGGAATAGGCGGTTGTTGCCGTCTTGCCCTGCGGACTGTCGAGCACGGCGCGCGGGAAATGGAAGCTCACGACCGTGAGCCCGTCGAGGGCATGGATGCCGAGCCCGTTGAGGATCGACAGGCCGATGGCGCGGCGCACCAGAGCCTCGGACCAGCCGCCGGCATTGTCGCGCATGGTCGGTGCGGCATAGTTGAGATAGGGGGAGAGCAGCACCGCGCCGCTCAGCATGCTGCCATACTGGCCGCCGGCAAAGCGGATGACGAAGCCCCCGCCACTGGAATGGCCGGCGAGGATCAGCTTCTGCCCCGGCTTCAAGATCTGCCTGGCCAAAGAGGCTACATCGTCTTCCAGTTGCCCTATGTAGTCGACATCGCCACGGCGTTCGGGCGATGGGCCATGGCCGCGCAGATCTGGGACCGCAACCGCGATGTCGCCACTGCCTGCAATCTGGCGAGCCAGCCACTGATAGCTTCCGCCATGCCAGCCGGAGCCGTGAACGAGGATGACGAGCGGTGCATTATCAGAATTTGCCGGGATGTAGCGATAGCCGAGCGGTGCGCCGTCTTCTGCCATATAGGTCATCAGTGGCAACTCGACATTCTCGGGCGGCAAGACGGAAGAGAAGGTGAGCGTCTTGTCGCCGCCCTCACTCACGGAAGGAAACTGTGTGTAGATCAGACCCAGCGCAACGAGAGGGATCGCCGCCAGCACTGCGATCGCGACGGTGAGGAGACGGATGACAAGCTTCATCGCTCAGGCCGCCTTTGCGTTGAGGTAGGCAATGGCGCGGCCCATCATGAAGCAGGCGGATGTGGCATTCACGAAGCCATAGAGGAAGCGCAGGTTGTCGCTGGCGGCGAGAACAGGATTGATCGCCGAAACAACTGCAATCCCGTAGTTGACGCTGAAGATCGCGAGGATCAGGCCGAGCGAGAACCATTCGCCTTCGATCAGCAGCCGGCCGGGAGCGATCCGCCGGGCTTTGCTCCCCGGCTTGACGAGCATCAGGAGCCCGAATGCGGCAATGATGCCGGCGACCGTGCCTAAAAGGGCCGGCTCGGCAAAACGCCCCATGACGAGGCGAGTGACGGCAATTGCCACGAATGCTGCTGCGGGAATGACGATGCGTGCGACGGAAAGCTCGCGGGTCCTGGTGCGCTGAAGGCCGAGATAGATGAGGCCGGCGAGAATGAGCCAGACCCAAAGGGGGGTGTTGGTGACGATACCGAGGGCATATTGTGTCGCGTATTCCATGACGATGGTCCGTTCGTGAGGGTGCTTCGTGACGCAGCCAATCTGCGTTGACCGCAGTCATCGTCGAACTGCGGCCTTCCCTCAAATGGACATGAATGAAGCGACAGGCATCTTTCGCGAGTGGCAACAAACGTCAATTCGCGAAGCGCGAATTGCGCTAGATCAGCTTTTCTTGCTGTCTTCCAGCGCGTCGCGGGCCTTGTCGTAGTGCTCGGGCTTCATGTAGGCGCGCACCGAACTGATGGCCATGGTGAGCACGGCGAGATCGTCCGAGAAGCCCAGGACCGCTATAAAATCCGGCACGATATCGATCGGCGACACGAAATAGGCGAGTGCGGCGAGCAGAATACCGCGCACCCGCGTGGGCGTTGACGGGTCGAGCACGCAATAATAGGCCGCCACCACGTCCTCACCAAACGGCAGGACGCGCACGGCGCGCTTGAAGGCCGGCCAGAAGCCCTTGCGGACCTTTTCCGACTGCTTTTCCTGCGTGTCCGGATCGCCCGGCATCAGGATTTCACCATACTTGATGTCGTCCATGCGAAGCCTCTTGCCGCCCGCCCAGCGCGGGCAGCCATGATGTAAGGATTGAGGGCGCCGGTTTCAAATCCTGTGATGCGCCTCTGCCCGGTCCATTTCCAGCGCCAGCTGGAAATCGAGTTCGGTGAGCCCACCGGCGGTGTGGGTAGAGAGCGACACCTCGACGGTTGCCCAGGAGTTCTTCCAGTCGGGATGATGATCGAGCTTCTCGGCGATGAGCGCGCATTCCGTCATGAAGGAGAAGGCTTCGCGGAAATTGGAGAAGCCGAAGGTCTTCGAAATCGCCTTGCCGTCTTCCTCGAGCCGCCAGCCGCCATGCGACTTCAGCTTCTCTTGCACATCGCTCTCATCGAGCTTAACTCGGTCAACCATGGTTCACTCCCTGTTTTTCACGTCAATGCGGACAACGCTATGAACAACGTTTCGGTTCTTTTTGTGTGCCTCGGCAATATCTGCCGTTCGCCTTTGGCGGAGGGCGTGTTCCGCCATGTTGTAAAACAGCAGGGTCTCACAGGTCTTGTTACGACGGATTCGGCAGGCACTGGCGGCTGGCATACCGGGGAGGCGCCCGACCGGCGCTCGATTGCTGTCGCTGCCCAATATGGCGTCGATCTTTCGAAGCTGAAGGCGCGCCAGATCGTCAGGCGCGACTTTCAAACTTTCGACCTCATCCTAGGCATGGATGCCTCGAACGTCACGAATATCCAGCGCATCGCTCCGGAAGGGACACGCGAGCGGGTCCATCTCTTCTCCAAACTCACGCTGGGAGAAACATGGGACGTTCCCGATCCCTATTACGGCGACGCCTCGGACTTCGAGCGCGTCTACCACATGATCTCGGAGGGCTGCATGTCCCTGGCCGAAAGGCTGAAATCATCCGACATGTCGGCGAGCGGGAACACTTCCTCGGTCAGATAAGGACCGCCGCCCACGGAATCGCGCGACGAGAGCAGCACGAAGCGTGGAACGACAAAGGGCGCGGTGTAGAAGTTCCCGCGCCCTGACAGATAGTGTACGACATCATCGACCCGTGACGAGCGAAGCCTCGCCAATGTCACATGCGGCGTAAACTTCCTGGGGTCCGGTGGAAGACCGATCCGCTGGCAGATCCGCTCGATTTCGCCCTGCAGGGCCGTCATCTCCTCATTGGGAGATACGCCGGCATAGACGGAATGCGGCTTCTTGGAGCCGAAGGATCCTATGCCGGAAAGCTGGAGGGAAAATTCGGGGCGGTCGATGCGGTCGAGCCGATCGACGATTTCATCTGCGGTGCGATTATCGACATCCCCGATGAAGCGCAATGTGATGTGATAGTTCTCGACGTCTATCCATCTGGCTCCGGGGAGACCACCGCGCAACAATGAGAGGCTCATGGCCGCATTGCGCGGAATTTCGAGGGCGGTAAACAGTCTGGGCATGACGAGCTCCCCGAATCTATTACTCGAACGATCCTAGCGAATCACGCAATTGCGAAATGCGCAAGACAAAAGGGAAATGCCCTGTGGAACGAATAGTTTCACGCAAGCGACAATTTTGACTTACTTCGCTGAAATCGATTTCAGAAACGCCTCCGCCGTGGGCAGAAATGCTGCAACTGCGGCGTCCACCCCCTGGGCATTCGGATGCATGCCATCGTCGAGTTTCAGTTCGGGCTTGAGCACGTAAGCCTCGACGAACAGGGGGTAAAGCGGCGCATCATATGCCTTGGCGAGATCCGGAAAGATCTGGTTGAAGCGCGCGGCATAGTCCGGCCCAAGGTTCGGCGGGGCCTGGATGCCAGCGATGAGGACGGGGATCTTGCGCTCCTTCAGCCGGGCAAGGATCGCGTCGAGGTTTTTCTTCGTGTCCTCGGGGGCAAGCCCTCGCAGGGCGTCGTTGGCGCCGAGCTCAAGGATGACGCCATCGGTTCCGTCGGGGATCGACCAGTCGGCACGGGCAAGGCCGTCGCCGGTCGTGTCGCCGGAGACGGAGGCGTTGGCAATTGCCACATCGTAACCCTTGGCCTTCAGCGCCACTTCCAGCTTGGCCGGAAAGGCATCCGCTGCCGGCAGCTGATAACCGGCCATGAGGCTGTCGCCAAAAGCAACCAGCTGCACCGTTTTTGCCGCCGCCTGCGAAGCCCAGAGCAGCGAGGCTGCAAGCAATATTCCCATCGACGCTTTAAAACGCATCTTCGTCACCCTAAATTGCGTATTGCTTTCCGACCGGCCAGACGCCGACCGATTTCCGCAAGACTACGTTGCATTGATATAGGGCAGATTTTCGTGACCGAAACCATTATCCGCCTGAAAAAGGCCGACCTGACGCTCGGGCTCTCGGCCGCTTCGGTCCATGTGCTCAAGGAAGTTGATCTGGAGATTGGCCGTGGCCGCTCGGTCGGGATTGTCGGTCCATCGGGGTCGGGCAAATCCACACTGCTCATGGTCATGGCCGGCCTGGAGCGGGTGGATAGCGGCGAGGTCGTGATCGACGGCGCCCCCTTCCATCAGATGAGCGAAGACCAGACGGCAGCCTTCCGGGGCCGCAATATCGGCATCGTCTTCCAGTCCTTTCACCTGATCCCCAACATGACGGCGCTAGAAAACGTCGCCGTGCCGCTCGAATTAGCCGGAGAGGCGAAGGCCTTCGACATTGCCCGTAAGGAACTGGAGGCCGTTGGCCTTGGCGCGCGCATGGCGCATTATCCGGGTCAGTTGTCCGGCGGGGAGCAGCAGCGTGTAGCCATTGCCCGTGCACTTGCGCCCTCGCCTGCCCTGCTCATCGCCGACGAGCCGACCGGCAATCTGGACGGCGAGACCGGGCGGCAGATCGCCGATCTTCTTTTCGCCAAGCAGGCCGAGCGCGGCATGACCATGCTGCTCGTCACCCACGACCCGTCGCTTGCAGCACGATGCACCGAGCAGGTGCGCATGCGCTCCGGCAAGATCGAAGCCGCTGCCGCTGCCACTCGCGAAACGGTGCAGGCATGAGCGCGGCGGCGCGGTTCCGCCTCTCGCTAAGACTTGCGCTTCGCGAAATGCGCGGAGGCCTGAGCGGCTTCTATATTTTCCTCGCCTGCATTGCGCTCGGAACGGGTGCGATTGCGGCCGTCAATTCCGTGGCTGGCTCCGTGACCGGGGCGATGCAGGAACAGGGCCAGACCATTCTGGCCGGCGATATCCGCTTCCAGATCAACAACCGCGACGTGGCGCCGGAGGAAGAGGCCTATTTCAAGAGCTTCGGCGAGGTCTCCCGCTCTGACACGATCCGCTCGATGGCCCGCAAGGGCGACGGCAGCGACCAGACGCTTGCCGAGGTTAAGGCCGTTGACGGGTCCTATCCGCTTTACGGTACGCTGCAGTTCGAACCGCAGACAAGCGCCGCCGATGCGCTGGTACAGAAGGACGGCGCTTACGGCGCGATTGCCGCTCCCGATCTTCTCGACAGGCTGAAGCTGAAGGTCGGCGACGAATTGCTGGTGGGCAATGCCAAGCTCAAAATCACCGGCTCGCTGGTCAAGGAGCCCGATGCGCTTTCGGAAGGTTTCGCCTTTGCGCCGCGCCTGATCGTCAGCCGCGACGCTCTCAATGCCGCAGGACTTGTCCAGACCGGAAGTCTCGTGGAGCATGTGTTCCGGGTGAAGCTCCCGGCTGGCGCGCCCATCCCGACAGAACTGAAAAAGAAGACGGATGCCGCCTTCCCCAATTCCGGCATTCGCATTGCGACGAGCAAGAACGCCGCGCCGGCGCTTAACGACACGATCAGCCGTTTCACCGAATTCCTTACGCTGGTGGGACTCACCGCGCTGATCGTCGGCGGCTCGGGCGTGGCGAACGCGGTGCGGGCGTATCTCGATTCGAAGCGCGGGGTGATTGCCACCTTCAAATGCCTCGGCGCGCCGGCCTCGACGGTTACGCTGATCTACATGCTGCAGATCCTGATGATCGCGGCCGTGGGCATCCTCGCCGGGCTGGTTCTGGGAGCGGTCGCGCCGATGATCGCCAATCGGTTTCTCGCCGAATATCTCCCCGTCGATCCGACCCCGACGCTGTTTCCGGCAGCACTTCTCATCGCCGCCCTTTTCGGGCTGCTGACGGCTGCCGGCTTTGCCATTCTCCCGCTCGGCCGCGCGCGTGAAGTACCGGCGACTGCCCTCTTCCGCGAGCAGGGCTTCGAGCCGACGCGGTGGCCCGCGCGGCCGTTTGCGATTGCCGCGGGCATTGTCTTCCTCGCCATTGCCGGGCTTGCCGTTTTCACCGCACAGGACCGCCGCATTGCGCTCTATTTCCTTGGCGCGATCATCGTCGCCTTCGTGGTGCTGCGGCTGGTCGGCGTGGGCATTGCCGCACTTGCCCGCCGCAGCCCGTCCTTCCGCTCGCCGGTCGTGCGGCTGGCGCTGGGCAACATCCACCGCCCGGGAGCCCTGACCGGCCCGGTCGTGCTGTCGCTTGGTCTTGGCCTCATGCTCCTCGTGACGCTGGCGCTGATCGACGGCAACATGCGGCGTGAGCTGCAGGGCAATATGGCGGTACGCGCGCCGGACTATTTCTTCATCGATATCCAGAGCCGCGACCTCGCCGGCTTCGAGGAAGTGGTGAAGAAGAGCGCGCCCAATGCCAAGCTGGTCGAAGCGCCCATGTTGCGCGGACGGCTGACGGCGCTGAACGGCACGGACGTCTCGAAGATCAAAGCCGCGGAAAGCGTGCGCTGGGTGCTGAACGGCGACCGCGGGATTACCTATTCCGACACCGTGCCGGAAAATGCGACCGTCACCGAAGGCGCATGGTGGCCGAAGGACTATACTGGCGAGCCGCTCGTCTCCTTCTCCGAAGAAGAAGGCAAGGAACTGGGCCTGAAGGTCGGCGATACCGTCACCGTCAACGTACTGGGCCGCCAGATTACCGCAAAGATTGCCAACATGCGCAAGGTCGACTGGCGCTCGATGGGCATCAACTTCGTCATGGTCTTCACGCCCTCGACCTTCAAGGGCGCGCCGCATGCCTGGCTGGCAACGCTGACGGGCACGGATGCCGAGCGCGCGGCAGAGAACTCGGTCGTTCATGCCGTGACGAATGCCTATCCGGGCGTCACCACGATCAATATCAAGGATGCTATTGATACCGTCACGAAGCTGACAGGCCAGATCGCGCTGGCGATCCGCGTCGCGGCGAGCGTGGCGCTCATTTCCTCCGTGCTGGTTCTGGCTGGCGCGCTGGCTGCCGGAAACCGCGCACGCATTCACGACGCTGTTGTTCTCAAGACGCTGGGCGCGACCCGACGGACGTTGATTGCCGCCTTCGGGCTCGAATATGCGCTGCTCGGGCTTGCTACCGCCATCTTCGCGCTGATCGTCGGGGCGGCGGCGTCCTATGGCGTCGTGCATCTCATCATGACGCTGCCCTGGCGTTTCGACCCGATGACGGCCGTTCTGACCGCAGTTCTCTCGCTGGTCGTGACGGTTGGTGTCGGGTTGATCGGCACCTGGCGGGTGCTGGGACAGAAAGCCGCACCGGTCTTGCGAGAACTATAGTAAACAATGCTAAGTCTACAAAAGTAACGAGAATTTTAGATTCTGAAGTCTTGCGGAACTTGAGCTTGCACCTCATATTCAGCGCATCGGTGTGAAGATCGTTTGAGATTTTCATACATACGATGCGCAGATTGGAGAATTAGGGCGTCCTTTGCGCATCCTCTGGATGCACGACGCTCTAAATCAACATGGCGGGATTGCGCCTCAAAATGCTTTTTCCGACATGCAAATCGGGCACTATGCCCCCTTTGAGAGGAAACAATGGCTGAACTTCGCAACTTCCAAACCGGGACGCAGTCCGGCGTGATGGTTGACCAGGGCCTTCGCAGCTACATGCTGAAGGTCTACAATCTCATGATGTTCGGCGTCGGGATCACCGGTGTCGCCGCCTATGTCACGACACTTCTGACCACGACCAACGATCCGTCGCAGGCTGCTGCCACCATGCGCGGCGGCGTGATGCTGACCCAGCTCGGCGTGGCGCTCTACACCTCGCCCCTGCAGTGGGTCGTCATGCTGGCGCCGCTGGCGCTCGTCTTCTTCCTGAGCTTCCGCATTCACAAGATGAGTGTTTCGGCAGCGCAGGGCACGTTCTGGGCCTATGCCGCGCTTCTCGGCGTCTCGCTGTCGTCTATCCTGCTCGTCTACACGGCGGCCAGCATCACGCAGACCTTCTTCGTGACCGCTGCCTCGTTCGGCGCGCTGTCGCTCTACGGCTACACGACGAAGCGTGACCTTTCGGGCATGGGTTCGTTCCTGGTCATGGGCCTCTTCGGCATCATCCTGGCCTCGATCGTCAACATCTTCCTGAAGTCGTCGGGCCTTGAATTCGCGATCTCGATCATCGGCGTGCTGGTCTTTGCCGGCCTGACCGCCTGGGATACGCAGAAGATCAAGGAAATGTACTTCGATGCGGACGATGAAGTCACCTATGGCCGCAAGGCCGTGATGGGTGCGCTGACCCTCTACCTCGACTTCATCAACCTGTTCCTGTTCCTGCTGCGCTTCCTCGGCAACAACCGCAATTGATCGCGCGCGGACTTGAGCTATAAGGGAAGGCGGCCTCCGGGCCGCCTTTTTTGTTGTCGTGAGTTTATTGTCCCGCGCAACACCGGACGCGAAACCGGTTCCCACTTTCGCTGGAGTTGCTTTGAATGCCCTTCTCTATCCGCGACGCGGAGCCGAAAGATCTTCCCGCCATTACAGAGATTTATCGCGAATCCGTGCTGAACGGGACAGCGACCTACGAGCTCGATCCGCCGGAGCAGGCGGAGATGCAGGCGCGCTTCGAGACGATCACCGGGCGGGGTTATCCCTATGTTGTCGCCGTGGGTGAAGGTGGGACGATTCTCGGCTATGCCTATGCGTCCGCATTCCGGACGAGACCGGCGTATAACTGGCTGGTGGAGGATTCGATCTACTTGTCCCCGGCTGCACGCGGACAGGGGATCGGGCGCGCACTGGTGGACGAACTCGTCACCCGCTGCACGGCGCTCGGCTTCCGCCAGATGGTCGCGGTGATCGGCGGCTCAAGTCCGGCCTCGATCGGCGTTCACCGCGCGGCGGGATTTGAGATGTGCGGAACGCTGAACGCGACCGGCTTCAAGCTGGGGCAATGGCTGGACACGGTGTTCATGCAGATTGCACTGGGCGAAGGCGCGGAAACCACGCCGGATGTCGCGGCCTATCCGGGCACGTTGAAGTAGGACCTCAGGTCTCGACCAGCTTCAGAACCTTGTCGAAGACCTTCAGCACCTGCTTCAGGTCATGCCCGCGCTTGAGCACCTTGCCGGCGGTATTTACCACACTGAAGGCACCCTGCTTGTTGGCAAGCCGGGGATCCTTGATGATCTGGTAGAGCGGCATTTCGCCGGAGCGCTTGAAGACCGAGAAGACGGCCACGTCGCGCATATGGTCGATCGCGTAATCCTTCCACTCGCCCTCGCCGACCATGCGGCCATAAATCCAGAGGATCATGTCCAGTTCGCGCCGGTGAAAGGTTACAGGAAGAGGATCCTTCGCGCTTTTATATTCGCGAAGGTCAATGACATCGGCCGAATTCGTTGACCTAGCTGATTCCCGCTGCAAATCGGGTTGATCGTCCAACGTCGCGCTCCGCATCATGACATTTCGATGTCAGTTTGCCTGACTTACATCAAAATGCAAGCGTGAAGGAAGGGGCGCTATTGTGTCCAGGCCATGACGCCGGCAGCCCCCAGGATCGGGCCGGGCTCACCATTGGGACCGGTCTGCTGGAGGAGAACGGCGCAGCCGTCATACTCGCGCATGTCCATGACCGACATGGGCAGCTTCAGCTGCAGGGCATCGCCCTTCCACATGCCGACCGTTTCAACTTCGGTGACGCTGTTGAGATAGGTGATTGTCTTGCCTCTGTTTTCGCCGCGGGTGATCGGGACCGTCTGCTTCCGCTTGAAATAGGCGATCACGACATCCCCTGCGCCTGTGCCAGCAGCGACGGAAATGTCCATTTCCTTGCCGTTGACCGAGGCCCGGATCGGCACCGCGAGGCCCTGACCTGCACCATCAAGCTTCTTCAGGCCGGTTTCGATGGCATTGCGGTCTGCACCGTTGACATCCGTCCGGCCGTTGAGAACCGCCTGCGGGGTATAGACGTTCGAGCGGCTCATCGTGGCGGCGTAGCCATATTGCCGGCCCGTGTTCTGCTTGGAGGCGAGCGTGTCGGCCCATCCGAGATAGTTCCAGTAGTCGACATGATAGGAGAGCGCCAGCAGGTCGCCGCGGCTCACCAAAGCGCCAAGCACGGCGTCGGCCGGTGGGCAGGAGCTGCAGCCTTGCGAGGTGAACAGCTCAACGACACCCTTGGGCGCAGTCGCATCCTGCGCTTGCGCTGCGGCAAGCGGAAGGAAGGCGACAGTAATCAAAAGGGCAAGCCGGTTCATGATCTGGGTTCTCGGGGCACTCTTACACGCCATGGACATTAGGCTATCGCAACCTCAACGCAAAATCACATTGGGGTGAAAGCAGGTGTGATATGATTATCAGTCAACCGAAGCGATCGCGCCAGGCCGGTTGTGTCCCCGCCTGCGGCAAAGCGGTTGCGGCATGAACACCGCGGGCCACCGCGCGGGCCATGACGAGCGTCGCGAGGTGGCATAGCTCGAAATAATCGCCGGCGCTTGCCATCTGCTTTTCGCCGGTGGCCGCGGAAAAGACGGTGTCGCCATCGGCAGGCAGATGGGCCGGCAGGATGGCGCGAGCGAGGCCGTCATGCGCCATGATGGAGAGGCGATGCGTCTGCGCCTTGGTGAGCTGCGCGTCTGTCACCACAAGGCCGATTGTGGTGGAGGTGAAGTTCAGGCCCTTGAT
Source organism: Hyphomicrobiales bacterium (assembly GCA_900467685.1). Taxonomy (GTDB): domain Bacteria; phylum Pseudomonadota; class Alphaproteobacteria; order Rhizobiales; family Rhizobiaceae; genus Ensifer_A. The sequence continues at coordinate 49,835 of UBQX01000026.1, forward strand.
GCGCATGGCGACATCGTTTTCGGAAAAGCTGGCCGGAAGCCCCAGGCTGCCGAACTCTCCGTCACGCTCGAAGGGCGCTGCCCAGAAATGCGGGCCCTCGCCCACCACCGCCGAGCCCAGCGCGTTGACGGCGACAATGGCGCCGATCGTCAGCCCGCTCTTTGTCTGGGCAGACGCCGAGCCCAGCCCACCCTTCAGCGTTCCGGTCGTCGCGCCGGTGCCGGCACCGACCGTGCCGAGATCGAACGAACCCGACTTGGCCGCCTTGTAGGCATCATAGCCCATGTCACGATAGGGCGATTGCAGGCCCCAATCCTTGTCGCCGCCATTCAGCAAATCCATCAGGATCGCCTGCGGGACGATCGGCACGCGGACATTGCCGACCTCGAAGCCGCGTCCATCGGCGCGAAGACCGGCCTGCACCCCGCCTGCCGCATCGAGGCCGAAGGCCGAACCGCCGGAGAGCACGAAGGCATCAACCTGCTCGACCATCATGGATGGATCGAGCAGCGCCGTGTCACGTCCGCCCGGCGCGCCGCCGAGAACCGTGCCCGAGGCCGTCGCGGGTTTGTCGAAAACGATCGCCGTCACGCCCGAACCCAATTCGAGATCGGTGGCGTGGCCGATGGAAATTCCGGCGATGTCGGTGATGAGATTGAGCATGGCGGCCTCCTTTTTGCGGCGGATAAGATCACGACCAAAGACGCTAAGGAAGGGCGAAAAGGGTCGCAGCGGACTGGAATTTTCTCGCCTCGCCTGCTATGCGCCCAAAGCGCCGGGCGAAAAAGTGGGCTCCGGTTTTTCGCGCACCCGGCGCGGGAAGAAAAGACAGGTTCAGGCAGGAGAGCGCGCGATGTTCCAGAACACCTTCCCCGACAAGACCGTGATGGCCGATCTGATGGCGAAAATGCTGTGGGAGTGCAAGGCGGTGCATTTCCGTCCCGAGCAACCCTACAAGCTGGCGTCGGGCCTCCACAGCCCCGTCTACATCGACTGCCGCAAGCTTCTCTCCTATCCGCGCATCCGCTCCGCCATCATGGACTTTGCCGCCGCCACGCTGCTTTCCGAAGTCGGCTTCGAGCAGTTCGACTGCATCGCCGGCGGCGAGACGGCGGGTATTCCCTTTGCCGCGCTTCTGGCCGATCGTCTGGCGCTGCCGATGATCTATGTGCGCAAGCAGCCGAAGGGTCACGGCCGCGGCGCGCAGATCGAAGGCGTGATGCCGGAGGGCGCGCGCGTGCTGGTCATCGAGGACCTGACCTCGGCCGGCACCTCGATCTTCACCTTCATCAATGCCGTGCGCAATGCCGGGGGTATCGTCGATCACGGTATGGCGCTGTTCTTCTACGGCATCTTCCCGGAAGCCGAGGCCCGCTTCGTCAACGGCAACATCCAGATGCACCACATCGCCACCTGGCGGAACGTGCTGAAGATCGCGCGCGAGCAGAAGCTGTTCGACGAGGAGAAACTGGCTTCCGTCGAGGAATTCCTCAACGCGCCGGTGAAGTGGTCCGCGGCGCATGGCGGCGTTTCGGAACTGCCGACCGCCTGATTTCATCCGGATTTAATGTTGGAGGCCTTGGCTTGTGGCCGGGCCTATATTAAATCGATTGAAGAAACTTCCAGGAGAAACACCATGATCCTTTGCTGTGGCGAAGCGCTGATCGACATGCTGCCGCGCACGACAACGCTCGGCGAGAACGCCTATGCGCCTTACGCAGGCGGAGCGATCTTCAACACGGCGATTGCACTCGGTCGCCTCGGCATCCCGACGGCCTTCTTCACCGGCCTCTCCGATGACATGCTGGGCGATGTGCTGCGCGAAACGCTGACGGCTTCCGGCGTCGATTACTCTCCCGCCGCGATCTCCTCGCGCCCGACGACGGTTGCCTTCGTCAAATTGGTCAATGGCTCGGCCACCTACGCCTTCTATGACGAGAACACGGCCGGCCGTATGATCACGCGCGCCGACCTGCCGAAGCTCGGTGACGATTGCGAGGCCATGCATTTCGGCGCGATCAGCCTGATCCCCGATCCGTGCGGCGACGCCTATGAGGCGCTGTTGACGCGCGAAGCCAACAGCCGAGTGATCTCGCTCGACCCGAACATCCGTCCCGGCTTCATCAAGGACAAGCAGGCGCATATGGCGCGCATCAAGCGCATGGCCGCCCTTTCCGACATCGTGAAGTTCTCGGACGAAGATCTGGAATGGTTCGGCATGGGCCATGACCATGCGGCGCTCGCCGCCCACTGGCTGAACCATGGTGCCAAGCTCGTCATCATCACGCGCGGTGCCGATGGCGCCGACGGCTATACGCAGAATTTCAAGGTCACGGTGCCGAGCGAGAAGGTGACGGTCGTCGATACGGTGGGTGCAGGCGACACATTCGACGCGGGCGTCCTCGCCTCACTGAAGATGAAGGGCCTGCTGACCAAGGCGGATGTTGCCGCGCTCAGCCAGGGCGATGTGCATGACGCGCTGGCGCTGGCGGCCAAGGTCGCTGCGGTGACGGTTTCGCGCGCGGGCGCAAACCCGCCATGGGCGAAGGAAGTCGGGCTCTGATCAGAACTCGACCTCGAGTTCGACCATTTCCGCCGGCTCGGCTTCGGCGCCGGCGATCCATTCCTGCATGAGCGGCCAGGCGAAGATGTGGTCGCAATAAGCCTTGAGCTTCGGATCGAGTTCGACCGCATAGGTGACGAAGCGGGAGCAGACGGGGGCGAACATCGCGTCCGCGATGGTGGGCGTTTGGCCAAAGAGCCACGGGCCGCCATACTGATCGAGGCATTCGGTCCAGATTTCCTTGATGCGCTCGACATCGGGGCGCGCACCGGAGAAAATCTTGAAGCTCTGGTAGCGCGTGCGGATGTTCATCGGCAGCGCCGAGCGCATGTTCTGGAAGCCGGAATGCATTTCGCCGGAGACGGCGCGGCAATGCGCGCGCGCGGCCTGGTCGTAGGGCAGAAGGCCAGCCTGCGGGTTCCATTCATGCATGTATTCTGCAATCGCCAGCGTATCCCAGACGGTCACGACACCATGTGTCAGACGCGGCACGAGGACGGACGGAGAGAGGAGGAGCAGTTCCTTGCGGTTCTTCTCGTCCGGCGGCGCCACGACCTCGGTGAATTGCAGACCCGCCATCTTGCAGAGCAACCAGCCGCGCAGCGACCACGAAGAGTAATTCTTGGACGAAATGGTCAATTCGGCTGAGAGCATGATTTCCACCCCACGAGACATATAGCAATATCTTCTGGCAACACGTTCGAAAATGCACTAGCTTTTTGCATTGCACAAGAAGGAGATTGCCCCCTTATGCTTTATCAGGCCTACCAGCTGCAGGACGATTTGATCGGCCCGTTCCGCAAGGCAGCAAAATTCTGGATGCGCATGGGCAATTGGGGCTTCGGGCCGCTGACACGCGACGCCAACCAGCAGTTTCTCGCAGCACTCGAAATGGTCTCGCGGTTCGAGCTCACCCATTCGCGCCCCGATTTCGGCATCACGGAAGTGTCGACCGGCAATCAGGTCGTGCCGGTGCGCGAAGAGGTGGCGCTGGACCTGCCCTTCGGCAAGCTTCTGCATTTCGTGAAGGACATTGATGCGGCTCAACCGCGCGTGCTGGTCGTCGCCCCGCTCTCCGGCCATTTCTCGACGCTGCTGGCCGGCACCGTAAAGACGCTGCTGCAGGACCACGACGTCTACATCACCGACTGGGCCAATGCCCGCGACGTGCCGCTCTCGGAGGGGCATTTCGGCGTCGAGGATTACATCACCTATATCATCCGCTTCCTGGAGGAGATCGGGCCGGGCGCGCATATCCTCGCCGTCTGTCAGCCCTGCGTGCAGGCACTCTGCGCCGTCTCGGTCATGTCGGAGGAAAACCATCCGGCGACGCCGAAAACGATGACGCTGATGGCCGGGCCCATCGACCCGCGCGAGAGCCCGACGGAGGTCAACGAACTGGCGGTCAAGAAATCGCTGGAATGGTTCGAGAATTCGATGATCTCCACCGTGCCCTATCGCTATGCCGGCGGCGGACGCAAGGTCTATCCCGGCTTCCTGCAGCTCATCGCCTTCATGTCGATGAACATGGAGCGCCACAAGAAGGCGCATGCCAAGCTCTACGATCATCTCGCCAAGGGCGAGGTGAAGGAAGCCGAGAAGATCAAGACCTTCTACGACGAGTATTTCGCCGTGCTGGACCTCACCGAAGAATTCTACATCGAAACCATCGACCGCATCTTCCAGAAGGCCGAACTTGCCACCGGCGACTTCACCTATATGGGCCGCCCGGTCAATCCCGGCGCGATCCGCAAGACGGCCCTTCTGACGGTTGAGGGCGGCCGCGACGACATCTGCGCGCTTGGCCAGACGGCGGCAGCGCATGACCTCTGCAACTCGCTACGACCGCATCTGAAACGGCACCATCTGCAGGCCAATGTGGGGCACTACGGCGTGTTCAACGGACGGCACTGGAATAACGAGATTTATCCGGTGGTGCGGAACCATATTCTGATGATGGAGTGAGGCTCCATCCTATCTCCCCCCTTGAGGGGGAGATGCCCGGCAGGGCAGAGGGGGGTATGGCGCGGCATACTCATTCCCTTTTAGGAGGCTGTGCCTGCGGCACCCCCCTCTGTCAGCATCGCTGACATCTCCCCCTCAAGGGGGAGATTGGCGTTGGAGCAAGCCTACTCGGCCTTCGACCGCAGCGCCGCAACCAGCCCCGCCGTAGACGAATCCAACCCTTCGGTCCCCTTTGCCCCCTGCACGACCGGCAGCAGCCCCGTTGCCAGTTCCTTCCCCAGCTCCACCCCCCACTGGTCAAACGAGTTGATGCCGAACATCACGCCTTCGACGAAGACGCGGTGTTCGTAGAGGGCGATGAGGCGGCCGAGCGCGAAGGGGGTCAGCCTGTCATAGACCATCGTCACCGACGGACGGTTGCCGGTGAAGACGCGGTGGGGGGCGATCTTTTCGGCTTCATCCTCGGCCCATTTCTGGGCGAGAAGCTGTGCCTTCGCCTCGGCCTTGGTGCGGCCCTTCAGGAGCGCCTGGGACTGCGCGAGGCAATTCGACATCAGCAGTTCGTGCTGGTAGCGCAGCTCTGGCTCGAAGCCGTTGGCGGCGATCATGAATTCGACCGGGATGATATCCGTGCCCTGGTGCAGGAGCTGGAAGAAGGCGTGCTGGCCGTTGGTGCCGGGCTCGCCCCACACGACCGGGCCCGAGGAGCCATCGACCGGCGAACCGTCGATGACGACGCCCTTGCCGTTCGATTCCATGTCGAGCTGCTGCAGATAGGCGGCAAAGCGCGACAGGCGCTGGTCGTAGGGGATGACGGCGCGGGAGGTGTAGCCGAGGACATTGCGCTGATACCAGCCGACCATGCCGAGAACCATCGGCAGGTTCTTCTCGAACGGTGCCGAGCGGAAATGCGTGTCGACCGCATAGGCGCCATCGAGGAAAGCGCCGAAGTTTTCCGGGCCGACCGAGATCATCAGCGGCAGGCCGATGGCCGACCAGATGGAATAGCGACCGCCCACCCAGTCCCAGAAGCCGAAGACGCGGGCGCTGTCGATACCGAAGGCGGCGACCTTGTCGAGCGCGGTGGAAACGGCGGCGAAATGATGGCCGACAGCCGCCTCGCCGAGCTTGTCGGCGATGAAGGCGCGGGCCGCTTTCGCATTCGTCATCGTCTCGATGGTGGTGAAAGTCTTGGAGGCGATGATGAAGAGCGTGGTTTCGGGGTCGAGCAGCTTCAGCGTGTCGGCGATATGGGCGCCGTCGACATTCGAGACATAATGGGCGCGTGGGCCATCGTGATAGGGCGCGAGCGCCAGCGTCGTCATGGCTGGGCCGAGGTCGGAGCCGCCGATGCCGATATTGACGATATCGGTGAACTTTTTGCCGGTCGCGCCGGCGATCTTGCCCGAACGGATGCCGTCGGAGAAGGCACCCATGGCCGCGAGCACAGCGTTGACGTCCGGCATGACATCCGCGCCGTCGACGATGACCGGTGTGTTGGCGCGGTTGCGCAGCGCCGTGTGGAGCACGGCACGCTTTTCGGTGAGGTTGATCTTTTCGCCGGCAAACATCGCCTCGCGCTTGGAAGCGACGCCCGCCTTTTCGGCGGCGTCTGCCAGCAGCGTCATGATCTTCGGATTGACTGCCGTCTTGGAGAAATCGAGCAGAAGATCGCCAAGCCCGATGCTGTAGCGGGAGAAACGCTCCGGATCGGCGGCGAAAGCCGCACGAATATCGGTGGCAGCCGTTTCGGCAACAGCATCACGAAGGGCTTTGACGATGGATTGCATGTCTTCTCTCCTCGAGGCTCGCAGCCAGCCACGCCAGCGCGAAAATTGGACCGTTCGAGGGAGACTCTTAAGACACCAATCGATTTAAAGAAAGGCGTATGCGCGCCGCAGCATTCATTTTCGCGGCCAAAAGCAAGGGCCCCGAACGTTGCCATTCGGGGCCCTCGACAAAGAGATTTCAATTACAACCGATGCGTTACTCGACGTCGGCTTCCGCTGCGAGTGCCTTGACCAGCTCCACAACCTTGCGGCGCACCTTGGAATCATTGATCTTCACGAAGGCGCGGTTCAGCTGCAGGCCTTCCGAGGAGGACAGGAAGTCGACCACGTAGTTGGAGCTGGAGGCTTCCGCCATGCCGGACTGGCCGGAGGACGTGTCGCCGGGAGCATCTTCGAAGAAGAAGGAAACCGGAACATTCAGGATGTTCGAAATGTTCTGCAAACGGCTTGCGCCGACGCGGTTCGTGCCCTTTTCGTACTTCTGGATCTGCTGGAAGGTGATTCCGAGGCTTTCACCCAGCTTTTCCTGGCTCATTCCGAGCATCGTTCTGCGCAGACGGATGCGGCTGCCGACGTGAATGTCGATCGGGTTCGGTTTCTTCTTGTTTACGACCATCTAATTGCCCTGACTTGACTAAGCTGTGAATCTACCCAGCTGCATATTTTCATAACTTTGAGGCAAGACTTCGCCCGCTGCCTGCACCCCACCTTCGCGCAACACGAGCTATCCACCGTCGCTTTGCACTATGCATTTTCAGGGGTTTCCGGTCAATTCTAACGGAAAATAAAACTAACACGAGAAAAAGCCGCAACAAGGAAAATTAGCACGGTCAACAACCAAAAGTTCGCACTTCGCGCAGAACTGTTCAGTGATGAAACAGATTTTAGCGCGAAGGTTGAATCGACTACACCGGAAGTATAAATTGTTGCCCCTGAAATTATCTGTCCATCAGCCGCGATAATTGCAGAAATACCACTGTTTGCACTGCGGATCATCGGCAATCCGAGCTCGACGGCGGTGACCTGGGCCTGGTGGAAATGCTGATACGGGCCGGGCGTCCGACCAAACCAGATGTCATTCGTCAGGTTGATCAGCGCCGAGGCGCGGGAAACGGCCGGACCTATCTCCTCGGGGAAGATCGCCTCGTAGCAGATGAGCGGATAGAACTGGCGACCGCCGGGAAGCGTCAGAAGATTGGGGCTGACGGCCGCCGTGTAGCCGCCGGGCAAGGCGGCGATCGTGTCGACGCCCCAGGAGCGGAGAAGATCTGCGAAGGGCATATATTCGCCAAAGGGCACAAGATGGACCTTGTCGGCGGCCGAAACGATCTGGCCTTCGCTGTCGAATACATAGGCAGAGTTGTAATAGCGGCGCGAGGATCCTGCGCCTGCGTCCTCCGCCCGAACCGTTCCGGCAATCAGCGTCTGCTGGTCATGCAGCAATTCTGCCAGCCGCGTGAAAGCCTCCTGCTTCTCCGTCAGGATGAAGGGAATAGCTGTTTCGGGCCAGACAATGAGGTCGGGCTTCTTGGCCCCTTCGGGGGGCAGACTGCTCAGCGTCAGCAGCTTGTCGAAGATGGCATTGCGGCTCTCGTCCGTATCGCCCTCGTCCAGGCCGATGACGGGCTGGACGAGGCGGACGCTGATCTCGCTCTTGCCCGGCCGCGCCGCAAAGCGCTGCATGGCGAAGTAGCCATAGCCGAAATCAGCCAGGAGAAGCAGGACCGCGAGGGGGATGCCGATGCGTGCGCCCTTGCCGGTGCCCAGAAGTGCGGGCATGGCGAAGACAAAGACAGCGAGCAGCGTCATGCCCTCGACGCCGATGAGCCGCACCGGCTGCATCATGATCGGGATCGGCATGGCCGTATAGCCGATGGCATTCCAGGGAAATCCTGTCAGCACGAAGCTGCGCAGCCATTCGAGAACGGCAAAGGCAACCGCAAGCATGGCAATCCGGCCGATGCCATCAGGCCAAAGCAGGCGGGCGAGCGCCACCGCCAGACCATAGAAGATTGCCAGAACCGCAGGCAGGCCGGCGACCGCAAGCGGTACTGCCCATTTGAATTCGGGATCAGCCAGAAGCGGACTTGCCAGCCACCACAGACCGGCCACGAAATAGCCGAAGCCGAAAAGCCAGCCGATGCCGAAGGCGGGCAGGATTCGGCCGAAAATCCCGCTCTCCGGCGAACCTGCTGCGCCATCGATCAGCCAGACCAGCAGCGAAAAGGCGACAAACATGGCGGCAAAGACATTGAGCGGAGGCAGCGCCAGCGCCCCGATGGCGCCCGCAACGAGCACTATCAGCGCCCGCTTCCACCCCCAGCTCAAGATGACGCTGTTTGCAAGTCTTTCCATGCTTCAAGCCCGAGTTTGATGCAAGACGGGGCTGTTCCGGCCCCTGATCGGGGGACGAAACGTCCACGAAATTGCGCTCAATCTAGGGCGGGAGGCTTGCCCGGACCTGCCGATTGGACCGCCATGGGCTCCAGTTCCTGCTCACCCTTGGTCTGGACGCGGCGGCGCGGCGCGACGCGTTTGCGGGTGATGCGGACCTTCTTGATGCGGCGCGGGTCGGCTTCCAGGACGTGGAATTCGAAGCCGGGGAGCGCCTGCACCACCTCGCCGCGCACGGGAATGCGGCCAAGCGAGGAGAAGATCAGGCCGCCCAGCGTGTCCACGTCTTCCAGTTGCTCGCGGATATCGAAATCCGACCCGACGAGTTCGGCAATCTCTTCGAGTTCGGCGCGGGCGTCGGCAATGAAGACATCGTCGGAGGTCTTGCGGATCATGACTTCGTCGTCATCATGCTCATCCTCGATATCGCCGACGACCATCTCGACGATATCTTCCAGCGAGACGAGACCGTCAGTGCCGCCATACTCATCGATGACCAGCGCCATCTGGATGCGCGAGGCCTGCATGCGCGCCATGAGGTCCGAAGCCAGCATCGAGGGCGGCACGAAGAGCAGCTGGCGCACGATGCCTGTTTCCGACAGCGGCTTGTTGATGTCGATGCGGCCGAGATCGAAGGCGGGCTTGGGGGCGCGGGAAGCCGGCTTTTCCTCTGTCTCGGCGGCCACGGCCGCAGCCTTCGCTGCAGAAGCGGCGCGGCTCGAGGTGCGGCGCTTGTTTCGCGCCTGCTTCATCACCCAGGACAGGAGGTCCCGGATATGAACCATGCCACGCGGATCGTCGAGCGTGTCGCAATAGACCGGCATGCGCGACCGGCCCGAATCCTCGAAAAGAACCATGAGGTCGCCAACGGTGATGCTCTGGTCCACCGCCTCGATATCCACGCGCGGAACCATGACATCTTCGACGCGGACTTCGCGGAAGCGCAGGATATTGTGGAGCATGGCCCTTTCGTTGGGAGAAAAGACCGCATTGCTGTCCAGATCGGCCAGAAGCGCGTCTGCAATATTCTCGCGCAGGCTGGATCCGTTGGACGGCTTGAAAAGGCGCGCGGCCCAGGTCCTTAACGGATTGCCGTTCCTATGCGCGCCGGCGGGACTGCCGCCCTCCTCGGAAACTGACGAACCATTTTCATCGCTCGCCGCTCGTGTCGTGTCAGATATGTCGCTCATTGTCTCCAGCGATCAGGTCGGTTCGGTTCCTGCGTATGGATCAGATAGGCCGAGGCCCAAAAGAATACGAGTTTCCAGACCTTCCATGATCGTCGCTTCTTCGTCGTTCATGTGATCATAGCCGAAAAGATGCAGAAAACCATGCACTAGGAGATGGCTTAAGTGCGCCTCGAACGGCTTTTCCAGGTGAGCCGCCTCGCGGGCGACCGTTTCCTGGGCGAAAATGATGTCGCCCAGCATAGGCCCCGGCATGCCGCCGGGTGCAAGGGGATAGGCCGGGAAGGACAGGACATTGGTCGGCTTGTCCTGCTCCCGCCATTCCGCATTGATCTCGCGGATCGAGGCGTCGTCGGTGAAGAGCAGCGAGAGCTCGATCGGATGTTTCGGGAAGGGCTGCTTCTCGAACTTGACCAGATGGTCACCCGCGGCTTTCAGAACCGGCTCACATAAAGCAAGAAGACTGGCCTCGTCCGGCCAGTCCCCTTCCTCAATCGAAATCTGTATGTCGAACCTGTCGCTCAGTTTGTACTCCCCACCGCGTCTGCGGCGGGCTCCGGCTTTTCATATTCGGCGTCGTACGCCTTGACGATGCGCCCGACAAGAGGGTGACGCACGACATCGACATCGCGGAAGCGAATGATCGATACGCCTTCGACCTCCTTCAGGATGCGCAGCGCCTCCACGAGACCCGACTTGACGCCGCGCGGAAGGTCGATCTGGCTCGGATCGCCGGTCACGATCATGCGGGCGTTTTCGCCGAGACGCGTCAGGAACATCTTCATCTGCATCGATGTCGTGTTCTGCGCCTCGTCGAGGATGACGGCGGCATTGGAGAGCGTGCGTCCGCGCATGAAGGCGAGCGGGGCAATTTCGATCACACCGGCGGTAATGGCCCGTTCGACCTTGTCGCCCGGCATCATGTCATAGAGCGCGTCGTAGAGAGGCCGCAGATAGGGATCGACCTTTTCCTTCATGTCGCCGGGCAGGAAGCCCAAACGTTCGCCGGCTTCGACCGCGGGACGCGACAGGATGATCTTGTCGACCGCGCCGCGCTCCAGAAGCTGGGCAGCATGGGCGACAGCGAGATAGGTCTTGCCCGTACCGGCAGGGCCGGTCCCGAAGACGAGTTCGGAGCGCTCCAGCGCGCGGATATAGGCATCCTGCGTCGGCGTGCGGGCGACAATCGTCTTCTTGCGGGTGGAAATCTGCGCCATGGTCAGCTTCGACTTGCGCTCCAGCGTCGGGAGAGTCAACTGGTCATCGGCAGCGACGGCCATGCGGATGGCGCCCTCGACGTCGGACGTCTCGACCGTAGCGCCCTTCTGCAGGCGCTCGTAGAGATAATCCAGAGCCCGGCGGGCCTGGTTCGTCGCCTGAATTTCACCGGTGATGGCGACCGAATTGCCGCGGGCGCGGGCATCGACCTTCAACCGCTCCTCGATAAGCTTCAGATGCTCATCGAACTGGCCAAACAGTTCGCTGGCGTATCGGTTGTTTTCAAACGTGAGCACGAAATGATTGGCATCCGTGACGGACGAGCGGGATTGACGCGAAGATTGCGGCACCATTTCGTGTGTGTTCAAGCGGTCGGGCTCCATGTTGGTCCCGGACCTTCAGCTTTCCGCCACCTCGGCAAACAAGCTGTTTGGACCGGCTTCGGTGATTCTTACTTTTATAATGTCACCGATTTTTAACTTGTCACCGCTTTTCGTCGTTTTCGCGTCGATAATTACCGGCTGCAGCCACGGAGACCGCCCCACGAGCTGGCCGGGCATGCGCCCATCCTTCTCCAGAAGCAGGTCGATCACCTTGCCGACGCAGGCGCGGGCGAAGTCGCGCTGCTGCTGGAAAAGCAGGGTTTGCAGGCGGTCCAGCCGCTCCGACTTCACCTCTTCCGGTACATGATCGGGCAGGTCTGCGCCGGGGGTCCCGGGGCGCGGCGAATATTTGAACGAGAAGGCCTGTGCATAACCGACCTCTTCGATCAGCCGCATCGTGTCTTCAAAATCCTCATCCGTCTCGCCGGGGAAGCCGACGATGAAATCGCCCGACAACGCGAGTTCCGGATTAATGGCGCGGATGCGCTTGACGAGAGCAATGTAATCAGCCGCAGTATGCTTGCGGTTCATGGCTTTCAGAATGCGGTCGGAACCCGACTGTACCGGCAGGTGCAGATAGGGCATCAGCTTCGGCTCGGTGGCGTGTGCCGCAATCAGCCGGTCATCCATGTCGCGCGGATGGCTTGTCGTGTAGCGAAGGCGGTCGAGGCCGTCGATTTCGGCAATTGCTGCAATAAGTTCGCCAAGGCCAATCGCATTGCCCCCGGCATCGGTACCGTGCCAGGCATTGACGTTCTGGCCGAGAAGCGTGAGTTCGCGGACGCCGGCCTCGGCAAGCTTCTTCGCCTCGTCAACGATCTGGGCGAGCGGGCGCGAGACTTCCGAGCCGCGCGTGTAGGGCACTACGCAGAAGGTGCAGAACTTGTCGCAGCCTTCCTGCACGGTCAGAAACGCCGTCGGACCGCGCGACTTCGTGACCGCCTTTTCCGGCGCCGGCAGATGCTCGAACTTGTCTTCCAGCGCGTAATCCGTCTCGACTGCCTTTCGGCCCTCGCGGACATCTTTCAAAACCTGCGGCAGGCGGTGATAGGTCTGCGGGCCGACCACGAGATCGACCGCCGGTGCGCGGCGCAGAATTTCCTTGCCCTCTGCCTGGGCGACGCAGCCCGTCACGCCGATGACGAATTCGCGACCTTCCGCGTTCTTCGCCTTCTTCATATCCCGCAGACGGCCAAGCTCGGAATAGACCTTTTCCGCCGCCTTCTCCCGGATATGGCAGGTGTTGAGAAGCACCAGATCGGCGTCTTCCAGCACCGTCGTCTCCGCGTAGCCGTCGGCGGCCAGCGCATCGGTCATGCGGGCGCTGTCATAGACATTCATCTGGCAGCCGTAAGTCTTTACGAACACCTTTCGGGTATTCCTGCTGGCTGCCCCATTGGTGGTGGCGTCAGTTGCGGTTTCGGCGGGATGGAGGGCGTGTTCGGTCATGGGCGCCTCCATACTGCATTGAAACCCTGAAATGAAGCCCAAAACCCGCAAAAATAAGGGTTTGGTAATGACATAAAGATATAATTATGTCCTTCTACGCTTGTTTTCCGATGCTGAAATGGCTACAGAGTCGAGCGGTATTTCTTCCAGAGGGGATCAAGCCCAGATGCGCGCCAACTACCTTTTCACCAGCGAATCCGTGTCCGAAGGTCATCCAGACAAGGTCTGTGACCGGATTTCGGACGAGATCGTGGACCTCGTCTATCGCGAAGCGGCCAAGACCGGTGTGAACCCCTGGGGCGTGCGTATTGCCTGCGAAACGCTGGCGACGACCAATCGGGTCGTCATTGCCGGTGAAGTTCGCCTGCCGCCGAGCCTGATGAAGAAGGACAAGAACGGCCACGACGTCATCAACCCGGCCAAGTTCAAGACCGCTGCGCGCCGCGCCATCAAGGATATCGGCTACGAACAGGACGGCTTCCACTGGAAGACCGCGAAGATCGACGTGTTGCTGCACTCGCAGTCGGCCGATATCGCGCAGGGCGTGGACAACGCTGCCGACCAGCAGGGCAATGAAGGCGCCGGCGACCAGGGCATCATGTTCGGTTACGCCTGCAAGGAAACGCCGGACCTGATGCCGGCCCCGATCTATTACGCCCACAAGATCCTGCAGCTTCTCTCCACCGCCCGCCGCAAAGGCGAGGGTGACGCCGGCAAGCTCGGCCCCGACGCCAAGAGCCAGGTCACGGTTCGCTATGAAGACGGAAAGCCGGTTGAGGCCGTCTCGATCGTTCTCTCCACGCAGCATCTCGATGCCAGCTGGGATTCGAAGAAGGTTCGCGAAGTCGTCGAGCCCTATATCCGCGAAGCCCTCGGCGAGCTGAAGATCGCCGACGATTGCACCTGGTACATCAACCCTACCGGCAAGTTCGTCATTGGCGGTCCGGACGGCGACGCCGGCCTGACCGGCCGCAAGATCATCGTCGACACCTATGGTGGTGCGGCTCCGCACGGTGGTGGCGCATTCTCCGGCAAGGACACGACGAAGGTTGACCGTTCGGCTGCTTACGCTGCGCGTTACCTCGCCAAGAACGTCGTGGCTGCCGGCCTGGCCGACAAGTGCACGATCCAGCTCTCCTACGCCATCGGCGTTGCCCAGCCGCTGTCGATCTATGTCGACCTTCATGGCACCGGCAAGGTCACGGAAGATCAGGTTGAAGCCGCGATCCGCAAGAATATGGATCTGTCGCCGACCGGCATCCGTCGTCACCTCGACCTCAACAAGCCGATCTATGCCAAGACCTCCGCCTATGGCCACTTCGGCCGCAAGGCCGGCCGCGACGGTACGTTCTCCTGGGAGAAGACCGATCTCGTGAAGGCGCTGAAAGACGCCATCAAGGGCTGACATGACGGATCACGAAGATCATCCGACCCGCGCGTCCGAAGCCTTCTTTGGACGCCGGAAGGGCAAGGCGTTGCGTGCCAACCACGCGCGCCTGATGGAGACATTGCTGGCCGAGCGGCTGGTCGATCTCTCCATGCCGGCGCCTGCGGATCTTCGTGATCTTTTCCCTGTTCCCGTCAGCCGCCTTCGCCTCGAAATCGGCTTTGGCGGCGGCGAGCATCTGATCCACCGCGCGACAACGGAGCCGGAAACCGGCTTCATCGGCGTGGAACCCTTCATCAATTCGATGGCGAAGCTGCTTTCGAGCGTCGAGCAGACGGGTGCCCGGAATATCCGCGTCTATAACGACGATGCGGCGCTGCTTCTGGACTGGCTGCCGGCGGGCGCGTTCGATCAGATCGATCTTCTGTATCCCGACCCGTGGCCTAAGAAGAAGCACTGGAAGCGGCGCTTCGTCAGTCAGGTCAACCTGACGCGTTTCCATCGCGTGCTGAAGCCCGGCGGGCTGTTCTGCTTCGCTTCCGACATCGATACCTATGTGAACTGGACGCTGCAGCATTGCAGCGATCATGGCGGCTTTGAATGGACGGCGGACAATGCGTCCGACTGGCTGACGCCTTTTGCCGGATGGCCCAGCACGCGCTACGAGGCCAAGGCCAAGCGTGAAGGGCGGTCTTCCGCCTATCTGACTTTCCGGAAAGTCTGAAACCGTCCGCTTACAAACGGACGGTTTTCGTCAGTGAACGGTAACCGTCTTCAACTGATCTTCTGCGGCCTTGAAAAAGGTCGACGAACGATTGTCCGTCAAGAGGATCGGCGTCCCGTCGGCGCCAAAGAGGGCCCAGAGATCGATATCCGGATCCAGATCCGGCGCTTCGGGAAAGCAGCGAACCACATCGGTCGCGGAAATCTTGCGGATATAGGCAACTTCGCCATCACCGAGGTGTGCAAGGTCACTGAGCGACAGGGCCGCGGGCACTTGCTTCATCTGCATTTCAGAGCCTCCTTGGATAAGAGAAGCAGAACGGCCGCAATCGACCGTGTTATTACTCTGAAACGGAAATGTTAATTTTCCTTACCAGCCGCTCCGGTTCCGGCCTCATGATATCTACGGAGAGAAGGCCGTTTTTGAGCACTGCGGTCTGGACCTGCATGCCTTCTGCCAGCACGAACATGCGCTGGAACTGGCGGGCCGCAATGCCGCGATGCAGATAGTCGCGCTCGCCCTGCTCGGTCTGGCGGCCGCGGATGATCAGCTGGTTTTCTTCCGTGGTCACGTCGAGCTCGTCTTCGGAAAAACCGGCAACGGCCAGCGTAATGCGCAATCCTCCGGCGAAACTGCGGGACGGGTCCGGCGCGAGGCGCTCAATATTGTAGGGGGGGTAACCGTCGTTCGCCTTGGCAATCCGCTCAAGCGTCTTTTCCATGGCGTCAAAGCCCAGAAGGAGCGGGCTTGCAAAGGTCGTCATTCTCGTCATCGTCCAAAGTCCTTGGGGTAAGCGACTTGAGGCGGGACCCGGTGAACCAGCGTCTCGCGTAGCACCAATATGGTATGTCGTTTTCTGCAGTGCAAGGTGGCAGAAAAAGTCGATTGAGAATTGAATGCAAAGCGTTAATGTCGCCCCGCAAATCAGACATCGGACAGGACACGGCATGAGCGCGCGCAAGATCATCATCGATACGGATCCGGGGCAGGATGACGCCTGCGCCATCCTCCTGGCGCTCGGCAGCCCGGAGGATCTGCACATTCTCGGCATCACGACAGTGGCGGGCAACGTACCCTTGGCGCTGACGTCTAAGAATGCGCGCATCGTCTGCGAAGTCGCCGGAAAGACCGAGATCAAGGTCTACGAAGGCTGCGACCGCCCGATTTCGCGCGCGCTGGTGACTGCCGAATATGTGCATGGCGCAACCGGCCTCGACGGCCCGGAACTCTTCGAGCCAAGCATGCCGGTCCAGCCGCAGAACGGCGTCGATTTCATCATCGAGACGTTGCGCAACGAACCCGAAGGCACGGTGACGCTCTGCACGCTCGGCGCGCTGACGAACGTCGCAACGGCACTCACGCGCGCGCCGGACATCGC
Organism: Hyphomicrobiales bacterium; assembly: GCA_900467685.1. GTDB lineage: Bacteria > Pseudomonadota > Alphaproteobacteria > Rhizobiales > Rhizobiaceae > Ensifer_A. The sequence continues at coordinate 66,273 of UBQX01000026.1, forward strand.
GCCGCGCGTCAAGGAGCTCGTCATGATGGGCGGCGGCTTTTTCGAGGGCGGCAACATCACGCCGGCGGCTGAGTTCAACATCTATGTCGACCCGGAAGCTGCCGATATCGTCATGAAGTCGGGCATTCCGATCGTCATGATGCCGCTGGATGTCACGCACAAGGTGTTGACGCTGAAGCGCCGTGTCGAGAAGATCGGCGCGCTCGGCACCAAGGTTTCGAAATTCATCGTCGACATGCTTGGTTTCTTCGAGCGCTTCGATGTCGAGAAATACGGCTCGGATGGCGGCCCACTGCACGACCCGACCGTGATTGCCTACCTGCTCAAGCCCGAACTCTTTTCTGGCCGCATGTGCAATGTGGAGATCGAGACCGCCTCCGAACTCACGGTCGGCATGACTGTGGTCGATTGGTGGCAGGTCACCAAGCGCCCGCACAATGCGATGGTCATGAAGGATGTGGATGCCGAAGGGTTCTTCGATCTGCTGACGGAGCGTGTGGGGCGGCTTTAAACTGCGCCTGAGCTTTGATCGGGGATCGTCTTGACGCCGATCTCCGCAGCAGCGCGGACGAGGGCCTTGTCGAGCGTTGCCAGAGGCAGATTGAGGCGAGCTGCGAGTTCGAGATAGGATGCGTCGTAGGTCGTCAGGGAATAGCGGCGCGCCAATTCAAGGATATCCCGAAATGACAACCTTTCGGTCTCGCCGTCCGTGACAACGGGCAGGGCTTCCAGTTCTTTCAAAAGCAGTTGGAACGCGGTTGTCGATATCCGGCCGCGCCTTAAGGTTTTCAGCAGCACATTCCCGATTTCCAAATGCCAAATACTGGGCACGTGAGCTGTTGAAGTCAGCAAACTATCGAGCACTTGCTCCGCGCCGGCAACAAATTCATCTTCCAGAAGCCAAGCTGCCGTGACGGAACAATCGAGAACGAATGCGCTCATTTGCGCCCTTCGTCACGGAGTTCCTTCCAGCTCACGCCATCGAGCGTAACGCCCTTGCGAAGCTCGCGGATATTTCTGATCGCCTCAGCAATCCTCTCGCGGTCATGCTCCACCACCGGCACCAGCCGCGCCACGGCCTTGTCCCGACGCGTGATCAGCACTTCCTCACCCTTCGCGACCTTGTCGAGAAGGGAAGAGAGATGCGCGCCAGCTTCCAGTTCCCCGACTTCAATCATGAGGGCCGCTCCAGCCTATTGGTTTCTTGAACCAATGTACTCTCGCGGCCCCGCAATTCAAGCCAGAGCACGGGAAAGGATTAAAGCCCGTACTTGTCCTTGAACGCATACCACCACGAACCGATGGTGGAATACTGCGCGCGGAACATCCGTCCACCCGGGAACGGGTACCAGGGCATCGCCGCGAAGCGTTCGAAGCGGGACTGGTCGCCGTCAATGGCATTCGCCAGGATCTTGCCGAAGAGATGCGTGCCGGTGACGCCGTGGCCGGAATAGCCGTGGGCGAAATAGACGTTCGACGCGAGCCGGCCCATCTGCGGGACGCGGGTGAAGGAGATGGCGAAATTGCCGCTCCAGGCGTAGTCGATCTTCACATTGGCCAGTTCCGGGAAGACTTTGGCCATGTTGGGCCGGATCTTCGCGATGATATCGGACGGATCGGTGCCGCCATAGATCGTGCCGCCGCCGAAAAGCATGCGGCGATCGGCAGACAGGCGGAAATAGTCGAGGATATAGCGGGCATCCTCGACACATTTGTCGCCGGGGATCAGCTTTTGAGCCAGCGCTTCGGAAAGCGGCTCGGTGGCGATGATCTGGGTCGAGGCCGGGAGCACGCGGTCGGTCAGTTCCGGGATCACATGGCCGAGATAGGCATTGCCGCAGGCGACGACGACGCGGGCCGTGACCTTGCCCTTTTCGGTGTAGACGACCGGTTTCGCAGCCGACTTGTCGACGCGGGTCACGGGCGAGAGTTCGTAGATCGTGCCGCCGAGGCTTTCGAGCGCGCGGGCTTCGCCCAGCGTCAGATTGAGCGGATGCAGATGGCCGCCGGACGTGTCGAGCATGCCGCCGACATAGGCGTCCGTGCCGACTTCCTTGCGGACAGCAGCGCGGTCGAGCATGACGTGATCGTTCATGCCGTAGCTCGCCCACAAAGCCTTCTTGGCTTCGAACTCGCGCATATGGGCGCCCGTATAGGCCGTGTAGATATTGCCGCGCTTCAGGTCGCAATCGATATTGTACTGCTCGATCAGACGGTAGATCGTCTGTGCGCCTTCCTGCACCATGCCGCCGACGAAGCGGGCGGCATCGTCGCCATAGGCGCGCTTGATCTTGTCGAGACCGGCGTTCAGGCCGTTGACCACCTGGCCGCCATTGCGGCCGGACGCGCCCCAGCCGATCTGCGCACCTTCGACGATCGTGACCTTGTAGCCCTTTTCGGCGAGGTGGATGGCGGTCGAAAGGCCGGTATAGCCGCCGCCGATGATGCAGATGTCGGTCTCGACGTCACCTTCCAGCTTCACCGGCTGGCGCTGGATGTTGCGCGAGGCGGCGTAATAGGAGCCCGGATAGCTGCCGTCCCCAGCATAGGATACGTTTCTAGCCATCACACAATCTCCAGATAGGCGCTGAATTCGTAGTCGGTTACCTGCTCGGCAAAGCCGGCGATCTCCTGCCGTTTGCAGGCGACCAGCATGTTACGGAGCAGCGGCGAGAAGACCTCTTCCATGATCTCGCCATCCTCGAAAGCATCGACGGCGCCGCCCCATTCGGAGGGGATCTTCTTCAGCCGTTCACCATAGGCGCGGCCTTCGATGGGACGCGGCGGCATCCACTTGTTCTTGATGCCGACAAGAGCGGCACCCAGGATCGCCGCCATGGCGAGATAGGGATTGGCGTCGGCGCCCGGTACGCGATGCTCGATGCGGCGCGACTTCGGTCCGCCACCGGGGATGCGGATCGCCGCGGTGCGGTTCTCAAAACCCCAGGTGATCGAGGTCGGAGCATGCGTATCGGGACGCAGGCGGCGATAGGAGTTGAAATGCGGCGCAAATAGCAGCGTCGATTCCGACATTCCCTTGAGCATGCCTGCGACACAGTGCTTGAACAGATCGGTGTTCTCGCCATCGGCATCGGCGAAAACGTTCTTGCCGTCCTTGTCGACCAGGCTCATGTGCATATGCATGCCGTTACCGGAGCGCGTGCCATAGGGCTTGGCCATGAAGGTGGCGGCAAAGCCGTGCTTGCGGGCCACGCCCTTGATGATGCGCTTGGCGAACATGATGTCATCAGCGGCCTTCAGCGGGTCGTTGCCATGCAGCAGCGTGATTTCGAACTGGCCAATGCCGTTTTCGGCAATCGCCGCGTCGGCTGGCACGTTCTGACGCTCGCATTCCGCATAGACGTCCGAGAAGAAATTGCCGAAGTCGTCGAGTTCGTCGATGGAGAGGATCGCGTCGGAGTCGAGACGCTTGCCGGTATAGGGCGAAATCGGCGGCTCGGGGTAATCAGGCTCGGAGTCGATGAGGTAGAATTCCAGCTCGGAGCCAACGACGGGGTAAAGTCCCATGTCGTTATACTGCTTGACGATGGCGGCGAGCGCCTGGCGCGGATCGGCGAGGAAGGGCTTGCCGCTTTCCTCGAACATCCAGAGCGGCACCATGGCGCTTGGACGCTGGGTCCAGCGCACAGGAACCACGCCCCTGCCCGTCGGCTCGCAGATGCCATCATTGTCGCCGTGGATGAAGACCTGTTCGGAGCCGATGATGTCTTCGCCCCAGATATCGACGCCGACGATCGAAAGCGGCATGCGGATGCCGCCGCCCGTGACCTTGTCGATCTGGCTGACTGGGACGCGCTTGCCGCGCAGAATTCCGTTGAGGTCGCAAACGACCGCCTGGATGCTCTCGATGTCCTTATCGAGATCGTTTGTGATGTCCGAATTTTCCACTTTGGTTCCGCCTGGGGTGCTGGTTCTTTGCGATGGAAAATCCAAACTTTTGATCAAATTGTCAAGGGCCGACGAGAAAAGCCCGCCTCGAAGACGAGACGGGCCGGACGAAAAAGGGCTTTATGCCATTGATAAACCGGACCTTTCGATCCAATCCGCAAAATCGGCGAAATGCCTCTGGTTAGCGGCAGACGCGCACCGTATAGACGCGGCGATAGCCTTCCCAATCGCGCTTGACGCGCTTTTCGAGCCAGCAATCGCGGCGAACATGACGGCGCGGCGGCACGACGCGTACACCGCCCTGGCCGATATAGAGGCCGGGCGGGCCACCGTCGCGGTAGCCGCCGTGGCGATGGTGGTGATACGGCTCGGCGCTGGCGGAACTGACGCCAAGGCCCGTGAACAGAAGCGCTGCGGCGGCCGCGATGACGAGATGCTTCATCTGATCTTCCTCCCTGTTTCATGATGATGATGGCAGGGAACGCTATTTTAGCGTTTCTTGTTCCCAACAAGAAAAAGCCCGCCTCGTGCCGGAGGCGGGCTTCAGGCAGGCGCGGTCATCTCATTCGCAGACACGGATCTTCTTGACGTGCTTGTAGCCATAGGCGTCGTAGCCGACGCGCTTCTCGTACCAGCAGTCGCCATAGTCGTTGCTGTGGCTGGCGGCGGCTGCCGCAATGACGCCGACGGCGGCAAGGCCAAGGCCGAATGCAAGTGCTCCGTCGTCATAGCCCTTCGAAACCGGAGGTTTGGCGGGCTTGATCGGGTCGATTGGCATCAGCTTGATCGGACCCGGGGTCTTGATCTTGACGTTCGGCGGCAGTTTGATCGGGCCGACCGGCGGCATCTGAAGGGGCTTGGCTTCGGTGACGGTGGCGACCGACATGGCGGCGGCAGCAGCGATCAGGGCGGCAATGGCAAGGTTCTTCATGGTCGTTCTCCTCTGTGGCGTTGGGTTCGCACCGGGGAAGCAACCGTTTCTCTGGTCTTTCCGATGCCGTGAAGAAGCTCGTTTTCCGTCCTGGCTGCTTCATTGACCCGATCATGCCCGAGCCCATCGCGGCACGCTGTTCCCGTGGAAACACCGAACCGTACCGGCAAGGACGCTCTCGCGCTTGAAATGGCGGATTTCCCGCTATAAGAACCCCGCCATCACAAGATTTTCAGGAGACTTTCGACATGACAGCGCGCAATCTCTTCCTCCTGCCCGGCGACGGCATCGGCCCGGAAGCCATGGCGGAAGTCCGCAAGATCATCGCCTGGATGAACGAGGCCAAGGGCGCGAACTTCGTGACCGACGAAGGTCTCGTCGGCGGCTGCGCCTATGACGCGCATGGCGCGGCGATTTCCGACGCCGACATGGCCAAGGCCATGGCTGCGGACGCCGTTCTCTTCGGCGCCGTCGGCGGCCCGAAGTGGGATGCCGTTCCTTATGAAGTTCGCCCGGAAGCCGGCCTTCTGCGCCTGCGCAAGGACCTCGAGCTTTTCGCAAACCTGCGCCCCGCCATCTGCTACCCGGCGCTCGCATCCGCTTCTTCGCTGAAGCCGGAACTGGTCGAAGGTCTCGACATCCTGATCATCCGCGAACTCACCGGTGGCGTCTATTTCGGCGAACCGAAGACGATCACCGATCTTGGCAACGGCCAGAAGCGCGCCATCGACACGCAGGTCTACGACACCTACGAAATCGAGCGCATCGCCGGCGTTGCCTTCGAAATGGCCCGCACGCGCAAGAATTCCGTCTGCTCGATGGAAAAGCGCAACGTCATGAAGTCGGGCGTTCTGTGGAACCAGGTCGTCACGCAGACGCACAAGGACAAGTATTCCGACGTCAAGCTTGAGCACATGCTGGCCGATGCCGGCGGCATGCAGCTGGTGCGCGCGCCGAAGCAGTTCGACGTGATCGTCACCGACAACCTCTTCGGCGACATGCTCTCGGATGTTGCCGCCATGCTGACCGGTTCGCTCGGCATGCTGCCGTCGGCTTCGCTCGGCGCACCGGATGCCAAGACCGGCAAGCGCAAGGCGCTTTACGAGCCCGTCCACGGCTCGGCGCCGGACATTGCCGGCAAGGGCATTGCCAACCCGATCGCCATGATCGCCTCGTTTGCCATGTGCCTGCGCTACTCGTTCAACATGGTCACGGAAGCCGACAATCTCGAAAAGGCGATTGCCAACGTTCTCGACAAGGGCATCCGCACCGGCGACATCATGGCCGAAGGTGCTACCCGCGTCGGCACGGTCGAGATGGGCGACGCGATCCTCGCCGAGTTCCAGGCGCTCTCTGCCTGATCATTGTCAAATGTGTCGGAGCGTCGCACCCGTTGAAACGGTGTGGCGCTTCGAACATCTATAGGCCGTACCCCCTGTGTTTCGATCCTGGCTCTTGCGGGCGGGATCTCCCTGCGAAAGGCGACTGACGCATATGATGGGCCTCGACGGCTTCTTGAACTGGCTCGCGGAACGCCGAGCGCAACATTCCGCCTTCACTCCCCCCATTCGCTGGAAGACATGGGCCGCGATCACCGTCGTGCTCGTTGTGCTGGCCATGGTGTTTCGCGACAGCGCGCTGACCATTGCCGCGCGTCATCAGCCTGATTGGCTACGCGTTCTTGCCGAAAACACGACCGATATCGGCAAGTCCTGGTGGAGCCTGACGCTGACCGGGCTTCTCTTTATCGGAGCGATGGTTGCCTTGAAGCTGGTCACCGATGCGGCGGCGCGCGTGCGTCTGCACTATGTCGCGACCGCTTCGGCCTATGTGTTTCTGAGCGTCGCGCTCTCCGGCATCCTCGGGAATATTGCCAAGCGCATCATCGGCCGCGCCCGGCCGCCGCTTTTCGATGCGGAAGGCGCGTTTCATTTCAAGGCCTTCTCAGGCCATCTCTACGAGAGCTTCCCGTCCGGCCACTCGACGACGGACGGCGCGATGGCCATGGCGCTGGCGGTGCTGTTTCCGCGCTACCGCGTGGCCTTCTTCCTCGTCGGCGGCTTCCTGGCGCTCACCCGCATCATGGTCGGCGCGCATTACCTGAGCGATGTCATCGCCGGCTACTCGTTCGGCCTCTGGTATGCCTATATGAGCGCGCTGTTCTTCGCCAAGCACGGTTTTTCGCTGAAGCAGCCAAAGTGGTGATTACGCTACCGCTGGACGGCGACCGCCCAGCATCAGCAGCGACACGATCAGCGCCACGACGCCGCAAAGGCCGATCACGGCTGCCATTGTCACCGGCTTGCCATCGAACACGGCACTGACGCCGACGATGGCCGCAGCTCCGATCAGCATCTGCATCGTGCCGCCGAGCGACGCCGCCGTGCCGGCAATCGGGCCATGCTCCTCCAACGACAGGACCATGGCCGTCGGGATGACGAGGCCGAGGAAGGCATTGGCGACGATCAGCAGGCCGACCAGCATGACGAATGTGCCGATGCCCGTGGCGAAGACGATGTAAAGCAGCACGGTCGATGCCGCGAAGCCGGCGACGCAGAAGCGCACGACAGGCATTGCCCCGAAGCGGTTTCCGAGATTGGCGGCGAACTGGCTGGAGCCGAAGAAACCGAGTGCGTTGAGCGCGAAGGCGAGACTGAACTGCGTGGACGTCAGGCCGAAATACTGCGTGTAGAGGAACGGCGCCGTTGCCAGAAAGGCAAAGAAGCTCGCCATGCCCGCGCCACCGATCAGCGTCTGGCCGATGAAATTGCGGTCTCGGATCAGCACCTTGAAGGCAGCGATCATTCCGCTGAGTTCAAAGGGTGTGCGATATTCAGGATGCAACGTTTCCTTGAGGCCGAAGCGGGTCAGCAGCAGGCTGACGCCCGCCGTGCCCGCTGCGAACCAGAACACTGCCGGCCAGCCGAAGGCCGCCATCAGGCCGCTGCCGCCAAGCGGCGCGAGCATCGGCGAGACCGACGTGACGAGCATGATCGTGGACATGAGCCGCGTCGCGTCGCTTCCCGTGTAGAGATCGCGGATGACGGCGCGCGGGATGGACATGACGGCGGCGGCCCCTACCCCTTGTACGAAGCGCGCGGCAATCAGCCAGCCCATGGAAGGCGCGAGCGCGCAAGCGGCGGACGCAACGAGGAAGAGGCCAAGCCCGAAATAGAGCGGCGGCTTGCGGCCGACACTGTCGGAGGCCGGACCGTAAACCAGCTGGCAAATGCCGAAGGCGGAGAAGAAGGACATGAGCGTCCATTGCGCGGCGGCTGCATCGGCATGCAGATCGGCGGCAATCTTCGGAAGCGCCGGAATATACATGTCGATCGCCACCGGCCCGACAGCGCCGAGCAGCGCGAGGATGACCGCGAGCTTGAAGATTTCCGGTTTCATGGGGATTGTCGCCTGACTTTATATTAGAAATGTCTTTATCAAATCTCAGATTCGACCCTGCGCCACAAGGCGCGATGGCTCAATAGTTTTGACCTCGGGATTTATCTTCTTGATGAACCGCAAGCCGCCTTCTGTAACTTTCCCGACACATATTCACGATAGGGCATTGTTTCCTGACCCCATCCGGGGTAAGGGGGCCGCTTCGCGCGCCGGGGTCAGGTTTTTGGCCTTCGGCGCATCATCTTTTCCGGGGCACGGACTTTAGGATTGATGTTGAAAACACCCTATTACCTGATCGACAAGGCGAAGCTTCTTCCCAACATGGAGAAGATCGCATGGCTGCGCGAGAATTCCGGCGCGAAGTCGCTGCTGGCGCTGAAGTGCTTTGCCACCTGGTCGGTCTTCGATCTCATGAGCGAGTATATGGACGGCACCACGTCGTCCTCGCTTTATGAGGTGAAGCTTGGCCGCGAGAAGTTCAGCAAGGAAACGCACGCTTATTCCGTCGCCTACGGCGATGACGAGATCGGCGAAGTCGTCGAGAATTGCGACAAGATCATCTTCAACACGATCAACCAGCTGGAGCGTTTCGATGCTGCTTCCGCCTCGAAGGTCCGCGGCCTCCGCGTCAACCCGCGCGTCTCGACCTCCGAATGGCTGATCTCCGACCCGGCGCGGCCGCATTCGCGGCTCGGCGAATGGGATGCGGCGAAGATCGAGGCCGTGGCTGACAAGATCACCGGCTTCATGTTCCACAACAATTGCGAGAACGACGATTTCGATCGCTTCTCGGAGATGCTCGGCAAGATCGAAGCGGATTTCGGTCATCTGATTTCCAAGATGAAATGGGTGAGCCTGGGCGGCGGCATCCACTTCACCGGCGAAAACTACCCGATCGACAAGCTCGCCGACCGGCTGAAGCGTTTTGCCGACACCTATGGCATCCAGGTCTATCTGGAGCCGGGCGAGGCCTCGATCACCAAATCGACGACGCTGGAAGTGACCGTGCTCGACACGCTCTATAACGGCAAGAACCTCGCCATCGTGGATTCATCCATCGAGGCGCATATGCTCGATCTTCTGATCTATCGCCAGCAGGCCAAGATGGCCCCGAACGAGGGCGCGCACGAATACATGGTCTGCGGCAAGTCCTGCCTTGCGGGCGATATTTTCGGCGAATTCAAATTCGACCATGAACTGAAAGCCGGCGACCGCCTCTCCATCCAGGATGCGGCCGGCTACACCATGGTCAAGAAGAACTGGTTTAACGGCGTGAAAATGCCGTCAATCGCCATCCGCGAAGTGGATGGCAGCATCAGGACGGTCCGCGAGTTCACCTTCGCGGACTACGAACAAAGCCTGTCCTGAAGCGATCCGCTTTCAGGAAGGTTTCTGACGATTGGACATAAGGAGTTAGTCCCCATCATGAAGAAGAACGTGCTCATCATCGGCGCCGGCGGCGTCGCACAGGTGGTCGCGCACAAGTGCGCGCAGAACAACGACATTCTCGGCGACCTGCATATCGCCTCGCGCACCAAGGCGAAATGCGACGCGATCATTGCCTCCGTGCATGAAAAGAAGGCGATGAAGCAGCCGGGCGTTTTCGAAGCCCATGCGCTCGACGCGCTCGACATCGAAGCCACCAAGGCGCTGATCAAGTCGACCAAGTCCGAGATCGTCATTAATGTCGGCACGGCCTTCCTCAACATGTCGGTCTTACGCGCCTGCATGGACACCGGCGTAGCCTATATCGACACCGCCATCCACGAAGAGCCGAACAAGATCTGCGAAACGCCGCCGTGGTACGGAAACTACGAGTGGAAGCGTGCCGCCGAATGCGAAGAGAAGGGCATCACCGCCATTCTCGGCGCCGGCTTCGACCCGGGCATGGTCAATGCCTATGCCAAGCTCGCCAAGGATGAGTATTTCGACAAGATCACCGATGTCGATATCGTCGACATCAATGCCGGCAGCCACGGCAAGTATTTCGCCACGAATTTCGACCCGGAAATCAACTTCCGCGAATTCACCGGCGTCGTCTATTCCTGGCAGAAGGGCGAATGGCAGGTGAACAAGATGTTCGAGATCGGCAAGGACTACGACCTGCCGGTCGTCGGCACGCGCCGCGCCTATCTCTGCGGCCATGACGAAGTGCATTCGCTGGCGAAGAACATGGATGGCGCGGATGTGCGCTTCTGGATGGGCTTCGGCGATCACTATATCAACGTCTTCACGGTTCTGAAGAACCTCGGCCTTCTGTCCGAACAGCCGGTCAAGCTCGCAGACGGTTCGGAAGTCGTGCCGCTCAAGGTCGTCAAGGCCTGCCTGCCCGACCCGGCGTCGCTTGCCCCGAACTACGAAGGCAAGACCTGCATCGGCGACTTCGTGAAGGGCACGAAGGACGGCAAGGAACGCGAAGTCTTCATCTACAACGTCGCGGACCACAAGGAAGCCTATAACGAAGTGGGCTCCCAGGGCATTTCCTACACCGCAGGCGTTCCCCCGGTCGCCGCCGCGATCCTGATCGCCAAGGGCGCCTGGGACGTGAAGAAGATGGTGAACGTAGAAGAGCTGCCGCCGCAGCCCTTCCTCGCCGTCCTGAACCGCATCGGCCTGCAGACCTGCATCCGTGACGAACAGGGCGAACGCCCGCTGGAATTCGTCGAGCCCTGAGATCTGGGGTGATTGGACAAGAAGAAGCCCGCCGGAGCGATCCGGCGGGTTTTTTGTTGGCGGTTGTGACACCCCCCCCTCTGTCAGCTACGCTGACATCTCCCCCTCAAGGGGGGAGAATGGGAGTGAGAGGCCGCCTCTCGGCCAATCTCCCCCCTTGAGGGGGAGATGCCCGGCAGGGCAGAGGGGGGTTCCCCGCCCGTCGCGTCCCCTAAGCCGCCAAACCCTTCTTCCTCAACATCGCGTCCGGGCTCGGCAGCTTGCCGCGGAAGGCCTTGTAGGCGTCTTCGGGGTCCATGGAGCCGCCGGAGGAGTAGATCTTCAGCTTCAGCTTCTCGGCCATCGCCGGATTGAAGGCGTCGCCGGTTTCCTCGAACGCCGAGAAGGCATCCGCGTCGAGCACTTCCGACCACATGTAGGAATAGTATCCTGCCGAATAGCCGTCGCCGGAGAAGACGTGCTGGAAATGCGGGCTCCGGTGACGCATGACCATGGCGTCGGGCATGCCGATGTCCTTCAGCACCTTGGCTTCCAGCGCCATCGGATCGGCCGGCGGCTCGGCCGCCGTGTGATAGGCCATGTCGACCAGGGCGGAGGACGTGAACTCGACCGTTGCAAAGCCGGCATTGAAGGTGCGGGCGGCGAGAACCTTGTCGAGCAGATCCTGCGGCATCGGTGCGCCGGTCTCAAAGTGCACCGCATAGGTCTTCAGGATTTCCGGCACCGTCAGCCAGTGTTCGTAGAGCTGCGAGGGCAGTTCGACGAAGTCGCGCGAGACGCCCGTGCCCGAAACCGTGGGATAGGTGACGTCGGAGAGCATGCCGTGCAGCGCGTGGCCGAATTCGTGGAAGAGCGTGCGCGCGTCATCCAGCGAGAGCAGCGCCGGCTTGCCTTCGGCGGGCTTGGCGAAGTTGCAGACATTGTAGATCAGCGGGATTTCACCCTGCGCGCCGTTCTTCAGCGTCAGCTTGTGCTGGCTCTGGAACGAGCTCATCCACGCGCCGGAGCGCTTGGAGGGGCGGGCAAAGTAATCGCCGACGAACATGGCCTTCAGCGCGCCGGACGCGTCGCGGATTTCGAAGACGCGGGCGTCGGGATGATAGGCCTTCACGTCCTTGAGTTCCGTCGCGGTGATGCCGAAGAGACGGCGGGCGACGTCGAAGCAGGCTTCGATGATCTTTTCGAGCTGGAGATAGGGCTTCAGCTCGCCTTCGGAGAAGTTGAAACGCTCGGCCCGGATCTTCTCGGCATAATGCCGCCAGTCCCAGGGCTTCACATCGTGGTTCTTGCCCTCGTCCGCGATGGCCTTTGCGATATCGGCCTCTTCCTCAAGCGCACGGGTGCGGGCCTTTTCCCAGACCTGCATGAGCAGACCATTCACGTTGGCCGGCGTCTTGGCCATCGTGTTGTCGAGCTTGAGTTCGGCGAAATTGGCGAAACCCAGGAGCTTCGCCTTCTCGTGGCGCAGCTTCAGCGTTTCGGCGATCACGCCGCGATTGTCGGTCTCGCCGCCGTTTTCGCCGCGGGCGATCCAGGCCTTGAAGGCGGTTTCGCGGAGATCGCGGCGTTCGGAGAAGGTGAGGAAGGGCTCGATGATGGAGCGCGAAAGGGTCACGGCATACTTGCCCTTCTCGCCGCGCGCTTCCGCCTGGGCCGCCATCGCGTCCTTGAGGAAATCCGGCAGGCCGGCAAGATCGGCCTCGTCCCCAAGAATGAGGAACCAGCTCTTTTCGTCCGCGAGCACGTTCTGCCCGAATTTCGCGCCAAGCGAGGCGAGTTGCTCGTTGATCGCAGCCAGCCGCTCCTGGTCGGCGCGCGGCAGCTTGGCACCCGAACGGACGAAGCCTTTCCAGTGACGTTCCAGAACACGGGTCTGTTCGAGGTCGAGGTTCAGCGTCGCGCGCGTTTCCCACAGCGTGTCGATGCGCTTGAAAAGCGCCTCGTTCATGCCGATCTTGGAATAGTGGCGGGACATCTTGGGGGAAATGTCGCGCTCGAGCGCCTGGATGGCATCATTGGTGTCGGCGCCTGCGCGATTCCAGAAGATGGATGAGACGCGGGAAAGTTCATCGCCGGCGATTTCCAGAGCAACAATCGTATTGTCGAAGCTCGGCGTCTCCGGATTATTGGCGATTGTATCTATTTCGACTTCATGCAACTTGAACGCAACATCGAAAGCGGGGGAAAAATCACTTTCCGATATTTGAGCGAAATCCGGCAAACCATTTCGACCGTTCCAGTCAATCAGAGCGGGGTTGATTTTTGCTTCGGCCATCGGGGGTTATCCTCATATGAATCGATTATCGGGGGCAATATAGGGGCATGTTTGCCCTTTGGAACATGGCGTTCCAAAAAAAGACGCGGTAATCATTGTAATGATTGCCCTGTTATAATAAGATATCCTTACGAATTGAACGGACTCATGACATGATCGAACCGGAATCCATCGGTTTCCTTATTGCCGAGACAGCCCGCCTGCAGCGGACCGAATTTGAGAAGCGCATCGCGAACGCCGGGTTTGAGCTCACACCCGGCGAAGCCCGCGCTCTTCTCAACATCGGCAATCGATCAGGGTGTCGGCAAAACGAAATCGCCGAGAAGATGGGCGTCGAGCCGATGACCATGAGCGGCTATATCGACAAGCTTGAAAGCCTCGGGCTCGTTGAACGCCTGCCGGATCCCACGGATCGCCGCGCCCGCAACGTCGTCTTGAAGCCGAAGGCAGAGCCCATGCTGGCCGAAGTCCGCACGCTGGCCAAGGCGCTTCTGTCGGATATGGTGACCGAGATGGCAGAAGATGAGCGTGAAGCGCTGCACAATGCCTTGAAAACGGTGAAGTCGGCCCTTGTCGGCATGTCTGCCGGCCGGGACGCGGAATGAACGACGCGCAGGCAGAGACGTTGCAGATGACCAAGACCCTGCCGCTCATGTCGGAGCGGCGAACGAGCCTGATTGGCGCGTTCATGACAATGGTCGGTTCCATCTCGATGTCTCTCTACACGCCGGCCATGCCGGCGCTGGCGCATGCCTTCGGGGTGAGCGGTGCATCTGCCAAGATGACCCTCACCTTTTATTTTGCGGGCTTTGCCGTGGCCCAGCTGGTCACGGGACCGGCCTCCGACGCCATCGGCCGCCGAAAGGCCGCCATCATCTTCATGCTTGTTTACCTCGCCGGTAGTCTCATGGCTGTGTTCGCGCCGACCATAGAATGGTTGATGGCCGCCCGGCTGATCCAGGGTATCGGCGCGTCGGTCGGAACGACCGTTTCGCGTGCCATCGTGCGCGACCAGTTCACCGGCGAACAATCGTCCCGCATCATGAACATGATCGGCATCGTGCTGGCTGTGGGACCCGGCGTCGCGCCTACGATCGGTGGATTGATTCTCGAGTTTTCCACCTGGCAGGGCATTTTCCTGGTGATGGTGGGGATGGGGCTGACCGGCATCGGCATCGTTCTTTTTGCGCTGAAGGAAACGACCGTGCCCGATGCCGCGCGCGGCGCGCCAGGGCCGCTGCTGAAATCCTACGGCAGGCTGCTGGCCAGCGCGCCGGTCATGTCGGCATCGCTGACGATCGGCTTTGCCGTCGGTGCGCTTTACATGCTGGCCACCGTCTTGCCCTTCGTTCTCATCGACGAGGCCGGGCTGACGCCCGCGCAATTCGGCCTGGGAATGATGTTGCAGACAGGCAGCTATTTTCTCGGCTCCGTTTTATTCCGGTTGCTGCTTCGCTCGGCCTCCGCCGAGAAACTGGTTGTGCCGGGTCTGGCTTCCATCCTGATCGGCAGCCTGCTCGCCTTTCTGTCGATCCAGTTCCTGCCGGTTTCCTACCTGTCGGTCATGGTGCCGGTCGGCTTCTACGCCTTCGGCATCGCCTTCGTCATGCCGCACATGACCACGGCAGCGCTCATGCCGTTTCCGCGGATTGCCGGCACGGCTGCCGCCATGCTCGGCTTCGTGCAGATGGGGTCCGGCGTCTTTGGCGGCGCGGTCGCAGCGGCGATCGGAGAGCCCATCCTTGCGCTCCACGTCCTGATGCCCGGAATGGGTGTCCTTTGCGCGATCTTCTATGTCTGGCACGTCGGGGCAATGCGGCGCTTTCAGGCAGGCCAAACGGCCTCGATCTGACCTCTTGCCGCCTGCCGGTCGACGAACCTGTCCAAAATGGGATAGGTCCCTCAAATTTTATACATCGTTTTTATCTTATGTAATTGCCCTTGCGATAAACCTCATATCCGGCGCGGCTGACCCGTCATTCCGGTTGCGGCTGCGCCAATGTGTTGAGGCGAATGTCCGCGGGGACGGTGAATGGCAATTCTGATCGTTGAAGACAATCCGACAAACGGGCTGATCCTGCGTCATCTGATGGCGAAGGCGGGATCGAGCGACATCGTGGTCTGCGATGACCCTTTGAAGGCGCTTCGGGCCTGCGAGACGCAGCATTTCGATCTCCTCATGGTCGATCACATGCTGCCGGGCATGACCGGTCTGGAATTCGTCCGCATCGTTCGTGACCTTGAGGATTTCCGCGAAACGCCGATCGTCATGGTGACGGCCGACACATCGGCGGCGTTGCGCGAAGAGGCGCTTGAAGCCGGCGTGAACACGTTCCTCACCAAACCGATCGAAGCGCTCGGCTTCACGCAGATGATGAGCCGGCTGATCGCCAGCCAGTCCAACCCCGCCGCCCGGTCGGCCTGATCTTTTCCCTGGAGAGTCTGATCATGAAAATCCTTTTCAAGGCATTGCTTTTCGCTGGCGCTGCCGCGCTGTCGATGTCCGCTTCGTCGGCGATGGCGCTCGACAAGCCCGCGGGCGATCCCATCCTCAGCATCACCGGCCATATCACCCAGGCGAATGCCGGCGATGCGGCTGCATTCGACCTTGCGATGCTGGAAAAACTCGATGGTCGGAAGGCAGCCATGGAAACGCCGTGGACGACGGGCAAGACCGAGTTTGCCGGCCCTTACCTGCGCGCCGTTCTTGCCGCCGCCGGTGCGAGCGGCAAAAAGCTCATCGTCAAGGCGCTCAACGACTATGCGTCCGAAATTCCCTTCGAGGATGCCGAGAAGCTCGACACAATCCTCGCCGTGCGCATGAACGGGGAGGAAATGTCGATCCGGGATAAGGGTCCCATCTTCCTGATCTATCCGTTCGACAAGGACCACTCGCTCTATAACGAGAAGTACTTCTCGCGCTCGGTCTGGCAGATCAAGGAAATCGAGGTCGTCGAGTGAACGCAGGCGGGGACAAGATCAGCGACGTTCTGAAGCGCGCCAGCCTGCGGGCTGCCGTTCTGCAAGGCTTTTCCGTCCTCCTGCTGGTCATCCTCATCTTTCTCTACATGGACATGTCTGACCGGCAGGCCTCGCTGCAGAACAGCATTCGCGAGAATGCCATGTGGGCGGCATTCCAGCTCGACCGCGAGGCGCACGATCTGGAAACGGAGACGCGCCTTGCGCTGGCTCGCACGATCGTCGAGCCGGGCCAGTTGAAGTCGCTCGCCCGCCGCTATGACATTGTCTATTCGCGCAACGACCTTCTGAGCCAGGGGCATTTCCAGGGCTTCTTCGTACAAAGCGGCGATCTCAGCGCCGCGAGCATCGCCATCAACCAGATCGTCAAATCGCTTGATCGCGTCTTCACCGGGCTGGAGGCCTCCCCCGACCCCAGAGCGCGCCTTGATGGCGCGATCCCCGCCCTGGATGCCCTGCACGCCGAAACGACCAAGCTGGTGCTGACCTCCAATACGGTCATCTCGGACAATCGCGCCGAGGCGCGCGAGGCCCTGATCCGGCTGCAGAAAACCTCGGGCATCTATGTGATCCTGCTGACGCTTTCCGTCGGCTTTCTGATCTTCACCCTGCGCCGGCAACTCAAGGCCGTCCGCCAGGCGGGGCTCGGGTTCGAGGCGATGGCGAACGACCTTGCCTCGGCCTATCACGCGGCGGATGCCGGCAACCGGGCCAAGTCGCAATTCATGTCCACCATGGGACACGAGATCCGTACGCCTCTCAATGCGATCCTCGGCACGGCGGAACTGCTGCAGCTTTCCAATATCCCCGACGATGTCCGCGACAACATCCAGACGATCCGCTCTTCGGGCGAAGCGCTTCTGGAAGTGCTCAACGAGATTCTGGACTATTCGAAGATCGAATACGGCAAGCTGGAAATCGAGACGCGGCCTGTCAATCTGGCAAATCTGTCCAGATCCGTCATCGACATCATGGCCAGCCGGGCGAAGGAGCGCGGCAATGTGCTGATGCTCGACATGCCGGACAGTCTGGAAAGCAGCTGGATCAAGACCGACCCGACGCGGCTGCGCCAGATCCTTCTCAACCTCGTCAGCAATGCGACCAAATTCACAAGCCATGGCACGGTGACGCTGCGCCTGCGCGAGTTCTCTGGGCCGAACGGCCGCCAGTTCCTGCGGATCGAGGTGCAGGACACCGGCATCGGGATTGATGCGGAAGGCCGCAAGAAGCTCTTCAAGCCCTTCTCCCAGGTTGACGCCTCGATCAGCCGGCGTTTTGGCGGGACGGGCCTTGGCCTCACCATCAGCAAGGAGATCGCCGAACTGCTGGGCGGAGAGATGGGCGTCGAAAGCGAGATCGGCAAGGGCAGCACGTTCTGGCTGGAAATGCGGGTCGAGGCCACCGAAGCGCCGGAAACTGCGCCACCGGGAGAGCGGCCAACCGGCCTCTCGATGCTGGGAGCGCTGAAGGTCCTGGTGGTCGAGGACAACAAGGTCAACCAGCAGCTTGCGCTGCGTTTTCTGGAACGCCTGGGACAGAAGGCGGACCTGGCAGCGAACGGTGCGGAAGCCGTGCAGGCGGCATCCGCAACATCCTACGACCTGATCCTGATGGACATGCAGATGCCGGTCATGAACGGAATCGAGGCCGCGCGGGCGATCCGCAACGGCGATGGCCCCAACAAGGCTGCCCCCATCATCGCCATGACGGCCAATGCCTCGGACGAGGACCGCGATGCATGCCATGACGCCGGCATGGACGGGTTCGAGCCGAAGCCCATCACGCTGAAGCGCCTGCACGGCGTGCTTTCCGATGTTGCCGAACGCTCGGGCATCAAGCCTGCGCCGATGGCGCAGCCCCAGGCGGAGGCCATACCTCCGGCAGGAGACGGAATAGATGCGGCGCGCAAGGCGGAACTTGTCGAGGTTCTGGGCGAAGATATCTTCGAAGAACTGGTCGCCTCCTTCTTTACCGACGCCGACGCGCTGATGCGCGATTACCGGAACGCGTGCGCAGCCGGCAACGTGGAGGAGGCCGACAAGGCGCTCCACACGCTGAAGGGCGCGGCGGCCAATGTCGGCTTCAAGGCGGTGGCCGAGGTCGCACAGGCCATCCGGGAAATGCCGGAGGCAGGCATCGACAGGTCAGACCGGCTCGCCGAGCTTCTGGCGAGCTACACTTTCAACAAAGCGGCATGAGCGAGGCAAAGATGAAGATCCTGATCGTGGACGACAACAACACCAATCTCCGCCTCCTCACCAGCATGGTGCAGAAACTGCGCGACTGTTCGCCCATTCCGTTCTCATCTCCCGCCGATGCGCTGGCGGCCATGCCGGACCTCGAATTCGACGTGGCGATCCTGGACTACATGATGCCGGTTTATAACGGCGTCGAGTTCCTGACCGAGATGCTGCATTTCGACAAATATGGCGGCGTGCCGGTGATCTTCGTGACCGCTGACCAGGAATTGACGACGCGCATGGACGCGCTGAACGCGGGCGCGATCGACTTTCTGACGAAGCCGGTCGATTTCCACGAGTTCAAGGCGCGCGTCCAGAATATCGCGGCGCTTGCGGAAGCGCGGCACCGTCACGCCGAAAGCCTCCAGACAGGACAGGCGGGAGGAACGGATGCCTTTCGCGAACAGGAGCGCGAGATCATCCAGCGCATTACGCTCGCCGCCGGCTACAAGGACCCGCAGGCTGCCCAGCAGCGGATGCGGGTCGCCGCCTATTCCGAGGCGATTGCCCGCGCGGCCGGCCTGCCGGAAACCTTCTGCCGCGATGTCAGGCTCGCAGCGCCCCTCTTCGACAACGCAACCGCACTTGCCTCCGACACGTCGCTGCTCAAGCGCGGGAAGATGACGGAGGCGGATTTCAAGCGCAGGGCCAATGCAGGGGAGACCCGCGAGGCCTCCTCCTCGCTCCTGCAGCTTGCTGCCGAAATCGGCCGCACCTATCGCGAACGCTTCGACGGCCAGGGCTATCCCAACCGGCTGAAGGGAAACGCCATCCCGCAGGCGGGCCGGATCGTCGCGATTGCCTCCAGTTTTGACGCGCTGATTTCGGAGCGTCAGTTCAAGCAGGCCTGGCCATTCGAAAAGGCCGTTGACTATATTCGCAGCAAGGCCAGAAGCCATTTCGATCCGGAGCTGATTGCAGCTTTCGAGACCGCGCTTGAGGATATTCGCACGATTGCCTTTGCCGATACCGTGCCGATGGGGATCGAGGCAGCCTGAGCCTTCGATTGAATGCGCCGCGCCGGAATGCTATCAGCCGCGCAACGAGCTGAAGTATGAGGACGCGTCATGACGAAAATCACCATCCGCAGGCCCGACGACTGGCATCTGCATCTTCGTGACGGAGCGATGCTTGCAGGTATCCTGCCGGAAACGACCCGGCATTTCGCCCGCGCCATCATCATGCCGAACCTCGTGCCGCCGGTGGCAACGGTCGCTGACGCCAAGGCCTATCGCGAGCGGATCGTTGCTGCGATCCCGAAGGGCGATATATTCGAGCCTCTGATGACGCTCTATCTCACCGAAGCCACTGAGGCCGATGACGTGGCGCGCGGCAAGGCGGAGGGGCTGATCCATGCGGTGAAGCTCTACCCGGCAGGGGCCACTACCAATTCGCATGGCGGCGTGCGCAATCTCGACAACGTCATGCCGGTTCTGGAGCGCATGGCCGAAATCGGACTTCCGATGTGTGTCCATGGCGAGGTGACGACGCCGGAGGTCGACATCTTCGATCGCGAAGCCGTGTTCATCGAAACCGTTCTCGATCCGCTGCGCCGGCGCCTGCCGGAACTGAAGGTGACGATGGAGCATGTCACCACCGCTGACGGCATCAACTATATCCGCGGCGCGGAGAAGAACCTCGCCGGCTCGATCACCACGCATCACCTGATCATCAACCGGAACGCCATCCTCGTCGGCGGCATCAAGCCGCACTATTATTGCTTGCCGGTTGCCAAGCGTGAGAGCCACCGCGTGGCGCTGGTGGAGGCCGCGACCTCGGGCGACAGCCGCTTCTTCCTCGGCACCGATTCGGCCCCGCATGCCGATCCGCTGAAGGAATGCGCCTGCGGCTGCGCGGGCTGCTTCACCGCCACCAACACCATGAGCTGCCTTGCCCATGTCTTCGAGAATGCCGGGGCGCTCGACAAGCTGGAGGCCTTCGCCTCGCTGCACGGTCCCGCCTGGTATGGTCTGCCGGTCAACGAAGAGACGATCACGCTCGTCAAGCGCGACACGCCCGTCACCTATCCGACGAAGATCGAAACCGGCGCGGGTCCGGTAACCGTGTTCGACCCGATGTTCCCGCTGCATTGGGCCGTCGAGGGCTGAGACCTCTCTCCAAAGACAAGAAAAGGGCCGGGCTTCCTTCGAAGCCCGGCCCTTTTCGTTTGTCTGAACAGTCGGCTTACTTGGCCGGTTCTGCGGGCTTGGCCGCATCGGCAGCAGGGGCTGCCGCAGGAGCCGCAGCCGCTGCATCGGCCGGCGGGAACGGAACCTTGGTGTCGGCCAGCGTCTGCAGATAGGCCAGCAGGTCGGCGCGCTCTTCTTCCTTCGGAAGACCGGCAAAGCCCATGGCCGTGCCCTTGACGTAATCCTTCGGCTTTTTCAGGAAGTGGTAGAGGTGGTCATAGGTCCACTTTTCCGAACCGCCCTTGGCGAATTCCTTCATGCCGGCCGAATAGGAAAAGCCCTCGTGGCCAGCAACCGGACGGTCGACAATGCCCCAGAGATCGGGGCCAACCTTGTTCGGTCCGCCCTTCTCGCCGCTGTGACAGGCTTCGCATTTCTTGAAGATGGCGGCACCCTTGGCCGCATCGGCCTTGGCAAGCACCACGCCGACCGGCGTATCAGCCTTAGCAGCTTCACCGGCTCCGCCAGCTGCAGCTTCGCCCTCGGCGGCTGCAATTGCATAACCCGGCTTCTCGGGCGATTCTGACTTGAAGATGCCTTCCGACAGGATAGACACCGACATCAGAACGAACACGGTCCCCAAAAGAGCACCTACGCCCATGTTCACATGTGAATTCATCTGCTAACGCTCCCCTTAGCGATGTCCGGGTGATCACGGCCGGCGCATCTTGAAATCGGGCGGAACGTATGTCTTTTAGCGCGCAAGCGCAACAGGTCTTGTTCCTCCCAGGCTGAGACCTTTTGCCACTTTTCACACGCGAAATGAAGGCCCCCTTGATGCAGATCAACCGTTTTGATCAATCGCTGGTCCTGATCCCGGCCCGCATGGCCTCGACGCGCCTGCCCGGCAAGCCGATGGCCGATATCTGCGGGGAGCCGATGATCGTGCAGGTGGTGCGTCGCGCGGTGGAAGCCAATGTCGGCCGCGTGGTCGCCGCCGTCGATCACGACGAGACGTTCAACGCCGTGACGGCGGCCGGCTTCGAGGCGGTGATGACGCGCGAGGACCACCAGTCCGGCTCCGATCGCATCTTCGAAGCGCTGGAAAAGGCCGATCCGCAGGGCCGCGCCCGCTATGTCATCAACGTGCAGGGCGACCTTCCGACCGTCGAGCCGGAAACGGTGCGGGCAGCCCTTGCGCCGCTCGAGGACGAGGCCGTCGATATCGCGACGCTGACCGTGGAAATCACCGACGAGGAAGAAAAGACCGCGCCGAGCGTGGTGAAGGTCATCGGTTCACCGGTTTCCGAAACCCGGCTTCGCGCACTCTATTTCACCCGCGCGACCGCGCCCTGGGGCGATGGCCCGCTCTACCACCATATCGGCCTTTACGCCTACCGCCGCGAATCACTGAAGCGCTTCGTGTCCCTGACGCCATCGGTCCTTGAGATGCGCGAAAAGCTCGAGCAACTGCGTGCGCTGGAAGCCGGCATGCGCATCGATGCCGAAATCGTCCATGCCGTTCCCCTTGGCGTCGATACGCCAGCCGATCTTGAAAAGGCGCGCCGCATTCTTTCCGCGCGCATGAAGTGAGCAGAAAACCATGATCGCAAGAACCAACCGCATTTCCTTCCAGGGCGACTTCGGCGCCAATTCCGACATGGCGGCCCGCGACATGTTTCCCGACATGTCGCCCCTGCCCTGCCAGACGTTCGAAGACGCCTTCAATGCGGTGGAAAGCGGCGATGCCGATCTTGCGATGATCCCGATCGAGAACACGCTGGCAGGCCGCGTCGCCGACATCCACTATCTGATGCCGCAGTCGCGCCTTTATATCGTCGGCGAATATTTCATGCCGATCCGCTTCCAGCTCATGGTCCTGCCGGGCGTGCAGAAGAGCGAGATCAAGACGGTGCACAGCCACATTCACGCGCTCGGCCAGTGCCGCAAGATCGTGCGCTCCAACGGCTGGAAGGCTGTTGTCGCGGGCGATACGGCAGGTGCGGCCAAGCTGGTTTCGGAAACCGGCGACCGCTCGATGGCGGCACTTGCCCCGCGTCTTGCGGCCGACCTCTACGGGCTGGAAATTCTCGAAGAAAATGTCGAGGATTCCGACAACAACATCACCCGCTTCGTCGTGCTGTCGCCGAACGAACAGCATGCCACGCGCGACAGCGCCGACGAGACGATCATCACCACCTTCGTCTTCAATGTCCGCAATATTCCGGCAGCGCTCTACAAGGCGATGGGCGGCTTTGCGACCAACGGCATCAACATGACGAAGCTGGAGAGCTACCAGATCGGCGGCAAGTTCGTCGCCACCCAGTTCTTCGCCGATATCGAGGGCCATCCGGACGACGAGAATGTGAAGCGTGCGTTGGACGAGCTGAAGTTCTTCTCCGAGAAGGTCCGCATCCTTGGCGTCTACAAGGCGCATCCGATGCGCAAGCAGTTCTGACGACCTGTTTCTTGGCTCTTGCGCAATTCCGAACGGAAAACCGGTTCCAACTTTTCCTGGAATTGCTTTAGCGCACGAGGCGATAGACCTTCAGGTTCGTCGCCTCGGCCGGCGTCACCTCCTTGAGGAAGGCCGGAGGGCGATCCTTCAGGAGGGCCGCCGCAAGACCCGTTGGCGCGCGGCTCGCCATTTCCTTCATCTCACCGTCGCCGGGGCAGAAGACAAAATAGTCGGTACCCACGTCACCCAGGATCGCTTCCGCCTTTTCAGGCGCTGCCAGGCCGGCATGCAGCACGACAAGCATGCCCTGCGGATTGCGATGATAGGGGGCTGACAGCACGCTGTGCCCGGTGAAGCGCAGGATCGGCGAACCCATATTGGAGGGCGCCGCAATCATGCCTTTTGGAAGCCGGTTCAGCGTTTCAAGATTGGTTTCCTGGACGCAGGTCGAGACCTTGTTGCCAGCCTCGGCCGCCTTGGTGGCATGCTCGCTGCCGGAGGCTTCCGCCACGACAAAGCCGGCGACGAACCAGAAGGACGGAATGCTGGCGAGCGTCATGATGGCAAAAGGCATGCCCGCCACCACGGAGTCCGGATCGCGGCGGCTGATCGCATGCAGCTCGGCGACCAGAACGGAGAGCGGCAGGATGGAGAGCATCTGCGGGAAAGTGGCGCCGCGCACCTGTATCAGCGAGATCGCCCAGGCAGCGCTCAGGAGCACGAAGAGTACGAGGTGGACGCCGACGCGGTCGCCCATCTTCACCCGCCAGGCGGAGACCACCATGGCGAGGAAGCCGACGAAATAGAAGCCGCCTACCGTTGCCGGCGCAAGCTGGGCCTGCCGGAACACGGATTGCGCTTCAGTCACCCGGTCGAGCCAGATTTCCTTGAGAAGCGGATCGAGGCTCGACAGCGGGTTCTGCAGGCATTGCGGCATGACGGTCAGCGTCAGACCGGCCGCGCCGGCACCGATGAGGGCGAGAAGGACGAACCGAACGGCAAGCGGCGCACGGCTGCCGAGTGTCGACGCGACGAAGAGGGCGACGCCGCCATAAACGGTCAGAGTGAGGAAGCCGAAGGAGAGGTTGTCGCAGGTGACGGTTGTATAAAGCGCACGCGGGACCGTGGCGACATAGGCCGCACCGGTGAAGAGGGCGAAGAACAAGCCGAAGCTGCTTGCGGCAGCGGCATATGGCCTGCCCAGCACCGCCCAGCGCACGGCCACGATAACTGCCGCGACGCCGAGAAGCGGCGTCGTTTCCGCGCCGACCGCCAGTGCGATTGCCGCAGCCAGGGCAGCGAGCGCGTAGCTGGAGGCGCGATGCAGCGGATCGACAAGGGCTGCCGCAACGATCGCAATCAGCGCCATCTGGACATTGTGGTGATCGATGCCGCCGGGCTCGAAACGATGCACCTGCAGGAGGAACATGACGGTGAGCGGGATGGCGGCAAACATCGCGCGTTCGCCGCCCAGCCTGCGCGCACCGAGGCCGATGAAGTAGAGAACCGGCAGCGAGAGTGACACGGGCCAGACGAAGAGCGCCGTCGCCTCTGCCATGCGCGGCGAGAGAAACAGGCCGAAGAAAGAGATCAGCGCCGCGATCGGCAGGTCGACGAAGCGCGACCAGTGCATCAGCGTGCCGGGCGCGGGCCCGAGACGATATTGCATCAGATCGAACCATCCCTGCCCGTTCAGCAGATCGCGCACTTCGACAAGACGCATCGCATCGTCATTGTCCGGGCCGACATAGTCAGTGTAGCCGGTCGCCAGATTGATCAGATAGAAGAGCACAATGGCGACGAAGGCAATGAGAACGGCGAGGCCAAGCCTGCTCTTGCCGGAACTGAACGGTCTTGCGCGCTCGCTCCCCTTCGCTTTCGATTGAGAGAGCGTGGCGGTCGTCTTCATGCTGGCCATGACCGGTCCCAGGACTGCGCGCGGCCTTCGATCCGAGGTTCGACGGCGAATTGTGCGGGGTGGATATTTCGCGCCGGGGCGCCCGGAATTCAAGCTAACTTAACCTTCTCAAGAAATAGTAAAGCGCATGACAACAGGCGCGCCGCACGGGCGCAATTCGCAAGGACCGGATCATGGCAACGGATGGCATTCTGGACGATCTCGACATCGCCGTGCTGCTGCCATGCTACAACGAGGCCGCCACGATTGCCGACGTCGTTGCCGGCTTCAAGGCGGCGCTGCCGGGCGCGCGCATCCATGTCTATGACAACAATTCGACCGACGGCACGGCGCTCAAAGCTGCCCTTGCAGGGGCGACCGTGACGCGCGAGCGGCGGCAGGGCAAGGGCCATGTGGTGCGCCGCATGTTCTCCGACATCGACGCCGACATCTACATCATGGCCGATGGCGACGGCACATACGATCCGGAAGAGGCGCAGGACCTCATCCGCACGCTGCTGTCCGAGGGTTCCGACATGGTTGTCGGCACGCGCCGCGGTGTGACGGAAGACGCCGGCCGCCAGGGTCACGCTTTCGGCAATGCGATCTTCAACAAGCTTTACCGCATGATTTTCGGCACGGGATTCTCCGATATCTTTTCCGGTTACCGCGCCTTCTCGCGCCGGTTTGCCAAGAGCTTCCCGGCCGTTTCCGGCGGGTTCGAAATCGAGACGGAAATGTCCGTCCATGCGTCGCGGCTGAAAATGCCGGTCAGCGAGCTTGAACTCTCCTATGGCCGCCGCCCCGAAGGTTCGCATTCGAAGCTCTCGACCTACAAGGATGGCGCCAAGATCCTCTGGATGTTTGCCATGCTGATGAAGGAAACGCGGCCCTTCGCCTTTTTCGGCCTGATCAGCGGTGTGTTTCTGGCGGCAAGTCTCGGCTTCATGGCCCCGGTTCTCGCGGACTATATCGCAACCGGCCTCGTGCCGAAGCTGCCGACCTGGGTGCTTTCGATGGCGCTGATGATGATCTCCTTCATGATCTTCACTGCCGGGCTCATCCTCGACAGCGTGGCGCGCGCACGGGCCGAGCAGTTGCGCATCCACTACCTGACGCTCGCCTCCGTGCACCAGTCGCGCCACCAGGTGAGCTTGCAGCGAGAAGCGACCTCGAGCCGTTCGGGCAAGCGCCGCGCCGCATGAAAAAGCTTCTCTGGTTTGCATTCGCCGGCGGCACCGGCTTTCTGGTCGATGCCGGCTCGCTGTCATTGTTGCTGTGGCTGACGCCGGTCGGACCTTACATCGCCCGCATTCTCTCCATCGCAATTGCCATGGCCTATACCTGGACGATCAATCGGACCTTCACCTTTGGCCGCTCGAACCGGCATGTGGCGTCCGAAGGCATGCGCTACGGGCTCGTGGGCATCGCTGCAGCACTGGTCAATTACGGAACCTATTCGCTCTGCCTGATCGTCTGGCCGCCGCTTTGGCCCGTGGTCGCAGCCGCCATCGGCTCGGGCGTGGCCATGGTGTTTTCCTATCTCGGCTATTCGCGGTTCGTGTTCGGCAAATAACACAGTCGGCCGCTACCCGGCTGCTGTTACCCCGGAAACTGCGCGCCGCCGCCTCGCGATGGAATGTGACCTCCATTCATGTCATCTTCTGCTCCGGCGCCTGCCGCGCCTGTCAGCAGAGAAATTGGGGGTTCCTATGCTGAAGAAACTGATCCTGCTGACCGGCATGCTCGTCATGGCGGGCATGTCGACCGCAATGGCCGATGCCACCATTCCGCAGAAGGACGCGAAGGGAACGAAGGACAGCAAGCTGCTGCCGCGCTACGAGGGCTCGCTGCTCCTGAGCGCCAAACAGCAGGCCTATGCCGAACTCTTCCTGCCGCTGTCGCCGCTTGAGAAGAACGGCAAGACGGACTCCAACAACAACAATGTCTATGCGCCGAAGCAATCGAAGGCGCTGGAAGGGCCGCTGACGCGTCTGGTCTATATCGAGCCGGAGGGCCGCTCGCCGCTGGAAATCCTGCGTAACTACCAGGAAGTGGTGACGAAGGCCGGCGGCGAGGTTCTGTTCGAGTGCAAGGACGACGCCTGCGGCGGTTCCTCGACGCGTGCGGCCTATGGCGGCGGCGGCGACCAGAGCCTGACCATGCAGTTCATCCGCGAAAAGGACATCAGCGACCCGGCCTTCTCCAACGGCAACTGCGCTCTGACCTCGGGCATTTCCGACCAGCACTATTTCTCCGGCCGCCTGCCGGTCGATGGCGGCGACGCCTATGTGGCGATCCAGACCTACAAGATCACCGACGGCGGCAATTACTGCAACGCCTTCAACGAACGCACCTTCGCCTTCGTCAATATCGTCGAACCGAAGGGTCGCGAACAGAAGATGGTCGTCGTCAAGGCCGACGACATGGCCAAGTCCATCGACGCCTCCGGCAAGGTCGCGCTCTACGGCATCTTCTTCGATACCGACAAGGCAGACCTCAAGCCGGAATCGGACCCGACACTGCAGGAAATCGCGACGCTCCTGAAATCCAAACCCGACCTCAAGGTCATCGTGGTGGGCCACACCGACAATCAGGGCGGCTTCGACCACAACATGGACCTGTCGAAGCGCCGCGCAGCTTCAGTTCAGGCGGCGCTGACCAAGCGCTTCCAGGTGGATGCCGCCCGCCTCAAGAGCGCCGGCGTCGGCATGGTCGCGCCCGCCGCTTCGAACGAGAGCGACGACGGCCGCGCCAAGAACCGGCGGGTGGAGATCGTGAATATGAACTGAGCGGGACCCGCAGAAACCTGCCGCAGGCTTCTAAGGGTCTGCGGCGGGATTTCCGGCTTCAATCAGGTCAGCCCAACTCACCGGCAAACTTTACCAGATCGAGCGCATAGGTGGGCGTCTCAACCGGCAACCGGACAAAGCCGTGACGAAGATAAAAGGCTTCCGCAGCGGGCGAAATGGTGTGAACGACAATCAGCCGCGCCGAGACTTCCTTGACTGCTCTTAGAGATCGCAGAACAGCGTCCTTCAGCAGCGCAGCTCCAAGGCCATGCCCCTGAAATCGTTGATCGACCGCCAACCGGCCGAGAACCACCGCGGGGATGTGCAGCGGCATGTTGCGGCGCATGGCGCCTGTGGCTTCGCGGTTCAGCACCTGTCCCATGGACAGAGCATAATAGCCGGCCACAACATTCGTTCTCCGTTCGATGCACACGAATGTCCTGCTCGCGCCCAGCACCGCATTCTGGCGGGCGCGCTTGATCAGCCATTCATCGAGAACGGGTTCACCGGATTGAAAGCCCTCAAGCGGGTGGACATCTCTCAATAATTCAGGCGGAAGGAACGACACCGGACCCCTAGTCGCGCAACCACGGCTCTTGCGCCGAGAGGAGCCGCTTCATGCCAGCCTTTTCCTCTGCCGAGGGAGACGCATCGAGCCATTCCAGCGTCCGGCGAAATCCCGCCTCGTCCACAAGGATCGCGGTCTGGTCGAGAAGCACAGCCTTCGCCTCCTTTATTGCTGAGGAGAGCATGAACTGCGAGCGGTTCGCACCGACGAGTTCCGCCGCGCTGTCGATCAGCGCTCGATCCTCCGCGCGTGCGCGCAGATGGATATTCACTTCGGCAATGTTGGCGTTCCGGCTCATGATACAAAGATAATCCCCTGTGTTGACATCGTCAACACAGGGGATGTTAACCTTACACCGTCTCCCAGCCGTCCTTCTCGCTGGCGCGATAGATCGCATCGATGAACTGCTGGTTCTTCTTCGAGCTTTCCAGCGTCACGACTTCCGCCTCCTCGCCCTGCGCCGCGCGGGCGAAAGCTTCGGCTTCGAGCCGGTACTGGCGGGCGTCCTGGAAGCGGTAGTGGCGAGATTCGGCGTGGTTGACGTTGGTCACCTCGATCTCCTCCGCGCCGTAGCGGTCGGCGTTGAAGGGTGACTTCACCTCAATGAAGCCTTCCGTGCCGTGAAAGACCATGATCTGGCGGGCGGCGAGCTGGGTGGAGATGTAGAAGCTCAGTTCGAAATCGCCGAAATCGGCGCGCACCGAGGAATAGATGTCGGTGCCGAATTGCGGGTCGCGCTCGGTCGTGGCCTGCACACGAATCGGCTCCTTGCCGGTGGAAAAACGCGTGGTGATGGCCGGATAGACGCCGA
This sequence comes from Hyphomicrobiales bacterium, assembly GCA_900467685.1. Taxonomy (GTDB): domain Bacteria; phylum Pseudomonadota; class Alphaproteobacteria; order Rhizobiales; family Rhizobiaceae; genus Ensifer_A. The sequence goes on from UBQX01000026.1 coordinate 95,334, forward strand.
TGTCGGGCAGACCACCGCCGCCGAGTTCCGGAATGTTGCGCATATTACCGGGATCGCGGTTGAAATAGGTGAAGGCGCCCTGCACGTGCCGCAGCCTGCCGATCGCGCCTTCGGCGATCAGCATGCGCACACGCCGCCAGACCGGCGAATAGGTGACCATATAGGCCTCGGACACGAGAACCTTGTTGCGATCACGCGCGGCGATGATGCCATCGATCTCGGAAGCCTTGAGCGCAATCGGCTTTTCGCAAAGCACATGCTTGCCGGCATCGGCCGCCTTGATCGCCCATTCGCCATGCTGCGAGGTGGGCAGCGGAATGTAGACGGCGTCGATCAGGTCGGAGGCGAGCATTTCCTCATGCGAGGCAAAGACATGCGGGATGGAGAAGCGGGCGGCGAGGGCTGCGGCCTTGTCTTTGTCGCGGCTTGAAATGCCGGCGACGACGCAGTTTTCCGCATCCTGGATGGCCGGGATGACGAGTTCGCGGCCGATCTTGGCGGTCGATATGATTCCGAAGCGCAGCATGGGTCTCTCCTCTCGATGTTTTTCCGATTGGTAGGAAATTGAGGCACGTTAGGCAATTGCTTTCACATGCATAGCGTGGCGAAGCGGCGGGCAGGAAAGCCTTCAGAAAATACCCGCGCGGCGGAGCAGCCACCAGGCGAGCAGAACCGACACGCCGATGGCCCCGAAGGCGGAGAACGTTCCGGCATCGTCATGCTGGAACGGCAGGCCGCCCGTGTTCATGCCGAAAAAGCCGGTGACGAGCGTCGGCGGCATGATCAGTACGGTCATGACCGACATGATGTAGAGATGCCGGTTGGTCTCGATGGAGGTGAGCGAGTTCACCTCTTCATGGAGCAGCCGGGCGCGTTCCTGCAGCGCGTCCACCTCATGGCCGGCGGCCTCGAGCCGGCTGGTGCTGCGCGCCGAGACGTCGGCAAAGCCTTCCGGCATTTCCTCTTCTTCTGCCGCAGCGGCATGGCGCATGGCGGTCAGAAGCGTGCGCATATGCCGGTGAAGGCGCACAATCGAACGGCGCAGCGGCTGCAATTCCTTCTGGTGCTTCAGGGGCTCGCGGTTCGAATAGACCGCATCCTCGATGACGTTCAGGTCGGCCGTGATCTCCTTGACCAAACCGAAGAGCGAGCGCTGGAAATTGGCGACGATATGCTCGAAAATGTCGATCGGATTGTCGAACTTGCCGGGCGTCTTCTCGACTGCGAAGCGCACGCTGTCGACGCTGGCCAGCGGATGCAGCCGGGTCGTGACGATGAAGCGGCCGAAGACGGCGTAATGCAGGAAGCCGATCTCGCGCGTGCTCTGGTCGAAGTCGCGCTGATAGTCGACCAGCGTGCCATAGAGATAGCCTTCATCGACATTGACGGACGGATGCGTCTCATGCGTCGTCAGCGCGACCAGCGCTGCTTCCGGAAGCACGCCGAGGCTTTCGAGAAAGGCCGGCAGCCGCGCGTCAGCCAGCGAGAAATGGAACCAGAAGAAACCGTCATCCGGCAAAGCCTTCACTTCCGCGTCAGGCAGCGCGCGGGCGGGGGCCGCCCCTTCATGGAGATGATAGGCCCAGACGAGGCCGGGAATTTGGGATGCGGGCAGATGCATGTCGGATGTCCGTTCATTGATCAGGTGAACGCGGGGCAGTTGGCTGCTGTGTAGGCGAGGTTTGGGCCGGGAGTCGAGCATTCGGATATGAAGCTTTTTTGACAGCCCTCCTATGCGGCGTCGCAAGGTGGCCGGATTTGTCCTTTCTTCGTCCGTTGCCTGTCTTTTTTGCTTTGATGGAGGCTCTAAAATCGGGCTATCAACTGCAAATGAAGGAGCAGAAAATGTCCCATGTCGACACCGCCCTCATCGTCATCGATGTTCAGGAATCGTTTCGCCACATGCCCTATTGGAGCGCCGAAGGTCTGGATGCCTATCTCGCGCAGCAGCAGCGGCTGATCGATGGTGCAAAAGCCTCGGGCATTCCGGTCGTCCAGATTTTCCACACGCGGTCAGGTTCGCCCTTCGACCGCGAGGGCGGGCTGGTGCGGACGATGGATGGCTTGTCGATCGATCCGGACGCGGTTTTCTACAAGGAACGGCATTCGGCGCTCGCCGGCACCGGCCTCGATATCTGGCTGACGCGCAACGGCATCAACCGGCTGATCATCTCGGGCATCCGCACCGAACAGTGCTGCGAGACCACGACGCGGCATGCCTCGGACCTCGGATGGGGCGTCGATTTCGTGAGCGAGGCGACCTTCACCTTCCCGATGCAGCATGCCGATGGGACAGTCTTCAGCCAGTCGGATATCGTCAAGCGGACCGAGCTCGTTCTCGCCACCCGCTTCGCGCGGATCGTCACCGTGGATGAGGCGCTGGCGGGGCTTAACATGAAGAAGGCTGCGTGATGGAAAAGCGGGCTGGCAACGCCATCCGCCGCATTCCGATGTTCGTGGTTCTGCCACCGGACACGCTGCTGCTCGATGTTGCCGGCCCGATGGAAGTTTTCCGCCGGGCCAATCTGGAGCAGAGCGCCGTGCGGTTCGACTATGTCTATGTCGCAGCTGCGGCAGAACAGGCGACCTCCATCGGCCTCACCGTATCGGGCCTTCTCCCCCTGCCCGAGCATCTGCCGGACGATGCCTGGATCGTCATCTCGGGGAGCCTGACGGCTCCTGCGGTCAGGGAGCGGAACCGCGAGGCGCTTGCAGAGATCGCCCGCTGGCTGCGTTCGGGTTTCCGGCCGGGCATGACGCTGGTGACCATCTGCTCCGGGGCGCTGCTCGCCGCCGAGGCGGGGCTTTTCGACGGCTTTCGCTGCACGACCCATTCCGCCTGCATGGCAGAGCTTGCCCAACGCGCACCGCTCGCCCAGCCGCTCGACAACCGGCTCTTCGTCGAGGACCGAAACCGGCTCTCCAGCGCCGGCATCTCCACCGGCATCGATCTCGCCCTGCATATCGTCAGCCAAACGACATCGCCCGCAACCGCGCTGGCGATTGCCCGGCAGATGGTCGTCTACATGCGCCGTAGCGGCAGCGATCCGCAGCTTTCGCCCTGGCTGACCGGGCGCAATCATGTCCATCCTGGCATACACCGGGCACAGGATGCGATCATGGCGGAGCCTGCCGCCGACTGGTCGCTGGCACGGCTGGGGCGCGTCGCGCATTTGAGCGAGCGGCATCTGTCGCGCCTCTTCCGCGAGCATACCGGCATGGCGGCGACGGACTATGTCAACATGATCCGGGTGAACCTTGCCGCCGAAATGCTGGGCGGATCGGCTCTTGCCGTCGAAGAGGTTGCGGCGCGCGCGGGCTTCTCCTCGGCCCGCCACATGCGGCGCGTCTGGAACGGCTTCCACGCCGAGCCACCGGCCCGATTCCGAAGCCGCGCGAGCGACCGTTAACCTCCGCCACCGCCCTCGCCGCGTGTATGCCGGACCCCTTATGGACATCGGGACGATGTTCAACGATAGTGCCCGCGGGACCAGGCGTCGGGCTTGGGGAGGAAAAATGTCTGTCTTGATCAGAAGGGCCGTTCTCGGCCTCGTCTTCGCGTGTTCGTGTCTCCTGTCTCTCGCTGCTGCGCCTGCGCAGGCGGCAACCCCGCCGCAGGAGGTGGTGACGGGTTGGTACAAGCTGATCCTGGAACTTGTCCGCCATACGTCCAATTATTCCCCGCCCGTGGCCGCCCGCTCCTTCGGCTATATCGGCGTGTCCGCCTATGAGGCCGTGGCGAGCGGATCGGACAACCTGCAGAGCCTTGCGGGCCAGTTGAACGGGCTCAAAGCCCTGCCGGCGCGCGAGAAGGGCGCGGCTTACGACGACGCCGTGATCCTCAACACCGTGATGGAGGCCTCGGTTTCCCGCTTTTTCGACCGCACCGGGCCGACAGGGCAGCACGTCATGAAGAAGATGGCGCAGCGCATGGACGAAAAGGTTTCGGCCGGTCTCGCTCCCGACGTGATCGCCCGAAGCCGCGACTATGGACAGAAGCTTTCGCAGGCGGTCTTCGACTGGTCCTCGACCGATGGCGGGGCAAGCGTCGAGAACATGGGCTTCCCGCTCGAATACAAGCTTTCCGACAAACCGGGCCATTGGGTGCCGACCAGCCTGATCCGCCAGCAGCAGGCGCCCCTCCTGCCCGACTGGGGCAAGGTGCGCCCCTTTGCCATGCCAACGGGCTCGTCCTGCCGCCTGCCCGAGCCGCCGGAATATAGCGAGAAGCCGGAGTCTGCCTTCTACAAGGATGCCAAAGAGGTTTACACGGCGGTGAAGGGGCTGACGGACGAGCAGCGGACGATTGCCCGCTTCTGGTCCGACGACCCCATGCTGTCGCCGACGCCGCCCGGCCACTGGATCAATATCGCGCTGATCGTGCTCGACCGGCAAAAGGCGGATCTGCCGACAACGGTGGATACGCTGGCCCGGCTTGGCGTTGCGCTGTCGGATGCGTTCATCGGCTGCTGGGACACGAAATTCGTCTTTGATCTCATTCGCCCGATCACCTACATCAAGAAGAACATCGATCCCAAATGGGATGCGCTGCTGATCACGCCGCCCTTCCCGGAATATCCCAGCGGCCACAGCACGCAGTCCAGCGCTGCGGCATCCACCATGACGCATATCTTCGGCGATGCGCTGGCCTTTGACGATTCCACCCATGAAGCCGACGGGATCAAGCCGCGGCATTTCGCCAATTTCCGCGCGGCGGCCGAAGAGGCTGCGATCTCGCGCCTTTACGGCGGCATCCATTTCCGCCTCGCCATCGAACGCGGGCTGACGCAGGGCGAATGCATAGCCAACTATGTCAACGCGCTGAAGACGAAGAAGTGAGGCCATTGATGACGGCAATCCGTTCTGGCGGCCTCACGGTTGCCCTCTTTCTCGCGTCAACGGTTGCCGGGGCTGAAGATGCGCCGCCACCGCGCGCCGTCACGCCGATCTTCCAGGAGGAGCAGGCGGCGGAAAGCGGCGTGGATGCGGTCTATGACGGCGACTGGGAATTCATGGTCGGCGGCGGAGTCTCCACCTTTGACTGCGACGACGACGGCTTTCCCGACATGTTGCTGCCCGGAGGCTCCGGCAAGTCCGTCTTCTATCACAATGAGAGCAAGAAGGCCGGGCCGATCCGCTTCAAGGCGATGGCATCCGGTCTTGAGGTGGATAAACTGCTCGGCTCCTACGCCATCGATATCGATGGCGACGGGATCAAGGACATCATTCTGCTCAGGCTTGGCGAAAACATCGTCATGCGCGGCAAGGGCAAATGCCGGTTCGAGCGCGCCAACGAGACCTGGAACTTCGATGGCGGCAAGGCGTGGTCTGCCTCGATGGCTGCGACCTGGGAGCGCGGCAACACCTGGCCGACGATCGCCATCGGCAATTATATCGACCCGGAAGCCGACATGGAGCCCTGGGGCTCCTGCACCGACAACTGGCTGCATCGGCCAGACGCCGCCACGCCGCAGCGGAAATTCGCCAATCCGCTGCCGCTGAAGCCCAGCTATTGCGCGCTCTCCATGCTCTTCACCGACTGGAACCGCTCCGGCACGCCGTCGCTCCGCGTCTCCAACGACCGCGAATATTACAAGGGCGGGCGCGAGCAGATGTGGCATGTCGATCCCGGCAAGGCGCCGGCGCTCTACAGCGAGGAGGAAGGCTGGAAATACCTGCGCATCTGGGGCATGGGCATTGCCAGCTACGACCTCGATTTCGACGGCTATCCGGAATATTTCCTGACCAGCATGGCCGACAACAAGCTGCAGGCGCTTGTGACCCTGCCAAAGGACGGCAAGGGTCCGGCGGCCTACAAGGACATCGCCTTCGCCAAGGGCGCGACCGCTCACAGACCCTATACCGGCGGCGACTGGCATCCCTCGACCGCCTGGCATACCGACTTTCAGGACGTCAATAATGACGGCCTGGTCGATCTCTTCATCGCCAAGGGCAATGTCGCGGAAATGCCGGACTTCGCCAAGCTCGACCCGAACGACATGCTGGTGCAGAACGCCAAGGGCAATTTCATCGAAATGGGGCTGGAGGCCGGCATTGCCAGCATGAACGTCTCGCGTGGCGCAGCACTTGTCGACTTCAACCTCGACGGCCGCGTCGATCTCGTCGTCACCAACCGCTGGAAGCCGGCGCAGGTCTGGCGCAACGTGACTTCCGACGCCGGCCATTTCATCGAAATCGGCCTGAAGGGCGAAGGCGGCAACCGCGACGGCATCGGCTCATGGATCGAGGTGAAGCATGACGGCCATGTCCTTCGCCGCGAAATCACGATCGGCGGCGGTCATGCGGGCGGTTCGCTCGGCTGGCACCATTTCGGCGTTGGGAAGGACACCGACGTGGAATTCCGGGTGATCTGGCCGGATGGCGTGGCGGACGAGTGGCAGAAGGTGGCGGCGGACGGGTTTTATTGGGTGAGCCCCAGGAAGGCTGCGGTCAAGGCGGAGTGACGCCGCCTACCGCGTGTGGCTCTTGAAGAAATCCCAGATGACGCTGGTGGCGTCGATGGGATCGGCGCTGCCGGCGTCATGAGCCACGCTCGCGCCCGGCCAGCTGTGGCCACCCTGCTTGAGGTCGTAGAGAACGACGTCGGCATTGCCTTTGCAGGTGCTTTTCTCGATGGAAACGCCCGCTCTTCGGGTGATGGCAGCGGGTTGATTGCAGCCATTGGCCTTGCGCCAGAAATCGACGGCGTAGCGGACCGGCTGGAAAGGCAGCGCCTGCGCCCTCGCCACGAACCGCGTGTTGCTCATGCCGCCCTCGAAGCCTACGACCGGATCCTGTTCGCCATGCATGATCAGCATCGGCACCGGAGCGCGCGGCGCCGTCTCGTTGCCGAAAAGCGCGCCAGAGACGACGGCGGCAGCCGCAATCCGGTTGCCCAGCGCGGCCGCAACGCGATGCGTCAGCATTCCGCCATTGGAAAATCCCGTTATGTAGATTCGTCGCGTATCAATGGCCTTACGCTTGGTGACGTCGTCGATCACGGCAGCTATGAATGCGACATCGTCCACGCCCCGCGCGGCGGCCTCGCCGCAGCAACCGCTGGCGTTCCACGTGCCCGCGCGGTTGTTCCGACCGATGCCTCTTGGCGCAACAACGACGAGCCCTGCGGCACGCGCTTGCGCCTCCCATCGCGGGATCATCGTTTCAGGCCTGCCACCGCCGCCATGCAGGACGATGACAAGCGGGGCCGGACCTTTGCCACGGCTGTCATCCAGAAGAAGATACTGGCGATCAAGCCCGCCCACCCGCAGCGTTTGCGACGAAACACCNNGCGCGTCTGCCGTCGTCGCAAGAGAAACGGCCGCCAAACAGCCCGCCATCAGAATCCTGAATATCGTCACGTCGAGTCGCTCCCTCAATCGTCGGGTGCCAATTCGTAGCAGGTGATTTCTGTATCCCGGCTGAACGAGCCGACGCTCTCCCATGACAGCATCTTGATGGCCGCAAGAGCGTCAGAATTATCGGACGGCTTGAGGACCGATGCGATCAACAATACGCTCACATCGCTCTATGCAAACTGCAATCTATGCTCTGAAGGAAGAAATGGCGCACCCGAAGAGATTCGAACTCCTGACCCCCAGATTCGTAGTCTGGTGCTCTATCCAGCTGAGCTACGGGTGCGTACCGCGCGGCGCTTCTTGTTGAAGCGGCGGTGTGGGGCTCTCCTAAAGCGTTGCTTTCCGGAATGCAAGCGGGAATCGGAAAAAAATTTGTGCCAGGCGCGTTTTACGATCCGGAGGAAGGATTGGGCGTACCTTGCGCCGGGTGGCGGCGGAAGCCGTCGATGGCGATGGGGCGGTCGGGGATCTCGATGCGGAAGAGCGTTCCCGGCTGCGCCTTTTCAACGAGTGCGATCGTGCCGCCATGGGCGAGCACGAGTTCGCGGGCAATCGCCAGACCCAGCCCCGTGCCGCCCGAGCGGACGGAGCCACGGAAGGCCTTGAAGAGGTTTTCCCGCGCCTTCTGCGGCATGCCGGGGCCTGTGTCATCCACCGAGATCGAGACGACGCTGCCGGTGCGGTAGGCCGAAACCGTCACCTGCTTGATCACCGCCTCGTCTTCCGGCTCGTTCATCAGCGCCTGAACGGCATTGCGCGCCAGATTGTGGATGACGCGGAAGAGCTGGTCGGGGTCGGCATCCACCGTCAGGTCGTCGGGCACGCGAATGTCGACATCGATGCCGTTTTCGGCGCCGACGCCGGTCAGCACGTCGCAGACATCCTGCACGACGGTCTTGAGCCGCAGAAGCCTGCGCTTCGGCTCGGCCTCGCTCGCCTTGCCGAAGGACAGCACGCTGTCGGAATAGCTCACGGCCCTGTCGATGGTGCGGAGCAGCTTCGGCGCGAGGCGCTTCACCATCGGGTCCTCGGTGTCGCCGAGGCGGTCGGAAATCAGCTGCGCGGAGGCAAGAATGTTGCGCATGTCGTGATTGATCTTGGACACGGCAAGACCGAGCTCGGCGAGGTTCTTCTGCTGGCGCAGCGTCTTTTGCAGTTCCTTCTGCATCTTCTGCAGATGGCGGCCGGCAACGGCGAGCTCGTCCGAACCCTTGCCCGGCTCGAAAATGCTGTCGGCGGCCTCCGGCTGTTCGGAGAAGCGCTCGATGCTGTTGGTCAGACGGCGGATGGGGCGGATCATGACGCGGTTGATGGCCATGAAGATGAGACCCGCCGAAATCAGCGAGATTGCCAGCGAGATCAGAAGCACATTCTGCGAATAGGTGATCATGGCCGCGCGCAGGCCGGCGTCCGCCATCACAACCTCGATCTTCATCGTGCTCTTGTTGATCGGACAGAAGACGCGAATGACGCGATCGCCGCCGAAAATCAGCTGATCGAATGCGTCGTAGATGGCGCGCGGCAGCGAGACATTGTCGAGGTCGTATTGATAATCCACCGTCGGCGGCATGTCGGCGACAGCGATCAGGTGGCGCATGCCGTCCTTGGTCAGCACGATGGCCTTCGTGTCGGTGGCCATCAGCGTGTCGTCGCGCACCGGTTTCGGCAGCACGACATCCTTCAGCCCGTCCACCACGACGGAAGCGGCGGCGGCCGTGTTCAGCCGGTCCGAGAGCCAGTTGAGCCGCATGTTGGCAATCGCCGGCAGGAAAATCAGGATCTCGGCCAGCGTGACAAAGATGAAGGTCAGCAAGAGCAGACGGCCGGACAGTCCATTCCACAGACGGACCTTGCCGTCTTGGGCCACAGCCGCTGTCGTTTCCTGCCTGCCGTGCGCCACGTTCGCCCGCCTCTTCTCACCGACGCTTCGCGCCCCGCATCGTGCATTATAGCGGCTTCAATTTCTTATTCCACCGCAATTGAAAACGCCCGGCGCTGTGGCCGGGCGTGGTCATGTCGTGCGATCGGGAGGCAAAGCCTCAGAACTCCTCCCAGCCCTGGCTGCTGCCACCTCCGGCCACCTTCAGCGGCCTGGGCGCAGGTGCTGCGGCGGCAATGCGCCGGGGCGCTGCCGGGGGGGTGGCGACGGCGGGACGCGTCGCAGGTGCAGTCGGCGCCCGATCGGCCGCTTCGGCGAGGCGGAACCAGGCGATCATCTCGGCAAGACTTGCCGCATCCTGCGACAGCTTGTGGGTAGCTGCCGAGGTTTCTTCCACCATGGCCGCGTTCTTCTGCGTCACCTGGTCCATCTGGTTGACGGCCGTGTTGACCTCGGCCAGCCCGACGGACTGCTCCTGCGCTGCGGTGGCGATCGACTGGATATGGCCGTTGATGTCGCTTACCTGGCTTTCGATCTTCTGCAGCGCTTCGCCCGTCTTGTGCACGAGCTTGACCCCTGCGCCGACCTCCTCGCCGGATTTGGTGATCAGCGTCTTGATGTCCTTGGCGGCATGCGCCGAGCGCTGCGCCAGTTCGCGCACTTCCTGCGCGACGACGGCGAAGCCCTTGCCTGCGTCGCCGGCGCGGGCGGCCTCGACGCCCGCATTCAGCGCCAGGAGGTTTGTCTGGAAGGCGATCTCGTCGATCACGTTGATGATCTGGCTGATCTCGCTCGATGCCTGCTCGATACGACCCATGGCCTCGACCGCGTCGCGGACGATCACGGCGGAATGGGCGGCATCCGAGGTCGCCTCGCCGACCATGCGGCTTGCTTCCTGGGCGCGCTGCGAGGAAGTCTTGACCACGGCGGTGATCTCGTCGAGCGCAGCAGACGTTTGCTCCAGTGCCGCGGCCTGCTGTTCGGTGCGACGCGACAGATCGTCGGTGGCTGCGCGCAGCTCGCGGGTGCTGTCATCCATGCTGACGGAACTGCCGCGCACGTTCCCTATGATGCCCGACAGCGCCTCGAAGGTCGCGTTCACGTTCTTCTGAAGCTCGGCGAAGGCGCCTTCGAAATGGCCGCTCATGCGGCGGGTGAGGTCACCGCCGGCCAGCAGGGCCACAGCACCGCCAGCTTCGCTGAGGCCATGATCGACATTCTCGACGAGGCGGTTGACGTTTTCGGCCAGCCGGTTGAGTTCCGGATGACCGAAATCGCCGGAGATGCGGCCGGTGAAGTCGCCGGCGGCGGCGCGGGCGGTGGCTTCGGTAATGGCGGCCTGAAGGCGGGAAACGTTGACGCGCTCTTCTTCCTTGGAAAAGTTGAGTTCGCGGACGGACAGGCCGTTCTGACGGAAGACCTCGACGGCGCGCGCCATGTCGCCGATTTCGTCGGCGCGATCCGCGAAGGCGACGTTGCGGCTGTAATCGCCGGCCGCCATTTCGGTCATCTGGTTGGTCAGTGTCAGGATCGGATCGGCAAGCGAGCGCTTGGCGATCACGAAGGCGAGGAGGAGCCCGACGGAAATGCCGCCGACGGCCATTGCCGCCACGATGGACAGCATAAGGCTGCGGAAGCTCGCGACCTGGTCGGTGATTTCGTCGAGCGCCTTGCGGTCGACATCGACGATCTTGTCGATTTCAGCCTGGAAGGCCTTGCGATTGGCGCGGTTGGCTTCGTTGTTGCCCTGCTTGTTGGCTTCTGACGGGGAGACTTCGGTGCCGAGGCGAGCGGTTTCCATGCGGAATTCGCGGAACTCCCTGGCGCGGGTCGCCATGGCGTCGAAAGCTTTTGTCTGCTCCGCCGCGACGAGCGGCCGCCACTTCGCAATCACGCCATCGATATCTGCAAGGCGCTTTGTCAGGCCCTCGGCGAACTGCTTGGCCTTTTCGGTATCCGGCGCGGCATAAATTCCGCGCGCCTCCATGACGACCGCCGTGATCAGACGGTTCAGCTTCTCGCCGAGATAGGCGCGTTCGGAAACGTTCTGGAACTCGGAGAGCCGATTGTTGTATTTCTCGACGACAAAGATTCCGACGCCACCCAGCATGAACGCAACCACGCTCATGATTGCGACAAGCGACAGGATTCTAACCTTGATTTTCAACGCAATTCTCCACCAAAACCCGCGAGACCAGCTCGCGGACCGTCAATATTAGGAGAACACTAGGTATGATTGGGTTAGAAAATACTTAATTTAGCGCCCGAGGATTACCCCTTAAAAGGCCAGGGTTTTTCACACACGGGATGATCCCGCCCTTCCGATTCCGGAAATTGCCGCGCAACGCCTGCAGGAATTGACTTTCCGCCGGATTTATATCAATAAGCCGCCACGTCGATGGATCGATGGCGCTTGGCGCCCTCTTTCCGGGCGAAACGCTCCTTGCAAAACTTTGCAAATTCAAGAAGGGCCGCACACCGCGGTGTTAAAATAAATGTCTACGAAGCGTACATTCCAACCCTCCAAGCTTGTTCGCAAGCGTCGTCACGGCTTCCGCGCCCGCATGGCTACCGCCGGCGGTCAGAAGGTTCTTGCAGCTCGCCGCAACCGCGGCCGCAAGCGCCTGTCGGCCTGACAAGCGGTCCCGCCCGATGGAAACGCACGGGCAGGACGCCTCTATCCAAGTTAAAAAACCTGCGGGGCGGCTGAAAAGCCGGCCCCAGTTTTTGCGTGTCCGCGAGGGAGAGCGCCGCAAGGGTCCGTTCTTCATCGTCGAGGTCCTCGACCGGAAGGAACCGGACGAAGCGCCACGCGTCGGCTTCACGGTGACGACCCGCCAGGGCAACGCCGTCGAACGCAACCGCATGCGGCGCAGGCTGAAAGAGGTTGTGCGGCTTTCCGCGCAGTTTGCAATGAAGCCCGGACACGACTATGTGATCGTCGCGCATCGGGACATGCTTTCCGCTCCCTTCGAGCGGCTGACCCAGGCCATGTCGGCGCGCATTGCCGGCACTGACATCAAGAAGCGGCCGCGACCGGCCAGCTCGGGAAAATCTGATGGAAAATAACCGCAACTATATCGTCGCGATCGTGCTTTCGGTCCTGATCCTGTTCGGCTGGCAGTATTTCTACATGGGTCCGCGCATGGAAGCCCAGCGCCAGGCCGACCTCGCCAAGCAGACGGCCCAGGACGTCGCGACCCAGCCGTCCGCGAATGGCAATGCAGCCGCACCGGCCGCGACGCCTAACGGCGCCGTGCCCCCCGCCGGCACGACCGCAGGCGCCGTCAGCCGCGACGCAGCGCTTTCTTCGAGCGGCCGCGTCGTCATCGACACGCCCGACCTCTCCGGCTCGATCAATCTGCGCGGCGCGCGCTTTGATGACCTGAAGCTGAAGAAGTATCGCGAGACGGTCGCCAAGGACAGCCCGAACATCACGCTGCTCAACCCGGCCGAGACCGCCGATGGCTACTTCATCGAACTCGGATACATTGGCGGCACGGCACTTCCGGGTCCTGCCACCGAGTGGAAGGCCGACGCCAATGCGAAGCTGACCCCGACGACGCCGGTGACGCTCACCTATACGAGCCCCGACGGCCTGACCTTTGCCCGTACCATCTCCGTCGACCAGAACTACATGTTCACGATCTCCGACAAGGTGACGAATGGCGGCCAGCAGGCAGCTTCGATTGCCGGCTATGGCCGCGTGACGCGCTACAAGGAGCCGCTGGAGCCTTCGACCTATGTTCTGCATGAAGGATTCATAGGCTGGCTCGGTTCGAACGGCCTGATCGAAGAGAAGTACAAGGCGTCCAAGGACAAGCCGCTGACCTACGAGCGCACCGCGACCGGCTGGCTCGGCATGACCGACAAGTATTGGGCGACGACCATCATTCCGCCGCAGGCCATCGACTATGACGCCCGATTCACGCATTTTGAAGATGGCACGCCGCGCTTCCAGGCGGACTACAAGGGCGCTGGCGTTTCGCTGGCTCCGGGCGCGTCCACGGAACTGAAGAACCTCGTTTTCGCCGGCGCCAAGGAAGTCCCGGTTGTCGATGGCTATGCCAAGGACGATTCCTGGTTCGGCCGGATGACCAACGGTCTCATCGGCACGAAGACGGTCGAGAAGGGCTATGACGTTCCGCGCTTCGATCTTCTGATCGACTGGGGCTGGTTCTACTTCTTCACCAAGCCGATGTTCGCGCTGATGGACTTCTTCTTCCGCTATTTCGGCAATTTCGGCCTGGCGATTCTCGCGACGACCATCGTCATCAAGGCTCTCTTCTTCCCGCTCGCCTCGAAGCAATATGCCTCGATGGCCAACATGAAGAAGATCCAGCCGAAGATGGAAGAGCTGAAGGCCAAGCATGGCGACGACCGCATGGCCCTGCAACAGGCGACCATGCAGCTCTACAAGGAAGAGAAGATCAATCCGGTTGCCGGCTGCTGGCCGGTCCTGTTGCAGATCCCGGTCTTCTTCTCGCTCTACAAGGTGATCTACGTCACGATCGAAATGCGCCAGGCGCCGTTCTTCGGCTGGATCAAGGACCTGTCCGCTCCGGACCCGACCTCGATCGTCAACCTGTTCGGCCTCCTGCCCTTCGACGCGCCGACCATCGTGCATCTCGGCGTCTGGCCGCTGATCATGGGTGTCACCATGTTCCTGCAGATGCGCATGAACCCGACGCCTCCGGATCCGGCGCAGGCCATGATCTTCACCTGGATGCCCGTCGTCTTCACCTTCATGCTGGCATCGTTCCCGGCTGGTCTGGTGATCTACTGGGCCTGGAACAACACGCTCTCGATCATCCAGCAGGCGATCATCATGAAGCGCCATGGCGTGAAGGTGGAGTTGTTCGACAATCTCAAGGGCCTGTTCAAGCGAAAAACCAAGGCCTGACGGCCGCAAGCCCGCTGAAAAAAGAAACCCCGGTGCCGAAAGCGCCGGGGTTTTTCTTTGCCCCGTCAGGCGAACGGGCCCTGACGCGGCGGCAGTGCCGGAACATCGAAGGCTTCCGGCGGCAGTCCCTTTGAAGCGCGTTCGACCATCATTTCGAAGGCCGTTTCCAGGTGGCGGGTGAAGCGCTCGGTATCGAAGAGCGGCATGCGCAGGCGGTTCTGTTCGAGCCGGGCTTTCAGCGCCCGCCGGCGCAGCGGGCTGCGCGCCATCATCAAGGCCGTGTCGACGAAGGCCTGTTCGTCATGGGCGACGAGTTCAGGGAGACCGATCGCGGTGAGAAGGCTCTCCGAGACGCGCGAGGCGAAGTTCGTTCCCTTGAGTGCCACGACCGGCACACCGGCCCAGAGGCAGTCGGACGTCGTCGTGTGGCCGCTATAGGGGAAAGTGTCCAGTGCGATATCGGCGGCGCCCATGCGCGCCATATGCTCGGCATAGTCGGCGCGCGGCATGTAGATGATGCGCGACGGCGCGATGCCGAGGCTTTGCATGTGGGCGGTGAAATTCTCGCGCGCCGGTCCCGGCTGGCAAAGCATCCACAGGACGGAGTCCGGCACTGCGGAAAGGACCCTCGCCCAAAGGGCGGCGACGCTCGCCGTTATCTTGGCCTGCTTGTTGAACGAGCCGAAGACCACCGCCCCGTCGGGCAGGCCCAAGGACGCGCGCGGTGGCGGCTCTGGCCTCGGCCGGGTCTTGCCGTCATTGCATTGATAGGTCTCGGGCAGCCGGCAGAAAAGTTCGCGATAATGAGGCTCTGACCCGTCCGGCAGCACGATGGGGTCGCCGACGATATAATCGCAATCGATGCCGTAGCAGGTGCCCGGAAAGCCGAGCCAGGCAACCTGTACAGGGGCAAGGCCGCGATTGACGAGATCGACGCGAGCGTCGCGCGTATGGCCTTTCATGTCGACGAGTATGTCGATGCCGCGCGCGCGGATGAGTTCGGCCGCCGCATCGTCGTCGAGATCGCGGATGACCACGAGATTGGGATAGCGCTTGCGGAAGCCGAGATCGGTCGCGGCCAGATCGGATTCCGTGTGGCAGAAGAGCGTGATCTCGAAGCGCTCCGGATCATGCGCTTCGAGCACACCCTGAAACAGGATCATCGTCGGATGCTGGTCCGACACGTCGCTGGAGAGATACCCCACCCGGATCTTTTCGCCATAGCGATGCGGACGGGCGCGGCGGGCGGCGCGGGCCTCGGGCGTGAACGGTTTGCCGGCCGGCATGTGCCGTACGAGGCTGTTGAGACGCTCGTCGCCGCACCACATGAGATGGAAGAGCGGGTCCTCGTTGTCGAATGCCCAGGCCTCGCCGTCGAGCATGGCGCGGTGCACCTGCGCGTCGAGGCGGGCAAGTTCGGACAGCGCCAGCCGCGGTCGCAGGATCTTGCGAAGCGTCGACAGCGCCTCGACATTCATGGGGCCGAGCGCCTGAGCCCGGCGGATCAGCGACAGCGCCTTGCTCTCCTCGAAGAGCTGGACACGGATGCGGGCGGCGAGTGTGAGCAGAAGCGAGGCTTCCGCCGGCATAAGGTCTGCCGCCATTTCATAGAAATAGGCGGCCTCCGGCATATGGCCGAGGCGGGAATAGGATTGGGCGGCAGCAAGCAGAATGGGGGCGGGCGCGCTGCCGGCAGTCAGAAAGGGCGCGGCGCGCGTCAGGCACAGATGCCAATCGCCCGCGCTGAAGGCCTCGAGGACCTCTCCCACTTCATCTTCCGTGCTCATTCCACCCATCCGCTGTCCAACCCTTGTAGAAACAGCGGCTTGCGTGAGACTGAAACCAGCCCGGCGCAGGTGGCGCCGGGCTGTTCACGTCAGGTCAGGCCGACGGGGCGTTGCCACCCCATCGTTATTTGCGAGCGCAATTCCGAACGGAAAACCGGTTCCCACTTTTCCTGGAATTGCTTCAGGCCGCGAGGAACGCGTCCTTGGTGGCTTCGAAGAAGGTCTTGAGCGTGATCGGGGCCTTGCCCGTCAGCTTCTCGATGTCGCCGGTCACCGTTGCCAGCTTGCCGGCGCGGGTGTTGGTGTCGAAGGAGAGATAGGTGGGCGCCACGAATTCCGGCACGCCGGCGGCGATCATGCCCTGCAGCAGGCCTTCGTCCGGAACATGGACAACCTGGATCGGCTTGCCGATGATCTGCGAAGCCAGCGCTGCGATCTCGTCATTCGAGAGCGCTTCGACGCCGCTCAGCGTGTAGGTGTTGCTGGACGTGTCGGAGGAAGCGAGAACGGCGGCGGCCGTGCGGGCGAGGTCTTCGCGGGCCACGTAAGCCGTCTTGCCCTGACCGGCCGCGGTGAACCACTGGCCGGACTTCAGCGCGTTCGGGATCGAGGCGAAGAGGTTTTCCATGTACCAGCTGTTGCGCAGGATCGTGTAGCCGAGGCCAGAGGCCTTGATGGCCTTTTCCGTGCCGAGATGGTCGGGCGCGAACGTGACGAGCGATTCTTCCGGCATCGGCATCGAGGTGTAGATGATGTGGCCAACGCCGGCGGACTTGGCGGCGGCAACGGCAGCCGTGTGCTGGCGCAGGCGACGGTCGGTGCCGTCAAGCGCATCGGTGGAGACGATCAGCAGGCGATTGACGCCCGCGAAGGCCTTTTCCAGCGAGGCTGCGTCGTCGAAATCGGCAGCAACGGTCTTCACACCCTTGGCCGCAATATCGGCAAGCTTCGACGTGTCGCGGCTGGCGGCAATGATGGAACCGGGTGCAACACCCTGCGTTTCGAGAAGGTGCTTGATGACGAGGCGGCCGAACTGGCCGGAGGCGCCGGTGACGAGAAGCGTGTCGGACATGGTTCCATCCTTTCAATGGCTGACGGGCAAAGTCGTGTTGCCAGGGGCTGTTCTACCCCGGGAAGATGACAATAGATGCATAAACGCACTATTGTCTCTTTCAGTAACCAGGGCTACAATGCGCTTGTAGGTATGTAAAGTAGGCATTGTTTATGCCCCTAGGCACAGAAAGGTAACCGCCGATGAGTGAGCAGCAGGCCCGGAAGGTAGGCGACATCCGCGCGCGGTATGAGAGTTTCGATGCCAATAATTGTCCGGTGCGTGACGTGCTGGGCCAGCTGGGCGACAAATGGAGCACGCTGATCATCGGGCTCTTGGGCGAGAAGACCCATCGTTTCGGCGAACTCCGGCGGTCGATCCCCGATATCTCGCAACGGATGCTGACCCAGACGCTGAAGGATCTGCAGCGTGACGGGCTCGTCGACCGTACCGTCTTTGCCACCGTGCCACCCAGCGTGGAATACAAGTTGACGCCGCTCGGCCGGTCTCTGCTGAGCCCTCTTGGCATGCTGATCGAATGGGCGGAAATGCATCACGGCGCCATCCGTCTGGCGCGTCAGGCCTATGAGGCCGAAAGCGCCTGAGGCTTCAGGCAAATTTGCCATTCAATCGATATAAATCGATTGACACATGCGCAGCATTGTTGGGAATAAGGTCACAAACAGCGTCGGCTTTCAGCCGGTGCGGCAGCCGGCTCGCGCCGGCTTAGACGGGAGAAGAACATGACATCCAAGCTGGAACAATTGCGCGCAATGACCACAGTCGTTGCCGACACGGGCGACATCGAAGCCGTTGCGCGGCTGAAGCCTGTCGATTGCACGACCAATCCTTCGATCGTGCTGAAGGCGCTGGGCACGGACATGTTCAAGGACGTGTTTGCAGAAGCCGTCGCCTGGGGCAAGAAGTCGAGCCTGTCGCATGACGAGGCCGTCGCTGCCGTTTCCGACCGTCTGGCCGTATCCGTCGGCGCCGAACTCACCAAGCTGGTGCCGGGTCGCGTTTCGACCGAAGTGAACGCGGATCTCTCCTTCGACATCGAAGGTTCGATCGCCAAGGCGCGCGAAATCATCGCGGACTACAAGGCGCGTGGCATCGAGAAGGATCGCATCCTGATCAAGCTCGCCTCGACCTGGGAAGGCATCCGCGCGGCGGAAGTGCTGGAGAAGGAAGGCATCAACTGCAACCTGACGCTTCTCTTCTCGATGGCCCAGGCGGTCGCCTGCGCTGACGCCGGCGTCTTCCTCATCTCGCCCTTCGTCGGCCGCATCCTCGACTGGTACAAGAAGTCGACCGGCGAAGATTATACGTCCGAGACCGATCCGGGCGTCGTCTCCGTCCGCGCGATCTACAATTACTACAAGGTCCACGGCATCAAGACCGTCGTCATGGGCGCCTCGTTCCGCAATATCGGCGAAATCGAAGCGCTGGCCGGTTGCGACCGCCTGACGATCTCGCCCCAGCTGATGGACGAACTGGACGCCGACAAGGGCACGCTGAAGCGGGTTCTGTCGGAAGACAAGACGACGTCCGTCGAGAAGATCGCGATGGACGAGAAGACGTTCCGCTGGATGATGAACGAGGACGCGATGGCGACCGAAAAGCTTTCCGAAGGCATCCGCGCCTTTGCCAAGGACCTCGGCAAGCTGCGCGAAATCGTCGCCAAGGCGATGGCCTGATCAGCAAGGTCTCTCGACCTGTCAGGAACGAGACTGGGAGCCGCCTTCGGGCGGCTCTTTGCTTTTCTCGGGTTGCTTATCCGGCAACGGTCGCGTGCTGGAGGCTGCGCGTATCGCCCTCGCTGCGGATCTTCGCGATGATCTGCTCGGCCGGCTGGGGACGGCTCCAGAGATAGCCCTGCCCCGTCTGGCAGCCGAGCTGCTTCAGTCGCGCCGCGATCTCTTCGGTCTCGATGCCTTCTGCAACGGTCTTGAGACCGAGCCCCTGCGCCATGGAGATGATGGCACGGCACAGCACGCTGTTCTTGTCGTTGCTGCCAAGATCGCGCACGAAGGACTGGTCGATCTTCAAGGTCGTGATCGGGAACCGGGCCAGATAGCTCAGCGACGAATAGCCGGTGCCGAAATCGTCGATCGTCAGGGACACTCCGAGACGGATGATGGCGTCCAGCGTCTCGCTGATGTTGCTGTCGTCGCCAAGCAGCAGGCTTTCGGTGATCTCCAGTTCGATCCAGCTGCAATCGCAGCCGGTTTCCTCCAGGCAGGCGCCCAGAGTGCCGATAAAGCCTCCGAACAGCAATTGTCGAGCTGAAACGTTGACCGAAACCGCCAGCGGCTCGGCGCGTTCGCTATTGACCCGAACCGCAAGCCGGCACGATTCAAGAAGCACCCGTCGACCGATTTCGATGATCTGGCCGGTTTCCTCCGCCACGGGGATGAATTCCGCCGGCGAGATGAACCTGCCGTCCGGCCGGATCCAGCGACAGAGCGCCTCGGCGCCGTTGATCGCGCCGGTTTCCAGGCTGACCTTCGCCTGGAAGTAAGCGTGAAACTCGTCGTGGCGCAGGCCCTCGTTGATCATCGCTTCCAGCTCGAAACGGCGTTCCGCCTGGGCGGCCATGGTATAATCATAGACCGTGGTGCGCGCTCGTCCGGCTGCCTTTGCCGCATAAAGCGCCATGTCGGCGAAGCGGAAGAGCGCATACTGATCCAGCGTCTCGCCCGCGCCGAACGCGATGCCGATACTGGTGGTGATGGCGATTTCATCGACGCTGACGTTGATAGGCTCATCCAGGGCATTGTGGATCCGCTGGCACAGGCCTTCCGCATCGCAGGGTGCTGCAAGAACCGGCATGACCACGGCAAACTCATCGCCACCAAGCCTGCACACATGCCCGTCGGAGCCGACCGCCTTCACCAGTCGCTGCGCAAACTGGAAGATAAGCTCATCGCCGACCGCATGGCCCAGCGTGTCGTTGACATATTTGAACCGGTCGATGTCGAGCAGCAGGAGCGCGCTCAGATTGTTGGCCGTATGCGCTTCATCGAGGACCGTCTGCAGCAGGCTCTGAAACGAACGACGATTGTGCAGGCCGGTCAGGCTGTCGCGGAAGGCCAGTGCGTGGAGTTCGGCTTCGCTCTCGGCGAGCCGCTTTTCCATCTCCTTCCGATCCGTGACATCGCGGCCGATGGCCAGAACGCTGTCGACGGTCCCGTCGGGGCCGAATTCCGGAAAGAAGCGAATCTCGTGGATCAGGCGTTCGCCGTTGCGCCCGGTAAATTCCAGCTCAAGGGTGGTGGAGCGGCCTGTTTCGAAGACACTGTCCATCGCGAGCTTGATCTCAAGAGACTGGCGACCGTTCACGGTGTCTTGGTCAAGCTCGTCCAACTCGCTGGGCATTGGGAAGTCGATCGTGTGAAAGAACTCCCGCATCGCGCGGTTCGTGTGAAGATAGGTACCCTTTGGACCGAAACGGATCAGGCGGTCGGGAATGTTGTCAGCGAGAGATCTG
Organism: Hyphomicrobiales bacterium; assembly: GCA_900467685.1. Taxonomy (GTDB): domain Bacteria; phylum Pseudomonadota; class Alphaproteobacteria; order Rhizobiales; family Rhizobiaceae; genus Ensifer_A. The sequence continues at coordinate 115,802 of UBQX01000026.1, forward strand.
TAGGCGAGTTCGCTCTGACGCAACTCATTGACCAGGCGGCGCCATTCGGTTGTCTCGCGAGCCGTCCCCAGGATAGCGATGGGAGCACCTTCATCGTCTCTCAGCGCGAGTTTTCTGACATCGAAGAAGCGCGGTTCCCCATCGGCACCGGACACGGCGTGCTCGAAGGTGACCACGTCGCTGGTATGCAGCGCCATCCGGTCGGTCTCGTCGTGAACGACGGCTCTCTTGCCCTGCTCTGTCTCGCGGGCGGTCTTGCCGATCAGCTTCGCGCTCGGGACATCGTTGAAACGGTCGAACATCTCGTTGCAAAGGACGTAGCGACCTTCTTCGTCCTTCAGCCACACCATGTCGGGGAAAAGGCGAACGGTTGCGCTCAGGATCGCTTCGGCCTTGCGCTGGGCTCCCAGTCGCTCCACTTCGGTGCAGTCGCGAATATAGCCAGCGAGACGAAGACCCGTCGCGCCCTCCGTGACCTCGCCGCGCATTTCGATGTTGAGAACGATGTCCCCAAGCATGATTTCCAGGTATTCGCTGATCGGACCTCGACGGAGAAAAACACCGCGCAATCTGTCGAGAAATATGAGGCGCCTGTTTGCCGGCATCGATGCAAGGGCGGTGTCGAACAGGGCCTGCGTGGTGGCCGGGTCATTGAAAGCGACGGGACCGAGAACGCCGTGGGCTTCCTCAAGGGCATAGGTTTCCCCGGACTCCTTTCGAAGCACGAAGATCACGCCCTCAAGATATCGCGCTGCCTCCGGCAACCGCGTCGCGGTGTTCATATATTCCCCTCAAATCTCTGGACGCGATAATTCACGAAAATATTTAGGAATTCCTAAACTGTGCCGTTGTGAACGGGTCACGACTCGCCGAAGTTGCCGGGGACGGCGCGCTCAAGTACGGCGCGCGGCCGGTTTTGCTTGACATTTGCGGTCAAAACATCAATTCCCGCCTGACCTGCCCTTATCGCTGGAGATCACCATGGAACAACACGCAAAGGCTGGAGACGCCGTTCTCTTCGGCAGGCCATGGGTTTTCATCCGCGGCGTGCCGGCGCTGAAATTCCTGCCGCCGGAAGGCCCGCCGGAGATCGCCTTTGCCGGACGCTCGAATGTCGGCAAGTCGTCGCTGATCAACGCGCTGACAGGCGTCAAGGGCCTGGCCCGCACGTCGAACACACCGGGCCGCACGCAGGAACTCAACTATTTCGTTCCCGACGGGTATTCCGGCGAGGATGGCGACCTGCCACCCGCCGCCATGGTGGACATGCCGGGCTACGGCTACGCCCAGGCGCCGAAGGAAACGGTCGACAACTGGACCAAGCTCGTCTTCGATTACCTTCGCGGCCGCGCCACGCTGAAGCGCGTCTATGTGCTGATCGACAGTCGCCACGGCATCAAGAAGAATGACGATGAGGTTCTGGACCTGCTCGACAAGGCGGCCGTCTCCTATCAGGTCGTGCTGACCAAGAGCGACAAGATCAAGCCGCCGGCCGTCGTCAAGCTTCTGGCCGAGACGGCCGAGAAGATCAAGAAGCGCCCCGCGGCCTATCCCTTCGTTCTCTCCACCTCTTCCGAGAAAGGCGACGGGATGATCGAGCTGCGCGATGCGATCGTGACGGCGTTGCGCACCTGAAGCAAGAAAGCTCCGTCGCGATCGCGGCGGAAGCGGTTCCATCGCATGCGATGCATACAAAGAGCCCGCCGCAAGCGGATTGCGGCGGGCTCGATCGTGTCAGTTCAACTGACCGGGATTACTTCGGCAGAAGCACGTGGTCGATGACGTGGATCACGCCGTTCGACTGCTTGACGTCGGCGATCGTCACCTTGGCGACATCGCCCTTCTCGTCGGTGATCGTGATCTTGTCGCCCATCGCCTTGGCCTTCAGGATGCAGCCGCCGACGGTCTTGATGTCATGGGTGCCGCCATCGTCCTTGATCATCTTGGCGAGAGCCGAAGACATGACGTCAGCAGCCACGACGTGGCAGGTCAGGATCTTCGTCAGCTTTTCCTTGTTTTCCGGCTTCACGAGCGTCTCGACCGTGCCCTTCGGCAGCTTGGCGAAGGCTTCGTTGGTCGGTGCGAAGACGGTGAACGGGCCCTTGCCCGAGAGCGTCTCGACGAGGCCGGCAGCCTTCACGGCAGCAACGAGCGTCGTGTGATCCTTGGAATTGACAGCGTTTTCAACGATGTTCTTGTCGGGATACATCGCGGCTCCGCCGACCATCGGATTGGCGGCAAGTGCCATGGCCGGAACGGCGGCGATGCTGGTCACGGTGAGGATACGGATCAGTTTCTGCAACATTGTCGACTCCTGTTTTGATGCGGACCCAAAGTCCTGCGTTTCGATTTGCTTCCTCCCCCACTACAACTTCACAATTTTGCCATATTGAACAAAATCGTCCGCAGTACTTCATAGTAATACAAAGCTCTTTCACCAACGGCACCTGCCGAAAGTGTTCTTTGCATTGGGGTAACGGGAACATCTACGCAGCTATTGCGCGACAAGTTTCAAAATTATTCGAAATATATTTTTTTATTGAAACTGATCCATCAAGCCCGGAGATCGTAGCTTGAGTCTTTTGGAGCCTTTGACGCCTTAGGCGCCGATCTTGCCGCTGGCCACAACGGGGCCCGTCGGCTTGCCGGTCGGCGAGCCGCCGAAGGGTTCCAGCGAGACGGCAAGGGTCACACCGTCCTTGAGACGGTTGCGCATGTCCGGCGGGATGACGATCGAACCATCGCCCTGATCCGGAAACACGCCCAGCGGCACGGGGGCGCTGTCGCCCTCGATCAGCCAGAGTTCGAGCGACTGCGACTTGGCCGCACCCGCAGCCACAGGCGTCACCTTGAGGCGGCCCGTCTGTCGGTCGAACAGGGTGACAAGGCTGATGGAAGATGTTCCCGAACCCAGCATCGCGACCACGGAGGGTTCTGCGGCCGGCTTACGGAACAGGCCACCGGCACTCGCGGCGAAGAACACAGCGGCGGAGAGCGTGACCAGCGTCAGCCCGCGCCAGAAGGTCAGCGAGGACCAGATCAGCCCCTTGGGCTGTTCGGGAGCACCCTTGTTGAAGAGCTTCGTTTCGACGGCCCCATAGAGCCATGAGGGCGGCGCTTCGGCAGCGTATTCCGTGTTGAAGCTCGCCAGATTTTCCTGCCAGCGCGCCACGATCGCCTGAAACGCCTTGTCGTCGCGGAGCCGATGCTCGACGCGCAGCCGGTCAGGGAGCGGCAAGACGCCGAGGACATATTCGCCAGCCAGCACCTCGTCGCGGCTGCGGTCGCTCCTCTTGTTTTCCGGCGTCGTCATCGGTCCATGCACTCTCTCAGTTTGATCAGGCTGCGGCGCAGCCACGTTCGCATCGTGTTCAGCGGAACCCCGTACAGGCCGGCCAGTTCCAGATAGCTCATGCCCTCGACATAGGCGCTGCGGACAGCCGCCGCGCGATCCTCTTCGAGTTCCCGCATGCAATCCTCGATCCGGCGGCCTTCCGATGTCAGCACGGCCGTCTCTTCCGGCCCCGCCTGCGGATCTGCAATCTCGCCGGCCTCGTCCAGTTCGACTGCGGCCTGTCGTCTGCGCCTCAGCATATCCAGGGCGTGGTTGCGCGCAATGGCAATCAGCCATGTCATCGGTCGGCCCATGTCGGCGCGATAGGCACCCGCATTGTTCCAGACCTTGATATAAATCTCCTGCAGCGCCTCTTCGGCATCTGCCCTGTCCTGCAACATACGCAGGCAGACACCGAATAGTTTCCGGCTCGTGCGCTGGTATAGCGCCGCAAACGCCTTACGGTCGGCAAGCGCCACCCGAGCGATCAGCCGGGCGACCTCTGCCTCATCCCTGTCATCGTTGCCCGCCAAGAATACCTCTTCCCCACCGCCTGAGAATATTCCGCTCGGGATTATTCACATCGTCGTGGAAACACACTAAACAATCGCCGACCAATTCCCAAGAGGCCATTTGATGTCCGAAACAGAAAGCGAAATGCAAGCCAGGCTTCTGGCGCAGGCCCTGCCCTTCATGCAGCGCTACGAGAACAAGACGATCGTCGTGAAATATGGCGGTCACGCCATGGGCAATGCCGAACTCGGCAAGGCATTCGCGGCCGACATCGCGCTTTTGAAGCAGTCCGGCGTCAACCCCATCGTCGTCCATGGCGGCGGCCCGCAGATCGGCGCGATGCTGACCAAGATGGGCATCGAAAGCCGCTTCGAGGGCGGCCTTCGCGTCACCGACCAGAAGACGGTCGAGATCGTCGAAATGGTGCTGGCCGGCTCGATCAACAAGGAGATCGTGGCGCTCATCAACCAGACGGGCGAATGGGCGATCGGCCTGTGCGGCAAGGACGGCAACATGGTCTTCGCCGAAAAGGCCAAGAAGACCATGGTCGACCCGGATTCGAACATCGAGAAGATCCTCGACCTCGGCTTCGTCGGCGAAGTGGTCGAAGTTGATCGCACGTTGCTTGACCTGCTCGCCAAGTCCGAGATGATCCCAGTCATCGCGCCGGTCGCACCGGGCCGCGACGGCCATACCTACAACATCAACGCCGACACGTTTGCCGGCGCCATTGCCGGGGCGCTGCATGCTTCGCGCCTGCTGTTCCTCACCGACGTTCCGGGCGTTCTCGACAAGGACAAGCAGCTCATCAAGGAGCTTTCGGTCGCAGAAGCCCGCGCCCTCATCAAGGACGGCACGATTTCCGGCGGCATGATCCCCAAGGTCGAGACCTGCATCGAAGCCATCGAAGCCGGCGTGCAGGGCGTGGTCATCCTCAACGGCAAGACCAGCCATTCCGTGCTGCTCGAACTCTTCAGCGAACAGGGCGCCGGTACGCTGATCGTGCCGTGACCTGACGGTTTCTCGCAATACGAAAAAGGCCGCGGATCGCTCCGCGGCCTTTTTTTGTCTTGGGCTATGCCCGAGCCTTCAGTCGACCATCACAGGTGCCGCGGGTGCGCCACCCGGCATCTGGATGCGCGGCGGGTTTTTCAGAACCAGGACGCCGAGGATGACGAGCACGTAGGCGACGAGATTGTAGATGACTGCGGTCATCAGGGACGTGCTGTAGGCGGCAACCGGCTGCGCGCCGGACGCCAGTTGCGCCGTCAACGCGCGGAAGAAGATTTCGCTGACGATGGCAACGCCGAGCGCGCCGCCTGCCTGCTGGATGGCCTGCAACGATCCCGAGCCCGAACCGGCATCCTTGACAGGCACGCCGGCGAGGATCGTCTGGAACAGCGAGGAGATCGAGATGCCGAGACCGATGCCGGCGGCCAGCAGCGGCGCGACGAAGACGCCATAATGCAGGCTTTCGCCCAGCCCGCCGACGATCATGCGAAGCGCGAAGATGCCGACAAACATCAGGGCGACGCCGCCGGCGATGCGCTGGCGCTGCCAGCGGAAGCCGAGCCGTCCCGAGATGATGGAGGCGACCAGAACCCCGACGGAGAAGGGCAGCGTCGTCATGCCCGACCAGAGCGGCGACAGGCCGTAGCCCGACTGCAGATAGAGCGCGAAGATCAGGAAGAAGGGTGGCATGGCCGAGAAGAAGATCAGCGACATGAACGCGCCGATCATGAAATTGCGGTTCTTCATGAGATCGACGGGAAGAAGCTGCGGCGCGCCTGTGCGGCTCTGCCGGCGCTCCCAGAGCACGAAGGCCACGAAGAGCACGGCGGAGGCGGCAAGCATCGCGAAGCACCAGGCCGCCCAGTGATAGTTGCGGCCCTCGATCAGCGGGAAGACCAGCAGGAACATGGCAGCCGAGACGATGAGAATGCCGCCGAAATCGTTCTTCATGCCCGGGTTGCCGGGGATTTTCGGGATGAACCTGGCGCCGAGGATCAGTGCCAGAATGCCGATGGGCACGTTCATGAGAAAGATCGGGCGCCAGGCGAGGCCGCCGAGATCCGCACCGATGATGAGCCCGCCGAGAACCGGCCCGATGACCGAGGCGAGGCCTGCCGTCAGCCCGAAGAGAGAGAAGGCCGTGGCGCGCTCATGCGGCGGGAAGATCGTCTGGGCGATGGAGAGCACCTGCGGCGTCATGACCGCGCCGCCCATGCCCTGCAGCAGGCGGGCGATGACGAGGAACTCGATATTCGGGGCAAGGCCGCACATGATCGAGGCGGTCGTGAAGCAGCCGACGCCGATCAGGAACATCTGCTTCTTGCCGACGATGTCGCCATAGCGGCCGAAGGGCAGAAGCCCGAGCGCGAAAGTGAGGATGAAGCCGGCCACCACCCATTCGATGTCGGAAGAGCTGGCGCCCATGTCATGCTGCAGCGTCGGCAGCGACACGTTCACGATGGTGACGTCGAGCAGGTTCATGAAGCTCGCCATCAGGATGATGGCCATGGCGGACCAGCGTTTTTCGTAGGTCGGATAGGGCTGGTGATCGTTTGGGGGCGCGGAAGTCATGACGGGTCTCTCAGGTCGGTGCAGCAGCAAATGAACGGATAATTTCATCGGCCACGTGATCGAAGACCTGCAGCAGATGTCTTGGCTTGTACTGGAAGGAAACGAGCGCGCCGATAACGATATGCGCGCTGGCCTCCGGATCGAGGTTTGAGCGGAACTGGCCCGCCGCGCGACCTTCCTCCAGAATGGTCACGAAACGGCGATGCCAATTGATACGCATGGCGCGCACCTTCGGTTCCAGGAGAGGATCGAGACGGGCGCGCTTTGCGATTTCCTCGATCAGCGGAAGCAGATCCGGCTTGTGGATCAGCAGGCCCTTGTATTCCTCGATTTCGAGCTTGAGGCGGCCCAGCGGATCGAGTGCAATCTGGTTCACGCGCTGGCCCTGTTCGATGAACTCCTCCTGAAGAGTGTCCACGACGAGGCCCAGAAGGGCCTCCTTGCTCGGCACGTGGTAGTGGAGCGTCGCGATATTGATGCCGACGCGCGCCGCAACGTCGCGGGTGCGCAGGCCGTCTATGCCCTTCTCCACGATGAGCGCGCGCACCGCCGCCGCAATCTCGCGGCGTCGCGTGTCAGTGCTCACGTATTTCGGGCTCGGCTCCATCATCAATCAATCAGTTGATTGATTCAGAATTTAAAGTCAAACGAAGTTTTTGCGACCGATAACGCTTTTCCGCTTGATCTGGAGTGCACTCCAGAAATTATCAAAGCCGGGTCTCAACATCTGAAGGCGCGAAACAGTCATGAAAATCGGCGAACTGTCGGAACGCACCGAGCTCAGCATCGATACGATCCGCTATTACGAGAAGATCGGCCTGATCACGCCGCCCTGGCGCAATGCCGGCGGCACGCGGGTCTACGATCCCGAAATACTGGTCTGGATCGACTTCCTGAAGGCGTTGAAGGCGACGGGGATGCCGCTGTCCGACATGCAGGCCTATGCCGGCATGCGCTCCCGCGGCAACGCCACAGCCGCGCCGCGACGTCTCATGCTGGAAAAGCAGCGCGAGATCGTCAAGGCGCGGATCGCGGAGCTGACGGCCTGCCTGACGCTCCTCGACTACAAGATCGCCAACTATCACGACATCGAACGCGCGCATGCGGTGGCCGACGAGGCCACGGCCCTGCGCACCGGCCGAAGGAGCCAGACACGATGACCGAGACCCAAACGACAAACACCGCTCTCGAACGCGGCGAGGCGCTGAGCCGCCGCCTCAATCCGGAGCTGCGCGCCGTGCTCGAAGCCCGCTATGACGGCCTCGTTCCGGGCTTTACCGACACGCTGATCGAATTCGCCTATGGCCGGCTCTACGCCCGCGACGGCCTTGATCTCAAGACACGCCAGATCGCCACCGTCGCAGCGCTGACCGCACTGGGCGGCCAGACCGGACCGCAATTGAAGATCAATATCGACCACGCGCTGGCCGCCGGAGCCTCGGAGATCGAAATCACCGAAGTCATCTTCCAGATGGCCGTCTATGGCGGCATGCCGGCGGCAATCAACGGGCTGAATGCAGCGATGGAGGTGTTTGCGGCGCGGGCGGCGTGACCCCGAACATAGTCACGTGCGAGCGTGGTGAGGGCGGCGAAGAAGAATCCGATTTTCTTCCCGCCCCGGCTCTGTCATAAGGGCCGCCATGACCGCGACGCTTCCCAGACCTTCCGTGCCGAACCCCGCCGATTTCGCCCATGTACGCGAATGGGTGTTCGATCTCGACAACACGCTTTATCCGCACCGGATCAATCTCTTCGCGCAGATCGACCGCAACATGACAGCGTTTGTCGCCAATCTTCTGGGCATGGACCCGGCGGAGGCGAAGACACTGCAGAAGCGCTATTATCACGATCATGGCACGACGCTGAAAGGCCTGATGCTGCATCACAATGCGGATCCGAGCGCGTTCCTGGAAGCAGCCCATGCGATCGACTATTCCGGCATTCCGGCCGATCCGGAGCTAGGCGACATGCTAAAGGCGCTGCCGGGGCGCAGGTTCATCCTGACGAACGGGACTGTGGCGCATGCGGAGGATACGGCCCGCGCGCTCGGCATTCTCGATCATTTCGACGACATTTTCGACATTGTCGCCGCCGATTACGTGCCGAAGCCTGCGGGCGAGACCTATGACAAGTTCATGGCCATGCACCGCATCGACACGACCCGCGCCGCCATGTTCGAGGACCTGCCGCGCAATCTCCTTGTCCCGCATGCGCTGGGCATGAAGACCGTCCTGCTCGTGCCGGAAGTCTTCGAGACGGGCTTCGTCGAGGCCTGGGAAAAGGCCGGCGAGGACGACGCCCATATCGGCTACATGACGCACGACCTCAAGGGCTTCCTCAAGGCCTTGCTCTGAGCCTGCAGATCAGGCTCCGCCATTGCCCGACTGGCGGTAATGCCGCTCCACGATCGCCCAGGCCTCGTCCGCCGTTTCGACGAAGTTGAGCAGCTTGATGTCGTCCGGCGCGATGGTGCCGAAGTCGGCGAGCGCATCGAAATTGACCATGGTGCGCCAGAATTTTTCGCCGAAGAGGATCAGCGGGATCCGTTCCATGCGGCCCGTCTGGATCAGCGTCAGCGTTTCGAACAGCTCGTCCATCGTGCCGAAGCCGCCGGGGAAGACGGCGACGGCCTTGGCCCGCATCATGAAATGCATCTTGCGGATGGCGAAATAGTGGAAGTTGAGGCTGAGCTCCGGCGTGACATAGGGGTTTGGCGCCTGTTCGTGCGGGAGCACGATGTTGAGGCCGATGCTGGGCGCGTTGACATCATGTGCGCCGCGATTACCCGCCTCCATGACGCCCGGCCCGCCGCCGGTGACGACGACGAATTCGCGGTGTTCATACTCTGCCGAATATTCGGAGCAGAGGCGGGCGAACTTGCGCGCCTCGTCATAATAGACCGAGGCTGCTTCCAGGTTCTGGCGCTGGGTCTCGTTCTTCGCTGCCCAGGCCGGGCGGCCGGGCTCGGGAATGCGGGCGCCGCCGAAGAGCACGACGGTGGAGCGAATGCCGGCTTCATCGAGGATCATGCCGGCTTTCAGAAGCTCAAGCTGCAGGCGCACCGGGCGGAGTTCGCGACGGCAGAGGAAGTCGTCGTCGGCGTATGCCAGCCGGTAGGAGGGCGAGGCGGATTGGGCGGTGACCGGCACGGCTTTCGTGTGAGCGCGGTCTTCCCGGTTGTCGCGCAGCGGCTCCCATTCCTGCTGTTTCGTCTTGCCGTTCCTGCTGCCATTCGCCATTGCTGCGCTCTCTTCAAGATTGACGGGCAAGCCCCCGTCGCATAGGACTGACGCCCGGTATCCCGGACCTCGATCCGGTCGATGATAGACAGCGAAGTTTAAGGAATTTCCCATGCACGCAGCCGATCTTGCCGGGCTCGAAAAGACGATCGAAGCCGCCTTTGACAACCGCGACAGCGTCAACACCTCGACACGCGGCGAAGTGCGTGATGCGGTCAACGAAGCGCTGAACCTGCTCGACGGCGGCAAGGCTCGCGTCGCCACCCGCGGCGAAGACGGCGCATGGACCGTGCACCAGTGGCTGAAGAAGGCCGTGCTCCTCTCCTTCCGCCTCAACCCGATGGAAATCGTCAAGGGTGGTCCGGGTGAATCGAGCTGGTGGGACAAGGTGCCCTCGAAGTTCGACGGCTGGTCGGCGCTCGAATTCGAGAAGTCCGGCTTCCGCGCCGTGCCCAACTGCGTCGTGCGCCGCTCGGCCTTCATCGCGCCCGGCGTGGTGCTGATGCCCTCCTTCGTCAATCTCGGCGCCTATGTCGGCGAGAACAGCATGGTCGATGCCTGGGCAACAGTCGGCTCCTGCGCGCAGATCGGCAAGAATGTGCACCTCTCCGGCGGTGTCGGCATCGGCGGCGTTCTGGAGCCGATGCAGGCGGGCCCGACGATCATCGAGGACAATTGCTTCATCGGCGCCCGTTCGGAAGTCGTCGAAGGCTGCATCATCCGCGAGGGTTCGGTGCTTGGCATGGGCGTCTATATCGGCAAGTCGACGAAGATCGTGAACCGTGCCACGGGCGAGATCAGCTATGGCGAGGTTCCCCCCTATTCGGTCGTCGTGGCCGGCACCCTGCCCGGCAAGCCCTTCCCGAACGGCGAACCCGGTCCGAGCCTCTATTGCGCCGTCATCGTCAAGACGGTGGACGAGCGCACGCGTTCGAAGACGGGTATCAACGAACTGCTGCGGGACTAAGTCCGGCTCTCTATTGCGATCCGGCCTGGTGAGGCGGGCGCCTCCTTCACTCTCCCCCCTTGAGGGGGAGATGCCCGGCAGGGCAGAGGGGATATGGTCCGGCATAGTCAGCCCTCATTGAGCGTTCTTCCTTGTGGCACCCCCCCTCTGTCAGCTTCGCTGACATCTCCCCCTCAAGGGGGAGAGTGGCGTACCGCCACGCCAAAACTCTCGGGAAAAACCTCTCCCGAGTTTGCCTCCGGTCTTATCGCTTCCGCCCCTGTCTCTGGACGTCAGCTTCCGGAGAGCCACGCTGACGCGCCGCCCTGATTGAGTATTAAAATAACGGCGGAGCGCCAGCGCGACCCGTCGAGATTACCGAGGGGAGCCTCATCCGACTCCATTCCTCAAGCGCGGGCCGCCTCGCTAAACCGCCTGCGGAGGCAGACGGGTTCTCTGGCGTAGCCAGGCCGCCGAGCTATTCGCAGCCCATCGGGGGAGTCGTTTCGAGGGATGTGTCGCATCCATCGCCGCCCGCGCCCCCTGATGACATCCTCCGCACGTTACGAAAAACATCACCAGGCTCTCCTCCCGCCTGAACCCGTCGTCGCGGGCCCATCCGGTGGCGGAAGGGGTATAGGATAAGGGAGGTTGGCGAGGGCGGGGAAAACGGAAAATGCTGGGTTAGCCTCTCCCCTTGTGGGAGAGGAAGGAAAATCAGCACCTTAGCCGAAGGCTAAGTGCTAGATTTTCCAGGTGAGGGGGCTGTTTTGTCCCCGCCAACGGACCCCCTCACTTGCAAAATCTACGACTTAGCCTGCGGCTAAGACCGTGATTTTGCTTTCTCCCCCACCAGGGGGAGATTGGAGTGCGCGGCACTCTCAACCATCCACCTCGGCCGCCATCGGAATCGCGGGCTGAGCGCCGGGCTTGAGGCAGGCGAGCGAGCCCGCCTTCGCCGCGCGGGCGAGTGCGGTGTCGAAGTCCAGCCCCGCATCGAGGCTGGCGACGAGGTAGCCGCAGAACGTGTCCCCTGCCCCGACCGTGTCGACCGGGGTGATCTTGAGGCTGGCGGCCTTGTGGAGCTTTCCGTCGCGCACGGCGACGACGCCATCGGCGCCCAGTGTGACGATGAGGGTCTGGCCGGTTTTCGTCGCCAGATCCTGCATGGCTGCGATCCGCGCATCCGCAGACAATCCGCTCTTGCCGATCAGCAGTTCGAATTCGGTTTCGTTGGAAATGACGATATCGGCCAGCGCCGAAAGCCGCACCGCATCCGCCGTCAGCGGGGCGGTGTTGATGACTGTCATCACGCCCTTCGCCTTGGCAAGCGTGAGCGCTTTTTCGACGGAGGCCGGCGGAACTTCGAGCTGGAGCATGAGATAGCCGCCCTTGTCGGTAGCGGCGACGGCCTTTTCGGCGTCGGCTTGCGAGACTTCGCCATTCGCGCCGGGTACGACCACGATCACGTTCTCGCCATCGCCGCCGACGAGGATATGGGCCGTGCCGGTAGGCACGGCTGCGGTCTTGGTCAGAGACAGGTCCGCCCCGCCTTCGGCGAGCAGCGCCAGCGCATCCTTGGCGAAGGCATCGTCGCCAACGGCGCCGGCCATCTTGACGGACGCGCCCGCACGTGTGGCGGCGAGCGCCTGATTGGCGCCCTTGCCGCCGGCAGCGGTGGCGAAGGAGCGGCCGGCAACGGTTTCGCCCGGCTTCGGCAGGCGGTCGGTGGTGGCGATGAGGTCCATGTTGATGGAGCCGAAAACGGTAATCATGCGCGTACTCTTCTATGATGAATGCGCGGCAGATTGCATTTGCGCCTAGTCTTCGTCAACCACGCGGAGTTTCAGCATTCCGGTGCGGCTTTCGACGTGCCGGGAGGGGGCGGCGTCCTCGGCAGTAACCTCCCCCGGAGACAGCGTCTCGAACTCCATTTCCTCGATCTTCGCGCCCCGCTTCATCAGCTTCGAGGTGGAAGTGGCGATCAGTTCGACATCCTTCTGGGTCTGACCGAAATGCGTCTGCAGCTTCTGGACGCGCTCGTCGAGCCGGCTCAAGTCTTCCATCAGACGAACCACCTCGCCCTGGATCAGATGCGCCTGTTCGCGCATGCGCTGGTCCTTCAGCACCGACTGAATGACCTGAAGGGACAGCATGAGCAGCGAGGGGGAGACGATGACCACGCGGGCCCGGTGCGCCTTCTGCACCACGCTTTCGAAATTCTCGTGGATCTCGGCGAAGATCGATTCCGAGGGAACGAACATGAACGCGATGTCCTGCGTCTCCCCCTTGATCAGATATTTGCGGGCGATGTCGGAGATGTGGATGTCGAGATCGCGGCGGAAATTCTGCGCGGCGAGCTTGGCCGCCTCCGGCGACCCGGCGTCGCGGATGGCGTTATAGGCTTCCAGCGGAAACTTGGCGTCGATCACCAGCGAGGGCTGGCCGTTGGGCATGCGCACAAGGCAATCGGGCCGCGACCCGTCCGACAACGTCGCCTGGAATTCATAGGCGCCCATGGGCAAGCCATCGGCAATGATGGTTTCCATGCGCGACTGGCCGAAGGCGCCGCGCGTCTGCTTGTTGGAGAGGATTGCCTGAAGGCCGACGACATCCTTGGCGAGCGACTGGATGTTGTTCTGCGCGGTATCGATGACCGCCAGCCGCTCCTGCAGACGCCGCAGGTTCTCATGGGTCGCCTTGGTCTGCTCGGTCATGGAGGTGCCGAGCCGGTGCGTCATGCCGTCCAGCCTCTCGCCAATCGCCCTGTTGAGCTCCGCCTGCCGCGTGCCGAAAATCTCGGCCATGGAGGACATGCGCCCCTGCATTTCGGCCTGCGCCCGTACGATCTCGGCAAGCCGCGCTTCTGCTGCCTGCGCCTGCAAAGCCAGCAGTTCGCTCAGATCCTCGGCGGACCGGCGACTTCTCGCCGCTGCCGTCGCTAGCGCGAGCGCAAACACGACTATGAGAAGCGCGCCGGCAAGCAATGCGGGGCTGACGGGCACGCCGGAAAGCGTGAAGAGCGGAGCGGTAAGGGACGGGTCTGTCTGCATGCCGCGACATTAGCAGATTCGAACGGATGTTCCATCTCTGTTCTCGTTGCTTTTCTAGCATCCGCGACTGGGCACCCGCCCAGACAGATACATGAATTTCCATGTATTTTTGCCGGTCGCGACTTCTCGCCAGTGAAATTAGATGTTTGTTAATTAGCACGCGCGAATTGTTCATCCTATAATTGAAAGCTTGGTGGGCAATATGACCGACACGAATTCGACTGCCGCGCTTCGCGAGCGCCTGGCGTTTCTTGGTATTGATGAGACAGCGCTGGCACGCCTTCGGGGCATGGAAAGCGACATCGTCGCCTCGCTGTCACCCGGTCTTGAACGCTTCTATGGTCTTATGATCCAGCACCCGCAGATGGCGGCGTTTTTCCGTGATGCCCGGCACATCGAATTTGCGAAGGGCCGGCAGAAGGAACACTGGAGCAAGGTCGCGGCCGGCGCGTTCGACGCCTCCTATGTCGAGGGCGTGACGGCAGTCGGTCATGCACATGCGCGCATCGGGCTCGAGCCGCGCTGGTATATCGCCGGCTATGCACTGCTGCTGGAAAGCATGATCGGTCATGTCGTGAAAGCCCGCTGGCCCTCGCGCTTCGGCAGAAGCGGCGCAGAGCAGATCGGCGCGGAAGTTGCCGTGATGGTCAAGTCGGCTCTTCTGGACATGGACTACGCCATCTCCGTCTATCTTGCCGAACTGGACGCGCGCCGGCAGGCCGCCGAAGCAGAGCGCCGGCGCAACGAGGAAGCACAGGACATCGCCATTGCCGCGCTGAATTTGGCACTCTCTGCCATGTCGAACGGCGATCTCGAATATCGCATGGAAGAAGGCGGCGATGGGCTTTTCGGGCGCATGGCGGAGAGCTTCAACGCGAGCGCCGAACGCCTGCGCCAGACGCTGGGTCTGGCTCAAACGATTACCGAGGAAGCGAGCAGTTCGATTGCCGGTATTTCGGTTTCAGCCGACCAGCTTGCCGAGCGCACCGAACAACAGGCCGCAGGCATCGAGGAAAGCTCGGCCGCCCTGCATGAACTGACGCAGAGCGTGGCCACCAGCGCCAGCGGCGCGCATTCGGCTGCCAAGGTGGCATCCGTCGCGCTGGACGTGGCGCAGGAGTCCGGCCGGGTCGTCGCCGAGGCCGTGTCGGCCATGGGCGAGATCGAACAGTCGTCCCAGAACATTTCGAAGATCATCGGCGTGATCGACGAAATTGCCTTCCAGACCAACCTTCTGGCGCTCAATGCCGGTGTCGAGGCGGCCCGTGCGGGCGAAGCCGGACGCGGCTTCGCCGTCGTGGCGCAGGAAGTCCGGGAGCTTGCCCAGCGCTCGGCCTCCGCCGCCAAGGAAATCAAGACGATCATTTCGGCAAGCTCGAGCCAGGTGCAAACCGGTGTGGCACTGGTCAACAAGTCGGGCTCGGCGCTGGAGAACATCACGGAGCGGATTTCGGAGCTCAACCGCATCATTTCCGGCATCTCGGTTGCCGCCGCCGAGCAGTCGAGCGGGTTGCAGGAGATCAACCAGGCGATTGCCGCGATGGACGGGATCACGCAGAAGAATGCGCATATGGTGGAAAGCACGTCCAGCAACACGCATCAGCTGAGCGAGCTTATCGACAAGCTGGCGCAATCGCTGCACGGGCTGAAGACGCGCGATCCCCGCGCAACAGCTGAGGGCAAGCCGCAGCCGCTGCGTCGCGCGAGCTAACGATTTGCCGCGCATCCAGTTGAAAGCCTTTGCTTCATGGGCTAATTGAGGCCCATGACGATCAAGCCTCTCATCATTCTGCCCGACCCCGTTCTCCGCCAGGTTTCCAGGCCGCTGGAGAAGGTGGATTCGAGCGTCCTCAAGCTCGCCGACGACATGCTGGAAACCATGTATGACGCGCCGGGCATCGGCCTTGCAGCAATCCAGATCGGCGAGCCGCTGCGCCTGCTGGTGATCGATGTCGCCAAGGAAGAGGAAGGCAAGAAGCCGCAGGTCTTCATCAATCCCGAGATCGTCGGTTCATCCGACGCCCGCTCGACCTATGAAGAAGGCTGCCTTTCCATCCCCGGCTATTATGCCGAAGTCGAGCGCCCGGCAGCGATCACGGTGAAATACATCGACCGCGAAGGCAAGCAGCAGGAACTCGCCGCCGAAGGCCTGCTCGCCACCTGCCTGCAGCACGAGATCGACCACCTCGACGGCGTCCTCTTCATCGACCACATCTCACGGCTGAAGCGCGACATGGTGGTGAAGAAGTTCACCAAGGCCAGCAAGACGGGCGGCCTGCCGAAGTTCTAAAAGCCTGCGGGCCAAGCGACAGGAGCCGAGCCATGCCGCTTCGCATCATCTTCATGGGCACGCCCGATTTTTCCGTTCCGGTGCTGCGCGCGCTTCACGCGGCGGGCCACGAGATCGTGGCGGTCTATTCGCCGCCGCCGCGGCCGGCGGGGCGGCGGGGGCTGGAGCTGAAGGCTTCGCCCGTGCATGAGGCGGCGCAGGCGCTGGGGATCGAGGTTCGCACGCCGGTCAATTTCAAGGCGGAAGAGGGTCGCGAGGCCTTTCGGGCGCTGAACGCCGATGTCGCGGTGGTCGTGGCTTATGGTTTGCTGTTGCCGAAGGCGATCCTCGAGGGGACGCGGCTTGGGTGCTATAACGGCCATGCCTCGCTGTTGCCGCGCTGGCGTGGGGCGGCACCGATCCAGCGGGCGATCATGGCGGGTGATGTCGAGACCGGCATGATGGTCATGAAGATGGATGTCGGGCTGGATACCGGGCCGGTGGCGCTGACGGCGCGCGTGGCGATCGGCGAGACGATGACGGCGGGCGAGCTGCACGATGCGCTCTCCGAGACCGGCGCGGCGCTTATGGTCGAGGCGATGGCAAAGCTCGAAGCCGGCGATCTGCCGCTGACGCCGCAGGCCGAAGAGGGGGTCGTCTACGCCGCCAAGATTTCCAAGGAAGAGACGCATATCGATTTCTCCAAGCCCGCGAAGGACGTGCATAACCACATTCGCGGCCTTTCGCCCTTTCCGGGCGCTTGGTTCGAGGCGGAGATTGGCGGCAAGGTGGAGCGGATCAAGGTGCTGGCCTCCGCGCCCGCCGAGGGTTCCGGTGCGGCCGGTACTGTGATCGGCGAGGATGCCACAATTGCATGCCGTGACGGCGCGGTGCGGCTCGTGCGGCTGCAGAAGGCCGGCGGGAAGCCGCTCCCGGCGAAGGAGTTTCTGCGCGGGACGCCGTTGCCCGCCGGGCTGAGGCTCGCCTGATGCCGCGTTATTTCTTCACGGTCGAATATGATGGCACGCCCTATGTGGGCTGGCAGCGGCAGGACAATGGCAAGTCGGTGCAAGGGGCCATCGAGACGGCGATCCTGAAGGCGACCGGCGAGACGGTGACGCTGGGCGGCGCGGGACGCACGGATTCGGGCGTGCACGGGCTGGGCCAGGTGGCGCATTGCGATCTGTCTAAAGCCTGGAAGCCTTATGTGCTGCGCAATGCGCTGAATGCGCATCTGCAGCTGGCCGAGGAGCGCGTATCGATCCTTGAGGCGGCGGAGGTGGCCGAGCAATATGACTCGCGCTTTTCCGCCACCAAGCGGCATTATCTCTATCGCATCATCAACCGCCCTGCCCCTCTCGCGGTCGAGGCGAACCGGGCTTGGTGGGTGAAGAAGCATCTCGACCACGAAGCAATGCACGAAGCCGCCCAACGGCTTGTCGGACATCACGACTTCACCACCTTCCGCTCCGCCCATTGCCAGGCGAAGAACCCGGAACGGACGATGGAATTCCTGGACGTGAAGCGTCGCGGCGAGGTGATCGAAATCCGCGCCTCGGCGCAGAGTTTCCTGCACAACCAGATCCGCTCCTTTGCCGGCACGCTGAAGCTCGCGGGCGAAGGCAAGTGGACGCCGGACGATGTGACGGCGGCGCTGGAAGCGCGGGACCGGACACGCTGCGGCCCGGTGGCACCGCCGTGGGGGCTTTATTTTCTCAAGGTGGATTACCGGGACGGGCTGGATCTCAGGACGCCGGATTTGCGGGGCTAACATCTCCACTGCCGTCATCCTCTGGCTTGTCCAGAGGATCTGCACCGGAAGAATTTCTGCTGCACCGTCAATTGCTTGGCTTCGTTCGTAGATCCTCGGGACAGGCCCGAGGATGACGGACGAAAGGTTTAAGCCCTAAAGCGAAACCCCGAGAAAATCATTCAGCCAAACCGAGGCCAGCATCGACGGGATGACGGACGCCGCCGTCAGCACGGCGGCCTCGCTCCACTGCCGTTTCGCCAGCATGTAGAACACCGCAAATTGCGCGGCGACGATGGCGATGAGCTGCATCTGGAGGACATAGTACCAGAAGGCGAGCGGGAGCGGCAGAATGAGTTCGAGGATCGCGACGCTGCCGGTGACGACATAGATCGCCACGTTCAGCCAGTTCATGACGACGATCATGGGATCGAAGAGGCGGCTCGTGCCCCGCAGATACATGGCGAGCCCCACCGTCAGATAGGGCAGGAACCAGAGGCTGAGTTCGATCAGCGCCATGCGCAGATAAAAGAGCCCGCCGGAAACCGCGCCGGGGACGGAATAATCGACGAAGATGCCGTGCCACCAGATCCAGTTGGGGATCATCAGCGGGAAGCACCAGAGGATCGCCCAGAAGGAGCGGCGCAGGCCGCGCTCGCTCAGGTCCAGCCACTGGAAACCCTGCGGCTTCAGGCTGACGAGCAGCCGGATGCCCTTGAGATAATGCAGGACTTCCTCAAGCGGCGGCATGCGCGGCAAACCATTCGCGGATGAAGGTCTCGTAGATCTGGGTCAGCGTTTCGAGATCGGCAAGCGCCACGCATTCATCGACCATATGCATGGTCTGGCCGACAAGGCCGAATTCCACCACCGGGCAATAATCCTTGATAAAGCGCGCATCCGATGTGCCGCCCGTCGTCGAAAGCGCCGGCTTGCGGCCCGTCACGCGCTCCACCGCGGCAGAGAGCGAAGCGATCAGCGGCTCGTTGCGCGTCAGGAACACATGGCTCGGCCGCTCCGACCAGGTGATGTCGAAGCGCACGGGCGGGCGGCCCTCGCGAAGCGCACCCTCGGCCGCGGCCTTGTTGAGCCGGCGAAGGATCTCTTCCTTCACGCTGTCTGCCGTCCAGGTGTCGTTGAAGCGGATGTTGAAGATGGCGCTGGCGCGCGCAGGAATGACATTCGTCGCCTTGTTGCCGACATCGATGCTGGTCACTTCCAGATTGGTCGGCGGGAAGGCGTCGGTGCCGGCGTCAAACGGCGGATCCATCAGCGCCTGGGTGAGCTGCAGAATGCCGCGCACGGGATTGTCGGCGAGATGCTGATAGGCCGCATGGCCCTGCACGCCATGCACGGTGAGAAACCCTGAGACCGAGCCGCGCCGGCCGATCTTGATCATGTCGCCTAAGCAGTCCGGATTGGTCGGCTCGCCGACAAGGCAGGCATCCCAGCGCTCGCCGGCGGCTGCCATGCGCTCCAGAAGCTTGACCGTGCCATTGACCGCCGGCCCCTCCTCGTCGCCGGTGATGAGGAAGGAGACGGAGCCTTTCGGCGCCCCATCCTTCGCGATCACGCGGGCAAGGGCCGCGACGAAACAGGCAACGCCGCCCTTCATGTCGACCGCGCCGCGGCCATACATCATGCCGCCGGCAATCTCGGCCGCAAAGGGCGGATGCGTCCACGCCGCCTCGTCGCCCACGGGCACGACATCGGTATGCCCCGCAAACATCAGATGCGGCCCGGACGTGCCCAGCCGCGCATAAAGATTCTCGATATCCGGCGTCCCCGCCTCCCGCTCCACCGCCCGCGTCACCTTGAAACCCAGGGGTTCCAGCATAGAAGCCAACGCCGACAAAGCTCCGCCTTCGGCAGGCGTGACGGACGGGCAGCGAATGAGGGAGCTGAGGTTTTCGGCGGGATCGGAGAGGGTGTTCGTCATGGGAAGAGGGTTAGCCGATTGGGGCTTGGGTGTCATCAGGGATTTTGGGGGTGGGTGGTGCCGCAGGTGAGGCATTCAACATATTCGCCCAACGCGGACAAAAACTCAGGTGGGCGGAAACACGCAGCGTGTAAAGTTTAGGGGTTTACAACCACTTGTCAAATCAAACCGTTACGTGTGTAATTCCAGAATCAGCAACAGATGTCTGGTTTAGTAGAGATCATGTCCACGTCCGGTCCCCGCCTTCCTCCTCTTCCACCACTTAGCCAAATCCTTCCCGATGGAACAGAAGGCGGAAAAGAGTTCGGGCGGATTATAGATCTTCTTCTTTTCAACGAATGGAGAGGCGAAGGGAATAAATTCCAGCCGCTTGACGATGCATCAGGAGATTTTCGTGGCCTGGACAGTTATCGCTATGGCAGACGCGGCAACAAGATAACCGGATATCAGTATAAATTTTACAAATCGCCTCTTAGCGATCAGCATCGAAGCCTCATCGCGAAGGCAATTGAGCAGGCGGCTGAGAACTCGGAAAACAAGATGTCGACGTACGTACTGGTAACTCCAGACGACTTGACAAACTCAGCGAAGCGAAAAACTGGAGGCGACATAGTTTGGTTTGAAAAACTTCGGGAAAAGTATCGTTCTCGCTTTCAGATCGAGCATATTGGGCACACAAAAATTATCGCGATGTTCTTAAAGGCTAGGCATCTCTGCCTATTCTATTATCCTTCTCTTGTTCAACTCGGCGAAGCTCGGATAAAATCGATACAGGAGGTTAGATCTCAATACGATGACAACATGCGACGCAGATTTGGCCGTATCGAATTTGTCGGCATGTCAGTCTACAAAGAAGAAGCTTCTCGCCGCGTTCCTTTAGAAAAGATTTACATCCCATTATCTCTCGTTCCCGAAGCTTCGCCAGAAGAAAACGACGACACACCTCGAATCGAACCTCCTTCACTGCTTGCTCCGGGAAATAAGGCTGTTATTCTTGGCGATCCGGGCTCTGGAAAATCGACCCTTGTTTCATTTCTTTCGCTAGTTGGGATAACTCCCGCGCTTCAGCAGCGATGTGAGGGTGCCGCTGATAATCGTCTACCCATTGTCATAACATTAAGACGATACGCCGACGAAATAAAGACACGCAGAAATCTATCGATAATAGATTATATTGTTGAAAGCGTTCAGGCGGACTTCAATATAGTTGCGGCAAGTAAGGACTTTTTTGAAGCCTACATTGAAAGTGGCAGAGCTATAATTTTCTTCGACGGACTCGACGAACTTCCGGGGGCTCATTTCAAGGGACTGATGAGGCGCCGGATAGATTCTTTCTGCACTAGTTACCCTGTCAATACCGTCATAGTGACTTCTCGTATTGTTGGCTACGAAGCGGATATTCGCTTCGATACCCCATATCGACACTATAGGGTTGCCAAGCTTCGTCTAAACGAAATCGAGTCATTTGTTTCGGACTGGTACAGTCAAAGGATCACTGAAGATGTTGAGCGGGATAAAAACATCAATGACCTTGTTAAGGTAATAAAAAATCCAGATAACGACGCTATCCGAGATTTATCCAGGAATCCGCTTCTTCTGACAATAGTTACGCTCGTTCACAGGATAGACGCAGTTCTACCAGATCAAAGAGTTGTATTATATCAGAAATGCACGGAAACCTTGCTTAATACATGGACTAAGGCAAAAAGACAGAATGATGAGCCTGTAAAAGGCCGCATCGAACAACGTAATCGGCTAAGAGTCGAAGCCATCGCCTACTGGATGCATCGAAATAGTCTTCAAGCCAAAGGTCGCGCTGTCGCTCCGCATGATGAAATCGTAAAATTTTTGACTGAGCATATTGAAAAGAAAGAAAAAAAGCGCGATCGCGACGAGCCTTCTGAGGATCAAGCCGAAGAGTTTTTTGCCTTTGTAAAGTCATCGGCTGGCCTGATGATCGAAGCTGGCGACGGCCTTTACAGCTTTATTCACCTGACATTCCAAGAATATCTGTCTGCCACTTATCTAACCACATACGGGGAGGTTGGCGGAGCGCAATCTATTTGGAATGAGTTGGACGGCGATCTAGAAAATCCCCGCTGGCGAGAGGTCGTAAGGTTGCTCGTCGCCAGCCTAAAGTCTGCAGCTGCTCAGGGCTTTTTCGTAGAGAAGCTATGTGAAGCGAACCTTCAAAATCCTTCACGTGACTGCACATTGTTACTGCTCGGGCTTCTCAGGGATGGAATTGAACCGGCCGAAGAGAAATCTGAACAAATCTGCATTCAAGTGTTTGATATTCTTCTAAAGACGCCGTCCTCTGACGATATACGCACTATAAACACAGCTCTGAGGTCTTGGACACAAAAGGAACAATCGAACCTCGACACCGCCAGATTTGTTTTTAACCGCAAGTTTCAAGAAGTGGCCGCACCTGAAAAGCTCACTTTGGCGTTGATTAACCAAAGCGCCGAGCTCGGGCCGCTCGATGTGGAGCTTCGGTCCGATATCGACTATGGCAACAACAGAGTTGTAGAGCCTCTTCTATTTGGGTCGGGCGGGACCAGATCGGCCGCGCCGATTTGGGGCGAAATGTATTTAAGGCAGACTATCGATGCGTTTCACGATCCCGATTCGAATGCAGCTTCAGCAATTGGTTTAGGAATTTCGATCTTACTCGATCCGACTGAAGTGCCAGCGCGATTATTGGGTCGCAGTCTCAGCCTTCTAAGTAGTATCGGGCGTGGTCCACATCACGACTATGCCATGAATCTAATTGCACTGGCCGGAGATGCCAATCTTCATTCATCGTTGCGAGATTCCCTATCGTATTGCCTCAACCCAAAAAACGGATACGACGAGCGAATCGAGCGCGGTCATCTAATTGATGAGTTCTTTAAATTTTGGTTGAGTCGCTCTCCAGAATTTGGCGGCGCTCGCGATGAGCATTCACTAAGCGAAGCTGTCCAGCAGCGCTTGCGGCTTTTTTATAGAAAGCCAAGAAGTAGAGCCGGACTTCCCGGAACGCCAAAGGATGGCACGCCCAAACGCACTCGCGAAATGAGCATGATTAGACGCTCCGTCAAGACTGTAAGCCTGGACGCAGGGATTTATACACGTATGATCTTGGCGTCTGACGTGATGAGGGAAGGGATAGTACCCTCGATTGTAAAAGAAATGAATTTGGCCCCAGCGGGTCATTGGGAAGAAGCTCTGAAAGCGACGTTGAGCACATTGGTGCCACAAGCTATTAGCAAATATCTGGATTTCTCAGAGTGGCAAGCTCTCGGGATGCGTTTGTCAACAAGCGATGCCACAGAAGATGATCTGAATTGGGCTTCTTGGCTGGTATTGTTGGATATTTGGATTCGCGCTAACCGTGCTTCTTCAACTGAGGAGCCAACTGGATTGGAGGACCTGCTGAGTGTTTCGAAGGCATGCACCTACGACCCGCTACAGTTTGCTCTAGCGTTCAGAGACATGTACTTAGGCTACGACTCCAGCCTCAAGAATGCCCTGGAAATTTGCGAGAAAAGTGGTTCGCTTGCCTATAAGTTATTGGTCTCAGCAGGTTGGCCAGAGTGGGTCAGTTTTTCCTGAGCATAGCAATAAGCTAGATGGTTCGAAGCTTTTTCGCTTTGTCTCCTTTCTTATAACATATGCCGGACATCCTCCAACCCGGTGCCCCACTCACCCACTCTTGCCTTCCCTCCCCCACCCCACAAAACCCTTCCGCACCACCACAACCGGAGACCGCCCCATGCCAGTCATCGCCATCGACGGACCCGCCGCAGCAGGCAAGGGCACGCTTTCGCGGCGGATTGCGGAGGACTATGGGTTTCATCATCTCGATACCGGGCTGACCTATCGCGCCTGCGCCAAGGCGCTGCTGGATGCCGGGTTGCCGCTGGATGATGAGGCCCAGGCGGCCGACATGGCGGCAAAGGTGGATCTTGGCGGGCTCGATCGGTCTGTGCTGTCGGCGCATGCGATTGGCGAGGCGGCGTCGAAGATTGCGGTGATGCCTTCGGTGCGGCGCGCGCTGGTCGAGGCGCAGCGGGCGTTTTCAGAACGCTTGCCCGGCACTGTGCTGGACGGGCGCGATATCGGGACGGTGGTGTGCCCGGATGCGACCGTGAAGCTCTATGTGACGGCCTCTGCGGAAGTGCGGGCGAAGCGGCGGTTTGACGAGATCGTGGCGGGTGGCGGTGAGGCTGAGTTCGAGGCGGTTCTCGCCGATGTGGTCAAGCGCGACGAGCGCGACATGAACCGCGCCGACAGCCCTTTGAAACCGGCGGACGATGCGCACTTGATCGATACGACCGAAATGGGTATAGAGGCCGCATTCCAGGCGGCGAAACGTCTCATCGACGCTGCCTTGTAATAATTTCAGGTCAAGCCTTCGCGGTTTTGCCTGCATAGCATGAAATGAGCCGCAGACCGTCCCCGCGCCGGATTGCCCTTCCAGAAGGGCGGATGTGTTCCTGTGGTTGTCAACAACGCTAACCCCCGGCGCAGTGCCTCGTGAGGCACATTTTGGAGTTTCCATGTCTGCTACATCCAAGATGGAGGACTTCGCGTCCCTCCTCGAAGAATCCTTTGCAAAGAACGACCTCGCTGAAGGTTACGTTGCCAAGGGCATCATCACTGCCATCGAAAAGGACGTCGCCATCATCGACGTCGGTCTGAAGGTCGAAGGCCGCGTTCCGCTGAAGGAATTCGGCGCCAAGGCACGTGACGGCTCGCTGAAGGTCGGCGACGAAGTCGAAGTCTTCATCGAACGCATCGAAAACGCACTCGGCGAAGCCGTTCTCTCGCGCGAAAAGGCTCGCCGCGAAGAGAGCTGGGGTCGCCTGGAACAGAAGTTCGAAGCCGGCGAACGCGTCGAAGGCGTCATCTTCAACCAGGTCAAGGGTGGTTTCACCGTCGATCTCGACGGCGCTGTTGCCTTCCTGCCGCGCTCGCAGGTCGACATCCGTCCGATCCGCGACGTCACGCCGCTCATGCACAACCCGCAGCCCTTCGAAATCCTCAAGATGGACAAGCGCCGCGGCAACATCGTGGTTTCGCGCCGCACGGTTCTCGAAGAGTCGCGTGCCGAACAGCGTTCGGAAATCGTCCAGAACCTCGAAGAGGGTCAGGTTGTTGAAGGCGTCGTCAAGAACATCACCGATTACGGTGCGTTCGTTGACCTCGGCGGCATCGACGGCCTGCTGCACGTCACCGACATGGCATGGCGCCGCGTCAACCATCCGTCGGAAATCCTGAACATCGGCCAGTCGGTCAAGGTTCAGATCATCCGCATCAACCAGGAAACCCACCGCATCTCGCTCGGCATGAAGCAGCTCGAGTCCGATCCGTGGGATGGCATCTCGGCCAAGTATCCGGATGGCAAGAAGATCAAGGGCACCGTCACGAACATCACCGACTACGGTGCGTTCGTCGAGCTGGAGCCGGGCATCGAAGGCCTCATCCACATCTCCGAAATGTCCTGGACCAAGAAGAACGTACACCCCGGCAAGATCCTGTCCACGAGCCAGGAAGTCGACGTTGTCGTTCTCGAAGTCGACCCGTCCAAGCGCCGCATCTCGCTCGGCCTCAAGCAGACGCTCGAGAACCCGTGGCAGGCCTTCGCGCACAGCCATCCGGCTGGCACGGAAGTTGAAGGTGAAGTCAAGAACAAGACCGAATTCGGCCTGTTCATCGGCCTCGACGGCGACGTCGACGGCATGGTTCACCTCTCCGACCTCGACTGGAACCGTCCGGGCGAACAGGTCATCGAGGAATACAACAAGGGCGACGTCGTCAAGGCTGTCGTTCTCGATGTGGACGTCGACAAGGAGCGCATCTCGCTCGGCATCAAGCAGCTCGGCAAGGACGCTGTCGGCGACGCCGCAACGTCTGGCGACCTGCGCAAGAACTCGGTCGTTTCGTGCGAAGTCACGGCTGTCAACGACGGTGGCATCGAAGTCAAGCTCGTCAACCACGAAGAGCTGACCTCGTTCATCCGCCGCGCTGACCTGTCGCGTGACCGTGACGAACAGCGCCCCGAGCGTTTCCAGGTTGGTCAGGTTGTCGACGCCCGCGTCATCAACTTCTCCAAGAAGGACCGCAAAGTCGGCCTGTCGATCAAGGCTCTCGAGATCGCAGAAGAGAAGGAAGCCGTCGCACAGTTCGGTTCGTCCGACTCTGGCGCTTCGCTCGGCGACATCCTGGGTGCAGCCCTCAAGAACCGCGACAACGGCTAAGCGTCTCGCGTTTCACTCATTGAAGAGCCCGCGTGGAGCGATCCACGCGGGCTTTTTGTTTGGGTCCACCTCTCCCCTTGTGGGAGAGGACGGAAAATCAGCACCTTAGCTTTAGCTAAGTGCTAGATTTTCCAGGTGAGGGGGTCGTTTTCGGGGCGATCGAGTGATGCTTAGAGTGGGAGCAGTTCCCCCTCACCAAGATCGCCATGCCAATCGGCTTCGCCTCTTGGGGCGATCTATCCTCTCCCACAAGGGGAGAGGAAGGGGCGTCAGAACCCGCCGAACCTTTGATACATGTGCAGCGCCCGCTCGGCATCCGTCGGATTGCGCTTCAGCGGCTCTTCCGCGTCGAAGGGGCGTTCCTCGATTTCCGGTTCCTCGCGGCGTTCGGCCTGTTCGCCGTCGCCGTGCCAGAGCGACTGGCCGTCTTCGCCCGTCATCTCCTCACCGTCCTCATCCCCGCCGGCCGGTTCGCCAAAGCCGCGGCGGCGGCGCTTTTCTTCCTCTTCGCGGACGAAGGGATAAGGGACCTGCGCGAAGGGCACGGGTTCCGGCAGGCGTGCTTGGGCTGCGGCGAGTGCAAGTTCGGGCAGGCGGGCGGGATCGACCTTGGCCGCCGTCTGCTGGGCGATGTGGATCAGACGGTCGATATCGACCGTTTCGGCGTCTTCCGCGCCGGCAGGCCGCGCGAAGAGCGGGATCACCCTGCCCTCCATGGCGCGCGCCGCCTCATGCGCCTTGCCGGCGATCACCGGAGCGGGTTCGACAGGAAGCTCGGGCTTCACGCCTTGCGCGGGGATGATGGATTTGCCGCCTGTCTGCGCGGTTGCCTCGGCGGCAGGCGCGAAGACCTGCGCCGCCTCGGCCTCAAGGGCGAGTGCCGCAACGCTCTTCAGCACCTCGGTGGCGCGGCTCGCGACATTGGCGACGACGACATTGAAGCCGCGCAGAACCTGCATGGTCGGCTGGCCTTCGTCGCGGTCGGCGGACGCGCCCTGCAACAACTCGGCGGCGACCTGAGCCTTGGCCTGCTCGGCGGGACGGATGGCAGTCGCGGCTGCGGTCTCGGGCCGGAGAACATTGGCCGGGGCCGTCGCCGGCTGGCGCGGGTTGCTGGCGGGATCAGGCGCTGACGCCCGGCCCGGTTCCCGCGGCGTCGCCGCCCCCGTCGCGTTTGCCTCGGCCTCTGCAGACGCACCAGGCTCGGCGCCGGCCGACGCCTCACCGGTTTTCGCCGGGGCGCCCATTGCTGCCGCCTTCTGTGCGGCAATGGTGTTTGGCTGAGGCGCGGGCGCGTTCGGGCCTGCGTTCTGCTCATAGCTTTCGATCGCCGCCTTCAGGACCTGCTGCAGCCCATGGGCGCTTGGATCTTCGGCCATGGCGACAAGTCGCGCGGCGGCTGGCGAGGCGGGATCGGCAAGGGCCGCGGCAAAGGCCTGCGGCTGGATGTTGAGCGTGCCGAGGTTCGAAGCCTTCTGCGCGGCCAGGAGCGTCGCGGCGGGCAGCTGGCGGATCAGGGCGGCCAGCCTTTTGGAGAAGTCGCGCGGCGCCTCATCGGGCAAGGGTGCCTCGCCGAGTGCGGTGGCGAAATCGATGGCAAGCCGCGTCAGGATATCTTCGGCATCCACCTGCTGCGAGGCCAGAAGATCGGCAAGCTGGCGCAAGGATGCAAGCGTTTCGCTGGCAGCACCCTGCTGTGTCGTCGTCGCGGTGGATGTCGTTGTGGGGGTCTGCGCCTGTCCGACAGCAGCGGGCCCGTCAGGCCGCGCTTCCCTCTGCCCGATGGCGGGGGCGGTGATCGGCTGCGCCGCTATCGAGGCATTGACGGGAGGAAGCATGGGCGCCCTCGTCCTCGTTTGAATGAAGGAAACGCATGGATCACACGCATGAGCGCTTGAGCGAACGTCGCCCGCAATCGTCACGGTTTGCCATCTTCCGCCGCGACTGTGTCGCTCGATGCCGTCACGACATCCGGAAAAGCAAAACCTGATTCGTAAGGCTATGCCTCAAAAGTTAACAAAAGGTTAACGCCGCGATCCGGCGTTAACCTCTCTGTCATGATTGGCCAAATCCATGAAATTTGCTCAGCTGTGCGCGAAGATGTCGGTTTCTTCCCAGCCGAGCAGGTCGAGCTTGGAGCGGGTCGGCAGGAATTCGAAGCAGGCCTTTGCGTGATCGACGCGGCCGTCGCGAACAAGGCGCTGGGTCAGCTTGTCCCGCAGCGCATGCAGATGCAGCACGTCGGAGGCGGCATATTCGAGCTGCGCCTGGCTCAGCGTCTCGGCGGCCCAGTCAGACTGCTGCTGCTGCTTGGAGACGTCGACGTCGAGCAATTCCTTCAGATTGTCCTTCAGGCCGTGACGGTCCGTGTAGGTGCGGGTGAGGCGCGAGGCGATCTTGGTGCAGAAGACCGGGGCGGTGGTCACGCCGAAGGTGTGGAACAGGACCGCGATGTCGAAGCGGCCGAAATGGAAGATCTTCTCGCGCGCCGGATCGGCCAGCATGGCGACGAGGTTCGGGGCTTCCTTCTGGCCGGGCGCGATGCGGATCACGTCTGCCGTGCCATCGCCCGGCGAAAGCTGCACGACGCAGAGCCGGTCGCGGCGCGGGATCAGCCCCAGGGTTTCCGTGTCGATGGCGATCGCGCCGGTGTAGCGGGCGGCGTCTGCCGCCGAAATGTCGCCTTCGTGATAGCGGATGGGGCTCGTCATATTGCGTCTCCGATTGCGTGTTCGAAACGGCTATAATCCGAAACGCCGTTCACGTCCAATCGGCTGGACAAGCGGGCTGGCAATCCCCATATCTTCCATCACATCGGTGTGGGCGGGCAGCGGTGACAGGAAAACAAGATGTCGAAACCGATCATGCGTCTCATAGCCGCCCTTCTTCTTACGCTTGCCGGCACTTCCGTCTGCCTGGCGGCGGAAAAGAACATGTTCAAGGATCTGCCTGGCGTTGTGCCGCCAAAGGGTTTCTCCACGCAATCGGAAGACAGGTCGAACTGCTCGTCGCAGATCGTCTCACCCTATTATGAAGGGCGAAGACAGCTTCCCGTGCGGATGTATTCCTGCAAGAACGGTCTCGTGACCTATGAAAGCACCCTCTCGCCGGGCTTCAATCCGCCTGCGGGCGATCCTTATGTGCATGGTGAGAACATGCAGGGCTTTCCCGGCACGCCGAACTGACACTGCGCCTCATGCTCTGGCTCAGGCGTCAAACTGCGGCGTGACAATCGTCTCGAAGGCGGGGCGGGCGAGAAGATATCCCTGCATCAATCCAACGCCGAGTTCCTGCAGGATTGCCAGTTCTGCGGCCGTTTCCACGCCTTCGCACAAGGGCGTCACGCCCAGCTCTTCCAGCATGCGCAGGGTGTGCCGGACGATGATCTGCTTGGAGGTGTCGGTGTCGATATTTCGAATAAGGTCCATGTCGAGCTTGACGATATCGGGCTGGAACTTTGCCAGCAGCCCCAAACCGGCATGACCCGCGCCAAAATCGTCAATCGCCGTGCCAAAGCCAATTTCGCGGTAGGTCTCCAGAACACGCAGGACATGATCCGTATCCATCTTTTCGTTCTCGGTGAATTCGAAGATGATGTTCCTGAGGGGGAAGTTAAGCCGGTCGGCCGTCGCCAGCGTCTGGCGGATGCAGGCACGCGGCTCATAGACCGCGTTGGGCATGAAATTGATCGAGAGCTTGAGGTTCTCGTCGGCCGGATAAAGGCTCGCCGCCAGGCCGATCGCCTTCACCCGGCATTGCTGGTCGAAATAGTAGCGGTTTTCGTCCGTGACCTTCGACAACACGCTCCATGCGCCCTCGCCTTTCGGCCCGCGCACCAGCGCCTCGTGCCCGAAGGTGCGGCGCGTGCGCACATCCACGATGGGCTGGAACGCGATGGAAAAGGGAAGGTCAAAGGTTTCGCCGCGCTGGCAGCCTTCGCATCCGGTCGACATGGTAATCCTCGTGCAAAATGCGAACGCCCGTCATTATCGAACGCGCTCAAGCTTGTGAGAATACGTCGGCAGTCGCAATCGATCGAGACAGCGGCCAGAAATACCGCGCAGATGTTTAGGAAGTCTGAACCATCCGACCGGCAAATCGCCAGACGCTCACTCGCTTGCCTGCCTGCTTTGGCACCCACTCGCGATCCCTCCAGCCCGGAGATGCACCCCAGCGGAATGACCTAGCCCCAGGAAAAGGCAACAAGTCACGACCTCCACCA
>UBQX01000024.1 GCA_900467685.1 Hyphomicrobiales bacterium
CTGGTGGAGGTCGTGACTTTGCTGGCCTGATTAGAGGACGCGGGTTGCGGGCGTGGCTCGCGCTACGCTCGCTCAGCCACTGCATTTCTGGGCGAGCGATTTCGCCTGGACGCGCTCCAGATCGCTCATCGTCGCGGGATCGGTCTTTGCCAGTTCCGCGCACTGCGCCTGCAGGCCTTCCGTCCGACCCTTGGTGTAGAACGTATAGCCGACAAAGCCTGCGCCCAGCGTGGCCACGATCACGCAGAAAGCTGCAACAACGATCAGAAACTTCATGAGCCTACCTTTCCTTGGGCCGCGCGTCCCGCAAGAAGAGGGCCGCTGCCGCCGAGCCGCGCATGCCGGAACCTTGGCGGCTGGCTTGGCTTGTGTCCTGTCATGGGGTCGCGTGTTTCTGGTGCGGGCGACGGGGGTCGAACCCGTACAGCCAAGGCCGAGGGATTTTAAGTCCCTTGCGTCTACCAGTTTCGCCACGCCCGCAACGTTCCTTTCCGCCTAGCCGAGCTTGCGGTTGCAATCAAGGTCGCATCTTGGCGGAAGTGACGCAGTCCTATCAGAAATCTTGAGCCGCCACCGATTGCCGAGCTGCAAAATGCCGACCTCCGTCGTCGTGCATGCCTTGCCGATGCAGCCTTTTGCAGGCGAAAATGGGGTGGCCTCAGGCGCTTCGGTATGCGATAGCGATTGCCATCATGGCTTAGGGCGAAGAGGCCGATCTTGGACAGGCAGACGATTGAAGATGCGCTTGGCGCGATGCGCGGATTGTTTCCCGAAACACCGCTGCAGCTGAACGATCATTTGAGCGCGCGCTATGGCGCCGAGATATGGCTGAAGCGCGAAGACCTGTCGCCGGTGCGCTCCTACAAGATACGCGGCGCGTTCAATTTTCTCAGGAAAGCGATCGGCGAGGGCGGAACGGGGCAGACCTTCGTCTGCGCCTCGGCCGGCAACCACGCGCAGGGCTTTGCCTATGTCTGTCGGCATTTCGGCGTGCGCGGCACGGTCTTCATGCCGGTGACGACCCCGCAGCAGAAGATCGAGAAGACGCGCATGTTCGGCGCCGGCTTCATCGAGATCAAGCTCTTCGGCGACTTTTTCGACCAGTGCTACAAGGCCGCGCGCGACCACGCGGAGGCGACCGGCGCGATGATGGTGCCGCCCTTCGATCATCCCGATATCATCGAGGGCCAGGCGACCGTTGCTGCAGAAATTCTCGCTCAACTGCCAGATGGCAATGTGCCGGACATGGTCATTATTCCGGTCGGCGGCGGCGGATTGTCTTCGGGCGTGACGGGCTTTCTTGATGGCGCGGTGCCGAAAGAGAGCTTTGTCTTCTGCGAGCCGGAAGGCGCGCCGAGCCTGAAGCGGGCGCTGGAGGCGGGCCAGCCCGTGACGCTGCCGAAGGTCGACAATTTTGTCGACGGCGCGGCCGTGGCGCGGATCGGCGACCTGAACTTCGCGGCGCTTTCCAGGTTCTCGTCCGATCAGGTGATGACGATTGCCGAGAACGCCATCTGCGTCTCGATGATCGAGATGCTGAACATCGAGGGCGTGGTGCTGGAGCCGGCGGGGGCGCTTTCCATCGCAGCGCTTGCGCAGATGCCGGCGGAGCGGCTGAGGGGCAAGCGCATCGTCGCCATCGTCTCGGGCGGCAATTTCGATTTCGAGCGGCTGCCGGATGTGAAGGAGCGCGCCATGCGCCATTCCGGCCTGAAGAAGTATTTCATCCTCCGGCTCGCCCAGCGCCCCGGTGCATTGAAGGATTTTCTGAACCTCCTGGGACCGGAGGACGATATCGCTCGTTTCGAATATCTAAAGAAATCCGCGCGCAATTTCGGCTCGATCCTGATCGGGATAGAGACCGCGAGGCCCGAGAATTTCGGGCGTTTGACCGAGGCATTCGAGGCCGCGGGCCTTGGATATCAGGACATCACCGAAAACGAAATCCTGTCGAGTTTGATTATCTAAATATACGATAACCAAAATATCTTGTTATAAAATTTCGAGAACCTGTTCCTTGGGGCGGCCGAGCCGGATGCCTTTCTCGGAGATAACGATCGGGCGCTCAATGAGGATCGGGTTGGCCAGCATCGCGTCGAGCAGGTCGTTATCCGTCAGCGACGGATCGTCGAGGCTCAGCTCCTTGTAGAGCGTTTCCTTGCGGCGCATCAGGTCGCGCGGGTTCATCTCCAGCGCCATCAGCATGCGCACGAGTTCGGCCCGCTCCGGCGGGTGCTTGAGATATTCGACGATGGCCGGATCGTGACCCGCTTCACGGATCATCTCCAGGACGGCGCGGGAGGTCGAACAGCGGGGATTATGCAGGATGGTGACGTTCAAGATGTGTTCCGGGTCATGCCTAGGTCGTGTGGGGCCGATGCCCGACGCTCCCGTCAGGCATCGGTGTCATAGCCGGTCTGGCCGGCGTCGATGAGCGCTTTCAGCGTCTTCAGCCCGTTTTCAACATCTTTCCGGTCCTGCGGCGAGGAGTAGCTGATGCGCACGGCGTGGTGGACCTTGTCCGAGCGGGCCGGCTTGAACTCGTCCTCGTCGTCGATGAGGATGCCGCGGTCGAAGGCGGCCTGCTTGTAGGTGCCTGCGTGCCAGGGTTCGGGCAGGCGCAGCCAGAAGAAGGGCGCGCCGCGCTGGTGGCTGATGTCGAGATCGCCGAAGATCGTCTCCACCATCTCCTCGCGCGCCCGGCATTCGGCCAGAACCTGCCGGCGGATCGTGCTGGCAGTACCCGAAAGCACCAGCGAGGCGCAGAGTTCGAAGAGCACGAAGGGAATGCCGCCGGTCGAGAGCTTGTGGGTGATGTTGACGCGCGCGGCGAAATGCGGCGGGCAGGCGACCCAGCCGCCGCGCACGCCAGCGGCCACGGACTTTGAGAGCCCGCCGATGTGGAAGGTCTTGTCGGGGGCGAGTTCCGCCAGGAAGGGCAGGCCGTCCTCGGCCATCGCGCCATAGAGATTGTCCTCGATCAGCCAGACGTTATGCGTCCGCGCGATCTCCGCAATCGCCCGACGTCGCTCGACCGACAGCGTGACGGCGGTCGGGTTCTGCGCGGAGGGCATGAGGAAGATTGCCTTCGGGTGCTTCTGCGCGCAGACGCGCTCCAGATCGTCCGGCAGAATGCCGCCTTGGTCGGAGGCGACGGTGACAATGCGGCGCCCGGTCATGGCGGCGGCGCGTGACACCTGCGCGTAGGTCAGCTCTTCGAAAGCGATGTAATCGCCGGGCTGCGAGATCGCGTGAATGACCGACATGATCCCCGCATGCGCACCGAGAACAGGGACAATGCAGTCCACCGTCGGCTGCCAGGTGGCATTGGAAAGCCACTTGCGCCCGGCTTCCTTCCAGCGCTCCGGAATGATCCGGGTGTAACTCGAAATCTCGTCGCGATAGTCGCGCACCGTGCGGGTGAGAAATGTCTCGATGGGGCCGGATTGTCCCACATCCGGGGCGGCAGTCGTATCAAAGCGCAGCTTTCCGGCCGGCGGCACCGAGACCCTGGTTCCGGAGAAAGCACTGACGATGCGGTCGCGCCCGTCATTGGCGGGTTCTTCCTGCTGCGGCAACACATAGGTGCCGCGTCCCACTTCGCCGGAAACGAGGCCGCGCTCGCGCACCAGCGCATAGGCGCGGCCGATTGTACCGATTGTCACCTTGATGTCATAGGCAAGGTCGCGCTGCGGCGGAAGCTTTGCGCCGGGCGGCAAAATGCCGGATGCGATATCTGCCTCGATCTGATCGGCCAGTCGGACATAGAGCGGGCCGGAGCCTTCCTGCAGGGATGGAAGCCAATTTGTCATGGTGACAATTATCCGTATTGAAGCAATCTGCGAGTCAATCGATAAGGCATCATAGTCAAGTTTCAGCGAAAGGCAAGAAAGGTCCGCAGCAAGGGTGACAATGATGGAAACGATGGAGACAATGATGGACAGTGTATCGCTCGAACGGGCCCCGGTCACGACCGTGACATTTGGCAACCGCGTCGCGAAAGTCCTTGCCGCACTCCGCTGGGCCTTCGTTCTCAATCGCTCGCGCATTGCGCTTTCCGAACTGACCGACGAGCAGCTCGCGGATATCGGCATCAGCCGGTATGAGGCGGATCGGGAATGCCGAAAGGTGGGACTATTTTGAGGTGGGCCGCTTCTGTGGGCCCCGAAGCGGAGCCATACAGGTGATCCTAAAGCTTCTTCTCGCCGTCATGCCGGACTAGATCCGGCATGACGGCGAGCTCGCGTCTGCGAGCACAAAGAACTCATCAGGCAAAGAGTCCTCCGCGCGATGGACATTGCGCACTGGATCTCGGCTCAAGGCCGGGATGACGGAGGCCATGGAGGCTCGGTTGTCCTACCTGGGCTAGGGCGTCGGATGCCCCTCGTCGGCAGCGCGTTATCCTTCCCACAAGGGGAGAGGAGGGCGTCCTGCCTTGCCTTCCTACCCGCCATATGCGATCTCGTTACGCGTCAGGTGCCCGCGCGAGCGGGAGAATCGGGAAGCCGGTGGCAATCCGGCGCGTGCCCAACGCTGTGAGAGGGGACGCTGGTCGCATGGTGAAGTTCTTGCGCTTTCGGGCGGGGTTTCAGGCCACTGGAGTGATCCGGGAAGGCTCAAGCGACGCAGGCGGTTGATCCTCGAGCCAGAAGACCGGCCTGGCAAGATAGCCTCAGCCCGCGCGGACGGCGGGCGGGTTTCGCGTTGCGGGGATTTGCGATGGCGAAGCTTGATCTTGCGGCGGAGTGCGCAGCACTTGCCGAGGCGGGAGCCTTTTCATCCGAAGAACGCGCGGCCGTGTACCGGGCCATCGAAACGCGCCGCGATGTCCGCAGCCAGTTTCTGCCCACCCCTTTGCCGGACGACCTCGTGCAGCGCCTGCTGAAGGCCGCCCACAGCGCGCCTTCCGTGGGCTTCATGCAGCCCTGGAATTTCATTCTCGTGCGGCGCGAGGATACCAGGGCGCGTGTCGCCGAGGCTTTTTCTCGGGCCAATGCCGAGGCTGCGGCGATGTTTCAGGATGAGCGGCAGGCGGCCTATCTGCGGCTGAAGCTGGAAGGCATTCGGCAGGCGCCGCTTTCCATCTGCATCACCTGCGACCCGACGCGGGGCGGCAAGGTGATCCTCGGGCGAACGCATAATCTCAGGATGGATGCCTATTCCACCGTCTGCGCGGTGCAGAACCTCTGGCTTGCCGCGCGCGCGGAGGGCGTCGGCGTCGGCTGGGTCAGCATCTTTCACGAGGACGAGGTGAAGGCGATCCTCGGCATTCCCGACCATGTGCAGATCATCGCCTGGCTTTGCCTGGGCTATGTCGAGCAGCTCTACACCGAGCCGGAACTGGCCCTGAAGGGCTGGCGGCAGCGGCTGCCTCTGGAGGAACTCGTGTTCGAGGAAGGCTGGCCGGACGAGGCGGGGACGACGGGCTGATCCCGCTCAGTTCGCCGTGGCTTCCCTGGGATGGCGCAGGTCGATCGCCGTATCCTTGTTGGGCAGGAATTGCGGACCCACCTTGCGGACTTGCGCCTTGGACGGATCGTAAGGCATGGCGGGGCCGGGTTCCGGTGGCTTTTCCGCTGTCTGGGGCGGCTTGGGGGCCGGCGTCGGAGCCGGCTTGGCGTCCGGCTTCGTATCGAGATTGAGGATCGACGAATAGGGTTGTTCAGCCTTCGGCGCGGGCGCGGTGGAGGACTGGTCGTCCGGCGCAATATCCGTACCGTTTGCCTTGGCGGCTTCGCGTTTCATCATTTCACGATAATAGGCGGAAAAGTTGCAGCTGCAGGACTTTTCCTTGGTCCGCGCGGAGCTGCGGAACTTGAAGGCGTAAGGCTCTTCCTTGTAGGGCATTCCGCCGGTGGCGGAGACCATTTCCGACATCTCCTGCGTGCCGACGCCGTGATAGAACAGTTCTGTCTCAACGCCAGGGCACATCATCGAACAGACCTGCGCGTCGCGTTCGAAGCTGGCGGGGCTGGTATTGGTGGAAACCGGAAAGAAGCCGCCGTCGCAGGTGCGCACGCACACGGTCTGAAGATTGCCACCGCGGTCGCCGCCGCCGAGATTGCGGATCTCCGTCTGGCGCTGCGTGGGGCGAGGCTCCTCCTGCAGGGTGGGGTCGTAGCGTGCCGGTTCGGACGGGGCGGTGTCGAGAGACGCGCGCGGGCTGTCCGGCACGTCGTTGCAGCCATTGCGCTCCAGCGCATCCAGAAGCTTGGCGCGGCGTGCCGGGCTCATCGAGCGTGTGACCAGCGGAATATCATGGTTCTGCAGTTCGGCGAGATTGTCATACATGCGATCCAGCGTACCGCTCAGCATGTCGCAGGTTTCGGCGTTCTGGCCGCCATAGACCAGAAAACTGCCGGAGGTGCAGCCAAAGCGGCGCAGGTCGCGACGCACCGTATCGATCTCGTGCTGCTGGCGGGAAATGGCCTGCTGGTATGCGCGCGTTTCGCGCGTGCTGCCGATCGTCTCCACGTCCGTGTTCAGCTCCATGCGGATGGAACCGCAGATGGAGGTCGCGCCGGCATGTCCGGCGATGGCGAAACTGGCCAGAAAGGCCAGCGCGCTCGCACGAAAATGCAGACTAAGTCGTGTGGACCAAACCAAGTTGGCGGCTCCTGTCGATCAGGCAAGGCATCGGTTGAGATGGCCCCATTGTGAGCCAATCGGGCAGCGCCCGCAATCGCAACGTGCTTCTTTGCTTAACAACGTCGAGAGCCGCCGTTTGTTTCAGGCGGCTGCGGCAATGCGCAATTCGGGCGGCGTGGCCAGAACCGGGCCGGAGATCCCGGCGATGTCCTTCATGTCGGCGAGCAGCTTGTCGTTGACGTCCCAACCCACGGCGACGGCGTGGACGCTGCCGATCTTCTGCGGCGCGCCGATGCGGTTGCCGGGGCAGCCCATGCGGCGGAACATGCGCTCCAGGAAGACATCCGTGACGGTGACGATCTGGCGGATGCCGGAGGCAAGGCCGAGTTCTCCCACCGCGCACATGAGTTCGGCGGCAGCAATCGTGACCTGGTTCGACGCGCGATCCTGGGAGATTTCGGGGTCGATGCAGAAGCGGCTCGATTCCCAGACGTCCGACCTGCGAATTGCGGGCGTTTCGCCGAGCAGGACAGGAAACGTGTCGTCCAGCATGTTGGGTCCAAGGGTTGGCAACAGGCGAAGTGCGCCGCGCAGACGATGTGTCTCGGGCGCATAGGACAGGACATAGATGGGGTTGATGTCGTCATAGTGGTCGATCTCGACATCGCCCCGCACGCTGACGTCCCAGCCGAGCAGATCGTGGAACACGCGCTTGCGCAACTGGAACATCGGCGCCAGCGCCTGGGGTCTGAAATGGCGTTCAAGGTCTGAGTAGATTTCGATCACGGCGGTTCTCCGGAAGGTCATTGACCGGAGAAGACCATCATGTAAATCCATAATTGTGCACTGTCTGTATGGACAACTTTTAATATATTTCGTTTGGTTGTAGCCAGAGGGGATATGTGGCTCAAATCTCGACGCTGAAACGCGGATCGGCGACCTTGATCAATCCGCCTGCGACAGCCTTGGCGACGGCCTGCTTGTTGGAGACGGCGTCGAGTTTTTCTCGACACGCGGACATGAAATGTCGAACGGTTCGCTCCGAAATGCCGAGGATGCGGGCGATCTCCCAATAGGTCTTGCCGCCCGCCACCCATTGCAGGACTTCGCGTTCGCGGGGCGTCAGGCGCGGCGTGGTCGGCTTGCCGGCCGGTTTGGGTGGCGGCGGTTCGGAGGCCGCAAGACGCGCCGCGTGGAAGAGGCCGGCGAATGCTGCAAGATCGCGCAGCAGCCGACCTGTGACCTCGTCCTTGTCCTTCAAGTGGCCGGGATTGCAGGCAAAAAAGGCAACGCCCGGACGTGAAGGCACCAGGGGGAAGACGAGGAGCGGGCGATCGATCAGTGATACTCGGTGTCGTGCATTCGCACCCTGTTCGGCCTCGGCAATGTCAGGTGGGTGGACGACACGAGGCCCAAACAGCTTTGCCGCGACCTCGAAGAGCGGATGAAGAGGTTTCAGACCTTCATGGCGGAGCAGGCGCTCGAGGTCTGGATCGGGAGCGTGGATGATCGTGCCGGGAAGGAACAAATCTCCCTCTTTCCGCAGGTCGGCATAGAGGACATGTGCAAGGCCGTAGACCGCCTGCAACTCCGCCAGGAAGGCCTGCGGGTCCGAGGTAGCCGAATTGGGGAGTTTATCGACGAGCGCATTGAAGCCAGCCAGGCCCGGCATTGCTGATCCCTAAAAATTTATGGGATAAACAATGGCCGGGTGCTTGGCAACTCTATGGCGTCGTGTGGCTCAGAGGCCGCCTTCCGGGTGCGACGCTTCGACGACGGCGAGCGTTGCCATGTTGACGACGCCGCGCGAGGTCACAGATGGCGTCAGGATGTGGGCGGGCATGGCCGCACCCAGCAGGATCGGGCCGACATGCAGACTGTCCGTCATGGTCTTCACGATACCGAGCGTGATGTTGGCGGCGTCCAGGTTCGGGAAGACGATGAGGTTGGCTTCGCCCGAAAGCGTCGAGTCCGGCATGACGCGCTTGCGCAGGATTTCCGAGATGGCGGAATCGCCGTGCATTTCGCCGTCTGCCTCCAGGTCTGGCGCCTGCTCGCGCACGAGTTGGATGGCGCGGCGCATCTTGGATGCGGATTCGGAATCGCGCGAGCCGAAGTTGGAATGCGAGACGAGAGCCGCGCGCGGCTTGATGCCGAAGCGGCGGATTTCGCGGGCTGCCATGATCGTCATTTCGGCGATCTCTTCAGCGCTCGGGCTGTAGGTCACATAGGTGTCCGTGAAGAAGGTCGCGCCGCGCTGCGAGATCAGCAGGCTAAGCCCCGAGAAGTCGATGACGCCGGGCTTCTTGCCGATGATCTGCTTGATGTCGCGCAGATGCCGGTCATAACGGCCTTCGACGCCGCAGATCAGCGCATCCGCATCGCCGCGCTTGACGGCGAGCGCTGCAATCACGGTCGAGTTGGTGCGCACGATCGTGCGGGCGGCTTCGGGCGTAACACCCTTGCGGCCGACATGGGCAAAATATTCGTCGACATAGTCGCGATAGCGGCGGTCGGATTCGGGGTTGACGACTTCGAAGTCGATTTCGGGGCGGATCTTGAGGCCGAAGCGTTCGAGGCGCGACTGCAGGATGGAGGGACGGCCGATGAGGATCGGCTTGGCAATGCCTTCTTCCAGCAAAACCTGGGCGGCGCGCAGCACGCGCTCGTCTTCACCCTCGGCGAAGATGACGCGCTGCTTGGCGGCGGTCTTGGCTGCGGTGAAGAGCGGCTTCATGATGAAGCCGGAGCGGAAGACGAAGCGGTTCAGCTCGTCCATATAGGCGTCGAAATCCTGGATCGGACGCGTGGCGACGCCGGTCTCTGCGGCCGCCTTGGCGACACAGGGGGCGATGCGCAGGATGAGGCGCTGGTCGAAGGGCGAGGGGATCAGATATTCGGGCCCGAAGACCGGGGTCTCGCCGGAATAGGCGCGGGCGGCCACGTCCGACGGCTCCTCGCGGGCAAGCGAGGCAATGGCGCGCACGGCGGCCAGCTTCATTTCCTCGTTGATCGTGCGGGCGCCGCAGTCCAGCGCACCGCGGAAGATGTAGGGGAAGCAGAGGACGTTGTTGACCTGGTTCGGGAAGTCCGAGCGGCCGGTGCAGATCATCGCATCGGGACGCGCCTCGCGGGCGAGGTTCGGCATGATTTCGGGCGTCGGGTTGGCGAGCGCCATGATCAGCGGCTTTTCGGCCATCTGCGCCAGCAGTTCCGGTTTCAGGACGCCGGCAGCGGAAAGGCCGAGGAAGATATCCGCGCCCCCGATGGATTCGGCAAGCGTGCGCTTGTCGCTCTCCTGGGCGTAGACTGACTTCCACTCGTCCATGAGCGCTTCGCGGCCCTTGTAGACGAGACCTTCGATGTCGTGCACCCAGATGTTCTCGCGCCGCGCGCCGAGAGCGACCAGCAGGTTGAGACAGGCGAGCGCTGCGGCACCGGCGCCCGAGGCGACGATCTTGACGGTGGCGATGTCCTTGCCGGCGAGTTCCAGCCCGTTGAGGACGGCGGCTGCGACGATGATGGCGGTGCCGTGCTGGTCGTCATGGAAGACCGGAATGTCCATGATCTCGCGCAGCTGACGCTCGACTTCGAAACATTCCGGCGCCTTGATGTCTTCAAGGTTGATGCCGCCGAAGGTGGGTTCGAGCGCGGAGACGACCTTGACCATGTCTTCCACGGCAGGCGCATTGATCTCGATGTCGAAGACGTCGATGCCCGCGAATTTCTTGAAGAGAACGGCCTTGCCTTCCATCACCGGCTTGGAGGCCAGCGCGCCGATATTGCCGAGGCCGAGAACGGCGGTGCCGTTGGATACGACGGCGACGAGGTTCGAGCGGGCCGTGTAGAAGGCGGCTGTGGCCGGATCGTCCTTGATGGCGAGGCAGGGTGCCGCAACGCCCGGAGAATAGGCGAGCGCCAGGTCGCGCTGGTTGCCAAGCGGCTTGGTCGCGGTGATTTCCATCTTACCGGGGCGGGGATAACGATGATAAAACAGCGCCTGCGCGTCCAGGTCTGCCGATTGCGGCGCGCCCTGCGCCTTGTTGTCATCAAGCGAATCCATGCTCTGCCAGTCTCCGATGGTCTTTTTGGTGTCGGAATCTTCCATACACCAATTGTTCGTCGGCGGGAGTCCTTTGTGGTAACTGTCGCAATTTTATGACACCCGGTGCGCGTGGCCCGCTCTGTCATCATCCTGAAACACGAGTCTGGTTTTGAGAACCATGACACGCGCAGCGATGAAAGGCTGAGACGATGAGCGCCGAACCCGAGGCAAGGACATTCCGCACCATCTTCATTTCCGATGTCCACCTGGGCTCGAAGGCGGCGAAGGCCGACTATCTCATCGACTTCATGCGCTATCACGAGGCAGAGACCTATATTCTCGTCGGTGACATCATCGACGGCTGGCGTCTGAAGCGCAGCTGGCACTGGCCGCAGAGCTGCAACGACGTCGTGCAGAAGCTTCTCCGCAAGGCGCGCAAGGGCGCGCGCATCATCTACGTGCCGGGCAATCACGACGAATTCCTGCGCGATTTTCCGGGCATGCATTTCGGCGGTATCGAAGTGGCGCTGAACTGGATCCACGAGGCGGCCGACGGCAAGAAATATCTCGTCATCCATGGTGACGAGTTCGACATCGTGGTGCGCAACTATCGCCTTCTGGCCTATCTCGGCGACTGGGCCTATGACGCGGCCATCCTCGTCAATCGCGGCCTGGCTGCCGTGCGCCGCCGTCTCGGTCTGCCTTACTGGTCGTTCTCGGCCTGGGCCAAGCTGCAGGTCAAGCACGCCGTCAATTTCATCGGCGAGTTCCAGCATTTCGTCGCCGAAGAAGCCCGACGCCACAAGGTCGATGGCGTCGTCTGCGGCCATATTCACCATGCGGTGATGGAGGATATCGAGGGTATCCAGTACATCAACACAGGCGACTGGGTGGAAAGCTGCACGGCGGTGGTCGAGCATTTCGACGGCCGCATGGAGCTGATCCACTGGACGCCGGTTTCCGAGCTGGTGCCGAAGCCGAAAATCCTCCAGCTTGCCGCACGCGGCGAGAAGGCGCAGGCCGCCGCCGAGGCCGCCTGAGCCTCTCCGATCAGCTGAAGAGCTGGCGGTACTGGATGAAGCCGGATTTCGACGCGATGCGGTCGTAGAGCTTCATCGCGTCCGTGTTCGTTTCATGCGTCAGCCAATGAACGCGTGAGGCACCCTTGGCCTTTGCATCTTCGTAGACGAATTCGATGAGTTTGCGGCCGATACCGCTGCCACGAATGCCGTCCTCGACATAGAGATCCTGAAGATAGACATAGTCGCCGGGCGTCCAGCAGGAGCGGTGGAAGATGTAATGCACCACGCCGACCGCGCGACCGTTCTGGAATGCGAGCGCTGCAAACATCGGCTCGTCCGGGTCGAGAAAGCGGCGCCAGGTGATGGCGCTCGTCTCGTCGGGAATGTCGGTCTTGTAGAAGCGCTGATAGCCCTTCCAGAGCGGCATCCAGATGTCGTGATCTTCGCGGGTGACGGGACGGATGGTGACTTCGGCGGGCACGGCGTTCTCCTCAAGTAGATGGGTGAGGCTATTGCGGCCGAATTTATCCGTCCAATTCAACTTGCTGCTAGTTCATGAGCGTAGTTGATTTTGTGCCGATTACGAAACTGTTACCGTGCGAAGAGCCTCCGCCAAGATTTCCTCCATGCTCTTGTCGCTAACGCGCGAGCATTCGGGGTCTTCAAAGCTTTCACGCAGCCGACGTAGCTGCTCTTCCGCAGGGAGAGCTTCCCAAGCCGCAATCTCTTCCAGGCTGGGCGTTGCCTTTGGCCTGATGTCGGACGGGGAGTGGTTGGATGCGGACATGGAGTGACTCTAGCAGCTTTCCGCCGGGGCAGCCACTTCACAAATGCTCCACCGCATGAAGCGTGAACTTCGACACCTTATCAGGCAGCGCATCGATGTCGAACCAGCCGAATTCGGGAAGCTTCTCGGGCTCCATGACGCATGGTTCGCCGGTGAAGTCGTCCGTCACGTAGATCAGTGACACCCAGTGGTGACCGTCCTCGGCGGAGCGGTATTCGGACATGCACAGGAAGCGCATCTCGCCGATCATGAGGCCGGTTTCTTCCTGCGTTTCGCGGCGCACTGCGTCTGCGCACGCCTCCAGATGATCAACCTTGCCGCCCGGAATGTTCCAGTGGCCGGCTTCGGGCATCTTCGTGCGGCGGTAAAGCAAAATGGAACGGCCCCGTCTGATGACGAGGCCGACACCCAGTCCCGGAAAGTCTGTTCCAGGAAAACCCATGAAATTACTTGCTGTTGGCGACGATCAGCATGAAAGCCGGGATGTCGTCGCCGAACCCGACCGGCGTCGGACCGTCGTCATCGTTGCGGCGGTGGTTGCGCTGACGCCGTTCGCGATGATCGTCGTTGGCCGGGTTGACGCGATAGTCGCGCGGCTGACGATTGCTCTTTTCGGCTTCATTGCGTGCGGGTCTTGCCACAGGTGCTTCCTCGATTGTTTCCTGACGCTTCTCGGCCACGACTTCGATGTCGCGTTCCGGCTTCCTTGTCTCCGCGCGGGTTTCGTTCCGTTCCGGACGGCCTTCCGACCGGCTTTCGGAACGGTCCCTGCGGCCCTTGCCGCCGCGGCTGCGATCATTGCGATCGCGACCGCCGCGACGTTCATCCTCTTCGCCGGCCACGCTCGGCGGCAGCGCCGAGAGATCGCCGTTCAGCCACTCGATCTTCTTGTCGATCAGCTTTTCGATCGCATCGAGCGCCTTGCGGTCGCGGTTGGCAACGAGGGTGAAGGCGGCGCCCGAACGGCCGGCACGACCGGTGCGGCCGATGCGGTGGACATAGTCTTCCGCATGGATCGGGACGTCGAAGTTGAAGACGTGGCTCACGTCAGGAATGTCGAGCCCGCGGGCCGCGACGTCAGAGGCAACCAGAAGCGTGATCTGGTTGTCCTTGAAACCTTGCAGCATGGCCATGCGGGAGCGCTGGTCCATGTCGCCATGCAGGGCGCCGACGGAGAAGCCGTGGCGCTCGAGCGAGCGGAAGAGGTCGGCCACATCCTTCTTGCGATTGCAGAAGATGATGGCGTTCTTCAGTTCTTCCTGCGACTTGATGAGATCGCGGAGCGCTGCGCGCTTCTCGTAATCCTTCGACTGCACCGCGACGAGACGCTGCGTCACCGTCAGTGCGGTGGACGAGCGGGTCGACACTTCGATGCGCTCCGGGTTCTGCAGGAACTGGTCGGCGAGAACCTGGATTTCCTTCGGCATGGTGGCCGAGAAGAACAGCGTCTGGCGCGTGAAGGGGATCAGCTTGGCGATGCGCTCGATATCCGGGATGA
This sequence comes from Hyphomicrobiales bacterium, assembly GCA_900467685.1. Taxonomy (GTDB): domain Bacteria; phylum Pseudomonadota; class Alphaproteobacteria; order Rhizobiales; family Rhizobiaceae; genus Ensifer_A. Next base: position 13,941 of record UBQX01000024.1, read on the forward strand.
AGCCCATGTCGAGCATGCGGTCGGCTTCGTCGATGACGAGGATTTCGACAGCGCTCATCAGGAGCTTGCCGCGCTCGAAATGGTCGAGCAGGCGGCCCGGCGTCGCGATCAGCACGTCGGCGCCGCGTTCCAGCTTCTTTTCCTGATCGTCGAACGAGACGCCACCGATCAGCAGCGCGACGTTCAGCTTGTGATTCTTGCCGTACTTCTCGAAGTTCTCGGCGACCTGCGCAGCGAGTTCGCGCGTCGGTTCGAGGATCAGCGTGCGCGGCATGCGCGCTCGTGCGCGGCCCTTTTCAAGCAGGGTCAGCATGGGCAGCACGAAGCTCGCCGTCTTGCCGGTGCCCGTCTGCGCAATTCCCAGAATATCGCGTCGTTCCAAGGCCTTGGGGATTGCTCCCGCCTGGATCGGCGTCGGGATTGTGTAACCGGCGTCGGTAACTGCAGAAATGACTTTAGGGCTCAGCCCGAGATCAGAAAAGGTGGTCAATGAGGAGTATAATCCATTCGCGTTCAGAGGAACGACTGGTTAATCGGCAGCGTGTGCATGCGATGTTGCGACTGCGGATTAGTCCTCTTGCCCTGCAAAGTCAAGTTTTCCGGGCCTTGCAAGGTTAATCTCAATGAAATTTCATCTGTTTGACAAGATTGTCACACTGCAGGCGACTCTGTCGGTCGCCAATCCCACGATCACAGCAGAGGTGTAATCTTCAGGCCTGCATTCAGGAAGCCCGAGGGATCGATGGCGACGCCGTTGCGGCGGACTTCATAATGGAGGTGAGGGCCGGTGGAGCGGCCGGTATTGCCGACTCGGCCGATCGTTTCTCCTGTGTCGACATGCTGTCCTACACGGACAAGGATTTCGGAGAGGTGGCCATAGCGAGTCGTGATGCCGTTGCCGTGGTCGATCTCGACCATGTTGCCATAGCCCGAGGCCTGACCAGCGGAGACGACAGTGCCAGCGCCTGCCGAGCGGGCCGGATCACCGATGCTGCCGCGAAAGTCGATGCCGGGATGCAGCGCCAGCGTGCCAAGGAAGGGGTCCTTGCGGTAACCGAAGCCACTGGTTTCCATGGCGCCCGGGATCGGGTTGCCGAAGGGATAGCGCATGGCCTGGCTGCGGATTTCCTCGAGCCGCTGCAGGGCGAGGTCAAGCTGGGTCAGCTTCAGGTCGAACTTGTCGCCGGTGGGGTTGTTGACCGGGATATAGGGGCCGCCGGTGTCTTCCGTGCTGTCTGTGTCCTTGGGCTGGATGCCGGTGCGGCGCAGAACGGTCGCAATGGCGTCAGCCTTTTCAGAGGCGCCGAGACGGAGGTTCTCGATCTTGGCGATCTGCTGCTGCTCGATGGATTTCAGCGAGAGCGAAACATTGCTGAAGATGCGGTCGGCGCGATTGGCCGGCGATTCGGCAGCCGTTGGAGCAAAGCCGAGTGCGCGGGTGGTGATTGGATCGATGGTCGCGGTCCTGGTTTCTGTTCCGAGAATGGCATCGAAGGGCGCATCGGCGCTGGCGCGGCGATCGTCGCCGGTCGGCCTGGTAGCCGGTACCGGAATTTCCGGCTGGGCAGCGCCGACGCTTTCGGCGCGCTCGATGAGTTCGTTGATCTTGCCGTGGCGGTCGGTCAGCGCCGACTGGCGCTCCATCAGCTTTTCGACCTTCTTCTCTACGACCTGCTGGTCGAGAAGCTGGCGCGAGGTGACGCGATCGACCTGGGCGCGGAGCGCCGAGATGCGGTCTTCATATTCATGCTGGATCCGGGCCTGGCGGGCAATCGAAGCGCCCAGCAGGTCATCGCGCAGGACGAGATAGGTCGTCGCGCCGAAGTATCCCATCGTCAATGTCGCTGCCACCGCAACGCCCAGCGCCGTCATCCACGGCTTGACCGTCAGATGTCGAACCTTGTCGCCCGATGCCAGGATCAGCACTGGTGCTTTGCGACGTTTGGCAAAGACGCTTTTTCCGGCTTCACTGCCCACGAGGCTACCCCCAAACCAAAAACCACACGTTTTCATGGGGGAATTACACACCGTTAAGGTTAACAAATCGTTCCGGACCGTTAATGGGCCCTTCGAAAACCTGCCGCAAAGCCCTGTCAGGCAAAGCTTGTCGACGTCAGGGCGCGGTAGAAGGAGGGTGTCAGGCCGGCCTCGGCGCGAGCGACATCGTTGAAGGGCGCTTTCAACGGACCGCGGAAATTGAGTCGGACGAGCGTCTGGAAGGTCGCGGCCGGATCCTTCTTGTCGCGGGCGCAGAGAAAGCGGAACCACTTGGCGCCGATCGCGACATGACCTTTCTCGTCATTGTAAATGATATCAAGGACTTCTGCGCTTTCCATGTCACCGCTTTCGCGCATTTTCTCCTGCAGCGAGGGGGTCACATCGAGACCTCGGGCCTCCAGAATCAGGGGTACGACGGCGAGGCGTGCGGTCAGGTCGTTGCGGGTATCGTGGGCGGCCTGCCAGAGGCCGTCATGGGCGGGCAGGTCGCCATAGTCCGCGCCCAATGCCTTCAGGCGTCCGCGCACGAGGTTGAAATGCTTGGCCTCTTCGAAGGCGACCTGCATCCAGCCGTCGAAGAAGGAGCGCGGCACGGGCTCCGAGGCGAATCGAGCGACGATGTCGAGCGCCAGATCGACGGCGTTGAGCTCGATATGCGCCAGCGCATGCAGCATCGCAATGCGGCCTTTCACCGAGCCAAGGCTGCGCCGCTTCACTTGAGTCGGCGGCACGAGCAGAGGGCGGTCCGGCCGGCCGGGGCGATCCGGCACGGCGGCGTCGCCGGGGTGGCGCAGCGAGAGGGTTCGGCCATACCATGTTTCAGCGACCTTCGAGGCGAGCGCCGTCTTCAGGTCGAGGTCTGCCGCCCGGATCGCCTGAACGGCGCCGTCACGGAGAGACTTGAAGGATGGGATGGCCGGTTGGTCGCTCACGTCAGGAGGCTGCCTTCACGGCTGCGAGCACCTCTTCGGCATGGCCCTTGACCTTCACGCCTGCCCAGGTCTTCAGGACCTTGCCGTCCGGGCCGATCAGATAGGTGGTGCGGGCGACGCCCATGTATTTCTTCCCGTACATGCTCTTTTCCTGCCAGACGCCATAGCGCTGAAGCATTTCGGTCGATTCGTCCGAGCCGAGTGCGACGGAGAGGTTGTGCTTGGCGGCGAACTTCCCGTGCTTCTTGACCGGGTCCGGCGACACGCCGACGACGACGGCGCCGGCCTTCTCGAACTCAGCCTTCAGGGCGCTGAAATCGATCGCCTCGGTCGTGCAGGCGGGTGTATCATCCTTCGGATAGAAATACAGCACCACTTTCTTGCCAGAATAGTCCTTTAACGACAATGTCGTTCCACCGTCCGCCGGTATTTCGAAGTCGGGTGCAAGTTCGCCGGGCTGCAGTTCGGACATTGGATTTCCTTTCCCTTCGGGAGACAGTTTTAACGGTTCGGGCTATATCATCTGGACGTGAATCGCCCACAAACTCTTACGGGAGGAGACCCTGATCGGATGACTGACGTCAACGGCGGCAACGCCGGAGATCAGGGCGATACTGCGCCGCATGAACCGGTTTCGGCGCCTGCCGTGCCGGCGCCGAAACGCGTGCGCCGCAGGAAGGGAGCCGTGCGCCGCGTGTTCGTGGCGGTGATGGAACTTGTGCTTCTCGTCGCGCTCATTGTTGGCGGCCTCTATTATGCGGTCGAGCGTGGTCTTTTCGATGATCTGCTGAAGCGTGAGGCCGTCGCGATCCTGACGCGCGCCGCCGGTGCGGAGAATTACACGGCCGATGTGGGGTCAGCCACCCTTCGTTTCAACGAGCTGGGGCAGCTGGTGATTGACGCCAAGGACGTTTCCGTCCGTCCCGTCGAGGGTCAGGGGGCGACGTTTCGGACAGGCCAGGTGAAGATCGCGCTCGAGACCGTTTCGCTGCTGGGCGGACGGTTGAGTGTCGCATCCGTTGCGGTTGACGGGACCGGCATCAATTTCGGGGCTCTGCCGCATCAATCGGCGACGTCCGATGTCTTCCGCATCGACAGCGTTCCCCGTGTCGTGGATCACGTCTTTGCAGCTCTCGACGCCTTCGACAATGCGAGTGGCAAGACCGATATCCGCCGGCTGAAGCTGACCGGCATCAATTTCGAACTGCCTGCCCGGCAGATGCGCCAGGCGCAGATTGCCGTCAATCAGGTTCTGCTGGAGCGCAGGGAGGACGGCAATATCGCCATTTCGGGCGATTATGCGGTTGACGGATCTCGCGGCGCGCTGAGCGCCGTCACCCAGCGCGGGGACAATGGCATTGATAGCCTCACTTTCGATCTCGAACGCTTCAATGTCGGCCCGTTCCTGATGGAACGCAGCCGTGCCGGCGAGCCGGTCATCGGCCTTGCAGGCGCGTTGGCGCTCAAGATGGATCTGAAGCGCAAGACCGCAGATCAGCCCGCTGCGCTGAAGGTTGCCGCCAGTCTTGCCAACGGCGCCTTTTATGGAGAGGCCAAGGCCTCGCCCGTCACGAAGGGCGAAATCCTCGCGCATTACGATTTCGAGGCGCAGAAGATCGAGGTCGAGCCATCGGTCTTCGAATTCGGCGAAACGCGGCTGCCTTTCACGGGCGGTTTCATTGATATGGACAGGCTGGACCGGCCGGAGAAGCAGGGGATCGCCATCGATCTGCTGATCGACCGCGGCCATGCGGCGCCCGCCAATCTCGGCGACCAGCCTGTCGATTTCGTCGGCAAGGCCTTCGGCATCTTTCGTCCGGACACGATGGAGCTTGTTGCGCCGGACATGGTGATCTCCTCGCAATCCGGCTTTATCGGCGGATCCGTGATGGTGAAGTTCGGTATTCCGAAGACCGAGGGGATGCAGAGCGATTCGCCGGAGGTCAGTCTCGGGCTGTTTACGCAGAACGTGGCGGCGAACACGATCCGCGCGCTCTGGCCGTTCTGGATGGCGCCGGACGGGCGCAACTGGGTTTATAACAACCTCTTTGGCGGGACGATCAGCAACGGGTCACTGGCCGTGTTCCTGCCGGCCGGGCGGCTTCCGTTTTATCCGGAAGATCATGTCACGCTCGATGAAAGCGAGTTGAAGATCCGGTTCGACATCGACAATGCGCGGGTGAGCATCGCGGGCGACATCCCGCCGATGCGCGACACGCAGGCGCATTTCGAGATGATGGGCGACCGGATCCAGACGGCGATCAAAAAGGGCACGGCCTATTTTCCCTCCGGACGCACGATCGATGTGGCGGAGGGCAGCTTCAACGTCGACCATGTGAGCGAAAACCCCGCTGTTGCCCGCACCGAGTTCAAGCTGTCCGGTGACACATCCGCGCTTCTGGAACTGACAACCTATCGACCGATCTCCTCGCTGCAGGACACCGGGTTCAAACCGGAGGATTTCTCTGGCCAGGCGACTGTCGCGCTCAAGGCTCGCTTTGCGCTGAAGGATGGGCCGAAGGTGCGTCCACCGGAGTGGACGGCGGTTCTGAAGCTCTCGGATGTTGCCGTCAGCAAGCCGCTCGGCGGACACAAGATCAGCAACCTGAATGGCGAGATGAAGATCAATCCGCTGTCGGCCAAGCTGGAAGCGGACGCGAAAGTTGAGGGCGTTCCCCTGCATTTCAGCCTGGTGGAACCCTTGAGCAAGGCGAGCCGGCAGAAACGGCAGCGGGTGGTGACGGCCAATCTGGAAGCCAGGCAGCTGGAGAAGCTGGTGCCGGGCGTCTCCGATGTCGCGACCGGCCCGCTGACGCTGCGCACCGAGTTGCGCGACGACGGCTCGCAGGCGGTGTCGGCAGGGCTCGCCAAGGCAAAGATCGTCATTCCGTGGGCGGGATGGGAGAAGGGCGCCGGCGTTGCGGCTACGGTCGAGTTCGTGACCAAGAAGGACGGCGATCATTTCGTGATTTCGGACTTCGACTTTTCTGGTGACGGATTTGGCGCGAAGGGGAACCTGCAGACCGACGGGCAGGGCGTGGTCATGGCGGAGTTCTCCAAGGTCAAGCTCGCTCCCACGGACGATATCGCGGTGAAAATTCAGCGCAGCGGCGGACGCTATTCGATCACCGCCTCCGGCAAGTCTGCCGACGCGCGCGGACTTCTGACGCGGCTGAAATCGCCCGGTTCGACCGATGGGGGGAATATCGACTTCTCGGTCAATGCCAAGATTTCCTCGATTATCGGCTTCAACAACGAGACTCTGAAGAATGTCGACGCGGCTTATTCGGTCAAGAATGGAAAACCGACCGCCGTCAAGCTGACGGCTGTGACCGGCAACGACCAGGCGGTCGTGGCCAAGCTGGCGCAGGATACCGGCATCGCCCGCTCGATCGACCTCACGGCCACGGATGCCGGCGCGCTGTCACGCTTCACCGGCATTTACACCAACATGCGCGGCGGACTTCTGAATGTGGGCATGCGCTATGTGGCTGACGGCGTATGGCGCGGCGTTCTTGATGTGCGCGATTTCCAGCTCGTGAATGAACAGCGCCTGCAGGAAATCGTTTCGACCCGTTCGGGCAAGGATGGCAAGAGCCTCAACGACGCCGTGAAGAAGAATATCGACGTCAGCAGCCAGAAGTTTTCCCGTGGCTATGGGCGCGTGTTTATCGATGGCGAGACGGTGCGGATTGAAAATGGCGTGGTGCGCGGCGAGCAGGTGGGCGCAACCTTCCAAGGGGTCCTGCGGGACGGCAATGGGCAGATGAACATGACCGGCACCTTCATGCCGGCCTATGGCCTCAACCGCCTCTTCGCCGAACTGCCAATCATCGGCCTCTTCCTCGGCAACGGCAAGGATCGGGGCCTGATCGGCATCACGTTCAGGCTTTCCGGCCCAACCGAGCAGCCGGGCCTGCAGATCAACCCGCTGTCACTGATCGCGCCGGGTGTATTCCGGAGCATTTTCCAGTTTCAGTGAGATTGGCTCGATGCCAGCGTATGTTCGCGATGTTGGCTGAGAATGCGCGATGCAGGGCTGCACACTCTTTCGTCATCCTCGCCCCTGTGGCGAGGATCTGCTGACGTGGCTCCAACTGCTCCGTGAGTGGCTCTTGTGTCGCCGGTGCTGCACGCTCCAAAGTCCGGCTGAACCCTACTGCTCGTGTCCTCTTCCGTAGATCCTCGCCACAGGGGCGAGGATGACGTCGGAGGGGAGGCTTACATCTGACAGATGGTCACGCCGGGCGCACCAGAACGTGCTTCTTCTTGCCCATCGAGACCTTGATGACGCCATCGGCGGTGATCTCGTTGGTGCCGATCAGCTTGCGCTCGTCGGAGATGGCCTTGTCGTTGATGCGGATCGCGCCGCCCTGGACGTGGCGGCGGGCTTCGCCGTTGGAGGCGGCAAAGCCGGCCTTGACGAGGAGCGCGAGCAGTCCGATGCCGGCGTCGAGTTCGGACTTGGCGATTTCGACAGACGGCAGGTTTTCGGCCAGCGCGCCTTCCTCGAAGGTCTTGCGGGCGGTCTCGGCGGCCTCTTCCGCATTGGCGCGGCCATGCAGCATGGCAGTCACTTCGGTCGCGAGTATCTTCTTGACCTCGTTGATCTCCGAGCCGGCGAGCTTCGAAAGGCGATCGATTTCAGCCATCGGCAGCGTCGTGTAAAGCTTGAGGAAGCGCGGCACATCGGCGTCTTCCGTGTTGCGCCAGTACTGCCAGAAATCGTAGGCCGAAAGCATGGCCGGGTTCAGCCAGACAGCGCCCGTCGCGGACTTGCCCATCTTGGCGCCCGACGACGTCGTCAGCAGCGGCGAGGTCAGCGCGTAAAGCTGCGGCGTCCCCATGCGGTGACCGAGGTCGATGCCGTTGACGATATTGCCCCACTGGTCCGAGCCGCCCATCTGCAACCGGCAGCCGTAGCGCTGCGACAGTTCCACGAAGTCGTAGGCCTGCAGGATCATGTAGTTGAATTCGAGGAAGGACAGCGACTGTTCGCGGTCGAGACGCGTTTTGACGCTGTCGAAGGAAAGCATGCGGTTGACCGAGAAATGCTTGCCGACATCGCGCAGGAATTCGAGGTAGTTCAGCGAACGGAGCCATTCGGCGTTGTTGATCATCAACGCGTCCTTGGGGCCATCGCCATAGGTCAGGTAATTGGAGAAGACCTGCTTGATCGAGGCGATGTTGCTTTCGATCGTGTCGACCGTCATCAGCTGGCGGGCTTCTTCCTTGAAGGACGGATCGCCCACCATCCCGGTGCCGCCGCCCATCAGCGAGATCGGCCGGTGGCCGGTCTGCTGGAACCAGTGCAGCATCATGATCTGGATCAGCGAGCCGGCATGCAGCGACGGCGCTGTCGGGTCGTAACCGATATAGGCCGTCACGGTTTCCTTGGCGAGCAGGTCATCGAGGCCGCTTTCGTCGGAGACCTGATGAATGAAGCCGCGCTCGGAGAGCGTGCGAAGGAAATCGGACTTGAAACCGGACATGGACGTAATCTCTCTGCACTCTTGCCAGTAGACGTATTGTGGGCGCGCCTTTAGCACTGTTTTCAGGCGATTGCACCCGATTCCGTCTTGAATGCGATCTTTCGGCGAGGAGTTTATGCATGCTTGAGACCATGACCGCGATCGGTTTGATGAGCGGAACCTCGATGGACGGGATCGACGTGGCGGTGGTCGAGACGGATGGGGAGGATTTCGTCAAGCGCGGGCCGGCGATGGAGTTTTCCTATGCGCCGGAGTTCCGCCGGCGTCTGGCGGCCTCGCTGGAGGATGCCAGGGCGATCACGGAGCGCAGCGAGCGGCCCGGCAGCCTTTCCGCGATCGAGCGCGAGATTACCGATCTGCATGCGGATGCGGTGAAGCGGTTTCTGGCGGCGAACTGGCTGAAGGCCGAGGATATCGGCGTTGTCGGCTTTCACGGCCAGACGGTGATCCACCGGCCGGATCAGGGCTACACCGTCCAGATTGGCGACGGTCTTTCGCTGGCTAAGCAAATCGGCATTCCCGTGGTTTACGACATGCGGGCGAACGACATGGCGCATGGCGGGCAGGGTGCGCCGCTGGTGCCCGCTTATCACGCGGCACTCGCGCGCGGGCTCTACTGGGATCAGTTTCCGGTCGTCTTCGTGAATATTGGCGGGATTTCGAACCTCACCTATATCGGCGCTGATGGTGAGATCGTCGCCTTCGACAGCGGGCCAGGCAATACGCTGATCGACCAATGGGTGGAAGCGGAAGCGGGGATCCCCTATGACGCCGGCGGGTCGATTGCCTCGGAGGGCGTGGTGAATTCGGTGCTTGCCGAGCGCTATCTGTCTCACGCCTTCTTTACCGACGAAACGCGCCGCTCGCTCGACCGTAATGATTTTCGTCCGCCGGAAAGCCATGAGGTCGGTCTGCATGATGGCGCGCGGACGCTCGCCCATGTCAGCGCCGCCGCCATCCTGAAATCGGCGCGTCACCTGCCCGTGCGGCCGCGCACCTATATCATCTGCGGTGGCGGTCGGTTGAACCGCGCCATTGTCGGGGACCTCGATCGCATGGCTGGCGAGGAAGGGGCGAAGGTGGTGATTGCCGAGGACCTAGGCTTCAACGGCGCGGGCATGGAGGCGGAGGCCTGGGCCTATCTGGCCGTGCGCTCGCTGAAAGATCTGCCGCTTACCTATCCGGGGACGACGGGGGTGAAGATGCCGGTTTCGGGCGGTGTGCTGGTGATGCCGGAGGCAGACCCGGCTTCCTGAATTGGGCTGCGGGTTGCCGGCGGAGCGGTAGACTGGAGACATACGTCCGTTTCAGCGTTCCACCGATTTCGCGAACCGCTCGCCATCCTTCAGCCCAATCTCGTAGGCGCGGCGCAGGCCGTTCGGATCGCGGATGGTGAAGTTGTTGACCGTGACCGGCTCGGACGGGCTGATGACCGTGCGGTTTGGCGTCGAGGGCGGCACCCGGCCGTGGCGGGTGGTCAACAGCAGCGTGCGACCGCCTTCCTCTTCCGTCTGTTCCAGCATCAGGAGTGGCGGATTGTCGACCAGTCCGCCATCAAGGCAAGGCCGGCCATGGATGCGGCCAACACGCATAAAGGGCGGCACCGAACCCGTGGCAAGAATGCCATTGATCAGATCGCGCGCGCACTGCATCTCGTGCGTCGAAATCCACGCAGGCGAGAGGCCCAGATAGCGCCCGGCCTTGGAATAGGCCCCGCCGGTGATGCGCTTTTCGAGCTGATAGGCGGCGATGGAGCCGAGCGCGGCAATCGCCGAGGGCATCAGCGGCGGCGGACGCGAGACCTGCATGAAGACAGGCGGCTGGGCTTTGAGGGTCTCCAGATCGCTATCCTTAAAGATAGTCGCCAGAAAATCCTCGAACAGACCTCCGACGACGAAGGGCGAGCGGCCGAAGACGAGGTTCTTCCAGACGACGTCGGGACGCCCTTCCTCGGCGAACGCAATCGCCGCCTCGCGCACCTGCCGAGCCTTGCCGGCGAGGTTCATGGCGCAGTGATAGGCGCCGGCCGAGACGGTGACATAATATTGCGGGCGCTGCGGATGGAGCCCGGCAAAGGCTTCCCAGAAACCGGACTGCCAGTAACAACGATTACCGCCGCCGGCAAAACCGATGGCATCGAAACGGATGGATGAGGACATGGTGTCTGTCGCTGGATTGACGGAGACGTAAGGGGAAGGTCAATCAGAGCAAGCGGGGTCGGGTTTGTCAATGTGGGTGGGGAGACGTTATGTGCGAAGAAGCGCGAGGGCTTCTTCCCTAAGGCCTCGACCTTTTTCCTGCATTTCGCGGAACAACAGATACGCGTCGTATTCGGCAGCCATATGGCTGGTGGCTTCCTCAAGCAGGACGCTCACGTCTACCCCCTTCAGGATCGCGATGGCCTTCAGCTTTTCCTCAACGTCCGGAGATACTTTCACGGTGATGGCATTCATGGTTTCACGAACTCCAAAAAATCTCTTGCGTTGAGGATCTTGACCTGTGGGAATTTGAGATCCTGGAACGCGAAGTCCCGCAAGTTTTCAGTCACTATGATAGGCGCGTTGGATGAGATTGCCAATTCAATAAGATGGTTGTCGGCTTCGTCTCGCAAATTCGGCCGCCATTTGAAGTGAACCTCTCTCCACTCGCAAACGGAAGAAAAAGCCAGCAAGAGCTTTCGGCGCTGTTCGTAGTTAAATCGTGCGTTCTTGAAGATGGCTTCTCTGCCGATCAGGTCGGTATATTCGAGTAGCAGCGTTGAACTGAGTTGTGGAGCCCACCGTTCCTGGATGCACGCCTCGATGACCTGCGAGGCCGGGCCGCGGCCGATACAAGCGCCGACGAAGACGTTTGTATCGACCACGATCCTCATCGTATCACCTGATCCGCTTGGCGGCGGGTTCCGGGACCAGATCGCCGGCGAGGCGGCGGTCGAGGTAGTCCTCGCATTCGGCCATCAGCGGTTCCATCTGGTTGGAGAAGAAGTGGTTCGCGCCGGGGATGGTCTTGTGGGTGATGAGGATGCCCTTCTGGGCTTTCAGCTTTTCCACCAGACCGTTGACGTCCTTTTCCGGGGCCACGCGGTCGGCGTCGCCGGAGACGATCAGGCCGGAGGACGGGCAGGGGGCGAGGAAGGAGAAGTCATAGATATTCGGCTGCGGAGCGACCGAGATGAAGCCTTCGATCTCCGGGCGGCGCATGAGGAGCTGCATGCCGATCCAGGCCCCGAAGGAATAGCCCGCGACCCAGCAGTTCTTCGAATCGGTGTGCATGGACTGCACCCAGTCGAGCGCGGAGGCCGCATCCGACAGTTCGCCAGCGCCATGGTCGAATTCGCCCTGGCTGCGCCCGATGCCGCGGAAATTGAAGCGAAGCGTCGTGAAACCGCGCTTCTGGAACATGTAGAAGAGCTGGTAGACGATCTGGTTGTTCATCGTGCCGCCGAACTGCGGATGCGGATGCAGGATGATGGCGATCGGGGCGTTCTTTTCCTTGGACGGCTGGTAGCGACCCTCAAGACGGCCGGCCGGGCCATTGAAAATGATTTCGGGCATAATTTCTCCGGTCTGTTACCGGTTCAAAACCGCGAAAAGGACGTGTTAGTACTTGACGAAACAAGTCAGCTTTTCTAAACCTAGTTTAGAACCATTCGAAAAAGCCGGGCGAGCGCCCGCTTTCCTGATGGGCATGTCTCTTACGGCATGCGATGCTGAAATTTCAAGAAAAATGCGCCACGCCGTGAGGCTGGTGTAAGTCACGGCAAGCAATGGCTGGAAAGCGAACATATCTGGACTGGAACGCCACCGCGCCGCTTCTTGACGAAGCGCGCGACGCGATGCTGTCCGCACTGGCGCTTCCGGGCAATGCGTCCTCGGTTCATGTCGAAGGCCGTGCGGCGCGGGCCGTGATCGACCGGGCGCGGGACAAAGTGGCGGCGCTTGTTGGCGCGAAGCCGGCGAATGTCGTCTTCACCTCGGGCGCGACGGAAGCGGCCAATCTGGTGCTGACGCCGGATTTCCGCATGGGACGTTCGGCGCTGAAGGTTTCAAAATCGTATGTTTCGTCTATCGAACATCCGGCGCTACGTGAAGGCGGGCGGTTTGCAAAAGACGGTGTCGTCGAAATTCCGGTGACGGCGGCGGGTATTGTCGATCTCGATGCATTGGCTGCGCTGCTTGCCACGCATGATATGGCGGCCGGTTTGCCGCTGGTCGCTGTCATGCTCGCCAATAACGAGACGGGCATCATTCAGCCGGTGGCGGAGGTCGCGGCGCTGGTGCGCAAGGCCGGTGGCATTTTTGTTTGCGATGCCGTCCAGGCGGCGGGGCGCGTCCGGGTGTCGATTGACGAGATCGGCGCGGATTTCCTGATCCTCTCCGCCCACAAGATCGGCGGACCGAAGGGTGCGGGCGCGCTTGTGTCGCGTGGTGAAGCCATGATGCCGGCGCCGTTGCTGCGTGGTGGCGGGCATGAGAAGGGTCATCGCGCGGGCACCGAGAATATCGCGGCGATTGCCGGCTTTGGTGCGGCGGCGGAATATCAGGGCCAAAACCTTGAAGCGGGGCCCCAGAGCCTCCAGCTTAGGAGAGACCGGCTGGAAAGCGCGATGCGGCGCATTTGCCCCGACATCGTCATCCATGGCGCGGATGGCCCTAGACTGCCCAATACATCGTTCTTTTCCGTGCCGGGGTTGAAATCCGAGACCGGGCAGATTGCGTTCGATCTCGAAGGTGTCGCGCTCTCGGCCGGTTCTGCCTGTTCGTCGGGCAAGGTCGGCGAAAGCCATGTGCTCGCCGCGATGGGCTTCGACCCGAAGCTCGGCGCGCTGCGCGCCTCCATCGGTCCGGGCACGACGGATGAAGATATAGACCACGCCATTGCCGCCTTTGAACGGCTTCTGGCGCGGCTCAATCGGCAGGGTGCTGCCGCTTGAGGAATGCGTAACGATTAAGACTTGAGGAAAAGCAATTTTCCTTGCGGAGCTGCTGCAATCGCTGCAAAAGCTCCGGCCAACAGATGAAGATGACAAGCTGCCGGTTCTTGAGCCGGCAAGATTGGAGCACACCATGGTCGCCGTTCAGGAAACCATTGATCAGGTCCGCAAGATTGACGTGGACCAGTACAAATACGGCTTCGAGACAATGATCGAATCCGACAAGGCGCCGAAGGGTCTGTCGGAAGATATCGTCCGTTTCATCTCTGCCAAGAAGCAGGAGCCGGAATGGATGCTGGAATGGCGTCTGGAGGCCTATCGCCGCTGGTTGACCATGGAAGAGCCGACCTGGGCGCGCGTCGACTATCCGAAGATCGACTTCAACGACATCTATTACTATTCCGCACCGAAGTCGGCGTCGGGTCCGAAGTCGCTGGACGAGGTCGATCCGGAGCTGCTCAAGACCTATGAAAAGCTCGGCATTCCGCTGAAGGAACAGGAAATCCTGGCCGGCGTGAAGCCATCGAAGATCGCTGTGGATGCCGTGTTTGACTCTGTCTCCGTTGTTACGACCTTCAAGGAAGAGCTTTCCAAGGCCGGCGTCATCTTCATGTCGATCTCGGAAGCGATCCGCGAGCATCCGGACCTCATCAAGAAATATCTCGCCTCGGTGGTGCCGGTCACCGACAACTATTATGCGACGCTGAACAGCGCCGTCTTCACCGACGGCTCCTTCGTCTTCGTGCCGAAGGGCGTGCGTTGCCCGATGGAACTGTCGACCTATTTCCGCATCAACGAGAAGAATACGGGCCAGTTCGAGCGGACGCTGATCATCGCCGAAGAAGGCGCTTACGTCTCCTATCTCGAAGGCTGCACCGCGCCGCAGCGCGACGAGAACCAGCTGCATGCGGCTGTCGTCGAGCTGGTGGCTCTGGACGATGCCGAAATCAAGTATTCGACCGTCCAGAACTGGTATCCCGGCGACAAGGACGGCAAGGGCGGCATCTACAATTTCGTCACCAAGCGCGGCGATTGCCGGGGCAAGAATTCCAAGATTTCGTGGACGCAGGTCGAGACCGGTTCGGCGATCACCTGGAAATACCCGTCCTGCATCCTGCGCGGCGATGGTTCTCGCGGCGAGTTCTACTCGATTGCCGTGTCGAACGGCCATCAGCAGGTCGATAGCGGCACGAAGATGATCCATCTCGGCAAGAACACGTCGAGCCGCATCATCTCCAAGGGCATCTCGGCCGGCTTCTCGCAGAACACCTATCGCGGCCAGGTCTCGGTGAACCGCCGGGCGGAAAACGCCCGCAACTTCACCCAGTGCGACTCGCTGCTCATCGGCGACAAGTGCGGCGCGCATACCGTGCCCTACATCGAGGCGAAGAACGCGACGGCGCAGTTGGAGCACGAGGCAACGACGTCGAAGATCTCCGAAGACCAGCTCTTCTACTGCCTCGCTCGCGGCATCCCGGAAGAGGCGGCCATCGCGCTGATCGTGAATGGGTTCGTGAAGGACGTCATCCAGGAACTGCCGATGGAATTTGCGGTGGAAGCGCAGAAGCTGATCGGGATTTCGCTCGAAGGCTCCGTTGGCTGATTGAATTCAAACCGAGGCGCCGTGACGGCGACTCTCCAGACAAATTTTGCAAGGAAATTAAGATGCTTGAGATCAGAAACCTTCATGCGCGGATCGCCGAGGATGGCACCGAGATCATTCGTGGGCTGAACCTGACTGTGAAGGCCGGCGAAGTGGCTGCCATCATGGGGCCGAACGGCTCGGGGAAGTCGACGCTGTCCTATATCCTGTCGGGCCGCGAGGACTATGAAGTCACCGAGGGTGATATTCTCTATAACGGCGAGAGCATTCTGGAGCTGGACCCGGCGGAACGTGCGGCGAAGGGCATTTTCCTGGCCTTCCAGTATCCGGTCGAAATTCCGGGCGTTGCCACGATGCAGTTCCTGAAGGTGGCACTGAATGAGCAGCGCAAGCAGCGCGGCGAAGCCGAACTGACGACTCCTGATTTCATGAAGCGGGTCAAGGATGCGGCCGCGCATCTGAAGATCGCGCCGGAAATGCTGCGCCGTCCGCTCAATGTCGGCTTCTCGGGTGGCGAGAAGAAGCGCGCCGAAATCCTGCAGATGGCGCTGCTGGAGCCGAAGCTTTGCGTGCTCGACGAGACGGACTCCGGCCTCGACATCGACGCGCTGAAGATCGTGTCGGATGGTGTGAACGCCCTGCGTTCGCCTGACCGCGCCGTCATCGTGATCACCCACTACCAGCGCCTGCTGGAACACATCGTGCCGGATACGGTTCATGTTCTCTACAAGGGCCAGATCATCAAGTCGGGCGACAAGTCACTGGCGCTCGAACTCGAAGCCAACGGCTATGCCGACGTGATCGAAGCGGCGGCTTGAGGACAAGGCGATGAGTGCTCAACCCCAGATCAAGCTGACGGAAGCGGAAAACGCGCTTCTCATGGCTTACACAGAACAGGTCGGCGACCTGCCGGGCAATGGCGACGTGCTGGTTGCCCGCGACCGGCTGATTACGGATATCAAGACCAAGGGCCTGCCGACGCGGCGCGTCGAGGCATGGCATTACACCGACATGCGCAACCTGCTGCGGCAGGTTCCCGCGAACAACGACGGCGACGTTTCGGCCATCGAGCCGCTGATCTCAGGTAGCGCGGTGTTCTCGCTGTCGAACGGCAAGGTTGAGCGCAAGGCGAAGGCCGAGGGCGTTTCCGTTCGCGGTATCGAGGCCATGCTGGAAGACGGCACGGGGGCGTTCCTCATGTCTCCGCGCGGTGATGATGATGCCATTGGCCGTATCAATGGCGGCTTCCTGCGCGACGGCTTGGAAATCGCAGTTGCCGATGGTGCGGCCTTGGCCGAGCCGATCGAATTGCAGGTTCTGCATTCGGGCGGGCAATCGCATGCGCGTTTTGTCGTCACGGTCGGTGCGGGCGCGTCGGCGCGGCTGATCGAACGCCAGCAGGGCAACGGGTCTTCGGCAGCGCTGGTTTCGAGCGTTTCGGAGCTGACGCTGAAGGCCGGCGCGGATGTGACCTGGGTCATCGTCCAGGAGCAGGGCGTCACCGACACCCATCTCGGCCAGATCAATTTCCGGCTGGAGAAGGACGCCAAGCTCCGTCTCTTCATCGTGAATGCCGGCGGCAAGCTGGTGCGCCAGGAAGTGCATGGCGTGACGGTGGGCGAGGGCTCTGACTTCACCTTCCGGGTGATCAACCTGCTCGGTGGCGAAAGCCATACCGATGTCACCATGACGCTGGGTCATGACGTGCCGGAAACCACCTCCACGGAAATCGTCCGCAATGTCGTGTTCGACAAGGCCAGCGGCGTCTTCCAGGGCCAGATCCGGGTCGCTCCCGATGCGCAGAAGACCGATGCGCGCATGGCCTGCAACACGCTGCTGCTCTCCGAAGAGGCCGATTTCTCGACCAAGCCGGAGCTGGAAATCTTTGCCGATGACGTCCAATGCGCTCATGGCGCGACGGTCGCCGATATTGACCGCAACCATCTCTATTACCTGATGGCGCGCGGCATTCCGGAAAAGAAGGCGCGCGCACTTCTGGTGCAGGCTTTCGTGGCGGAAGTGGTCGAGGAACTCGATGACGAACCGCTGGTCGAAGCGCTGGAAGATGTCATTGAAGGCTGGCTCGAAAGGCACGGTAACTGACATGGACGCAAACGCGACCGCTTACGACGTCGAGGCCATTCGCCGGGACTTCCCGATCCTGTCGCGTGAAGTCTATGGCAAGCCGCTCGTCTATCTCGACAACGGCGCTTCGGCCCAGAAGCCGCAGGCCGTGATCGATGCGGTCTCGCATGCCTATAGTCACGAATATGCCAACGTCCATCGCGGCCTGCATTTCCTGTCGAATGCCGCGACAGACGCCTATGAGGCGGCGCGCGAGAAGGTGCGCCGGTTCCTGAACGCCGGTTCGGTGGACGAGATCGTCTTCACCAAGTCCTCGACCGAGGCGATCAACACGGTCGCCTATGGCTGGGGAATGCCACATATCGGCGAGGGCGACGAGATCGTTCTCACGATCATGGAGCATCACTCCAATATCGTGCCGTGGCACTTTATCCGCGAGCGGCAGGGTGCCAAACTCGTCTGGGTTCCGGTCGATGATGACGGGGCGTTTCATATCGAGGCGTTCGAGAAGTCGCTGACGGAAAAGACGAAGCTGGTCGCCATCACGCATATGTCGAATGCGCTGGGAACGGTCGTTCCGGTCAAGGAAATCTGCCGCATCGCGCATGAGCGCGGCATTCCGGTTCTGGTCGATGGATCGCAGGGTGCGGTGCATATGCCGGTCGATGTCCGCGACATCGATTGCGACTGGTATGTCATGACCGGCCACAAGCTCTACGGCCCGTCGGGCATTGGCGTGCTTTACGGCAAGATGGACCGCTTGAAGCAGATGCGACCTTTCATGGGCGGCGGCGAGATGATCGTCGATGTCAGCGAAGACGCCGTGACGTATAATGATCCGCCGCATCGCTTCGAGGCAGGCACACCGCCGATCGTGCAGGCGATCGGGCTGGGTTATGCGCTCGACTATATGGACAAGGTCGGCCGCGCGGCAATTGCCGCGCATGAGGCGGATCTGACGGCCTATGCGACGGAGCGTCTCCGGGCGGTGAATTCGCTGAAGGTGTTCGGCAACGCGCCGGGCAAGGGCGGCATCTTTTCCTTCGAACTCGAAGGAATTCATGCCCATGACGTGTCGATGGTGATCGACCGGCAGGGTGTTGCGGTTCGGGCGGGCACGCATTGCGCCCAGCCGCTCTTGAAACGCTTCGGCGTGACGTCCACATGCAGGGCGTCGTTCGCCATGTACAATACGCGCGCCGAGGTCGACAAACTGGCCGAGGCGCTGGAGCAGGCGCGCAAATTCTTTGCCTGAAAGTGAGATGGCCATGAGTGTAAACGAAGCAACCACCGCGAATGATGCCGTCACAGACGAGGCTCAGGCCGAGATTCGCGAAGGCATCATGCAATCCTCCATCCCGGCGGATGAACTCGCCCGCCTGTCGGACGATATAATTGCCGCCTTGAAGACGGTCTACGATCCGGAAATCCCTTCGGACATCTTCGAACTGGGGCTGATCTACAAGATCGATGTCGAGGATGACCGCATGGTCAAGATCGACATGACGCTGACGGCGCCCGGTTGCCCGGTGGCCGGCGAAATGCCGGGCTGGGTCGAGAACGCTGTCGGCGCCGTCGAGGGCGTTTCGGGCGTCGAGGTCAAGATGGTGTTCGAGCCGCCGTGGTCGCCGGCCCGCATGTCGGAAGAGGCTCAAGTTGCGCTAGGCTGGTACTGAGTTTTATCTTTCGCGGCCTGTATTGAAGGCTTAACCGCGCGGGATTACATTTTGATTCACGAAGCGCGGGCCTTGAACCCGTTGCGGAAGGAGAGACAAATGGCTTTTCAGGTCATGACATTGACGGAAGCGGCGGCCGACCGGGTCAAGGCCATCGTCGAAAACAGCAGCGCGGAGGCGCAAGGTATTCGCGTGTCGATCCGCAAGGGCGGCTGCGCCGGCATGGAATATGCCGTGGACCTCGTGTCCGAGCCGAATGCCAAGGACGATTTCATCGAGCGCGATGGCGCGAAGGTGTGGATCGACCCGGCGGCCGTTCTCTATCTCCTCGGTACGCAGATGGATTTCGAAACGACCAAGCTGCGCTCCGGCTTCGTCTTCAACAACCCGAACCAGACGTCCGCCTGCGGCTGTGGTGAATCGGTTGAATTGAAGCCGGCTGATCTCGCGAAACTTGCGGGCCTTGAGGCGCGTGTCTGATCGCGAAACGATCAGCACATTCTTTACTGAATACACCGCCCGTCCATTGACAATTGCGAGCCTTCGACGTCTCTTGCGGTCCGACAAGCCCGGAACGCAAGGGGCGCGGGAACCGTTTTTGGTCAGGCTATGTGCCTGGCGTTGTTATACCGCCTGCGATCGGGATCGAAAGGCCTGAACGCGTGTTAACTCTTCCCGTCATCTCGCATGCAGTCGCCGCGATCATTCCAGAGCCGGCTTTCATCGTGCTGCTCGATGGCCGGTATATGACCGACAACAAGGCTTTCCGGGCCCGCTTCGGTCTGGCTGAAGGCGAGCTGAACGATCATCGCATTTCGGAGATCAGCGACAGGTCGTTGTGCTCCAGCGCCTTGACGCGGTTGAAACTGTCTCTGCCGGGCATCGCGGAAGAGGTCAATGTCATCGTCCAGCCGTTTCTGGTGCGCAATGTTGCGGTCGGTTATTGCGTTCGTCTCGATGCGATGTCCGATCACGAGCGGGAGCTTGCCGATGTCGGCAGTTTTGTCCAACGCGCTGTCGACAGCCTCTCTGCAGGGGTGACTGTCTGGGATGCCGGCGATCGGCTTCTTGTCGCCAGCAGGCAGGTTGTGGAGCGCTATGCCAGGTTCGGGATCGCCTTGCTGCCTGGCGTGGATCGGGTCGAGACGATCCGGGCGGCGTTGAAAGCGGGCGTATTGGGTGACCGATATCGTGGCATGACCATCTCCGTTCAGGAGCTTTCGAGACAGCGTGGTTTCAACCGGCCTTTCATTTCGGGGACCTCGACCATAGAGCGCGTCTCCGCGGATGAGTGGATCAAGATTTCGTCCCATGTCTGCGGTGACGATCTTATCGTCAGCTTTTACGAGACCATCGAAGAGCCGCACGAAAATCAGATCAAGCCGGCGGAGACGGCGGAGTATCTTCTGACACTTCTTAGGTATCTTCCCGATTTTGTTGTCCACATGGACCTGAACGGCAAACCTGAATTCATCAACGCACCTTTTGCCGAGGCGCTGGGGCTCGAAGGGTGGGAGGCCGCGCAGGCTCTTTCCGAAGAGTTCTTTGGCGATACGTTCGGCACGTCCTTGCGTGACAGGGTTCAGGAACTGACGGTGAACGGTCCGCCCATTTCCTTCGATCAGCGCCTGCGCAAGGCCGACAATACGTTCATGTGGCTGCGCTGGAGCGCACACGGTCTGTTTCACGGTGACAAGCCGGTCGGCATCGTGGCGACCGGACGTAACATCACGCTCGAATATTCGCAGCAGCAGGAGTTGAAACACCAGAGCGAGGAGCTTGCCAAGAAGAACAAGTCGCTGGAACAGTTCGCGGCGGTCGTCTCTCACGATCTGAAGGCGCCGCTTCGCCATATCTCGGTCTTTTCGGACATGATCGTCGAGGAGGCTGCCAGCGGCAATCTGGCGGATGTGCAGATCTATGCGCAGCAGGTGCGCAACTCCGCCCAGCGGATGGACCGCGTGATCCGCAGGCTGCTTGAATATTCGCAGATCGCCTACAAGATCGCTGCCTTCAGCCGGGTCAATCTGGCCGACATCGCCATTCAGGCGATCCAGAATCTGGAAAGCCAGATTGATGAAGCCAAGGCGGAACTTTTGCTGTCAAAATTGCCTTCGATCAATGGCGACCCCGATCTGATGCGTCATTTGTTGCAGAACCTGATCGCCAATGCGGTCAAGTATCGTCGCAAAGGGGTCACGCCGCGCGTGCGGATTTACGCGACCGACAAGGGGGCAATGGTCAATCTGGTGGTGGAAGACAACGGCATCGGCGTGGATCCGAAATTTGCCGACCGGATCTTCACGGCCTTCCAGCGCCTCCACAGCGACGACAAGATCTACGAGGGCTTCGGCATCGGACTGGCACTATGCCGGCAGATCGCCGAAAGCCATCGTGGGGTGATTGAACTCGACGCAACCTATCGCGGCGGTGCACGCTTCATCGTGCGTCTGCCGCAGGACCTGAACCATTAGGAGCACAGTCTTGAGCCTGGAGCCCGTGCGTATTCTGGTGATCGAAGACGACCCGATCGATTTTTCCCTGGTCAAGAAGGGGTTCGAAGGTGCGGAGGCACAAGTTGAACTCTTTCACTGTCCCTCGGCGGACCGGGTGATGGAAATGCTGGAGGCAAGGGCCTGCCGCATCGTGCTGCTCGATCTCAGCCTAGGTCGCGATACCGGCATGGACGTCCTGCGCTCGATCCGCGCCGACAAGCGTTTTGCCATTCTCCCCGTGGTCGTGCTCTCATCCTCGTCCAACCACCGCGACATCGCGGAAGGCTATGCGGCTGGTGCGAATGCCTATGTCGAGAAACCGCTGACGATGGAGCTCTACCGCCAGTTTGCGCGCGCCTTTTCCGCCTTCTGGGTCGATGTGGCGCAGCTGGGCTGACCTGTTTTCGGGATATCCGGGATATTGCGAAAAGAAGGAGCATTCCGGCGAGACGAATTTCCGGAACGCTCCAGATGCGGAGGCCCGCAAGAACGGGGCCTCCGGGCGCAGCCCTCAAAAGCAGGTGCGACTTTTCCTTGCTTACTTGGCGGGCGCCGGCTCAGCCTTTGCGTCAGTTCCGGCCGGCTTGTCCGGAGTCGTGGTATCGGCCGCCTTCGCAGCCTTTGCCTTATAGGGGTGGCCGTAGATATCCACGATGTTCAGCATGGCATGGTCGGTCACGTCCTTGAGAACCGCGTTGGCCTCGTAGAACTTGCCCTGGTCGATGAGGTCGGCGGCCTTGCCTACGTCGGTCGTCGTCTGTTCGAGCGGTACGACCGCGGTGGTGAACTTCACGTCGACATCGGCCAGCGCAAGCTTTTCAAGCGCGCTCTTGCGATCCGCCTTTTTCAGGCTCTGGTTGGCATCCGACACGGCGGCCATCTTCTCCGGCGTTGCCTGGAAGTCTTCGCCAAGCGAGATCTGCGAGTTGACGGGCAACCACGCGACCGGCGCGCTTGTGTCTGGCTTGGTTGCTTCGGTCTTGTCTCCGGCTTCCGCCTTTCTGGCCGGCGTGAGTTCGGAGACTGCCTTCATGAAGACGCTGTCGTCCTTGCCCGCTTTCTGCAATTCTTCCTTGGCCTTGTGGATGAGGGATTTCGCCTGGTCAGGCTCTGCGTTGAAGATGGCGATGCGCGTCGCCTGGATATCCAGCAACGCCTGCGCCCCGTCCTTGGACAGCTTGCCGACATCCTTGTCGATCGCCTTGTTCAGTTTTGCGTCCTGCTTCACGAGCGCAGGTTCTTGAGTATTGGCTGCCGAGTCCGCTGCATAAGCGACACCACTCATAACAGTGCTTGCGATCAAGATCGCTGCAAAACCTTTTCGAATGGTCATCTTACTTCTCCGTATTGTTTATTTCGCTGCGGCATCGAGGTTTATCCCTGATGTCGGAGACAGAATAACGCCGGAGGCCTGATTTTTTGCATTACAAGCGGGTCATGAAGCATTGTTAAGATTTTACGTTTTCTAAATCGACTTCCGCGAGCGCACTCGAATTATGCGTGAGGCTGCCACAAACGAGAGCCGCCGCGCTGCTGGTCGGCGGCGCGGCGGCATGAATTTCCAATGCCTGTTCTGGCGGCGGAGATTACTCCGCCGCTTCCTTGTACTCTTCCACCGGCGGGCAGATGCAGAAGAGGTTGCGGTCGCCATAGACATTGTCGATGCGGTTGACGGGCGGCCAGTACTTGTCGACCCGGAAGGCGCCGGGCGGGAAGCAGCCCTGTTCGCGGCTATAGGGACGGTCCCATTCGCCGACGAGGTCTTCGACCGTGTGGGGTGCGTTCTTCAGGGGGTTGTTGAGCTTGTCCATCGTGCCATCTTCGATGGCCTGCGCTTCGGCGCGGATCGACAGCATGGCGTCGCAGAAGCGGTCGATCTCGGCCTTGGTTTCAGATTCCGTCGGCTCGACCATCAGCGTGCCGGCAACCGGCCAGCTCATGGTCGGGGCATGGAAGCCGCAGTCGATGAGGCGCTTGGCGACATCGTCCACCGTGACCCCGGCGCTTGCTGCCAGCGGACGCGTGTCGAGGATGCATTCGTGTGCCACGCGACCCTTGGCCGACTTGTAGAGCACGTCGTAAGCACCCTTGAGACGGGCGGCGATGTAGTTGGCGTTGAGGATGGCGACCTTGGTCGCCTGCGTCAGGCCTTCGCCGCCCATCATGAGGCAGTAGCTCCAGGAGATCGGCAGGATCGAGCCAGAGGCATAGGGTGCCGCCGAAACGGCACCGGCTTCGCCCGAGCGCGGATCGGTTGGCAGGAATGGGATGAGATGGCTCTTCACGCCGATCGGGCCCATGCCGGGACCGCCGCCGCCATGCGGGATGGCGAAGGTCTTGTGGAGGTTCAGGTGGCTGACGTCGGAGCCGATGTCGCCGGGGCGTGACAGGCCGACCATGGCGTTCATGTTGGCGCCGTCGAGATAGACCTGGCCGCCATGCTTGTGGGTGATCTCGCAGATCTCGCGCACCGTCTCCTCGAACACGCCATGCGTGGACGGATAGGTGATCATGGTGCAGGAGAGGTTTTCGGAATGCTCCTCGGCCTTGGCGCGGAAATCGGCAATGTCGATATCGCCGTTTTCGAGCACCGCGACCGGCACGACCGTCATGCCTGCCATTTGCGCGGAGGCGGGGTTGGTGCCATGCGCCGAGGTCGGAATGAGGCAGATGTGGCGATGCGCGCCGCCGTTCGCCTTGTGATAGGCGCGGATGGTCAAGAGGCCGGCATATTCCCCTTGCGCACCCGAATTCGGCTGCATGGAGAAGGCGTCATAGCCGGTGATCTGGCAAAGCTTGGCTTCCAGATCGGCGATCAGCGCGCGATAGCCTTCCGTCTGGTCTTCCGGCGCGAAGGGATGGATGTCGGCGAATTCGGGCCAGGTGATGGGCAGCATTTCTGCCGTGGCATTCAGTTTCATCGTGCAGGAGCCGAGCGGGATCATGGCCCGGTCGAGCGCCAGGTCGCGGTCGGCAAGGCGGCGGATATAGCGCGTCATTTCGCTTTCGGCGCGGTTCATGTGGAAGATCGGATGCGTGAGATATTCGGTCTTGCGCATGTTCTTCTCGGGCAGACGCCATTCCGGCGTCTTCGCCTCATCGACGGTCATGTCGCCGCCAAAGGCGCGCCAGACGGCTTCCAGCGCCCAGGGGCGGGTGCGCTCATCCAGCGTGATGCCGATCTTCGTCTCGCCGATGGCGCGCAGGTTGACGCCTTCCGCGACGGCTGCCTTGAGGATGACCTTCTGCAGGCCACCGACATCGACGGTGATCGTGTCGAAGAAGGTTTCCGGCTCGACCGTGAGGCCAAGCTTTTCGAGGCCCTCGGCCAGACGCACCGTCTTCTGGTGCACCGACTGGGCAATTGCCTTCAGGCCCTTCGGACCATGGAAGACGGCATACATGGAGGCCATGACGGCGAGCAGAACCTGCGCGGTGCAGATGTTCGACGTCGCCTTTTCGCGGCGGATATGCTGTTCGCGGGTCTGGAGCGACAGGCGATAGGCGCGGTTGCCGCGCGCATCGACCGAAACGCCGACAATGCGACCGGGCATGGAGCGCTTCAGCGCGTCCTTCGCCGCCATATAGGCCGCATGCGGGCCACCGAAGCCCATGGGCACGCCGAAGCGCTGCGTCGAGCCGACAGCGATGTCCGCACCCATTTCGCCGGGAGACTTTAGCAGCGCCAGCGCCAGCGGGTCTGCAGCGACCACGGCGAGCGCCTGCGCCTGATGCAGGGCCTCGATCTGTGGCGTGAAATCATGCACATGGCCATGGGTGCCGGGATACTGGAAGATCGCGCCGAAGACGGCGCCGGGCATCAGATCCTTGAGCGGATCGCCGACCTTGATCGACCAGCCGAAGGGTTCGGCGCGGGTTTTCAGAAGCGCGATGGTCTGCGGGTGGCAATTCTGATCCACGAAGAAGGTCAGCGCTTTGGACTTTGCGGAGCGCTGCGCCATTGCCATGGCTTCGGCGGCGGCGGTCGCTTCATCGAGCAGCGAGGCGTTGGAAATGTCGAGGCCGGTCAGGTCGCAGACCATGGTCTGGTAGTTGAGCAGTGCTTCGAGGCGGCCTTGCGAGATTTCCGGCTGGTAGGGCGTGTAGGCCGTGTACCAGGCGGGGTTTTCCAGAATGTTGCGCTGGATGACAGGCGGCGTGATCGTGCCGTGATAGCCCTGGCCGATCAGCGACGTCAGGCGCTTGTTGCGGTTGGCGGTCTCGCGCATCAGATCGAGCGCTTCGCGTTCGGTGAGCGCCGGGCCCCAGGCGAGCGGTGCCTTGACGCGGATGGAGGCCGGAACCGTGTCGTCGATCATCGCATCGAGCGAGGGATAGCCGATGACTTTGAGCATTTCGGCCATTTCCTCGGGCGAGGGGCCGATATGACGCCGGTTGGCAAAGTCATAGGGCTGGTAGTCCGTGAAGGTGAAATCGGCGTAACGGGTCATCGGCTTGGGTTCCGCAATGTTTTCAGTTGGGGAGCGGGCTCCGGGAGTGTGTTGTTCCCGGAGCAAGAAGCGTCTCAGGCGATCAGCGCCTCATAGGCTGCCTTGTCGAGCAGTGCTGCGGCATCGGCCGGGTTGGCGAGCTTCAGCTTAAAGAACCAGGCAGCGCCTTCAGGATCCGAGCCGACCAGCGACGGGTCGTCGACGATGGCCTGATTGACTTCCACGATCTCGCCGTCGAGCGGGCAATAGACTTCCGAAGCGGCCTTGACGGACTCGACGGTTGCGGCGGCGGCGCCCTTGGCGAAGGTTGCGCCTGCTTCCGGCAGTTCGACGAAGACGAGATCGCCGAGCTGTTCGGAGGCGTGGGTGGTGATGCCGACGGTGGCAACGTCACCCTCAACGAGCAGCCATTCGTGTTCTTCGGTGAATTTCAGCATGGATTTCCCCTTTATTTGAGATCAGCGCTTGTAGCCGGGTGTGATGAAAGGAAGGGCGGAGACGGTGACGGGCAGGTATTTGCCGCGAACTTCCGCGTAGAGGGTCGTGCCGGTGGCGGCAAAGTCGGCGGCGACATAGCCCATGGCGACCGGGCCTTCGACCGTCGGGCCAAAGCCGCCGGAGGTGACTTCGCCGACCTTTTGGCTGCCTGCCTCATCGGCAAACAGCGCAGTATGTCCACGGACCGGAGCCTTGCCTTCGGGCTTCAGGCCGACGCGCAGGCGGGTGACGCCAGCATCCAGACCTTTTAGAACAGCGTCCGCACCCGGAAAGCCACCGGCGCGGGCGCCACCGGTGCGGCGCACCTTCTGGATCGCCCAGTTGAGCGCGGCTTCCGCCGGCGTCGTGGTCGTGTCGATATCGTTGCCATAGAGGCAGAGACCGGCTTCGAGGCGCAGAGAATCGCGCGCGCCAAGCCCGATCGGCATGACGCCGTCGATGGCGAGGAGCGCGCGGGCCAGTTCCTCGGCCTTCTCGTTCGGGACGGAGATTTCATAGCCGTCCTCGCCGGAATAGCCGGAGCGGGAGACGATGCAGTCGGTGCCGGCTAGCTTCACGGTCGCGACATCCATGAATTTCATGGCGGCGGTTTCGGGCGCGAGGCTGGCGAGCGCTGCTTCCGCTTTCGGGCCCTGCAGCGCGATCAGAGCGCGTTCGGGCAGCGGTGTGACGGTGCAGGTATTGCCGATCTGCTTTTCCAGATGGGCGAAATCGGCGTCCTTGCAGGCGGCGTTGACGACGACGAAGAAGTGGTCGCCGCGATTGACGATCATCAGGTCGTCGAGAATACCGCCGGTTTTGTTGGTGAAGAGCGCATAGCGCTGGCGGCCGGGGGCGAGGCCGAGGACATCGACAGGCACGAGGGTTTCGAGCGCCCTGGCAGCGTCGGCATTATCGCCCGACTTCGCCTTCACGATGACCTGGCCCATGTGGGAGACATCGAAGAGCCCGGCGGCGGCGCGCGTGTGCAGGTGTTCCTTCAGCACGCCAGCCGGATATTGCACCGGCATGTCATAGCCGGCGAACGGCACCATGCGGGCGCCAAGCTCCAGATGGAGCGCATGAAGCGGGGTCTTTTGCAGATCTGTCTCGGCGCTCAAGAGCGGGTCTCCGGGCAAGGGCGTGATTACGCCGGCTCATTCGATTGGGCGCGGATGCGCCGGTTTCTCCTTGAGCCCCCTCTGTCCCTTTGCCTGAGATTGTTATCCCTTCGGCATGCGGTTTCCCGCCATTCTCCAGAGTGCAGTTCTGATCCGTTGGTCCTTTGGCCTGAGAGTTTCCGGGGCGGTTGCTCCTTCGGCACCAGTCGAGTGTTCGACCAGATTCTCCCAACGGGATGTGCCAATTATTTGGTCGGGATGGCATTTGACAAGAGGGAAATGGCGTTGTGACACAAAAAAATGTCGCAACAGAACTTCGCATCAACGCCAGCGAGCGCGGCATCGCTGCCACGCTGGTTCCAAAATGCCAAAAGCGCACGTCCGCTTTTACTTGCCGTTACTTGCCGTGACCGTTGTCCAGATATGCAGCCGTCGCGTGCTGGGGCGTCGTCTGCGGCACCTTGTGATGGGTGGCGGTCAGGAATGTCAGGGCCAGTGATGGTGGATGCACCAATTGCAAAAGCGACCGATCGGCGATGTCTCCATCGGCGATAGCCTTGGCATGCCAGTCTTCGATGGCTGCCGCCATCGGATTGAACGTCGCGGTCCGAACTGCTGCCTTGTAGTTGTCACTGACAGCTGCAGCGGTCGGGGCCGACACCGTGATTACCTGTGCCATGTTCGATTGTCCTGTGCTTGAGGACCCTCTGTTTCATTGACAGGTACAGATTAGCGCAACTTCTATTATGTGCCGTAAAACAACTTAGTAAAGTTTTAGATAATACTAATTCGTTTCTCTTGCCGTTGTTTACGAGTGTGGCGAGGCAAAACTTGGACTCCACTGTGGTCTTGAATTCTGCGCGGGAACGTTGCACATCAGGCGCGACGAAAGAGAGGTTCCGCGATGTCCGGTTCGAGAGCGATCGATCATCTTGTTCTGGCCGTGACGGATCTTGTGGTCGCGCGGGCGCGGCTGAACTCGCTGGGTTTCACCGTTGCGCCGGATGCGCGCCATCCCTTTGGTACTGAAAATGCTTGTGTTTTCCTGGAGGACGGGACCTATCTGGAGCCGCTGGCAATTGGCTCTGATGCCGATAGTCTAGCGTCGGCGTGCGCCGGCAACGTTTTTACGGCACGCGACCGAGCGTTCCGGTTCCGTCATGGACCGGAAGGGCTTGAGGCCGTTGTTTTCCAGACGCCGGACGCTGAGGCCGATCATCAGGCCTATGAGGAAGCCGGGTTTTCGGCCGGTCGCATGTTGGACTTCTCGCGCCCCTTCCGCACGCCGGATGGCGCGGAAAGTGTTGCTTCCTTCCGGCTCGCCTTTGCCGCCGATCTGCGTTCGCCGGATTTCTACGCCTTCACCTGCCAGCGCATCAACTCGCCCGCTGCGGACCGTGCGGCGCTGATGGCGCATGAGAATGGCGTGACCGGATTGGCCGGCGTGACGCTCTGCGAGCCGCATCCACAGGATTTCACCGGTTTTCTGGGGGTTGTCTCGCTGGGCGGTCGGCCCGAGTTGATCGGAGACGATCTTGAAATGCCGGCGGGCGACGCAAGTCTCTCTGTGGTGACGCATTCCGAATTCGAAGCCCGGTTCGGCCGGAAATATTGCGGTCATGCGCGCGGTTTAAGAGGCCGGGCGGTTTCGTTTCATG
This sequence comes from Hyphomicrobiales bacterium, assembly GCA_900467685.1. Lineage (GTDB taxonomy): Bacteria > Pseudomonadota > Alphaproteobacteria > Rhizobiales > Rhizobiaceae > Ensifer_A. The sequence continues at coordinate 42,862 of UBQX01000024.1, forward strand.
TCGCCTCGCTTGCAGAGACGGCAACACTTTTGCGCCGCAATGGCGTGGTTCACGAGACGATCGGCAAGAGGCTGGTTGTCCCCGAGGCGTCCGGGCAGGGCGTTCTCTATAGCTTTGAGGAACAGGCATGACTGACGTGAAGACCAATGCGAGCGTGACGATCGGCTCGGGCGCGGGTGCTGTGATATTCTCCAACACCGGCCGCCTGTCGCTGATCGCTGGCCCGTGCCAGATGGAAAGCCGCGACCATGCCTATCAGATCGCCGGCGCCCTGAAGGAGATCTGCGCCAAGCTGAATATAGGCCTCGTCTACAAGTCGTCCTTCGACAAGGCGAACCGCACCTCGCTCTCGGCCGGCCGCGGCATCGGGCTTGAGAAGGCGATGGAGGTGTTTGCCGACCTGAAGAAGGATTTCGGCTTCCCGGTCATCACCGACATACACACCGAAGAGCAATGTGCGATCGTTGCCCAGACCGTGGATGTCCTGCAGATCCCGGCCTTCCTCTGCCGCCAGACCGACCTTCTGGTCGCAGCCGCCAAGACCGGCAAGGCGATCAATGTGAAGAAGGGGCAGTTCCTCGCCCCCTGGGACATGAAGAATGTGCTTAACAAGCTGAACGCCAGCGGCAATCCGAATGTGCTGCTGTGCGAGCGCGGGGCCTCCTTCGGCTACAACACGCTGGTCTCCGACATGCGCTCGCTGCCGATCATGGCGGCCATGGGCGCGCCGGTGGTTTTCGATGCCACGCATTCCGTGCAGCAGCCGGGCGGGCAGGGCGGCTCCACGGGCGGCCAGCGTGAATTCGTCGAGACGCTGGCGCGGGCGGCGGTTGCCGTGGGTGTCGCCGGCCTCTTCATCGAGACGCATGAGGACCCCGACCATGCGCCCTCCGACGGTCCGAACATGGTGCATCTGAAGGACATGCCGCGGCTTCTCGAGAAGCTGCTTGCCTTCGACGCCGTCGCCAAGGGCTGACGGGTTGCGCTGGCGGCGTGTTCTGGGGCTGGCGGCGGGTCTTTTCGCCGCCACACCGCTCGCCGCGCATGCGACGGCCAATTGCGAATGGGCCGGCTATCTCGGCAACGACTACGCCGTCTGCATCTTCGATCCGGCGAAGGACAATATTCGGCTCTTTAATGCTGATGCGCAAGGCAAGCCCTATGGTGGGTTCCGGGCGCTCGGGCGCGATGTCTGGCTCTCCGGCAAGCATGTCATCCGCTTCGCGATGAATGCCGGCATGTACCATTCGGACTTGAGCCCGGTCGGCTTGCATATCGAAGAGGGCGTGGAGAAGCACGGGATCGTGCGCGGCGGCGGATGGGGCAATTTCTTCCTGCGGCCCAACGGCGTCTTCTATATCGACAAGGACGGCAAGGCGGGCGTCATGGAGACGGAAGCCTATGCGGCAAGCGGCCTCCAGCCAAGGCTTGCCACGCAGTCCGGCCCCATGCTCGTCATAGACGGGCAGATCCACCCGGCCTTCCTGCCGCAAAGCGACAGCCTGAAACTGCGCAACGGCGTCGGCGTTGACGACAAGGGCAGGGTGGTGTTCGTCGTGACCAAAGGCCCGGTGCGCTTCTACGACTTCGCCATCTTCTATCGCGACGTTCTGAACTGCCGGAACGCGCTGTTTCTCGACGGGTCGATCTCCAGCATGATGGTGCCGGCCTGGGGCCGCCGTGACGAGAGCGATCCGCTGGGGCCGATCATCGCCGTCACCGACAGCCTGCCTTGATCAGCCCAGCGCCTTGCCCTGACGCCCTGCCTCGTCCTGGACGAACTGCCACGCCACGCGTCCAGAGCGTGCGCCGCGCGTCGTTGCCCATTCGAGCGCCCGGTGATGCAGATCCTCGCGGCTGCCTTCCAGCGCAAAATGCGCTGCATAGCCGTCGATCATGCCGAGATAGTCTTCCTGGCTGCATTTGTGGAAGCCGAGCCAGAGGCCGAAGCGGTCGGAAAGCGAGACCTTCTCTTCCACCGCTTCCGACGGATTGATCGCCGTCGATTGCTCGTTCTCGATCATGTTGCGCGGGAGGAGATGCCGGCGATTGGACGTGGCATAGAAGATGACGTTGTCCGGGCGTCCTTCGATTCCTCCATCGAGGGCGGCCTTCAGCGACTTGTAGGACGTGTCGTCATGGTCGAAGGACAGGTCGTCGCAATAGAGGATGACACGGACCGGGCTTGTGCGAAGGATCTCCATCAGCGCCGGCAGCGTGTTGATGTCCTCGCGGTGGATTTCCACGAGTTTCAGTTTGAAGTCCGGGTTTTCGCAAAGCCGCGCGTGCACGGCCTTGACGAGCGAGGACTTGCCCATGCCACGCGCGCCCCAAAGGAGCACATTGTTGGCCGGGAAACCGTCTGCAAAACGCTTGGTGTTCTCGAAAAGAATGTCGCGGACATGATCGACGCTGTGGATCAGTTCCAGTTTCACGCGGTTCGGGCGGCTGACGGGTTGCAGGAAGCTGCGGGCAGGCGACCAGACGAAGCAGTCGGCGGCCGACCAGTCATTTTCCGCAGGCTTGGGCCCCGCGATTCTTTCCAGCGCCTCGCGCAGCTGCCGGATTTCGATGAGAAGTTCGCGCGTCGTTTCGTCCGACATGCCGTTTCCTCCTTGGTATTCTTCGGTTTTGCCGGGCCTAACATGCGGCAATTTTGGCCGAAAGGTCGATATGTCCGGAAAACGTTCGCAGGGAGTAGCTATTTGTTGCATTCGTGAGTGCGAACACTATATTCCGGCGGCTTGAGACCAGGGGCGGCAATCGCGCTCCACACATGAATTGCAAGGAGTTTTCATGTTCTTCACCGAAGCATTCGCCCAGAGCGCTGCCGCGCCCACAGCAGGTGGCGGCCCGGCCGAGATCCTGCTTTCGATCGCGCCCTTCCTCCTGATCTTCGTCGTCATGTATTTCCTGATCATCCGGCCGCAGCGGACCCAGCTGAAGCGCCGCGAAGAGATGCTGAACAATGTGCGTCGCGGCGACCAGGTCGTGACCGGTGGCGGCATCCTGGGCAAGGTGACCAAGGTGTTTGAAGACGAGAAGGAAGTCGAAGTCGAGATCGCAGACGGCGTGAAGATCCGCGTCATCCGCTCGCTGATTTCCGAGGTTCGCGTCAAGGGCGAGCCTGTCGCCAAGCAGTGACATTTCGCCCGTCCGGCTCAAGCCGGGCGGGCTTCTTCTTCTGAAAGCCCGAGAGTGCCATGCTCTATTATTCCCGTTGGAAATCCATCTTCATCTGGCTTGTCATCGCGGTCAGCGTCCTTATCGCGCTGCCCAACGCGATCCCTGACAAGACGCTCTCGGAGCTTCCGTCCTGGTTCCCCAAACACAAGATCACGCTCGGTCTCGACCTGCAGGGCGGTTCGCACGTCATGCTGCAGGTGGACCGCAATGACATCGTCAAGGAACGGCTGCAGTCGACCGTCGACGATGTCCGTACCAAGCTGCGCGAGGCGAATGTCGGTTACACGGGTCTTTCGGGCACAGGTCAGACGGTGCAGGTCCGCATTCGCGACCTGAGTCAGCTCGACGCCGCCAAGACGGCACTTGCCACGCTGACGCAGCCGATTTCGGCCGGCACGCTGACCGGTGGTTCCATCACCGAGGCGACGCTGACGGACGCCGGCGATGGTCTTCTGAAAGTATCCATCACCGACCAGGGCATCGAATATCGCATGTCATCGGCGGTCACGCAGTCGTCCGAAGTCATTCGTCGCCGCGTGGACGAACTGGGCACGACCGAGCCGACCATTCAGCGCGAGGGTGCGGACCGTATCATCGTTCAGGTTCCCGGCCTGCAGGATCCGCAGCGCCTGAAGAACATCCTGAACCAGACGGCGAAGCTGTCCTTCCACATGGTGGACCAGACGATGTCGGCGCAGGATGCGCTGAACGGTCGCGCGCCCGCCACTTCCGAAGTGATGTATTCCAAGGACGATCCACCGGTTCCGTATCTGATCGAGAAGCGCTCGCTCGTTTCGGGCGAAGACCTCGTCGATGCGCAGGCAAGCTTCAACTCGCAGAATAACGAGCCGGTGGTTACCTTCCGCTTCGATTCCAAGGGCGCCACGCGCTTTGCGCAGGCGACCAGCGAGAATGTCGGCAAGCCCTTCGCCATCGTGCTTGACAATGAAGTGCTGTCTGCACCCGTCATTCGCGAGCCGATCCTGGGTGGTTCGGGCCAGATTTCGGGTAGCTTCTCCGTTCAGTCTGCCAACGACCTCGCCGTGCTCCTGCGCGCTGGCGCACTGCCGGCCAAGCTCACCGTGGTTGAAGAACGCACCGTGGGTCCGGGCCTCGGCGCCGACTCGATCAGGAGCGGTGTCATTGCCGGTGTCCTTGGCTCCGTTCTCGTCATCGTCTTCATGATGGTCTTCTACGGGCTGCTTGGCTTCATCGCCAACGTGGCCGTGACGCTCAACGTCATCATGATCCTCGCGATCCTCACCATGCTGGGTGCGACGCTGACGCTGCCGGGTATTGCCGGTATCGTTCTGACCATCGGTGTGGCTGTGGACGCCAACGTTCTCGTCTACGAGCGCATTCGCGAAGACTTCAAGAACGGCAAGTCGTTCCTGCCTGCGGTGGAAAGCGGCTTCACGCGCGCCTTCGCAACGATCGTCGACGCCAACGTCACGCACTTCATCGCCGCCGCCGTCCTCTTCTTCCTCGGCTCGGGCCCGATCCGCGGCTTTGCCATCACGCTGATGATCGGTATCGTCACGACGGTCTTCACCGCCTACACGCTGACCCGCTGGCTGGTCGCCATATGGGTACGTCGTGCGCGTCCGAAGGCTGTGCCGAAGGGTGTCCGCACGGGCTTCTTCGACGGCTCGAACATCCGCTTCATGCGTCTGCGGAACTTCAACTTCGGTCTCTCGGCCATTCTGTCCGTTGCTTCTGTCGTCGGCTTCATGACCCTGGGGATGAATCTCGGCATCGATTTCACCGGCGGTTCGATCTTCCAGGTCAAAACCATCCAGGGCGAGGCTAATCTCGAAAACCTGCGTGAGCGGCTTTCCGGGCTCAATCTCGGCGAAGTGCAGGTGCAGGGCTTTGGCTCGCCCTCCGAGGCTCTGATCCGCGTGCAGGCCCAGAACCGCGGCGAGAATGCCGAGCAGTCGGTGGATGCTCTGGTGCGCGGCGAACTCGAGAAGGACTACAGCTTCTCGCGTGTCGAGGTCGTTGGCCCCACCGTTTCGGGTGAGCTTGCGAAGACTGGCACGATCGGCGTGACCGTCGCACTGATCGGCATCCTGCTCTATGTCTGGCTCCGGTTCGAGTGGCAGTTCGCGGTGGGGGCGATTATCGCCACCGTCCACGACGTGTTGCTGACCATTGGCATGTTCGTGATTACCGGAACCGAATTCAACGTCTCGAGTATCGCGGCGGTGCTGACAATCGTCGGCTACTCATTGAACGACACCGTCGTCATTTATGACCGTGTCCGAGAGACGATGCGACGATACAAGAAGATGCCGATGTCGCTGATCATCGATACGTCGACGAACCAGACGATGTCGCGCACGATCATGACGTCGATTACCACGTCGCTGGCCATTCTTGCGCTGGTTATCTTCGGGGGCGAAGTCATCCGGTCGTTCACGATCGCCATGCTCTTCGGCGTCGTCGTCGGCACGTACTCGTCGATCTATATCGCCGCGCCGATCCTCATCCTCTTCAAGCTGCGTTCGGATGACGGCGCGAATGCCAAGGACGATGAAGAAGGTGCTGCACAGCCGGCTGGCGCGAAATGAGCAGGGGCGCCAAATGAGCCGGGGCGAGGGTCCCGGCTATCTGCCCGAGCAGGCGCAGATAGACGTCTATGGCAATGGCGGCTTCCGCTTCGCGGACATGTCGCATCGCGGCTCCATCCTCTGCCTGCCGTCCGGCATTCATGCCTGGACGGCAGTGGAGGGGCAGGCTCTCAAGCCTGACGATTTCGCGAAGGTGATTGCCGAGGCGGAACGGATCGAATTCCTGCTGGTTGGAACGGGTCTGGATATCAAGCCGCTGTCGGCCGAACTCAAGGCGCTGTTCCGGTCGCATGGCATGAATTCCGATCCGATGAGCACCGGGGCCGCCGTGCGCACATACAATATCATGCTGTCGGAGAAGCGGCCGGTCGCAGCGGCCTTCATCGCGGTCTGACCCGAGGGAGCGGTATGACAATGTCCAGCCCCGCAGCCCGGCCTGCCCTCGACGAGGCATTTGCCTATTGTCTGACGACCCTGCGCGACCTCGATCGTGACCGCTATCTCGCCTGTCTCCTCATGCCTGAGCCGATTCGGCGCGACATGGCGGCGCTCTATCTCTTCAACGCCGAAATTGCGCGGGTGCGCGATCTGGTGCGCGAGCCGCTACCGGGTGAAATCCGCCTGCAGTGGTGGCGCGACCTCTTCGAGAAATCGGCGAATGGCGAGGATGCCGGGCCGCTCGCCACTGCACTTTTCGACGTGATCGGTCGTCACCACCTGCCGCGCAAGGTGCTGATGAGCATGTGCGAGGCCCGCATCTTCGATCTTTATGACGACCCGATGCCGTCGCGGAACGATTTCGAGGGGTATGCGGGCGAAACAGCGTCCGCGCTGATCCAGCTCGGGCTGATGGTTGCAGCTCCTGCGCAGGCACAGGCGCATGCTGAGGCTGCAGGTCATGCGGGCGTTGCGCAGGCGGTCGCCGGCGCGCTTCTCCTGATACCGCGCCACGCAGCGCGGGGACAGGTCTACCTGCCGCTCGACATGCTGTCTGCTGCGGGTCTCGACCGGGAGGCGTTTCTGTCACGCCAGGACACGGCGCGCATCGACGCAGCCATCGAGATCTTCGCGACCTTCGGTCTTGAGCATCTGGACAAGGCGCGCGCGCATCTTCCGGCCTCCGGTGAGGCATTCACGCCGTTTTTGCCGGTCGCTCTTGTCGGCCCTGTGCTGAAACGTGCGCTGAAGGCGAAGTCAGGGGTGTTCGAGGCGAGCATCGCGTCAGGGCCGATCGGTGTGCAATGGCGGCTTTGGCGGGCGTCGCGGACGCGACTGCTCTGAACGCATAGGCACAATTCGGACAAGCTCCGCCTTTTAAAAAAGGGCTTGTTCTTTCGACCAACTGCGGAGATGACCCGTGCCCGCCACTTATGTCTGGCTGCTGGCGATCTTCCTGATCACCATGTTTTCCATCTATTCGATGCAGCTCGCCGCGCGTCATCGGGAAGACGATGAGGAAGCGGGACCGGCGCTGATCGAATTCGGGCGCGCCTTTCCCAAGGAGGCCGTGCGCGACGTGGTCGTGACGGCCGATCGGCAGACGGTGTTCCTCCGGCTCTTCGATAACAAGGTCGGCTGCGTGCAGTATCGCGGGCGGACCATGTCCTGCCGGCTATTGCATCCGGGAACCGTGACGGTTCTGCCGGGCGAGAGTGAGAACGCAGTTCGCCTGGAATTCAAGAATTCCGTTTCGGATAGCGGCGAGTTCGTCTTTGTCTTCGAGAGGCAGGCGGCGGAGGTGTCGCTGTGGCTGCTGGGGAGTTTCGCCGCCAGCGGCGGCGGCGACGATTCGACGGTGCTGAGCCCGGCCTGAATGGACAACCATATTAGAGCGCGACTGCAGCGTTGAACGTTTAAAGCACGCTCGCTTTCGTTACGCCGTTTCCAGCCAGCTTTTGCAGGCACTCAGCGCGCGGGCGCTCATGGCCTTCTTCTTGGCGATCGCCTTGTCCTTGCCGCGGAAACGCTTGAGGCCTTCCGGCCTGACGATCGAGCCCGTTTCGAGTTCCGGGAACAGACCAAAATTGACGTTCATCGGCTGGAAGGAGCGCTTGCCCGGCTCTTCATCGGTCGAGAGATGGCCGCCGGTAATATGACCGAGCAATGCGCCGAGCGCCGTTTCCGGCGGCGGCGGCACGATTTCTCGACCCAACCGTTCTGCGGCGGCAAACCGGCCAGCCAGCAGGCCGATGCTGGCGCTTTCGACATAGCCTTCGCAGCCGGTGATCTGGCCGGCAAAACGCAAGCCCGGACGCGACTTCAGCGTCAGCGAGCGGTCGAGCAGAATGGGCGAATTGATATAGGTGTTGCGGTGCAGACCGCCGAGGCGGGCGAATTCGGCATTCTGCAGGCCGGGGATCATGCGAAAGATCTCGGCCTGGGCGCCATATTTCAGCTTCGTCTGGAAACCGACCATATTGTAGAGCGTGCCGAGTGCATTGTCCTGCCGCAGCTGCACGACCGCATAGGCCTTGACGGTCGGATTATGCGCGTTGGTGAGGCCCATGGGCTTCATCGGCCCGTGGCGAAGGGTTTCGCGCCCGCGCTCGGCCATGATCTCGATGGGCAGGCAGCCGTCGAAATAGGGCGTGCCTTCCCATTCGTGGAAGCCGGTCTTGTCGCCGGCAATCAGCGCGTCGACGAAAGCGTTGTATTGCTGTTCGTCCATCGGGCAGTTGATGTAGTCCTTGCCCGTGCCGCCTGGGCCAACCTTGTCGTAGCGCGACTGATACCAGCAGATGTCCATGTCGATCGAATCGCGGTGCACGATGGGCGCGATCGCGTCGAAGAAAGCGAGCTGGTCTTCGCCGGTCGCCTTCTGGATCGCCTTGGCGAGGCCGGGCGATGTCAGCGGGCCGGTCGCGACGATGGCGAGGTCCCACTCTTCCGGCGGAAGGCCATCGATTTCTTCGCGCACGATGGTGATCAGCGGTTCGGCTTCCAGCGCGCGGGTGACGGCTTCCGAGAACCCGTCGCGATCGACGGCGAGTGCGCCACCGGCGGGGACCTGATGCCGGTCGGCGCAGGACATGATGAGCGAGCCTGCCATGCGCATCTCGGCGTGAATCACGCCCACTGCATTGCTCTCGGCATCGTCGGAGCGGAAGGAATTCGAGCAGACGAGTTCGGCGAGACCGTCGGTCTTGTGTGCGTCCGTGCCTTTGACGCCACGCATTTCGTGCAGGATGACGGGAACGCCGGCGCGCGCAAGCTGCCAGGCGGCTTCGGAACCGGCAAGACCGCCGCCGACGACGTGAACGGGGGAGATGGAAGTCGCGATGATGTTTGTCATGGGCGGCTCCATATCATGAGCGCGGGCGCAAGCACGACAAAAAATTCATGATTCCATACAACTTGTCTCGACAGAATCGAAACGGCGCCCTTGCGGCGCCGTTGCAGACATTCATCAATCTTACGAGTGGTTCAGCGTGCCTGGCGGGCAGCGACCATCCGGATGTCATAACGCGTCAGGCCGATGTCGCTGAGCGTGTGCGTCGGCAGGTTGCTCAGTTCGGACAGGGTGCGGCGGTAGGACAGCCAGTTCTTGGCAAGACGGATCGGGTTCATGGTGGTTTCCTCAAAGTTTTCTAGATCCACTGCGCCGGTATGCGTCGCATAACCGCCCCGTCATCGCTGTGGTCTTTCGATGAGGACTATATAGTGCATCGCAACAGCAATGTGCAGTGCGGAATTTCATCATCTGCCATGCATTTGTGCATCTGCTTGCCCACGCCACAATCGTTGCTTACAAAATAGGCAGATGAGTGCGTCGCTTTTAGGATGTAGCGCGTCGCTTGCGTCGTGAATTCGCCTTGTAAACCCGGGTGTTAAGATTTTATGAACGTCCGGGCTATGAGGCGGACAGCAAAAAGCCCCGCAGGCAGAGCCGGCGGGGCTTTTCAAATGGGATGTGTTTATGCCGATTAGCGAACGGCGGCGCGGGCTACGCGCTGGATGTCGGAACGGGCAATGCCGAGGTCCGTCAGTTCGCGGTTCGACATGCGGTCCAGTTCGACGACCGTCTGACGGTACTTGCGCCAGGTAGCAAAAGAGCGAGCGATGTTCATGGCCTTTTCCTTCTTTAGGGTTTGGCAACGCGTCTGGCTGCCTCTTCATCTCTGAGATCGGTTATATGTTGCATCGCAGCAATGATAAAGCGCAAATGCGGAAGATCACCCATGCGCCAAATGCATGGCGTCTCGCAAACCTTCGATTCTATTAAGGATTTTTTAACGGACGGCTTTGCGCCCGCTGCTGTCTCTGGTGAAGTGGCGTGAAGAGACGTTGCGAGTTTACGCATGCGCCCGACGACGCATTGGCCACGACGACATTGCAGACGGAACGGCTATTCCGTTTACGCGCTGGTTTGCGGAAAGGGATTTGAAGCAGGGGAAACTGGAACGCTGGTCCAGAAACTATAACGCCCGCCGCGGGAGGAGGTGCGGCGGGCGTCATATAGGCGACTGACAACTGGGAGGAGGAGTGTTGCCAGTCATAAACGAGACGCCCTGGGAGGAGGAGTGGGCGGTCCCGAATTCGAATTTCGTTTTTCAGATCAGTCTGCAGTTCTCTGCGCCCGTCTGATGATTTGAATATAGATCAGCCATTCCGTTTTGTGCACTGCGAAATGAACATATGTGGCATGCACGGATCGCATGGCTTTTGTCTATCATCTTTAGGGATGATACCAGTCCATTCTTAAGGTGTTCCTAACACGCGGTCCTGCATCTAGGGATGCCGACACCCAAAACCGGTATTTTCTGTTGCGATCTTCATGACGGGTGATATAGAGGCGGCTTCCGTGCGGACCGGCTCCTTGAGGAGAGGGGATGGTCTGCTGTGAGAGCGGGTATGGCGGAATTGGTAGACGCAGTGGATTTAGGTTCCACCGCTGAAAGGCGTGGGGGTTCGAGTCCCTCTACCCGCACCATATATAAAGTGGCAGATCGGCAGGCGAACAAGAGGCTTTTGCGCGCGAGATGCGCCATTTTGCTTGCCAAAGCGCCCTGAATTTGCATAGAAGCCACTCCGGCAAATCGAGGTTCCGGCAGCGCGCCTCGCGATCAATGAGGCAAAAGATACGCGCCGCCGCTTGGAAATGAAGGTTTTAACATGCAGGTAATCGAAACGCTCGCTGAAGGGCTGAAGCGCGAAATCAAGGTCGTCATCCCGGCCAAGGACATGGAAGCTCAGATGAACGAGCGCCTTGAGGGTGTGAAGGACCGCGTCCGGATCAACGGTTTCCGTCCGGGCAAGGTACCGTTCGCACAGCTCAAGAAGATGTACGGCAAGTCGGTCATGGCCGAACTCGTCAATGAGATCGTCCGCGTTCGTCCGAACGAAATCCTGACCGAGCGCGGCGAAAAGTCCGCGACGCAGCCGGATATCTCGATGACCGAGGACGAGGCAGAAGCCGACAAGATCCTCGCGGCCGAAGCCGATTTCGAATTCACGATCGCTTATGAAGTGATCCCGAAGTTCGAACTCAAGGACGTTTCGAAGATCAAGGTTACGCGCGAAGTCGTCGACATTGCCGACGAGGAAGTCGACACGCAGGTCCTGCAGATCGCTGAAAGCGCCAAGACCTACGAAAGCAAGAAGGGCAAGGCCGCCAAGGGCGACCGCGTCACGATGGACTACCTCGGCAAGGTTGACGGCGTTGCCTTCGACGGCGGCAAGGACGAAGACGCAGAACTCGTCATCGGTTCCAACCGCTTCATCCCGGGCTTCGAAGACCAGCTCGTTGGCGTCAAGGCTGGCGACGAAAAGGTCATCACCGTGACGTTCCCGGCTGACTACCCGGCTGCGAACCTCGCCGGCAAGGAAGCTACCTTCGACATCAAGGTCAAGGACGTGGCTGGCGCCAAGGACGTCGAAATCAACGACGAACTGGCAACGCAGCTCGGTCTCGAGTCCGCTGAAAAGCTCCGCGAAATCGTTCGCAGCCAGCTCGAAGGCCAGTACACCTCGGTTGCTCGCCAGAAGCTGAAGCGTCAGATCCTCGACCAGCTCGACGAAATGTACGACTTTGCAACGCCGGAAAAGCTGGTGTCTGCCGAGTTCGACAACATCTGGCGCCAGATCAACACCGATCTCGCCCAGTCCGGCAAGACCTTCGCTGACGAAGACACGACGGAAGAAGCCGCACGCGAAGAGTATAACAAGCTCGCACAGCGTCGCGTTCGCCTCGGCCTCGTTCTTTCCGAGATCGGCGACAAGGCCAAGATCGAAGTTTCCGACGAGGAAATGCAGCAGTCGCTCTTCGCGCAGCTGCGTCAGTTCCCCGGCCAGGAAAAGGAAATCCTCGACTACTTCCGCAACACGCCCGGCGCTGCGGCTTCGCTGCGCGCGCCGATCTTCGAAGAGAAGGTCATCGACCATCTGCTGAACGAGATCTCCGTTTCGGACAAGAAGGTCTCCAAGGAAGAGCTGCTCGCTGACGACGAAGCCGAAGGCAAGTCTGAGGGCAAGAAGGCTGCTCCGAAGAAGAAGGCTGCCGCCAAGAAGGAAGCCGCTGCTGAAGAGGCATCTGCCGACGAAGCTGCTTCTGAAGAAAAGCCGGCTGCGAAGAAGAAGGCTCCGGCCAAGAAGAAGGCTGCCGACGAATAATCGTCGGCAATCATCGACAAAATTCAAAAGGCGGTCCTCACGGGCCGCCTTTTTCGATTCCCGATATATTTGAAGGCTGAGCGGTGGTCAGTCCGGCGATGTCAGGTCACCGGCGGCATTGCTTGCGCCCTGCGGGATCTGGTTCTGGTTGGCCTCGTCGCGGCCCAGCAGCAGTTCCACGTCGCTGTTGCGACCGGCCTTCACTTCGAAATCGCGCTGGTAGATCTTGTCCTTGTTGCGCGCCACGGCCGTGTAATTGCCTTCCGACAGGACCATGGTGGCGAAGGCGCCGACATTTTCCGCGATGATGTCGCCAGAGGCCGTGAGGATCGACCAGGCGGTGTCGGCAATGGCTTCTCCGCCCACACTGGAAACCAGCTTGAAGGTGATGCGGGCGGCGCGGTGCTGGATGGTCGCCTGCGTCAGCTTGCCGGCGGCGACCTGAATGTCGGCGCGGATCACGGCGTTCAGGCTGCCATAGGTCGAAACGACGTGATAGGTGCCGGAATTGAGCCGCACGATGCTGTTCGGGTTGACATCCTGCATGACGAGGCCGCGTTCCCCGTCGTCCTGCACATCGTTCGTATAGATGGAGAATTTCAGGTCCTTGTCGGGAATCTTGGTGTCGCTGCCCGATACCGCGTGCAGCACGATGCCGCCGGCGTCCAGAACAAGCTCCTGGTTCGGCACGTCGCCGCTCGATGGCACGGTGACACGCTTGGTGGCGGTTGCCCGGCCAAAGGCAGCGTTCAGGAAGTAATCGCCCGGCGCCAGACGGAATGTGTGCGATCCACCTTCTGATGCGGCGATCAGCTGTAGCTTGCCGTCCTGTCCCGGAATGGCCGAAAAGACGTGCCAGGAAATGCCGCTCTGCATGGCCGGACCGTCCGACGTCAGCTTCGCGTCGCAGCGAACCGTGCGCGCGTCCTTCGATTGCTGCGGCAATTCACCGGCCGGCGAAAAACTGTTGATGCCCGGCAGCTTCAGCTTCGGTTCGCCATTCGGTGACGCTGCAAATGGATCGACGGCGCTCGCCAGTGTCGGCGCCATGGCAACCAGGAGTGCCGTTGCGGCAGCCAGAGAGACGGTGGAATTGATGCGCGTCATGTCGTCCTGCTTGAAGCCGCAACCCGGTACGGCCTAAACCGACGCCGTCATACCATAGGCAAATCTGCGGATGCGAGCATAAAGCACCACGGTCCGGCAATTTAATGGCCGCGACGCTGTGTTCAGGTCTGCACGGCTTGCGTGAGCGCGGGCGGTCGGCAATAAGCGTGTTCTGATACGACTTGAAAGAGGTTATGCCATGGAACCCAATCCCGCACTCATCGACTATCTCAAGGTTCGCCGGTCGATCCCGGCTTTCCAGATGCGTGCGCCCGGACCGGACAGGGCAGGGATCGAGGAAATCCTCACACTCGCCGTGCGGGTGCCTGACCATGGCAAGATCGCCCCGTGGCGCTTCATCGTCTATACGGGCGACATCCGGGCCGAAATCGGCGAGAAACTGCTTGAGATGGCGCTGGAGCGCGATCCCAAGCTTTCCGGCGAGATGATCCAGGTCGAGCGCGCTCGCTTCACCCGCGCGCCTGTGGTCATCGGTGTGATCAGCACGGCTGGACCACATGCCAAGATCCCGGAATGGGAGCAGGTGATGTCGGCGGGCGCCGTGTGCCTCAATGTGCTGATGGCGGCCAATGCGCATGGCTATGTGGCCAACTGGCTCTCCGAATGGTTCGCCTTCGATGAAAAGGCGTTTCCGCTGCTGGGCGTCAAGCCGGGCGAAAAGGTTGCGGGTTTCATTCATATCGGTTCGACGGACTTTCCTGCGGTCGAGCGGCCCCGACCGGAGCTCGCCGACAAGATCACCTGGATGGAGGGGTGAGCCCATGTTCTACGAAACCGGTCACCGTCCGCCAGTCCTGAAGCATGACCCGTTCAAGGCGATCGTGTCGCCGCGGCCGATCGGCTGGATCGGCACGAAATCGAAGGAGGGCGTGCTCAATCTCGCGCCTTACTCGTTCTTTGCAGCGATCGCGGATCGTCCGCCGCTCGTCATGTTCTCTTCCAGCGGGCGCAAGGACAGCCAGCGCAATGTCGAGGAGACGGGCGTATTCACGACGAATCTTGCTGGCCGTGCGCTGCTGGAGAAAATGAATCTGAGTTCGGCCTCGGCACCGTCCGAGATCGATGAGTTCGCGCTCTCCGGCCTGACGCCGATCATGGGGGAACTGGTGGATGCCCCTGTCGTGGCGGAGGCCTATGCTGCGCTGGAGTGCCGGGTTGTCGAGGTCAAGCGGCTTCACGGGCTCGATGGCGTGGAATCGGAAAACACGATGATCATCGGCCAGGTGGTCGGCGTGCATATTCGCGACGAAGCCATCAAGGATGGCCGTTTGGACATGGCGCTCGTGCGGCCGCTCGGCCGTCTGGGATACATGGATTACTGCGACGCAGGTGATGTGTTCGAACTCTTCAGACCGGACTGGCCGCTCAAGTAAGGTCAACAACTGGGGAGGAGGGTGGCACGCCCTAGGGGAGTCGAACCCCTCTTTTCAGAATGAAAATCTGACGTCCTAACCGATAGACGAAGGGCGCATGCCGTGTCGAAAGAGGCCTGTTTCAAACCGTCTCGCGATGAGCGTCCTTATAGTCAGCACTTCAGATTCCCGCAAGACGAAATCTGCAGTTTTCAGACAGGAAAGATGAAAGTTTCCCCGATTTGCTACGGGGCGGAAAGTCCAGTCCGGACAACGCGCTAAGAGAGTGATCTCAAGCAAGACATCAATCTCGCATGATAAGGAAGCACGGTCATTTCAGGGATGAGGAATGGCACGCCCTAGGGGAGTCGAACCCCTCTTTTCAGAATGAAAATCTGACGTCCTAACCGATAGACGAAGGGCGCATGCCTGACCGTGAGAAGTTTTGTTTCGAACCGTCTCGCGGTGTGGCGACCTTATAGTCAGCGGAATTTCATCCGGCAAGCGGGAAATTGGAGTTTTTCAAAAAAAATTCATGAAGAGCGGAAGGCGGGAAGATCGTGTCTCATTCGGAAATGAATTCAGCTCGTTAGCCGAAATTACCGATGCTTCTTCTTCTTGCGCTGGCAGCGCCAGTCCCAGTCGCGCTGGTCGCCCGTGTCGATGTGCACGGAGTTCGTATAGCAATACGTCCCAACGCCGCCACGCTCGGGCAGCGAGCGAAGGTAATTGGCGAGCTCCCATTTGGAAACGCCGTTAACCTGGATGTCGGCGGCGCTGCAGGTCGTGTGCAGCGAATGTTCTGCGCCGCCGGATTTCGCGTTCCATACGGGCGGGCGATAACCGGACGTCACGATCGGCGGCTTGCCGTAGTGCTTCTCCACGGTGTGGAGCATCTTCATGAGTTCCGGTTTGAAGCAGTCCGTCTCAACATAAGGCGTCTGGATCCAGATACCGTTGGGGGCGACGCGCGCCAGACCCGGCGCGGAGATCAGCCGCATCAGGCCAGCGGGTTCGCTGTCATCGTTGCTGTCGTCTGCACTGTCACCATCATCGCCTTCGCCTTCAACGACGGCCGGAGCCGGCTTGGGCGGGAAGAAACCGTTCAGCTTCGCAACAGGGCGACTGCCGTCATCCGGCGTCTGGCTGAGCGGGTTTGCGGGCTGCGGGGTCTGAAGGCGCAACGGGTTGGCCGGCTGAAGCGTCGCCACCTTTTCCTGAGCCTGTGGCTGGCTGAAGCGTCCGGCGTTGAAATCCTGGACAGGCGGTTCGCTCGGCAGCGGCACTGCCGCCGGGTTCTGCGGCTGCATCGTAAAGATGCTCGCCACCTTTGCCGGCTGCTGGGTTTCAGCGGGTGTGAGGATGCGTCCGCCCTTGGGTGCAGCCGATTGATCCTCGGCAGGAAGCGCGGAGGGCGCGGTCGGCGTATTGGCGGTCTCTGCGGTATCTGCCTCGGCCGGCGTATAGATATTGATGACCGCAGGATTGAAGCTGGGGGCCGGGACCGATGTGGGAACGGTCACGCCGCTCTTCTGGGCGGCCGCCTCTTCTTCAGGCTTCGGCGGCGCTGTGGAGAAGATGCTGCCACGAGCCGCGTTCAGCGCCACCTGTATCTGGTGGTCGGAATTCGTCGGCCGGAAGGCGGCGGCATTCTTCGGAATCGGGATCGCACCCATGCGCGCCTGCGTCGCTGCCGCGATGACGGCCTGCTGGTCGGCCGTCACCGGCTCCCCATTGCGAATCTCGACTTCCTGCGCGGTGTCGGGATTGAGCCCAAGACGTTGAGTCTTGAGACTAGCCGCACTCTGCACGGTATTGGTCGTCTGCCCCTTGGCCTGCTGCGAACGCGCATCCGCAACGAGCTTGGGGTCGAAGGAGCTTTCAAACGAAGAGGACATACAGCCCGACAGCGCAAGCACTGTCAGCAGTCCGGTGGACAAGGCAAAAAGCCTCCGCTCCGCCGATCCTTTTTGCTGCGTGTTTTTCAAACGCGGGCTCCCAAATCTCAAACTGGCGCAAATTTCTAAGGAAAGGCCCGGGCGATGTAAACTGCCCGGGCCTACCGTTGCGTCAATTTGAGATGCTGCTCATGAAACCCTCAAAGATTTCAGGGGTATGGCACACTCAAAAAAATGTCAGATCACCAGGATCCGGTGTTCTTCATGGACACCCAGGGCTCCTGCGGTGCCAAACTTTTGCCTTTTTGCAGAATCTCGAAGGAGATGTTGTCGGGCGAGCGGATGAAGGCCATGTGGCCGTCGCGCGGCGGGCGGTTGATGGTCACGCCATGCTTCTCGGCATTTGCGCAGAAGGCATAGATGTCGTCGACTTCATAGGCGAGGTGGCCGAAGTTGCGACCGCCGGTATAGGCTTCCGGGTCCCAGTTGTAGGTCAACTCGAGGCAGGGTGCGCCCGTTTCGGCGGCATTGGCCCTGTCTTCCTTCGCGGCAAGGAACACCAGCGTGAAGCGGCCGGCTTCATTCTCGATGCGTCTGGTCTCCTCAAAACCCATGACATCCCGGTAAAATGCCAGCGATGCGTCAAGATCGGTCACGCGGACCATGGTGTGTAGATAGCGCATGGGGATTTCCTTCCTTTGGTGGGCGGCACTCATATGCGGTCGTATAAAGCCTGGGGCAAGCCCGCGGTGTCACGAATCGAGCTGTGGAAGACGCGAGTCGCTGGGGTTTATTGCAAACTGGCACTTGCACTGAAACCCGAACACATTGTTAATCTTTGTGGCGAGAATCAGTTAACCGTGATTGCATGTGACGCGTAAACGAGGGGCAACGGGAAATGGCGGACAGAATATCGACGAAAGATATTTCTACTGTTGACGATGTTTCCGGTGAATCCGTCGATCTCATTGAAATCACCGGTATCGTGAAGTGGTTTGACGTTGCCAAGGGCTTCGGTTTCATCGTGCCCGACAATGGAATGCAGGACGTTCTGCTGCACGTGACATGCCTGCGCCGCGACGGTTACCAGACGATTCTCGAAGGCACGCGCATCGTGGCCCTCATACAGAAGCGCGATCGCGGCTATCAGGCTTTCCGTATTCTCTCGATGGACCAGTCGACGGCGGTTCATCCTTCGCAGCTTCCGCCGGTGAAGACGCATGTGCAGGTCACGCCGACGAGCGGGCTGGAGCGTGTTCTGGTGAAGTGGTTCAACCGCACGAAGGGCTTCGGCTTCCTGACGCGCGGCGAGGGCACCGAGGACATTTTCATCCATATGGAGACGCTGCGCCGCTTCGGTATGACCGAGCTGCGCCCCGGTCAGACCGTGCTCATCCGGTTCGGTGATGGCGAAAAGGGTTTGATGGCGGCTGAAATTCATCCGGACGTTCCGGCGCCGCCGGCCCGTTCGCATTGAAGCGGCTGATGTCCATGATTTCGAAGGTCGCTGGCGCGCTCTTCCTTGCCTTGTTGCTGGCCTTTCCAGCAGCAGCGGAAGGAATGGCGGTCAGTACGCTGAAAATCACCGGACCAGATGGCAAGACGCATGATTTCAAGGTGGAGGTTGCTGCCTCCGCGCCCAGCCGCGCCACCGGCCTGATGAATCGCAAGAAGCTTGCGGCGGGCAGGGGCATGATCTTCGTCTTCCCGCAGCCGAAGGAAGTCATGATGTGGATGAAGGACACCCTCATCCCGCTCGACATGTTGTTCATCGATGCGCAGGGCAAGGTCTTCAATATCGCGGAGAACGCCAAGCCGATGGATGAGACGATCATTCCCTCGCGCGGGCTTTCGGCTTATGTGCTGGAACTTGCCGGCGGCGAGGCCGCGCGGCTTGATCTCGCACCCGGCGACAAGGTTACCGGCCCGGCACTGGACTTCAAGGCCAAGAACTGACGGCTGAAGAGCCATCGTTTTCGCGCAGCCATGCACCGCGATGCACACCACACAATTCGGCTGTGCGGATTTTCCATATGTTTGGCAGACAAGCGGTCACTGGCCAGCAAAAGACAAATTGCCTGGCCGATGCTCTGACTTATTGGAGAAAAACGCCCGCATTCCCTTGGCAGGACGATCCGAGATAGCTCGCCGACTGGCGGGGTGTTTGCGGCGAAATGGTCGGAGTGGAGAGATTCGAACTCCCGACCCTCTGGTCCCAAACCAGATGCGCTACCAGACTGCGCTACACTCCGTCACATTTGCGTCCCGCTGATACACGCTTGAAATCGTGACCGCAACCGCAAAATTGGACTTTGCAGGTCTGTCTTCACCAACTCATCCCGTCAAAGAAGCGTGGCCGTGTCTTTAGCCGGCAGACGTCAAGCTCACCGTCACGAGGCCTTCGGCGGAATGGCCGAAACGGATGCCCCGCAACTGCATGGCCTTCTTGACCCTTTCGACGCTCTCCGGTTTCACGGATGTCACGTCTGCTTCCAGGCGCCGGACGGTCGAGAAGGAGACGTCGGACAGGTCCGCGAGTTCCTGTCCGGAGAGATTGAGAAGCGCGCGCGCGGCGCGGAAATGACCGGATTTCAGGGAGACCGGGGCCGTTTCCAGTGTTGACGTGTCATCGATCAGCCAGGACAGACCGTGCCACTCCTTCACATTGCCGCGGGCGTCGAAAATCGGCACGATGCGGCTGAGGAACTTCTGATAGACGCCGTCATGGCGCAGAACGCGTGCGGAAAACTCAATCTTGCTGCGCGCGGCGATCCCTCGGGCCCAGGCTTTCCGGTAGGTATCGCGGTCATCGGGATGAACGGCCGAAAGCCTGTCCAGATCCACAAGCTGATCGGCGGATTGCCCGGTGAAATGCTGCCAACCGCTGACGTCGAGCAATCTGCCATCGGGATCGGTGCGCCAGAACTCACCCCCGGCGATTTCCACCAGCGATTTATTGATTGCGTCCAGACGTGTGTTCTCACTGCGAAGCTTTTCAGTTGCTGAGGCTTCCTGAATGACCCCGCATAACATGACCATGGCGCCGCTGCGGTCGAAGACCCGTTGCGTCCGGCTTTCAACCCACAGAAGACGGCCATCGGGCCGGATGATCCGGAAACGCCTTTTTGACATCTCGCCGGCCGCTGCCTTCTCGACGATCTGATGGTGGGTCAGCCGGTCCTCCGGATGCACCAGTGACTCATACAGTTCCACGCTGGCCGAAACGGTGGCGGGGTCAAGGCCGATCAGCTTGTAGAGGCCGGCAGACCAGGTGACGTCGCGGGAGTTGAAATCATAGGTCCACACTCCTGCGTCCAGGAGGCTCTCCAACAGGCGGGCGTTGTTGTCCGAAGATTTCGCGAAGCGTGTCGGCAAAACAGTTGTACTTTCTTGACGATTGTCAATTCTCACGAAAATTGAATATTTTCGATGCAGGTTTCCCAGAAATAGCGGCGTGAGCAAATTTGTAAACGTACAAAATTCCAGGCTCCAGAATTGACCTCTTTTTGTTCATTGTCGGGAAATTGAACCAAAAATGCTCATTCTTAAATGCATGGATAAGTTCGGAAATTAATACTTAATAATTCATATGAATCGTATTTTATATTCATTATCCGCGCAGTGTAACTCTTCATGGTTGTGTTGCGGCGAATAGGGGTTGCTGACGAGGAGGGGTGCAGCATGGCGAACAAACTATCGAAAATGGTCACTTCCGCTACTCATTCGAGGCGGTTCAGGTGGGCTGTCCTGCCGCTGCCTGAGGAGCCGCACGGTGCTTCTGGCACGCGGCGCCTCCTCTCATGACGTTTGGCTCCGCCTTCGATTTCCCTGATATGTCCCGTAATATGATGAAGGATAACCCGAAATGACGCTATCGTTCCTGATGGGTGATAGTCACGCAATCCTGGCGGCCCTGAGCAAGTCTCAGGCCATCATCGAATTCACCCTTGAGGGCAGGATTCTGAGTGCGAACGAGAATTTCTGCCGAGCTCTGGGCTATGAGTTCAAGGAGATCGTCGGCCAGCACCATCGCATCTTCGTCGATCCGAGCGAAGCTTCGTCGCCAACCTATACGGAATTCTGGCGGAGCCTGGCTGCAGGCAAGTTCGATCAGCGGCAATACAAGCGCATCGGAAAAGGGGGGCGGGAGATCTGGATCGAAGCCTCCTACAATCCGGTTTTCCGGCGCGGCAAACCCTACAAGGTCGTGAAATTTGCGACCGACATCACCGGGAGCAAACTCAGGGCGGCAGAAGACGCAGGCATGATTGCCGCGTTGTCCAGGGTTCAGGCCGTCATCGAATTTTCGCCCAGCGGTGAAATCCTGACCGCCAACGAGAACTTCCTCGCCGCGCTCGGCTATTCGCTGGCGGAAATTCAGGGCAAGCACCATTCGATGTTCTGCGATCCGGCTTTCGCAAGGAGCGACGAATACAGCAAATTCTGGCTTAGACTTGCTGGCGGGGACTTCGTCGCGGACGAGTTCCTGCGTATCGGCAAGGGCGGCAGACGGGTTCATATACAGGCGTCTTACAATCCAATTCTCGACATGAACGGCAAGGTCTTCAAGGTCGTCAAATTCGCCACGGACGTGACCGCACGCGTCAACAATGTCGATCAGCTCGCCATGGCCTTGCAGGCCCTGTCCGACGGCGACCTGACGCAGACTGTCTCCACACCCTTCCTTCCGACGCTGGAGAAGCTCCGGACCGATTTCAACGCCACCACGGCAAAGCTGCGTGACACGATCCGTTCGGTTTCCGAGAATGCCAGCGCCATTGCTGCCGGCGCCCAGGAAATCCGCACCGCGTCCGACGATTTGGCAAGGCGTACCGAGCAACAGGCTGCATCCGTGGAGGAAACCGCCGCAGCGCTGGAGGAAATCACCACGACAGTGGCGGACTCGAGCCAGCGGGCTCACGAGGCGGGAGAACTCGTGCGCAAGACACGCGAGAATGCGGAGCATTCGGGCGAGGTCGTCCGCAATGCCGTAGAAGCCATGGGCAAGATCGAGCGCTCGTCCTCGGAAATCTCCAACATCATCGGCGTCATCGACGAGATTGCCTTCCAGACCAATCTTCTGGCGCTGAATGCGGGGGTCGAGGCGGCAAGAGCCGGTGACGCCGGGAAAGGCTTTGCGGTCGTTGCACAGGAGGTTCGCGAGCTTGCGCAGCGTTCCGCCAAGGCGGCCAAGGAAATCAAGGCCCTCATCAACGCATCGAACGACCACGTGAAGAGCGGTGTGAACCTCGTTGACGAAACCGGCAAGGCGCTGGCCGAGATTGTCGGGCAGGTGCAGCAGGTGAACGCGAATGTGAACGCGATCGTTACCGGCTCCCGGGAGCAATCGACCGGGCTCAAGGAGATCAATTCGGCTGTCAACGCCATGGACCAGGGTACGCAAAAGAACGCGGCCATGGTCGAGGAGGCAACGGCAGCCTCGCATGGACTGGCTCGCGAGGCGGAGAGCCTCTTCGCCCTCGTTCGCCAGTTCAAGCTGGAGGGCGGAGATGCCGGCTCACAGCGAGGCGCGTCAGCGCGTCCGGCTGCATCCGGCACTGTGCGCTCGACGCCGGCCGCGCCGCGTCAAATGAGGGCGCGCGTGGCTGCTGCTTTCAACGGTAATGCTGCCGTCGCCGGCAGCGACTGGGAAGAGTTCTGAACTCTGAAGTCAATTCCTCCGCCGCACCGCCGTTACGAATGGCGGCGCGGCGGAGCCTTCGCACCCGATGGCCTGATTTCGGTTGCGCTCCGTGGCCTCTCCAGCTATGAGCAATTGAGAAACAATTGAGCAAAATCAGCCCGTCTATGGCTTGAAAACGCTGTTGAGAGCATTGTGAGGACCTGTTTCGCGGGCGCTGATTTTGTGGCAGAAATGATGCGATACCGGATTCGGTGCGCAGGGTTTGTGTCATCCGGTTTCACTTCACGACACTTGGCCGCAAGGCCGGGGTCAAAGCCAAGAGTTTGAAGATGTCGGCAAAGATCTATCGTCCCGCAAAAACCGCCATGCAGTCCGGCAAGGCCAAGACCAACCTCTGGGTTCTGGAATTCGATCAGGCCGCTCCGCGCGTGATCGATCCGCTGATGGGCTATACGGGGTCCGGCGACATGCAGCAGCAGATCAAGCTGAGCTTCGAGACGCGCGAGGCTGCAGAAGCCTATGCCAAGGCAAACGGCATTGCCTTCCGCGTGATCGAGCCGAAGGAAGCGACCCGCAAGGCCGTGTCCTATTCCGACAATTTCCGCTATTCGCGCACCCAGCCCTGGACGCACTGAAGGCCGAAACCGGCTTCCACGTCGCGGTGATCTCTGCGGCGCGTGACAGATGACGGGCAGGGCGGCAAAGATGCCCTGACCCCTCCCAACGGTCCCTTAGCTCAGCTGGATAGAGCAAGTGCCTTCTAAGCACTAGGTCGCAGGTTCGAGCCCTGCAGGGATCGCCATTTTCAAAATCCTTGTTTTCTGAAGATTTTCATTCTCTCCGTCGCTCTCATTCGGCTGCATATCCATATTGTTTGCTCTCCTGAATTGTGCAATTTAAAAGAGATATTTTTCTGGGGTGTATAATGCATACCGATTGGGCGCTGGAAATCGTAAAGCTACTTTTTCAATCGATAACGCCACTTACTGTGGTGGCGTTAGGATGGATCTTCAGTAAAAGAATTAAAGATATAGAACAGGCGCAGTGGGGGAACCGCAAGCTTACTGAAAAGCGCATCGAAATATATGATCAAGTT
Source organism: Hyphomicrobiales bacterium (assembly GCA_900467685.1). Taxonomy (GTDB): domain Bacteria; phylum Pseudomonadota; class Alphaproteobacteria; order Rhizobiales; family Rhizobiaceae; genus Ensifer_A. The sequence goes on from UBQX01000024.1 coordinate 66,348, forward strand.
TCTCCACTGGCTAACAGGTTATTTTGCTATTTTTCTTACGTTGGAGACTGGCAAGTTCACACTCCCGCGGCGATCATTTCCACAAAACGTGAATTTGATCATCTTCTCTACGTAAATAGGTACCTTCTTGAAGAGGAGACCTTTCGAGAGTATCTTAAATTTAGCAATACATTGTTCAAAATGTATAATGGCCCCGGTTTGCAGGCGCGGTTGAAAACACATATCAGCTCGAATAACGGCGACAGAAGGAACTCACAAAACTTCCAATGGCAAGTTAGTTTCGATGATTGCTTTGTTAGCGAAGAGGCCGCTGACAAAGCAGAGGTTTGGGCACGTTACGACGCATTCATGCAGTCGCAACGAAAAGGTATTCGGGCCTGACGGAAATTCTTTCCTAAAAAATGAAAGAGGCTCCCGAATGGGAGCCTTTTCCAGATCGGCTGTTTTCCGTTCGGGCCTGCCTGCCTCAGTGCAGGATCTGGCTGAGGAAGAGCCTGGTGCGTTCGTGCTGCGGGTTGTCGAAGAATTCGGCGGGCGAGTTCTGTTCGACGATCTGGCCCTGGTCCATGAAGATCACGCGGTTGGCGACCTGGCGGGCGAAGCCCATTTCGTGGGTGACGCAGAGCATGGTCATGCCTTCTTCGGCGAGGCTCACCATCGTGTCGAGAACTTCCTTGACCATTTCCGGGTCGAGTGCCGAGGTCGGCTCGTCGAAGAGCATGATCTTCGGCTTCATGCAGAGCGAGCGGGCGATGGCCACGCGCTGCTGCTGGCCGCCGGAGAGCTGGCCCGGATACTTGTTGGCCTGTTCCGGGATCTTGACGCGCTTGAGGTAGTGCATCGCGATCTCTTCAGCTTCCTTCTTCGGCATCTTGCGGACCCAGATCGGGGCCAGCGTGCAGTTTTCCAGGATCGTCAGATGCGGGAAAAGGTTGAAGTGCTGGAACACCATGCCGACTTCGCGACGGATCTCGTCGATCTTCTTGAGGTCGTTGGTCAGCTCGATGCCGTCGACGACGATCGTGCCTTTCTGGTGTTCTTCCAGACGGTTGATGCAGCGGATCATCGTGGACTTGCCGGAGCCGGACGGGCCGGCGATGACGATGCGCTCGCCCTTCATGACCTTCAGGTTGACATCACGCAGAACGTGGAAGTCGCCGTACCACTTGTTCATGTTGGTGATTTCGACGGCAACGTCCGTTGTGGAGACAGCCAGTTTTTGTGCCGGGGCCATTTGAGTTTCCCTTTTTCTTATCGTTTGTGCCCGGTGTCGAGGTGCCGCTCCATGAAGGCGGAGTAGCGCGACATGCCGAAGCAGAAGAGCCAGAAGATAAAACCTGCAAAGATGAGGCCGGTCAATGGCGTGACGGGTGTGAGCCACGTCGCGTCGCCGAAGCTGGCCTTCACGATGCCGAGCAGGTCGTACATGTTGATGATGGAAACGAGCGACGTGTCCTTGAACATCCCGATGAAGGTGTTCACGATCCCGGGGATGACCAGCTTGATCGCCTGCGGAAGAATGACGAAGGTCATCTTCTGGAAGTAGCTGAGACCAAGCGAATCCGCCCCCTCATACTGGCCCTTCGGAATGGCCTGCAGGCCGCCGCGGATGACTTCCGCCATATAGGCGGCCGCGAAGATCGACACGCCCACCAGCGCGCGGACGAACTTGTCGATATTCGTTCCCGGCGTCAGGAAGAGCGGCAGCAGAACGCTCGCCATGAACAGAACCGTGATGAGCGGCACGCCGCGCACCAGTTCGATGAAGGTCACGCAGGCCATCTTGACGATCGGCATCTGCGACCGGCGGCCGAGCGCCAGCAGGATGCCGATCGGCAGCGAGACGGCAATGCCGATGAAGGACAGGATCAGCGTCACCATCAGACCGCCCCAGAAGGAGGTCTCGACGAAGGGCAGGCCGAAGACGCCGCCGAGGAGAAGCACGGCAGAGACGATCGGCAGCACGATCAGCAGCAGGATCGCGTTCAGGCCCTTGCGCGGCACCTTGGGGATAAGAAGCGGAACCAGCGTTGCGACGAAGAGGATGGCCACCGTGATCGGACGCCAGAGCTGGTCACGCGGATAGGAGCCGACCATGAACTGCGTGAACCATGCATTCACATAGGCCCAGCAGGCGCCGTGCCAGGTATCGGGCAGGGTGCCACCCTGCGCGACGGTTGCGCAGGCGAGGCGATTCGTGCCGGTCCAGACCGCGTTGACGAACAGGAAGTCCACAACGTTGATCAGGAACCAGACGACCACCACAAGCGCGATGAGGGAGATCACCGAGTCGGTGACGGATGCGAACAGGTTCCGCCTCAGCCAGCCGATAGCGGTGTTGTCGCTTGTCGGCGGTGGCAAAGGTTGCAGGAATGTTTCGCGGAGATAAGCCAGTTTGTCTGCCATGTCAGCGCTCCACCAGGGCCATCTTCGTATTGAACCAGTTCATGAACAGCGAGGTCGCCAGGCTGATCGTGACATAGACACCCATCCAGATCGCGATGATCTCGATCGAGTGGCCGGACTGGTTGAGGATCGTGCCGCCCACGGCGACGAGATCGGCGAAGCCGATGGCAACAGCCAGCGACGAGTTCTTCGTGAGGTTGAGATATTGCGAGGTCAGAGGCGGAATGATGATTCTCAGCGCCTGCGGCAGGATGATCAGGCGCGTTGTCAGGCCCGGCCGGATGCCGAGTGCTGCTGCAGCTTCGGACTGGCCCTTCGACACGCCCTTGATGCCGGCACGCACGATCTCGGCGATGAAGGCGGCGGTGTAGAAGGAGAGCGCCATGTAGAGCGACAGGAATTCAGGACCGACAACCGTGCCCCCACGCATGTTGAACTTGCCGAGCACCGGCGGATCGAAGGTGACGGGCGCGCCGATCGCGATGAAGGCCAGCAAAGGCAGGCCAATGATCAGCAGCAGCGAAACCAGCAGGATCGGCGAGGCCTTGCCCGTCGCCATCTGCTTCTTCAGCGCAATGCGGCGGTAGACCAGCGCGCCGATGATGCCGACGACAAGCGCAACCGGCACGATCCAGAAGCGCTCGCCGAAGATCGGCGCCGGCATGAAGATGCCGCGGTTGCTGACGAATACCGAAAGCGGCAGGCTCAACGACTCGCGCACGTCGGGCAGCAGCGATAGGACGCCCTTGTACCAGAAGAAGATGACGAGCAGCGGCGGAATGTTGCGGAACACTTCGACATAGACGGTGCAGAGCTTGGCGATCAGCCAGTTGGATGACAGCCGACCGATGCCGACCAGCAGACCGACGATCGTGGCCGTGATGATCCCGCAGACTGCGATGATGATCGTGTTGATGAAGCCGACGAGCAGGGCGCGGGTGAAGGGTGAGTCGCTCGAATACGGAATGGCGGATTGCGCGATGTCGAAGCCGGCGCGGCCGTTCAGAAAGCCGAAGCCGGCCGTCATGTTGGCGCGGGCGAGGTTTTCGGCGACGTTGGACGCCGCATACCAGATCAGCCAGGCAATGATGATGCAGGTCAGGACCTGATAGATGATCTGGCGCAAGACCGGATTGTAAAGAATGGAAGATTTGGAACGACCGCCATCGTCCCGCACAGCTGTGCTGGTCGCCATGTTTTTCCCCTGTTCCGCGGCCCTTTTATCCGGGCTTGTTTTAGTCGGAAGAGTGGAAGGCGCTGATGAACGCCTTCCACGAAGTACTGGTAGTCAGGCGATCAACGGATCGGCGGTGCGTATTGCAGGCCGCCCTTCGTCCACAGGGCATTGAGGCCGCGGGCGATCTTCAACGGAGAGCCTTCGCCGACGTTGCGGTTGAAGCTTTCGCCGTAGTTGCCGACCTGCTTGATGATGTTGTAGGCCCACTTTTCGTCAAGGCCGAGGTCCTTGCCGATGTGCTGGTCCTTTTCTTCGCCGAGGAAGCGCTTCAGGTCCGGGTTGTCCGTCTTCAGCTTCTCGTCCACGTTGGCCGAGGTGACGCCGAACTCTTCACCGGCAACCATGGCGTAGTGTGCCCAGCTGACGATGTCGAACCACTTGGAGTCGTTGGCGCGAACCGCCGGGCCAAGGGGCTCCTTCGAAATGATTTCCGGAAGGATCACATGGTCGGCCGGGTTGGCGAGGGACAGGCGGATGGAGTACAGGCCCGACTGGTCGGTCGTGTACACGTCGCAACGGCCGGCCTGATAGGCGGCGTCAACTTCTTCCTGCTTTTCGAAGACGACTGGGTTGTACTGAAGGTTGTTGGCCTTGAAGTAGTCGGCCAGGTTCAGTTCGGTCGTCGTGCCGGACTGTACGCAGACGGCAGCGCCGGAGAGTTCGAGAGCCGACTTCACGTTCAGCTTTTTCGGGACCATGAAGCCCTGGCCGTCATAGTAGTTGACGGCGCGGAAGTCGAAGCCCAGCGCGGTGTCGCGGTTGATGGTCCAGGTCGTGTTGCGGGCGAGCATGTCGATTTCGCCCGACTGCAGGGCCGGGAAACGGTCCTTGGCGGAAAGGGGCGTGTACTTGACCTTCGAGGCATCGCCGAAGACGGCAGCAGCAACGGCGCGGCAAAGATCGACGTCGAGGCCCGTCCACTTGCCCGACGAATCCTGGGCGCCGAAGCCGGCAAGGTTCGAACCGTTGACGCCGCACTGAAGGAAACCCTTGGCCTTCACATCTTCAAGCGTGCCGGCAGAAGCCGTATGTGCGGTAAGGCCGAGAAGGGCCGTGCCGATGACGGCGGACAGAAGCTTCTTGCTCATTTGTTTTTCAACCTTTTTTTCTTTGTCGGTGAAATCTTTCACCGCGCGAGGCGAATTTCCCCAGCCACCGGCGCGGTGCCCACAAACCTCCCGGAGTGGGCTCGATTATTCCATGCGGTTTCGATCCGATGGTCAAGTCGGATCGCCACATTTTTTCCAGAATCGGGTCAAATTTCGGCCAATGCTTAATCTGGAGGCAGGCATACCGCCGCACTGATCGGAATTGCCGCAGGCTTTTGCCTCATCTGCCCAAAATGCGGCTTATGCTATGTTTCGACGATCCCGGTGCGCATCCCGTTATGCGGGGTTGACCAGCGCGGCTTGCGCCGACAAGACTGTTTTTGAGCCACCTGCCGGTTCTTGCAGGACGGTCGTGGCGCTTTAACTCGGGCATGATGGCGGACGGTATGTTCATCCGGCTCGCCGGGATCGGACATTTTTCAGACGATGAGTGCAGGCAAGAAAGAATTTCTCGAAACGGCTGGCATCAACACGCGGCTCGGCCACCTTGGCAACGACCCGCTGGCGTTTCATGGCTTCGTCAATCCGCCGGTGGTTCATGGCTCGACCGTGCTGTTTCCGAGCGCCGAGGAGATGAACGCGCCGCCGGAACGGCAGCAGAAATACACGTACGGAACCCATGGGACGCCGACGACCGATGCGCTTTGCGCGGCCATCGACGCGCTGGAAGGCTCCGCGGGAACGGTTCTGGTCCCCTCGGGTCTCGTGGCGGTGACATTGCCGCTGCTTGCCTATCTCTCCGCGGGCGACCACGCCCTGATCGTCGATTCGGTCTATTTTCCCACCCGCCGCTTCTGCGAGACGATGCTAAAGAGACTGGGTGTGAGCGTTGACTACTTCGATCCGGATGTCGGCGCCGGCATCGAGGCCTTGATCAAGCCGAATACGCGGCTCATTCACCTCGAGGCTCCCGGCTCCAATACGCTTGAGATGCAGGATGTACCGGCCATTGTCGAGGTCGCCCATCGGCATGATTGCGTAGTGACGATTGACAACACCTGGGCGACGCCGCTCTATTTCAAGCCGCTCGACTTCGGCGTCGATGTCTCCATTCACGCGGCGACCAAATATCCGTCCGGCCATTCGGATGTGCTTATGGGCACGGTGTCGGCGAATGAAAAGCATTGGCCCGCGCTGACGGCGGCCTATACCACGCTCGGCCTGTGCGTTGGCCCGGACGATGCCTACCAGATCCTGCGCGGCCTGCGCACGATGGGGGTTCGCATGGAGCATCATCAGCGTTCTGCGCTCAAGGTTGCGCAATGGTTGGAGGGCAGGGCCGATGTTGCGGCCGTTCTGCATCCCGCCCTGCCTAGCTTTCCCGGCCATGCGCTGTGGAAGCGCGACTTCAAGGGCTCAAGCGGCCTCTTTTCCTTCGTCCTGAAGGTTAATGATGCGGGGCAGTTCGAGGCCAGGTCCTATGCCTTCCTCAACGCGCTGAAGCTCTTTGGCCTCGGCTATTCCTGGGGAGGTTATGAGAGCCTCGCCGTGCCGGTGAAGCTTGGCGATCGGCGCATTTGCAAGCAGCCCAAGGAAGGTCCTGTCATCCGTCTGCAGATCGGTCTTGAAGATGTTGAGGATATCATCGCCGATCTGGAACGCGGCTTTGCGGCCGCCGCGGCTGTCGGCGGTTAAGCGCTAAAACCGCTCAGGCCGGCTGAACGCCGGCCTGGTAGCCGTAGATCCAGTCCAGCTTTGCCGCAAGGCGCGATGCCGGGCTGACTGCAAAGACCGCGTCACGCGCAATCCGCACCGGTCCGCGCGCATGATAGGCGAAGCGGTTGAAGTCGCCGCGGGCACGAACCTTGGCGACACGCGCGCGGCGCATGGCTTCATAGCGCACCAGAGCAGCGCCGACGGGAATGGAAGACACCATGGCCGCCAGATCATAGGCATCCTCGATCGCCATGACCGCCCCCTGTGCCGCGAAGGGCAGCATGGCGTGCGCGGCATCGCCGATCAGGACGAGGTCGCGGCTGTCCGTCCAGTGACCATCGCTGACGCCGAAAAGCGGCCACCATGTTGGCTGCGGCGCTGAGAGAAGAAGATCGCAAAGCTGACGGCTCCAGCCGGAAAGCGCGCGGGTCACGAAGGCGCGGCGCTCTTCCTCGGTCGGACTGATCGACCATGCAGCACCCGGATCCTCGCCGGCCGATATGGCCACGAGATTGATGGCGCCGACCTCCCTCAAGGGATAGCAGACGACATGCGCATCCGGACCGGTGAAGGCGGTGACACGATTTCTGGGAATGAAGGTGGGAGCATCCTTTTCAGGTATGACGAAACGCCATGCCACGAAACCGGAAAAACGCGCCTCGCCGGCGCCTTCGACGAGCGACCGCATCTTCGACCAGACACCGTCTGCACCGACGAAAAGGTTGGCACGCGTTCCGGCCTCTGCCTCGAGAGCCTCTTTCGAGGGGCTTTCGATCCGCGTTGCGAGCTTGAGGGAAATCCGGGGATTTTCGTCGACCTTGCGCAGAAGCGCGTTCTGCAGCGTGGAGCGATGAAGCACGCCATAGGGGGCACCCCAACGTGTTGCTCCGGCGCGACCGAGAGGGATGGAGGTGAGGTCGGCAAGCGTTGCGCCGGAGGCCAGCGTCACGCATTCGGGCTGCAGCCAGTCACAGGTCAAAAGCGGGAGAACACCGAGTTTGTCGAGCACGCGCGCGCCGTTGGCGGAAATCTGCAGGCCGGCGCCCACTTCGCTCATCTGCGCGGACTGTTCGAGAACAGTAACCTGGGTGCCGGTTTCGGCGAGCGAAAGCGCTGCGGTCAATCCCGCGACACCTGCACCAACCACGATGGCGGACTGAACGGCCATACAGTCACCTGCCTGTCTGGAGATTTGCTAACTGCTGTGGCGCCAGGCTCATTGATCTTGAGTGCAAGCCTGACGCGATGATGGCTTCCGGCTTCGCCGGTCTTGCTTCAGGCAGCCTTGACGAGAAAGACGCAGCCCGGCGGGTTGGTCTGGTTCTCTTTCAGCGACGGATTGTACTTGTAGAGCGTCGAGCAGTAGGAGCAGACCTTTTCGCTGTCGGCGCCCATGTCGATATAGATATGCGGATGGTCGAAGGGGACCGAAGCACCCGTGCACATGAATTCCTTTACGCCGACCTCGATGACGCGATGACCGCCGTCGTTCTGGAAATGGGGAATGCTGTGACCGGCCATGAATGCCTCCGAATGCACTATGTGGATTTCAAATCAAGATTTGCCCGGGACCTTATAACGGCACTGCACAAAAGTGTAGAGGGCGCTGCGAAGTTTGAAGTCGAAACTCACCGCCGCTTTTCCATCTGCTGGAAATACCACATGCCAATCGCAAGCGCCGTGTTCCCGAGCATCCGGCCGACCGGAAGCCGCCAATGCCAGGCGCTGGCGAAGATGTCGAAGTCGCGCGGGTTGCCGGTCAGCGCCTCTCCCATGATCTCGCCGACGATATGCGAGGTCGCCACCCCGTGGCCGGAATAGCCCTGCGCATAGAAGACATTGTCGCGGATTCGGCCAAGCTGCGGGATGCGGTTGATGGTGATTCCATCCTGTCCCTGCCAGGCGAAATCGATCCGCACGCCCTTCAATTGCGGGAAGGTCTTTTCAATGGCCGGGCGGAGCTGGTCGGCGAGGTTCGGCGTCTCGCGTCCGGTGTAGTTCGTCCCGCTGCCGAAGAGGAGCCGGCGGTCGGCGGTGAGGCGATAATAGTCGAGGACGAAGCGCGTGTCGTAGACGGCGATGTCCTGCGGGTTGATCGCGCGGGCGACATCTTCCGACAGCGGCTCCGTCGCGACGATGCCGAGCGAGGCGGGGAAGAGCATGCCCGCCAGCTTGAAGCGCTCCAGATGATGCGAGGCATTGCCGGCGAGCAGGACTTTGTCTGCCACCACCGATCTGCCTGCCGTCACCAGTTCGACGCGCTTGCCATGACGGATGTCGAGCACCTTCGTGTCTTCGAAGATGTGGACGCCCAAACTGCGGGCTGCGTCCGCCTCGCCAAGGCAGAGGTTCAGCGAATGGACATGCATGTTGCGGCGGTTGATGAGGCCTGCGGCGTAAAGGTCGGTGCCGATGACGTCGCGGACGGCCTTTCCGTAGACCATCTCGACCTCGTCGCCCATGCCGCGTGCGACGGCCATTTTGTAAATGGTTTCCAGTTCCGGAATATGAGAGGGCTGCCAGGCGGCCTGCATGTGACCGAATTTCAGGTCGCACTGGATGCCGTATTTCTCGACGCGGTTCCTGATGATCCGCTGTCCGCGCCAGCGCAGATCCCAGACAAAATCCTCGGCCTTGGGGCCGAGTGTGCGCGCGAATTGCTTGAGCATCGCCTTGTCACCGGAGAGTGATCCGGTGATCTGTCCGCCATTGCGGCTCGATGCGCCCCAGCCGATGACATTGGCTTCCAGAAGCGCGACGGAAACGCCGCGTTCGGCCAGTTCGACGGCCGTTGCCACGCCGGTAAAGCCACCACCGATGATGGCGACATCGACTTCAATTCGTTTGTCGAGGCGCGGGAAGGGCGCGATAGGGTTGCGGGTCGCGGCGTAATAGGAGTTGCAATAGGTCTCGGCCATTTGCTGTTAGGCTCCGGGTCAGACGCTCAGGCGATAGGTGGCGATTTCGAGATCGGTCACCTGCGCGGCGAAGACATCCTGTTCCTGCTGCTTGGCAGCCGCGAAAGAGGTGACAAATTCCGGATGCAGGATGCGCTTCATGCTCTCCGCCGTCTCGAAGCGCTCCAGCGCCTGCCGCCAGTCCTTGGCGAGCTTGGGTAGATCGAGCTCGTGCGAGTTGCTGGTGACCGGCTCTGCCGGCGTCAGCATGCGGGCAATCCCGTCCAGCGCGCCGCCGAGAATGGCTGCGAGCACGAGGAAGGGATTGGTGTCGATGCCGGCGACGCGGTGCTCGATGCGGCGAGCGGCGTTGGGGCCGCCGGGAATGCGGATGGCCGCCGTTCGGTTCTCATAGCCCCAGCCGACGGTGGTCGGCGCAAGGCCGCCGGGGGACAGGCGGCGATAGGAATTGAGATGCGGCGCGAAGATCAGCGTGGCATCGGCCATGCTGTCCATCAGGCCGGCAACGGCGGCGCGCATGATGTCCGAGCCCTTGTCCGTGCCATCGTCGAAGACGTTGCGGCCGTTCTCGTCCAGCATGGAGAAGTGGATATGCAAACCGCTGCCGGCCTTGTCGGCATAAGGCTTCGCCATGAAGGTCGCCAGATAGCCGTGGCGGCGCGCGACGTTGCGGATGATCTGCTTGAGGAAGAGCGTGTCTTCCGCCGCCTTCAGCGCGTCCGGCTGGTGCATGAGGTTGAACTCGAACTGCCGCTGCGCACCTTCGGCAATCGTCGCATCGACTTCGATGCCCGCCGCCGCAGCGGTCTTGTAGAGATCGTCTATGAAAGGCCCAGCATCGCTTAATTCTTCGAGCGAATAGATGGCGTCGAATTCGCGCGGCGGTCCGCCGAGCTGTGGACGGGCAGGGGAGATGCCGTCGCTTGACGGATCGAGAAGATAGAACTCAACTTCGGACGCCACGACGGGCGTGAGGCCGGCCGCCTTGTAGCGGTCGAGCACGAGCTGCAGCAGATGCCGCCCATCTGCATAATAGGGTTCGCCGGTTTCCTTGCGCATCCAGAGCGGCAGGACGTGACCATCCATGCCGAGATCGAGCGCCCCGCGTCCGGTCGCCTCGCAGATGCCGTCGAGATCGCCGCGTTCCATCGTCAGCTGCGTGCCGGCCGTATCCGTGCCCCAGATATCGACGCCGATGGAGGACATCGGCATACGGATCCCGTCCTTCTTGAGTTTCTCCAGCTTTTCCGCAGACACGCGCTTTCCCCGGAAAATACCATTCATGTCGGTGATGGCTGCGTAGACGTGGGTAGGAGCGGCGAGGGGCTGCTTGGGATCGGATGACGGCAAGGGAAGGCTCCGGATGACAGTTTTCAGGCGTCATCTACGTATGACTTGATCAAATTTGCAAGATCGATCTTCAGGCTGAGGTTGTCGAAAGAGGCTTGCGAATTTGAGAAACTGCAATAGGTAAGAGCTTATCCATCGACGCTTGTGGAGCCACATCTTGCATCTCAACGCCCCCGCCTTTTCCTCCTTCCAGCATGACGGCCTGAAGCTTGCGTTCTTCGATGAGGGCGATCCGGCGGGTGATCCGATCCTGCTGATTCACGGCTTCGCATCGTCGGTCGTTTACAACTGGGTGAATCCAGGTTGGCTGAAGACACTGGGCGATGCCGGCTACCGGGTGATTGCCATCGACAATCGTGGCCACGGCCATAGCGACAAGCCGCATCAGCCCTCGCTCTATCATCCGCCGCTGATGGCTGCGGATGCGATGGCATTGCTCGATCATCTCGGCATTCCGGAAGCCCATGTCATGGGCTATTCGATGGGCGCGCGCATCACCTGTTTTGCAGCACTTGCCTTTCCGCACCGCATCCGGACTGTCATCCTCGGCGGACTCGGCATCGGCATGGTGACGGGTGTGGGTGACTGGGACCCGATTGCCGATGCGCTGCTTGCGCCCTCGCTGGACGACGTGACCCACGAGCGCGGCCGCATGTTCCGCGCGTTTGCCGACCAGACCAAAAGCGACCGTCTGGCGCTTGCCGCCTGCATCCGCACTTCGCGCGATCTTTTGAGCGCCGAGCAGATGGCCAAGATCGACATGCCGGCGCTGATCGCTGTCGGCACCAAGGACGACATCGCCGGCTCGGCGGAGGAGCTAGCCATGCTGATGCCGCATGCGGAGGCGCTGGATATCCCGAACCGCGATCACATGCTGGCCGTGGGGGATCGCGTGTTCAAGAAGGCCGCGCTGGAGTTTCTGCACAAGCATTCGTGAGATGTCACGCCCGCCGTCATGGTCGGGCTTGTCCCGGCCATCTGCTACGCTGAATTCCTGCTGCAACGTCAATTGCTTGGATTCTTCAGTAGATCCTCGGCATAGGGCCGAGGATGACGAAGGAGAGGGTGTCACCGCCCGGTGAAAACCGCCTTTCGCTTCTCCGCAAAGGCCGCACGCCCCTCGCGATAGTCCTCACTTTCAAACGTTGCCGCCCCCTGTCGCGCAGCTTCCGCCTGCAACGCTGCATCATCTGCCACCACGGCGCGGATCGAGACCTTTGACGCGCGGACGGAAAGCGGCGCATTGGCGGCGATGTCTGTGGCGATCTTCTCCACTGTTTCATCCAGCACCGCGCTCTCGACCTGCATCGTCAGGAAGCCGCTTCCCGCAAGATCGGCCGATGAAAACTGCCGTGCCGTGAACACTGCCAGTCGCGCGGTTGCCTGCCCCAGCGCCGCAACGATATCCGCCATGGCATCCGCAGGATAGGCAAGCCCGAGCTTGCCGGCGGGCACCGCGAAGCGGCCAGTTTCGTCGCCGATGCGGATATCGGCCGCGGCCGCCAGCCCCAGCCCGCCGCCGAAGCAGATGCCGCGCAGTTTCGCTATGACCGGCACGGGAGCCTCGCGAAGTGCTGCAAAGGCGGCGCTGTTAGCGGCCTCGTAGGCGAGTGCGCTTTGTGTTTCCTTGCGCACTTCATCGAATTCGGAAATGTCGGCGCCGGCCGAGAAGTCCACGCCGCCATCGCCCTGCAGGATAATGGCGCGGGCGTCTTGTGATGCGAGCCAGTCGACCGCCTCCGTCACGCCCTGCCACATGGCCAGATTCAGCGCGTTCTTGCGGCGCGCATTGGAGATTGTGAGCGTGCCGACATGCTCCTCCAATGTCGCCAAGATGCCGCCATCCGCGAAAGCCTGTGTTAAGTTCATTTGACGCCACCCCATTTAAGTTCTCATCGGGATGGAATATATTGGGTGTCCGAGCAAGCTGCCAAGGAGATGCGCATGTCCGCGCACAGCGAACTGAAGCCGGTCCACATCAAGAGTGTCGATCCCATCTGGGATGCGATGAAACTCGAGGCCGAGACCGCCGCGAAGCACGACCCGGTGCTCGCCGCCTTCATGTATTCGACCGTCATCAATGCGCGTTCGCTGGAAGATTGTGTCATCTACCGGATCTGCGAACGGCTCGATCATCCCGACATGCAGGCTGTTCTGCTGCGCCAGACGTTTGAGGAAATGCAGGCCGACTGGCCGGAATGGGCGACGATTCTGCGTGTCGATATCCAGGCCGTCTACGACCGCGACCCGGCCTGCACGCGCTTCATCGAGCCCGTACTCTATTTCAAGGGCTTCCATGCCATCCAGACGCATCGTCTCGCGCATTGGCTGTGGCTGAAGGGCCGGAAGGATTTTGCGCTCTATCTGCAGAGCCGCTCGTCGAGTGTCTTCCAGACGGATATCGCGCCCGCCGCTCCCATCGGGCGCGGCTTCTTCCTGGATCATGCGACCGGGCTCGTCGTCGGCGCAACCGCCGTGATTGGCGACAACGTCTCGATCCTTCAGGGCGTGACGCTGGGCGGCACGGGCAAGGAAACCGGCGACCGCCATCCGAAGATTGGCGACGGCGTAATGATTGGCGCTGGCGCGAAGGTTTTGGGCAATATCACGGTCGGTTGCTGCTCGCGCATTGCTGCCGGGTCTGTCGTCCTGAAGCCGGTTCCCCAGGCGACCACGGTTGCCGGCGTTCCCGCGCGCGTCGTGGGCGAGGCGGGCTGCCAGGAGCCGTCGCGCAGCATGAACCAGTTCATCGACAGCGATGATTGATCGATAGTTTTTCGATATATCTAAGTTACTGATTTGGCGGCCGGAAACTCGTTTCCGGCCGTTTTCGTTTGTCTAAAGATGCAATTTCGATATATCTAACTCTTGCGCCTCCGAGAATTCCGTCTATATTTCCGATATATCGTAAACACATCTCAAGGAGAAATTCATGCAAGATCATTTTGAAGGGCGCCATGGTCGCCACGATCATCATCACCGGGGCCATCACGGCGAAGGCCGTCACGGTGGTTGCGGCGAACATGGCGAAGGTCGCCGTTTCGGCAAGCGCGAGAAGTTCCTCGCCATGATGCTGATGGGTCGCGGTCCGTTCGGACGCGGCTTCATGGGCGAGGGTGGTGGACGCGGTCCGGGTCGCGGTGGTTTCGGCGGCGGCGATGACGGCTTCGGCCCGCGCGGGCGCTCGCTGGGCCAGGGCCATATCCGGCTTCTCGTGCTCTCGCTGATCGAGACCGAGCCGCGTCACGGCTACGATCTCATCAAGCAGATCGAGGAAATGAGCGGCGGCGCCTATGCGCCGAGCCCGGGCGTCATCTATCCGACGCTGACGCTGCTTGAGGAGGCAGGCTTCGCCGCGACGACGACGGAGGGCAACAAGAAGCTCTATTCCATCACCGAAGAAGGCAAGGCCCATCTCGATGAGAACCGCCCGCAGGCGGCAATGATTGTCGAACGGCTTCAGGCACTTCGTGCGCATATGAGGGAGCGCGAGGAACGTCACGGTCCCGGCCGCAAGGACGGACCGGAACTTCCGCGTGGAGTCGATGCGGCATTCCTCAATCTGCGCGAAGCCGTGGCGCGCAAGCTCGGCAAGGACGATGCTGCCGCGACGGAGATCGTGCGGAAGCTGCTTGCGATGGCTGAGGAGTTGGGGTGAGCGTGCTCTTTCCGGCGAGAGAACAGGGCGGGGCACGCCCTCTCATCCGTCATCCCGGCCTTGAGCCGGGATCCAGTGCGCGATGTCCATCGCGCGAAAGACTCTTTTGACGTAGTTCTTTTCAGCCCGCAGACGCGGGCTGGCTGGATGCCGGATCAAGTCCGGCATGACGGAGGTTAGGGTGTCCGCGTAAACAACGAGTACCCCTACTTCCCCGGCGCTTCCGCCGGTGCCACCAGCCCGCTATCCCGCTTCGCCAGATCCAGCAGTTCGTCATCACTCAGCGGGCGCACCAGCGCATCCGATGTCGAGACCGGCGAGAAGCCGAACATCTGGTAAAGCTGCAGCGCGCGGGGGTGGTCGAGATTGTTGGTCGTGACCGTGAGCTTTTGCGGGTTGAGGTTCCAGGCGGCGCGGAGCGCCTGCAGGAGGAACCATTTTCCGACGCCGAGGCCCAGTGCGTGTTCCATCAGGCCGAAGTGACAGAGTTCGACGACCTCTTCGCTTTCGTGGCGCAACTCATAGAATCCCGCCGGCGCGCCGTTGACATAAAGAATGCCGATATAGCTTGCCGCGCTGTGCAGCAGGGCTGCCAGCCGCTTGTCGGAGAGGCGCAGCCGATCGACCCAATGCCAGCGCGCACCCACCTGACGATAGAGATAGCGGTAATAGGCGAGCGGAATGTTTTCCGCGCGCATGATCGCCGTGTGCAGGTTGGCCGGCACCGGCAGTTGCGCCTTCGGCGGCGCGGTCATTTCGAGATAGGTGATATGGGCCTTGATGGCCTTCGGCTTCTTCGTGGCTGCCATCTTGCTCATTCCCGGCCCGTGACGATGGGCGTATCGGGTTTGGAGCCCCATTCCGACCAGGAGCCATCGTAGAGCGTGTTGTCGGTGTGGCCAATCGAGGTCAGCGCCAGCGTGACGACGGCCGCCGTCACGCCGGAGCCGCAGCTGGTGACGACAGGCTTCGACAGGTCGATGCCCGCCTTTTCGATGGTTTCCTTGATCTCGGAGAGCGACTTGAAGCGGCCGTTTTCGGAGAAGACACCCATCGGCAGGTTCCTGGCGCCCGGCATATGGCCGCCGCGCATGCCCGCGCGGGGTTCGGGTTCTTCAGCCGTGAAACGGCCTGCGCCGCGCGCGTCGGCGATCTGCTTCGAGCCGGAGGCGACGATGTCCTTCATCGCGTCGAAGGTGGTGATCTTGGAGGCGTCGAAATTCGGGATGAATGTTGCGGGGGCCGGTTCCGGCAGGTCGGTTTCCAGCGGACGGCCGTCACGCTTCCAGCCGTCGAGGCCGCCATTCATGACATAGACCTTCTCGGCGCCCATGAGGCGGAAAAGCCACCAGACGCGCGGCGCGGTGAAGATGCCGGGACCGTCATAGACGACGATCGTGTCGGTCTCGGAGATGCCGAGCTTGCCGACTTCGGCGGCGAAGAATTCCGGCGAAGGGACGGAGTGCGGCAGGCCGGTGGACTGGTCGGCAATGACGTCCTGATCGAAGAAGACCGCGCCGGGAATATGGCCGGCGGCATATTCTTCCGCACCATTGCGGTTCTGCGCCGGCAGATACCAGGCGGCGTCGACGATTTTGAATTCCGGCGCACCGAGCTGTTTTTCGACCCAGTCTGGCTCGACCACGAAGCGGCTCTTGTCAGCAGTCATTATGGTTATCCTTTAAGAGGCATCGCCCGGTACGCCGAATCGGATTCGGAACCTGCGGTTTTCCTTACCCTTTTTCTCGATCTTGGCGATATGGATTGCGCCGACTTCCTGCGTTTCGGACACATGGGTTCCGCCGCAGGGCTGGCTGTCTATCGACGAGTTCTCTCCGATGCAGACAAGGCTGACGCGGCCGAGGCCCATGGGCGGGCGGACATTCTTCGATTTGACGATGCCGGGATTGGCTGCCAAGTCCTCATCCGTGATCCACTGCAGGAAAATGGGATGGTTGGCGTTGACCAGTTCCATCAGCTTTGCCGTTACCTCGTCCTTGTCGATTGTCTCGCTCATGTCGAAGTCGACGCGTGAATCGTCCTCGCTGACCGAAGCGCCGGTGATCGGATAGGGGCAGACGACGGAGAGGAGATGGCAGGCGGTGTGCATCCTCATCAGCTTGTAGCGGCGCGGCCAGTCGACATGGAGCACCAGCTTTTCGCCGATCTCCGGGCGCGGCTGGTCTTCGAGCGGACGGTGAAGGATGATGTCCTTCGTTTCGCCCGTGACCGTCACGTCCAGCGCGATGCGGCTGCCATCGGCGCGTTCCAGAAAGCCGGTATCCCCCGGCTGGCCGCCGGAGGTCGCGTAGAAACAGGTCTGGTCGAGTTCGATCGCGCCGTCGTCATGCACCGCGGTGACCGTCGCTTCGCAGGTTGAGAGATAGAAATCTTCGCGAAACAACAGTCTTGTCGGCATAGAACCTTCAGTCCACGGGCTGGAACGGAACCCGGATATCGGGATTCGTCGTCAGCCACTGTGGCACGGGCAGGCCCTTTGCTTCAAGGAAAGACGGATTGAAAAGTTTCGACTGGTAGCGGTTGCCGTAGTCGCAGAGGATTGTCACCACGGTGTGACCGGGGCCGAGATCCTTGGCGAGGCGGATCGCGCCGGCAATATTGATGCCCGAGGAACCGCCGAGGCAGAGGCCTTCTTCTTCCACCAGATCGAAGACGATCGGAAGCGCCTCGCTATCCGGAATGCGATAGGAGAAGTCCGGCGTGAAGCCTTCGAGGTTTGCCGTGATGCGGCCCTGGCCAATGCCTTCGGTGATGGACGAGCCGGGCGAGGCGAATTCGCCGGTCGTGTAATACTGATAAAGGGCAGCGCCCTCCGGATCGGCGAGGCCGATCTTGATGTCCTTGTTGAAGCGGTGCAGACCCATGGCGGTGCCGGCGAGCGTTCCACCAGAACCGACGGCGCAGATGAAGCCATCGACCTTGCCGGTCGTCGCTTCCCAGATTTCCGGGGCCGTTGTGGCAATATGGGCTTCGCGGTTGGCGACGTTGTCGAACTGGTTGGCCCAGATCGCGCCGTTCGGCTCGGTCTTCGCCAGTTGTTCAGCGAGACGTCCGGAGACCTTCACATAGTTGTTGGGGTTCTTGTAAGGGACGGCCGGAACTTCGACGAGTTCGGCGCCGAGAAGACGCAATGCGTCCTTCTTTTCCTGGCTCTGGGTTTCCGGAATAACGATGACGGTGCGATAGCCGAGCGCCTTGGCGACCATGGTGAGGCCGATGCCGGTATTGCCGGCCGTGCCCTCAACGATGACGCCGCCGGGCTTCAGGAGACCCTTCTTTTCTGCGTCACGAATGATGAAGAGAGCAGCGCGGTCCTTGACCGACTGGCCGGGGTTCAGGAACTCGGCTTTCCCAAGAATGGTGCAGCCCGTCAGTTCCGATGCCTTTTTCAGCTTGATCAGCGGCGTGTTGCCGATGGCTTCGATGACGGAGGGGAACTGGGACATGGGCGATAAACCTTTTCATTCTCGCAGTCTTTGAATTTGCCGCGAGTTTTGTCTGCGAAAAGGGCATTTCGCAAGGCAATCGTTTTCTTATTTGGGGTCGAAAGGCGAAGGTTTGTTCCGGCTTGAAGTTTTCAGGCGTCCTGCCGTCGTTCTGAAAAGAGAAAGGCGGGCGGCCGAAGCCACCCGCCAATGCCTGAATAGAGAGTTACGCCGCGCGGCGGTCGTGACGGCCTTCGCCGATTTCCTCGATGATCTTCAAGACGAAGGCTTCGAGGTCCTTCGGGGATCGGCTGGTGATGATGCCCTCGTCGGTCGCCACCTCGACATCGCGCCAGCGAGCGCCGGCATTGACCATGTCGGTCTTGATCGAGTTGTAGGACGTTGCCTCGCGACCCTTGACCACGCCTGCTTCAACCAGCATCCACGGACCGTGGCAGATGGCGGCGATGACCTTGCCGCTGTCGGCGAACTTGCGGACGAGCGACACGGCGTCCTGCTGCGTGCGCAGGATATCCGGGTTCATCTGGCCGCCTGGGATGACGAGCGCGTCATACTGATCGATGCGGGCGTCCGCGATTTTGAGATCGGCGTTGACGCTCTCGCCCCAGTTCTTGTCCTTCCAGCCCTTGACCGGCTGACCGTCCGGGGTGGCGACATGCACGGTGGCGCCGGCCTGTTTCAGCTTTTCCAGTGGGACCATAAGTTCCGACTGTTCGAAGCCGTTGGCCGAGATGATGAGAATCTTGGATTGATCGATAGAAGGCATTGCTTCCTCCGATTTTCGTTTGAGCGAATGGGTGAGACAGGCGCTGCGATGACAGCGTCCTGCTCGCTCAACGGGCCGGGGAGGAATGTTGTTCCGAAATTCTTGGGAATGTCGTCGTTTCAGGAGCGTCGTTTCGGCTGGTGCGGCCCAACCAGACTAACCGCTCTCTGTTTTGTTCGCCGGCTAACAAAACGGCAATCGCTGCCCCACAGGCCTTCAGTCCGAGCCCTTCACGGCATCATAAGCTCGAAGGGCGCGATCCCGCGCATGCCCGTGATCGACGATCGGCTTTGGATAGGTGAAGCCGAGCCGGACTTCGGCTTTCTCCAATGCGGCCTTGCTCGTATCAAATGGCTTCTGGATCGCTTCATTGCCAAGCTTTGCGATCTCAGGCACGTAGCGCCGGACATAGTCACCCTTCGTGTCGAACTTTTCGCCCTGCAGAACGGGATTGAAGATGCGGAAATAGGGTGCGGCGTCCGCGCCGGAGCCTGCAACCCATTGCCAGCTTGCGGCGTTCGAGGCCGGATCGGCATCCACCAACGTGTCGCGGAACCATTGTTCGCCATGCCGCCAGTCGATCATCAGGTCCTTGATGAGAAAGGAGGCGGCGATCATGCGGACGCGGTTGTGCATCCAGCCCGTCTGCCAGAGTTCGCGCATGCCGGCGTCCACGATGGGGTAGCCCGTGATGCCGCGCGTCCATGAGCGGAAGGCGCGCTCGTCGAAATCCCAGCCGAAACCGGCGAAGCGCGGATTGAACTCCTTGTTCGCGAGGTCGGGATAGTGGAACAGCAGATGCCAGGAGAATTCGCGCCAGGCGAGTTCCTTGCGGAAATGAACGGTGTCTTCTGTCGGATGGCCTTTTTCCGCCTCGACGACGGCGTGCCAGATCTGCAGCGGTGAAATTTCGCCCAGCGCCAGATGCGGCGAGAGGCGCGATGTGGTCTTGCCGCCGGGAAAGTCGCGCTGAGTCCGGTAGCCGCGCATGGCCTCCTCCAGGAAGAAGATCAGCGCCAGCTTGCCGCCCTGTTCTCCGGGAATCCATGCGTCGGGGAACGAGGCGGCCCAGTTCGGTTTGGTTGGCAGGAGCCTCCAGTCGTCCAGCGTTTCACTGTCGGGGAAATGCTCTGGCGCTGGAATTTTACCCGGCGCTGGCAGGGGCTCTCCGAATGATTCCGTCGCCGAGAAAGCCTTCCAGAACGGGGTATAGACGCGATAGGGTCCGCCGGCTCCCGTTAGCAGCTTGGACGGCTCGTGGAGCAGATTGGCGGCGAAGCTCTTCGCTTCGATGCCATGTCCCTTAGCCCAGTTCTTCAAGGCGGCATCGGTCTCACGACCCTTCAGATGGTAGCGCCGGTTCCAGAAGATGGCGGTCGCGCCCGTTTCCTTGGCTATGGCTCTGACAATCTCGTTCTGGCTGCCACTCCGCAGAATGATCCTGTTGCCGCGGCTTTCGCATGCTTTCATGTGCCGCGTCAGCGAATAATGCAGCCACCAGCGCTGCGCCGCGCCGAGGGCGCCGGAATCAGGATCGTCCGTCTCGCGAATATAGAGAAGAATGACCGGCCCGCCGCGCGCGATGGCCTCCGCCAGAGCCGGATTGTCGCCGAGACGCAGGTCGCGGCGAATGAGCACGATGGAGTTTGTGTTGGAACTGGGCATGCGGCGGCCAATACAAGCTAGCTATGTTCTTTAGTGACTGATTACGTAAATGGGTGGCCCATGGATCAGTCTTCAGCCGGTGCGCAGCCCACTAAAGCCTGGCGCTTGTGCTCTTCGGCGTCGCCAGCAGGATGTTCGTTTCAGACGAGGCGATGCCGGGGATGCGTCGAATGCGGTGGAGGATGGCGTCGAATTCGGTGAGGCTGTTGCCGGCGACCTCGGCGATGAAGTCCCACTTGCCGTTGGTGTTGTGAAGCGCCGTCACCTCCGGATAACCGCCAAGTGCTGCGGCCACGCGTTCGGCTGCGCGGCCCTCGACCTCGATCAGCATGATGCCGCGAACCGGCGCGTGGAAGGCATCGGCGCGCAACACGACCGTGTAACCGACGATGTCGCCGGATTTCTCGAGCTTTTCGATGCGTGCCCGGACGGTCGCGCGAGACAGGCCGGTCTCGTGCGCGAGGTCGGAAATGGAGCGGCGGCCGTTCTGGCGCAGCAGCGTGATCAGCCTGTAGTCGTGCTCGTCCATCACCTTGTCCAAAACGTCATATATCCTGTCCATTATGATAAGCCGAATTGGCGAATTTGCCAAATTGGTTTGTTCATATCGCCGGACATTCACACTAAACTTTGACAAGCATCAGGAGCGCCACATGGATCAGCAGAAACTCATCGTTATCGGAACGCCTGTCCAGGAGGGAACCGGTCGCCCCGGATGCAATATGGGTCCCGACGCTTTTCGCGCCGCAGGTCTCATCCAGGCTTTCGCAGAGCTGGGCCATCAGGTTGAGGATCGCGGCAATCTGGTCCGCCATGGCGGCGAGGGCGCTCATCATGCCAATCCTGTTCTCAAGTATCTTCCCGAATTCGTCGGTTGGACGGAGGCCATTCGTGAGGCCGTGATCGCCGCGCGCGCGGAAGGAATCCCGGTCGTCATCGGTGGCGATCACAGTCTCGCAGCCGGTTCGCTCACCGGCAATGCCGCCTATGCCGGCGAGCGCGGTCGTCCCTTCTTCGTGCTCTGGCTTGATGCGCACCCGGATTTTCATACGCTGGAGACAACGACGAGCGGCAATCTGCATGGCGTGCCCATGGCCTATGCCTGCGGTCTTGGCGGCTTTGACGGGGCGCTGGAGCGGCCCGAGTTTCCGGTCGATCCGAAGAATATCTGCATGATGGGCATACGCAGCGTCGATCCGGCCGAACGCGTGGCGCTTGCCGCCCACGGCGTCACCGTCTGCGACATGCGCATGATCGATGAGGAGGGCATCGTTCCCTTGCTCCGGCGCTTCCTCGACCAGGTGAAGGCCGCCGGCGGCGATCTTCATGTCAGCCTCGATGTCGATTTCCTCGATCCGACCATTGCGCCCGGTGTCGGCACGACCGTTCCCGGCGGCGCGACTTTCCGCGAGGCGCATCTGATCATGGAAATCGTTTCCGACAGCGGGCTGGTGACCAGCCTCGATCTGGTCGAACTCAATCCGTTCCTCGACGAGCGCGGTCGCACCGCGATCCTGATGACCGATCTGGCCGCAAGCCTGATGGGCAAGCGCGTGATGGACCGGCCAACCCAGACCTATTGACACCAGAACCATAACCAGAGGTGAACCATGCAGCAGAAGCTCAACATCGTCCCCTTCGTCAGCGTCGACAACATGATGAAGCTCGTCCACCATATCGGTGTCGAGACCTTCCTGACCGAGCTTGCCGGCGAGATCGAAAAGGATTTCTGGCGCTGGGAGAGCTTCGACAAGGTTGCGCGCATTCCGGCGCATAGCCAGGAGGGCGTGATCGAGCTCATGCCGACTACCGACGGCGAGGTCTACGGGTTCAAATATGTCAATGGGCACCCGAAGAACACGCGAACCGGTCGCCAGACGGTGACCGCCTTCGGGCTGCTGGCCGACATGGCGACCGGCTATCCGCTGATGCTCTCCGAAATGACCATGCTGACGGCGCTGCGCACCGCCGCCATGTCGGCGCTGGCTGCGAAATATCTGGCGCGCGAGAACGCCCGCACCATGGCCATCATCGGCAATGGCGCGCAGTCCGAGTTCCAGGCGCTGGCCTTCAAGGCATTGCTGGGCGTCGACAAGGTCCGGCTCTATGACATCGAGCGCTCGGCGAGTGTGAAATGTGCACGCAACCTCGCGGGAACCGGCATCGAGTGCGTGATCTGCGAGACGGCTGAAGAGGCGGTCATGGGCGCCGACATTGTGACGACGGTGACGGCTGACAAGCTGAATGCGACGATCCTGACAGACAACATGATCGGCCCTGGAATTCACATCAATGCGGTTGGCGGCGACAGCCCCGGCAAGACGGAACTTCATGCGGACATTCTTCATCGCTCCTCGATCTTCGTCGAATACCCGCCGCAGACGCGCATCGAGGGCGAAATCCAGCAATTGCCGGCGGACTACCCCGTGACCGAGCTGTGGAGCGTTATGGCGGGCTCCGGCAAGGGACGCCAGGGCAGGGACGAGATCACGCTCTTCGATTCTGTCGGTTTTGCCGTCGAGGACTTTTCCGCGCTACGCTACGTGCGGGGAAAATTGCTGGAGACAGGGCTTTACGAAGACCTCGATCTTTTGGCCGATCCGGACGAGCCGCGGGATCTATTTGGCATGCTGATGCGTGCAAAAATGCCACGCGTCGCCGCGTGATCAGATTTTTTTCGAGCCGCAATGAAAATTACGCATATTTAATTTGCTATGGCGCACTTAGTATAAGATAAGACATGTTGGGAACGCGAGTTCCCGGGTCAATACAGGCCGGCGCCTTAACCTCCAGTCGGGCGCCGGCTTTGTCTTCCGGAAGTAGGGCGAAAACCCGGGGTCCTTCCGGAACGAGCCGGGGTTTTTAACCACCCCGGCTCTGCCTTGCGCATTCATCCCATTCTTTTGTCGAAGAACATCCGAGGTTGGCTTGACGGCTCGGTAGTCACTTGCGCGGTCCTCGCGGGAGATGCTTGAGTTTGCCCGGCCTGCTGGCCCTTCGCCAGCGAGCATGCTAGCAGCATGCGTGGCTATGGTGATGGAAGCATGAAGAGCATCGCGATGCGCAAGATACTTGCCTTTCTCCTGGTGCTTCTGTGCCTGGGCGTGGCGCCGTCTGCGTTTTCGACAAGCCTCCTTGTTGCCCCCGGTGTTCCAAGCCTTGCGAAGGAGAGGGTGGAGGCGACATATGCGCTGCCGTCCCAGCGGCACGCCGTCCAGATCCTTGTCCCGGCGCGAGAGCCTCATCCGCCGTCCACAGGCGGCTCCATCGTTGCAGTCCTGCCCTGGTTGCCGCTGTTCGATGGCATTGGAGGCGCAGGCTGGTCCTCGCACCTGCTGTCGTCTGCCGGACCTTCATCTCAGCCCGAATATCAGCGCGCCCGTTCGCCCCCGCATTCCTGATCCTTCCTTCATCACGAGTGCCGCGAGGCGCTCCAACGAAAGATTGCCCCAAGGCATTGCCGCAGAGCATTGCTTGAGGGCAAGCGCGCCTGCGCGCTTTTCAGGAATGGAATTATCATGCACCGAACCCGTCTTCCCGTAGGGAGCCTTTTCGGAATCCTCTCCGTGACCACGCTGATTGCCGTTGAACTCTTCGCCGCAGCCGGCGCATGTGCCTGGGCGGTGTCCGGCCTTCTCGACCTCAACAGCACCGCATCCTACATCCTTGCCGTCATCGTCGGCATTCCCTCACTTGTGCTTGTCGGCAAGGTCGCCCGGCTCGCCATTGAAAGCGAGCTTGCGATGGTGCAGTCCGCAAACAGGGGGGCATAATGCGCAAACTGCCGGCCGCCGCCCGGATCTAAAGCCAGGGCAGCGACCGGCAGTGAATCCTCAGGTTTTAATAGGCGGGCAGGCGTGCAGCCGCAATAGACCGATCGATCGTCGCAAAACGGCGTAGATCAACAATAACATTCGGATTTAATGGGGTTTTTGGAGGCCTCGCCCGGAATTGAACCGGGGTACAAGGATTTGCAGTCCTCTGCGTCACCACTCCGCCACGAGGCCTCACCGCACCGCCTTTGTCTGGTGAGGACAGAGGCCTTTCAAAGGGTGCCTGTCGAGGGAGCCTGTCCCGCGACGAGGGGCGATTTAGAATGAATATAGACGGACTGCAAGAGATTTTATCGTCCGTCTCCGGCTTTTTCTTTTCGTCTGCGCGCCCAGCTGACCGCCATGCGTCTGCGCCATCGGCGCGCCAGGGGAATGTCCTGCGACAGAATCAGGAAGCCCAGCGGCAGCATCCAGAATCCGAGCACCGGAAGGAAGCCGAGAAGGCCGCCGCAGATAAAGGCGAGGCCAAGTCCGATGCGTGCGCCGCGGGCTCTTGGAAGCCGGAACTTGCGGTTCGCGACCTCGATCTCGCCATTTGCAATCTGGAAATAGGCCATATGTTCCTTCAAGGCAGTCTTTGCAGGGGAGTAGGCAACGAGGGCTGGCCGGTGACTTGTTTGTCCACAGCCGGACCATCACTCCATCTTCACCACAAATCGGTTGTTTTTCAGGCCTTTCAAGATTTTCGTGACGATTTTTCAAAAAACCGCTTGGCAAATCGGAAAAGCATTTGTATTACGCCGCCAACCGCCGCAAGGCGATGATCCCTGGTAGCTCAGCGGTAGAGCATTCGACTGTTAATCGACAGGTCGCCGGTTCGAATCCGGCCCGGGGAGCCATATTTGGTGCTGGCACACGTTGCTGCACAACTTCAAGATACCCCGGCTCGTCCATGACGACCGGGGTTTTTCTTTGTCGCTTTAGGTTCGCTGTCTGTTGACGGCCGTTGCGCCCCCTCTGACTGCCACGTGCATCGTCCGTTCTATTCTGTGCATGGCTGCAACGCCTGCCTGATTTTTCCCGCAATTGCTCACAGCGCGCTTGAAAGCATCATCAGCCACAGCTAAAGACCGTAGGGAAACTCCGGAAAATCCGCCTCGATCCAGGTTTTGGATTGCAAGGCGGAACAGGGACATAGCTTATGATCGACTTTGAATCTGCGCGCGCCCGGATGGTGGACAGCCAGCTGCGCACGACCGATGTGACTTCCCACTCGCTTCTTTCGGCCTTCCTGACGGTGCCGCGCGAAGCTTTTGTTCCAGAAAAGCTGGCAGTTCTTGCCTATATCGATGGCGATCTCGAAATCGCGCCCGCTGCCGATGGCCTGCCGCCGCGCTACCTGATGGAACCATCGCCTCTGGGCAAGCTGCTGCAGGCAGCCGAGATCGGTCCCGATGACAGCGTGCTCGATGTGGGTGCTGGTACGGGTTATGCTTCGGCAATCATTTCGCGCATTGCCAAGTCCGTGGTTGCGCTCGAGTGCGATGAAAATCTGGTGTCGCGCGCTACGGTCGTTCTTGCCGAACAGGGCTTCGACAACGTGTCCGTCGTCAAGGGTAGCCTCGAGAAGGGCTATGCCAGCGAGGCGCCGTTCGACGTGATCTTCCTGAACGGGGCCGTGGAAGTGATTCCGGATGCGCTGTTCGATCAGCTGCGCGACGGCGGCCGCCTGATTGCCGTAGTCGGCTACGGCAATGCCTCGGCAGCGCAGATCTATGTTCGCGAAGGCGCATCGGTTTCGAAGCGCTTTGCATTCAATACGTCGGTGAAGCCCTTGCCGGGCTTCCGCAAGGTCGTGGAATTCGTGTTCTGAGAATGATGATGTCTGCTTCCGGGGATGTTGCTTCGACGCAACAGGCTCCGGATTGCAAAGCTCGCCGAGCCGTTCAGATCTCAGACGAGCCTAGACATTCGGATTTCTATATATATTCAAATGTCGTCGCGCCATTGATGCTCGGCGTTCACTCGGGAGACTATCCGTGAATAATTTCCGTAGGACGCTTCTTGCAGCGGTTGCCGTTCCGGCCTTGCTGATCTCCTCCATTGCGGCGCAAGCCGATACAGTGCAGGGCGCGATGGCCAAGGCCTACGCCAACAACCCGGACATCAATGCCGCACGGGCAAGCCTGCGTGCGACGGACGAAAACGTGACGATCGCCAAGGCTGGCTATAGGCCGCAGATCGGCGTTTCCGCATCGCATACGAACAGCGCGACGCTGGGTGTGAATAACGTGGCCCGCGCTGATGCCTATGCCTCGACGGACACGATCGGCCTGACCGTGACCCAGCAGATTTTCGATGGCTTTCAAACGCTGAACCGCATCAACGCCGCCGAGTCGGGCGTGATGGCGACACGCGAGCAGGTCCGCGGCACGGAAATGCAGATCCTTTACGCTGCGGTTCAGGCCTATGCGAATGTGGCGATGTTCAAGGACTTTGTGTCCATCCGCAAACAGAACCTCGGCTTCCTGAACGAACAGGTGAAGGCGGCGAATGCGCGTCTGCAGGTGGGCGAGGGAACCAAGACCGACGTGAGCCAGGCGCAGGCCCAGCTGGCTGCCGCGCAGGCCCAGCTTGCGGCTGCGGTTGCTCAGCAGAAGATCGCTGAAGCCACCTACATGCAGATCGTCGGCGAAGAGCCGAAGGGAATTTCGCTGCCGGGCGCCGCAAAGCGGGGAATGCCGGCAACGCTGGACGGCGCTGTTGCGCTGGGCCTGAAGCAGCATCCTTCGATCCTGGCCGCCCAGCACGTCGCTGATTCGTCCGGCTATCAGGTCAAGACTGCCGAAGGTGCCCTGTTGCCGGGCGTTACGGTGCAGGGACAGGTCGGTCGCAACTACGGCCAACCGTCGCCGGCGTCGAGCCCGCGCATTTTCAATTCTGCGAGTGTCACGGCGCAGCTGACGATTCCGCTCTACCGTGGCGGATCCGAATATGGCGCCGTTCGTCAGGCCAAGGAAAACCTGGGCGCGAACCAGATCAGGGTCGACTCGGCCCGTCTTTCGGTGCGTCAGTCGATCGTGTCTGCCTATGCCCAGATGCAGGCGGCAAGCGCATCGATCACAGCCAACAAGCAGGCTGTCTCGGCCTCCAACCTCGCGCTCTCGGGCGTGATCGAGGAGCGCAATGTCGGCCAGGCGACCACGCTCGACGTGTTGAACTCGCAGCAGACGGTCCTGACGGCAAAGCTCAATCTTGCCCAGGCGCAGCATGATCTTGTCGTCGCAAGCTACGGCGTGCTGGCAGCGTCCGGCCAGTTGACGGTGCAGACGCAGGGCCTGCAGGTGGCGGAGTACAAGCCGGAAGAGCATTACAATGCCGTCAAGGACGCCTGGTTTGGACTAAGGACTGTGGACGGCAACTAAGCCGACCCTGCTTTTCGTTGTTTCAACGAGCAATTGGCGTAACGTCTTGCGAACGTTTGGTTTGCAGTACGGGATTCGCAATGGCTCGATTTCTTCTCACGACGGCGATGGCGGCCTTTGTCGCCGCGATTCTGTCTGGATGCATGACGTCGGCCTTCGCACCGACCTCTGCCGACGTGCAGACCTATGCCATCAAGTCCGTGTCGATGTCCGGCGTTGCTCCGCAGGCCGTTTCCGACGCGGTCAGTGCCGATATTTCCTCCGGAATCCGGTCCGTATCGCCAAAGCCGGGTGCTGCTCCCGTGCAGATGGCCGTCGCTATTTCGGGTTTCTCCGGCAGCCGTGTTGCAAATGGCTACAGGGCCGGCGCGGACGTGACTGTTACGCTCAAACAGGTTGCCGGCGGCAAGGTCGTGCAGACGGCGTCTTTCCATGAAGATGCCGTGTCGGCCGATGAGGCGCGTGCAACGAGCCAGCTCGCCACCGGAATAGCCGCCCGCGTCCGGCGTAATTTCGATCTGCCCGCGTCCCAGGCGGCGACGGCTTCAAATTCGTCCCGGCCCACACCCTCCGGCAAGACCGTTGCGACCGTCAAGCCTTCGACGGCTGAGAAGTCGGGCGAGGACGCAGCTCTTTCAAGCGATGCGCTGGACACACTCATGCGCGCTGCGGCCGGCGGCGAAGCGCCACGGGACCAGACGAAGACCGGCAGCGTTCCCGGACAGACCGTACCCGTCCCGGACGCGGCCTGCACGGGTGAGTCGCTTGCGGCGTGCCCGCAAGGCTCGCTGCTGTCCGGGGATTTCAGCCTGCGCAAGTAGGCAAGGCTTGGCTGCGTTCAGCCCAGCCGCTCCGCATGCCATTTCAGGTGCTCGGCCATGAAGGTCGAGATGAAATAGTAGGAATGGTCGTAGCGCTCGCGCATGTTGAGCACGAGGCCGATCCCGGTCTCCTCCACCGCCTCTTCGAGCTTCCACGGCATGAGGCCCTTCTGCAGGAAGCTGTCGGCCGCGCCCTGATCGATCAGGAATTCCGGGAAGCGGGCACCATCCTCGATGAGCGCGCAGGCGTCGTAAGGACGCCAGGCGGCACGGTCATGCCCTAGATATTTCTCAAAGGCCGGGACGGACCAGTCGGCTTCCATCGGATTGACGATGGGGGCGAAGGCCGAGCAGCTCTTGTAGCGCTCGGGGTTCTTCAGCGCGATGGTCAGCGCACCATGGCCGCCCATGGAGTGGCCGAAGATGCCCTGACGGCCCATGTCGGCGCGGAAATTGGCGGCGATCACCATGGGCAATTCCTGGGTGATGTAGGAATACATCTGGTAGTGCTGCGCCCACGGCGCTTCCGTGGCATCGAGATAGAAGCCCGCGCCCTTGCCCATCTGCCAGTTGCCGGCTTCGTCGGCGACATCGTCACCGCGCGGGCTGGTATCCGGGCAGACGATGATGAGGCCCAGTTCGGAGGCCGCGCGGCGATACTCGCCCTTTTCCATGACATTGGCGTGGGAGCAGGTGAGGCCCGACAGATACCAGACCACCGGGCAGGGCGCGTGTGCTGCCTGCGGGGGCACATAGACGGCGAAGGTCATGTCGGTGCCGGTGATCTTCGACGTATGGCTGTAGACGCCCTGGACGCCGTCGAAGGAGACGTTCTCGGAAATGATCTTCATGGCTGCTGATCCTGTTATTTCTGTCGTTCGGATTTCGCCCTCCGGCAGAGCCGGTCGAGCGTTTCGAGGAAGGCCGAGCGGTCGCGCGGGCTGAAGGCGGCGTTATAGCCCTTGCTCTCGCCGGTTTCGCGCAGGTGCTGGCCGAGGTCGCGCATGGCAGATGCCATGCCGATATTGGCGCGGTCGAAAATGCGCCCTTGAGGCCCCGTCACCAACGCGCCCTTTTCGACGCATCGCACGGCGAGCGGCACGTCGGCGGTGATCACGATGTCATGTTCGCACGCATTCTCGGCGATCCAGTTGTCGGCAGCGTCGAAGCCGGCGCTGACGATGACATTGACCACCATCGGGTCGCGCGAGGGGCGCAGGCCCGAATTGGCAACAAACACCGTTTTCAGGCCGTGCCGCTCCGCAACCTTCAACACTTCCGGCTTCACCGGACATGCGTCGGCATCGACATAGATGGTGGGTGCTTGAGATTCTTGGGCCATGGTCCGCTCCATAGCGCGGCAGCGGACGAGGGGGAAGCGTCTTATGCGCGTGCAGCTTATGGCCTGACGCTCGCGGCATCGAAACGCGGCGGTTGCAGATGGACCGCTGCAGCGGCCTCCTTGAAGGTCGCGAAATACTCGACCGCCGGCGCCTTCACATGATTGGCCTCGAGAATGGCCCGCGCATCCGGCGATGCGCCGGCGATCAGGACGCGCACACCGCCCTTGTGCGCCTTGCGCACCGCGCCTTCGATCACGTTGGCTGCGGACGAATCCATGAAGGGCACCGAAGAGCAGTCGAGAATGAAATTCTTGTGCCGGTCGGCGATGCGGTCGAGCACCGAGGCCACGGTTGCCGCCGCGCCGAAGAAGAAGACGCCCGATATTCGGTAAACCGCGGTGTCCGGGTCCGTCGTGCGGAAGGGTTTTTCCGGACCTTCCGAATCGTCGGCGAAAAGATCGCCCGGCTGCTCGCTGACCTGGACATGTTTGGCCATGCGCTCGATGAAGAGGAAGGCGCCCAGCACGAAGCCGACGAGAATGCCTTCCGTCAGGTCGCGGAAGACGACGACGAGGAAGGTGGCCGAAAGCACGACGGCATCGCCCCAGGACGAGCGGAAGAGGGCGGCAATCGCCTGCTGCTCGATCATGTTGTAGCAGACGAAGGCGAGCACGCCGGCAAGCGCTGCCAGCGGAATGTATCTGGCGAGCGGTGCGGCGACCAAGAGGAAGACCAGCAGGAAGACCGCATGCAGCATGCCGGAAACCGGGCTTGTTGCCCCGGCCCGGACATTGGTCGCCGTGCGGGCGATCGTGCCGGTGACGCAGAAGCCGCCGAAGAGGCCTGACGTGATGTTGGCGACGCCTTGCCCGATCAGTTCCATGGACGAGCGGTGGCGGCGGCCGGACATGCCGTCGGCGACAACGGCGGAGAGCAGAGACTCGATCGCACCGAGCAGCGTGAAGGCGATGGCGTCGGGCAAGACCCTGACGATGAGGTCGAGGCTGAACGTCGGCAGTTTCGGCAGCGGCACGGCATCCGGGATGCCGCCGAAGCGGGTGCCGATCGTTTCGACATTGAGACCGAGCGTTGCCGCCAGCACCGAGGACAGCCCGACCGCGATCAGCAGGCCCGGCCAGTTCGGCAGGAAGCGCTTGAGCAGCAGAATGACGGCGATGGTCAAGCCCGCAATGGCGGTCGCCTGCGCGCTGATCGTCCCGATGTAGCCAGAGAGATAGACGAGCTTGTCGACGAGCGGGCCCGGTTCCTTGCCTTGGGTCGTCAGCCCGAAGAGATCGTGGATTTCGCCGGAAAAGATGATGACGCCGATACCGGCGGTGAAGCCGACAGTGACCGGGTAAGGGATGTACTTGATATATTTGCCGAGCCGCAGGAAACCCGCTGCGATGAGGAACAGGCCGGACATCATGGTCGCGAGGATCAGTCCCTCGACGCCGTTGCGGGCGACGCAGGCCGCGACGAGCACGATGAAGGCGCCCGCCGGTCCGCCGATCTGAAACCGGCTGCCGCCGAGCAGCGACACGACAAAGCCGCCGAAGATCGCCGTATAGAGCCCGCGTTCCGGTGTCACGCCGGAGGAAATCGCGATTGCCATGGAGAGCGGCAGCGCCACGATCGCCACCGTCAGCCCGGCCAGCGCATCCGCCTTCAGCCGCGACAGATTGTAGCCTTCCTTCAAGACGCTGACGAATTTGGGTTCGAGCCTGTCTGTCATCGCGGATGCCTGCCTTTTCGATAGGAAAGACGGGCGTGGCGGACCGCCGCCGCGCCTTTGCAGACAGGAGCTTAGACCCAATTTGAGTCGTTGAGGTATGCAAAAGTGAGGTAGCGTTTTTGAGGGGGAAGGCTGGATGCTGCAGATCCTGAGCTTGCGGCTTGGAGTCATGCAGTTTTGCACTGGTCAGTTTCCAGATCTCTCTCTCCGTCGACCGCGCAAGCGAATGATGAAGGGGGAGGCCCGCCAGTCCCTACAGAGCCTTTCGCGCCTCAATCACCACAACTCTGGCCTTCCTGCCGCATTTCCGCTAAAGCGGGCGCAAGTTGAAGGAAGAACAAGAATGGCTGGCATTGAACATAGGGACGTGAGCGAGGACGAGGCCGGGATGCGGCTCGACCGGTGGTTCAAGGTCCATTATCCGGGACTCGGGTTTGGCGCGCTGCAGAAGCTGCTCCGCTCCGGCCAGGTCCGCGTTGACGGCGGCCGGGTGAAGTCGGATACGCGCGTGCAGGCCGGCCAGAAGGTTCGCATCCCGCCGATGGATATCGACGCCAAGGGTGAGGAGCGCACGGGCGCGCCGTCCGGCAAGGAACTCAAGCATTCCGGCGACGCCGAGCTTCTGTCCCGCATGCTCCTGCATGAGGACGACAAGGTTTTCGTGCTCAACAAGCCGGCGGGCCTTGCCGTTCAGGGCGGTTCGGGTCTGACGCGCCATATCGACAAGATGCTGGAAGCCTGGACCAGCAAGAAGGGCGAGAAGCCGCGCCTCGTCCATCGCCTCGACCGCGACACCTCCGGCGTTCTCGTCGTTGCTCGGACCCGTGGTGCTGCCCAGAAGCTGACGGCGGCGTTTCGCGAGCGCGACACCAAGAAGACCTATTGGGCGCTGGTGAGCGGCGTTCCGCGCCAGCGCGAAGGCCGCATCTCGACGTGGCTCGTGAAGGAGGAGACACCGGATGGTGACCGCATGCGCGTCACCAAGCACGGCGAGGACGGGGCAGATCACGCCGTCTCCTATTACCGCGTGCTCGAACAGGCGGCGCAGAACCTCGCCTGGCTGGAAATGGAGCCCTATACCGGCCGCACCCACCAGCTGCGTGTTCACGCCGCCCATATCGGCCACCCGATCATCGGCGACCCGAAATATTTCCAGGCCGATCTCAATTGGACCTTCCCCGGCGGTGTCCAGAACCGGCTGCATCTTCATGCCCGCCACATCGACATTCCGCATCCCTCCGGCGGACGGCTGAAGGTAACCGCGCCGTTGTCACCCCATATGGTGCAGACCTGGAACCTGCTGGGCTTCGACCTGAACGGGCCGGACTACGGCGAATGAAACTCGTTCTCTTCGATTGCGACGGCACGCTGGTCGACAGCGGGCATCTGATTCACGAGGTCATGGTGCGCACCTTCCGGCATTTCGAGCTGGAAGAGCCGCAGGCCGCGGCCACCCATTCGATCATAGGCCTGACGCTGGACAGCGCGATTGCCCGGATGCGCGGTCTCGACGTGGTGGACGCGCAGGCCACGGCCATGATGGCGCATTACAAGTCGATCTTCGCGGCGACGCGGCTGGACGCTGGCTTCCAGGAGCCGCTTTATCCCGGCATTGCCGGCGTGATTGCCGAGCTTGCGCGGCAGGAGGACCTGATCCTCGGCGCCGTTACCGGCAAGTCGCGGCGCGGTCTCAATCTGGTCTGCGAGACGCATGGCTGGACGGAAACCTTCTTCGTCGCCCGCACCGCCGACGATTGTCCCTCGAAGCCGCATCCGGCCATGGTGCTGGAATGCTGCGACACGACGGGAATTTCGCCCGCCGACACCATTGTCATCGGCGACAGCATTTACGATATGGAGATGGCGAAGGCGGCGGGTGCTCATGCGCTCGGCGTATCCTGGGGCTATGGCGCGGTCGAAGATCTGAAGCGTTCCGGCGCGGACCGCATCGCCGACGCCACCACCGACATTCCCTTGCTCATCCGTCAATTCGGGTAACAGACCATGCGAGATATCCTGACCGACCTCAACGATGCGTTTCTCTCCGATCCGGACCCGGTGCGCCGTGCCCAGATCCAGATGAAGGCGCCGCTGCCGAAGCGCTTCTATGAAGCCGTCAGCGTGGGCGAAGACGGCGAGGGTGGTTTCTCGGTCCTGCTCGACGGCAAGACGGTGCGCACACCCTCCAAGGCGAAGCTCTCCGTGCCGACACAGGCTGCCGCCGACATGGTCGCAGCAGAATGGGCGGCGCAGAAGGATGTGATCAGCCCGCTGACGATGCCAGTCACGCGCCTGGTGAACACGGTTCTCGATGGCGTCGCGATCGACCCGCAAGCCGTGTTCGAGGACATCCTTCGCTACTCCTCCAGCGATCTCCTCTGCTACCGTGCGGACGCGCCGCAAAAGCTTGTCGATCTTCAGGCGGACGCCTGGGATCCGATCCTCGGCTGGGCCTCCGACCGTCTCGGGGCGCGTTTCATCCTGGCCGAAGGTGTCATGCATCAGGAACAACCGCGTGAGGCGATCGCTGCCTTTGGCGCGGGCCTGAAACGCCACGACGACGCCTTCCGTCTCGCCTGTCTCCACACGGTGACGACACTGACCGGCTCGGCGCTCCTGGCGCTGGCCTTCGCCGAACAGGTTGCCGATGCCGACGAAGTCTGGCGGCTTGCCCATGTCGACGAGGACTGGCAGATCAGTCAGTGGGGTGACGACGAAGAGGCCATCCGCCGCCGCGCCGCGCGCAAGGTCGATCTCGACGCAGCCTGCGGATTGTTCCGGGTTCTTTGAGCCGACGACCGAAACTGTGGATGGCGCGGTGGATAACCTCCGCGTCCTGTTCTTTTTCCCTTTCGCCCCATTTAGGGTAAACTGTCTGCTAATAATTATCGTGTCTGGCAGATGTGTTGAACGGGGATGAAAATGGCTCAGCCAAATGTAGCGCGTGAACCGTCTATGGAAGAAATCCTGGCGTCGATCCGCCGGATCATCGAGAACAACGATCCTGTTGAAAGCATTGATAATGCTTCTTATTCGGCGCCTCAGCAGAGCGAGCCCGAAATCATCGAGCTGACCATCGACGACGATATCGCGATGATGGCGGCAGATTCTGTTTCGTCGGCACCTCTCGTTCAGCCTGCCGAATCAGTTGCCCTGCCTCGTGCGCCGGAGCGCGTCGAACAGCCTGCGGCTCGTCCGATGTCGCTTGCCGACGTCGCAGCGCGCGTCAAGGCTGCTTCCGAGCGTCGTGCACCCGCAGCACCTGCCAATGACACGGAGCGTCAGGTTCAGGTCGCGCCCGCAGCCCTGGTGACGGAGGTGGCCGAAGAGCCGGTGGCGACATTCACCGCCGCTGCTGCGGTATCTTCTCCCGTCGCCATACAGGATGCCCCGCCGGTCTCCATCGAGCCAGTCCAAGCCTATCACGAACAGGCCTATCACGAAGAGGAGGCTGTCGTGGATCGCTACGAATTCGCCAACCCCATGTCGGAACCTGTCGCCGAGGCGCATGAAGAGCCGAGCGCCATCGACCTCGATCCGATCGAGCGTTTTGCCGTTCAGATCGGCAATGAGATCGCTGCTGCCGTCCCGGCCCAGCTTCTCTCTCCCACGACGGAAGAGAAGGTGTCGCGTTCGTTCGAAGAGCTGGCCGATGCGCTCGGCGGTTCGACGCGTTCGCTGGACGAGATTGCGGAAGAGATGCTGAAGCCCATGCTTCAGGAATGGCTCGACGACAATCTGCCGACGCTGGTCGAGCGGCTTGTTCGCGAAGAGATCGAGCGCGTCGCGCGCGGCCCCCGCCGCTGATTTGCCGATACGGTTGAGGGATCAGCGCAGCAGGACATCCTGCATGCGCTTGATCTCGCCGATCTTGACCTTGGCTTCCTGATAGCCACGGTCGATCGCTTCGCCGGCGCGGTGGAATTCCGACAGGCCGATATCGGCAAGCCGTGGCTGAAGCGACAGGTCCGGCGGATCGCCGGCGAGCCTTGCCCGCGAGATGCGGTCCTGGATGATATTGAAGGCCTCCACCATCACGGACGTCACGCCGTGGCGCCGCTCCTTGTCCGGATTGTCCTGCATGTCGCGATACGTCACCGGCTGGTGAGCGGCGGTATGCTTGATGACGGCGGAACGGCCGTAGAGGTCGTAGTGGAGATTGACGGCCACGACGAGCTGCTGCTCGTAGGCGCGGCAGACGGAGACGGGCACGGGATTGACCAGCGCACCGTCAACCAGCGCCCTGCCGTTGCAGATGATCGGTTCGAAGATGCCGGGGAGGGCGTAGGATGCGCGGATGCCGGTGATCAGCGAGCCGGAATGCATCCACACCTCGTGTCCCGTCTTGAGCTCCGTCGCGACCGCCACGAAGGGACGGTCGAGATCGTCGATCGACAGGCCTTCCAGATGTTCCTGCATGCGCTTGGTCAGGCGCAGCCCGCCGAGCAGGCCGCCGCCGCCGATGGTGAAGTCGAGGAAGGCGGCGATGCGGCGCATGGTGAGCGAGCGGGCGAAGTTTTCGAGTTCATCGAGCTTGCCGGCGAGATAGCAGCCGCCGACGAGCGCGCCGATGGAGGTGCCGGCGACCATGCCGATCTTGATGCCTTCTTCGTCCAGCGCGCGCAGCACGCCGATATGGGCCCACCCGCGCGCCGCGCCGCCGCCAAGGGCGAGCGCAATGCGGGGTTCGGGGCGCTTCGGTTCGGGAATGAGAGGTGTCGAGGGGATGTCAGGAGTCAGGGCCTTGTCGGCCTGCAACTGGTTGGCGTTGTCGCGTTTCAAACTCCAGTTCAGCATGATACTCCCCTTACAGCGCTGAACGTTCACCGTTCCATCACATTAGGCGCGCCCAGGACTTTCCAAACCGTAAACGCATGAAGTACCTGTCTCGTTTCAAGGCATATGCCTAATTTTTGTTATATATGTCCGCAGGGTCGAAATGGCGATGGTGATCGGTGATTTCAACCACCGCTCGGCCGTCCTCGGTCCTTGCGACACGGTAGAAGCACGAACGCCGGCCAGTGTGGCAGGCGGCGTCGTGGCCTGCGACCTCGACCTTGAGCCAGACCGCGTCCTGATCGCAATCGGTGCGCAGTTCCTTGACCGTCTGGAGATTGCCAGAGGTCTCGCCCTTTTTCCAAATCATGTTTCGCGAGCGGCTGTAATAATGCGCGATGCCGGTTTCGAGCGTCAGCGCCAGCGCCTCGTCGTTCATGTGCGCGACCATGAGGAGTTCGCCGTCGCGCGCATCCGTCACGACGGCCGTAATGAGGCCGTCGCGGTCGAACTTCGGGGTGAAGGCGCCATCGCCTTCCAGTTCCGCCTTATCCGAGGGTGGCGGAGGGAATGTCAGGGACATGACGCTTATTTCCGGCCGTAGAGCATGGTCATGAAGCGGGCCTGCAGGGCCGCATCGGTCTTGAAGTCGCCGGTGAAGGTCGTGGTCAGCGTCGTCGAGCCCTGCTTCTTGATGCCGCGCATGGACATACACATGTGCTCGGCATCGATCATGACAGCCACGCCCTTCGGCGCCAGCGTCGTGTCGATGGCGGAGGCGATCTGCGCCGTCATCGATTCCTGCGTCTGCAGGCGACGGGCGAAGATATCGACCACGCGGGCGACCTTGGAGAGGCCAAGCACGCGACCATCCGGCATATAGGCGACATGCGCCTTGCCGATGATCGGCACCATGTGGTGTTCGCAATGCGAGAAGAAAGGGATGTCGGCGACCAGCACCATGTCGTCATAGCCCGCCACTTCCTCGAAGGTGCGGCCCAGAACCTCGACCGGGTCCTCGTCATAGCCGCCGAAGAGTTCCTTGTAGGCCTTGGCTACGCGCTTCGGCGTATCGAGCAGGCCCTCGCGGGTCGGGTCTTCGCCGGCCCAGGCGAGCAGCGTGCGGACGGCGTCTTCGGCGTCCTTCTGGCTCGGGCGATTGGCTTCGGTGTTGGCGGAAACGATCCGTGTTACAATTGCGTCCATTCTGGCCTCCTGACCTGCCTCGGTGCGAGCACAGGCCGTTTTGGTTCGGACCGCCAGACCGGCACGCAGAACCTTCCTTGGAAGGGCTCTTGACGCCATGGCGGGCTCCGGGGCTTTCGATCCGCCTTCAAGGGGCGGTCTCCGGCACGGTTTCCCATATTAGCGGAATTGTTCCCGGAAAAAGAGAACGCATCCGCCAAACTCTGATCCATTTACGCACGAAGATTTCAAACGGATGTGTACGCTCGAAAAATTCGCCGTAAAAATCGGAGAGAAAAGGCGCTGTTTTGCAGCTTGCAAAACGCGCCTCCATCCACGACATAAGATATAGTAAGTTTGCAGCCTCTGGAAAGAGGCAATCGGTCAGCTTTCGGCAGCATCCGCCGCGCTGACATCTCATCCGGTTCAAGGCCATGATCGACGACATCTACAATGCCCGTATTCTCGACTTCGCCGGCAACATTCCGCGCCTCGGCAGCCTTGAGGATGCGGATGCGACAGCGATGGCGCATTCCAAGCTCTGCGGCTCCAAGGTGCGCGTCTTTCTGAAGCTGGAGGATGGTCATGTCTCCGATTTCTCCCATGACGTGAAGGCCTGCGCGCTGGGTCAGGCCTCATCCTCCATCATGGCCCGCCATGTTGTGGGCGCGACACCCGACGAGCTGCGCCAGGCGAAGGCCGACATGCTGGCCATGCTGAAGGCAGACGGCGAGGGGCCTTCGGGCCGCTTCGAGGACATGCGGTTCCTCAAGCCCGTCAAGGACTACAAGGCCCGCCACGCCTCCACCATGCTCACCTTCGACGCCGTCTGCGACTGTCTCGACCAGATCGAGGCGGGCGCGAAGGTGGCGGCGGGGTGAGGGTGTGCATTCTTTGCCGCTGGTCATAAAGTCCCCCTCTGGCCTGCCGGCCATCTCCCCCACAAGGGGGGAGACGACTCGTGGCGCGCTTTCCGATGTGTGCTGACCATCACCACCATCCCCGTTCCCGCAACTGGCAGGGCGCGTTTCCCAAGACACCCGGCCGGCTTCTCGGCCTTGCGCTGATCCGTGCCTATCAGCTCACGCTCTCCTCGCTCATCGGCCAGTCCTGCCGCCATTCGCCGACCTGTTCGGAATATGGCTATGAGGCAGTCGCCCGGCATGGGCTGTGGAAGGGTTCGTTCATGGCGCTGTTTCGGTTCATGCGCTGCGGACCGGGCGGCACCTGGGGGTACGATCCTGTGCCGGAAGTGCTGGAGCGCCGGTTTGTCTGGTGGGCGCCGTGGCGGCTTTGGGGTGTTTCGCGGCCGGAGCATTAGCGTCACAGGATGCGGCTTACCCCCTCTCTGGGAATTTCTAATGCTTAGCCTTTGGCTAAACATAAGAAATTCCTTTCTCCCCCACCGAGGGGGAGATGGGAGGATGACGCGCCCGCGTGCTCCAAACTCGCCCCTGTAGATGGGGAGTGAGATACGCCTGCGTGCCCAGGTCTCTCCCTTCGAGAAGATGGGGAGTTTGCGGAAGCCGCTTGCTCCCATCTCCCCCTGGTGGGGAGAAAGCAAAATCATGATCTTAGCTTCAGCTAAGTCATAGATTTTGCCAGAGAGGGGGTGCGCCGCCCTCCGCATCACTTGCGCTTCTTCCACAACCACCACCTAACTTGCGCCTCCCTTTTGGCCTTCTCCGCTGCCGCCTTCTCTGCCGCTTCGGTGGCCAGTCGCGCCCGGCGAAAACTGTCGCAGGCTACGGCAAATGCCGTTTTATCCACCTCGTCGTCAGAATCGTCTCCGCCCCCTTCGGCCTCGATCCTGATGGTTTCAACAGAGGCGTGGATAAGCTTGACGGCCTCGACGTTGCGGATGCAGGCGGGGTAGAGCTTCATTGGCTCGGCGAAATAGTCGGCGGCAAGCCGGTAGGATACGCAGGCATGTCGCCGGCGGCAGCGCAATTGGTGGCAATGGTCGGGAAAGCCGAGCGCGGTGGCCGTTTGATGAAAGAACCAGCGAGTTTGCAGCATCGCCTCGATCAGGTCTGGCGCGATTGCACGCGGGCCGATCCACTCGGGTCGCATGATCTTCGGGATGACTGTCTTCTTTCGCCTTGCCATCGTTCCTGCTTCCTGACCTTGTTTTAACGCATTCCCGGACGGAAAACCGGTTCCCACTTTTCCCCGACATGCTCTGGGGGCGCAACGAGACGCCCCGGAAAACCTGTTTCCGAGTTCCACTCCGGTTCTGCCGCTCTTGCCCCTGTCTTCGGGCAATCGCTTCCGGAGAGCCGCGCCGACGCGCCGCCCTGATTGGTAGATAAAAACGGCGGAGCGCCAG
>UBQX01000043.1 GCA_900467685.1 Hyphomicrobiales bacterium
GTCGCAGCCCTCACGACGACACAGCTCGCTGCGGTCAAGTCCACCGCGATTGCAGGCCTGAGCTCGGCACAGGTCGGTGCCCTGACGACGGGTCAGGTCGCAGCCCTGACGACGGGGCAGGCCGGTGCTCTGACCTCGACGC
This sequence comes from Hyphomicrobiales bacterium, assembly GCA_900467685.1. GTDB lineage: Bacteria > Pseudomonadota > Alphaproteobacteria > Rhizobiales > Rhizobiaceae > Ensifer_A. Next base: position 143 of record UBQX01000043.1, read on the forward strand.
AGATGGCGGCGATCTCGTCGGCCAACCTCGCAGTCCTGACGACGGGCAATGTCGCAGCACTGAGCACCAAGGCGGTTGCCGGTCTTTCGTCCACCAACTTCGCCACGCTTTCGACCGGTCAGGTCGCGGCGCTGACGAATGCACAGGTCGGTGCCCTGACGACGGGTCAGGTCGCCTCGCTGACGACGGCCCAGCTTGCTGTCGTCACGACCGGCCAGATGGGCGCTCTCACCTCCACGCAGCTTGGCGCCATGACGACGACAGATGTCGCCGCTCTGACGACGACGCAGCTTGCCGCCATCAGCACGGCAGCGATCAGCGGTCTCACCACCGCACAGGTCGGCGTTCTGACGACGGCGCAAATCGGTGCGCTCTCGACGGTGTCGGTCGGCGCACTCAGCTCCGCGCAGATCGGGGCATTCGACTCGACCGATCTGGCCGCCATGACCACGGGTGATGTTGCCGCCATCAGCACGAAGGCGATCACCGGCATCTCGGCCGCCAACTTTGCCACGCTCTCGACCGGCCAGATTGCAGCGCTCACCACCGCACAGGTCGGCGCGCTGACGACGGCGCAGGTCGGTGCGCTGACGACCGCACAGCTGGCTGTGGTGACCACGGCGCAGATGGGTGCGCTCTCCTCCACGCAGCTTGCTGCGATGACGACCACGGATGTCGCAGCCCTCTCCACGACGCAGCTTGCTGCCGTGAAGTCCACCGCGATCTCCGGCCTCACCTCCTCGCAGGTCGGCGTGCTGACCACCGGCCAGGTCGCAGCCCTGACGACGGGTCAGGCCGGCGCGCTCACCTCGTCGCAGCTCGGTGCGATCTCGTCTGCCAACCTTGCAGTCCTGACCACCGGCAATGTCGCAGCCCTCAGCGCAAAGGCGGTCGCAGGAATCTCAAGCACCAACTTCGCAACCCTCTCGACAGGTCAGGTCGCCGCACTC
>UBQX01000028.1 GCA_900467685.1 Hyphomicrobiales bacterium
GGCTCGGAGGTTGGTATAAGAGAACGGCCCCCCCCCCTTGGGGGGCCCCCCCCCCCCCCCCCCTGATCTGCCTGCCGGCACCTTCTCCCCGCGGGGGAGAAGCGGGCTGGAGCCGCGCTGTTTGGTGAGGGGTAATACCCAACAAAAAAGGCGCCCGCCGAAGCGGACGCCTTTCGAATTTTCCGTTAGCCTTGACTTACTTGAAGTCGCGGATGTCGACGAAGTGGCCGGCAATCGCCGCGGCTGCGGCCATGGCGGGCGACACCAGGTGGGTGCGGCCCTTGAAGCCCTGGCGGCCTTCGAAGTTGCGGTTCGAGGTCGAGGCGCAGCGTTCGCCCGGCTTCAGGCGGTCGTCGTTCATGGCAAGGCACATGGAGCAGCCCGGCTCGCGCCAGTCGAAGCCGGCTTCCTTGAAGATCTTGTCGAGACCTTCGGCTTCGGCCTGTTCCTTCACGAGGCCCGAGCCCGGAACGATCATGGCGTTGACGGAGCCGGCGACCTTCTTGCCTTCGACGACCTTGGCGACGGCGCGCAGGTCTTCGATGCGGCCGTTGGTGCAGGAGCCGATGAAGACGCGGTCGATGGCGATGTCGGTGATCTTCGTGCCCGGCTTCAGGCCCATATAGTCCAGCGCGCGCCACTTGGAGGTGCGCTTGTTTTCGTCATGGATGTCGTCCGGGTTCGGCACGATGCCTTCGACGGAGACGACGTCTTCCGGCGAAGAGCCCCAGGAGACGATAGGCGGCAGCGCGGCGGCGTCGAGAACGACGACCTTGTCGTAATGCGCGCCTTCGTCCGTGTGCAGCGTCTTCCAGTATTCGATGGCCTTTTCCAGTGCCTCGCCCTTCGGCGCGCGCGGCTTGCCCTTGATATATTCGAAGGTCTTTTCGTCCGGGGCGATGAGGCCGGCGCGGGCGCCGCCTTCGATCGTCATGTTGCAGACCGTCATGCGGCCTTCCATGGAAAGCGCACGGATCGCTTCGCCGGCGAATTCGATGACGTGGCCGGTGCCGCCGGCCGTGCCGATTTCGCCGATGATGGCGAGCACGATATCCTTGGCGGTAACGCCTTCCGGCAGCTTGCCGTCGACACGCACCAGCATGTTCTTGGCCTTCTTCTGGATCAGCGTCTGGGTGGCCAGAACGTGTTCCACTTCCGACGTCCCGATACCATGCGCCAGCGCGCCGAAAGCGCCATGCGTCGAGGTGTGGCTGTCGCCGCAGACGATGGTCATGCCCGGCAGCGTGAAGCCCTGTTCGGGACCGACGATGTGCACGATGCCCTGGCGCTTGTCGTTCTCGGAGTAGTACTCGACGTTGAAGTCGGCGGCGTTCTTGGCGAGCGCTTCGACCTGGATGCGGCTTTCCTCGTTTTTGATGCCGAGGTGGCGATCCGGCGAGGTCGGCACGTTGTGGTCGACGACGGCGAGCGTCTTTTCCGGTGCGTGGACCTTGCGGCCGGCCATGCGCAGGCCTTCGAAGGCCTGGGGGCTCGTCACTTCGTGAACGAGGTGACGGTCGATATAGAGGAGACAGGTGCCGTCATCGGCCTGGCTGACCAGGTGATCGTCCCAGATCTTGTCATAGAGGGTACGCGGTGCGCTCATGATGTTTCATCCCGAAGATTGGAGAATTCTTAGATTGGCTGAGAGCCGGCCGCAGGGGCCGTGACCGATCACGATAGGCGGGTGTTGAGTGCGCCCGAGATCGCAGCAAAAAAGCGAGCAGGAAAACGCTTCCTGTCCTGGAGCACGAAGACATGCTCGAAAATGCCGCTTTTTGCCGTCGGTATCGTCATGTCTCGGCTCATATCAATTTTTGAAAAGCTCGGCAATCTTCATGTTCATCGCATCTGGTTGCGCCGAAGCCGCTTTTCAAGCCGCCGAAGCCCCAGAGACAGGCCGACGGTGAGGATCAGATAGACATAGGCGACGATCGAATACGTCTCGAAAAAGCGGAAGGAGCCGGAGGCATAGACCTTGCCGAGCTGGGTGATGTCCTGCACACCGAGAACCGAAACCAGCGAGGAGTCCTTGACCATGGCGACAAAGTCGTTGCCGAGCGGCGGCAGGATGACGCGGATCGCCTGCGGCATGACGACTAGGCGGAAGCGCTGATAGCGCGAGAGGCCGAGCGACTTCGCCGCCTCGATCTGTCCCTTGTCGACCGACATGATGCCGGCGCGGAAGACCTCGCTGATGAAGGCGGAATAGCCGATGGTGAGCGCCAGAATCGCCCGCCACATCAGCGAGATGTCGCGCACCAGAAGCGGCTCCATCATGCCGGCCTTGATCAGCGGCGTGGCGAGGAAGTTGATCGCTTCGGTGAGCGCCGGCGTGCCGACAAAGGCAATGTAGAAGAGCAGCACGAGGATGGGGACGCCGCGGATGATCTCGGTGTAAAAGCGCGCCGTCTGCTGCGCCCATGTGGAGCCGGAGAGCGCCATCAGCGCGATGCCAAGGCCCAGCGCAGAGGCGAGCACAAAGGCCGTCAGCGTGACACCGATCGTAACCCACAGGCCGTGGATGACCGTTTGGAAGACCTGCACATAGAGGTCGTTGACCGCGATGGCGATGCCGATGGCTATCGCGATTGTGGCGAGTGCGGCGAGCCACCAGGGAAACCCCTGTGCCTCGCCGTCTGAGCTGTTTTGAGCCTGGAGGTTCATTGTGGCGTGAACATCGAGGTCAAGCGCGTGACTTCGCCATGGACCTTACTGACCCATCTTGTAGTCGAGGAACCATTTCTTGTTCAGCGCGTCGAGCGTGCCGTCCGCCTTCAGCGCGGCAATCGCGGCATTGACAGGCTTCACGAGATCGGAGCCCTTGGGGAAGATGAAGCCGAAATCCTCGGTGCCGAGCGGGCCGCCGACGAGCTTCAGTCCGCCATTGGAGGCATCCACATAGCCCTTGCCGGCCGTACCGTCGGTCAGAACCGTGTCGACGTCTCCGGCCTTGAGGGCCTGAACGGTGGCGCCAAAGGTCTCGAAAAGCTTGATGCGCCGGTTCTTCTCGTCGCCGTCGAGAACGCTGTACACGGCGGTGTAGAAGGGCGTGGTGCCCGGCTGCGCACCGACCAGCAGCTTCGTGTCAGCGGCAAAGCTCTTGGCGTCGGTGAAGCGCTTCTCGTCGCCGCGCACCAGCATGAACTGTTCCGAGCGCATATAGGGATCGGAGAAGTCGACCTTTTCCTTGCGCTCGTCCTTGATGGTGATGCCGGTCATGCCGATGTCGTACTGCTTGTCGGACACGGCCTGGATCATCGCGTCCCAGCTGGTGTTCTGGTACTCGACCTTGAAATTGAGGCGCTTGGCGATCTCGTTCATGGCGTCATATTCCCAGCCGATCTGCTTGCCGGACTTGGGATCGACGAATTGCAGCGGCGGGTAGGCGTTTTCCGTGACGACGACGACCTTGCGGCCCTGAAGGTCCGGCAGAGGTTCGGCGGCCTGTGCTGCAAGCGGGGCTGCGGCCGCGAAGGCGGCAAGCGCGAGCACTGCGCGTCTGGAAATCATGGGGTAACTCCTGTCTCTTGTGGCGGGCCACACTGTCACAGAATCTTGAAGGATTGCAAGGAGAAGGCAGGCTACAATGGTTCCCTTCGCGTGCCTATTGGCGCGGCAAGTGCCTTCTTTTGTTTGGGGTCCGGATTGCCTAGATCAGGCGACACACCGTTCCGGAACCCAGAAAGGAAAGATCATGAACCTGAAGACTGGCGCTGCCGCCCTCGGTCTCAGCCTCCTCGCCACGTTTGGCGGTGTTTCAGCTGCATTGGCACAGGAAGCCGTCGTGGAGGCGAAGGACAAGGATGCGCTCTTCACCTCCCCGGACCCGTCGCTCAACGCCAACAAGCAGGTCGTCTATCACATCATGAAGGATCTGCTGGAGGCGGGCCAGTGGGGTGAGGCGGACAAGTATCTGAGCGAGCGCTATCTGCAGCATAATCCCAATGTGCCGTCCGGTCGCGCCAGCGTGGTGGGCTTCTTCACCAAGGTTCTGAAGGTGGAGCCGAAGCCTGTGCCGGAGAAGATGGCGACGCCCGTTGTCTTCGTGAACGCTGAAGGCGATCTAGTGACGGTGGCAACAGTGCGTAGGGAAAAGGACCCGAAGGATCCGTCTAAAACCTACACGACAACGTGGTACGATACATGGCGCATCGTCGACGGCAAGGCCGACGAGCATTGGGACGCTGCCCTCAAGCAGTGAGCAGCATGCGGGGCGCGGCCTCGATGACGCTGAAAAAACCTTGGGTGAAGGCCGAAGGCGGCAACTGGCCGGTCGCTTCGAAATATTTCTGCAGGACGAGAAGCGAAGTCAGCTTCTCGTTCTTCCGCTGCAGGAACATGCCGATATGCCGGTTGGCGTTCGCGACGATCTCGCGGGCGCGCATGGGATCGGCTTCAAGCGCTTCGATCTTTTCTTCGAGATCGGAAAAGTCGTCGCGCACCTCGACATAGTGATGGCCGGGGATCAGCCTGCCTTCCATGAACCAGGTCTCATAGCGAGGCCGCGGCATGATGCAGACACTGTTCGAAGCCATAACCCATTTCAGGTTCGTGGCGACGTCGCACCCTTCCACAGAGATGATGTAGCGATATGCAAATTGCTGTGCGGGCGACAGCGGCCCCTTCGGCGCGACACCGGTCACGTTGCCGCTGACATGACCTACATCGCAAAACGGGCTCTCGGCATGGCAGGATACAAGGGCGGCGCGCAGCGGGTTGTTCATGCTGCCGCGCCAGACGGCCTTGGGTGCCTTCTGCGAAAACGGAACCGGGTCATCGAACAGCCGGAAGTGCCTGAACTTGTCGAGCTTGAGAACGACCGAATGATTGTTGTCGCCACCGATGGGGCGGCTCTTCAGCACGCTCGGGGTCGGCGGCACATGTATGACGTCGCCGAAAACGTAGTCGATCTTCAGATCGGCCGGGAAGAAGCGCAGATGTTCGGTCAGATCGAGGAAATAACGGCTTCTGGTCCGGTCGATACCATCCAGGCGGGTCCGGGGGAGGGGCAGGCCCTCCGGTCTCAGGCTGTTGTAATAGTTCACGCGCTCCAGAATCGCGGGCAGCGCGCCGCTATCTTCAAGCTCGCTGAAAACGGCGTCCTGTTCGAAGCGGAAGAGGGAACGCGGCATGAGTTCGCGCACGACGCCGGTCGCGTAGTAGTTCAGCCGCCTCACGGCAGCGACGACTTCTTCCGATATCCCACGCATCAGCGGTAGCTGTCCCCGATTCCGCCCCCATCCCGCAAAACAAAGAAGGCCGCCGGATCATACCGGCGGCCTTCCCTAAAATGCAACAGGCGATAAGGCTTATTCAGCGGCAGCTTCTGCAGCGGCCTTTTCAGCGGCAGCCTTTTCGGCAGCTTCTGCAGCAGCCTTCTCAGCGGCCAGGGTCTGGGCAGCAGCGACCTTCTCGGCCTCGATGCGTGCCTTTTCTTCAGCAACAGCCTGACGCTCGGCGTCGTTCAGCTTGCGCGAACGCGTGCCGGTGTTTTCAACGATACGTGCGGCCTTGCCGCGCAGGTCGCGCAGGTAGTAGAGCTTGGCGCGACGGACCTTGCCGCGGCGAACGACTTCAACGCCTTCGACGAGCGGGGAGTAAACCGGGAATACGCGCTCGACGCCTTCGCCGTAGGAGATCTTGCGAACCGTGAAGCTCTCGTTGAGGCCTGCACCCTTGCGAGCGATGCAAACGCCTTCATAGGCCTGAACGCGGGTACGGTTACCTTCGACAACGCGGACGTTGACGCGGACGGTGTCGCCCGGGGAGAATTCGGGAAGCGTGCGCTTGGCGGCGATCTTGGCGGCCTGTTCGGCCTCAAGCTGTTCGATGATGTTCATTGTCTTCAACCTTCTCTTCTTCTGAAACAGCCAGAGCGCTCACATCATTCCTCGGTCAAAGCCTCGTGAATGCGCCTCGTTAGAGGCGGTAGCGGGTTCGCCAGTTCTTTATTGGTAACGGTTGGGGCTTGAGATCGAGGCCCAGCCCATCAGTTCCGGGCGGGCGTATACACCAGCAATGCGGCTTTGTCACCCCCTTCTATACTGTGACTTAAACGTAAGGCAGCCCTTGCATTTCGTCAAAAAGAGGAATCAATTCGCATTTGCCTAAAATTTAGGCCGAATATGAGGCTGCCGGGGGAGGGCGGCCATCTGCCAAGGGGGAGTACCATGTCTGTCAATAATCCGTCACCCTCGCTTTACAACGAGGATCTGGCGCCTGCGGAAACACGCAACTGGGGCGCATTTTCCATCTTCAACGTCTGGACCTCCGACGTTCACAGCCTCTGGGGCTATTATCTGGCTGCCAGCCTGTTCCTGCTGTGCGGTAGCTTCATCAATTTCGTCATTGCCATCGGCATCGGCTCTCTCGTCATCTTCGTGCTGATGAGCCTGGTGGGCAATGCCGGTGTGAAGACGGGCGTGCCCTTCCCGGTTCTGGCGCGCGCCTCCTTCGGCACGTTCGGGGCGAACCTGCCGGCACTGGTGCGCGCCATCGTGGCCTGCTTCTGGTATGGCGCGCAGACGTCTGCGGCCTCCGGCGCGATCGTCGCGCTGCTCATCCGCAATGACAGCATGCTTGCCTTCCATCAGTCGAGCCACATGCTCGGCCATTCGACACTTGAAGTCATCTGCTACGTCATCATCTGGGCGCTGCAGCTTCTGATCATCCAGCGCGGCATGGAAACGGTGCGCAAGTTCCAGGACTGGGCAGGGCCTGCTGTCTGGATCATGATGCTGCTTTTGGCGCTCTACCTGATCTACAAGGCCGGCACCTTCTCCTTCGGCGAAAACATCCCGCAGGATGTGCTCCTGGCCGCCACCAAGGATGCGGGCGTGTCCGGTGCGCCGGGCTCGTTCGGGGCACTTGCTGCCGTGGCTGCGACCTGGATCACCTATTTCGCAGCGCTCTACCTGAACTTCTGCGACTTCTCGCGCTTCACGCCGGATCAGGCGACGCTGCGCAAGGGCAATCTCTGGGGCCTGCCGATCAACCTGCTTGCCTTCTGCCTTGTTGCCGGCATCACCACGACGGCGGCCTACACCGTCTATGGCGAAGTGCTGCTGCATCCGGATGCGATCTCGGCCAAGTTCGACAGCTGGTTCCTGGCAGCATTGGCTGCTCTCACCTTCGCGGTGGCGACGCTTGGCATCAACGTTGTCGCAAACTTCGTCTCGCCGGCCTTTGACTTTGCCAATGTCTTCCCGCGCCAGATCAATTTCAAGCGCGGCGGCTATATCGCGGCCTTCATCGCGCTGGTGCTTTACCCGTTCGCACCATGGGAAACGGGGGCGGCCCACTTCGTCAACTTCATCGGCTCGACCATGGGCCCGGTCTTTGGGATCATGATGGTGGACTATTACCTCATCCGGAAGGGTGTGGTGAATGTCGAGGCGCTCTACCACGAGAACGGCGAGTTCCGCTTCGAGGGTGGCTGGAACGTCAACGCACTGATCGCCTTCGTCGCCGGTGCGATCTTCTCGTCGATCCTGCCGACCTTCACCACCGTGCTTCCGGCCTGGTGGGGCACCTATGGCTGGTTCTTCGGCGTGGCCGTCGGCGGCTTGAGCTACATGGCGCTCGCCGCCATGCGGCCGCGGGCGCGCATCGCGTGACGCGGCTTTGCAAGAGGCTGCATTCCATGCTAGCCCCCGGTGATGGGACCGGGGGAGTAGCATGACAATTTTGGCTGGAATTCTGCTTTTCGTGGCCGGGCTTCTGTCCGGCGCGATCAATGCCGTCGCCGGCGGCGGTACGTTTCTGACCTTCGGCGCGATGACGCTTTTCGGCGTGCCGCCCATTGCGGCCAATGCCACGTCTTCCATCGTGCAGTTTCCCGGCTACATCACTTCGGCGCTTGCCTATCGCCGCGAAATCGCCCGCGAGTGGAAGCCGATCCTCATCCTGTCGGCGATCTCGCTCGTGGGTTCGCTCGGCGGCGCGCTGCTGCTGCTGTCGCTCGACAATCCGTCGTTCAAGCGGCTCGTGCCGTGGCTGCTTCTGGCTGCGACCGCGCTCTTTGCCGCCGGGCCGAAGCTCAGGCCAAAGGTGGAGCAGGAGCATCCCCCGAACTCGCCGACCGGCATCGTCACGCAGTTTGTCGTGTCAATCTATGGTGGCTTCTTTGGCGCGGGCATGGGGATCATGATGCTCGCTTCGCTGGGTCTTGCCACCGGCGGCGACTATCATCGGCTCAATGCGATCAAGAATTTCCTCGCCATCGTCATCGCCGCCATCGCTATCGTCGTCTTCACGGCGGGCGGTGCGATTTCGTGGCTCCATGCGATCATCATGCTGCCGGGGGCGGGGATCGGCGGCTATATGGGCGTATGGCTCGCCAAACGCGTGCCGCAGACATGGATGCGCTATTCTGTGATCGCTGTCGGACTGTTTCTCGCGGCGTATTACTTCTTCAAAGCCTGAACGAGGTCTGGCCGGCGCTCGGCGGTGAGCTTCAGCGCCTGCTCCTGCCGCCATTTCTCGATTTTCGCGTGATTGCCGGATGTCAGGACTTCCGGGATCTCGCGGCCTTCGAAGACGGGCGGGCGGGTGTAGTGCGGGTGTTCGAGAAGCCCGCTTTCGAAGCTTTCATGGACGCCTGATTGATCGTTGCCCATCACACCCGGCAGGACGCGGACGATCGCGTCGAGCAGGATCATCGCTGCCGGCTCTCCTCCGGAGAGGATGTAGTCGCCGATGGAGACTTCCTCGAGTTGGCGAGCATCGATCACGCGCTGATCCACGCCCTCGAAACGTCCACAGACGATCACCGCGCCGGGGCCGTCTGCGAGTTCGCGGACACGCTTCTGGGTCAATGGCTTGCCACGTGGGCTCATGAGAAGACGGGGGCGGTCGTCGTCGCCAACGGAATCGATGGCCTTGGCCAGAATGTCGGCGCGCAGCACCATGCCTGCTCCGCCGCCGGACGGCGTGTCATCGACCGAGCGGTGTTTATCGGTGGCGAAGTCGCGGATCTGCACAGGCTCGATCGCCCATGCGCCGCGCTCCAGCGCCTTGCCGGAGAGCGACTGGCCGAGAAAGCCCGGAAACATTTCCGGATAAAGCGTGAGGATGGTGGCGCGGAAGGTCACTTCTCCGCGTCTCCGTTACCCTTGTTATCGCCCTTGGACGGGCTGCGCTTGCGGCTGCCGGGACCCTTTTCGCCCTCGCCATTGTCGCCGTCGTCAATGAGACCGGCGGCAATCGGGTCGACCAGAATGCGGCCTTCTTCCAAATCGATTTCCAGCACGGCGGCTTCGGAAAAGGGGATCAGCAATGGCCGCTTGGCGGGAGCTTTCAGCTCAAGCAGATCGCCTGCGCCGAAATCGAAAATGCCGGAGACGATGCCGTAACTCTTGCCGGTCGCGTCGAAAGCTTCCAGCCCTTCGAGGTCCGCGTAGAAGAATTCGTCGTCTTCCAGAAGATCGCTTGGCAGGTTGTCGCGTTCGATGAAGAGATCGAGCCCGCGCAGCGCTTCCGCCGCATTGCGGTCGTTGACGCCCTTGAAGCGAACGACGGCCATGTCCTTCATCTCGCGGATATCGAGAATTTCAAACACCCGCCCGTCGGCCGCATGCAGGTTGCCGTAATCGCCGAGCGCCGTCGGCTCGGTCGTATAGGTCTTGGCGCGCACTTCGCCACGCAGGCCTTGCGCGGCACCAATGGTCGCCATGAGAACGGGGTTCTTGAGGGCCATCAGCCACCTCCGGATATGAAAACGGGCGGCCCAGTGAAGCCGCCCGTCGGATCAAGGTCAAGTCGCTGGAAATTATTCCGCAGCAGCGGCTTCAGCGGCCTTGGCTTCGCGTTCCTTGGCGCGCTCGACGGCCTTCTTGCCCGGCTTTGCCTTTTCCGGGTTGTTGCGGGCTTCGCGCTTGGCAAGGCCGGCGTCGTTCAGGAAGCGCAGGACGCGGTCGGTCGGCTGTGCGCCGTTGTCGAGCCAATGCTGGATGCGCTCGTTGTTCAGAACGATGCGGCCTTCAGCGTCCTTGGCGATCATCGGGTTCCAGGAACCGACCTTCTCGAGGAAGCGGCCATCGCGCGGCGAACGGGCGTCGGCAACGACGATCTGGTAGTACGGACGCTTCTTGGAGCCACCGCGGGCGAGACGAATCTTCAGTGCCATTTCATTTCTCCTTCAGGCATTGATATGCCGCTTGCAGGCGGCGATTTCGTTACATTTCGTATGCAGCAGGATGCTGCGTATTCTCTTGCGTGCGCATCGGATTTTTCCGGTCCGATGCGACTTCAAGCCTTCATTTGCCGTTATGTTCGGCGGCGATGGCTTCATGATGCCGGATGACTTCCTTGATGATGAAGTTCAGGAACTTCTCGGCGAAATCCGGGTCCAGATTGGCCTCCTTCGCCAGACGGCGAAGACGTTCGATCTGGTATTCCTCGCGCGCCGGGTCAGACGGCGGCAATTCATGCGTGGCCTTCAAGACGCCGACTTCCTTGGTGCAGCGGAAGCGCTCGGCGAGCATGTGGACGAGAGCGGCGTCGATATTGTCGATCGACTGGCGGTAGCCGGAAAGCTTGGCCTTGATTTCGGGATCGATCACGAAATGCTCTCCTTACTTCTTCTTCGGCAGGCCTGGCAGTCCGCCAAGGCCCGGCAGTTTCATGCCGCCCAAACCCGGCAAGCCGCCCGGCAGACCACCGGGCAGGCCGCCCATGCCCTTGGTGAGGCCGGAGGCTTCCGCCTGCTTGGCGAGTGCTTCCAACTGCTTGGGGTCCATGCTGGACAGGTCCGGCATGCCGCCGCCCATACCCCCGAGGCCCATCTTGTTCGCGAGCCCGCCCATCATCTGCTTCATCATGCCGCCCTTCTTGCCGCCCATCATTTTCATCATGTCGGCCATCTGGCGGTGCATTTTCAGGAGCTTGTTGATGTCGGCAGCGTCCGTGCCTGAGCCGGCGGCGATGCGCTTCTTGCGGCTGTGCTTGAGAATGTCGGGGTTGGCGCGCTCGGCCTTGGTCATCGAGGAGATGATGGCGAGCTGGCGCTTGAAGATATTGTCGTTGAGGCCGGCAGCGGCCATCTTGTCCTTCATGCCGGCCATGCCGGGCATCATGCCCATGATGCCGCCCATGCCGCCCAGCTTCTCCATCTGGCGGATCTGGTCGGCCATGTCGTTCAGGTCGAACTTGCCCTTGGCCATGCGGGCGGCCATGGCGGCAGCCTTTTCGGCGTCGATGGATTCGGCTGCGCGCTCAACGAGCGAGACGATGTCGCCCATGCCGAGAATGCGGTCGGCGATACGGCGGGGATGGAACTCGTCGAGTTCATCCATCTTTTCGCCGACGCCGATGAGCTTGACCGGCTTGCCGGTGACGGCGCGCATCGAAAGGGCGGCACCGCCGCGGCCATCGCCGTCCATGCGGGTCAGAACGAGGCCGGTGATGCCGACGCGCTCATCGAAATTGCGGGCGAGGTTGACGGCGTCCTGACCGGTCAGCGCATCGGCGACCAGCAGGATTTCGTGCGGATTGGCCTTTTTCTTGATATCGGCCATTTCCACCATCAACGGTTCGTCGATGTGGGTGCGGCCGGCGGTGTCGAGGATGACGACGTCATGGCCGCCGAGCTTGGCGGCCTGCACGGCGCGCGCTGCGATGTCGACCGGCGACTGGCCGTCAATGATCGGCAGCGTGTCGACGCCGGTCTGAACGCCCAGCTGCCGCAGCTGCTCCTGGGCTGCCGGGCGGCGCGTGTCGAGCGAGGCCATCAGGACCTTCTTGCGCTCGCGCGTCGTCAGCCGCTTGGCGATCTTGGCGGACGTCGTCGTCTTGCCCGAGCCCTGAAGGCCGACCATCATGATGACGACGGGCGCTGCGGCGTTGAGGCTGATGCCTTCGCCATCCGTGCCGAGCATGTCGACCAGCTCGTCATGGACGATCTTGACGACCATCTGGCCGGGCTTGATCGACTTCAGGATTTCCGCGCCGACAGCCTTTTCGCGGACGCGGTCGGTAAAGCCGCGAACGACTTCGAGCGCGACGTCGGCTTCCAGAAGCGCACGGCGCACCTCACGCAGCGCCGCGGAAACGTCAGCTTCCGAAAGCGCGCCACGTCCGGTCAGCCCATTCAGAATGGAGCCAAGACGTTCCTGGAGGTTATCAAACATCGTGTCGTCCTTTTCGTTTCGGGGTGTCCGAAACGTCGGTATTGTCCGGCCCGAATGCAAGCGCAAAACACTTCAGCACAAAGCAGTGTGGCATCCGGGGGCGCATCGCGCTGCCGGATGTTGACCTCCGGGATCGAAGCCCCGGTCAGTGGCTCAAGCTTGCCTTGAGACGGATTTGGTGGGGCTTAAACAGCAAGATCGGCGGAAAGTCAAGGCTTGCCGCGGGGTGTGCCTTGAACGTCATTGTTCGTTCGGGATATTCCATCTATATTCAGGAATATTCATTCGCGCCACGAGGTTTCCATGTCCCTTTATATCCGCGATCCCGGCGTTGATGCCCTGGCGACCGAGTTGCAGCAACGCATGGGCGCGAAAACGAAGACAGAGGCGGTTCGGACAGCGCTGGAAAAGGCCTTGGCTGAAGCGCCAGCGCCGGTGTGCCTGGAAGAGCGCATCAGACCGATCCAGGATCGGATCAAGGCGATGATGGGGCCGCACAAGGTCGAGTTCGATGAAAAGGCCTTCATGGACGAGATGTGGGAAATCTGATGTTTCTGGATGCGTCAGCTGCCGTCGCCATCCTGACGGATGAGCCGGATGCTTCAAGGCTATTTGCCGCACTCTCGACTGCCGAACGGTCAGCCTTTTATTCATCTTTGGTTGTGTATGAGACTGTGGTGAGCATCGCGAAGAAAGTCACCTTGTCTCGCTTCGGCGATCACAAGTCCACGCCACCCGATATCTTCGATGCCGTTCAGCAGCGGGTTGAAGCCTTCTTTGTCGAGATCGGCGCTGTGGAAATGCCGCTGAATGTGGGGCTTCACAAAATCGCCCTCGACGCCGCCCGCCGTTACGGTCGCGGTACCGGGCATCCTGCGCGGCTGAATTTCGGGGACTGCTTTTCCTATGCCTGCGCCAGAAGCGCGGGCGTGCCGCTGCTGTTCGTCGGCGAGGATTTTGCGCAGACCGATATCGCCGCAGCCTGAGCTGGACTATCCCGCGACGATCAAATCCTGTTCGCGCGCCTTCGCGGCGCTTTTGATCGCCTGCTGCAGGACGCCTGTATTCTCATCGGCAATCGCATCCATCGATGCGAATGTCGCGAGGATGGCATCATGCGGCGCCGGTCTGCCCAGCAGGTAGCCCTGCATGGCGTCGCATCCCTCCTGTCGAAGAATGTCGAGCTGGCTGCGGGTTTCCACGCCTTCGGCGAGAACCGGCACATCCATGCTCTTGCCGATCGCAAGCACGGCGCGAATGATGGCGCGCGCCTGCGGGCTCTCCTCGATCTGGTTCATGAAGGAGCGATCGAGCTTTATCTTATTGAACGGGAAGGTTCTCAACGTTTCCAGCGACGAGTAGCCAGTTCCGAAATCATCGAGCGCGATGGTCACGCCCAGCGCCTTGATCTGCGAGAGCAGCGAGAGCGTTCGTTCGCGGTTTTCGATGATGGACGATTCTGTCAGTTCCAGTTCGAGACGGTGCGGGGCAAGGCCCGTCTCATCCAGAACCTTGCGCACAAAGCCCGGAAGCTTCGGATCGTTGAGCTGGATGGGGGAAAGGTTCACCGCAATCCGCAGATCGTTCGGCCAGATCGCGGCCTGTTCGCAGGCTTTCTGCAGGACCCAGCGACCTATCTCCATGATCAGCCCGCTTTCCTCGGCGATCGGGATGAAATCGACCGGCGAAACCATGCCGCGCGCCGGATGCCGCCACCGCAACAGGACTTCGTAGCCCGTCACTTCTTCCGTATCGACGGTATTTTGCATCTGATAGTAGAGCTCAAGTTCACCATTGGCCAACGCGTTCCGCAGGTCGGCCGCGAGCGCCTTGCGCTGGCGGACGACCTCATCCATGCCGGAATCGTAGAAGCAGATCGAGGTAATGGCGCTTGCCTTCGCGCGATACATGGCCAGATCGGCGCGGCTCACGAGATCCTGCGCGTCTGGCGCATCCGCCGGATAGAAGGCGGCGCCCAGGCTGACACCGATGGCGACTTCCGTGCCGTCCTCGAGCGCGATCGGGCGGACCAGCGCGTTCTTGATATGCATCATGTCTTCGAAGACGAGCTTTTCATTGGTGCAGCGGCAAATCACCGCGAACTCGTCGCCGCCGAGACGGGCGAAGAAGAGCCGGTCCGACTTCAGCGCAGCCAGTCGGTCACCGACTTCGGCGAGCACGGCATCTCCGGCGAGATGACCCCAAAGATCGTTGATCTCCTTGAACCGGTCGAGATCCATGCCGATGAAGGCGAAACCCTCTGCCGTGCGATCACTTTGCGCAATGGCTGCCACCAGCTTATCGGTAAAATTCTGCCGGTTCGGCAAGCCGGTGAGGCTGTCGTACAGGGCCATCTGATAGAGCTTGCGGTCGGAATCGCTGCGGGTCCGGTGGTCGATGACGAAGGAGGTCAGGCCGGTGCCGGCAATCACGATACAGGCCAGCGCAATGGCCATGGCCATTGCCAGATAGGAGTTTTGCTGAACGCTCATTCCCCGCAAGACGAGTGGCGTGACCGTCATGGCGGTCATGCCGACGAAATGCAATCCGACGATACCTGCCGCGAAAATACCGGCAGCCTTTTCGGGGCGTGCCTTGATATCCTCGCGCTTCATCAATGCCAGCGCGACCATCGAAGCCGCGACGATCATTATAACGGACGCGACAACAAACGTCCTCTCCCAGTTCACCAGCCCGTCGATGTGATAGGCGCTCATGCCCACGTAATGCATCGACGCGACGCCCAGGCCCACGAGAATACCGCCGGCTGCGGCGCTGAAAGGGATCGAGAGTGTCGTGGCAGCCAGGCCGGCGAAGATGCCGGCAATGGCTATCAGAAGAGACACGATGGTCAGGACGGGGTCGAAACTGACCGGAGCGCCCGTCTTGAAGGCGAGGATAGCGATGAAATGGGTCGACCAGACCGATGAGCCTGCCGCCGTGGCCGCAAGGAAATTCCACCCCAGCGCGGTCAGTCCGCTATCTGCCAATCCTCTGTCGAAAAGCCGGAAGGATAGCCAGCTGCCGAGGATACAGATCGCTGCTGCCAGCGCGACCAGTTTCAGATCATGCTCCACAGCGATGCACAAAATAACGTCAAGCATATATATACTCGCTACGATGAATGCGCATTCATGCCATCGGCAGCTTAAGATTTCCATAATACCCTTATAAATTAGGGGTTTAATCGTAGAATTATATGTTTACGCAGCTAGCAATCTTTAAACGCAACCATACAGCCCCCAATTGCGTTACACAGATATGCGTCGAACGATAGGCAAAGCTGCAGCATGTCATCTAAAGCAACTGGAAATCCCTATTACAATGGCTCGGTCACCGACCATTTCGACGGTAAGCGTTTCTTCAATCCCGGCGGCGTCGAGCCGGGCGGGTTTTCCAAGGTGCTGCAATGGCGGTTTCGCGAGAAGCCGCAACCTTGGCCGCCGGCGGTCGCATCTCCCTTCCCACAGGCCAAGCCCGAGGCGCGGCTGGAGGGAAACCGGCTGCGGGTGACGATGGTCGGACACGCCTCGATGCTCATCCAGACGAATGGGTTTTCAATCCTGACGGATCCGGTCTGGTCCGAGCGAGTTAGCCCCTTTACCTTCGCCGGGCCGAAGCGCGCCAACGAGCCGGGCATCCGCTTCGAGGACCTGCCGCCTATCGATGTCGTCATCGTTTCGCACAATCATTACGACCATCTGGATATCGCCACGCTCAAGCGGCTGGTGCGCATCCATAATCCGCTGATTGTCACGCCGCTCGGCAATGACACCATCATCCGCCGGTCGATCCCACAGGCGCGAATTCAGGCCATGGATTGGGGCGATCGTTTCGACTACGGCCACGGTCTGGCCTTTCATTGCGAGCCCGCCCATCACTGGTCGGCGCGTGGCGTCAACGACCGCCGCTTCGCGCTGTGGGCCGCCTTTGTCATCGAGACGCCCGGCGGGCTGATTTATCACATCGGCGATACCGGCTTTCACGATGGCATAAACTATCGCGCGGCGGGCGAAAAATACGGTCGCTTCCGCCTCGCCATCCTGCCGATCGGGGCCTACGAGCCGCGCTGGTTCATGAAGGCGCAGCACCAGAATCCGGAAGAGGCGGTGGAGGGGATGCGGTTCTGCAACGCGGCCTATGCGGCCGGGCACCACTGGTTCACATTCCAGCTCACCAACGAGAATATCCACCATCCCGAGCGGGAACTGCATGCGGCGCTTGATGCGGCCGGCATCTCGCGCGAGCGCTTTCCGGCATTGCAGCCCGGCATGATTTTCGACGTGCCGCAGGTGTGATATCGTCTGCTCTGGAAATCGGCCGGCTTTTCCGCCATATAAGCGGAAATAGGAACAATGGCCGAAACGGCTGAGAAGAAAGCGAAATCATGTCTGAACGCGTCCCCTTTGCGAAGATGAATGGGCTTGGCAACAAGATCCTCGTCATCGACATGCGCGGCCGCAAGGACAGGGTGACGCCGGCTGCCGCGATCGCGCTCGACAGCGAGCCTGCGACCAAGTTCGATCAGATCATGGCGATCCACGATCCGAGGCTCGACGGGACGGATGCCTATATCGATATTCTCAACTGCGACGGCACCCGGGCGCAGGCCTGCGGCAACGGTACGCGCTGCGTGGTGCAGGCGCTTGCCGCCGAGACCGGCAAGCAGAGCTTCACCTTCCAGACCATCGCCGGCATCCTCAACGCCAAGGAGCATGAGAACGGCTTGATCTCGGTCGATATGGGCGAGCCCGTTTTTGACTGGGACCGCATTCCGCTCGCGGAAGAGTTTCACGATACCAGCCGGATCGAGCTGCAGATTGGGCCGATCGACAATCCGGTCCTGCATTCGCCGTCCGTGATGTCGATGGGCAATCCCCACGCGATCTTCTGGGTCGAGAACGATGTCTGGTCCTACGATCTTGAAAAGTTCGGGCCGCTTCTCGAAAACCATCCCATCTTTCCCGAGCGCTGCAACATCACCATCGCGCAGGTGACCTCGCCGACCTCGATGACGACGCGCACCTGGGAGCGTGGCGCCGGGCTGACGCTCGCCTGCGGGTCGGCCGCCTGCTCGGCGGCCGTCAGTGGTGCGCGCACGGGCCGAACGGGCCGCAAGGTGACGATCAATGTTGCCAGCGCCATTCCGCCGGGTTCGCTGGAGCTGGAATGGCGGCTGGATAACCACGTCGTCATGACCGGCCCCGCGACCTGGGAATGGTCCGGCACGGTCGATCCCGTCACTGGCGCGTGGCAGGCCGACGAGGCGGTTGCGGTTTGAGCGGTTCCGGTTCGAATGGGGTCGAAGTCATCACCTTCGGCTGCCGTCTGAATATCTACGAATCCGAAGTCATGAAGGCCGAGGCGGCGAAGGCCGGGCTGACGGATGCCATTCTCGTGAACACCTGTGCCGTAACGGCTGAGGCCGTGCGGCAGGCACGCCAGGCGATCCGCCGGGCGCGGCGCGAAAACCCTTCCACCCGAATTGTTGTGACCGGCTGTGCGGCACAGGTCGCCGCGCATGACTTTGCCGCCATGCCGGAAGTGGATGCGGTGATCGGGAATGACGACAAGCTGAAAGCGGAGGCTTACCGAAGCTTGCCGGATTTCGGCGTCTCGGCGGAGGAAAAGGCCCGCGTCAACGACATCATGAGCGTGACCGAGACCGCACCGCAGATGGTGCGGCTGATTGACGGCCACGTGCGCGCCTTCGTGCAGGTGCAAAACGGCTGTGATCATCGCTGCACCTTCTGCATCATTCCCTATGGCCGTGGCAATTCGCGCTCGGTGCCGATGGGCGCGGTTGTTGATCAAGTGCGGGAGCTTGCCGCTTCCGGCTACGCGGAAGTCGTGCTGACTGGCGTGGATGCGACCTCCTATGGCGGCGACTTAGCCGGCACCCCGACGCTCGGTCTTCTGGCGAAGACGATCCTGAAGCAGGTTCCCGAAATCCGGCGGCTACGCCTCTCCTCCATCGATTCCATTGAAGCCGACCGGCATCTGATGGACCTGATTGCCGACGAGCCGCGCTTCATGCCGCATCTGCATCTGTCCTTGCAGCATGGCGACGACCTCATCCTCAAGCGGATGAAGCGGCGGCATTCGCGCGCCGATGCGCTGGCCTTCTGCGCCGATGTGCGCCGGCTGCGGCCCGACATGGCTTTCGGGGCGGATATCATTGCCGGCTTCCCGACGGAGACGGAGGAGGCCTTTGCCAACTCTCTGCGGCTCGCCGAAGAGATCGGCATCGCGCATCTCCATGTCTTTCCCTTCAGTCCGCGCGAGGGCACGCCCGCGGCGCGCATGCCGCAGCTCGACCGCCGGCTGGTCAAGGAGCGCGCAGCGCGGTTGAGAGAGACCGGCGAGCGGTTGGCGCAGGCGCATCTTGCCGCCATGACCGGCACGCGCCAGATCGTACTTGCCGAACGCGGCGGCTTGGCGCATACCGAAAACTTCACGAGCGTCAGGACGCCGGACATGGCGCCCGGAACCTTTGCCGAGGTCACGATTTCCGGTCATGACGGCAAGCATCTGATTTACGCAAACGCCGCCCACGCGGCCTGAACCAGACGGACGAGAAATGGCGCTCGGTTTCATCAAGAAAGTCTTCTCCTTCGGCAAGAAGGACGACGAGACGGCCAAACCGTCCGAGGTGGCTGGCTCCAACCCACTCTCCCCCCTTGAGGGGGAGATGTCGGCAAAGCCGACAGAGGGGGGTGCCCCGCCCGCCGACGTCTCCGCCGAAACCCACGATGTCGACCTCACCAAGGAAGAGGCTGTCGAGCGTACCGAATGGGACGCTGACCTTCCGGACCCTGCACCCGCGCCGGGTATTTCAGAAGAGACGGCGGAAGAATTTGCCGCCGAACATGGGCCTGCCGAAGAGCCCGCACATGTCACCGATATCGATCATGAAGAGGCCGAGGCGCTCGCCGATTGGGATGCCGGCGTGCCGGAACCCGAGCCAGACGCCGCAGCCTCACTCTCCCCCCTTGAGGGGGAGATGTCGGCAAAGCCGACAGAGGGGGGTGCTCCAGTTGCCGAAGCCGCTGCTGAAAAGCCAGCGGAAATCGCACCCGAATCTCCCGCTGAACCGTCGCCCCCTCATCCGGCCCCTCGGGCCACCGTCTCCCCAGTGGGAGAAGAGGGAGGTTCCACGCCTGCGCTTCCCAAGGGGTTTGCCTCTGCCGCCGACCGCAAGGTCGAGCCGGCAGCCCCTGCGCCTGCGCCCAAGCAATCCTGGTTCCAGCGCCTCAAGGCCGGGCTCTTCCGGACCTCGTCGCAGCTGACGCAGCAGATTTCCTCGCTCTTCACCAAGCGGAAGCTGGATGACGACACGCTGGAGGAACTGGAAGAACTGCTGATCCGCGCCGATCTCGGCGTCGAGACGGCCATGCGCGTCACTGGTGCCCTCTCCGCCGAACGTTACGGACGCGACGTGACCGGCGAGGATGTGAGCCGCATCATGGCGGGCGAAATCGAGAAGGTTCTGACGCCCGTCGCCAAGCCGCTCGAACTCGACCTCAATCACAAGCCGCACGTCATTCTCGTCGTCGGCGTCAACGGTACGGGCAAGACGACGACCATCGGCAAGCTCGCCGCCAAGCTTTCGGGCGCGGGGCTGAAGGTCATGCTGGCAGCGGGCGATACGTTCCGCGCGGCGGCTATCGAGCAGCTGAAGATTTGGGCGGGGCGCACGGGTTCCGAATTCATCGGCACGCAACTCGGCGCCGATGCGGCGGGGCTCGCTTATGACGCCTATAAAAAAGCCATAGAAAAGAAGTCCGACGTGCTGATCATCGACACGGCCGGGCGCTTGCAGAACAAGGCCGAGCTGATGGCCGAGCTGGAAAAGATCGTGCGCGTTCTTGGCAAGCTCGATCCGGATGCGCCGCATACCGTGCTTCAAACGCTGGATGCGACGACTGGACAGAACGCCCTGCAGCAGGTCGAGATCTTCCGCAATGTCGCGGGCGTGTCCGGCCTCGTCATGACCAAGCTCGACGGCACGGCGCGTGGCGGCATTCTGGTGGCGATTGCCGCCAAGCACAAGCTGCCCGTCTATTTCATCGGCGTGGGCGAGGGGATCGACGATCTTGAGCCCTTCGAGGCGAAGGACTTCGCCAGCGCCATTGCAGGCATTGCCTGATCGTGTTTGAACTTAAGGAAGCTCGTCAATGACTGACGAAAGCGTGCACCCGAAATCTGCCGCCCTTGCGAAGCCGCGCGAGAATGCCGGGCTGAAACTGGCGCTGGAACTGGGGCCGATCCTCGTCTTCTTCTTCGCCAACCTGCGGGGCGAATGGCTGGTGAAGCATTTCCCTGTTCTGGAAAAGCTGGGCGGCCCGTTGTTCGTTGCGACCGCCTTCTTCATGGTGGCGACGGTCGTTTCGCTGATCGTCTCGAAGATCGTCGTGAAGCACCTGCCGCTCATGCCCTTCGTGTCGGGCGCGATCGTGCTCATCTTCGGCGGGCTCGGGATCTATCTGCAGAACGAGCTTTTCATCAAGATGAAGCCGACCATCATCAACGCGCTCTTTGGCGTCGTGCTGCTCGGTGGGCTCTATTTCGGCAAGTCGCTGCTCGGCTATGTCTTCAACGCCGCCTTCCGGCTGGACGACGAGGGCTGGCGCAAGCTCACCTTCCGCTGGGGGCTGTTCTTCCTGTTTCTCGCCGTGCTCAACGAGGTTGTCTGGCGCAATTTCTCTGACGACGCCTGGATCACCTTCAAGGTCTGGGGCACCATGCCCATCACCATCCTCTTCACCATGTCGCAAATGCCGCTCATCATGAAGCATTCGCTGGAGGATGAAGAGGAGAAGGAAAGCCAGCCTTGATTGGCGCAGTGGATCATCGGCCTGACGCCTTGCGGTCCTCTACGATTTGGCTGGGCGTCGCAGTTGCAATCCTGGCCATTCAGATCGTCACCGAGCATTTCATGGGGCGGCTGTGGATCTGCTCCTGTGGTGAGATCAAGCTCTTCGAACCCTCGGTGCATTCCTCTGGAAATTCCCAGCACATTTCCGACTGGTACACCCCGTCCCACATCATTCACGGTTTCATCTTCTACGGACTGGGGTTTCTTGTCCTTAGGCGCTATCCGCTGGCCCTGCGCCTCGCATTCGCGACCCTCATCGAAGCCGGCTGGGAAATTCTTGAAAACTCGCCCATCATCATCGAGCGTTATCGCTCTGTGACCGCATCCTATGGTTATGAAGGTGACAGCATCCTGAATTCCGCCATGGATACGCTGGCCATGGTTGTCGGCTTTGTTTTCGCGGCGAGGGCGCCTGTCTGGCTGACGATCGTCATCGCCATCGGTTTCGAGATCGCAACGGCGATCATCATCCGCGACAATCTTGCGCTCAACATCATCATGCTGGTCTGGCCGATCGACGCGATCCGGCAATGGCAATCGGCGCTTTAACGGTCGTTTGCGCCGTCGTGGCTGGAAGGGATCACCCCTTGCCGCCAAGCGCCTTCTCCACCGCCGGCATCAGCTCGTTCTGGATGCTGGCCGGATCGAACGGCCCGACCTTCTTGTAGACGATCTTGCCAGTGGCATCGACGAGATAACTTTCCGGAATGCCGTAGACGCCCCAGTCGATGGCGGCAGCACCGTTCGGGTCGGTGCCGATCGCGGCGAAGGGGTTGCCGAAATCGCCGAGGAAGGCGAGTGCGTTGTCGGTCTTGTCCTTGTAGTTGATGCCGACGACGTTAATGCGCGGGTCCTTCGAGATCGCCATGATTTCCGGCGCTTCGTCGCGGCAGGGGATGCACCAGGAGGCCCAGACATTGACCAGCGTCAGTTTGCCCTTCACTTGCGCGTCGATGAGTGGCGGGCGGTTGGAGCCTTCGAGCGCATTGAGGTTCAGCGAGGGGGCCTGCCGGCCGATCAGGGCGGAGGGCAGCGTTGCCGGATTGCCGCCGCTGGTGAGCTGTTTCCAGAAGATGCCGGCGAGCGCGAGAAAGGTGACGATGGGCAGGAAGGCGATGATGACGCCGATGCGCGAGAGCTTCGGGCGGACGGGCTCTTCCGTTTGCTGTTCGGTCATGCGTCGATTGTCTTTTCTGTTGCGGCTTCGCCAGTGGCTGCCGTGCGTGCCGAGCGGCGGCGGATGCCGGTCTCTTCCAGCCGCTTCAATTCGCGCTGGCGGCCGCGGCTGTCGAGCAGCACCCAGCCGATGATGACGATCATGGCGACGAGCGTGATGGCGTAGGAGGCGAGCACATAGCCTTCGTTATGGGCGAGTTCCATTCTCTCAACCCTCCTGGCCGCGCGCTGCCGAACGGGCGGCGATGCGGCGCATGGCGGCAACGCGGCGACGCCAGATTTCGGTGCGCATCGCCATCATGTGCAGCGTGAAGAAGAGCATGGTGAATGCGATCGCCATCACCAGAAGCGGCCGCAGGAATTCCGGGTCCACCGCCGGCCCGCCCATGCGCACGACGGAGGCCGGCTGATGCAGCGTGTTGAACCAGTCGACCGAGAACTTGATGATCGGGATATTGACGAAGCCGATCAGGATCATGACCGCCGACACGCGCGCCGCCCGCGAGGGGTCATCCATGGCGCGGTTGAAGGCGATGAGGCCGAGATACATGAGGAAGAGGATGAAGACGGAGGTGAGCCGCGCATCCCAGACCCACCATGTGCCCCACATGGGCTTGCCCCAGAGCGAGCCGGTGACCAGCGCGACGAAGGTGAAAGCCGCTCCCAAGGGGGCTGCTACCCGCGCCGAGACATCGGCCAGCGGATGCCGCCAGACCAGCGTGCCGACGGCGGAGGCCGCCATGATCGTGTAGCACATCATCGAGAGCCAGGCGGCCGGCACATGGATATACATGATGCGGACGGTTTCGCCCTGCTGGTAGTCGCCTTCGGTGGTGAAACAGAGCCAGAGACCGACGGCGAAGAGGATCGCGGTGACGCCTGCCATCCAGGGGATGAGCTTTCCCGCCAGCGCAATGAACTTGGCCGGGTTGGCGAGGTCTGAAAAGCTTCTGATTGCAAGGCTCGTGTCTGTCATGGCGCCCTTTTACCGTCTGCCCGGTCTAGCTGCAATTGATCTTGGTCAACTCAAGAAGTTTTGATCAGTCCGAGGAGGCCCGAAGCGCCAGCGCTGCGGCCAGCGGGCCGATGACGGCGAAGATCAGCGTCAGCGCGATGAGATAGAGAAACGGCGGCAGGAAGGGCGAGGGGTCCTGCGTCGCCGCATAGGCCGCGCCCGCGCCGAAGATCAGCACCGGGATCGTCAGCGGCAGAACGAGGATGGAGACCAGCAGCCCGCCGCGCGGCAGGGAGACGGCGACGGCCGCGCCTGCAGCACCGATGAAGGTGATCGCCGGTGTGCCGACCAGCAGTGTCAGCGCGGTCGCGCCGACCGACAGCGAATCCATGTTCATGAAGAGTGCCAAGAGCGGCGATGCAATCACCAGCGGCAGGCTGTGGGACAGCCAGTGCGCCAGGCATTTGACGAAGACCGTCAAGACCAGCGGCGTCTCCTGCATCAGCATGAGATCGAGCGATCCATCCTCGCGGTCTGCCTGAAACAGCCGGTCGAGGCCGAGCAGCGAGGCGAGCAGCGCCCCGATCCAGAGGATGGGCGGGCCGATGCGCGAGAGCAGGTTCAGATCCGGCCCGACGCCGAAGGGGATGACGGCAACGACGGCCATGAAGAACAGCACGCCGATCAGCGCACCGCCGCCGGAGCGGATGGAGAGCCGGAGATCGCGGAGGAGGAGGGCGGTCATGGGTGGGGGCTCCTCTGTTGGCGGGTGGCGCACCCCCCTCTGGCCTGCCGGCCATCTCCCCCGCAAGGGGGGAGATTGGATGTGGCGCGCGCCTGCCACACACTCCACCCGTCATCCTCGGGCTTGTCCCGAGGATCTATTGTCGGAGCCGCGCATTTCGGCGGGGCCGCATGTGTGGTGGCGTGTGCAGATCCTCGGGACAGGCCCGAGGATGACGCCGCGTTGGGGATTGAGCGTGGAGCAGAAGCTCCCGCGTCTTCCAGCAAGATGGCTCTCAGCCTATTCCCCATACTCGAACCCCTTCATCACCAGCGACTTGACGCTCTCGATGCCCAGCGGCTGGTGCGTTGCGGCCACCAGCATCCCGCCAGCAGCCAGATGCGCCTGGCACAAGCCGGCGAACATCGCATCCGCCCTCACATCCAGTGCCGCGGTCGGCTCGTCCAAGATCCAGACCGGCCGGTGCGCCACCAGCAGCTTGGCCATGGCCATGCGGCGTTGCTGGCCGGCGGAGAGGTAGCCGAAGGGGAGGTGGGTGATGCCTGAGAGGCCGACGGCCTCGGCGGCTTCGTCGATGTCCATGCCGGGGGCGGCGCCCTCCTTGGCCATGAACTCGGCCCAGAAGGTCAGGTTTTCGTCGACCGTCAGTTCGCGCTTCATCGCGTTGCGGTGGCCGAGATAGTGGCAGGCCTCGCGGGCGGGGCGCTCTTCCTCGCCGTCTGCGAATCGCACCGTGCCCTCTTCCTGCGGCAGGAGGCCGGCGAGAACACGCAGCAGCGTCGACTTGCCCGAGCCGTTCGGGCCGGTCACGATCAGCGCTTCGCCGTTCTCGAGCGCGAAGGAAATGTCGCGGAAGAGGAGGTCCTCGCCCCGCCTTGCCGATAGCGCTTGCGCCTCGAACCGCATGTCCCACCGCCTCAACTGCAAGTGCTTCACCGCACTGCAAAAAAATTACACGCTACGACCTTTGCAGGTCTGGAACCTTCTTTAGAAAACATCTATAACGCCCGCAACACGCCAGCGGCCGGCGTGATCATTATCCTTGCGCCGAACGTGAATTCTTGAGGAAGACTTCTCGTGCGGACAGCGGAAATGGCCGTACCCGCATCCCATTTGCGCGATCTTTCAAGCGCTCGGGCGTCCGCACGTCAAATTTGGCGAACAGACGAAACGGGGTTTTTATCCGTGGCACAATCTCTTGACAGTTTCAAATGCCGCTCGACGCTTACCGTCAACGGCAAGGACTATGTCTATTTCAGCCTCCCCACCGCCGAGAAGAACGGTCTTAACGGCATTTCCAAGCTGCCCTATTCGATGAAGGTGGTTCTGGAAAACCTGCTGCGCAACGAAGACGGCCGCTCCGTCACCAAGGCCGATATCGAAGCCTGCGCCGCATGGCTCGTCAACAAGGGCAAGGAAGAGGCTGAAATCGCCTATCGTCCGGCCCGCGTTCTCATGCAGGACTTCACCGGCGTTCCCGCCGTCGTCGACCTTGCCGCCATGCGTGACGGCATCAAGGCGCTCGGTGGCGATCCGGAAAAGATCAACCCGCTCGTTCCCGTCGACCTCGTCATCGACCACTCGGTCATCGTCGACGAATTCGGCACGCCGCGCGCCTTTGCCCGCAACGTGGAACTGGAATATGAGCGCAACGAAGAGCGCTACAAGTTCCTCAAGTGGGGCCAGCAGGCGTTCAAGAACTTCCGCGTCGTTCCGCCCGGCACCGGCATCTGTCACCAGGTGAACCTTGAATATCTCGGCCAGACGGTCTGGACGAAGGAAGAAGATGGCGAAACGATCGCCTATCCCGACACCTGCGTCGGCACCGACAGCCACACCACCATGATCAACGGTCTCGGCGTTCTCGGCTGGGGCGTGGGCGGTATCGAAGCCGAAGCCGCCATGCTCGGCCAGCCGGTTTCCATGCTGCTGCCGGAAGTCATCGGCTTCAAGCTGACCGGCAAGCTCAAGGAAGGCGTGACCGCGACTGACCTCGTTCTGACCGTTGTGCAGATGCTGCGCAAGAAGGGCGTTGTCTCCAAGTTCGTCGAATTCTTCGGCCCCGGCCTCGACGCCATGTCGCTTGCCGACCGTGCGACGATCGGCAACATGGGTCCGGAATATGGCGCGACCTGCGGCTTCTTCCCCGTCGACGGCGAAACCATCAACTACCTCACCATGTCCGGCCGCGACACTGACCGTATCGCGCTCGTTGAAGCCTATTCCAAGGCACAGGACATGTGGCGCAAGGGCGACGGTTCCGACCTCGTCTTCACCGACACGCTGGAACTCGACCTTGGCGACGTCGTGCCCTCCATGGCCGGCCCGAAGCGTCCGGAAGGCCGCCTGCCGCTCGAAACGATCGCGCCGAACTTCTCTGCCGCGCTCGAAAACGACTACAAGAAGCCCGGCCAGCTCTCCAACCGCTATCCGGTTGAAGGCACCAACTTCGATCTCGGCCATGGCGACGTGACCATCGCTGCCATCACGTCCTGCACCAACACGTCCAACCCGTCCGTGCTGATCGCCGCCGGCCTGCTCGCCCGCAACGCGGTCGCCAAGGGCCTGAAGACGAAGCCGTGGGTGAAGACGTCGCTGGCTCCCGGAAGCCAAGTCGTTGCTGAATACCTGAACAATTCGGGTCTCCAGAAGGATCTCGATGCGCTCGGCTTCAACCTCGTCGGCTTCGGCTGCACGACCTGCATCGGCAACTCGGGTCCGCTTCCGGCCCCGATCTCCAAGACGATCAACGACAAGGGCCTGATTGCCGCCGGCGTTCTCTCCGGCAACCGCAACTTCGAAGGCCGCGTGTCGCCCGACGTTCAGGCGAACTACCTTGCCTCGCCGCCGCTCGTCGTCGCCTACGCTCTTGCCGGTTCGGTCCAGAAGGACCTCACCAAGGAGCCGATCGGCGAAGGCAAGGATGGCCCGGTTTACCTCAAGGACATCTGGCCCTCGACGAAGGAGATCCAGGAATACATCATGAAATACGTCACCCGCGAAATCTACGCGGCGAAGTATGCGGATGTGTTCAAGGGCGACGCCAACTGGCAGGCCGTTCAGGCCCCGACCGGCCAGACTTATGCCTGGGACGACAACTCGACCTATGTGCAGAACCCGCCCTACTTCGTCGGCATGGGCATGCAGCTCGGCGGCATTTCGGACATCAAGGGTGCGCGCGTGCTCGGTCTCTTCGGCGACAAGATCACCACCGACCACATCTCGCCGGCCGGCTCCATCAAGGCGGCTTCGCCCGCTGGCGCCTATCTGACGGGTCATGGCGTGGCCGTTGCCGACTTCAACCAGTACGGCACGCGTCGCGGCAACCATGAGGTCATGATGCGCGGCACCTTCGCCAACATCCGCATCCGCAACCACATGCTCGGCCCGAACGGCAAGGAAGGTGGCTACACCATCCACTATCCGTCCAAGGAAGAGATGTCGATCTACGATGCGGCCATGCAGTACAAGGCCGAGGGCGTTCCGCTCGTCATCTTCGCCGGTGTCGAATACGGCAACGGCTCGTCGCGCGACTGGGCTGCCAAGGGCACCAACCTTCTCGGCGTCAAGGCCGTGATCGCCCAGTCCTTCGAGCGCATCCACCGCTCCAACCTCGTCGGCATGGGCATCGTGCCCTTCGTCTTCGAGGACGGCACGACCTGGGAATCGCTCGGTCTCAAGGGCGACGAACTCGTCACGATCGAAGGCCTCGCCGACGTCAAGCCGCGCGAGAAGAAGATCGCCAAGGTCACCTATGGCGACGGCACGGTGAAGGACATCCCGATCATCTGCCGCATCGATACGCTCGACGAAGTCACCTACATGAACAACGGCGGCATCCTTCAGACGGTGCTGCGCCAGTTGGCTGCATGACACCTGTCCTCTCCCCTTGTGGGAGAGGAAGCGATTTCAACATCTTAGCCAAAGGCTAAGTGTTAGAAATCGCAGGTGAGGGGGCTGTTAGGCTCCAGAGTTTGAGCCGCCGGATGAGAGATCGTCCGGCGGTTTTTTGTTCAACCTGTCTGAACCGAATAAGAGTTTGTCGACAAATTTGCTAATTTGATTGGAACATGGGCTAGAGGCGATTTTCGTACCATTTCGCGAAGCTTAGTTTGGTCCTCTTCAGTCATACGGGGACCCAATATAATTGCTGCAAGCCCATCCTTCTGTATTTTTATATGTTTTGTAGATGTTATGTCGTAAACAATTCTCATCTCATTTTCATAAGACCAATCTATCGCCTTTGAGAAAAAATACATTCGATCCGCTTCTATTTTTCGAAGCTTGCTTGATTTAAGGTGTGGTTTCGAAGCCAGCGAAAGGGCTAAACTAAGAGGGAATGTTGGGCGGTGCGGCGTATAATTGACGTAGCCAATCTGCCCTAAGTGCGATGAGAAGGCTTTACCAAAAAAATGTAGACAAGCTCCTTTGTACGAGTTTGCGTAATGAGACCAGAGTAAAGGAGAATCGGAGCGCTCACAAAAACATATAATTCGGGAATTTCTTTCAATTCTCGACAGATAAGATTTTGCTGTTTCTCTATAAGATTCTACATCTGCATATTTTTCCTCAATTGGGATTTCCGGCTTACCGTTCAATCGATCCGTTAAGTTATATCCTCGGTCTCCAATTGAGTTAGCTATAACGCTCGGCCTCAAGTCGTCAAAAATAAAGGGTGAAAGTTCAAAGGGATCATTTAGGCTATTTGCAGTAGAGCCTAAAATCTCAAGATCGTTCAGCATCCTTTCGAGGTAATCCCAGGATGTCTTTGTATTGAGGCCAATATATTTGAACATGGATTGGTGAGCCGATGGAACGCGGATATTTAATCCACTCGTGACGCTCATGATTTCTTGTTCGGCCCAATCTTCGAATTCCATTCCTGCCCCCGGGCTAACAAAGCTTAAGGTTTTCAACCTGTTTGGTTTCATCCTGGAATTGATTTTGGTTGTTCGATTTTGTCAAGCCGATGCTTTCCTGCGAGGACAAAATCGAACCCCTCACCTGGAAAATCTAGCACTTATCTGAAGCTAAGATGCTGATTTTATTGTCCTTTCCCACAAGGGGAGAAGGCAGGCCCGCATCCCCCAATTTCCCCGCTCCCCAAACCTCCATCATCATAAGTTGTCCCATCACGGATACACCGCAGGGCGCTGCGGCGAGGTGGGGACGGTTCCGGGTGTGGGGGTGAGACGCAAGCCCTCGCATGTGTCTTGACCGACAGGAAGAGACACCGGTTTTCTGATCGGGTCGGGATGACCCGCAAGGAGGATTGCCGGCGCTTGACGAGAGACGGTGACCCGGAGGGCAAGCGGAGGCAGGCCGCACCCGAAGCGCTGGCCTGGCCAGCATAAGCAATCGCGGTCCACTGCCAGTAGCCTCACTTCCTGGGCGGATACCCGTGAGGACGGACCGGGCGTTGAGATCCAAGTTCGTCACGTGAAAAGGACTGAAACGGGGCGTCTGGGACGCCATATTACTTATACTATTACGAGGTGTTGCAGACGCCCCGGCCGATCTTCTGTCACGGAGGATCATGAGAATGAGGCATAACCCGGAGGCGGAACGCCTGCCGGGGTTTTGGCGCGACGTCACTCTCCCCCGCTTCACGGGGGAGATGTCAGCGCAGCTGACAGAGGGGGGGTATCTCGGGGGAGACGTTCCATGGAAGCCGAATATGCCGCGCCATACCCCTCTCTGCCCTACCGGGCATCTCCCCCTCAAGGGGGGAGAGTAGCTGGGCGCGCGGCCGGGTTCGCCCTCCCCCTTGTGGGGAGGGGTGGGAGGGTCTTTAGATCGGGGCTGCGTTAATTTGTCCGATCAAACCATCCTCCCGCCGTTTGCAACCATCACCTCATCCATGACATACGAAACGGAGGCAGAGCGTGTGACCCGACCGGGAATCGAGAAGCTCATTCCGTTGATGGCGAAGGTGCTGGGTTGGGGCCGCGTTGGCGGCGGTGTGCCGGGGCGATCGTCTGAGCAGCCTGCTCGTGACCGAGATTGCGGCAGATCGTGTCGAGCCGTAGAAAGAAAAGTCTGAAACTATGGATTGGGTTCCCTTATCATTAATGGCTTTCAAACTTATCGTTTTGATGGCTGGGATGTTTTTTTCGATAAAGTGGCATTACGATAAGGACAAGTCCTCTCAGCCCGTGAAACTATCCCGGCTAAGCCTGGAATTTTCTTTATACGCGGTGGCCATGGTTGCCGTTCTCGCTTCGATGTATTTTCTGTTCCGCTATCTGCATTTGCTTCCTGTTGGCATGGATTTTGTTTGATGCGCTGAAGCGCATCTTCGGCGCTCTTCTTTGCCGCGTTTGGGGAGGAGAAGGGGCCATTACAATCCCCCGAAATGTCTGATCGAAACCCGGCCCGCTGTTTGCAAGTGCCAACCCATCCACTACATACGAAGCCATGGCAAAGCGTGTAACCGGACCGGAAATCGAGAAACTCATTCAGTTGCTGGCGAAGGTGCCGGGGCTGGGGCCGCGCTCGGCGCGGCGGGCGGCTCTTCATCTCGTGAAGAAGAAGGACCAGCTGATGGCGCCTCTCGCCCATGCGATGGGCGAGGCGGTGGTCAAGGTCGGCGTCTGCTCGCGCTGCGGCAATGTCGACACGTCCGACCCTTGCACTGTCTGCACCGACCCGACGCGCGACCATTCCGTCATCATCGTGGTGGAGGATGTGGCCGATCTGTGGGCGCTGGAGCGGGCGGGCGCGATGAATGCGGCCTATCATGTGCTCGGCGGCACGCTCTCGCCGCTCGACGGCGTCGGGCCGGACGATCTCAACATCCGCGCGCTGGTTGACCGCGTGGCCGAAGGCGGCGTGCGCGAGGTGATCATCGCCGTCAACGCCACCGTCGAGGGGCAGACCACGGCGCATTACATCACCGACCGGCTGGCCGGTCTCGAGATCAAGATCAGCCGGCTGGCGCATGGCGTGCCGGTCGGCGGCGAGCTGGACTATCTCGACGAGGGCACGCTGACGGCAGCGCTTCGGGCGCGGACGGCGATTTGAGGATGTTTGGCTTGATGCGTTTGAAACCCTTCTCATTCTCCCGCACCCTAACTGCATTAGGAATCCTTTCCTCGCTCCTCCTCTCCCAACCCGCCTTCGCCCTCGACAAAGCCTCCGTCGAAGCCCAATTCCGCTCCTGGCTCGAAAAAACCGTCTGGCCGGAGGCGCAGAAGAACAAGGTGCCGCGCGAGACATTCGAGGCCGCCTTCAGGGGCGTGACGCTCAACTGGGCGCTGCCCGATCTCGTGCCGCCGGGCGAAAAACCGCCGCCGGAGCAGAAGCAGAGCCAGGCGGAGTTTTCGACGCCGGCGCCTTACTTTGACGACAAGAGGCTGGCGACCCTGGCGCTGAAAGGCCAGCAGCTCAAGTCGCAGCGGATGAGCCTGCTCACGCGGCTGGAAAAGACCTATGGCGTGCCGGGCGAGATCATTCTGGCGCTGTGGGGCCGCGAAACGGGGTTCGGCGCTGCCGCCTCGCCCTATCCGGCCATGCAGGTTCTGGCCACCAAGGCCTTCATGTCGACCCGCAAGGACCTCTTTCTCAAGGAGCTGGTCGCCGCGCTACAGATTTCGGCCATCGACAAGATCGATCCGAAAACCATGAAAAGCTCCTGGGCTGGCGCAATGGGCCAGCCGCAATTCATGCCCTCGAGCTTCCTGCAATATGCGGTAGATTTCGATGGCGACAAGAAGGTCGATATCTGGAATTCCGTGCCCGACGCGCTCGCCTCGATTGCCAATTACATGGCGCAGAAGGGCTGGCAGCGCGGGCGCGGCTGGGGTGTCGAGGTCGTGGTTCCGGAGAGCGTGTCCTGCGCCCAGGAAGGGCCGGACATGGCGAAGCCCATTTCCAAATGGGTGGCCGAGGGGATCAAGCGCGTTGACGGCAAGCCGTTTTCAGCCGCCGAACTCAAGGCCGATGGCCTGATGATGATGCCGGCCGGGCGCTTCGGCCCCGCCTTCATCGTCTCGCCGAATTTCTACGTGCTGAAGGAATATAACAATTCCGACCTCTATGCGCTCTATGTCGGCAATCTCGCCGACCGCATCGCCAATCCGCGCGCCGGCGGCTTTGCCGGCAAGTGGGGCGATGTGGGCAAGATGCTGCGCTCCGACGTGCAGGCCATGCAGGAGGCGCTGGTCAAAAAGGGCTACGATGTCGGCAAGGTCGACGGCTTGCCCGGCTACAAGACGCGGCGCTCCATCGGCGATTTCGAGGCGAAGAACGGGCTGAAGCAGACCTGCTATCCCGACGTGGCGCTTAAGGCAAAGCTGAAGTGATATAGGACCTTAACTGGTCCGCATCTCGTCGGCGCGATCTTCGATCGCCTGCATGTCATCATCCGACAGGCCGAAATGGTGGCCGATTTCGTGGATCAGCACATGGGTGATGATATCGCCCAGTGTCTCCTCGTTCTCGGCCCAGTAGTCGAGGATGGGGCGGCGATAGAGCAGGATCTTGTTCGGCATGTCGCCGCTTTCGACCGAGAAACGCTCGGTCAGGCCACGGCCCTCGAAGAGGCCCAGGAGGTCGAAGGGCGTTTCGAGCGCCATGTCCTCGAAGACGTCGTCGTCGGGAAACTCGGCCAGCTCGATGATCAGGTTGCCGGTGAGCATGCGGAATTCCTCCGGCAGATGGCTGAAAGCCTCCTGCGCGAGTGATTCCATTGCTTCCATGGAGGGCGAGTAGCGATCACGCCAGTCGTCCGACCTGTCGATATTGGCCATGAGATACCTTTCTAAGTGCTCCATATAGAGATTCGGAGCATGCATTTCGAGGTGTTTCTCGCGTCAGGGTTAAATCAGGAATAAATTCTTATAAGTCACCCGTTGACTCTTTCGTGAAGCTCTGGAATCCATAGGAACATAATAGGAACAATTTGGAGTGAACGCCATGGCAAATGCCGCTTTGGCGAAGGCGAACCTGCATGCTCTGCGGCAGGTCGTTGCCGCTATTGAAGAAGGGCGCCAGCATACGGGTAAGCTGGAAGAGGCGTCTCAACGCGACGAGGCGGCGGGGCGGCTGGCGCTGGGGGTCGAAGCTTTCGATGCCCGGCTGGAAGGCGGCCTGCCGGTCACCGGGCTCTGCGAGTTGCGCGCGGCGCTGACCATGGATGCAGGCGCGGCCACGGGCTTTGCTTTGGCCCTTTCCTCGCTCGTTCAGGAACGGTTGCGTCCCGAAAGGCCGATCCTCTGGATTTCCGAGCGGGAGGCGGGCCGCGAGGCAGGCCTTGCCCATGCGGCAGGCCTCGTCAGTTTCGGCATCTCGCCGTCGAGCCTGATCACCGCGCATCCGCGCCGGATCGAGGAGGCGCTGTGGGTGGCCGAATCCGCGCTGCAGACGGAAGCCTTTTCGGCGGTCGTGCTGGAAGTGCGCGGTAATCCGGCGAAGTTCGGGCTGACGGAAAGCCGGCGGCTTCATCTCAAGGCGCGGGAGGCGCGCCTGCCGCTGCTTCTGCTGCGCCAGGCGGGCGAGGAGGAGGCAAGCTCCGCGCAGCTCCGCTTTCTCATCGAGGCCGCACCCGCCGGTCTTCGCCGCATCGACCGCTATTCGGCGCCCGGCACGATCGGCCATCCCGCCTTTCGCATCACCGTCGAAAAGAGCCGCAACCCCGCACCCTTTGCCTTCACCATGGAGTGGAACGCCGATGACCGTCAATTTTGCCTCGCCGGACCCGACAGTCTCTCCGGGGCTGTTCACGCATCTGGGACAGCGCATCCTCACCGTTCTCCTGCCGCGTCTGCCGACGGACCGGATCGCACGGATCAGATGGGGCGCGTCCTGGCGTTCAGCAGGGCGTCCTGAACACCCGCCCGTCGTCATCTCGGCGCGCATCCGCAATGCCATGCGGCTTGCCGCGCTCGATGAGCTTGCGGCGCGGGTGGGCCTGCGTGTCGGTCAGGGCGTCGCGGAGGCACGGGCCTGCCTGCCGGATCTCGACATCATTGAGGCGGATGAGGCGGCCGATGCGCGCCTGCTCGCCAGCCTTGCCGACTGGTGCGGGCGCTATACGCCGCTGGTCGCGCTTCATGGAGACAATGCGCTCTTTCTCGATGTGACCGGCTGCTGTCATCTCTTCGGCGGCGAGCGGGCGCTGTTCGATGATCTGGCCGCGCGGCTCTTTCACATGGGTTTCGAGGCACGGCTCGCCCTTTCGGCGACGCCCGGCCTTTCCTATGCCATGGCCTTTTCGGGCCGGCAGCAGGTCCTCCCCACCGGCGAAGAAGCCGCCATGCTGCGCGGCCTACCGCTCTCCGCACTTCGGCTGGAGGCGGCCACGCTGGACGGTCTGGCTCAGGCCGGGCTGAAGCGTGCCGGCGATATCATGAACCTGCCGCGTGCGCCGCTCGCCCGCCGCTTCGGGCCGGATGTTCTCACCCGGCTCGATCAGGCTCTGGGGCGTGAAGGCGAACCGGTGTCTCCGCGCCTGCCGGTCGCTGCGCTTTCCGCCGAGCGGCAGCTGGCCGAACCGGTGACGGGCGAGGAGGATATTCTGGCGCTTGCTGAACATCTCGGCGGCAATCTGGAAGAGGTGTTGACGCAGCGCGGTCTGGGCGGCCTCAACTTCGCACTCACCCTCTACCGGGTCGATGGCAAGGTCGTGCCGATTGCCGTTCGCGCACCGGCTCCGCTGAAGGCCGCAGCGCGCATTGCCGGGCTTTTCCGCGAGCGCCTTGCCGCCATTCACGACGATTTCGATGCCGGTTACGGGTTCGAGACGGTGCGGCTTTCGGTTCTGGCGACCGGGCCGCTCGCCCCGGTCCAGCCGGATTTCGCCAGCGCCGGGCGCTCCGACCTGTCGCTTGACGATTTCGTCGGCAAGGTCGAGGCCCGACTTGGCGGCGGCGTGATCCGCGTGCCCGTCTTGAATGAGAGCCATATTCCGGAACGCGCCTCGGCGCTTGCCCCTTTTAGCCGCGACCTGATGGTCAGTCCGGCGGCCTCACATTGGCCGGCGCGGCTGCGGCCCATGCGGCTCTTTGCCCATCCCGAGCCGGTGGAGGCCATCGCCGAAGTACCGGAAGGCCCGCCGATCACCTTCCGCTGGCGGCGCACGTTCCACCGCGTCAGCCGCGCCGAGGGGCCGGAGCGGATCGAGGCGGAATGGTGGATCGATGGCGAGGCAGCACACCCGCGCGACTATTTCCGCATCGAGGACCAGGGCGGCCGGCGCTTCTGGCTCTATCGCGAGGGGCTTTATGGGGCGAGCCAACTCCCGCCGCGCTGGTTCATGCATGGGGTTTTCGCATGACCCCGGTCTTTCCCGAGCCTGCCGTTCCGGAACTGGGTGCGCGCAGCAATTTCTCCTTTCTCGAAGGGGCCTCCCATCCGGAAGAGATGGTGAAGGCGGCGAAAGCTGTCGGGCTCTCGGGCTTGGGTCTTGCCGATCGCAACACGGTAGCCGGCGTCGTCCGCGCGCATCTTGCGGCCAAGGAGGCCGGGTTTGCCTACCGTCCCGGCGCGCGTCTCGTCTTCAGCGATGAGACGCCAGATATTCTCGTCTATCCGGTTGACCGTGCCGCCTGGGGCCGGCTTTGCCGGATGCTGAGTGCCGGAAACATGCGCGCCGAAAAGGGGACCTGCCGGCTCTTCGAGGACGATCTCCTAGAGTGGGGTGAAGGACTTCTGCTGATCATCCTGCCGCCTGCGGATCAGGAGAGCGATCCGCTGGCCGCCCTTCTCGCACGCCTTAAAACCCGCTTCGGCGATGCCGTATATCTCGGTCTTTCGGCGCGTTACGACGGCAATGACCGGCTGAATTTCGGCTGGCTTTCGGCGCTTGCAGAAAGCTGCGGTGTGGCCCCCGTGGCGCTCAACGAGCCCTTCTATCATGACGTTGTACGGCGGCCGCTTGCCGATATCGTCGCAGCCATCCGCCATCGTGTGAAGGTCGCCGATGCGGGTTTCCTGCTGGCCGCCAATGCCGAGCGGCATCTGAAGGGACCTGCCGAAATGGCGCGCATCTTCCGTGATTATCCGCAAGCCATCGGCAATGCGCAGAGCTTCTTCGCGCGGCTGCACTTCTCGCTCGATGAGCTGAAATATCAATACCCGGATGAATCCTTTCCCGGCGAAACACCGCCTGAGACATTGCGCCGTCTGGCATGGGAGGGAGCTGCCGAGCGTTATCCGGATGGTGTGCCTGAAAAGGTTGCAGCGCAGATAGAACATGAGTTGACGATCATCGCAGACCTTCAATACGAGCCCTATTTCCTCACGGTGCGCAATCTGGTGACTTTCGCCCGAGACAAGAAAATCCTCTGCCAAGGACGGGGTTCGGCCGCCAATTCCACGGTCTGCTTCTGCATCGGCATAACCGAGGTGAATCCCAATCTGACGGATCTTCTCTTCGAACGGTTTATCTCGCCGGAACGCCGTGAACCGCCCGATATCGATGTCGATTTCGAGCATGCGCGGCGAAACGAGGTGATTGAATATATCTATGATCGTTACGGGCGAAACCACGCGGGGCTCGCCGCGGCGGTGACGACCTATCGTGCGCGTTCGGCCGGCCGAGAGACAGCCAAGGTGCTGGGGCTTTCGGAAGATGTTCAGTCGGCGCTGTCGGGGGCGATCTGGGGATGGTCGACCAAGGAACTGAGCGAGCGTGAGGCGCGTGCCGCGGGCCTCGACATTCGCGATCCGCTGACGCGCCGCGTGCTCGACCATGCCTCCACACTCATGAGTTTCCCGCGCCATCTGACCCAGCATTCCGGTGGTTTCGTCATCACCCGCGATCGGCTGGATGAGATCGTGCCGATCATGCCGACGGCGATGGACGAGCGCACTATGGTCGAGTGGGACAAGGACGATCTCGATGCGCTGAGCATTCTCAAGATCGACGTTCTGGCGCTCGGGATGCTGACCTGCATCGCCAAGGCTTTCAAGCTTCTGGAAAATCATTACGAGCGGCCCTTGACGCTTGCTTCTATGCCGAAGGAGCAAGAGTTCGTCTATGAGATGGCGGGGCGCGCCGACACGATCGGCGTGTTCCAGATCGAAAGCAGGGCGCAGATGTCGATGCTGCCGCGTCTCAAGCCGAAGGAGTTCTACGATCTCGTGATCGAGGTGGCGATTGTTCGCCCCGGACCGATCCAGGGCGGCATGGTGCATCCTTACCTCAAGCGCCGGCAGGGGAAGGAAAAGGTCAGCTACCCCAAGGAGGAATTGAGGGCGGTGCTGGACCGGACACTCGGCGTTCCGCTTTTCCAGGAACAGGCGATGAAGATCGCCATTGTTGCCGCCGGTTTCACGCCGGCGGAAGCCGACAAGCTGCGGCGCGCCATGGCGACCTTCCGCCGCCTCGGCACGATCCATGAGTTTCGCGACAAGATGGTGGCCGGTATGGTGGCAAATGGTTACGAGACTGAGTTTGCGCTGCGCTGCTTCCAGCAGATCGAAGGTTTCGGCGATTACGGTTTTCCGGAAAGCCACGCCGCTTCCTTCGCGCTGCTCGTTTATGCCTCCTGCTGGCTGAAGGCGAAATATCCGGATGTGTTTTGTGCCGCGCTCCTGAATTCCCAGCCCATGGGTTTTTACGCGCCGGGCCAGCTGGTGCGCGATGCCCGCGAACATGGTGTCGAGGTGCGGCCGGTCGATGTGAACCTTTCCGACTGGGATTCGACGCTGGAAGAGGCGGCCTTCGATCCGCGTCGCATAGCACCGGCGCATCGATCCATGGTGAATGTGATCGAGACGAACCGGGCGGTACGGCTGGGCTTCCATCAGGTCAAGGGTCTGGGTGAAGACGATATGAAGAAGCTCGTTGAAAATCGGGGCGCCGGTTATCCATCGATCCGGGCGCTTTGGCTGCGCTCAGGTCTGACGCGCAGCACGATCGAGCGGCTGGCCGACGCCGATTGCTTCCGTTCCATGGGGCTCGAACGGCGTCAGGCTCTATGGGAGGCGCGGGCGCTCGACAAGAAATCGGCGGCTGAAGCCATGCCGCTCTTCGAGGCGGCGAAGGGGCGGGCAGAGGCCATAGACGGGATCCAGGCCGAGCCCCAGGTCCACCTGCCGAAGATGCGCGACAGCGAACATGTGGTTCAGGACTATCGCTATCTCTCCCTGTCCCTGAAGGCGCATCCGCTTTCCTTCCTGCGTGAGAAGCTTTCCGGCATGGGTGTCGGCACATCCGAGCGGATCAAGACCTCGACAAATGGCAAGCGTCTGACAGGGGCAGGTCTCGTGCTGGTGCGCCAGCGGCCGGGCACGGCCAAGGGGGTGATCTTCATGACGCTGGAGGACGAGACCGGGGTGCTGAACGTGATCGTCTGGCCGAAAGTGTTCGAGCAATTCCGGCCGGTCGTGATGGGCGCGCGGCTTGTCAAGGTTCGTGGCCGCTTACAAAGCGCTGAGGGTATCACGCATCTGGTCGCGGAGCATATCGAGGATATTTCGCCGCTGCTCGGCCTTCTCGAAGCAAATGGGGCCGATCTGGAGAGTCTTGCGCGCGCTGATGAGGTGCGGCGGCCGGGCGTCGATCAGCGTGATAAACGTAGCGAGGATTATTGGCGGCGCGGAGGTTCGCCGGATTCCGAGCCGCTATCAGGGCGCGGAACGGGCTCCTCCTTGCCGCCTGCCTTGGTGCCGCGCCATATTCCGGCGGCCGACGTCATGCCGAAGGGGCGGAATTTTCATTGAACGCGCCTTGTGGCGGGAGGCGAACTGTGATTTGCCTTCGATACGCAAATTCAAAATGTTAGAGCGTGTTTGCCGATCTTCGAAGATCGCGGGCGCTCCGGATGCCAATGGAGAGTGGCATGAGCGGCAAGGCATTGATCGTCATCGACGTGCAAAACGATTTCTGCCCGGGCGGCAAGCTCGCCGTGGCGGAGGGAGACGCGATCCTGCCCGCCGTCAACCGGCTGATCAGCGAATTCGATCATGTCGTCCTGACGCAGGATTGGCATCCGGCCGGGCACTCCAGCTTTGCATCGTCGCATCCGGGCAAGGCGCCTTTCACGGATATCGACATGCCCTACGGCCGCCAGACGCTCTGGCCGGACCATTGCGTGCAGGGCACTGATGGGGCGGCGTTTCACCCGGCGCTCGTCTGGACCAAGGCCGAAATGGTGATCCGCAAGGGGTTCCGTGTCGGGATCGACAGCTATTCGGCCTTTTTCGAAAACGATCACAAGACGCCGACGGGCCTTGGCGGCTATCTGAAGGAGCGGGGCATCGACACGGTGACGCTCTGCGGGCTGGCTACGGATTATTGCGTGGCCTATTCGGCGCTCGATGCCGTTTCGCTCGGCTTCAAGGCGGATGTCCGGCTGGAGGCATGCCGCGGCATCGATCTGGGCGGTTCCGTTGCCACGATGATCGCTCGCATGCGCGAAGCCGGTGTTATCATCGCCTGAGATCTGCCGGGGAGGGCATCATGACCAAGACCGATCTGGCGCGCCGCGTCTATAACCACGCCTGGAAGCTCGATCCGATCGTCCGTAGCCTGCTCGACACGGATTTCTACAAGCTGCTGATGCAGCAGATGATCTGGCAGCAATACCAGAATGTGAATGTCGAGTTTTCGCTCATTAACCGCACGAAGACCGTGCGGCTCGCCGATGTGATTGACGAGGGCGAATTGCGCGAGCAGCTCGATCATGCCCGTACGCTGCGCTTCTCCAAGAAGGAAATGATCTGGCTGGCGGGTAACACGTTTTACGGCCGCAAGCAGATATTCTCGCCGGATTTCCTGCAATGGCTGACCGATTTTCGTCTGCCGGAATATCAGCTGGAAAAGCGTGACGGTCAGTACGAGCTTACCTTCTCCGGGCCCTGGGCCGAGACGACCATGTGGGAGATCCCGGCGCTCGCCATCATTAACGAGCTGCGTTCACGTGCCGCGCTCAAGGGTTTCGGTCGGTTCGAACTGGATGTTCTCTATGCCCGCGCCAAGGCGCGGATGTGGACGAAGGTCGAGGCGCTGAAGCAATATCCGGCCTTGCGCATTTCCGATTTCGGCACGCGGCGGCGGCATTCCTTCCTCTGGCAGCGCTGGTGCGTGGAGGCGCTCAAGGAAGGGATTGGTGCGGGATTTTCGGGCACGTCCAATGTGCTGCTGGCCATGGATACCGATCTCGAGGCGCTGGGCACCAACGCGCATGAACTGCCCATGGTGGCCGCCGCGCTTGCGCAGACCGATGCGGATCTCACCTACGCGCCCTACAAGGTTCTGGAAGACTGGCGTCAGCTTTATGGCGGCAACCTTCTGATCGTGCTGCCCGATGCCTTCGGCACGGCCTCGTTCCTGCGCAATGCGCCGGACTGGGTTGCCGACTGGACAGGTTTCCGTCCGGACAGCGCGCCGCCCATTGAGGGTGGCGAGAAGATCATCGAATGGTGGGAGAAGAAGGGGCGCGATCCGCGCGGCAAGCTGCTCGTCTTCTCGGACGGGCTCGATGTCGAGACGATCATCAAGACCTACCGTCACTTCGAAGGCCGCGTGCGCATGAGCTTCGGCTGGGGAACCAACCTGACGAACGACTTTGCCGATTGCTCGCCGCGCGATACGCCCGGCCTGTTGCCGATCTCAATCGTCTGCAAGGTGTCGCATGCCAATGGCCGTCCAGCCGTCAAGCTCTCGGACAATCCGCGCAAGGCAACTGGCGAGCCGGCTGAGGTCGAGCGCTACAAGCGGTTCTTCGGCACGGAAGATTTTGCCGAGCTCGAATTGAAGGTCTGAGGCGTCAATGGGCGGGCCGAAGCTTGCCAGCTGAAAGACGGAACAGGCCGTTTTCGCGTGTTTTCTGGCGGCTTGGGCATCTGCGCATGCCGCGGACGCAGCGTTCACAAAAGCGGACAGATTCTGACTTCGATCTATCTTGACAAACAGTCTCCGGTTTTGATTAAAGTGGAGCCTAGAAGATAGGTTTAAAGAGCGGTCGCGATGCTGGTCTGTAGCTGCAATTTCATCACCGACAACGAGATCCGCGATGTGATCAACGCGTTTCTCGAAGAGGATTGCTGGCAGCTCATCGTGCCCGGCAAGGTCTATCACGCCATGCAGAAGC
This sequence comes from Hyphomicrobiales bacterium, assembly GCA_900467685.1. GTDB lineage: Bacteria > Pseudomonadota > Alphaproteobacteria > Rhizobiales > Rhizobiaceae > Ensifer_A. The sequence goes on from UBQX01000028.1 coordinate 40,925, forward strand.
GCGGTCGCTGCTGCGGCTGCTTCCCGAATGTGGTGGACATCATCGTCTCGACGACGCAGGAGTTCCACCGCAAGCGCAATGTTTCGGACGAGAAGGTGGTTGACTTCATGGAGCGGCTTCGCCGCTTCGAGGAGGAACAGAAGACCGCGCTTCGTGAACGCCGCAACCCGCGTGTGGCCTGACCCGCCGCAAGTTTTCCGCAAACTGCTTGATAATTTGCCGCGCCTCCGGTTCAGTGGAATCGGGGCGGGGTTTTCGCACACTTTAAGGAGATGCTTATGAAGGGTGACAGCAAGGTCATCGAGCGGCTGAACGAGGCACTGTTCCTGGAACTCGGCGCGGTCAACCAGTATTGGCTGCACTATCGCCTTCTGGAGGACTGGGGCTACCAGAAGCTTGCAAAGAAGGAGCGCGCCGAATCGATCGAGGAAATGCAGCATGCCGACAAGATCGTCGCACGCATCATCTTCCTCGAAGGCCATCCCAACCTGCAGACGGTCGCGCCGCTGCGCATCGGGCAGAACGTCAAGGAAGTGCTCGAGGCCGATCTCGCCGGCGAGTATGACGCCCGCACGTCCTACAAGAAGTCCCGCGAAATCTGTTACGAAGCCGGTGACTATGTCACGATGCAGCTCTTCGAAGGCCTGCTGGCGGACGAGGAAGGCCATATCGACTTCCTCGAAACCCAGCTGGAGCTTCTCGCCAAGATCGGCGAAGAACGCTACGGCCTTCTGAACGCCGTTTCCGCCGACGAAGCGGAATAAGGCCGGATCGAAAGGTCATTTGGATTTCTAAGCCTCTCCGTCATCAGCGGAGGGGCTTTTTCGTGTCCGGCTTCCGGGTTTCTCCGACAAAGAGGATGCAATGGACTGAATTTTTCCTTCTTCCGTTCCCTGAATCGACGGATAGTCCATGTCTGATACGGGAGCTGTGCCTATGAAGATCGCCGCCGCGCAAACCAACGTCTCACCTGATATTTCTGCGAACGCGACTTCCATCCGGACGGTCATTTCAGAGGCGGCGGCGAAAGGTGTCCGGTTGGTCAGCTTTTGCGAAGGCGCGCTTTCAGGATATGCAAAGACCCAGATCGCCACGCCGGATGATTGGCAGGTTTTCGACTGGGAGAGGCAGGAGGCGGAACTTCGAAGCCTTGCGGCCCTCTGCCGCCACCTCCGCATCTATGCCGTGATTGGAGCTGCCCACAGACTTCAAGCCAGCCCCTCCCCGCACAATAGTCTTTATGTCATTTCAGATGCGGGTGAGTTGCTGACGCGCTATGACAAGCGTCTGCTTTCGAACAGCGAATTGAACGGCTGGTATAGACCGGGAACGGAACCAGTGCTGTTCGACATCGATGGATACAGTTTCGGTTGCGCGATCTGCATCGAGTCGCAGTTTCCCGAGGTTTTCATGGAGTACGAGAAGAGCGGTGTCGATGCCGTCATCTTTTCCTCCTATGGCATCCCGGAACATTTCCAGATTGCGCTGCGAGCACATGCAGGATTGAACTGCATCTGGATCAGTGCGGCAACACCCTCGCAGGAGGCGCAGTTCGGACCGGCGGGCATTCTCGGGCCGGATGGGAAATGGGCGGCGGTATGCGAACCGTCTTCCGTCTCGTGTCTCGCCCTCTCTACACTTGATCGGAGCGACCCCCGATATGCGGTCGCTCTTCAAAAGGCCAGACCGTGGCGCGCGCAAGCCCGGGCCGGTGAAATCTATAGAGAACGGATATGTGCTGACGTCAGAAGTGAAGATAGGCGCAGCTATTGATGAGCATCACGCGCCCAGATGCCGGAAAGCGGCGACCACCTTCAGGTAGACGTCACGCTTGAAGGGGACGATGAGCTCGGGGAGCTCTTCCATGCGCTTCCATTCCCAGGCGTCGAATTCGGCGGCATGTCCGCCGGGCGGCGGGTTGATGGCGATTTCATCCTCGGAGCCTTCGAAGCGGAAGGCGAACCAGCGCTGGGTCTGGCCGCGATACTTGCCCTTGAGGCCGATACCGATGAGCTGCGCGGGCAGGTCGTAATTGATCCAGTCGGGCGCTTCGGCCAGCAGGCTGGCGGACTTGATGCCGGTTTCCTCGTAAAGCTCGCGCCAGGCGGCCTCCAGCGGCTCTTCGCCCTTGTCTATGCCGCCCTGGGGCATCTGCCAGAGCTGCGGCGAGCCGTCATATTCCGAGTTTTCTTCCGGAATGCGCCGTCCGGCCCAGACGAGGCCTTCGCGATTGATCACCATGACGCCCACGCAGGGGCGATAGGGCAGGTCTTCCGCCCGGAGGGTCTTGTCATGTTTCATGGGGCCGGCTCAGTTGTTTGCGGGCGTGTCGGCGAGTGCGGATACGCCGACGATTTCTATCCCGCGGCCTTGAGCATCGTCCACCCATTTCTTGATGGCGGCGATGCTTTCGTCGAAGCCGGCGGCGACGCCGATGGCCGTGCCGTTGCGGGCGGCCATGCGTTCCAGATCGTCGAGTTTCTTCATGATGGCGGTCTGGTTGACCTCTGTGTCGAGGGTCAGGCTTGCAAAGGCGTGCGGCATGGAAAGCGCGCCGGCCAGCCGACCGCTGAGCGACTGGGCGGTGGACCCGTCATCGAGGAACATGAGACCGCGACCTGCTATATCCCGCATGATCGGCTCCAGCGCATCGGGATCGGACAGGAACTTGCCGCCGAGATAGTTCATTACGCCGGTGTAACTGTCCATTCGCGCCATGTCCTGATGCAGGTTGGCGATGTTCGTTGACGTTCCCTTAGAGGTCACAAGCGTGCCTGGACCGGGATTGTTATCCGGATAATCGAATGGCTCCATCGGCACCTGCAACAGCACTTCGTGACCGTTGCGGCGGGCTTCCGGAACCCAGCGGGACAGGCTGTTGCCATTCGCGGCAAAGGCCAGCGTCACCTCTTCCGGCAGGTCGCGCACGGCGCGCATCGTGCCGGTCTGGCTGATCCCGAGGCCGGAGACGACGATTGCAATGCGGGTGCCGCGGGCACCGGACCATGAACGGGAGTAATAGTCGAAGGGGCGCAGGCCGTCCTTGCCGACCCTGGGCAGCTTGCCTTCCGGCGTATCTTCGATGAGATCGGGATTGGGCATGCCGGCCAGTCGCCGGTCCTGGGTCTTGCCGGCATTGATCATCACCGGGCCGGAGCCATCGCGCGCCTTGGGCGAGTAGGTTGTGACGACAGAGCCGTCCTCCATGGTCTGCCTGACCACGTTGGCGCCTTCCTGGCCGCTGCCTTTTGAAAGGCTGCTGACATTGGCGCCGGGACTGCCGCCGGGGTTGGACGGTTTGGCTGCGGCTTCCTTTGGCGGGGCAGGCATGCGGGCGGCTGGCAGATTGTCGCCATAAACCCACGGCCAGACGGAAATGCCGCCGATGACAGCAAGGCCCGCAGCCCAGCTGACGCCCGCTAAAATACGCATAAAGGGGATGCCGCCTTTCGGCGTCCCCTTGCGATTCTGTCCGAGCGGCGCATGAAGGTCGCTGTTCACGAAAGCTCTTGCCTGGCTGGAAACAATGCCCGGATCAAGACGCGCTCAATCCGGGCAGAGTTGCATTACTTGGCCATCGTCACCTTGGTCGGGTCCGGCGGGAAGGAGGGGTCTGTCTTCGCGCCGCGCAGCAGATCGAGCGCGTAGTGAAGCTGGACGTCGTCCTTCGGATCCGGCGGGACATAGGCGATGGAGCCGGAGCCTTCGTTCGTCTCGCTCTGGCCCTTGATGTGGCCGGACAGGCTCGATTCGCCCTCGACCTCGACCTTGCCCTTCAGGTCATCCGGAACGGGTTCCTCGACCTTGATGTCAGGCGTGATGCCGGTGCCCTGGATCGAGCGGCCCGACGGCGTGTAGTAGAGCGCCGTCGTCAGACGCAGCGCGCCGCTGTCGCCGAGCTGGATGATCGTCTGCACCGAGCCCTTGCCGAAGGAGCGCGTGCCGAGCACGGTCGCGCGCTTCAGATCCTGCAGGGCGCCTGCGACGATTTCCGATGCCGAGGCCGAACCGCCGTTGACCAGAACGATCATCGGCTTGCCATGCGACAGATCGCCCTCGGTGGCATCGAAGCGACGGGTTTCGCTCGCTTCGCGGCCGCGGGTGGAAACGATCTCGCCCTTGTTGAGGAAGGCGTCGGACACGTCGATGGCCTGATCGAGCAGACCGCCGGGGTTGAGGCGAAGGTCGAGCACGTAGCCCTTGAGCTTGTCGTCCGGCACCTGAGCCTGGATCTTGTCGATGGCCTTCTTCAGGTCATCGAAGGTCTTTTCGGTGAAGGAGATGATGCGGAGATAACCGACATCGCCCTCGACGCGATACTTGACCGCCTGAACGGCAATGATGTCGCGCTTGACGGTGAATTCGAGCGGCTTGTCGGCGCCCTGGCGGATGACTTCGAGCTTGATCGGCTCGCCGACCTTGCCGCGCATCTTTTCAACTGCCTGGTTCAGCGTGAGGCCGCGAACTTCCGTGCCGTCGATCTTGGAAATGTAGTCGCCGGAAAGGATGCCGGCCTTGGCGGCGGGCGTGTCTTCGATCGGGGTGACGACCTTGACGAGGTCCTTGTCCATCGTGACTTCGATGCCGAGACCGCCGAATTCACCCTTGGTCTGGGTGCGCATGTCGGCTGCCTGGTCGGCATTCATGAAGCTCGAATGCGGATCGAGCGAAGACAGCATGCCGTTGATGGCTGATTCGATCAGCTTCTTTTCATCCGGAGGCGTCACATACTGGGCCCGAACCCGCTCGAACACGTCGCCAAATACCGACAGTTCCTTGTAGGTCGAGTTGCCGGCGGCCGAGGCGGGAACGCCAGCCGAATAGATGACGCTCATCGCCGTCGCGCCGAGCAGCGCACCCGCGACAAGAAGTGAAGCCTTACGTATCATTGCGAGCCTTTCCAATCTGTGGAGCGGTCCACCAGGGACGGGAATCAACCGGTTTACCGTTTTGCCTGAATTCAATGTAAATGCTTGGCCTGTCCGTGACCAGCGCCAATGCAGCGGCGCTTGCCACTCTTTTTTCACCCATGACCGCCAAAGGCTCGCCTGCCACCACGAACTGCCCGGGCCGGACGGACACACGCCCCATGCCCGACATCACGACGTGATAGCCGTCGCCGGGATTGAGGATGACCATCTGGCCGTAGCTGCGGAACGGCCCGGCATAAACCACCCAGCCATCCGCCGGCGCGGTGACGACGGCGCCCGGTGCGGTAGCCAGCGTCGTGCCCAGAGCGACGTGCCCGGTTCCGTCCGGATCGCCGAAATTGCGCACCACGTCGCCCGCCGCCGGAAGCACCAGTTTACCGGTCAACTTGGCAAACGCATATGCGGGCGCAATGCGGTTTTTATCGGGCGGCATCTGGCCGGGCGCAGCACCCTCATTGCCCTGCGCCTTGGCGGCAAGGGCTGCGTCGCGAACCGAGCCGATCTGGTCTTCGAGAGAGCCGATAAGGTCCTGAAGGTTCGCGGCCTTCTTTGCCAGTTCCTCCGACTTCGCGCGCTCCTGTGCGAGCTGCTGCTCTGACTTGGCGGCGTTCTTCTCGTTTTCGGCGATCAGCAGATTCATCCGCCGCTCTTCCTCCAGATTGGAGGTCATGAGCGAGGCAAGGGAGGCGCGTTCGTCGCCGATTTTCTTCTGCGTTTCACCGAGCTTTGCGAGGTCGGCGACCAGCTTGTCAGTTTCATGGCGGATGCCGGGCACGACGGCGCCGAGAAGAATCGCGCTGCGAACTGAAGAGAGCGCATCTTCCGGCGTCACCAGAAGCGCGGGTGGCGGGTTTCTGCCCATGCGCTGCAGAGCGGCCAGCACCTCGGCCAGAAGGCCGCGCCGCTCATGCAACGAGGCCTTGGCGACCGTCTCTTCGGTGCGCAGCCTGGCCAGCGACTTTTCGCCTTCGGCAATCCTTGCCTCCAGCTCCTTGCGGCGCGTGGCCGAGATCACTAGGGCGTCGCGGATGCTCGCCGTGTTCTGCTTCAGATCGGCTATGCCCTTTTTCAGCGTTTCCACGCGTTCGTCGGAAAGGGTGATCGTCTTGGACAGCGATTCAAGCTCCTGCCGGGTCGCCTCGCGCCGGGCGGCAAGGTCGGAGGTCGGATCAGCCGGAGCAGTGTCGGATGAGGCGTCTGCGGCGGGGCGGTTCTGTTTCGGGGCGTTGGTTGTCGCATCCTGTGCGCCCGAGGTGTGGATGTCGACCGGGGCCAGAGCGAGGACGGGCAGCATGACAAGCGGCCACGCGACGCGGCGCGCCGTTCTTCCGCCCTTCACCGCCTGTCCTGAATCCATCTCGCGTCTTTAGCTCCGGCCGCTCGTATCCCAGGCGCCAGCTTAGGATGCCAACCCTTCGGCAAGCTTGTGTTCAGGGATTGTGTCGGAAGTCGGTCACGCCCGGTGATAGGGGTGGCCAGAGAGAATGGTGACGGCGCGATAGAGCTGTTCGGCGGCCATGATGCGCACGAGTTGGTGCGGCCAGGTCATCTTGCCGAAGCAAATTTGAGCATCGGCACGCGCCACCAGATCGGGATCGAGCCCGTCGGCGCCGCCAATCGCAATCATCAGGTCGCGCTTGCCGTCATCGCGATAGCGGCCGATGAGGTTGGCAAAATCCTCCGAGCCCAGCGCCTTGCCGCGCTCGTCGAGCAAAATAAGGACAGAGCCATCCGGCAATGCCTTGTCGAGCATGCCGGCTTCCTCGCGCTTGCGGCCTTCTGGCTGCGGCAGGCGGCTTTCCTGGACTTCGACAACGCGGGAGAATTCAAGGCCGATGGCAGGTCCGGCCTTTGCAAAACGGTCGAGATAACGCGCCGCAAGATCCTTCTCCGGTCCGGCCTTGAGCCGTCCCACAGCGAAAAGTCCAACCCGCATGCACCCACCTCACATCGTCATTTGCATGACTGCCGCAAGACGGGCGCGATCCGCGCCGCTTTTAGTGCAGCCTGCCGTCTTCCATATCCGGAGCCTGCCACATCTTTTCGATGTTGTAGAACTCCCGGATTTCCGGACGGAACACATGCACGATAATGTCGCCCGTGTCGATCAGGACCCAATCGCCCGTCTCGAGACCTTCGACCCGGGGGAGCCCGAGGCCTTCGTCCTTGAGATCGGTGATGAGGTGATCGGCGATGGCGCTGACATGGCGGTTCGATCGCCCGGAGACTACAATCATGTAATCTCCCAGCGCCGATTTCCCGGCAATGTCGATGGTGACGATATCTTCGGCCTTGGAGTCTTCGAGACTGCCAAGCACCAGTTGAAGAGCGCGGGCCGCGGCTTCGACGCCAGTGTCCTTGCTCCGTGGGAGGCTGCGGGGGGCAGTTCCCTTGATATGTACTGTTGTCAGAGGTTTTGCCTTTCTATCCAAAAACACAGCACGTCACGTTGCGATTCACAATCGCAAGAGGATGATACGCACCAAATTGCGAAGCTTTCAAGAAGTCAGTTCTGCGGATACAGAACTTGGCTTGTGCCGTTTTTGTTCCTTGGGCTCTCAATTAGGCGACCGCGCCTGCTTTTCAAGTGAAATCCGACGTGTGATGCCGATCCTGTTCAGAAATTCCGCATCATGGCTGACGGCGACGAAGGCGCCGCGATAGGCGTTCAACGCATCCTCCACTGCCTCGACCGATTCGATGTCGAGATGGTTGACCGGTTCGTCCAATAGCAGGAGGCCGGCGGGGTCTTCGCCGCCGATGGCGCCGGCGAGTGCGGCCCGCAGCCGCTCGCCGCCCGAAAGCGTTGCCGGCGTCAGCCGCGCGGCCTCGTTGCGGAAGTGGAAGCGGGCCAGCGCCGCATAGGCCGCATTGTCGGTCGCGCCGGGATTGAGGCGGCGGAAATTGTCGACGAGGCTCATGCCGAAATCGAGGATTGCCGCCGACTGGTCGAGATAGGCGAGCCGAACGGGGCAGCGGATGAGGCCCGAGGCGGGTGTGAGCTGCCCGGCGATGAGGCGCAGGAGCGTCGTCTTGCCGGCGCCGTTCGGGCCTTCCAGCGCAAGGCGTTCCGCGCCGGTGACGGTGAGCGACAGGCCTTCGATGACCCGAGGATTTTGCGCCGGGCCGCCGGTCAGATTTTCTATGGTGAGCACGATCTTGCCGGCCGGGAGTTCTGTGCCGCTCATATGAAAGTCGAGCTTGCGGGCGCGCTCCACCGCCTCCCTGGCGGAACTCAGCCGATCCTCAGCCTCTGCCTGCTGTCGCAGCGCCAGACGACCGAGCCCACCGGCTGAGCCTTCGGCGCGTTCCTTTGCGGCATCCAGCAGGATCTTTGGCTGACCTGCGCTGTCGCGCCCCTTCTTTCCGGAGGCATCGCGCTTTTCCTTGCGCTGGCGGGCGGCTTCGATGTCGCGGGCGGTGCGGTCGGCATGCTGGCGGGCGGAGGCGAGTTCGCTCATCGCGCGCTCGGTCGTACGGGTCTTTTCGGCCCGATAGAAGTTGTAATTGCCGCCGCAGACCGTGACGCCAAGCGTGGTGATTTCGACGATGCGATCCATGCGTTCCAGGAGTTCCGGGTCGTGGCTGACGATCAGGAGGCCGCCTTTGAAGCTCTCCACGATATCGGCGATGAAGGCGCGGCCGGCGCGGTCAAGATGATTGGTCGGCTCGTCCATAGCCAAGAAATCGGGCTTCTGGGCGAGGAGACCGGCAAGCCGGGCGCGCGTCTGTTCCCCACCGCTCAGTTGTTTGAAGGACTGATCGGGTTCGAGACCCGCGAGGCCGAGACGGGCAAGCGCTGCCTCCATCTCGCCCTCGATGGTCCAGTCGATGACCTCCAGTTCGTCGGGTGTTGCTTCACCGGACAGGCCGCGGCGGAAGAGGGCGAGTTTGTCGGCAAGGCCCATGGCTTCGGCGACGGTGGCATTGTCGGCAATGTCCGGCCATTGGCGCAGATAGCCGACCGCACCGCGCCGCTGGATGGTGCCTGAGGCTGGTTCGCGTGCGCCGGCGATCAGCTCAAGCAGCGTGGTCTTTCCCGTCCCGTTGCGGCCGACAAGGCCGGTGCGCTCTGGGCCAAAACTCAGGTCGAGATCGTGGAAAAGGCGGTTGCCGTCAGGCGTGGCGGCGGAGAGGCCGGTGAGCGTGATGGTCGGGGAGAAGGAGCGGGAGGACATGGTGAACCTCGGACACGGATGCAAAGACGGGCGAAAGCGGGGTCTTCGGGTTCGTGTTCATCGGTTCGGCTCCTTTATGCGATGGCGCTAAGATAGGCGGGCGCGTGGGGGGAGGCAAGGGGTGGCTTGCTCAGGTGGGTGCCGCAGCCCCTCATCTGTCCTTCGGACATCTTCGCCCCGAGGGGAGAAGAGGGAGGTTCACTTGCCGTTCTGCGCCCGGATCAATGTCGAACTCAGCGTCGATCTTGGCCCGTGGATAAATGTCCAGGCGGGGGCCTTGCGGAAGGGCAGCGCGCGGGCTTCGGACTCGTCCACGCGGGCGTAGTCGAAGGTCTTGGCCATCTTGGAGGAGAGATAGGCCAGCGTCGAGCCAGGGCGGTCGATGACGGCGATGGGGTAGGTGGCGGCGATGTCCTGCCATTTTTGCCAGCGGTGGAAGTTTTTCAGATTGTCCGCGCCCATGATCCAGACGAAATGGCAGTCCGGGTTGCGCGCCTTCACTGCCGCCAGCGTTTCGGCGGTATAGCTGTTGTTCATGCGCTTCTCGAAGGCCGTGACCTGGATACGCGGGTCGGTCGCCATCACTTCGCAAGCCGCGATGCGCTCGGCAAGGGGCGCGAGGCCGTTGTGGCTTTTAAGCGGGTTGCCGGGCGTGACCATCCACCAGAGACGGTCAAGGCCAAGGCGCTTGAGCGCGATTTCGGCGACGAGCTTATGGCCTTCATGCGGCGGATTGAACGACCCGCCGAACAAGCCGATGACCATGCCGCGCTCGGTGTGCGGCATGGTGAGATAGCGGTCCGCGAGTGCCCCCTCCGTCCCCACGCGTCAGCCGGGCCTTACCTGGCCGTTGCCGCGCACCCGGTATTTGAACGAGGTGAGCTGCTCGACGCCGACGGGGCCGCGGGCATGCATCTTGCCGGTGGCGATGCCGATTTCCGCGCCCATGCCGAATTCGCCGCCATCGGCAAACTGCGTCGAGGCGTTGTGGAGAAGGATGGCGCTGTCGATCTCGTTGAAGAAGCGCTCGACGGCGCTCGCATCTTCCGCGACGATCGCCTCGGTGTGGTTCGAGGAATAGCGGGCGATGTGATCGATCGCGCCGCCGATGCCGTCCACGAGCGTGACCGAAATGATCGCATCGAGATATTCGGTCGACCAGTCTTCTTCCGTGGCCGGCTTGAGGTTCGGCACGAGCGCCATCACCTCTTCAGAGGCGCGGATTTCGCAGCCCTTGGCGGCCAGAGCCTCAAGGATCGGCTTCAGATGCGTCGCGGCGCAGGCGCGGTCCACGAGCAGCGTTTCGGCAGAGCCGCAGATGCCGGTGCGGCGCATCTTGGCGTTGACGGCAATCTCCACCGCCATGTCGAGCTTGGCCGACTTGTCGATATAGAGATGGCAGATGCCTTCCAGATGCGCGAAGACCGGCACGCGGGCCTCCGTTTGGACGCGCGCGACGAGGCTCTTGCCGCCGCGCGGCACGATGACGTCGAGATTGCCGTTGAGGCCCGCCAGCATCGCGCCGACGGCGGCGCGGTCGGTGGTGGGGACCATCTGGATCGCGGCTTCCGGCAGGCCCGCATCCTTCAGCCCGCGCACGAGGCAGGCATGGATGGCTTGCGATGAGTTGATCGAGTCCGATCCGCCGCGCAGGATCACCGCATTGCCGGCGGCGAGGCAAAGCGCACCGGCATCGGCTGTCACATTCGGGCGGCTTTCGTAGATCACGCCGATGACGCCCAGCGGCGTACGGACGCGCTCGATATGGAGACCGTTCGGACGGTCCCATTCGGCGATGACTTCGCCGACGGGATCCTTGAGGTCGGCAATCGCGCGGATGCCGTTCGCCATGTCGCGGATGCGGGTTTCGGTCAGCGTCAGGCGATCAATGAAGGACGCGGCCATGCCGGCTTCGCGGGCATTTTCGAGATCGAGCGCATTGGCCGCGAGGATCTTGTCCATGTCGGCGATAATATAGGAGGCCATGGCGGTCAGCGCCGCGTGCTTGCGCTCGGCAGACGCGATGCTCAACGGTCGGGCGGCGGCGCGGGCTTTTTGCCCGATTTCGAGCATCAGCGTCTCGACTGCGGCCTTGTCCGTGGTTCCGTCCAACATCGTCTCATCCTTTCGCTTGAAGATGTCGTCTCAAGCCTTTTCCCGCGCTGCGGTCATCACGAGATCGTCGCGATGGACCATGGCAGAGCGGCCTGCATAGCCGAGAATCTCGGCGATTTCACTGCTTTTCTTGCCGAGGATCTGGCGCGCCTCGTCCGCGTCATAGGCGGAAAGGCCACGCGCGATCTCGGTTCCGGACATGGTGACGATGGCCACCGTGTCGCCACGGCTGAAATCGCCCTCCAGCGCCTTCACGCCCGCCGGCAGAAGGCTCTTGCCGGAGAAGAGCGCCTTTTCGGCACCCTCGTCCACCCGAATCCTGCCGGCCGGTTGCAGCTTGCCGGCAATCCAGGTCTTGCGCGCCGTGGACGGGTTGCCCGAGGCGGTGAACCAGGAATGGCGTCCGCCTGCCTCAATGAGGGCGAGTGGATGGTCGGGCTTGCCGCTGGCGATGATCATGGCGCAGCCGGCAGAGGTTGCGATCTTGCCGGCGTCGATCTTGGTGCGCATGCCGCCGCGCGACAGTTCCGAGGCCGGACCGCCGGCCATGGCGTCGATCTCGGGCGTGATCGCGGGGATTTCCTCGATCAGCTTTGCGTCCGGGTCGAGATGCGGGGGCGCGGTATAGAGACCGTCGATATCGGAGAGAAGCACGAGCAGGTCCGCACCCACCATGGTGGCGACGCGGGCCGCGAGCCGGTCATTGTCGCCATAGCGGATTTCCGTCGTGGCGACCGTGTCGTTCTCGTTGATGATCGGCACCGCGCCGAGCTTCAAGAGCTGGTTCATCGTCTCGCGGCCGTTGAGATAGCGGCGGCGCTCTTCCGTGTCGCCCAGCGTCAGCAGGATCTGGCCGGCGACGATGGAATGGAAAGAGAGACTTTCGGTCCAGGCGCGGGCGAGCGCAATCTGTCCAACGGCAGCGGCAGCCTGGCTTTCCTCGAGCTTCAGAATGCCCGACGGCAGGTCGAGCACGGTGCGGCCCATGGCAATCGCGCCGGAGGAGACGACGAGGACTTCGACGCCCGCCTTGCGAAGCTGCGCGATATCTTCGCATACCGCATCGAGCCACGCTTTTTTAAGTCCTGACTTACGATCGACCAGCAGCGCCGAGCCGATCTTGATGACGATGCGTTTGCAGCCGGAGGGTTTCTTGCGCTTTACGGGCATAGGTCACTCAGTCCAGGTCTTCGTCGTCGCCATCTTCATCATACATCGGCTCCTGCTTCGGCTTGCGGCCGGAATGGCCGTGCGCGGCAGTGGCCGCCTGCACGCCCGGATCGGCGCGGCGGGCCTCGTCGATGATGCGGGCGAGTTCGCGCTGCACTTCGCGCATGCCGGCGCCGGTAATGGCGGAGATGACGAGCGGGGTCTGGCCGCAGGCGCGCTTCAGCGAGGCGAGCTTCTTTTTGAGCTCGGCCGGATCGACCACGTCCGCTTGCGAGAGCGCGACGATCTCGGTCTTGTCGGTCAGGCCGCCGCCATAGGCATCGAGTTCCTTCTTGACCGTCTTATAGGCCTTGCCGGCATTCTCTTCCATCGCCGATACGAGGTGGAGGATCACGCGGGTGCGTTCGATATGACCGAGGAAGCGGTCGCCCAGCCCTGTGCCTTCATGCGCGCCTTCGATCAGGCCCGGAATGTCGGCGATGATGAATTCGCGGCCGTCCACGGTTGCCACGCCGAGGTTCGGATGCAGCGTCGTGAACGGGTAATTGGCGATCTTCGGCCGGGCGCGGGTCACGACCGACAAGAAGGTGGATTTGCCGGCATTCGGCAGACCGACCAGACCGGCATCGGCGATGAGCTTCAGGCGCAGCCAGAGCGTCTTTTCCTCGCCCGGAAGACCGGGATTGGCCCATTGCGGGGCCTGGTTCGTCGGAGACTTGAAATGCGTGTTGCCGAAGCCGCCATTGCCGCCGGCGGCAAGGCGGAAGCGCTGGCCCTCGGTCACCATGTCGACGATCAGCGTTTCGCCGTCTTCCTCGAAAATCTGCGTGCCGACCGGCACCTTCAGCGTCACTTCCGCGCCCTTGGCGCCGGTGCGGTTGCGGCCCATGCCGTGCGTGCCCGTGCCGGCCTTGAAATGCTGCTGATAGCGGAAATCGATGAGCGTATTCAGGCCGTTGGCGGCCTCCACCCACACGTCGCCGCCGCGTCCGCCGTCACCGCCGTCCGGGCCGCCGAATTCGACAAATTTTTCGCGACGGAAAGACACCGCGCCTGCGCCGCCGTCACCCGATCGGATGTAAACCTTGGCTTCGTCCAGAAATTTCATAACACACGTCTCAAAATGAGGGGCGGCGCTCGGCATTGCAGCAACAAGCGCACTCGATTGAGCCTTGCAATACAGGCGCTTGGCCGTAAGGTCAAAGGCAATCGTCAGTAACGGCGCCGGGCTCCCGTCGCGGTGTGCTTGCTTATTGTCAAATTTTGTCCAGCCGGAAAATTTTCGAAAAGGGCGAGTTGCTTTCGTGGCGCAAATACGCTTTCCTTGCGGCAAGCCCGAGGCAACGGGCGAAACCAAAAAATAGAACTGGGAAAAAACGCCATGAAAAAATTGGCTCTTCTGCTGGCCGCTTCGGCGCTGGCCTCCGCCTTTGCAACCTCCGCATGGTCCAAGACGCTGGTCTATTGCTCCGAAGCCTCGCCTGAGGGCTTCGATCCTGCGATGTACACGTCCGGCACCACATTCGATGCTGCCAGCCGCACGGTCTATAACCGTCTGGTCGAGTTCAAGCACGGATCGACGGAAACCGAACCGGGCCTCGCTGAAAGCTACACCATTTCCGAAGACGGCACGGTCTATACGTTCAAGCTGCGCAAGGGCGTGAAGTTCCAGAAGACGGACTTCTTTACCCCGACGCGCGACCTCAATGCCGACGACGTCATCTTCTCCTTCGAGCGCCAGCTCAAGGCCGATAACCCCTGGGCAAAGTATGTCGAAGGCGGTTCCTACGAATATGCCGAAGGCATGGGCTTCCCGAAGCTGATCAAGTCGATCGAGAAGGTTGACGACCTGACGGTGAAGTTCACGCTGAACAAGCCGGAAGCGCCCTTCATCGCCGACCTCGCCATGGACTTCGCCTCCATCCTGTCGAAGGAATATGCCGACAAGCTCGCCGCCGACAAGAACATGGTTCAGCTGAACCAGAAGCCGCTCGGCACCGGCCCCTTCACCTTCGTCGGCTACCAGCAGGACGCGGTCATCCGTTTCCAGGCCAATGCCGACTACTGGGGCAACAAGCAGAAGATCAGCGATCTCGTCTTCGCCATCACCCCTGATGCCTCTGTCCGCGCACAGAAGCTGAAGGCCGGCGAGTGCCACATCACCGTCTATCCGAATGCCGCCGACGTGGAAGGCCTGAAGGGCGACGCCAATCTGACAGTTGCTTCGCAGGAAGGGCTGAATATCGCCTACCTCGCCTACAACACGACGCAGGCTCCGTTCGACAAGCCGGAAGTGCGCAAGGCGCTGAACCAGGCGATCAACAAGCAGGCGATCGTCGATGCCGTCTTCCAGGGTGCGGCCAAGGTTGCCAAGAACCCGATCCCGCCGACCATGTGGTCCTATAACGACAAGGTCGAAGACGACAAGTACGATCCGGCTGCTGCCAAGGCCGCTCTCGAAAAGGCCGGCGTCAAGGATCTTTCGATGAAGATCTGGGCCATGCCGGTTTCGCGTCCCTACATGCTGAACGCGCGTCGTGCGGCCGAACTCATGCAGGCCGATTTCGCCAAGGTTGGCGTCAAGGTCGAGATCGTTACCTATGAATGGGCTGAATATCTCAAGCAGTCCAAGGCCAAGGATCGTGACGGCGCCGTCATGCTCGGCTGGACCGGCGACAACGGCGATCCGGACAACTTCCTCGACACGCTGCTCGGCTGCGATGCCGTCGGTGGCAACAACCGTGCGCAGTGGTGCGACAAGGACTTCGACACGCTGGTGAAGAAGGCCAAGGTCACGTCGGACAAGGCCGAGCGCACGAAGCTTTATGAAGAGGCGCAGGTCGTCTTCAAGAAGCAGGCTCCCTGGGCCACGATCGACCATTCGCTGGTCTTCGTGCCGATGAGCAAGAAGGTATCCGGCTTCAAGGTTGATCCGCTCGGCTACCACCGCTTCGACGACGTCGACGTCGCCGAGTAATCCCGCAGTCCTGTCGCAGCCGGGGCTCTCGTTAGAGCGTTTCAGCATTTCAATTGAAAGACTGAAACGCTCTATCTCTTTATGTTTTCGCAATTCCGGACGCGAAACCGGTTTCCACTTTCGCTGGAATTGCTCGACGAGATCCCCCGGCTGTGCTTATTCGGAGTAGTGCCGATGCTGCGTTTCATTCTTGGCCGGCTTGCGATCCTCATCCCGACTTTCATCGGGGTGGCGCTGATCGCGTTTTCGTTTATTCGCCTGCTTCCCGGCGACCCTGTCATGCTCATGTCTGGCGAACGGGTGATGTCGGAAGAGCGGCATGCCCAGATCATGCATGATCTCGGCTATGACAAACCCATCGCAGTGCAGTTCGTCGACTATCTTGGCAAGATCGCCCATGGCGACCTTGGCCGTTCCGTCGTGACGAAGAAGCCTGTGCTGGACGATTTCAAGGCGCTGTTTCCGGCGACGCTGGAACTCTCCATCTGTGCCATCATCGTGGCCGTGCTCCTCGGTATCCCGGCTGGCGTGATCGCGGCGGTGAAGCGCGGGTCGTGGCTCGACCAGACGCTCATGGGGGCAGCCCTTGTCGGCTATTCCATGCCGATCTTCTGGTGGGGCTTGCTGCTGATCATCTTCTTCTCCGGCTTTCTCGGCTGGACGCCCGTATCGGGCCGCATCTCGCTCATGTATTTCTTCCCGGCCAAGACCGGCTTCATGCTGATCGACAGTCTGCTCTCCGGACAGAAGGGGGCGTTTTCCTCGGCCGTCAGCCACCTGATCCTGCCAACGGTGGTTCTGGCGACGATCCCGCTTGCCGTCATTGCGCGGCAGACGCGCTCGGCCATGCTGGAGGTTCTCGGCGAGGATTATGTGCGCACGGCGCGCTCCAAGGGCCTTTCGCCCTTCCGCGTCGTCGGTTTCCACGCGCTTCGCAACGCGCTGATCCCGGTGGTTACCACGATCGGCCTGCAGGTCGGCGTGCTGCTGGCCGGGGCGATCCTGACCGAAACGATCTTCTCCTGGCCGGGCATCGGCAAGTGGATGGTCGATGCGGTGTTCAAGCGCGACTATCCGGTGGTGCAGGGCGGGCTTTTGCTGATCGCCGGTATCATCATGATCGTCAACCTCATCGTTGACATCACCTACGGGTTCATCAACCCGCGTATCCGGCGTTAGGAGGCAAGGCCATGGCTGAAGCAACAAACAACGCCGTCAAGCCGCAGTCTGCGCTCGGCGAATTCTGGTATTATTTCACGCGCTCCAAGGGTGCGGTGATCGGCCTTGCGGTCTTCGTGATCGTCGTCCTGATGGCGATCTTCGCGCCGCTGATCGCACCGCATCTGCCGAACGAGCAGGATCGCACGCTGCTCCTGCTGCCGCCGTCGTGGATGCAGGGTGGGAACGCATCCTACCTTCTCGGCACCGATCCTGTCGGCCGCGATATCTTCTCGCGTCTGGTCTATGGCGCGCGCTTCTCGCTGTTCATCGGCGTCGTCGTCGTCTCGCTTTCGGTGGTGCTCGGCGTGGTCATCGGCCTCGTCGCCGGCTTTGCCGGCGGCAAGACCGACATCGTGATCATGCGCGTCATGGACATCATTCTCGCCTTTCCGTCGCTTCTGCTGGCACTGGTGCTGGTGGCGATCCTGGGGCCGAGCCTCATGAATGCGATGATGGCGATTGCGCTCGTCAACCTGCCGCATTTCGTGCGGCTGACGCGCGCTTCGGTGATGACGGAAAAGACGAAGGACTACGTCGTCGGCTCTCGCGTTGCCGGCGCACGCTGGCCGCGACTGATGTTCATCACCATCCTGCCGAACTGTCTGGCGCCACTGATCGTGCAGGCGACGCTTGCCTTCTCGGCTGCAATCCTGGAGGCCGCAGCGCTCGGCTTTCTCGGCATGGGCGCGCAGCCGCCGACGCCTGAGTGGGGGACGATGCTGGCGGAAGCCCGCGAGTTCATCAGCCGCGCCTGGTGGGTCGTCACCTTTCCGGGTCTCGCGATCCTGATCACGGTGCTCGCGATCAACCTCATGGGGGATGGCCTGCGCGATGCGCTCGATCCCAAGCTGAAGAGGTCGTGATATGGCGCTTCTCGAGATTTCAAACCTCACGGTGGAATTCCAGACGGCAAGCGGTGTGTTCCGCGCGGTCGATGGCGTTTCGCTGACCTGTGACAAGGGCGAGATCCTGGCGATTGTCGGCGAATCCGGCTCGGGCAAGTCGGTGGCGATGCTGGCCGTCATGGGGCTTCTCCCCTGGACGGCGAAGATCACCGCCGACCGCATGGCCTTCGACGGCAAGGACCTGGCAAAGATGAGCGCTCGCGAGCGCCGCAAGATCATCGGCAAAGACATGGCGATGATCTTCCAGGAGCCGATGTCGAGCCTCAATCCGTGCTTCACCGTCGGCTATCAGCTCGGCGAGACGCTCAGGCTCCACATGGGTCTCAACCGGGCCGAACGGCGGGCGCGTTCGATCGAGCTTCTTCAGCTCGTCGGCATTCCCGCGCCCGAAGACCGGCTGTCGAACTTCCCGCACCAGATGTCGGGCGGCATGAGCCAGCGCGTGATGATCGCCATGGCGCTGGCCTGCAATCCGAAGCTGCTGATTGCCGACGAGCCGACGACGGCGCTCGACGTGACGATCCAGGCGCAGATCCTCGAACTGCTGGTCCGCCTGCAGCGCGATAAGGGCATGGCGCTGGTGCTGATCACCCATGACATGGGCGTGGTGGCCGAAACCGCCGAGCGCGTTCAGGTGCAATATGCGGGGCAGAAGGTAGAAGAGCAGCCGGTGAAGGCGCTGTTTGCCGATCCGCATCATCCCTATACCGCTGGTCTCCTGGCCTCGCTGCCGGAGCGTGCGGTCGAAGGTGCGCGCCTGCCGTCGATCCCCGGCGTCGTGCCGGGCCAGTTCGACCGGCCGCCGGGCTGTCTCTTCGCGCCGCGCTGCAGCTTTGCCGATGCGGCCTGTCTGACGAAACCGCCGCGGCAGGGCCCGGCATTGGGCAATGCGCTCTGCTTCTATCCGCTGGTCGGCGGCGAGCCGCAACGTCTGGGAGGTGCGGCATGAGCGATGTCGTGATGGAAGGCCGCGACCTCAAGCGGTATTACGAAGCCGGCCGCAAGCTCTTCAAACCGGCCGCGACCGTCAAGGCGCTGAACGGGGTGAGCTTCAAGCTGGAACGCGGCAAAACGCTGGCTGTCGTCGGCGAATCGGGCTGCGGGAAATCGACGCTTGCCCGTCTCGCCACCATGATCGAGACGCCCTCCGAGGGTGAACTGACCATCGGCGGCAAACCGGCGCTGGTGGGCGATGCGAGCTTGCGCTCGCGCGTGCAGATCGTGTTCCAGAACCCCTATGGCTCGCTCAATCCGCGCCAGAAGGTGGGCGATATCCTCGAAGAGCCGCTGAAGATCAACACGCAACTTTCGTCGGCCGAACGGCGGGCGAAGGTCGAGGACATGATGAAGCGCGTGGGGCTCCGGCCTGAACATTACGGGCGCTACCCGCACATGTTCTCCGGCGGCCAGCGCCAGCGCATCGCCATTGCCCGCGCGCTGATGCTGAACCCGGATATTCTGGTGCTCGACGAGCCGGTCTCGGCGCTCGATCTGTCGATCCAGGCGCAGGTGCTGAACCTCTTGATGGACCTGCAGGAGGAGATGGGTCTTGCCTATCTCTTCATCTCGCACGGGCTTTCGGTGGTGAAGCATATCTCCGACGAGGTCATGGTCATGTATCTCGGCCGACCGGTGGAAGAGGGGGCAGCGGACAAGGTCTTCGCCCGTCCGCGCCACCCCTATACGGCGGCGCTTCTGTCGGCGACCCCGGTCGCCGATCCCGGCCGTGAGAAGACCCGCATCAGCCTGACCGGAGAATTGCCGTCACCCTTGAGGCCGCCGTCGGGCTGTCCGTTCCATCCGCGCTGCTGGCGGGCGACGGATGTCTGTAAGGCGGAAATGCCTCCCCTGACGGGGGATGCGGGGCATAAGTTCGCCTGTCATCATCCGCTGGATTGAGGGGTGAGGGCGGGTGTCACACCCTCCTGACCTTGCTCACCCTTCCGGATCGAGAAACCCGCCCGACTGCCGGTCCCAGAGCCGGGCATAATGCCCGCCCAGCGCCAGCAATTCGTGATGCGTGCCCTGTTCGACGATCTGGCCGCGATCCAGCACGACCAGCCGGTCCATGGCGGCAATCGTCGAGAGGCGGTGGGCAATGGCGATCACCGTGCGGTCCTGCATCAGGTTTTCGAGGCTCGACTGGATGGCGGATTCGACTTCGGAATCGAGTGCGCTGGTCGCTTCGTCGAGGATGAGGATCGGCGCGTTTTTGAGGATCACGCGGGCGATTGCGATGCGCTGGCGCTGGCCGCCGGAGAGCTTGACGCCGCGCTCGCCGACATGGGCGTCGAAGCCCTGCAACCCGTTCCAGTCGGTCAGGTGCTCGATGAATTCCACCGCATGGGCCTGTTCGGCAGCGGTGATGACTTGCGCACGCGTGGCATCGCTGCGGCCATAGGCGATGTTTTCGTGGATCGAGCGGTGGAGGAGCGAGGTGTCCTGCGTCACGACCGATATATGCCGGCGAATGCTTTCCTGCGTGGCATCGGCGATATTCTGGCCATCGATGAGGATGCGGCCGGATTCGAGATCGTAGAAGCGGAGCAGCAGGTTGACGAGCGTGGACTTGCCGGCGCCCGAGCGGCCGACAAGGCCGATGCGCTCGCCCGGCTTGATGTCGAGCGTCAGGTTCTCGATGATCCCGCCCTTACGTCCGTAGTGGAAGGAGATGTTGTCGAAACGGATCGCGCCCTTCTTGACCACAAGCGGCTTGGCATTCGGTGTGTCGGTGAGGCCGATCGGCTGGGCGATCGTCTCCATGCTTTCATGCACGGTGCCGAGCTGTTCGAAGATGGTTGAGATTTCGAGCGCAACGCGGGAGGAGATGCTGGAAATCTGCAGCGTCATCGGCAGGACGATGGCGACGATGTCGATGCCCACCTTCCCATGCGACCAGAGCCAGATCGCCATCGAGGCCGTGCCGGCAATCAGCAGGCCGGAGAGCAGCGAGAGGCCGATGCCGAAGAGCGAGAGCCAGCGATGCTGCGTGGTCATGCGGCCGGTATGCACATCGACCGATTCGCGCACGAAGGCGTCCTCGTCCTCGGCGCGGGCGAAGAGCTTGACCGTCATGATATTCGTGTAGCTGTCGACGATGCGGCCGACCATGTCCGAGCGTGCATAGGCGATGTTGCGCGAGCCGCGGCGGATCTTCGGGACGATGAAGGCGAGGAAGCCGATATAGGCAATCGTCCAGCCGAGAACCGGGATGACCAACCAGAGGCTGGCGGTCGCCAGGAAGAGCGAGCCGATGAGGCCGAGCGCTGCCAGATACCAGACGACGGAAATGACCGAGACTGCGGAGTTGCGCAGCGCAAAGCCCACTTCCAGCACGCGCGAGCCGATGCGGCCGGCGAAATCGTTCTGGAAGAAGGTGAGGTTCTGGCGGATGACATGCCAATGGCTTTGCCAGCGGACAAGGTTCGTCATGCCCGGCGCAATCGCCTGGTTCAGCACCAGCGCCTGCAGGGCCATGACCAGCGGCTTGACCGCCAGAACGAGGATGACGAGGCTGATCACCAGATGCTGGCTGTTGCCGACCACCAGTTCCGGCGCGCTCGTCGTCAACGCCTTGACCAGCCGACCCATGAAGATCGGGATTGCAGCATCAGTGACGGCCACCAGAAAGCTCGCCACCAGCAGAACGATGAAGAGCCCCTTCGCCTGCCGGATAAAGAACCAGTAGAAGCTCAAGATGCCTTCCGGCGGATTGCCGGGGGTCTCTTTGGCGGTCGGGATGATGAGATTTTCGAAATAGCGCAGCATCGGGGGCAGATCCTGAAGCATTCACCCACGCCGCGCGGCATTGCGACGAGGACATGCGAAAAAACTAAGGGCATGCAACTTTTCAAATCGCGCTTTTGGTGCACCCCGAATGTGGTGCAATGAAGGTCGGTCGCGACTGCCGGATTGTTGTCATTCAGCGCCGGTTCGATGAGTCGAACAAGACCGGATGCGTCATACGGGCTTCAGGAATTTTGATGGGTGGGGGCGGGCACGACCGAACGGGCGCGTCTCATTCCCGCGTTGTCAGTTTCACCATATCCCTTTCGACCATGGCGATGACTTTGCCCATCACCATCTCGAAAAATGCCTTCGGAAGAAGGCCGTAATGCAGTCTTGAGGGATCGGAGGGCAAAGGCCGCAAGTGTGAGCCCGGCCAGACAAATCGGTTGGTTTCTCCGAGCCTTATGTAATTTCCGCCATCATCCAGTCCGCACTGCCGACAGGTTTCGACAGGGATCTCGATAGAAAGATGCTCTTCACCGGGCTCGGGCGGCGTATGCGTTATGGGGATCAGCGTTACTTTCCCGGTCTTTCGGGAGGATATGATGATGGCGCAAGGCCGGTCCTTCTCGCCTTCCGAAAAGCCCGCAATCGCATCCGTGCGCCAAAGGTAATTGTAGCGGACAATGAGACCAGGAACGGGCTCCGGCAGGATCACTCAGACACCACGCCCCATCGAGAGGTCTTGAGTTCAGACAGCATCTCGTCATCGAACTCGCCGAGAAGCACGACCTCGCGCTCCTGGCTCATGAGGCGGCGATAATTCTCCAGTTCCTTGGGGCTGAGATAGCCGCCGACCACGCGGTCATGCGACGTGATCTCGATTATGCCGACCGAATGGGCTTCGTCCTGATAGTGCGCGAAGCTGCGCGAAAACTTCGTCGCCGGAACACGCAAAGCGTCTGCCATGGCAATCTCCTTGTTATGCGTAAAATGCGTATTTTACGAATTTTTGTCAAGGATCTCGATGGATGGACATCCGCGCGTCGTTCAGCCCCGCAACCCCGGCGCTTCCTGGCCCGTGCGCTCCACATATTCCGTATATCCACCATCATAGCGATGCACGCCTTCCGGCGTCAGCTCCAGCACGCGGTTGGACAAGGCTGCCAGGAAGTGGCGGTCGTGGGAGACGAAGAGCATGGTGCCTTCATAGGCCGAGAGCGCCTTGATCAGCATTTCCTTGGTGTCGAGGTCGAGGTGGTTGGTCGGTTCGTCGAGCACCAGGAAGTTCGGCGGGTCGAAGAGCATGGCGGCCATGACGAGGCGGGCCTTTTCGCCGCCGGAAAGGACGCGGCACTTCTTCTCCACATCGTCGCCGGTGAAGCCGAAGGCGCCGGACAGCGCGCGCAGCGGCGCCTGGCCGGCCTTGGGGAAACGCTCTTCCAGCCATTGCAGGATGGTGAGGTCGCCGGTCAGCACGTCCATCGCATGCTGGGCGAAATAGCCAAGCTTGACACTGGCGCCGATCGTCACCGTGCCTGAATCCGGCTTCGCATCGGCAGCGACGAGCTTCAGCAGCGTCGATTTGCCGGCGCCGTTGACGCCCATGATGCACCAGCGCTCGCGGCGCTTGATCATGAAATCGAAGCCGTCATAGATGATCTTCGAGCCGTATTGCTTGTGCACGCCCTTGATGTTGACGACATCATCGCCGGAGCGCGGCGCGGGCAGGAAGTCGAATGCGACCGTCTGGCGACGGCGCGGCGGCTCGACGCGTTCGATCTTGTCGAGTTTCTTGACCCGGCTCTGGACCTGGGCCGCATGCGAGGCGCGGGCCTTGAAGCGCTCGATGAATTTCAGTTCCTTGGCGAGCATGGCCTGCTGGCGCTCGAACTGCGCCTGCTGCTGCTTTTCGTTTTGCGCGCGCTGGCCCTCGTAGAATTCGTAGTCGCCCGAATAGGAGGTGAGCGAACCGGCGTCGATCTCGATGATCTTGTTGACGATGCGGTTCATGAATTCGCGGTCGTGCGAGGTCATGAGCAGCGCGCCGTCATAACCTTTCAGGAAGTTTTCCAGCCAGATCAGGCTTTCCAGATCGAGATGGTTCGACGGTTCGTCGAGCAGCATGACGTCGGGGCGCATCAGAAGAATGCGGGCGAGCGCTACGCGCATCTTCCAGCCGCCCGAGAGCTTGCCGACATCGCCGTCCATCATCTCCTGGCTGAAGGAGAGGCCGGCGAGAACTTCGCGGGCGCGGCTTTCGAGACCATAGCCGTCGAGTTCCTCGTAGCGACCCTGCACCTCGCCATAGCGCTCGATGATCTGGTCCATCTCGTCCAGACGATCCGGATCGACCATGGCGGCTTCCAGCGCATGGAGTTCGGCGGCGATCTCGCTCACCGGACCTGCGCCCGCCATGACCTCTTCGACCGCCGAGCGACCGGACATTTCGCCGACATCCTGGTCGAAATAGCCGACGGTCACGCCCTTTTCCGTCGAGATCTGGCCTTCGTCGGGCTGTTCCTCGCCGGTGATCATGCGGAAGAGGGTGGTCTTGCCCGCGCCATTCGGGCCGACCAGACCGATCTTCTCGCCGCGGTTCAGTGCCGCGGAGGCCTCGATATAGAGGATGCGGTTGCTGTTCGACTTGCTGACATTTTCGATGCGAATCATGAAGGCGGTCCGGGTGGGGCGGTTCCCTCAGATCCGATACGGATTCCTGCGGAACTGCGCTTGAAACGAGTTGCCGCCCCTATGCCACGGCGCGGGCCGCATGTCACGCGACGAGAAAATGTCGAGCTACCCGCATTCCTGAATGGCCCGTTCAGCCACGGTTCAGGCTGTGAACGGTAATTTCCATGTCAACACGGCAAATCACTTCGCCGATCTGAAAGGACAAAGACATGCGTACGTTTCTGAAGGTTGTTGCAGTCTCGAGCGCCCTCCTTGTGGCAGCACAGGCAGTTCCGGCCGCAGCGCGCGACCATCACAATGGCGATGATATGCTGGCCGTCGGCATTGCCGGTCTGGCTGCGGGCGTCATTGCCGGTGCCATCGTCTCCGGTTCGCAGGACAACGGTCCCCGCGAAGTCCAGACCTACGAAGAGCCGCCGCGCTATCGCGAGCGTCCGGTCTATTACAACCAGCGCGGCGACGACGGTTACCGTCCGGCCAGCTACCAGCGCGTTCGCCCCTGGTCGTCCGCCTGGTACCAGATTTGCGAAGACCGTTACGACAGCTTCGATCCGCAGACCGGCACGTATATCGACGGCTACGGCAACGAGCGTTTCTGCAAGGTTCGCTGATCGTACCAGTCGCCAACAGATGAATGACCCAGATCGACCGGGGGCCTCGCGTCTCCGGTTGATTTGTTTTTGGAATCCGGCAAATTCGAATCCAGGCAGACCCTGGTCTCGTCCCACCGAACGGGCCATATCGATGGACTTGGATTGAGGATCATGGCGAAATTTTCAGCCAATCTCGGACTTCTCTGGCGTGAGCTTGCGCTTCCCGATGCCATACGCGCCGCAGCGCGGGCAGGCTTCGACGCCGTGGAATGCCATTGGCCCTACGACGTGCCGGCAGATGACATCCACTCTGCGCTCTCAAAAACCGGACTGGTCATGCTTGGCCTTAACACGGTCCGGGGGCGGGTCGATGCGGGCGAGAACGGGCTTGCCGCGCTGCCGGGCCGCGAGGCGGAGGCGCGGGCGGCGATCGACCAGGCCATCGGCTATGCGCGCGCGATCGGAGCGCTCAACGTGCATGTCATGGCAGGTAGCGCCAGTGGCGGCGCAGCACTGGAGACCTTTCTCTCGAATCTCGCATATGCCTGCGCTCAGGCTGCGCCGCATGGCCTGACCATCCTGATCGAACCCCTCAACCAGAACGACTGGCCCGGCTATTTCCTGCGCGGCACCCAGCAGGCGGCGGACATCATCCGATCCGTTGGCGCCCCCAATCTCAGGCTGATGTTCGATTGCTATCATGTGCAAATCATCGAGGGCGATCTGACCCGCAGGCTCTCGGCGCTGATGCCGCTTATTGGCCATGTTCAGATTGCCGGGGTGCCCGACAGAGGCGAACCCGATCGTGGGGAAGTCAGCTATCGTCACATCGTCGATGTCCTTGAAAACCTTGGCTATGACAGGCCGATCGGCGCTGAATATCGTCCGGCCGGCCCGACGGAAGAAAGCCTCGGCTGGATGGCCGGTCTTCGATAATGCGATCAGGGCGCCGCGCGTCCGTTATCACCATTGCGTTTTTTATCTGCGTACGCGCCTCTCTTTAATCTTCGTGGTCGCGCTTTTGATCTTCGATCGCCAAGACGTTCTGCAGTTGGCAAGAAAGAGCGCAAGAAGGCATGTCACCTTATGACTCGAAGCGTTCTGGAGCGCGCGAAAATGGACTTCGGTATTAATCAACGTATTGATTAGATCATGTTATTTCTTCGATAAGGCGGATTGATATACGTCAAGGCGGGTTGCCGCATCGCCGTATCCTTCGCGCAAGTCTCGCGTTCTAAAGAAGTCCCGGACCGGGTTAACGTTTTTTGTGAGCTCCCTGAAGATGCTTACTGCTTGTAAAGCAAAAATTAACCGTTATGGTCTCAAAGTTGTAAACGCGTCGCATTGATTGTTTGCGTTGGTCTTTGACCTGGCAATGTCGGCCTCTGATCAGGGCCGATCAAGTGACGAGTTTGGGGCGGGGAGCTGGTGTTCAGGCACCACTTGCATGATGCGCGTCTTCCCCGAGGCTTCCGAAGCCATGTTTCTCTGAAAAACTCTCTGTGCGCGTACTCGTTCATCGTCTTTGAACTTTGGCTGTCGCGTCAGGACGTTTGATTTTCCCGCCTAACCCGCTGTCCCCGACAGTCACGGGGTCAGGCCGGAAAAGAGCACAAATGGGCAAATTGGAAGGCGACGGCGCTTATGGTCTCGATTATCTCTTCTCTGACGACAAGCCAGATTAAAACTCTGTCCACGAGCACGATCGCCGCGCTCAACACCGGAGATGTCGCGGCCTTTTCCACCGCGCAGGTGGGAGCGCTGTCGTCACGGCAGATTGCAGCCTTCCAGACGACAGGCATTGCAGCCTTCACGACCGCCCAGATGGACGCGGTCTCAACGACTGCGATCCAGGGACTAAGCCTTACCCAACTTGCGGTTATTTCGACCGGAACGATCGCCGCTCTGACCAATGACCAGGTCGGGAGCCTCACCAGCACGCAAGTCGCAGGCCTCACCTCGACCCAGGCCGCAGCCCTCACCGCGGGCCAGATCGGCTCCATGGGTTCTGCCGCCATCGGCGCCCTTGAGACCGATGATATTGCCACTTTCACCACCGGTGAAGTCGCCGCGATCACGCCCAAGGCGATCGCTGGCATGACCACCGCGGGTGTCGCCGCCCTTTCCACCGGCCAGTTCGCGGCCATGACTTCCAGTCAGATCGCCGGCATGAAGTCCACGCAGGTTGCCGTTCTCACGACGGCCCAGCTTGGCGTGATGACCACGGCGCAGGCATCCGCCCTGACTTCGAGCCAAGTCGCCGCCATGACAACGACGCAGGTCGCGGCGCTCACGAGCACCCAGTTTGCAGCACTCTCTTCGGGCGCCATTTCCGCCCTGACCTCGGCGCAGGTCGGCGTGCTGACGACGGGCCAGGTTGCCGCACTGACGACGGGTCAGGCCAGCGCACTCACCTCGACCCAGATGGCGGCGATCTCGTCCGCCAACCTTGCGGTCCTGACGACGGGTAACGTCGCGGTTCTGAATTCGAAGGCAATTGCCGGGCTGACCTCCACCAACTTCGCCACGCTCTCGACCGGCCAGGTCGCAGCGCTCACCGCGACGCAGGTCGGCGCTATGACGACGGGTCAGGTCGCCTCCCTGACGACGGCACAGCTTGCCGTCGTCACGACGGGTCAGATGGCGGCTCTCTCCTCGACGCAGCTTGCTGCGATGACGACGACGGATGTCGCTGCGCTCACAACGACGCAGCTGGCTGCAGTCAAGTCCACCGCGATTGCAGGCCTGACGTCAGCCCAGGTCGGTGCCCTGACGACGGGTCAGGTTGCAGCACTGACGACGGGTCAGGCCAGCGCATTGACTTCGACGCAGATGGCGGCGATCTCGTCGGCCAACCTTGCAGTCCTGACGACGGGCAATGTCGCGGTACTCAGCACCAAGGCAATCGCCGGTCTTTCTTCCACCAACTTCGCCACGCTGTCGACCGGTCAGGTCGCAGCGCTCACCGCGACGCAGGTCGGCGCATTGACGACAGGTCAGGTCGCCTCGCTGACGACGGCACAGCTTGCGGTCGTCACCACGGGCCAGATGGGTGCTCTTTCCTCGACGCAGCTTGCTGCGATGACGACGACGGATGTCGCTGCGCTCACGACGACGCAGCTCGCCGCAGTCAGCTCGAGCGCGATCGCGGGTCTCACCTCCGCACAGGTCGGTGCCCTCACGACGGGTCAGGTGGCAGCTCTCACGACGGGTCAGGCCAGTGCATTGACCTCGACCCAGATGGCAGCCATCTCCTCCGCCAACCTCGCAGTCCTGACGACGGGTAACGTCGCGGTGCTCAGCACCAAGGCGGTTGCCGGTCTTTCGTCCACCAACTTCGCCACCCTCTCGACCGGCCAGGTCGCAGCGCTTACCTCGACGCAGGTCGGCGCTCTGACGACGGGTCAGGTTGCCTCGCTGACGACGGCACAGCTTGCCGTGGTCACCACGGGCCAGATGGGCGCTCTCTCCTCGACGCAGCTTGCTGCGATGACGACGACGGATGTCGCTGCGCTCACGACGACGCAGCTCGCCGCGGTCAAGTCCACGGCGATTGCAGGTCTGACGTCGGCGCAGGTCGGTGCTTTGACCACGGGGCAGGTGGCAGCCCTTACCACGGGTCAGGCCAGTGCTCTGACCTCGACGCAGATGGCGGCGATCTCGTCGGCCAACCTTGCGGTTCTGACGACGGGTAACGTAGCGGTGCTCAGCACCAAGGCGGTTGCGGGTCTTTCCTCCACCAACTTCGCCACGCT
>UBQX01000023.1 GCA_900467685.1 Hyphomicrobiales bacterium
CACATACCTAGCGACAGGTAGACTGGCAGCCAAGCAAGTCGCGCTTGGGCGTGAACTCACAGTGGGGTACGCGCTATACCGAACTGCGACTTTTGAAACGTGGCAGGATGTTGAAGATGGAAAGGACATCCTGAATGAAGACCCGATACAGCCACCTCACCCTAGCTGACCGGCGTCAGATCGAACGCTGGCGATTGATGAAGATGAGCGCGACGATTATCGAGGCGCTGCGTGCCTTGCCCCTGGCCGCGCACCGCTCGGTTGCCTTCGATCGCGGCTCGGAATTCGTCGACTGGCCACACCTGCAGACCGAGCTTGGCGCTCGCAACGATCTGGCCTTTTTGCGCGGCCGGATCAGTGCAACGATGGCTTTTACCCATTGTCTCTAAGCCGTCTCGGCGGACATGGTGGAGCCTGAAGCCTAGATCGGCAGAACATCCTCGTTCTTCACCACTTCCAGTATCACCGAGCTCTGCATCTCCCGGACGCCGGGCAGGCTGACCAGCTTGCTTTGCAGCAGATGCTGATAATGCTCGATGTCGCGCACGACGACGCGCAGGAGAAAGTCGAAATCGCCCAGCACCAGAAGCGCGATCTGGATTTCCGGGATCGCGCGCACTGCCCGCTTGAACCGCTCCAGCCCCTCGGGTTCGTGCCCCTGCAGCTTGATCCGCACGATGACGATCGTGTTGAAGCCGAGGCTTTTCGGATCAAGGATCGTTCTTTTGCCCTTGATCACGCCGGCCTCTTCCAGCGCCGCAAGCCGTCTCGAGCAGGGCGATTGGGACAGCCCTGCGCGTTCGGCAACTTCCGTCACCGTGAGATTACCGTCGGCTTGCACCGCGCGCAGGATACGCAAATCGGTTTCGTCGATTTTCGGCATGAAAAAATCTCCTTTTAGGCAATTATTGGCTGAGTCAGCCAGTTTAAAAGCGCAATCGAGGTCAGAAAGCAAATCCTATCTTCTGTAACACCGCTAGACTTCAACGATGTCTAGGCTAGGGAGGAGAAAGGCCGTGGCTGATATCTCGATCACAACAAAGGGCGCGCGTGAAGCGTCCGAGGACGAAAGCGGTGCGATGCATACGGCGGGTGACATCACGCGCATCCGACTGCAGTTTCCGCATCCGCCGGCGCGACCCGACCAGCCGGCCGACTTTTCGGCCATTACGGTCCCCGAGGCTGGAATATTGCCGGTGCCGCCCCTGGATATCGAAGCTGGCGGCTGCCGCGACCTCGCCCTCGGGATGGTGCGCGTCCTTGATGACAACAATCAGCCCGTCGGACCCTGGGCGGATTATCTCGGAGACCTCTCCGCCGACCGCCTTCGGCAGGGTCTGCGTGACATGCTGAAGATGCGCGCCATCGACCGGCGCATGCTGAATGCGCAGCGGCAGGGCAAGACGTCGTTTTATCTGCAATGCACCGGCGAGGAAGCCATCGGCTGCTGCTTCCAGCGCGAGCTCTCGCAGGGCGACATGAACTTCCCGACCTATCGCCAGCAGACGCTTCTCGTCGCGGCGGATTATCCGCTGGAGCAGATGATGGGCCAGCTCTATTCCAACGCGCTCGATCCGCTGAAAGGCCGGCAATTGCCGATCATGCATTCGGCGCGGGACTACGGTTTCTTCTCCATCTCGGGCAACCTCGGCACCCAATATGTCCAGGCCGTGGGCTGGGCCATGGCAGCGGCGCTGACAGGAACGGGCAAGATCGCCGCCGGCTGGATCGGCGATGGCGCCACGGCCTCGAACGACTTCCACAGTGCGCTGCTCACCGCCTCGGTCTATGTGCCTCCCGTCGTCCTCAACGTCGTCAACAACCAGTGGGCCATTTCGACCTATACCGGCATCGCAGCCGGCAAGAGCGAGACCTATGCAGCCCGCGCGCTGGGCTACGGCATTCCGGCGATCCGCGTCGATGGCAACGACTATCTGGCCGTGATGGCGGTTTCGCGCTGGGCGATTGCGCGGGCGCGGCAGGGCCAAGGGCCGGTTCTCATCGAGTGGTTCACCTATCGCGCTGCCGCGCATTCGACCTCCGACGATCCCAGCGCCTATCGCCCGCGTGACGAGGCCCGAGCCTGGCCGCTCGGCGATCCTGTGGAACGCCTCAAGGCACACCTGATCGCGCGCGGCGACTGGTCGGAGGAGCGGCAGGTGCAGGCCGAGGCCGAAATCCTGGACGAGGTGAACGCCGTCCAGAAGGCGGTAGAAGCGCATGGCACATTCGTCGATCCGCAGCCGATCTCGCCCGCAGAAATTTTCCTCAACGTTTACGCCGACATGCCGGAGCATCTGCGCCGGCAGCGCCAGGAGACGGGATACTGACATGGCGCGCATGACAATGATCGAGGCGCTGCGCAGCGCCATGGACGTGAAGCTGGCCGATGACCCTTCCGTCATCGTGTTCGGCGAGGATGTCGGCTATTTCGGCGGCGTCTTCCGCTGCACCGCCGGCCTTCAGGCCCGCTACGGCGAGGAGCGGGTCTTCGACACCCCGATCAACGAGAGCGCCATCGTCGGCATGGCGGTCGGCATGGCGGCACAGGGCA
The DNA here is from genome assembly GCA_900467685.1 of Hyphomicrobiales bacterium. Lineage (GTDB taxonomy): Bacteria > Pseudomonadota > Alphaproteobacteria > Rhizobiales > Rhizobiaceae > Ensifer_A. The sequence goes on from UBQX01000023.1 coordinate 2,555, forward strand.
TGCGGCCCTGTGTCGAAATCCAGTTCGCCGACTATGTCTTTCCGGCCTATGACCAGATCACGCAGGAAGCGGCGCGGCTCAGGCATCGGTCCAACGGGCAGTTCACCTGCCCGCTCGTGGTGCGCATGCCGACCGGCGGCGGCATTTTCGGCGGCCAGACGCATAGCCAGAGCCCCGAGGCGCTGTTTACCCATGTCGCGGGCCTGAAAGTGGTCATCCCGTCCAACCCTTACGACGCCAAGGGCCTGCTGATCGCGGCCATCGAAGACCCCGACCCGGTGATCTTTCTGGAGCCGAAACGCATTTATAACGGTCCCTTTGCCGGCGATCCGCATGGCAAGTCGGTGCCGTGGTCGGCGCATCCGGCGGGCGAGGTGCCGGAGGGACATTACAGCGTTCCGCTCGGCACGGCCTCGGTCTGCCGGGAGGGCTCGGCCGTGACCGTGCTGGCTTACGGTACGATGGTGCATGTGGCGCAGGCGACCGTGGACCGGATGGGCGTCGATGCGGAAATCATCGACCTGCGCACACTGCTGCCGCTCGATCTCGACACGATCCGTGCTTCGGTCGAAAAGACCGGCCGCTGCGTCGTCATCCACGAGGCGACCCGCACCAGCGGCTTCGGCGCGGAGCTGATCGCCGAGGTTCAGGAGGCCTGTTTCTGGCATCTGCTCGCACCCATTCTGCGTGTCGCCGGCTGGGATGCGCCTTATCCGCATGCGCAGGAATGGGATTATTTCCCCGGTCCCGACAGGATCGCCCGCGCCTTGCAACAGGTCATGGAGGCATAAATGACGGTCAGCAGCATCAGGGTCCCCGACGTCGGCGAAGGCGTCGCGGAAGTCGAAATCGTCACCTGGCACGTCAAGCCCGGCGACCCGGTCCGCGAGGACGATCTACTGGCCGATGTCATGACCGACAAGGCGACGGTCGAAATCCCGAGCCTGTTCGCCGGTACGGTCATCGAACTCGGCGGCGCCATCGGCGAAACGCTGGCCGTGGGTGGTGTGCTTTGCCGGATAGAGCATACCGGAGCGGACGCGCCTTCTGAGGCCGAGCCCGTCAAGGCTGCCGCCGATGCGCCGCAGACAACCGTGGCCGAACCCGCTCACGAGAAGGCTGCGCCGCAAGCCACACCCGCGAAGCCCGCCGGCAATGATATACCGGCCGCGCGCCCTGCCCCGGCCGGATCAGCCCGTGCTCCGCGGGCGGAAGGCGAAGCGCCACTGGCCTCCCCTGCGGTGCGCGACCGGGCGCGCCGCGCCGGGATCGACCTGCGCACCGTCGCTGGCACCGGCCCGGCGGGCCGGATCACGGATGCCGATCTCAATGCGGTTTTTGCTGCGCCGCCCGCATCTTCGTCTGGGGAGAGCACACGGCAGCGACAGGAGGGAACCGAACGCATTCCCGTCATTGGCCTTCGCCGGAAGATCGCCGACCGCATGGCGCTCGCCAATGCGCGCATCCCGCATATTACCGTGATCGAAGAGGTCGATGTCAGCGCGCTCGAAGATCTGCGCGCGGCGATGAACGAGCGGCGTGGCGACAAACCGAAGCTCACCCTCCTGCCCTTCCTGGCGGCTGCGCTGAAGCGGGCCTTTGTCGATCACCCGGAGATGAACGCACATTATCTGGACGATGACGGCATCATCGAACGGCACAACGCCATTCATCTCGGCATCGCAACCATGACGCCGAATGGGCTGGTTGTGCCCGTGATGCGTTATGCGGAGACGTTTGGTCTCTTCGGCGCGGCCGGCGAGATTGCCCGGCTGGCGGAGGCGGCGCGCCAGGGCAAGGCCACGCGCGAGGAGCTTTCGGGCTCGACCTTCACGATCACCTCGCTCGGACCGCTTGGGGCCATCGCGACGACGCCGATCATCAATCATCCGGAAGTTGCGATCCTTGGCGTCAATCGCATGGCCATCCGGCCGATGTGGGACGGCAGCCAGTTCGTGCCGCGGCGGATGATGAATATTTCCGCCAGCTTCGACCATCGGGTGATCGACGGCTGGAATGCCGCGACCTTTGTCCAGCGGCTGCGGACTTTGCTGGAGACACCCGCGCTGATGTTCATGGAGGATAACGCGTGACACAAAAACCCTGCAAGGTCCTCATCATCGGCGGCGGCCCCGGCGGCTATGTCGCGGCCATTCGGGCGGGACAGCTCGGTCTCGAAACCGTTCTGGTCGAGGAAACTGCCGTCGGCGGCACCTGCCTGAATGTCGGCTGCATCCCGTCCAAGGCGCTGATCCATACGGCCGAGGTGTTTGACGAGGCGAGCCGGCTTGCCGGCGACAACCCGTTCGGCATCACGGCCGCAGCCCCCCGGATCGATCTCGGCAAAGCCGTTGCCTGGAAGGACGGCATCGTCTCGCGTCTCACCAGTGGCGTTGCGGCGCTGCTGCGCAGGGCGCGGGTGCGCGTCGTCCAGGGCCGGGCGCAGATCACCGATGGCAAGACTGTCCAGGTCACCGGTGCGGATGGCGCTGTCGAAACGATCCGCTGCGAGAACCTCGTGATCGCGACGGGTGCGCGCGCCCAGACGATCCCGACGCTCCCCTTCGGCGGTGATATCCTGTCCTCGACCGAGATATTGGCGCTAGAAACGGTGCCAAAGCGTCTTTGCGTCGTGGGCGGCGGCTATATCGGGCTGGAAATCGGAACCGCCATGGCCAAGCTCGGCGCGGAGGTGACGATTATCGAAGCCGCATCGCGTCTGCTGCCGCTTTACGATGCGGATCTCACTAAGCCCGTCGCCAAGCGGCTGGCTGCGCTCAACGTGAGAGTTCTCACCGATGCGCGGGCACAAGGCTATGCCGACGGGCAGCTTGAGGTTCTGATCGGCGAGACGCGCGAAATCCTTGCTGCCGACAAGGTGCTGGTGACCATTGGCCGCGCACCCAATATCGAGGGCTTCGGGCTCGACGCGTTGGGACTTGATCACAACGGCCGCTATCTCGCCATCGACGCCCATTGCCGCACCTCCATGCGGGGCGTCTACGCCATCGGCGATGTCACGGGCGAACCCATGCTGGCCCATCGCGCCATGGCACAGGGCGATCTGGTCGCGCGCGTGATTGCTGGCGAGCCGGTCGCCTGGGACAAGCGCGCTATGCCGGCCGTCTGCTTCACCGATCCGGAAATCGTCACCGTCGGCCTTCTGCCGGCTCAGGCGAGCGATGCGGGCGTTGCGGTCTTCCCCTTTGTCGGCAATGGCCGGGCGATGACGCGCGATCGCGATGACGGGTTTATCCGCATCGTTTTTGTCCGCGAAACCGGGCTTGTCCTGGGTATCCAAGCCGTCGGGGCGGGCGTGTCGGAAATGGCAGGCCAGTTTGCGCTGGCGCTCGAAATGGCGGCGACCCTGACAGACCTTGCTGCGACCATCCAGGCGCATCCGACGCAATCGGAAGCCGTGCAGGAAGCGGCGCTGAAGGGGCTCGGCCAGGCGCTTCATATCTAGCACGCCCCCGCCGCAGCGATTGAGACCAAACGATAGAGGGCCGGCGATGAAGCCGGCCCTTTATCGTTTCTATCATGTCCGGCGTCAGAGACTGCCGGTCGGCACAGTCTCAGCCGTTGCCGACGAAGGTCGAGAGAACCTCGTTGAAACGTGCAGGGGCTTCGATGAAGGAGAAATGCGCCCCGCCTTCGTGCTCTTCGAAGATCACCAGCTTCGAACCCTTGATCTGGCCATGGATCCATTCCTGCGAGCGGAAGTTCACGTGGCTGACGCGGCCGGCGATGATGAGGGTTGGCTTGTCGATGCGGCCGAAGATGTCGCTCCAGTCGATGGAGCAATGATCGACGAAGAGATTGGCGACGTGGACGGGGGCGACGCGCAGGTTTTCCTCAAGCAGCCAGGCCTTCAGATCCGCCGGGATGTTCTTGGTGATCATTCCGTCGAGGAATGCACCGCGTGCTGCCGCACCTTCGGCACCCTTGATCTGTTCGGCAACCGCAACCATCGTTGCGGCATCGAAGAGCGCGCCGGCGTTGATCGCATCCTCCTCCGTCATGCCCGACTGACGCATCACCGTGGCCGGCTCGTCCACCAGGATGAGCTTTTCGATGAAACCGGTGCCGAAGACATCGATCATCGCCCAGATCACCGAGGCGCCCATCGACCAGCCCAGCATCGTGGCCTTCTCGATCTTCTCATGCTTCATCAGTTCCATGATATCGGCGGCAAAGCGGAAGATGCGGAAACCGCGCGTGGCGTCAGGCGACTTGCCGTGTCCGCGAAAGTCGATCGCCAGCACGCGATGGGTCGCCGAGAAGTGCTCGATCTGATGCCGGAACATCGCCGCCGACTGCGACCAGCCCGGCAGCATGACGAGCGCAGGTCCCTGCCCCTCGTCCGTGTAGGTCAGGACGGCACCATCGGATGTCGTGAAATTCTTCTGCATGTCTTTTCCTCCCTTTTCTTCTGGTGCGGCCGGTCTCCCTGACCTGCCGCTGCATGCCTGTCAAATCAGTGACGCATCAAGCCGCCATCGACGTTCAATGTGACGCCGGTAATGAAGCTCGCCGCATCGGAGGCCAGAAACCGGACGGCTTCGGCAATGTCTTCCGGCTCGCCGGGGCGTCCGACCGGTATGGTCGAGATGATCTGTTCTCTTTGTGCGATGGTGAGTTCCGAGGTCAGCGCCGTATCGGTCAATCCGGGGCAGATGGCGTTGCAGGTCACGCCCGACCGGCCAGCTTCGCGCGCGATGCCCTTGCTGAAGGCAATGACCGCACCCTTCGCCGCCGCATAGCAGCTGTTGCCAAAGAGGCCGCCGCCCTGCTGCCCCGCAACCGAGGCAATGTTGATGATGCGCCCCCAGCCGGCGCTGGTCATGGCCGGCAGAAAGGCTTTCGTCAGAAGGAAGACCGCCGTGAGATCGATCATCATGAGGCGTTGGAATTCTTCCAGTTCGACGCTTTCGATGCCGCCCCTGGAGACAATCCCGGCATTGTTCACCAGGATGTCGATGCGGCTATGCTGCAGGAATATCTCCCCAGACGCGCGCCGGATATCGTCCGGCTGGCTGAGATCCACAGGGGCAAAGCTCGATGAACCGCCGTTCCTGACAATGCGCGCCACGGCCTGCTCGCCTGCGGCGCGGTCAACGTCGGAAATCACGACATGGGCGCCCTGCTCGGCGAGCCGTTCGGCAATCGCAAAGCCGATGCCCCGTGCAGCGCCGGTGACCACCGCCACACGTCCCTTCAGTTCTGATTGCATGCTTCCTCCGGTGGCGATAGCATCGCCAAATCCAGTCTCCTCAGAGATATGATTAGGATCGGGACCGGCGCTGAGCAAACGACTTGTGTTTTCTCAACCGTTAAGCGGAGCTTCACGATGTCACGTCTGAGCGTGCCCTTGAGCGCACTCGAAATTTTCGCCGAGGCGGGCCAGACCTGCTCATTCAGGGTCGCGGCCGAAAACCTTGCCCTGTCGACCAGCGCGGTCAGTCAGGCTGTCCGGAAACTGGAGGAGCGCCTCGCCTGCCCGCTGTTCCTGCGCATCGGAAACGGCCTGCAGCTGACCTTGGAGGGCGAGAAGCTGCTCAAGCATGTGGTGAAGGGTTTTGATGAGATGCGCGTCGGGCTGCAGACGCTCACCGAAGCGCGCGACATGCCCATTTCCATCTCCAGCCCGCCCGGCCTTGCCAGCCAGCTTTTGCCCGTGGTCGTGCAATCGCTTCTCGCCGCCAAGATCCGCGATATCCGGATCGTGGCGGACGAGGCGCCCGACTTCAAACGCTATCGCGACTTCGACGTCGCCATTGTGTATGGCGAGCCGGCCGCGAAGATCCACGATCTGGAACCGCTGGGGCCGGATGTCTTCACGCCGGTCTGCGCACCCAGCCTGAAGGCGCGCCTGCAGACCGTCGCAGACCTCGCCGATTGCGCGCTGATCGTCAACGAGACCAACGCGGTCACATGGACGGACTGGCTTCAGCTCAACGGGATTGAAACGACCAACGTCAACTGGCTGAGGTTCAACCGCGCCTCCCAGATCATTCCCGCCGTCCTGTCAGGATTCGGCATCGCTCTGGAATCGCTGCGCGTGCTTGCACCGCAACTGGAGAGTGGCGAACTCGTGCGCTGTGACCTTCCCGGAACGAAGGCCATCGCGCGCGACCTGACCTTCCTGCATGTCACCAATCGCTCCGATCGGATCGACAGGGTGGCAAAGGTGGCCGACCTGATCCGGGCCGAATGCATGACCAGAGGCGACGGATCCCGAGAGGCATATGCCTAACGAGCGGCGTGACGGTCGCCGTGGGGCTATGCGCACCGGCCGGCGGGATTGTCCCTATCTTTTTGAAGGGATACGAACTTTCGGCGCGAGGGAGGCACGTAATTTCACAAATCCCTTAAAGAACCATGGAACACGAACGGTTGAAAGCAGCGCATTTCGGCTCTTGGCAGGAAAGCGTTGGCGTTTGATGTGGGCATGCCGGGCTTCGGTCATGCCCCCCCGAGTAAGGGGAAGGCCAAGCTGAAGCGCGTCTTGACTCAATTAGATAACATGTTATCTATTATCGTATGAACGAAATTGATCACCTCAGATTTCTCGTAACGAGTTCTATCCCTCGCGCTGAGCGCCAGTGGCGCAAGCTGGGCCGGAAGCTTGTCGAGATGCTCTGCACTGACCGCGACTATCCGCCGGGCAGCATCTCGGAGGCGTCGCTGTTCCCGCTGATCGTGATCGGACGGCTCGGCGAAGGCGTCCGCCAGAATGCGGTTGCGGAGGAAATAGGTGTCGAGGGCCCGGCCCTCGTTCGTCTCCTCGACATGCTGGCGGAGCAGAAGCTGATCGTCCGCCGGGAGGACCCGGAAGACCGTCGCGCCAAGACCCTGTGGCTGACGAACGAAGGGCGCAGACTGCGCCAGCGTATCGAATATTACCTCACCGAAATCCGCACGCGAATGCTGCGCGACCACAGCCCGGAGGAACTGGAAGCCGCTCTGCGCGTGCTTCGAACCATTTCGAGCTGCGTCGACGACGGGGTGTTCGAGGACGTCATGACGGATGGAGCGGCCTGATGGGCAAGATTTCCACCCCGACCCGCGCCGAATGGATCTTCTCGCTTAAGACCTTCGCGGCCTCCATGGGCGCCCTCTATATCGGGCTTGCCGCCGGCCTTCCGCGTCCCTACTGGGCCATGGCGACAGTCTATATCGTGGCGAACCCGCTCTCCGGCCTGACGCGATCGAAGGCTGTCTTTCGATCTGTGGGGACTTTGGTTGGCGCAGCAGCCGCTGTGTTCATCACCCCGCCTCTCGCAAATTCTCCCATCCTCTTCGTGCTGGCGGTGAGCTTATGGACGGGCCTACTGACCTTCCTGGCCTTTTTTGACCGGACACCGCGCAGCTATGCCTTGATGCTCGCCGGCTATACGGTTCCTCTGATCGCGTTTCCTTCGATCTATGCGCCCACCAGTGTGTTCGACACGGCCGTTGCGCGGGCCGAGGAAATCCTCCTCGGCATCACCTGTGCGGCGGTGGTCAACAGCATTTTTCTGCCTGTCGAGACGGCACTGACGGTTAGCCAGACAACCGGTAAGCTGCTGGCGGATATCCGCCTCTGGATCGTTTCGGTCATCGAGGCAGAGAGTCCGGCGGAAACAGCAAAGCAAAGCCGGCGCCTGGCATCCGATGTTGTCGCACTCGACAACCTTGCCACGCATGTGCGTTTCGATGCGGCAGCAACCAACCTGAAACGGCATATGACGGATTTCCGGCAACGCGCCGCCCGAATGCCGATCGTGCTCGACGGATTTGCCGGGACGCTGGCCGCGTTGCAGCGCGACAAGGCTCTTGATGCGGAATTCGCAAGTTTGCTGGCTGACCTCAAATCCTGGGTCGGGACGGACCAGTCCGGCCTGTCGGACGAACACGCCGTGAGGAGAGCCGCCAGAATGGCGCCCGCAATCCGTGAAAAGCACAGCCAATTGGTGGCCGCCACCATAGATCGCCGCGACTGGGACGGTCTGCTGTTGAAGAACGCCCTTGCCGACGTCGGATCTCTCGTAGACATCTGGCAGGATTGCAACCTGTTGCAGGCAGAGATCGAGGCCGGCAGTCTGGCGCGCCATCGGGTTGAGCTTGCGTCAACCGAAGGTGTGGAAAGCCAGTGGCACCACGATGTCGGCGCGCTGGCGGTCACGGCCATATCGATCTCCCTGGCCGGTTTCGTCGCCGGCATGATTTGGCTCTATTCCGGCTGGCAGGCAGGCGTCGGTTTTGCAATGATGGCACTGATCGCCGGTCCTTTCTTTGGCGCGATGGACAATCCGATTCCGCCGTTGAAGGCCATGGCCGTCTTTATGGCCGCAAGCAACATTCTAGCCGGCATCTTTGTATTCGGCTTCCTGCCCGGGATCAGTTCCTTCATTGGGCTGGTGGCAGTCTTTGCGATCCCCTTCATCCTGTTCGGCACCATCATGAGCCGTCCGCAGTTCGCTCTGCCCGGCATGTTGATGACCGTCGGAACCGCATCGACAGTGGCCATCTCATCCACCTACTCGGCCGATTTTGTCAGCTTTGCCGAGGGCGGCGTGGCGTCTGTCCTCGGCGTACTCTTCGCCGTCGTCTGGAACGGGCTCACCCATTCGCTGGGTGCGGCGCTGAAAGCCCGCCGGATCGCCCGGCTGGGATGGCGCGAAATTGCGGCCATCGCCCGCGGCCGGCTCTCGGCCTCTCCTGTCCAGTTTACGGGGCGCGGTCTTGACCGTCTGGCGCAGTTCGCGTCTCGCCAGTCTGCAACGGTCGGTACCGATCTCGAGAGCTTTGACATGCTCGCCGAGTTGCGCACGGGCGCGTCGCTCCTACAATTGCGCGGCCAGTTGCGCCATCTGGCGCCGGAACAGGCACGCCTGTTGGAGGGGATGCTGCAGGCGGTGGGCGCATGGTTTGAGTCAAAGATTGACGTGGGAACGGGCAATGCCCCCGACCCCGCGATACTCCGCGACATCGATACAGCTCTTCTCGCTTTAGCCGGGGCCCCGAACCGCCAAGCCCTGACGGCGGCGCTTGCGGAACTGCGCCAGTGCCTGTTTCCCCTCGCACCGGCCCCGCGTCTGCCTCCCGATCCGGACGTTCAGGGCGCGGGCCCGGCCGCCATAGCTGCTGAATAGGAGATCGCATGTTCGGCGAAATCGTCTTCTTTGGAGTATTTCTTCCGAAACTCCTCGTCCTCGGACTTTTGGCTCTTGTGCTTCACGCCGTGGGCAAGAAGCTCCTCACCCGCGCGCATGTCTATCGGGTGGTCTGGCATCCGGCTCTCTTTAATCTCTCGCTCTTCGTGGTGATCTTTGCGGTCACCGCCGATCTCTTTCAAAGGTATGCATCATGAAGTCATTCGCACTTCGCTTGATCCGGCTGTTCGTGACGCTGGGGGTTACTGCCGTCGCCATCTTTTTCGGTTGGCAGCTCTGGACGTCCTACATGGAAACGCCCTGGACGCGGGACGGCCACGTCCGTGCCAATGTCGTGACGATCACCGCTGACGTGTCGGGTCCGGTCTCGGCAGTTTTAATCCATGACAACCAGAAGGTCCGGAAAGGCCAGATCCTGTTGAAGGTCGATCCCGCCCGCTTTCAGCTCGCGCTCGACAGCGCGAATGCCGTTGTCGCGCAGGCCACGGCCGCCCTGGACAATGCCAAGGTCGAGGCTGAGCGTTACAAGAAGCTGCAGGAAAGCTCGACCGTTTCGCAACAGTCGGTCGACAAGTCGCAGCTTGCGCTCGAACAGGCGCAAGCCGGCTATCAGCAGGCGATGGCCAACTACAATCTGGCGCAACTCAATCTTCAGCGCACCGACATTCTCGCCCCATCCGATGGCACTATTGCCAATCTCGCGCTCAACGCCGGCGATTACGTCGCGGCGGGCAAAGGCCTGATGGCGCTGATCGCAACCGAAACGGTGCGCGTTGAAGGCTATTTCGACGAAAACCAGCTTTCCAACATCGCAGTCGGAGACGACGTAACCATCAAGCTGATGGCATCGGCAACTCCCTTGAAGGGACATGTCGAGAGCATCGCGGCGGGCGTGGAGGATCGCGAGCGGACAGCCGGTACGACGCTTCTCGCGAATGTCACGCCAAACTTCACTTGGGTGCGTCTGGCACAGCGCGTGCCGGTACGCGTCAAGCTTGATAGCGATGCAGATGCCAGCTCCCTGATCGTGGGGCTCAGCGCAACGGTCACGGTTCTGCCAGAGGGCAGAAAAGGAGGCAACTCGCTCCTGTCCATGCTGATGAGGGGACGAGCAACGGAGTGATCAGCCACGGCCTGAAAGTGACTAATCTTGCAAGGCATTACGCGTCATGATGGACGCTGGTCTCGAGCCTGACCGCCTCGGCCTGATCCATTGAGAATCCCGTGTCGAAACGCGGGTTCAAACTCTCAATGGAAAGCAGCGCGCCATAAATATATGCAGCACATTATGGAGTTCGCGCCAAGAGTTCCGACTTCGTGCAGAAGCAAAGCTTCAACGCTTCACGCTGCTGTTTGAGACTGCGGCATCTTGACGATCAAGCCGTCCATCGCTTCAGTGATCTTGATCTGGCAGGACAGGCGCGACAAGCGCGCGTCCGGCTCGTCAGCAAATTCGAGCATGTCCCTTTCCGTTTCGTCGACCGGCGGCAATTTCTCCACCCAGGATTCATCGATGTAGACATGGCAGGTTGAACAGGCGCATGCACCGCCGCAATCTGCGACGATACCGGCAACATTGTTATCCCTTGCACCCTCCATCAAGGTCTTTCCGGGCGCAAGGTTTATGACGTGCCTCCTGCCGTCGTGTTCAATATATGTGATGTTCGCCAAGTATTACTCCTCCATCTCATGGTGCGCGTCCATGGCTCGGTTCCATCTGCTATTGCCTTGCCACAAACCGACCACCGCCAACTGTGCGTCTAGATATAATAATCCTGCTGGACGGTTTATTATATGTGTACGGCCTTGTGAAGCGTTGTTTTTGTTTTCGCAAGGGTCGCGGCCCAAAACCGGGAAAGACCGCGTCAGAAACCCGCGACTGCCTTCATCGCCTGACCACCTCCGGGTTGCCGCGCCCAGAGGTCCAGACTGCCACCATCGGCTTTTGCTTCGAGCGTGAAGGGGGCTCCTTCGATCAACGGGCTCACCCCCTTGAAGGAAAACGTCTTGAGCGGCTTCTGCGCGATCCGGCGTGCAAACTGCGCCAGGAGCGACGCGGTCAGCGGTCCATGAACGACAAGCCCGCCATATCCCTCAACCCGCGTCGCATAGTCCCGATCGTAGTGGATCCGGTGGGCGTTATAGGTCAAAGCCGAGTAGCGAAACAGCATGACCGGGTTCGGGGCGATGCTTTCCCGATGCTCTACGCCTTCGGGACAGGCTGGTCCGGTGGCCTGCGACTGCGAACTGCTTGCGGCCTCGCGATAAACGATATCCTGCTCTTCGCTCAGGCAAAGCTGGCCATCCTGAATGAGGTCGTGCGCGACCCGCACGATGCCCAGCTGTCCTGTGCTGCCCTGCTTGATATCCACAGACACAACGCGGGAAGTCTTTTCCGCATCACGCCCCGCCACGAGCGGGCGATGAAACGTCAGGCGGCTGCCGCCCCACATCCGGCGCGGAAGGGCGATCGGCGGGAGAAAGTCGCCGAGTTCGGGGTGTCCGTCGGTTCCGATCCGTTCCGGCGGGACGGACGGGTTGAAGAAGAACCAATGCCAAAGCTCCATCAGCGTGTCACCCTCTGCGACATCCGGGTCCAGGCTGTAGAAGTCGCGGATACGTCTGACCTGAGGAAGGGAGATCGTGTCGCTGACACGCTGGGTGTTGCCGACCCAAGTCTTGAGCTTGTCGATATCGAGCGTTCTTGCCGTCAATTCGTCCTCCATTGCTTCCGTCTTTTGGAGCCGTCGCGAGACGCGATCCATCGTGGAGATGCGTCGCAGTCTCGGGCTTTCTTGCCGATATATTGACCGGATGTCCGGATTATGCAAGATCGACCGAGATCTTTTGAGGAGGATTGGAGCAGATGCATTTCGAAACCAGACTGACGCGGATGCTGGGTATCAGACATCCCATTGTCATGGGTGGCTTGACATTTTACGGGCGGGCCGAACTGGCCTCGGCGGTCGCCAATGCTGGCGGGCTCGGCATGTTGACGGCGCTGACGGCGGGATCGCCTGACGCGCTGGCACGAGAGATCGCACGTTGCCGGACGATGACCGATCAGCCGTTCGGTGTGAACCTCACCCTGTTGCCGACCATCACGCCGGTCCCCTATGCGGACTATCGGCGCGTGATCATCGAAAGCGGCGTTGGCGTGGTGGAGACGGCCGGTCGCGCGCCGACGGAGCATATCGAGGATTTCAAGGCTGCCGGTGTGAAGGTCATTCACAAATGCGCCTCCGTGCGTCATGCGCTTGCAGCAGAACGGATCGGCGTCGACGTGATCTCGATCGACGGTTTTGAATGTGCCGGCCATCCGGGTGAGGAGGATATCGGCGGTCTGGTCCTCATTCCGGCAACCGCCGACAAGGTCCGCATTCCGATCATTGCGTCGGGAGGCTTCGCCGACGGTAGAGGGCTCGCTGCGGCCCTGGCCCTCGGTGCGGACGGCATCAATCTCGGGACGCGTCTGTGCGCAACAAAGGAAGCGCCCTCGCATCCCAACATCAAGCAGATCTATGTCGACAAGGATGAGCGCAGTACCAACCTGATTTTCCGCAGCCTGAAAAATACCGCCCGCGTCGTCAAGAATTCGGTCTCGGACGAAATCGTCGATCGGCTGGCAAAGCCGGGTGCCGAATTTTCAGATGTTGCGGAACTGGCGGCGGGCGTACGCGGGCGGGAAGCGCTGGTCACCGGCGATACAGAGGGTGGCGTCATCTGGGGCGGTCAGTCCATGGGACTGATCCACGACATTCCGACCTGCGACGAACTTATCACACGGATCGTGCGTGAAGCAGGTTCCAGGATCGATCTTTTACAGGACAGCCGGAAATCGGCCTGATGCCCTTTCGATCTTAAGCCGATCCGCAGGCAGTGACCTGCGGATCGGCGAGAAATCAGGCGCGCGCCGCCATGCGGGGGCTGCCGAGCACTTTCTCCACCACGAGTTTCGCGGTCTCGGCGCAAGCCTGCGTGCCACCATTGCCGTAAACCTTCACGGCATCGCCGACACACCAGAGCCCCTCGATCCCGGTCGCCTGATCCATGTCGTAGCCGGCCCCGGTCCGCTGGGCGGGCCAGTCATCCCGCATGACGCGGATCGACAGCATCTTCACCTTCTCATCGAAGCCGGGGAACTGTTCGCGAAGATCGGCCAGGCCCTCGTTGATCTCCGCCTCGCTGTCGAAATTGCCCATTGCCGGAATCGGAACGGCGTAGGCGACATACTGGTTCCAGCCCGCCGGTGCGAGTTCAGGGCAGGTCGCGGTCAGATTGGCCATGTTGCACAGACGGCGCGTCTTGCCGAAGGTCATGATGCCGGGTGCCTTCGGCATCAGATCCTCACGCGAGGCAAAGTTGTAAACGATATTGGCGGCCGGCTTCAGAAGTTCGACGGTCTGGCGCACATAATCGGGCGAAAAATGCTCTGCCCCTGCCAGTGCAACAGTTGCTTTCGGTCCGCAATTCGTGACGATCGTCTCCGCCTCGACCCGGACGGTTCGATCACCACGACGGACGATCACCGCCTTGGCCACGTTGTCTTCGATAACGATACGTTCTGCCGGCGAGCTCAGCCACACCTCACCTCCCAGCCGAACGACTGCATCTGCCAGCGCCTGCCAGGCCCCCATGGTCCCTTGCGGATGAAAGCCGAACCGCTTGAAAGCGCCCTTGGAGGTGAAATAGGTGAGAAAGGCACGCGCGGGAATTTCGGACGCGTTCATCGCAAAGATGGCCGCACAGAGATTGCGGAAGATCGCGTGTACCGTCTCGTTCTTGGTATAGCTTTTCAGCCAATCCTCGGTCGACTGGCGCCCATCGGGCAGGCTCCCCGTTCGCGCCTTGGCAAACTCGCCGAGAACCTTCGACGCCTGTTTTGTCAGGCCGCCGAGCAGAAGCGCAAGCCCGCCCTTGGAAACATCCACGACCTTGCGGTCGAGGAAGAAGACGGCCGCCGGTTTCGGCTCGCGGATTTCAAGGCGCGCGCTCGCGAGCTCGAATGTCTCCTCGAAAATGCCGCCCGGCTCCAGAGCGATGGCCCCCATGTTGACCCGATGGCCGTCGATGATTTCCGTTCCGGCGCGCCCGCCGAGATAGTCGTGATCGTCGATCAGAAGCGTTTTCTTCCCCGCAGCGGCAAACCGGGCCGCTGCGCAACATCCACCCGCTCCTGCCCCCACGACGACAACGTCAAACTTTACCTGAGTGTCCAAATCATCCTCCCGAAAATCGATGAAACCGCGGACGTCGCTTCTAATAAGCCGACTGTTCGTATTATTATTGCATCTCGTCAATTTTGGCGCAAGCCGCTTCCGTGTAGAGCCGCATAAACCATTCGCTTTATTGGGAACTAGTCGCCTCAACGCCTATCGCGGCGTGGGGAAACGGGCTGACAGGAGGGTACATCACAGGCTCCCCATAGCACGAAATCAGCAAGGCGGGCCGCTAACTGGCCGGCCGTCGCGCTTCGGGGCTGCGCGATGGTAGCCGCTGGCAATTCCGTCCCGTTGCTGGCTTCAACAGGTCAAAGGAATGTTGCGATCTCGGAAAGGTCGGCGCGTTCCGTGCGCAACGTGTTCACCGGCGCTTCGGGATCAGGATAGCCGAGCGCCATGCCTGCGAAGAGCATTTCGTTTTCGGGGATGCCGATGAACTCTCCGATCGTCTTGTGCCACGTTGCCCAGGCTTCCTGCGCGCAGGTTCCGAGGCCCCTTTCGACAGCCAGCAACATGATCGACTGCATGAACATTCCCAGATCGACCCACTGGCCGATGCCCATCTGCCGGTCGATGGAAAAGAACAGCGCGGCCGGCGCATCGAAAAACCGGAAGTTGCGGGCGAACTGTTCCCGGCGCAAAGACTTATCCTCGCGCGGGATCCCAAGCGTCTTGTAAAGCTGCTCTCCATTGCGAAAGCGCCGCGACAGATAAGGCTCACCCAGCGCGGGCGGATAGATGTCGTATTCGGTGCCTTCGCCCCGTGGAGCATCTTTTATCTTTGCTGCGATGATGTCCTTCAGTTGCGATAGGCGCGCGCCGTTGACCACATACACTTTCCACGGCTGCAGATTGCCGCCCGAGGGGCTCCGGCAGGCCAGCGAGAGGATGTCCCGGATCAAATCGGTTTCGACCGGATCATCGAGAAAGGCACGAACGGAAATTCGCGATCGAAGGGCATCCGTGACGTTCATCGTAATTCTCCCTGGATAATTTGCTTTTCCGTCTGCAAAAACGCGTCGCTCATTGCCTGCACCTTCCGGCATCATAAACCCGACGTAGCGGTGGCTGTCCAAGCCCTCCTGCCAAACGCCCGCAGAAAACAGATACGGCCCTTGAAATAAACCGTCTAGTCGTATTATTATTTATTGAGCCAATCCGGACGCACGCGGCTTGAGCCGCGAAGCCCATGTAGCTATTGAAGTTTTTTGGTGAAAATGTTCTTGTCGGCCAACTCAAATCATCAACAAGACAAAACGGTTGGACGGAAAATGGCCCGCACGCAATCCAAGGACTATCCCGAAATCAGAGAAAAAATCCTGCGGTCGTCAGCCAAGGTCTTTGCGACCAAGGGCTTCTCGACGTCCACGATCATCGACCTGGCTGCAGCCTGCGAAACATCGCGTGGCGCGCTGTATCACTATTTCGTCTCCAAGGAAGAAATCCTCAGCCACATCATCAGCGAACATGTCTCCCAGATGCTGAACGAGCTGCAGGCGCTCGGTGAACAGAGACTGGAGCCGAAGGACTTTCTCTATGCGGTTGCCCGCAAGATCATGGAACTCAACTCCGTCAACAATGCCGAGCAGATCGTTCTTCTGAACGACTGGAACCAGCTCGACGAAAAGCAGCAGGCCGAGACGGCCGCCGCCCAGCGCAAGATCATCGCAATCGTCCGGGATGCCCTGATCCGCCTAGACAGCGCCCGCCGGATGACGCCGAAATACGCCACCACCTATGCAATGTCCCTGCTGGGTTCGCTGAATTACACCTATGCCTGGTACGACCGCAACGGTCAGGTCAAGCCTGATGAATATGCCGACATGGTCGTCAATGTCTTCCTCGACGGATTTCTCTCGCCCGCTCGACCGGGCTGATTCACGCTGAAAGGTTTTGCATGCCCCACACCGCTATGAATGATGTGCTGACGAGAATCTCTGATGTCTTCGGCAGTTGGGGCGCAGGAACCACACTCGACGAGATGCGTGACGGCTTTGCGCAGCTGGTCTCCAGCGGAAGGCGGCCGCGCGAGGTCCGTAATGTGGATGCGGCCGGCGTTCCGGGCGCTTGGATCGGCAACGAGACGGCGGAGCGCGTTGTGCTCTATTGCCATGGCGGCGGCTATCAGATGGGGTCGATCCTTTCCCATGGCGACCTCATGCAGAGACTGGCGGACGAGAGCGGGGCAAAAGTCTTCGGCTTCGATTACAGGCTGGCACCGGAGCACCGGTATCCCGCGGCCCTTGAAGACGCTCTAACGGTCTATGACTGGCTCCTGGCGAATGGAATTCGGCCGGAAAGACTGGCGGTCGCAGGGGATTCCGCCGGCGCGGGACTGGCTCTCGCCCTGTTGCTGAAGTTGCGCACGCTCGGCCGCCCCATGCCGGCCGCCGCGGTTTTCCTCTCGCCCTGGCTCGACCTGCAGGCACGCAGCGCCACCTACGAAACCATGGCAGCGCTGGACCCGCTGACCCAACGGGACAAGGTTTTGCGCATGGCAAGAACCTATCTCGGAAAGCAGGGCGACGCGACCGACCCCCTGGCGTCACCGATCGAGGGCGACATGGCGGGAATGCCACCCATCCTTGTCCATGTCGGAGGCTCGGAAACGGTCCTTGGCGATTCCGAATTGCTGCTCGACCGTGCTGCGCGCGCCGGAACCGATGTGAAGGTCGATATCTGGCCGGGCATGATCCATCATTTCCAGGTCTTTCCCGAGCTTGTGGAAGCGGAACAGTCACTGAGACAGATCGGCGCCTATCTGAAGGAAAAGCTTTGATCAGGAAAAACGGGTGCGGCCTGGTGAAGCCCAGGCCGCACCCGGCGGCTTTCAAGCCTGGGAGATACCCATTCCGCCGGAAACGCCCAGCGTTTCACCGGTCACGTAGCCGGCCTCGCGCGAAGCAATGAAGGCAACGGCGGCGGCGACCTCTTCGGCCCGCCCAAGCCGGCGCAAAAGCGTCGCATTCTCCATGACCTTGAGCAGTTTCTCGCCGCCTGCGGCGACCGCCTCGCGCAGGAGTGGCGTGTTGATCGGTCCGGGCAGGATCGAGTTGGCGGTAATGCCATATCGCGCGTTTTCCAGCGCAATCGACTTGGTGAACGCGATGAGCCCGCCTTTGGCCGCCGCATAGACGGCTCCGCCGCGGGACCCGAGCCGGCCGGCTTCCGAGCCGATGTTGACGATACGCCCGAAACGGCTCTTCTGCATGGCCGGCAGGACGGCCTTGGTGACGGCAAAGGCCGCCTCCAGATTGATCGCCAGAAGACGCCGCCAGTCCTCTTCGCTCGTATCGGTGAAAAAGGCATGCTGATCGATGCCGGCGTTGTTCACGGCGATATCAAAAGGGCCGGTTTCGGCAATGAGACGACCAAGCCTGGCAAAATCAGTCAGATCGACAACTGCAACACGGACGCCAGCGCCGCAGGTCTCGGCGGTTGCCCGCGCGGTCGTTTCGTTGCGGTCGAAGAGCACTACATGCGCGCCCTCTTCGGCCAGCCGTTGAACGATGGCTGCGCCGATGCCGCTGGCCCCGCCGGTTACCATGGCACGCAGCCCTTGCAGGCGAGTGGAAACGCTCATCTCACTCGCCCCTGAAGACAGGGTGCCGCCTGGCAATCACGGCATTCAGGCCCTCCAGAGCGTCGGCGGTGCCTGACAGTGCTGCCACCTCTCTCGCCTCATCGGGCAGGCTCGCGTCGAAGCCTCGACCCAATCCGTTCCACATCAGGCGCTTGGTTGCGGCAAGGGACTTCGGTGCGCCGGCAGCAATCTGCCTTGCGACCTTCAACACTTCCTCGTCCAGCTGATCGTCAGCGACGACGCGCGTGACGAGACCGATCCGCTCTGCCTCTTCGGCCTCCACGATCCGGTTGGTCAACACCAGATCCATCGCGCGTCGAAAGCCGACAAGCTTGCCGAGCAGCGCCGTGGCACCGCCATCAGGGGCCATGCCGACGCGGGTGGCGCCGGCCATGATCTTGGCGGACGCCCCGCAAATGACGATATCCGAACAGCAGACGAGCCCCATTCCGGCACCGCCTGCGGCAAAGCCCTGCACCTTGGTGATGACCGGCACGCCGAGATTGACGAGGGCGGACACACAGATCTGCAGATAAGCCGTCGCCATGCGCAGGAAGTCAGGCAATGCCTCGCCCTTGGAGGCAAACTCCTTGACGTCTCCACCCCCGCAAAAAAGCTTGCCGTTGCCGGAGAGGATGACGGCACGCACGCGGCGGTCGCCATGGACCGTCATGACGGCGTCCTGCAGGGCCCGCATCAGCTCGATATTGAACCCGTTGCCGGCTTCCGGCCGATTGAGCTGAATATTGGCGATGCCTTCGCCGAAGGTCAGCCGAACAGGCCCCTCGGCGACCAGGGTTTCATCTCCCTCGAACATGCTGCCCTCCCTCCGTTCTTGCGCTCTCTCAGACGAGGAAAGACAGCGTGTAGATCGGCTTATTGTTGTTGATCAGGACGACCTTCTTGTAGGCCATCTTCAGCTCACCGTTGATGCGACGCAGACTGTACTCGTTGCGCGAGGCCCACATGGTGTCGCCGCGCAGGTTGGTCTCGAAGATTTGCGCGTTGCACATGACCTTGATGTCGTTGTTGTCCGACTCGATCAGCTCGAAATTGGAGACGACCCTGGCCAATTGCGACGGCGGTGTCTGCGAATGCCGGCGGCCGGTCTTCAGCTGCCGGATCCGCAGCGATATGCGCGAGCGATTGTCGTAGATCAGCGACATGTCCCGTTCGGGATCGGTGTCGGTTCCGTTGGCCGGAACCCAATAGATGGCGTCGTCCGACCAGAGTTCCTCCCAGGCATCATAGTCATGGATGTCCTGCAGGCGCGCCTCGCGGAAGACGAATTGCTGCACCTCATGATAGAGTTCGGGATTGAAGGTCTTTGAAAAGACGCGGCCCTTCCCGACCCATTCCTTCAGGATGTCGGGACCGTCGATCACTTCTGCTTCCGCTGCCATTTTATTCTGCTTCCATGATTGAAAGATAGTGACGCCAGATCTCGCGCGACGGCAGATCGTCGGTGGAATGTCCGATGAGGAACCCATCTTCATCGCGCCGTTCGCGATGTTCGCCCCGCTTCAGATAGAGATATTCGGGATCGCGGATCTCAAGCCCGCGCTGATTGCGCTCGTACATTTCGGTATCGTCGGCCAGCAGGAAGCCGGCGGGACCGACAGATCCCATGGTCTGCTGCCGAAGCCGCCGGTTGATGTCCGGCGCGCCCTTGAACTGGATCGCGGTCGAGTGCTGGATCGATTCGTTTGCCGAGACCGGCTGGATGACGAAAATCTGGATCTCGGCAATGAACAGATTGGGGAAGATCATCACGTGCGGCGAACCGTCGATCATGATCTCGCGTGCCCGCTCTTCACCATAGGCCTCCTTCATCTGGCGGGTATATTCGGGCAAACGTTCCGTCGTCGTGCCGAACCAGCTGAGCGGTTCGCCACGCCGGCGAAATTCAGGGCGCGGATCGACTTCCGTATGTCCGTTGCCGAAGCTGCGGGTCACGGCGACCGCATCGTTGCCATAAAGGCTGCCGATGGCGCTGTCGGAGACGGAAAAGATCGAGGAATGCACGAAGCCCGGATGATAGCCGTCGCATTCGTTTTCCAGAATGAACTTCCAGTTGGCGCGTGTCCGATGCCGCAGGAAGCCAGCCGAAATCTCGATTTCGCCGGTCGGAGAATTGTCGCACAGCTGGTCGATCGTGCGCCTTGCTCCGCCCAGGTGCTCCTCAAGCGTGGGGCCTTCCTGCGCCATCGAGCCGAAGACGAAGCCGCGATAGATCGCGATGCGCGGCACTTTGGAGAGGCCCAGCTTCGACTTGTCGGTTCCCTCGTAGCCTTCGGGGAAGGCGTAGTTCATCAGCTCGCCGGAATTGGAGAATGTCCAGGAATGATATGGACAGGTGAAGCGTGCCCGATTGCCCTTCTCCTGCACGCAGACCGCATTGCCGCGATGCGGGCAGCGATTGAGCAGCAGTTGAATTTCACCGTTGCGGTCGCGGACCATGAGAACGGGCATCGGCCCGATCGACTTCGTGACGAAGTCATTGACGTTCGGAACCTCGCTGACGTGCCCGACATAGACCCAGGTGCGGAACCAGATCTTTTCGACCTCTTCCTTGAAGATCTCGTCGTCATAATAAAGCGAGCCATGGACCATCCCGGGCTGGATCAGCTTCTTCCATTTCGAGTGTACATACTGCTCCATTGGTCGTTCCTTTCAGTCAGAGCCTGCCCGACAAGTCGGCCCGCCCTTTTAATAAACCGGACGACCATATTTTTATTAAGGCGAGCCTGTCTTGTCAATCGCCAAGTCGGGGAAAATGACGAAGAGGGAGGCTATCGACCCTTGAAAGCGGGTTTCGTCTTCGCCAGAAAGGCGGAAATTCCGGCCTCAGCGTCCTCGGACGCGAAGACGCGCGCCTGACCCACAGCCTCCATTTCCATGCCCGCCAGGTCGTCACCCGCATGGCGGAGGATTCGCTTGGACATGGCGAGCGCCATGGTCGGACCAGCGGCCAGCCGCTCGGCAAAGGCCTTCACGGACGATGCAAAGCTTTCGTCCGGATAGACGTCCGCACAGAGCCCCAGCGCCCGCGCCTCCTCCGCCCCCAGGAGTTTTCCGGTGAAGATGAGGTAGGCCGCCCGCTGGTAGCCCAGCGTCTCGCGCAGAAATGTATGAAGCCCCGCATCGCACATGATCCCGATCGCGCTGTAAGGCGACCCAAGCTTGGCATTCTGGGAGCAGAGTACGATGTCACAGGCGGCTGCAATGCCGAAACCTCCACCGACGCAAGCCCCTTCGACCGCCGCAATCACCGGCACCGGCACAGCGCGCAACGCTCTCAGCGCGGGATTGACCTGTCCATCGATCACTGCAAATGCGTCGGTCTTGCTGGGCGAAATCTCGCTCACGTCGAAGCCTGCGCAGAAATTGCGACCGGCACCTCTGATGACGACGGCCCGCGCCGCGCTGCGGGCGATGTTCAGCGCTGCGTCGTGCAGCGCAAGCCAGTCTTCGCCACGCAAGGCATTTCTCGCCTCCGGCCGGTCCAGAAGGATTTCGGCGATCCCGCCTTTATAGCTGAGCCTGACGGCTGCACCTCTGCTCATGCGTTCCCTCCAAAAAATAATCCGGCCAGACGTTCGTTTTATGACTTGGCATATTAGGGTGCTTCGTGCCATTTTCAACCCCATTCAAACGGCTTGCCGTCGCCTGCGCCCCCAAGGAGGAGAGAAAATGAATATCAACGTGTCGACAGGATCGGACAAACATGCACGGGAGTTTCGCCTTGCCGATCCCCTGTTCCTGACCGACGAACACAGGATGCTGCGCGACGTCGTCCGCCGCTTCGTTGAAAAGGAAGTTGTGCCGCACGGCGAGACCTGGGAGCGCGAAGGCAAGATCCCGCGCGACATGTTCCTGAAGCTCGGAGAGCTCGGACTTCTCGGCATGCAGCACGAGGAGGACTATGGCGGCACGAAGATGGGGACGCTGGCCTCTGTCGTCTTCGGCGAGGAACTGTCCCGGTCGTCATTCGGCGGTTTCACCTCGTCCGTCACCGTTCATACCGACATGTCCGCCAGCCACATCACCCGCGTGGGAACGCCCGAACAGAAGGCGCGCTTCCTGCCCGACCTCATCGCGGGCCGCAAGGTCTGCGCCATCGGGGTCACCGAGGCCAGCGCGGGCTCCGATGTGGCCCGCATCCGCACACGCGCCGTCCGCGACGGCAATGACTGGGTGATCAACGGCACGAAGATGTTCATCACCAATGCCGTCTATGGTGACCTCGTCATCCTCGCCGCCAGAACCGGCGACCTTGAGGCGGGCGCGCGCGGCATTTCGCTGTTCATCGTGCCGACGGACACGCCCGGATTCCAGGTTGCGAGCAAGCTCGAGAAGCATGGCTGGCTTTGCTCGGACACCGCCGAACTGGCCTTCACCGACATGCGCATTCCCGCCGAAAACCTGCTGGGCGAAGAAAATCGTGGCTTTCATGCCATCATGCGTGGCTTCGAGCACGAACGTCTGATGATCGGTGCCTTCTGTGCCGGCGAAGGCGCAAAGGCCATCGAGCTCACTCTGGATTATGTGCGCACCAGAACGGCATTCGGGAAGTCCCTTTGGGACCAGCAGGCCACCCGGCAGCGGCTGTCGGATCTTGCCTCGAAGGTCGCCATGATCCGGGCGCTGACCTATCAGACTGCCGCCGCGATTGACGCGGGCCATCCGGTCAGCCTGGAAACGGCGATGATCAAATCCGTCGGGCCGGAAATCCTGCATGACGTGGTGCATGGCTGCCTGCAGCTTCACGGTGGAACAGGCTATATGCGCGGCACGCCGATCGAGCGCATGGCCCGCGATGCGCGCATCCTGCGCATTGGTGGCGGCGCGACCGAAGTCATGCTGGAAGAGGTCGCCAAGCGCATCTGACGCGCAAGAAAAATGCAGACCCGGCTTTGACCGGGTCTGCATGCTTTAGACCAGAACATTCGCCGCCTTCATGGCGGCGATTTCGTCATCGGAGTAGCCGATCGTCCGCAGGATTTCTGCCGTGTCCGCGCCCGGAGCGCGCGGCGAGCGGATTGGCCCAGCCGGCGTCCGGTCGAAGCGCGGCGCCGGCGCCGCCTGCATCACGCCATCCTGTCGGACGAAAATGCCTCTTGCGGCGTTATGAGGATGCTGTTCCACCTCGTCAAGCGTCAGAACGGGCGCCACGCAGGCGTCGCTTCCCTCGAATATCCGGACCCATTCGTCTCGGGTCTTCTGGCGGAAGACATCTGCATAGGCTGCGCTGAGACGGGGCCAGTTGTCCTTGTTCATCTGCTCGCGCGGCGGCACATGTTCCAGCCCGGCCTTCTGGCAAAGTTCGGCAAAAAACTGCGGCTCGATGGGGGCCACGGAAATCGATTTGCCATCCGCGGTTTCGTAGCAGCGGTAATAGGGCGCGCCGCCATCCAGCATGTTGTGCTCGCGCTGAAGGTCCCAGCTTCCGTTCTGGAACATCCAGTGGAAAACGCCCATGAGGGCCGGAACGCCGTCGACGATTGCCGCATCCACCACCTGCCCCTTGCCCGAGACCTGTCGTTCGAGCAGGGCCGCGAGAATGCCGAAAATCAGAAACATCGTCCCGCCACCGTAATCGGCAACGAGGTTCAGCGGCGACACAGGCGGCCGGTCCGGACTGCCGATGGCCGCCAGCGCGCCAGACAGCGACATGTAGTTCAGGTCGTGCCCGGCAAGAGGCGCCAGCGGGCCTGTCTGCCCCCAGCCGGTCATCCGGGCATAGACAAGGCGGGCATTGCGCGCGTGGCACTCCGCGGGGCCTAAGCCGAGGCGTTCCATGACGCCAGGCCGGAAGCCTTCGATCAGGGCATCCGCAGTTTCGACGAGACGGAAGACCGCCTCGCGCCCGGCCTCCGACTTCAGGTCCAGCGCGATCGAACGCTTGTTGCGTCGATTGACATTGGCGACATCCTGTTTGCCCGACGCCCTGTCGATGACGATCACGTCGGCGCCCAGATCCGCCAGAAGCTGGCCCGCAAGGGGGCCAGGCCCGAGGCCCGCAAACTCGAGAACTGTGATATGTGAAAGCGGCCCGCTACGGCTCATCGGCTCCTCCATCGATGTCGATACTTCTAACAATGGTCAAATAATAAACCGTTCATCCGGCATGTGAAAGAGGAATTTTCCATTGTTCCGCCATGACATGGGAGCCGCTCGGGCGGCGGTATCATGATCCGGCAATTCCCAGCCGATCGCTTGTCCAAGGTATCTATTGCCGCAGGATGCTCCAAGACATAGGCATTCGCAATGCCTCGCTGTTGAACGACCGATGAAATGGTGCTTCTCTCCAATGGGCCCATCGTCGCCCTGGTCGAGCGAAGTCTCATACGTAATTAATAAACCGATTGACCGTCTTATTATATATATGTCAATCTCACGCGAAAGAACCTTGGCGGCGTCCCGTCATCGCGTTCATTCAGTTCCATGTGAGAAACAGGTCAAATAGCTATGGCTTTGGATGAAATTGTCATCGTTGGCACCGGACAGGGCGGTTTTCAGGCTGCAATGAGCCTTCGACAGGAAGGTTTCGGGGGGCGGATCACCATGATCGGCGAAGAGCCGGGCCTTCCCTATCAGCGCCCGCCGCTTTCCAAGGCCTATATGAAGGAGGCCAATGCAGAGCGGTTGCAGCTCCGACCGGAGAGCTTTTTTGCACAAAACAGCATCGATCTTGTGGCGGCGACCTGTGTGGACCACATCGAACGCGACGCAAGGATCGTCGTAACGGATACCGGGAGCCGGATCAGCTATGACCACCTCATCCTCGCCACCGGCACCCGCAACGCCGTTCCGCCGATCAGGGGCATCAAAAGCGATCGCGTGCTTGGTCTTCGCACCATGGCCGATGCGGACCGGCTGCGCACCGCCATCGATGCGGCAAGACGCGTCATTATCATTGGGGGCGGCTTCATCGGGCTGGAGTTTGCCGCCGTGGCACGCGCAATGGGCCGCGAGGTCGTCGTTCTGGAAGCCGCCGGTCGCCTGATGGAGCGCGCCGTCAGCCCGGACATGTCGGCCTATTTTGAGCGGATGCATGTCGCACAGGGCACTGTACTGAAACTTGGACAGCCGGTTGTCGAAGTCGAGGACGAGGGGCCGGGCCGACCCTGCCGCGCGCGTCTTGCCAACGGCGAAAGTGTCGAAGGCGACTTCATCCTGCTGGCGGCCGGCGTGCGGCCGAACCAAGAACTCGCTGCTGCGGCGGGGATCGAGACCGAAAACGGCATCGTCGTGGACCGCTTCCTGCTGACGTCCGATCCCCATATTTCCGCGCTCGGCGATTGCGCAGCCTTTCCCGATCCTCGAACCGGCGCGCGCATCAGGCTGGAATCCGTTCAGGCCGCATCGGACCACGCCCGCACGATCGCGAAACGTCTCACCGGCAAACCGGCAGCCTATGACGCCCTGCCCTGGTTCTGGAGCGACCAGTTCAGCGCCAAGCTGCAGATCGCGGGTATCACATCCGCCACGGGGAAGACCTTTGCCCGCGCCAGCGATGGAGACGGCTTCTACGTTTATAGGTTCGAGGACGAAAGGCTCGTCTGTGTCGAAACGGTCAATGCCGCCAGAGAGCATATGGCGGCACGCAAGCTCCTGACCACGACTTCGGAGCCGATCTCATGGCGTGACATGGAACGCACGGGATTTGAGCTGGCCGCGCTGATGAAACGTCCCGAAACCGCCGGCGCCTGATCAGGCGCGGCGGCCAACCTTGAGGCCGGGGTTCTCGGGAGAGGCCCTTTCGCACCGGTCAGAAAGCATCACTTTCCCGCAGATCGCGCTCAAGCGCCTCGCGCAGGTCGGGATGGGCAATGGCAACAAGCCTGCGGGCGCGTTCGGCAAGGCCAATCCCCCGGAGATCGGCATGACCGTATTCGGTCACCACAATGCCGGCATCGGATCTGGCGATGCTCGCCGGCCCGCCCAATTGCGGCACGATGCAGGATTTGAGCGTCCCGTCGCGCAGGCGTCTGGCGGCCGGAAGCGCGACGATGGGCAGTCCGTCCTTCGAGGCGGCCGCACCCCTTGCAAAATCCGTCCCGCCGCCGACAGCGCCAACATAATCCCGGCCGATCATTTCGGTGTTCGCCTGCCCGCCAAGATCGACCTCGAGTGCGGAGTTGATCGCGGCAAACCGCTCGATGCGCGCAAGGGTCTTGATGGCATGCGTATAACTGGTCGGCGCCAGGCGCAGGAGGTCTGGCGCGTTGCACATGTCGAAAGTCGTGTCAGTCCCCGCGATGAGGCCCGCAACCGACGTGCCGGGATCGATCGTCTTCCTGCTGTTGTCGATGACGCCCGCTTCCATGAGCTCGGTCAGTCCATCCACGAAGAGACCCGTATGAACGCCGAGATGCCGGTGCGATTTGAGCGCACTCAGGATCGCCGACGGCAAGGAACCGAGGCCGATCTGAAGCGTCGCACCGTCGGGAATGAGAGCGGCAACATTTCGAGCGATCGCGGACTGCAACTCATCCGGCTCCGCGGCCGGCGGCGCCGTGGGTTTTCGCGCGGTGTGAACGACAATGTCTATGTCCTCAGCGGCGATTTCGACGGTACTGCGGGTGGCCGGCAGCGCGCTGTTGACTTCCGCAATCACCAGCCGGGCGCTCCGGACCAGGGGCCAGAGATATTCGCAGGCGAGCCCGAAGCTGTATGTGCCCGTTGTGCGACCGGGTGCCAGTTGCAGGAAGAGGACGTCCACGCCCCCCGAAAGGCTCCGTTCGAAGCTGGAATAGTGCACGGGCAGAATATCGAGCTTGCCGGCGCGGGCGAGCAATCGGTTGTTGCCGGTCCCGCAATAAGAGCGATAGGTGATATGGTCGCAATAGGCCGGCGACACCGTGTCATGCCAGCTGATGCCGACGAAGGCTTTGATGCCACCGAGCCGTGCCCTTTGCTCGACCAGCGCCGTGGTGAGCGCCAGCGGTTCAGCCGCCGCCTGCCCCCAGGCGACTGTGTCGCCGGGACGAATATAGTCCTTGAGGTCGAGGTCCCCCAGCGCAACGGTTCTCGGCATCAGGCAAGTTCGAACACGGCCGCCATGCCCTGTCCGCCGCCGATGCACATGGTTTCGAGCCCGTAGCGGGCGCCACGACGTTTCATTTCGTGGAGCAGCGTCGTCATGATGCGAACGCCCGTCGCTCCGATGGGATGGCCAAGCGAAATGCCCGAACCGTTGACATTCAGGCGCGGATCATCCGCTTCCAGCCCCCATTCCTTCAGGACGGCGAGGACCTGACACGCAAAGGCCTCGTTGACCTCGATAAGGTCCATTTGATCGAGGCCGAGCCCCGTCTTCTGCAGCACACGCCGGGTCGCCGGAACCGGCCCGATGCCCATGAGTGCCGGATCGCAGCCCGCAGCCGCCCAGCCTTTGAGAAAGGCAATCGGCTCCAGCCCCAGCGTTTCAAGCTTGTCCTCGCTGACGATCAGGCATGCAGCGGCGGCGTCGTTCTGCTGGCTGGCATTTCCGGCCGTCACGATCCCGCCCTTCATGATCGGGCGAAGCTTTGCCAAGCTTTCCGGTGTCGTATCCGGCCTAATGCCCTCGTCTTCTGCCACGATACGGGGATCGCCCTTGCCTTGCGGAACGGCAACGGGCACGACCTCCTGCACGAACCTCCCATCCGCCCAGGCGCGATCCGCCCGCCTGTGGCTTTCGGCGGCGAAGCGGTCAGCGGCCTCACGCAGGATGTGGTAGTCGCTCGCAAGATTTTCCGCGGTCTCGACCATTCCGGAAATCACGCCGAAACGCTCGACAGGTTGCGAACGCTCCCGCCCGCGATCCAGCCGGTCGTAGAATTGCGTGGTTCCCGATCGCTTTCCCCAGCGCATGTCCGTGGAATAATATTCGATGCGGCTCATGCTTTCGACGCCGCCGGCCAGCACGACGTCGCAGGCGCCGCTTTCCACCATCATGGCCGCCGTTGCGATGGCCTGCAGGCCGCCGCCACAGCGCCGGTCGAGCTGGAAACCCGGCACCTCCATCGGCAAGCCAGCCGAAAGCGCCAGCCACCGTCCGATGCAGGGCGTCTCGCTGTTCGCATAGGACTGTGAAAAGACGACATCCTCGATGACAGCCGGATCAATGCCGGTGCGGGCAAGAACCGCCTTGATGACTGCGGCGCCCAGGTCTTCGACAGGAAGATCGCGAAATGCGCCGCCAAATCGTCCGATCGGGCTTCTTAAAGGAGCGACAATTGCCGCGCGTCTGCGAATGGCCATGATTGCTCCTCTCAATAGCTCCGGGGCAGGCCCAGGACATGTTCTGCGATGAAGGACAGGATGAGGTTCGTCGAGATCGGCGCCACCTGATAAAGCCGGGTCTCGCGGAACTTGCGCTCGACATCGTATTCTTCCGCAAAGCCGAAGCCGCCATGCGTCTGGATGCAGGCATTCGCCGCTTCCCAGGAGGCGTCGGCGGCCAGCATCTTCGCGATATTCGCTTCCTCGCCACAGTTTTCGCCGGTCTCATATTTGCGCACGCCTTCGTTGACCATAAGTTCGGCGGCGCGCATGGACGCGTAGGACTTGGCAATCGGAAACTGGATGCCCTGGTTTTCGCCGATCGATCGGCCAAAGACCTTGCGTTCCTTTGCATAGTCGGTGGCGCGCTTGATGAACCATTTCGCGTCGCCGACGCATTCAGACGCGATCAGCAAGCGTTCCGCGTTCATGCCGGTCAGGATATATCTGAAACCCTTGCCCTCCTCGCCGATCAGGGCGTCGGCGGGGATCCGCATGTTTTCAAAGAAGATCTCCGTCGAGTTGTGGTTCATCATCGTCCGGATGGGGCGGATCTGCATCTGCTCCTTCGGAATCTTCCGCATGTCCACGATGAAGGTCGAGATGCCGTCTGTTTTCTTCTCGACCTCTTCCTTTTTCGTCGTGCGCGCCAGAAGGATCATCAGATCGGAATGCTCGGCGCGGCTCGTCCAGACCTTCTGGCCATTGACCACATATTCATCGCCCTCGCGCCGCGCGAAGGTGCGGATGGAGGTCGTGTCCGTACCGCTCGTCGGCTCGGTCACACCAAAGGCCTGAAGACGAAGTTCGCCGGCGGCGATGCCCGGCAGATATTTCTCCTTCTGCTGCTGCGACCCGTGGCGCAGCAAGGTGCCCATGACATAGAGCTGCGCATGACAGGCAGCGCCATTACAGCCCATCTCCTGGATGGTCTGCAGAATGGCCGCGGCGGCGCTCAGACCCAGGCCGGTGCCGCCGAACTCCTCCGGGATGAGCACGGACAGATAGCCCGCCTTGGTGAGGGCATCGACGAATTCCGAAGGGTATTTCCGCGCCGCATCGAGCTTGCGCCAGTATTCATCCGGATATTGCGCACAAAGCTTGCGCACTTCATCGCGGATCATGTCGTGTTCGTCTGTCATGGTCATCCTGTGTCCGATCACTTTTTGCTGGCGGGGTGTGCCGGGTTGGGCTCAAACCGGGTCCCACGTGAAGACGTGTTCCGATCGCTCCAGCGGGTAGAATTGCGAGGCCATGGCCGGCAGGGCGTGATCCATCACGCTCTCGGCGCTCCAGCCCTCCGAGCGATGGACCGAACGCAACGGGCGCGGCTGGCTCATCAACATGATTTCGTTGTTGCGCACGGCGAAGATCTGACCGGAAGGGACGCTTGGGCGGCCCGACAGCAGCGCGATGGCAAGCGGTGCAATCTTTTCCGGCACCATCTGCTTGAACTTTTCCACCCGCGCGATTTGCTCCGGCGTGTCGGTCGGGAGCGAGCTGGTCATCCGGCTCCACGCAAAGGGCGCGATACAGTTCGAGCGGACGCCGAAGCGTTCCATGTCCAGCGCAATCGACTTGGAAAGCGCGGCAATGCCGAGCTTTGCCGCCATGTAATTGGCCTGGCCGAAGTTTCCGATCAGCGCGGAGGTGGATGTCATGTGAACGAAGGCCCCGGAATTCTGCTCCTTGAAGAGAGCAGCGGCGGCCCGGCTGACATGGAATGTCCCGTAAAGATGCACCTTGAGAACCGCATCGAAGCTTTCCGTGCTCATCTTGTGAAAGAACGTGTCGCGGAGAATGCCTGCGTTGTTGATGACGCCGTCCAGCCTGCCGAAGGCCGTGACCGCTGTATCGACAATCGCCTGCGCCGAAGCCGGATCGGAGACGCTATGCGTGGAAGCGACCGCCTGGCCGCCCGCATCGCGGATTTCCTGGACGACCTTGTCGGCCGCACCGCGATCATCCGCATCGCCGCTGAGCGACACGCCGATGTCATTGACAACGACAAGGGCTCCGGCCTTGGCCGTCTCCAGCGCAAGCGCCCTGCCAATTCCGCCACCTGCGCCGGTTACGATAACGACTTTATCTTTTAGCACTGGAATCCTCCTCGATTTCCGTCTAAATAAATCCGGACGTCCGGAATATGCAAGATGCTTCGTATCGTTTCGCGAAAATTTTTGATGTTTCGCAAATGCGGGCAGACGCAGAAGCCGGCCAGAAAAAGGGAGGAGAGCCCATGCAGGCAGAGGACATGTGGACATACGAGCGGTTTGAACCCGGACAGGTATTCGGCGTGGTCGAGATACCTCTCGACGCAGCGAAGCGCGCGCACTGGCAGGAGATATTCGGCGCGTGCAGCGATGAAACGCTGCCGCGGGGCATGCTGGTTGCCGCCATGATGGAGGCCTATATCCGGGCGATCCAGCCGCGCCCCAAGGGCAATGTCCACGCAGCACAAACGCTCCATTTCACGGGCCATAGACCGCGCTGGGATGACACGATCGCGATTGCGGTCTCCTGTCTCTCCAAGGAGGAAAAGAAGGGGCGTTTCTGGGTGGACTTCGGCATTCAAGCGTCTGCCGGAGACAATACGGTGCTGAGTGGAACCATCCGCTCGATCTGGGCACAGTGAGGGAGCCGACCAATGTCATTGCCGACCAGCCTGAAAACCCTGAGCCTTGAAACATCCGCTGCCACGGCGGCGGCCTATGCGGAGCTCAGCCATGACTTCAATCCGCTCCATCTCGACCCAGACTTTGCCGCTGCGACAGCCTTCGGCGCGCCGATTGCGCACGGGACGATGGCGCTCAATCTGCTGATGCAGTCCATTGCCGCGACATTTGGCGACCAGCCGGTGAGCGAGCACCTGGACATCCGGTTTTCCGCTCCCGTCAAGGTCGGAGAGACCATTCTGGCGGGCGGCGAGATGCGCGATGGTGCAATCGGCGTCTATGATGTCTGGGTTCGCAAGCCGGATGGGGTGACCACGCTCACCGGCACCCTCCAGATCGAGGCTGTCGCATGACGGACCGATCACGACGCTACGACTTCCCGCTCTTCGTGCCGGCCGACAAGCCGGAGCGCGTGGCGAAGGCAATGGCCGCCGCGCATGATGCCGTCATCATCGACCTGGAAGATGCGGTCGCCCCGGAAAACAGGCCGCAGGCGCGCGACCTTCTGGCGAACCAGGCGGCCGACCTCGCCGACGCCCGCGTTACGGTTTTCGTTCGCGTCAATGCTGTTACGACCAGCGACCATGCCGAGGATATGAAGCTCTGCGCCAGGCTCCCGCTCGCTGGCATCGTTCTGCCGAAGACGGAAGACGGCGCACGGCTTGAGCAGGCGCGTGCTGCCCTGCCCCCGCAGTGGCACGTCGTGGCCCTCATTGAAACGGCACGCGGCATCGCCAATCTGCGTGAGATCGCACCCAGGGCCGATCGGCTCGCCTTCGGGTCGATCGACTATTGCGCCGACCTCGGCTGTGCGCATGAGCGTCTCGCACTCCTTGGCGCCCGCCAGTCCATCGTGCTGGAATCGCGCCTGGCCGGCCTGCTCCCACCGCTCGATGGCGTCACGACGGCCGTGCGCGATGAAATATTGACGGGAGAGGATGCAAGGCACGCCGCCATGCTCGGCTTCGGCGGCAAGCTGCTGATTCATCCGTCCCAGATTGCACCGTCGCGTGCGGGTTTTGCCCCCACCCCGACCGAGCTTGCCTGGGCGCAAGCCGTCGTGGCTGCCGGCAAAGGCGGCGCGACCACGCTGAACGGCGAGATGATAGATACACCTGTTATGATCCGCGCCCACGCCATCATCGGTCGGGCCATATAAATAGACGAGACTAGGGACCAGTCATGCAAGAACTGAACACCGCGCTGAACGACGGCATCCTGCATATCGAGCTCAATGTGCCTTCGAAGAAGAACGCCCTCACAGACGTTTTGCGCGCGGAGCTGCGCCAGGTTGTCACGGCGGCACAGACAGACCGGCACGTCCGATGCATGGTTTTGTCCGGCGCGGGCGGAAGCTTCTGTTCCGGGGGCGACATCTCGGCAATGACCAGCGATCGAGACCTTGCCCGCGGGCGCATGACAATCCTGCATGACGTGGTTCGCATGCTGATTGGCGGACAGAAGCCGGTGATAGCCGCCGTCACGGGCTCGGCCTTCGGCGCCGGCCTGTCGCTCGCGCTATGCTGCGACCAGGTCGTCTGCGATGACACAGCGCGGTTCTGCGCCTCATTCGGCCGTGTCGGCCTTCCCCCCGATCTTGCCCTCTCCTGGACGTTGCCGCGCCGTATTGGCGAAGCGGCTGCGCGGCGGATGCTTCTGTCGACGCGGGTGGTCGATGCCGAGGAGGCTTTGCAGTTGCGTCTGACGGATGAACTGGTGCGCCCTGAAAACCTGTTGGACAGAGCCTTCGAACTGGCCCGCGAATTTGCGAACTTCACGCAGGAATCGAAGGGCCATGTGAAGTCGCTGGTCACCAGTGCGGCGGGCTCGCTCGATGCCATTCTCGAGAGGGAAATGGACAGCTATCTCACGCTTTTGAACTCGGAGGAGCATATCGCTGCCCGCAGCCGCTTCCTCGCGAAACCATCGAAGTAGTTTCAGGTGTCACCCTCGAAGAACTGCGGATAATGCGTCTTCACGACAGGGCCGTCCGATGCCAGCGCATGGCATCCGCCGAGATAGAACGGCCGCTCGGTGAGCGCATGCGTCGCGATACCCTCCGGCTTGTCCCTGTTCTCCCAGACGGTCCCGAATGTCTGGAACGCGACAGTCGGGATTGAAATCAGCATTTCCCTGACATGCGCACAGCCCGCCCCGCCCGCAAGCGCTTCGTTCACATGCTTGCGCCAGCCGCGCGCGAGATTGCGGCCAATCAGCGCCGATACGTTCGCGCTGCCGCCCTGACAGAGACGGAAGGGCGCGTCATCCAGCGAGGCGGCAATATCGGTCACGTTCATCTCGTTATCGATCGTGACGCGGACCGAAATGTCATGGATGAAGCCGCCGGGCTCTATCCGGCCGCGCAACAGGTCGTAATAGTCAAATGTCTTGCTGTCGGTGAGCCTGCCTTCGATATCCCACAGCCCATCCGCGCGGCTGAAACTGTCGAATGCGAAGCGCCTGACATGATGATGTGTGCGGCTGACGGGTTCTGGCAATGGCATGGCTTGCGTCTCCAAGTTTATGAAGAGTGACATATCATAAACATGTTGTACGGCATATAAATTTTCTGGACGATCAAAATCGTCATGCCGTGCGAGACATAAATCCTTATATAAAAATGATATTTTGCAAAATTCATGGATTTCAGTCATCGATCTTCGAGTATTGAATATAAATCCGGACGTATGGTATGTCTTTTGAAGTCCGCCATGCGCGGAGGTTTCCGGGTGGATTGAAGGGAGGCGCATCATGGGAGAAGCTTACATCGTGGATCATTGCCGCACGCCGCGAGGCATCGGCAAGGTCGGAAAGGGCGCGCTTTCGCATCTGCATCCGCAATATCTGGGCGCGACCGTTCTGAAGGCATTGCGGGAGCGCAACGCAATCGACACGTCCAGGGTCGATGACATTATCTGGGGCTGCTCCAACCAGCAGGCGAAGCAGGCATCGGATCTCGGGAGAATGACGGCGCTTGCGGCCGGTTACGATGTCCGCGCGTCGGGCGTGACGCTTGACCGTTTCTGCGGCTCCGGGCTCACCGCTGCCACTTTCGGGGCGGCTACCATCATGGCGGGGATGGAGGATGTCGTCATCGCCGGCGGCTGCGAGATGATGTCATTCAACGCATCCGATCCCCGCGCCAAGCGCACGGTGCTGATGGATGCGGACAATCTTCAGCTGAGGGCGCTGCATCCGCAGGTCGGCCAGGGGATTTGCGCGGATGCGATCGCCAGCCTCGATGGGATCAGCCGCCGCGCGCTTGAGGAATTTGCCTGCGAAAGCCAGCGCCGCGCCGAATATGCGGTGCGCAACGGCCATTTCTCGCGATCGCTGGTCCCGGTGCTGAACGAGGATGGAACGCTCGCTCTCGAGCGCGACGAATACCCCCGTCCGCAAACGACGCTTGAGGGGCTCGCCGAACTGAAGCCGGCCTTCGAAGCGGCAGCTAGCATGAGCATCGACGACGAGGGAACCACGCAACTCGACTTGATCCGGCGCGCCGTTCCCGATCTCGAGATTTCCTTCGTCCATCATGCCGGAACGTCGTCGGGCGTCGTCGATGGTGCCGCGACTCTGTTGCTAGCCTCTCCCGAGGCGGTTTCCAGGTATGGATGGAAGCCCCGCGCGCGCATTGTTGCCACGGCCAATGTCGGGGACAGTCCGGAACTCATGCTGAATGCACCGGTCCCGGCAGCGCGGAAGGTTCTTGCACGAGCCGGTCTGACGCTGGACGACATTGATCTCTTCGAGGTCAACGAAGCCTTCGCCGTCGTCACGGAGAAATTCATCCGCGACCTGAAGATTGACCGCGACCGGATCAACGTCAATGGCGGAGCCATCGCGCTTGGCCATCCCATTGGCGCGACGGGTGCAGTCCTGATCGGAACCCTGCTTGACGAACTCGAGCGGCGCGATCTTCGTAGAGGTCTGGTGACGATGTGCGCCGCCGGGGGCATGGCACCGGCCATCATCATCGAGCGCGTCTGAGCCATTCAGTAGAACATCAGCGGCTTGACGCGGGAACGTCCGATCGCGACGCGACGCATACGCGTGCCTATGGCGGGCTCTCCCGCAACACAAGTCGCAGAAACCGGCTGACAATCTGACGCCGCAATTAATAATACGGTTAGCCGTTTATTTAATAGATGACAAACGTCAGCTTCATGCTATGTTTCCCGGCGGTGGGGATGAGGAATTTTCTCGGGAGGAAAATATGCTTGATTCAATAAACTCGCCGGATCGCGATGCACGCGCCCGGATCGAACGCGTCGGGGATCTTTTGAGCCATCACGCGGCTGTCAGAGGTGAAAAGCTTGCGCTCTATTACAGAGATGAGAAGCTTACCTATGCCGAATGGGATCGGCGGGCACGGCAGATTGCCAATGGGCTGATCGATGCGGGCGTCAGCCGCGACGATCGGGTCGGCTATGTCGGCAAGAACAATCCGCGCTATTTCGAAGCCTTCTTCGGCTGTGCTAAGTCCGGCCGCGTGCTCTCGCCCCTCAGCTGGAGGCTGGCGGCTGCGGAAGTCGTGGACATGATCAACGACTTCGACATCGTCTTCGTTTTTCTCGATCGGGATTTTTCGGCTCTGGAGCCGAAAATCCGCGCCCATTGTCCGCGGGTCACGACGATCGTCGGCATTGGTTATGAGAGTGAAGCGGGTCTGGAATTCGACTCCTGGCGCGACCACCAGGCCGAGGACGAACCCAATGTCAAAGTCGCTTCCGAGGATGTGCTGCTCCAGCTTCAC
Source organism: Hyphomicrobiales bacterium (assembly GCA_900467685.1). GTDB lineage: Bacteria > Pseudomonadota > Alphaproteobacteria > Rhizobiales > Rhizobiaceae > Ensifer_A. Next base: position 38,221 of record UBQX01000023.1, read on the forward strand.
ACCTCGGGCACGACCGGCAAGCCCAAAGGCGCCATGCTGACGCATTCCAATCTCCTGCATGTCGGGCGGCATGCCGAGACCGGTGATGTCGGTCCCTGGAGCGAAAGCGATATCAACTTCATCTCGCTGCCATTCTTTCATAGCGCCGGCTCATGCTTCACCTTCTATGGGATCTATGTCGGCGCCGGCACCTTTATCGGACAGGAGCCGCATCCCGATATCATTTTCGACGCGTTTGCGGCTGCGCCGATCACCCGTGCCGGCTTCGTTCCGGCCGTCATTCAGATGATTATCAACCATCCCCGCTTTTCAAAGGAGCAGTTCGCTACGCTCGATTACATCTTCTACGGAGGTTCGCCGATTCCATCGGCGCTTCTGGATCAGGCTATGCGGAAAATCGGTTGCAGGTTCCATCAGTTTTTCGGAATGACGGAGTCCTCCATCGCCGGGACATCGTTGTATTCGCACGATCACGACCTCGCACGCCCGGAATTGCTTGAATCCTGCGGTCAGGCCAACAGCGATACCGAAATCCGGATCGTCGATGCTGACCGCAACCCGCTCCCCACGGGTGAGACCGGCGAGGTTGCGCTGAAATCCCCCTGCATCATGAAAGGCTATCACAAGCGGCCGAAGGAAACCGCCGAGGTGCTGGTCGACGGCTGGTACTATACGGGCGACGCGGGATACCTCACGCAAGACGGCTATCTTTTCATACGCGACCGGCTGAAGGACATGATCATCTCGGGCGGCGAAAACATCTACCCTGCCGAGATCGAGCAGGTCCTGGCGCGGCATCCGGCCATCCTCGAGGCCGGGGTCATCGGTGTTCCGTCGCAGAAATGGGGTGAAGAGACAAAGGCCTGCGTGGTCCTGCGGCAGGGCCAGTCGGCCTCGGAAGACGAGATCATCGCCTTCTGCCGGGAATATCTCGCGGGTTACAAATGCCCGAAATCCGTCGATTTCCTGGCCGCCCTGCCGCGCAATGCCGGTGGAAAGATCCTCAAGCGGCAATTGCGCGAGACATTCTGGAAAGACCAGACACGGCAGGTCAGCTGATCCTGAAATTGCCTGAGGCGTGTCATCGATAGGCACGTCACAGTGCTCCGGAGGGCGGGTCCATACAGGGTCTGAACATCCGGAAAGACCATGTTCAAATCCGCGAAGATCCCCTCGGTCGCGCGAAGTCGCGGCCGGGGGTGTTTCCGTTTATCATTCTGAAAAGATTAGAATTTGCAAATAGTTGAGCGCTACGCGCTTACAGCCGAGATCACGCGAAAACAAATTTAATTCAGTGATTGAAATTGGCCAAAATGTCATTATTGTCTGCTTCGGAAGTGCAGCCGCCCACCCCCGGGCGCGGGCTGCATTGGGAACCATGAAGGAGGAGAAGATGGCGCAGACCGCGTATATCTACGATGCAATCCGCACCCCGCGTGCGAAGGGCAAGCCCAACGGCGCATTGAACGAAATCAAGCCGATCAATCTCGTCACGACGCTGCTCGATGAAATGCGCCAGCGACACGATCTGGACACATCGCGCGTTGACGACCTGATCATGGGTTGCGCAAGCCCGCTGGCGGAACAGGGCAGCGTCTTGCCGAAGGCGGCTCTGCAGAAGGCAGGCTGGAGTGAGACCGTTGCCGGCGCGCAGCTCAACCGCTTTTGCGCCAGTGGCCTCGACACGTTCAACATCGCCGCTGCCAAGATTGCCAGCGGCTGGGAGGATCTGGTCTGCGCGGGCGGCTATGAAAGCATGAGCCGCGTTCCGATCGACGCCGGCGGCGGTCCGATGACCGAAGACCCCGAAACCGTCATCAAGACCGGCTTCGTGCCGCAGGGCATCGGTGCCGACCTGATCGCCACGGTGGAAGGCTGGACGCGCGACGACGTCGATGAACTGGCGGTTCGTTCGCAGCAGAAGGCCGCCGCCGCGCGCGATGCCGGCTATTTCGACAGGTCCGTCATTCCGGTGAAGGACGAAAACGGGTTCATCGTGCTCAGGCGCGACGATTTCATCAAGCCGAATACAGACATGCAGACCCTGGCATCGCTCAAGCCGAGCTTCGAGAAAATGGGCAAGGGAGGCTACGACAACATCGCGCTCATGAAATATCCCGATGTCGAGCGTATCGATCATGTCCATACGCCCGGCAATTCCAGCGGTATCGTGGACGGCGCCTCGCTCGTCATGCTCGGCAATGAACAGGTGGGCAAGGATCTGGGCCTGAAACCACGCGGGCGCGTCGTTTCGGTCGCTTTGACCTCCACCGAGCCCACCATCATGCTGACGGGGCCCGGCCCCGCCTCGAAAAAGGCGCTCGCAAAGGCTGGCCTCACGATCGACGACATCGACCTCGTCGAGATCAACGAAGCGTTTGCGTCAGTGGTGCTGCGGCTTCAGAGGGACCTCGATGTTCCGGACGAGAAGCTGAACGTTCTTGGCGGCGCCATCGCGCTCGGTCACCCACTGGGTGCGACAGGCGGCATGCTGGTTTCCACGATGCTGGACGAATTGGAACGCCGCAAGCTGAAGCGCGCGCTGATCTGCATGTGCGTCGGTGGCGGCATGGGCATTGCTTCTATTATCGAGAGGGTATGATCGTGGGTTTCGTTTACGAGAAAGACACAGCCGGTATTGTCACGGTGACGATGGACATGGACGGGCAGTCGGCAAACACGATGGGCCAGGCCTATCTGGTTCTGATGCGCGACACGCTTGCCCGGCTTGAAAAGGAAGAGGGACTCACAGGTGTAATCTTCGCATCGGCCAAGAAGACCTTCTTCGCCGGCGGCGACCTCGATGAAATCCTGGCAGTCGAAAAGATCGACGAGAGCTATCTGGATTTCCTCACCGAAAACAAGAGCATGTTCCGTCGGCTCGAGCAGCTTCCGGTTCCCGTCGTTGCGGCGATCAACGGTGCCGCCATGGGCGGCGGCTTCGAATTGTGCCTTGGCTGCAACTGGCGCATAGCCTCGCCTGAAGCCAGTGTCGGCCTGCCGGAAGTCACCCTTGGGCTGTTGCCCGCCGCGGGCGGCATCGTGCGCACCGTCGCATTGCTCGGTTTGGAAAAGGCCCTGCCCGTCGTTCTGGAAGGCCGGCCCTACAAGGCCAAGGCCGCCTTGGACTACGGCCTCGTGGACCAGCTCGTCGAAAGCAAGGATATGCTCATTGACGCGGCCAAGGCCTGGATTCAGGCCAACCCGCAGGCGCATGCGCAGCCGTGGGACAAGAAGAACTTCAAATATCCCGGTGGCCAGCCGCTCGACATGAATATCCGCATGACCGAGACCCTGTCCGCCGCCATGCTGATCAACAAGACGCGCGGACGCCTGCCCGCGTCGGAGAAGATCCTCGACATCGCCGTCAATTCGATGCGCATGGGATTTGATGCGGCCTTGCTGGCAGAGTCGCGCGGCTTCTGCAGCCTGGTCACCACACCCCATGCGAAGGCGGCCATCTCCACCTTCTTCCTGGCCATGCAGGATATCAAGAATGGCCGCTACCGGCCGGCGGGAGAACGCTGGAAGGCGCAAAACTCTGCAGTGCTCGGCGCCGGCATGATGGGCGCGGGCATTTCCTGGGCGCATGCAAACTCCGGACTGCTCACCCATCTCAAGGACACGCAACTTGCCAATGCAAACAAGGGCAAGGCCTATTCCGAAAACCTGTGCGACGCGCAAATCAAGCGCGGCCGCATGGACGCAGCGGCAAAGGACGGTCTGCTTGGCCTGATCAATCCCACCGAAACGAATGATTTCGGCAAGGTAGATATCCTCATCGAGGCTGTCTTCGAAGATATCTCGCTCAAGGAAAAGGTGATCGGCGACACCTTCGGTCTGGTCTCCGAAACCGGCGTCTACGGCTCCAACACGTCGACGCTGCCCATCAGCATCCTCGCGGAGAGCTGCCCCGAACCGGAAAGGTTCATCGGCATTCACTTCTTCTCCCCCGTCGACAAGATGCAGCTCGTCGAACTGATCAATGGTGAGAAGACCTCGGCGGAAACGACCCGGAAGGCCTATGACTATTGCGTCCAGATCGGCAAGATACCGATCGTGGTCAATGACAGTCGTGGCTTCTTCACCAGCCGCGTGTTCAGCACCTTCCTGGACGAAGCACAAACGCTCTTGTGCGATGGCCTGTCGGCACCAGCCGTGGAGCGGGCCGCCTGGAAGGTTGGCATGCCGGCCGGTCCCTTTGCAGTCTTCGACGAGGTGACGCTTTCCCTGATCAAGAAGGCGGACGACACCCATCTCGATCTCGACAAGCGCCTTGGTGTTACGGACGGTTTCCCGGCGAAGAACCTCGGCACGAAGGCTGTTGCCTACGGCCTGATCGAGCAGGGCCGCATCGGCCGCAAGGCGGGCGCGGGCTTCTACGACTATCACGCAGACGGCAGCAAGACGCTGTGGAAGGGTCTCTCGCAATTTGCGAAGGGCAACCGGCATGTCTCCATGCAGGATGCGGAAGATCGCCTGCTTTACCGGCAGGCCATCGAGACGCTGCGCTGCTTCGACGAGGGCGTTCTCAATTCCGAAGCGGAAGCCAATATCGGCTCGATTTTCGGCATCGGCTTCCCGGCCTGGACGGGCGGCGCCCTGCAGTTCATCCGTTTTGTCGGGATAGACGCGTTTGAAAAGCGGGCAGCCGAGCTTGCGCAGGACTATGGCGAACGTTTCGCCATCAAGCCTTCAGCGCTTGAGAAAATGCGCGAACCGGCCCGCAAGGCCGCCGCTTAACCCGCAACCGAAACATAGGCACGGCTGCCGCGCGCACGCGGCGGCCGTCACAGAGAGACGGCGCCCTGACGCCAACGGGAGGAACCCCTTGTCCATACCATCGACACGTAGCGCATACGCACCCGAACATGAGAATTTCCGCGAGTCAGTCCGGCGTTTCCTTGCCGACACGACCGGTCGGACCCTCGCGAAATGGCGAGAGCAGGGTTACATGGACCGTGCGTTCTGGAAACAATGCGGCGAGATCGGTCTGCTCTGCCCCTCTGTTCCGGAGACTTACGGCGGGGCCGGTGCGAACTATCTCTACAATGCCGTTGTGGCCGAAGAAATGGGGTACAGCGCCTACCTGCCGGGTGTGGCTGTGCATTCCGATGTGAACGTCACCTACCTTCTGCATTACGGCACCGAAGCGCAGAAGTCCCGCTGGCTGCCGGGAATGGTGTCGGGCGATGTCATTACGTCAATCGGCATGACCGAACCGGGCACCGGCTCCGATCTGAGGGGCATCCGCACAACGGCCCGGCGCGATGGCGATAGTTACGTGGTCAATGGCGCCAAGCTTTACATTACCAACGCCTACCAGGCGGATCTCATCTTCCTGGTCGTCAAGACCAATCCTGACGCGGGCAGCCGAAGCCTGAGCATCCTGCTTGTCGAAGGCAACACCCCCGGCCTCATCCGCGGAAAACCGCTGAAGAAGGCTGGCCTCGATCACTCCGATACGATGGAACTCACCTTCGAGAACATGCGGGTGCCGGCAGAAAACCTTCTCGGAGAGGAAGGTGCGGCTCTGCATTACATGATGGCGGAACTGCCTCAGGAACGCTTCTCGATTGCAGTTGCCTCACAGGCACAGGCGCAACGTGCCTTCGACCTTGCGGTCTCCTTCACCAAGGACAGGAAGGCCTTCGGCTCCACCATCTTCGACCAGCAGAACACGCGTTTCAAGCTGGCCGAGTGCCAGACGGAACTCCAGGTCGGCTGGGCACATCTCGACTGGGCGCTGGCGCGTCATACGCGGGGCGAATTGACCGCGGCCGAAGCGTGTGCAGCCAAACTCTATCACACAAACCTTCTTCATCGGGTCGCCGATATCTCTCTCCAGCTTCATGGCGGGGCCGGCTACATGGCCGAATACGAGATATCGCACATCTGGCGCGACGCCCGCATCCAGCGGATTTACGGAGGAACCGACGAGATCATGAAAGACATGGTGGCCCGCAGCATTTGAAGCGGCGAGGAGATGATAATGACAACTTCTCTTGTAATGCTTGAAACGAAGGGCGACGTTGCCATCTTGACCCTCAACGACCCCGCCAGTCGCAACGCCATGTCCGCGGACATGGCGCAACAGCTGCTTGCGGCATTGAAGGCGGCCTCGGGTTCCGCGAAGGCCATCGTGCTTCGCGGGCATGAAAAAGCCTTCTGCTCCGGCGCCAACCTCTCATCCGACCTCGTCAGCAATGCCGGCGGCATCGATGCCGGCAAGGCGCTGGAGGAGATCTTCAATCCGCTGGTTCTGGCAATCAGGGACCTGCCTGTTCCGCTCGTCACCGCCGTGCGCGGTGCCGCCGCCGGAGTGGGCGCTTCGCTCGCGCTCATTGGTGACATCATCGTCGCAGGTGAAAGTGCGTATTTCCTCCTCCCGTTCCGGCATGTCGGGCTTGTTCCCGATGGCGGTGCGCCCTGGTTGATCAGCAAGGCCGTGGGCCGCGTTCGGGCACTCGAAATGATCCTGCTGGCGGAAAGGATCCCTGCCGCCAAGGCGCATGAATGGGGTCTTGTTACCCGATGCATGTCGGATGATGCCGTTGGCGAGACGGCCATCACACTCGCGCAAAACATTGCTTCGGGCGCCACCAATGCGATCCGCTTGGCCAGAAAAGCCGTCTGGGCGGCCCAGAGTGTCGACCTGCAGGCCGAGCTCGAACTGGAAAGAGAACTGCAACGCGAAGCCGGCTACCACCCGAACTTCGTCGAAGGCGTGACGGCTTTCCGAGAAAAGAGAGCCCCGGTCTTCGTATGACCGGCCCTCAAGATACGACGGCTTCTACCCGACAGCCGTCGTGTCGTCCTGAGCCTGAAGTGAGGCCAGCGTTTCGGGTGACGGGGGGGTCGTAATCATACCGACAACGGTGTCTGCCAGATTTTCCTGCACATAGCTCGCGCCCCAGAGGTTTTTCATGGCCCTCGGATCCTCGCGTGCAGCCTCGCGCGCCGAACCCGTGGTCACGACATAGATGAAGGCGAGCATGAGCCTCTGCCGCAAAAGCGCAGGAGGCAGATCCGGCACCATGCGTCTGATATGGGCGAAGCAGCGACGCACGCCTGAGTCATAGCCCTGCATGACCGTGAACATGCGTTCGCGATGGTTGAGCAGCATCATGATGACGAAGCGGAAGGAATATTCGTCCATCTCGGAATTCTCGAGATCGATCACCGGCACCTGGATCAGGATCTTGACGACGTCGCGGATCGAATTCGGCCCGCCGCTCGCTTCCAGCTCGTCCAGTTTCTGATTGTGAAGCTTGTCGAGCAGGCTCGCGACATCATGAACCAGCTCGGAAATCAGGCTGTCCTGGGAGCTGAAGTAATAATTCACCGACCCGACATTCTTCTGGCCCGCCGCGCGGGAAATCTCGCGCGCCGATACGCCGTCCAGCCCGTTCAACGCGTAGAGCTTCAGCGCAGTCCGCTTGATTTCCTCGCGCGTCCGCTCGCCCCGTGCATATTTTGCGGTGCTGGATGCCTTCTGGATTTCCATGTCTCCCAAATCTCATTTCGAAGGGCTGTGGCCGGCTTCGCACGCGAACGGTCCTTGATCGCGGCGGCGCTTGCACCTGCCCTTGCTCTCCCATCAAGACCGCGGCAGCCCCTGCATGTCGTCCTTTTAAAGACAGTATCTTAGCAGAAGCAGGCATCGCTTTAGGCCCCCGCCGCTTCTGAATCCTGGGGATATCATCGCTTCTCCCAGAGTCCGCGCGACATGACCATCAGATGGCGGTTCAGCGAGCACAGCCGGTTTTGAAGGCCTCGTCAAGTTTAAATATCAGACTGTTTATCCGCTTTTTAATCTTCAGGGTTGCGCGTCTTTCGGACGCCATGGCGTTTATGAGCAAATGATACCGTCGAATGCGATCCCCATCGACGGCGGAGGTCCAAAATTAAACGCCATAATTTCATATATTTAATTGATTTTCTGCAGAGGTGACGCAGGTTCGACCTCTCTCTTTCTTAGGTCAGCCCCGAAGCGCGGGTGATTTGCAAAACGTCAAATTCTTCCTTGAATAATCCATACAGTCGTATTATTAATGAGAAAAGCAAGCCTGGGAGGGGACCTTGAACCTGACAACGATCGACTTTCTCAAACATCACATACGTCACACGCCGGATGCGCCGGCGACGTCGGATGGAAACGTCAAGCGTAGCTGGAAGGAACTGGGCGATCGCGTTGCCCGTCTTGCCTCCGGTCTGGTTGCGGCGGGATTGCAACCCGGCAATCGCATCGCGATCCTGGCGGTAAACGCCGACTACTATTACGAGACACTGCTTGCTGTCTGGTGGGCAGGCGGAATTGTGAATCCCGTCAACACGCGGTGGAGCCCCGCCGAGATTGCGTACTCGCTCGATGATTCCGACACGCGCATGCTGGTCATCGACCCGAACTTTCTGCCACTGCTGGCGGATATCCGCGCGCAATCCAGTTCCCTGCAAACCGTCATCCACGTTCATCAGAAGGATGCTGGTGAAGGTCCGAGCTGCCAGTCGCTGGTCGCGACATCTGCCCCGATGGAAGCTCTGGCAGTTCTGCCTGGAGACGTTGCGGGCATCTTCTATACCGGTGGCACGACAGGCTTCCCGAAGGGTGTTACGGTGACGCAACAGTCGATCGTTGCCAATACCTATATCAACCTGCTCGAAATGCCGATGAACCCGTCGGATGTGGTTCTCGCCGTTTCGCCCATGTTCCATCTGGCCGGCATGTGCCTGGTGATCCGGGCGCTCGTGCGCGGCGCGACACTCTCCTTCCTCCCCGCGTTCGAAGAGCAGGCGGTCATCAACAAAATGGAGAGGGACGGCGTCACATACACGCTGCTCGTTCCGGTAATGATACAGCGCCTGCTTGATGCCGGCACGAACCTGTCCACGCGTCTGCGCTCGCTTCGCTTCATTCAATATGGGGCCTCCCCGATCAACGAAACGCTGTTGCGCCGCCTGATCAGGGATCTTCCTCACGTATCCCTGGCCCAGGGCTACGGCATGACGGAGACGAGTGGGCCCTACACGGTCCTGCCGGCCGAGGTTCACCGCGACCCGGATGGTCCTTACGCGGCACGATTGCGCTCGGCAGGCAGGCCTGCCGCAGGCGTCGAACTTCGGGTGATCCGGGAGGACGGCAGCCCCGCGGCAATCGGCGAGGTCGGCGAAATCGTTTGTCGGGGACCGATCGTGATGCAGGGCTACTGGAATAAGCCGGACCTGACGGCCGCCGCCTTGCAGGGTGGCTGGCTTCATTCCGGCGATGCAGGGTTCCTGGACGAAGGAGGCTTTCTCTTTATCGTGGACCGCGTCAAGGACATGATCGTCTCGGGCGGCGAAAACGTCTATTCGGCGGAAGTCGAAAACGCGCTTGCCAAGCACCCGGCCGTCTCCGCCTGCGCCGTCATCGCCATTCCGAGCGAACGCTGGGGCGAGCAGGTTCATGCGGTGGTCGTTTCCAAAGCGGGCTTCACGCTGAACCTTGAAGAGCTGCGCAACCATTGCAAGACCCTCATCGCAGGCTACAAATGTCCTGTTTCGGCGGAATTCGTCACGGAGCTTCCCTACACGCCTGCCGGCAAAATCCAGAAGAACGTCTTGCGGGACCGCTACTGGAAAGGCGAAACCCGCCGCGTTGGCTAAAGCAAGTCCGAGGCGGAAGCCGTAACGCCTCGTGGCTGTTTCTTGGGCGATTGAGAGCCGAAGCCGTTATCCGGCTTCGGCTCTCAATCGTTGTAAGGCCACCTCTTGGAACATACCGTCCTTGACGCCTGTCCTTGTCAGAAATGCCTGGAAGCGGCTTGAGAAACGCAGCATGACTGCGTTTCTCCATGATAAAGCGTCAGTTGTGAAAGAATGCGGATCAGCCGCGCTTTGCCTCTGCGTGAAGCTTCCGCGCGGCATTCACCAGCTCGACCGCATCGGGACCCCACATCATCCGCAGGAAGTAGCGTTCGATCATCGGCTTCTGCACCAGCCAGACCAGCGGCAACAGGAGCAATCTGGCTGCAAGGACTGCCTTCTCCTTGCCCGGCGTCAGGCCGCTGTTCTTGCGGGTCTTGCCCGAGACGGCGGCCATTGCCAGCAGCTTGAACAGGCCTTCCTGGAAGAAAAGCTGGACCTTCACCTTGCGCTGCGAGGGATGGTAGTTCTTCTTGATCGAGTCCATCCACAGTTCATGGAAATTCTGGCCGGTCTCCGGAATGATCGCCAATGTCTTCGTGACACCGAAGAGATCGTCGTATTTCGCATAGAGCTTCCTCAGATCCGCCATCGACTGCGGCAGTTCGCTCTCATCATGCGGAAACAGCCGGCAATATTCGCTGACTTCTGCAACGAAGCGGTCGCGCAGTTCGGGCGCCAACCTGCGCGGAAGCCTGAAACCGTTAAAGCCCAGGCGCTCGTAAACCCAGAGCATCGTATGCATTTCGGTCAGCGCCGCCCACATGGATTCCCGTGGCGAATTCGCACGATAACCTCCCAGTTCCGGCGTGCCGACGTCGATCACATCGCCTGCAACCTTCTCGTGGACGCGGATCAAGTGCTGCGAGACGCGGGTGGCTGTGTCCTTGTCGCCGAGCCACATCGGCGCGTGGATGCCGGAATTCCTCTGGCCGCGATCGAACACGTCGAACAGCGTCAGCTCACCCCGATGCGCCTTTTTCGAGATCGGATCCCAGTCGCGCACGCCGGCAACGACCGGCTTGTATGTCAGCTGCAGGATGAACTGCGCCGGCGACTGAAAGACGATGACGGCGGGATGGAGAAGTACGTCCCAGGCCACCGAGCCCGGGCCGAATACCCCACGCGCTGCCTGCTCTGCCCCACTGGTGGCGACATTGGGCGTCCCGTGGCGCCTCCATCGTGTCACTGTCCCGAGCAGCCGCTCGCGACTGACAAGTACGTTGGGTCCTCCGGTACGTGAATGATCACTCGTCGTCATATCTTCCTCCATATTCCCGACCGGGAATAAACTATGTCCCTGGCTGGAGTTTTGTCAAGTCACCTGCGCTCGGCCGACAACAGACGAGAGCGGCGACTTGCAAAGCGGGCGCGATAAAGGCCATCATGTGCTAAAAACAGGAATGGCAGGACAGGCATGACAGCTGAAGGACAGGGCAAGAAGGCGGGAACCGGCCGCAAGAGACGCCCCGGCAAGCGAGCGGGCCTGGACGTGTCCCAGATCATTGCGGCTGCAAGAACCCTTCCGTTGGAGGACTTGTCCATGCAGTCGCTGGCCGACACCCTGAAGGTGGACCGCAAGGCCCTGCATTATCATGTGAAAGATCGGCAATCGCTGTTCGAGCTTCTCGCCCACGACAGCTTCTCGCGCCAGCTCTCCCAGACGCGGGTCTCCGAGTCCCTGGAGTGGAAAGAGGCATGCCGTATCTACGCGCGCGACCTGACAGACAGCGCCGCCGCCCTGGCCGAACTGCTCGACTATCTCTGGTTCGGCGACGTGATGAACGACTTGCCCCTGAAGCCCATCGAGACCCTCTTCGGCCTGCTGCACGCGGCTGGCTTTACAGATGAAGAATCGATCCGGCTCATGACGGCTCTCGCAACTCTTTGCCTCGGTCATGCGCGCGATCTTGCACAGGCGCACAAGGAAGAGGCGCGAACACGGACGCGTCTTCTGAAATCAGCGCTCCATGCCCAGCCAGCCTCCGTATTTCCCAACCTTGAGAGAATATCGTCCCGCAATGTCGACACCTACAGCGCGGATCAACTCACCTTCAGCGTCGAACTCATCCTGGAGGGCGCTGAGAAGGTGCGGAAGGCTGGACCGAAACATGAGGACGCGTGAAATCAACTGCTAACGATGTGCGGCGCTAAGTGCGGACGGGCCTACGTGGGTGCCTTCTTTTACTGTTGAATATTGGATCGCCCGCCCTTCCGAGAACATCGAGTGTGATGTCTCTCTTTTGGAGGGAAAGAAACCGAGCCATGCAGATTTCCATATAGGGTATCGACATCAGGAAGAACTGCTTGAGTGTATTTGGTATTGACGACCAGAGTGCCGTGATTTTGCCTCGAACAATGCGGCGGCATATATTGGATTGATTTTGTCTAGAAGCTGCCAGGCTACGTTATCGCGATGGAAGCCTGCTGCGGCGCACATCATCTTTGGCGGCTCTTTCCCGCTGGCTGTTACGAAGTACGAGTGATGCGGTCCTTTATTTAAGGTGCATCTTATATTATAGGGTCCAATATAAAGCCTGGTTCCAACTTAACAATTATTTATATTTCTGGTGATATATTTTAGGTGAATGTTAGGTTACTGGAGAGGAACAGGCGAATGTTCGGAAGCAAAGCGAAGTCGCAGGCTAAAGAGTTTCAGGAAAAGTACGAGACCGCCCAAGAGCGTCTCGATTTGCTGGATGGCTTCACCGGCATCGGTCTCTGGGAGGCTTATTTGCCCGGCGGAGACGCTGGAAACCCGGAAGCAAAATGGCGCTACTCGTCAGAACTGCGCCGCATCACAGGTTACTCCGCGGCTGAATTTCCCGACACGCTGGACGGCTGGACCAGCCGCGCCCATCCGATCGATTTGCAGGAAGTGTTTGTCGCTCTGACCGCTGTTCTGACCGACAAGAGCGGAAAGAGCCGCTTCGATCACGAGTTCCGCTTCAAGATGAAGGACGGGTCTTATCGCTGGTTCCGCTCCACGGCAGGCTGCCGCTACTCCGCCGATGGTTCCGTGGGGCGCCTTTGCGGCACCTTCAGCGACATCCACGAATCGGTGATGCTGCGCGAGAAATTCGAGGAAGCAGCCAAGGAAGACAAGGCGACCATCGATGCGCTCAGCACTGCACTGACCGCCCTCGCTGCGGGCGATCTGACCTATCGCATCGACGCCAATCTTCCGGCAAAGGCCGATGTTCTGAAGAACAATTTCAACACGGCCACGCAGCAGCTTGAGGACGTCGTCAAGGCGGTTACCGAAACCGTCTCCAGCATCACCAGCGGCTCCTCAGAGATCAGCCGCTCGACGGACGACCTGTCGCGTCGTACAGAGCAGCAGGCAAGCTCGCTGGAAGAAACGGCCGCCGCGATCGACGAAATCACCTCGACGGTCCAGCGCACCGCGCAGAACACCAGCGAACTCGCCACAGCGACCACCAAGACCCGCCAGGCTGCCGAACATTCCGGCAGCGTGGTACAGAACGCCATTGCCGCCATGTCTCAGATCGAACACTCCTCCGGCCAGATCAGTCAGATCATCAGCGTGATCGACGAGATCGCCTTCCAGACCAACCTGCTGGCGCTGAATGCCGGTGTTGAAGCAGCACGCGCGGGCGATGCCGGCAAAGGCTTTGCGGTCGTCGCACAGGAAGTCCG
>UBQX01000008.1 GCA_900467685.1 Hyphomicrobiales bacterium
GAGGTTTACTTATTGCATAATCAAAAAAGGCGGCCTCTCGCGGGGCCGCCTTTTTGCAGTCCGGGATCAGGCGATCAGTTGATACCCTTCGTCAGCCCCTGCACGAAGTAACGATTGAGCACGAGGACGATGAGCACGATCGGTACGGTGGAGAAATGCGCGAGCGCGCCGAGCGTCCCCCAGGTGATGTCCTTGGTGCCATAGGCCGAGAGAAGCGCCACCGAGATCGGCTTGGAATCGAGCCGCGTCAGGAACATGGCGAAGAGGAAGTCGTTCCACGAGAAGAGAACGCAGAAGAGCGCCGAGGCGATGATGCCGGAGCGCACGGCGGGCAGCGAGACCTTCCAGAACGCGCCAAACTGGCGGCAGCCATCCGTCAGCGCCGCCTCTTCCAGTTCCTTCGGCAGGCCCCGGAAATAGGAGAACATCATCCAGCTCACAAAGGCCGTGTTGAGCACGCAGTTGATCAGCACGACGCTCATCCAGGAGCCGATCAGGCCTATATCGCGCATCAGCAGATAGAACGGGATGAGCGCCGCGACAGCCGGCACCATGCGGATGGTCATGAAGAAATAGGCGACACCCATGGCGGCGGGATGGCTGGAACGGGCCAGCGCATAGCCCGCCGGGACGCCGAGCATGAGCGACAGCACCATGGAGCCGCCGGCGATCAGCAGGCTCGATGTAACCAGGCTGCCGACATCGAAGATCTTGAGAGCATTGCGGAACTGGTCCAGCGTCGGCGTGAAGAAGAGATGCGGCGGGATGGAGAAGATCGCGTTCGACGGCTTGTAGGCCGTCATCGCCAGCCACAGGAAGGGCAGGAGGAAGAAGGCCAGCGTCAACAGCAGGAAGCCGCGCCGGGCGGTATCAAAGGCAAGAGAGCGTGTCGTCATCGGCCGTTCGCCTTCTTGTCGAAATGGCGGATCATGAAAATGAAGCAGGCGGCGATGATCGCGACGCACAGCAGCGCAATATTGGCAATGGCCGAGGCCTTGCCGATGTTGAAGAAGCTCAGGCCCTCCTTCACGGCATAGACCATCAGCGTGTTGGTGGAATTGCCAGGTCCCCCGCCGGTCGTCACGAAGACGCTGTCGAAGACGCGGAAGGCATCGATGGTGCGCAGCGTCAGCGCCAGCATGACCGCCGGCAGCATCAGGGGTAGCGTGATGGAGCGGAAGGTGCGCAACGGCGTCGCGCCATCAACGGCGGCGGCCTCCAGCAGATCGCCCGGCAGTGCCTTGAGGCCGGCGAGCAGGATCAGCGCGACCAGCGGCGTCCATTCCCAGATATCGATGAAGATCAGCGTCGCCAGCGCTGTCGAGGGCGTTGCGAAGAGGCCGCGCGGGTCCGTGATGCCCCAATCGGCGAGATAGTAGCCGATCATGCCATAGTCGGCGAGCAGCAGGCCCTTGAAGATGAGGCCGACGACCAGCGGCGTGATGGTGACGGGAATGAGGATCAGCGTCAGGCAGACGCGGTTGAACCTGTCGTCACGCCAGAGCGCCAGGGCGATGAGGAAACCGAAGACCAGTTCGATGCCGACGGAAAAGACGGTGAAGATCACCGTGTTGGCGATCGCCCCGCGAAAATCGGCGTCCTGCAGCAGGTTCACATAGTTGTCGAGACCGACGAAATGCGTGCGCGCCGGTTTCAGCAGATTGTATTCGTAGAGGCTGTACCAGATGCCCTTGACCAGCGGGAACACGCCGAGTGCGATGACATAAGCCACCGCCGGCAGCGCCATGGCAAACAGGAAAAATTTCCGCCGCGTGGCGAAGGAGATGGAGGAGAGGCCCGCAGGCGCTCTGGCATCGGCTGTGCTGGACAGGGTCATCGCGGTATTCGTCATCACCATGCGGCCGGTTCGTCGCGTTTCGATCTGAGAGGAAAAGGGCGTCGCGCGCAAACGAAATCTGGCGCGTCTACGCCGTGCGCGCCTCCTCCCGAAATGAAAAGGCCCGCCTCACGATATCCGTGAAACGGGCCTCCGGGTGTTCCTTAGAACAGCTTGGCGGCGGCGGACTGGGCGGCGTCCAGTGCGGCCTTGGGCTCTGCCGTCCCGACGAGGACGGAGTTGACCGCCGTGCCGAGAATGTCCTGAATTTCCGGATATTCCGGGATACGCGGACGGTAGTCGCCATCGCCGTTTTCAAACACTTCGTTGAGAACCGGCAGGAACGGATACTTGGCGTTCAGGTCCTTGTCGGCCACTGTGCTCTTGCGGATATAGCTGCCGGCACCGGCGAGGTTCATTTCCTTCTGGATCGTCGGGCTCGTCACCCACTTGATGAAGGTCCAGGCGGCTTCCTTCTGCTTGTCCTTGGCATCGGCGTTGATGGCCATGCCCCAGCCGCCGATGCCATAGATCTTCGGAAGGCCCTTGCCGCGCGGAGCAAGGGCGATATCGACCTTGCCGACGACCTTGGAGGTCTTGGGATCATAGTAGCCTGGCGCACCGACCGACCAGGTCTGCATGGTGGCGGCGATGCCCTGGCGGAAGCTTTCCTCGCGTCCGCCCCAGTCATAGTCGGCGGCACCGGGAGGGGCTGCCTTCTTGAACAGGTCGCGATAGACCGTCAGGCTCTTGATATTGGCTTCGGAATTCAGCGCCGGCTTGCCGTCCTTGTCGAGGATGGCGCCGCCCATTTCGGCGTTATACTGCATCCAGTCCTGCGCCACCGCCGGGCCCTTCTGGCCGTTGGCGACGAAACCGTATTGCTTCTTGGCCGGATCGGTCAGCTTGTAGGCGGCAGCGACCAGATCTTCCATCGTTTCCGGCGCCTTCAGGCCGGCAGCGTCGAAGAGATCCTTGCGATAGGCCAGAACGTTAGCATAGCCCGCAAAGGGATAGGCGACCTGCTTGCCCTTGTAATTGCCGAGCGCTTCCATGAGCTTCGGATAGATATCAGCGGTGTCGAGATCCTTGGCGTCGCGCTTCATCATTTCGGTCAGGTCGACCGTGTAACCGTTGGCGGCGAACTGCCCGGCCCAGACGATGTCCATGGTGATCAGGTCATAGCCGGCTGTCTTGCCGACGAAATCGGCGGTCGTCTTCGTCAACAGCGAGCCGTAGTCCATGATGTCGACCTTGAGCTCCGCGCCGGTCGCTTCCTTGAACTTCGGCGCGATCTGCGCCAGCACGGCCGAGAACTGATCGTTCATCGACGCAAGATTGAGCGTCACGCCCTCAAGCGGCTTGTCGGCCGCCTGAGCCATCCCGGCCATCAGCGCAACAGCGCAGACGGTGGCAAACTTCTGGAAATTCCCCTTCATGAAAGTCATTCGTTTTTCTCCTGTTCATGATCGATCGCCACTATACATCAAACAAAAACGCACTCAAGTGCACTTGACAAAAAAGTCTCTTCGACCTGAATATAACAAAACTGAACAATATCGCGCACGATTTGCTTGGTAACTGTGCAAACTGCCTTGTTTTTGCGCAGCTTTGTTGCTGCTCAATCGGTTCGCACGCGCATCGGACGTGACGCGGGCTTAGGCTCTAGGAAAAAGTGTCAGGATCGAACATGAACATCGGCAGCAGTGCATCGCGACTGGAAGCGCTGGCGGCGCAACTCGCTGCCGAGATGGAAACGACAGAGGCTCTCGGCCGTGTCTGGGCTCAAGCGCCTTCGGCGGGACCATCCGGCGTTCCGAGATACAATATAGTCATCTGCGGCGCAGGCATGTCGGGGCTCGCTATCGCCTTCGGCCTCAAGCGGCGCGGCATTGACAGCGTGCTCGTCATCGACAAGGCCGAGAGAGGGCGCGAGGGTCCCTGGATCGGCTGCGCCCGCATGAAAACGCTGCGCTCACCGAAATACCTCGCAGGCCCGGATTTCGGGCTGCCGTCGCTGACGCCGCGCGCGTGGTTCGAAGCCGTCTACGGCAAGGACGCCTATGAAAGCCTCGACAAGATGTCGCGACAGGACTGGATGGCCTATCTCGACTGGTATCGCGCCATCACGCAGCCCAATGTGCAGAATGAAACGAGCCTTGTCGGAATAGGATATGATACCGGATGGTTGCGGCTTGATCTTGAGGCGCAAGGCGAAGCCCGGCAGATCGAATGCCGCCGCCTGATCCTCGCAACGGGCATAGACGGCGGCGGCGCGCCGCTCATCCCCGACATGGTCCGCGCCCTTCCGAAAGACACCTGGACGCACAGCGCCGAGACCGCCGATGACAGCCATCTGAAGGACCGCGACATCGCCATTCTGGGTTCGGCCACCTCAAGCTTCGACTGGGCGGTGACGGCGCTCGAGAAGGGCGCCAGAAGCGTGACCATGATCGGCCGCTCGCGCAATTTCGGGCGAACGGAAGTCCTGGCCTGGACGAACTTCCCCGGCTTCCTCGGCCACTTCCCCGAACTGCCGGACCTGAAAAAATGGCGCTATATCCGGCTCTACAATGCCTTCAAGATCCCGCCGACGCAGGATCAGTTCGACCGTGCTGTCTCCAATCCGCGCTTCACGATGGCGCTCGGCCACAAGATCCACGCGATCTCGCTGCGGGGTGGCCGCGTTGCGATCGAAAGCGAGGGAGGCACGGTGATGGCCGATCACCTCCTGCTCGGCACCGGGTACAAGATCGATTTTACAATACGGCCTGAGCTGAAGGCGATCGCCCCGCATGTCGCCTTCTGGGCCGACCGCTTCACGCCGCCGGAAGGCGAGGCCTCGGCAGAGATTGCGGCGCACCCCTATCTTGGACGCGGCTTTGAGCTGACGCCGAAGGACGCGGGGACCCATGACTGGCTGTCGCGCGTTCATCTCTTCAACTGCTCTGCCATCGCCAGCCTCGGTCCCATCAGCAACGGCGTCACGGGCATGAAATACGGTCTGCCGCGCATCGTCGAAGCCGTTGCCGGCTCGCTGTTTCATGAGGCGGCGGACGATTTTCTCAGTGACCTCGCCGCCTATCGGGAGCATCATTTCGATCCGCGCGGCCATGGCGAAGAGATTGAAGATAACAAAGAAAGGGACAGGAAGGAAATGTCATCATGACAACCGAAACAGCCGTCTCGCTGGATTTCGTTCTCGATAAGGCCCGCCGCGACAGCGTGGAATTTCCCTACCTGCTCGCCAATCACGTTCCGATGGTTCTCATCGCGCTCGACCGCATGGGCGCGAGCCCCGAGCGCCTGGATGAATGGTACACGACCTATCGCAGGACGAACAAGCTTGTCGTCGCCCCCCCTCCAGTCGCGCGTATCGATCCCGCTCACTGGGACGCGGCGCTGGGGGACCGGACGCGGGAGACCGACTATCGACACTATTTCAACGGCGAGGTGGAACGTCTCGGCGTCGATGCGGCGATCCGGCAATATCTGCCCCGATTGACGCAGGGCGTGGCCGGCAGTGCGCTGCATCCCCTCATGCGGCTCGCCTATGCAGTTCTGAAGAACGACCAGAAGGAAGCGGGAACGGCGCTCGGCTACTGGGCCGCCTGCCATCTTCCGCTTCCGGGGCCGACGGGCAGAGCACCGGAAACGGACGATCCCGCCGCCGTGCTGGCCGCCATGGATGGCGTGCCCGGAGCCCACGGCTACAAGCCGGAAACGGATCTTCTCTGGCACAATATCCGCGAAGTCGGCGCCCTGCCCGACTTCGCGCCGATCATCGACCGACTGCGTCTCGACGCGGAGACGCCGAAGCGCATGGCGCAGACGGCGCTGGCGGTCTTTGCCGCCACAATGGATTTCTCGGCGCTGCATGCGGTGACCGGCCTGCACTGGGTGCGCCTCGTGGCCCCGCATGTCGATGATCCCTTGCCGCTCTACCGGGCCTTCTGGCAGGTGATAGCCGCACTCGTGCCCAAGATCGGCTTTCCGGCGCTGCCGAGTGCAGAGGCGCTTCAGGCCATGCGCGAGACGCCGGCGCCCGACTGGGCCGAAATCCGTGCCGCCGCCATCACCTCAAACGACGAACACGACGTCAGCCTCGTCTTCTCCGCTTCGCAAGAGGAACTCGTCTGGCACGACCCGCTCTACCGGGTCGTCGCCGCGCGGCGTGTCCGGTTGATCTGACAGCGGTTCAACCCGGCCTCATGACATTGGCGTCCGCCGGAAGATTTGCGTCCGGCCGTTGTCGAAGCTTTTCACACCGTCCTTCCATCCTGTGAGCACCCGCGCCACTTCGCGCACCGCCGCCCTGGCTCCGCCCGCCTCCAGCAGAACGATGGTGGCGGGCGCGCCTTCCGTCAGTCCATGGGTTACGCCCAATTGCCGCGCCGCGTTGGCCGTCACCATGTCGAAGACCTGTTCGACATCCTCGTCACGCGAAAGCTGCGCGACGTTGGCATAGAGATTGGCCATCCGGACCAGCGAGGCATCGCCGAAGGGCGTGAACGGGTTCATGACATTGTTGGTCGCAATCGACGTGACAACGCCGTGTCGAGCGAGACGATGGGCGGGCGCCACGCCGCGCGGCACCAGCTTGTCGCGGCCGCGCCCGTTGAGGAACAAATCGGTAGCGGGCAGGACAGTCAGAGCGATCCCCGCCCGCGCCAGCCTGCCGCCAATCGCCTCGACCTTTGACGGTGCCATGGCGGAGAGATTGGTGACATGGCCGATGGAGACCCTGCCCTGCCAGCCATGCCGCAGCGTCGCCTCGATAACTTCCGGCAGATCGGTGTGACGCGGATCGAGATCGAAATCCAGATGGAAATCGACCGCGACATCGTGCTTCACGGCTAGCTCGAAGATCATGTCGATATGCCGTTCCGGGTCCGGATCGGTATAGGGGCAACCACCGACGAGATCGGCGCCGTCCGTCAGCGCCGCGTCCAGCATCTGCAAGGTCGCCGGCTCGTTGGTCAGCCCTTCCTGCGCGAAGGCGCAGATCTCGATGTCGATGGCGAAAGCATAGTCCGCCTTGATGCGTTTGATCGCTTCGAAGGAACGGAAGCCGGCGCGCGGATCGATCTCAACGAAGGTCCGCATGCGCACCGTGCCGTGCGAGATCGCCTTTTCGACCACGCGAGCGGCGCGGGCATAGACATCTTCCGTCTCGAAGCCCGCCTTGGCGCGCGCCGTCTGCAGCACGGCCTCGGGCAGCGTGCCCTCGCAGATCGTGCAGCGATCGAGAATGCAGGCCTTGTCGAGGTGGATGTGGCTGTCAACGAAGCCGGCAAAGGCAAACGCCCCCTCCCCGTCATGCGTTTCGACAGCCTCGCAGCGGAGCGACTGCCACATCTTGCGGATGCGTCCGCCAGAGACGGCGATGTCGAGGAGCGGCCCGCCCTCCTCAGTCCGGACATTGCGGATCACGAGATCGAAAAGCTCGGTATCGTTCGTACTCATAGGCCGATCGCGCCCCCATCGCTGCGCGGATCATGCGCGCTTTCCATGGCGCCATCCGCGCCGATGCGGATGATGCCTGCCTGCCCGCCGAGCGGGCTGAGTGACGGAATGGTCGAGACTTCGTGCCCGCGCTCGGCGAGACCCGCAAGAACCTCCGCACCCGCATTCTCCTCGATCTTGAGGCTATCGCGGCTGTCGGAGAAGGTCTTTCCGAGCAGGAACCGCGGTTTGGCAAGCGCCGCCGCAGGATCGAGCCCGTGGTCGAGCAACAGGCTCAGGAGCAGCACCAGCGTCTGCGGCTGGCCGTCAGCACCCTGCGTGCCATAGACCAGATGCGGCCGGCCATCTTTCAGCGCAAGTCCCGGATTGAGCGTGTAGAAAGGCCGCTTGCCCGGCGCATAGCAGTTCGGGCTTTGCGGATCAGTGCTGAAGGCGGCACCCCTGTTCTGCCAGAGAATGCCGGTGTCGCCGGCGACAACGCCGCTGCCCCAATCGAAATAGATGCTCTGCAGCAGCGAAACCGCGCGTCCTTTGCTGTCCACCGCCGCCAACAGCGAGGTATCGCCATCGCGATAGACATGCGGCCACGGCAGCGCCTTGTCTGTCGCGATGGCTTCCGCCTTCTCCCGGAGCCGCGCTGCGTTCAGGAGGCGATCTGCGACATTCGGCGCGAAGGCCGGATCGGCAATGCCGGCGCGGTCCAGAAACGCCTGTTTCACCGCCTCGACGAGAAGGTGATAATGCTTCGGATCGGCTGGCTTCGTCTCCTCGACCGCCAGAGAACGCAACACGCCCATGATACCCAGCGTCGTCACCCCTTGCGTCGGCGGCGGGGGCGCGAGCAGTTCCACATCGCGATAGGCAAGCCTGAGCGGCTCGACCATTTCGGTGCGTGTCGCCGCCAGATCGGCGGCGGTCAGTGGCGAGCCCGCCTCGGTAAGGCCGCTAACGATGCGCTGCGCCAGTTCGCCCTCGTAGAAATCCCGCGCACCGCGTTCGGCGATGGACCTGAGGCTCGCCGCAAGCTGCGGCTGGCGCTGCACACCCTCGCGTTGGAAGAGCGTCGCAAAGCCCGGCCATGCGGCGATCTCTCCCGCCCGGAAATCATGCCAGAAACGCTGCGACGGGCTGACGGGGAAGCCCGTTTCAGCGATCTCGATCGCGTCGGCAAGGAGGTCGCCGAGGCTTTCGCGCCCGCCCCATTCGACCCTGGAGAAAGCAAGCAGCTTATCCCAGCTGTCGACCAGCGCCGCTGTCGTCAGCGTCGATTGCGGGCCGCGAACCGGGATCGTTCCTTCCGGTCGCGCATCAGCCGCCGCCTGCCCGATCCCGAGGAAGGTGCGAGCCTCTCCCTTCGCATCCGAAACCATCCAGACGGCATCGCCGCCGAGGCCGCAGAAATGCGGATAGGCGACAGCCAGCGCGGCCCCCGCCGCGACCAGCGCCTCGATGGCATTGCCGCCGCGCGCCAGAATTTTCGCGCCGGCTTCACTGGCGAGCCAGTGCGGGGTCGCGATCATCGCCTTCGTCGAGCGCGCATTGCCGCCGGCGGGCTGCCTCGAAAAGGACTGCATCAGCGGATCACCGCGCCGTTTTCGGCAACCAGGCGCCCGCCCTTGAAGACCCGGCGCGGCTTCGGCACGCCGACGACCGCCTCCGGCACATGGGCCGCCGGCAGCGTCACGAAATCGGCTTTCGCGCCAACCGAAATGCCATAGCCTTCGAGCCGCAGCGCCTTTGCGCCACCTGCCGTGACCACATCGAAGGCGGAGGCGAGTTCGGCGTCGGTGAAGAAACCGGAGCGGTAGGCGATGATCTCGGCCCGGCGCAACATGTCGCCATCGCCGAAGGGCCACCAGGAGTCGCGGATATTGTCGCTGCCGCTGAACACATTGACACCTTCGGCGCGGAGCAGCGCCACGGGCGGGAAATTATGATGGCCGGGCGCGTTGGTCATGATCGAAACGCCGCTGCGGGCAATCAGTCCTGCAATTTTCAGCGCCGCATCGCGCGGCAGATCGCCCAAACCATAGGCATGGCTCACCGAAACATGCCCCTGCATGCCCAGAGCAACCGTGCGAGCGCAGATCTCCTCGATGGTCATCGCGCCAAGCTGGCTTCCATCGTGCAGATGGATATCGACGTCGACGCCATGCTTTTCGGCAACGCCGAACACGACATCGAGGTGGCCCTTGATGTCACGGTCAAAGGAGAGCGGATCGAGCCCGCCGACGAGGTCCGCGCCGAGCCCGATGGCCTCATCGAGCAGGTCCGGTGTGCCAGGGCTTTTCAGGATGCCGCTCTGCGGAAAGGCGACGAGCTGGATATCGATGAGATCGCGATATTCCTCGCGCACCTTGAGGATGGTTTCCAGCGACTTCAGCCCGACCGAGCCATCCACCATGACATGGCTGCGCATCTGCAGCGAACCGTTGGAGATGCAAAGATCGAGCTGGTTGCGGGCGCGCACCTCCATGGGCGCGGCCTGTGCCATGTTCTGCGCCTGGAAGGTCACGCGCTCGTGCACGTCGAAACCATCCGTGCAGGGTTTGTAGGGAATCCACTTGTCGCCCCAGAAGCTCGTGTCGAGATGGATATGCCCTTCTACGAAGCTCGGAACGACAAGCGCGCCGGCAAGATCAACCGTCTCGTTCCCGACGCCCGAACCGGCTGGCACGATGGCTTTCATGCGCCCGTCGCGCACGATGATGTCGTTCAGCGTGCCGTTTTGCAGCAGCGCATTCTTGAAAAGCTTGTCCTGAAAGTTCACGGGGGCGTTCACTGGCTTTCATCCTCATTCCGCCACCGGCCGAGGGGGCCGGCGGATGCACGGGTATCAAGCAATATTGATGCCAGTAGCGACGGCAAAGGACCAGAGCAAAAGCCCGGACACAGCGGCGCCTCTGCACCAGTTTTTCGCTGGCGAGAGGCGCGGCAGTAACAATCGTGGATCAGGCATCGATCAGGCGCGCGGCGACTTGACTGGCCGCGCCCGACATCAGACGGCTTCGCGCATCGTTTCGTCGTTGGCGGAGGCCGCAATGAGGTTCTTCGCCTTGATATAGGCAACGAGATCCTCGATGGCGATCAGCTTGAGCCCGTGTTTTTCAGCGAAAATTTCGAGGTCCGGCAGACGCGCCATCGTGCCGTCATCCTTCGCGATTTCGCAGATGACGCCCGATGGCTTCAGGCCCGCAAGCTTGCAGAGATCGATCGCCGCTTCCGTATGGCCCGGACGGCGCAGAACGCCCTCGGGCACGGCGCGCAGCGGAAAAATGTGGCCGGGACGGGCAAAATCATCCGGCTTTGCGGTCTCGTCCACCAGCGCCTGGATGGTCGCGGCGCGGTCGGCGGCAGAAATGCCGGTCGAGGTGCCGGGTATGTAGTCGACCGAGACGGTGAAGGCCGTCTGCATCGATTCGGTGTTGCGCGGCACCATCGGCGGCAGTTCCAGCGCGTCGAGACGCTCGCCGGTCATCGGCACGCAGATGAGACCGCGTGCGTGGTTCATCATGAAGGCGATCTTCTCCGGCGTCGCATGTTCGGACGCGAAGACGATGTCGCCTTCGTTTTCACGGTCATGGTCGTCCACGACAACGATCATCTCGCCGCGTGCGATGGCCGATACCGCCTCTTCGATCTTAGCAAAAGTCATTTCAATGCCTTTCAAGGGTTATGCCGAAACCGGCAATCTCAAACGATCCCTCTTTCGAGCGAACGTACGAATATCCCTTGGGCGAATAGCAACGGTCACACCCCGGCTGATAACAGCCAAAGGCTTCCGCGCGATCCTCTTCCATCCGGACTATACCGTCGGCTCCGGCATCTCACCGGATCTGCTGACCTTCCATCACAAGCGTCATGGAAGCGCTCGCGGGCTCCGGGATTTCTCCCGATACCGCCGGTGGGGAATTACACCCCGCCCTGAGAACACCACAAAGATAAGACGGACTTATCGGCTTTTGCAAGTGCTCACGGCGGGTAAAATCGTTTCAGACTTGAAATATGATGCTCAAAGACTGAACGCTCGGGCAAAATGTTGCCCGGCGTCCTCAGCGGGCAGCAGCCCGAACAGGCAGCGCATGCGTCACCGTTGCGCCAAATTCATAGTAGGCGGCACGCGCGGAGGCGAAACGCTCGCTGTGGCTCTGCACGGGTCTCACCGGCAAGGCGTCCGGATTGTTCTCCAGAAGCGCAATCGCCGACTGAGTCCCGAACACCGTGCCCGGACCGATGCCCCGCCCGGAATAGCCGAAGCTTGCATAGGCGTTCGGACCGAAGGCGACAATCTTCGGGACATGGTCGCTGGTCATGGCGATGCGGCCGCGCCAGCTATGCTCGAAGGGCAGATCGCCGATCTCCGGGAACAGCGCCTTGAGCTTGCGCCGCGCCCAACCGGTATGGAACGGGGCCCCCAGACCCTCGCTGTCACCCATGCCGCCGACGATCATGCGCCCTGCATGATCGGTGCGGAAGGAGGACATGACGAGAGCGGTGTCCCAGCAGCCCTCGCCCCCGGCAAGGATTTTCTCTCGCGCGGCAGCCGGCATGGGAACGGTGGCAAACTGGCAGTAGCCGACCGGAATGAATTCCGGCTTGAACGGCGTTTCGATGCCCAGATGATAGGCATTGGTGCCGATCAGCAGTGATTTGGCGGTCACGACACGACCGTTGCAGCTCGCGACCCAGCGGTCGCCTGCCCGCGCCAACGCCGTCACCCGCGAGCGCTCGAAAATGGCCGCGCCCGCAGCTTGTGCCGCACGGGCAAGGCCGCGCGCATAGGCCAGCGGCTGGATCGTGCCGGCGCGAGGATCGAAAAGCGCGCCCTTGTAGATATTTGTGCCCGTGCGTTTCGCAGCCTCGTCAGCGTCGAGCAATTGCAGCGGCGCACCGTGACGATTGCCCTGACGGAAGCGCTCGGACAGGTCCTTGAAGCCCTCCTCGGAGTGGGCGAGATGCAGCGTGCCCTTTCGGGTTGCCTCGCACTCGATGCCCTCGCGCTCGATCAGACCGTAGACGCGGCCCGGCGCCTCGCCAAGGTCACGGATCAGGCGCGTCCCGTCCGCTTCGCCCATCTGTGAAATGATCTCGTCCGGCGGCAGCCAGAGGCCGGCATTTGCAAGGCCGACATTGCGGCCCGAGCCGCCATGACCGACAGTTTCGGCCTCCAGCAGGCAGACCGAAGCGCCGCGCCGCGCCGCTTCCAGTGCGGCCGAATTGCCGGTAAAGCCGCCGCCGATCACCAGGAGATCGACGGAGAGATCACGATCGAGCGGCGTGGCCGAGAAGGTTTCCCGGCTGCTCGCCCGCCACAGATTGGAACCGCGGTCAGATGTCAAATTTCACTCCCTGGGCCAGAGGCAGTTTGGAGGAATAGTTGATGGTCGAGGTCTGGCGGCGCATGTAGCCCTTCCAGGCATCGGAACCGGATTCGCGCCCGCCGCCGGTTTCCTTCTCGCCGCCGAAGGCCCCGCCGATTTCGGCACCCGAAGGGCCGATATTGACGTTGGCAATGCCGCAATCGGAGCCGGAGGCCGACAGGAAGGTCTCGGCTTCGCGGATGTTGAGCGTGAAGATGCAGGACGAGAGGCCCTGCGGCACATCGTTCTGCAGCGCGATCGCCTCGTCCAGTTCGTCATAGGTCAGAACGTAGAGGATCGGCGCGAAGGTTTCCGTCTTCACGGTGGCCGACTGCGACGGCATCTCGACCAGAGCCGGTGCGGCATAGGCACCTGCCGGAACGCCTGAAGTCACGACATCGCCACCATGAACCTTGCCGCCTTCGGCCTTGGCATTGGCAAGCGCCTTCTGCATCGCATCCATCGCGCCCTTGTCGACCAGCGGGCCGATGAGAACGCCGGCTTCGCGCGGATCGCCGATCTTCAGCGAGGAATAGGCCTTGGCGAGGCGCGCAACGAGATCGTCCTTGATCGAACGATGCACGATGAGGCGGCGCAGCGACGTGCAGCGCTGGCCGGCGGTGCCGACCGCCGAGAACACGATGGCGCGCACCGCCATGTCGAGATCGGCGGACGGGGCCACGATCATCGCATTGTTACCGCCGAGTTCGAGAATCGGGCGGCCGAAGCGGGCCATGACCTTCGGGCCGACGATATGGCCCATGCGGGTCGAGCCGGTGGCCGAGATGATCGGCACATCGCGCGAGGCAACCAGCGCCTCGCCGACATCCGCACCGCCGATGACGAGCTGGCAAAGGCCTTCGGGCGCATCGGAACCGAAACGCTCGATGGCGCGCATCATGATCTTGTGGGTGGCAATTGCCGTCAGCGGCGTCTTTTCGGACGGCTTCCAGATCACCGGATCGCCGCAGACGAGCGCCAGCGCCGCGTTCCAGCTCCAGACGGCCACGGGGAAGTTGAAGGCGGAGATGACGCCGCACGGACCCATCGGATGCCAGGTCTCGGTCATCTTGTGGCCGGGACGTTCGGACGCGATCGTGAGACCGTAAAGCTGGCGGGAAAGGCCGACCGCGAAGTCGCAGATGTCGATCATTTCCTGAACTTCGCCAAGGCCTTCCGAGGTGATCTTGCCAGCTTCAAGTGTTACGAGAGCGCCGAGTTCGGTCTTGGCGGCGCGCAGCTCTTCGCCGAGCAGGCGGACCAGTTCGCCGCGACGCGGCGCCGGCACATCGCGCCAGGCCTTGAAGGCGGCGACCGAACGGGCGATCACGTCCTTCATGTCCTCGGCGCTCGTTTCATGCACGCGGGCGATTTCGGCACCGTCGATCGGCGAACGCACGGCGAGCGTACCGCCGGTCAGTTCCGCCGAGGTCAAACCGCAAGCTTTCAGAATATCGTGATGCGTCATCCGCTGTCTCCATTTATGCGCAACCGGCGGGCAATGAGGCCTCTATCCCTCGGTCGCATGATTTTCCATTTTTGACAGGATAGCGTGAAGTCCTCTATGAAATGAGCGAAGAATTGGAACATTGGTTGGAGAATAAGTCACAATGCTCGCCCCGCGACGCTTCCTCCCCTCGATCAGTTCGCTCCTCGCGCTGGAGGCGGTCGATCGCCTGGGCTCGGCGACGGCCGCGGCGGAGGAACTGTCGCTCACGCATTCCGCCGTCAGCCGGCAGCTGAAGGTGCTGGAGGAGCAAATCGGCGTGACGCTGCTGCGCCGGGTGGGCAAGGGCCTGGCGCTGACGCCGTCGGGCGCGGATTATGCGCGCTCCGTGCGCGACTGCCTCAACGATCTCGCCCGCGCCAGCCTCAAGATTCGCGCCGGCGGCACCCGCAGCAGCCTCAATCTCGCTGTACTTCCTGCGTTCGGCATGCACTGGCTCGCGCCGCGGCTGAAGGCGTTTTCGGCGCAATATCCGGATGTGACCGCCAACCTGACGACGCGACTCTCGCCCTTCGATTTCGCCCGCGAAAAGTTCGACGCGGCGATCCATTATGGCGGGCAGGACTGGCAAGGGGTCGACTATCTCGAACTGTCGCGCGAACGGGTCATCCCGGCGGCAAGTGCGGAACTTCTGGGCAGCGGTCGCAAGACGGCGGAGGAACTGCTTTCCATGCCGCTACTCCATCTCGAAAGCCGCCCCGGGGCATGGGAGGAATGGTTTGCGGCGCAAGGCTCCGAGGCGGACCGACTGCGCGGCATGCTCTTCGACCAGTTCACCGCGATGGCGGAAGCCGCCGCCCTGGGATTCGGCGTGGCGCTGCTGCCCGAATATCTGGCAGAGAGCGAATTCCGGCGCGGTCGCCTGCGCCCCGCCTTTCCAGACTACCTGCCGCTTGCAGGACGCTACTATCTCGTCTGGCCGAACAGCCAGCCGCCCAGCCGCCCGCTCGCATCGCTGATCGCCTTCCTGAGGGAGACAGAGGGCAAGGCTGTCACGGCACCTCGATGACGGAGAAGAACAGACCAAGCTGGCGGATGGCGTTGGCAAAGCCTTCGTAGTCGACCGGCTTGGTGATGTAGACATTCGCGCCGAGATCGTAGCAGCGCTGGATCTCGCGCGCATCGTCCGTCGTTGTCAGGATCACCACCGGCAGGCGCTTGGTGAAGGGGTTCTCCTTGATATGCTGCAGGATTTCCGTGCCCGACATGTCCGGCAGGTTCAAATCCAGCAGGATCAGGAGATAGCGGTCGGCCGAAACCGTGCCGCTCATGTCCTTGCCGAGAATGTATTCCAGCGCCGAGGTCCCGTTGGTAAACGGCACGATCTCGTTATGCACGCCGGCGCGGCGCACATTCTTTTCGATGAGGCGGGCATGACCCTCATCGTCCTCGATCATCACGATGGTGACTTCGCGACCATTGGCTTTCATGCAGACATACTCCTTAAAACCTGCGTGAGATCGGTGGGTGTGGTCAGGATGAAGGCCGACCCCTTCCCCGGCACCGAGCGGACATCAATTTCGCCGCCGAGATTGCGGGCGAGCGAGCGGACATGGGCAAGGCCGATGCCCTCACCCCTCTGATCCTGCGGACCGGCGCGGCGGAAAAGTTCGAAGACGCGTTCGAGATCGTCTTCCTCAATGCCGCGACCATTGTCCTCGACGATGATATCGACGAGGCGGCCGCGCCGCACCGCGTCGATCCTGATGCGCAACGCCCGATCGGCGCTTCTGTATTTGATGGCGTTATCGACGAGATTGGCAAGGATCTGTTCGATCGACATCCGGTCGCTGAAGAGCTTCAGAGACGACAGCGCCAGTTCCACCTCGCCTCCGACCTCGTCGATACGATGCTGCTGGCTGGCGACGACATTGGCCGCAATGTCCTTGATCTCAAGAGACTCGGGCTTGAGCTGGCGCCGGCCATCGCGCGAAATCTTGAGGATCGCATTGATCAGCCCGTCCATACGCGAGGTCGAGGAGCGAATGAAGCCCAGTGCCTCCGGCATGTCCTGCTCGACAGCCATGCGGGCATCCAGCACCTGCTGCTGCGAAATCGGCGCGCCGTCTGCCAGCACATAGGCGCTCACATCCTTGATCGACCGGTCTAGCTCGCTTGCGAAGCCCATGATGTTGACGAGCGGCGCGCGCAGATCATGCGTCACGATATAGGCATAGCGCTGGATCTCCTGGTTCGCGCGGACCACGTCCTGCGTGCGTTCCTGGACGCGCATTTCCAGCTCTTCGTTCAGCTTCATCAACTCCCGTCGCGCCTGGGTCAGCGAACCGACATGGCGCATGATGATGTAGATGGCACCACCCAGAACCACCAGAATGGCGATGAAGGCCGCGATGATGATGAACTGCAGGCGACCGGATGTGGAATCATACTTGCTGACATTGTTTTTGATCGCGACATCAGACGCTCGGATGATGGTCTGCATCTTGTCACGGATGGTCGTCATGAGGTCCTGGCCGGCCCCATCACTGACCGTCCGCCGCGCCGCCTGAAGGTCACCCTTCTGGGCCACATCGACGGTGGCCTCCATCTCCTTGAGCTTCTGCTCGATCAAACTGAAGAGCTGGGAGGTGTCATGCTCATGGCTCGGCAATGCGCTGATCGCATTGGTGAGCTTGGTCTCGGCTTGCGCAATTTGCGTGACCGCATCTTCATAAGGCTTCAGGAAAGCGGGATCCAGTGTCAGCAGATACCCGCGCTGCCCCGTCTCCGCGTCCTGCAGCAGACTGAAGAGGTCGACGGCGGCCGAACGCGCGACGCGCTCTGCGACGAGCCTGTTGAAGGTCGCCTGCGTCTGGGCAATCAGCACGATGGCGGACAGGACGACCGACACCAGAAGCGCCGAGCCGCAGAAAAGCATGATCAGCGAATTTCTAACAAAAGGCCTGTTGATCGTCATGAGAGAACCGGCAGTCGTTTGAGATCAGGGCGCCAGGCGCGCAAGAACAGAAAAAGCCGCGCCTCGGAGAGGCGCGGCAGAGTTAGGCCGTCATGAGGGGACTTGGAAAGGGCGACGGCCATTTCGGGGGCTGAAAAACGCTTCAAATTACTTCACACACTCGAACTCAAGTCAGTCTGCTGAAGCCGGGGGGTCGGCGGCTCCGCATGGCAGGGTCGGCGGAAAAACGCGCGACCGAAGCCAGAGTTCCATGCACTTGCAAAAAAACTTTTGAAAACCTTCAGCACCGGATTTGGAACTTTTCCGTTCGGCTCGCGTTGTTTGGCCGAACGTCAAACCCGGACAGAACAACCAAGGAGATGAATAATGGCAACCCCGACATCGATCCTGAAGGATGCAGGCAAGGAAGCGCGCGCCAATGCCGGCGATCTGGAAGCCCGCGTCGAACAGTTGACGGCACAGCTGGCCGAACTCGCAAAAAGCGTTTCGGGCTATGGCAATGGCACGCTCGACACGCTGGCCTCGGAAGCCCGCCGTATGAAGGATGACGTCGCCGATCGTTCCGTCGCGATTGCGTCGGCGGCCAAGGACACTGTCATGGCTGCCGAAGGCGACCTTGAACAGCGTATCCGCGAAAACCCGCTGACAGCCATCGGCGTTGCCGCCGGCATCGGCTTCCTGGCTGCCATCCTGACCCGCCGGTGAGCCCGTGGATTATCTGATCAGCCAGATCGCCCAGGCCGCTGCACGCGGCCTGGAGCCTTCCACCGGACGCATCCAGCGCAGCGTCGTCGGCGCGGCCATCATTGCGATATTTGCAGGCATAGCGCTGCTGTCACTTTTCGCGACCGGATGGTTTGCCGTTTATGAGCGCCAGGGGCCGGTGGTGGCAAGCGCCTACATGACGCTGGCAGCTGTCGTGCTCGCCTTGCTGGCTTGGGCCATCGTCGCGATCCTGAACAAGCGGGCGCAACGTCTGTGGGAAGAGGAGCGCCGACGTCAGGCACTTGCTTCGTCAGCCCGTAGCAGCGGAACCATGCTCGCCCTGACCGAACTGCCAGGGTTGATCAAGGCAAGCCCGGTGATCACGATGCTATCCGTCGCAGGCATCGCCTATGCACTGCTCAAGTCGCGACGCTGAAAGACTGCGGCGGCGTGACCTCAGGGCGGCGACGCAGAAAAATTCGAGCTTATTCAAAACGTTCCGGATATTGGCAAAAAATTTCGCGTGCGAAGGAACCATATCGCTTTGCATCCGTTATAGATCATCAGAGCAGTTTAGACTCCATGGAGTGACTATATGTCCTTGACCGCCCGTGTCGCGATCCACCTTCCTCTTCTGAGACGTTTTGCCCGTGCGGTGACCGGCTCGCAAACATCCGGCGATGCATATGTCGCGGCAATGCTGGAGTCCCTCATTGCGGATATTTCGATCATGCCGAAGGAAGATGACGACAAGGTCGCCGTCTACAAGCTGTTCATCAGCGTTTTCGACCGTCTCGACGTCACGCCGAAGCCGATCGACACGCCGTTCGCATGGGAAAAGCGTGCTGCGAACAACCTCCTGAACCTGCCGAAGCGGGAACGCATCGCGTTTCTTCTGATGGCGCTCGAGGGCTTTTCGAGTTCCGCCGCTGCAACGGTTCTCGACATCAGCGAGGCCGAATTCAGCCGCCTGATCGACGAAGCGACCCGACAGATTTCCGAGCAGGTCGTGACCGACGTCATGATCATCGAGGACGAGCCTCTGATTGCCCTCGACATCGAGCAGATGGTCGAGGAACTCGGCCACACGGTCACTGGCATCGCACGCACGCACAGCGAAGCGATCAAGCTGTATTCCGAAACGAAGCCGAAGCTGGTGCTCGCAGACATCCAGCTCGCCGACGGCAGCTCGGGGATCGATGCCGTCAACGACATTCTGAAGACCGACAGCAGCATTCCCGTCATCTTCATCACGGCTTTCCCGGAACGGCTGCTGACGGGCGAGCGACCGGAGCCGGCCTTCCTGGTGACCAAGCCTTTCAATCCCGACATGGTAAAGGCCTTGATCAGCCAGGCGCTGTTTTTCAATGAAAGACAGAAGGAAGCGGCCTGAGGGTCGCAAGGGTTATAAAAACAAGTAGAGACCTGTCGGTGCGGCGGGTGTCACCATGACACCGCGCCGGCCGAAATCGGGGTACTGAATCGTGAAGCGCTTGTCATGGGTAGAGCCGGGAGAGATCGACGCGCTGGCGCGCGACTTCTTTATCCATGCACTGGTTGACATGGGCGCATGCTACATTCTCTACGACGAAAAGGGCCTGTGCATCTGTATTACCAGCCTGCCGCCACGCTGGCAGGGCAGATATACCGAACGTCCCACAGATATAGATCTGTTCGGTCCTGAGCTTGCCGCTCGCCTTATCGAAATGCGCGCCCGGCTCGTCAATCCCGGCGACCATGCCGATCTCGAAATCGCCATAGCCGACGAGAATATCTATGAGTTCCGCAGCCACAAGGTCGCGATCCCCGGACAGGGAAACTACGTGATCATGTCGATTGCGGACCGCACCGAAGAACGGCAGCGGGCCAAGACGCTTCATTCCCTGCTCCTGGAAGTCAGCCATCGGTCGAAGAACCTGCTGGCCATCGTTCAGGGCATCGCATCGCACACAGCCCGCTTTACCGGCAATCTGGACGACTTCCTCGGAAAGTTCCGCGGGCGGCTCTATGCCCTTGCGCAATCGCAGGATCTGGTAACCGCGTCGAGCTGGCGCGGCGCGGATTTCATGGAGCTGGCGCAGGCCCAGATCGGCCGCTACATCACCGGAAATCCCGATGCGATCACGCTGGAGAGCGATCCCATCAACCTGACCCCGAATGCGGCAACCCATCTCGGCCTTGCTCTGCATGAACTGGTGGTCAACGCCATCACGAACAGCGATATCCTGTCACAGAAAAACTCGGTGCAGGTCCGCTGCCATCGTATTGATACGCCGGAAGGCCAGCGGATCAATTTTCGCTGGACGGAGCAATTGCGCCCGGACGTCGTCCAGCCTTCGGACTGGACGCAGCACTTTTCCAGCACGGTCCTGCAAAGGATCGTTCCGGCCGCACTGGGCGGATTTGCCGTCAACAGGGTCGAAGACCACAGTATCAGTTACGAACTGACATTTCCGCTCGAGGGCCGGGCCTAGCCCACAAAAAGGCCGTACACCCCGAAGGGGCTCTCCTCGACCGTCCCATATGTTTCTGTCCAACCGTTGAAAGGCTGCGGCTGATGAACCGTTTCACCTGCGAGAATTGCTCCTCCGTCGTCCATTTCGACAATGTCTTGTGTCTGAGTTGCGGCTTTTCTCTCGGTTTCGAGAAGGCGGCGCTGACCATGCGCGCCTTCACCGAAACGCCGCCGGAAGGATTTGCGATCTGCGCCAATGCGTCTGCCTGCGGCTGCAACTGGCTTGCACCGGCGCAGGAGGGGCCGAGCTTCTGTTTTGCCTGTTCTCTCAACCAGATGGTCCCTGACCTTTCCAATCCGGCTCATGTCGAGCGCTGGACGAAGCTGGAGGCAGCCAAGCGACACTTCCTCTACGGCATCCTGAAGCTCGGCTTGCCGATCGTGACGCGCCAGGAAAATCCGGAGGAAGGCCTTGGCTTCGATCTCCTGGCCGACGCGCCGGATGTCGGCCATGTCATGACCGGGCACGAAAACGGCCTCATCACCATCAACATTGCCGAGGCGAGCGCAGCCGAACGGGAGGCCGCGCGCGAGGCAATGGGTGAAGCGCTCCGCACGCTGATCGGCCATTACCGACACGAATCCGGCCACTATTACTGGAACCTGCTCATACGCGACGGCGGTCGGCTCGAGGCCGCGCGCGCGGTCTTCGGCGACGAAACCGTGGACTATGGCGCGGCGCTGGAGGCCCACTACGCGAACGGTGCGCCGCCCGACTGGCCGGAGAACTTCGTCAGCGCCTACGCTTCCAGTCATCCGTGGGAGGATTTCGCCGAAACCTGGGCGCATTATCTCCACATCGTCGACGGGCTGGAGACAGCTTATGCCTATCACGTGCAGGCGGAAAACGCCGATGGCCATTTCGTGCCCGGCGCCAACATTCCGATCGATCGCATCATCGCGGCCTGGGTCGAACTTACGATCGGCATCAATGCCATCAACCGGAGCCTCGGCCAGCCGGACCTCTATCCGTTCGTCTTTTCCGAGCGCGTGATTGAAAAACTGGATTTCGTGCACCGCATGATTACAGCGAAACCCTGACATCTGGAACAAACTTCCGCCTTAAACGTTAAAGCAGCACAGACGTTGGAGGCGAACATGAGCAATGTCGCAGCAATTCTTGTTTTGGTGGCATGTCCTTTAAATTCAACGCATTGCATCCCGGAGCCGGTGCGCATCTCTACCTATGAGCGCGCGCACCAATGCGAGACGAGCATGCCCGGGGAAATACGCAGGCTGAAGACGCCGGGCATGCGGATTCTTGGCTCCTGCAACACGTTCGATGCGAGCCTCATGGCCAAGATGAAGCCCATCGACGTCACGAACCGGATAGAGACGGCCAAGCCCAAGGCGGGTGACGATTCCCGCACCGCGGTGGGGTTTCAGGACAAGATCAGATGACGCGCGAACCGGGGGAACCAGCCATGCGCATCTATTGGGACACAAGCGACAGAGTTGAAGAAACCGCCGATTGGGCGGCGACGGCAGGCGAGCTCGAAGGCGGCCTGCCGCTGCATTCAGGGCGGGCCCTGACCTGGATTTCCGCCGCTCAGGCGATCATCCAGGTCTCGGGCCTGCTTTTCATCATCTACGCCTGCCTGCAATAATCCTTCAGTAAATAGAGACAGTATCCCATGCATGGTGCGGCGGCTCACTCAGAAGCGCTTTTTCTCTTTCAGATCGTTCTCCTCGTCGTCGT
Organism: Hyphomicrobiales bacterium; assembly: GCA_900467685.1. Lineage (GTDB taxonomy): Bacteria > Pseudomonadota > Alphaproteobacteria > Rhizobiales > Rhizobiaceae > Ensifer_A. Next base: position 22,007 of record UBQX01000008.1, read on the forward strand.
AGGCCGCCTTTTCGGCGAGTTGATGGTGCGCATTGGCCAGCCATCGATCATGGGCCAGATCATCGGCGGCATCCTCCTCGGACCCTCCGTGCTCGGCTATTTCGCGCCAGGCGTCGAAGCGGCCATCTTTCCGCAACTCGATGCCCAGAAGAGCATGACGGAAGCAGTGGCCCAGCTCGGCATCCTGTTCTTGCTGCTGCTGGCCGGCATGGAAACGGATCTCGGCCTTGCCATGCGGCTCCGGCGTTCGGCCGCCAGTATCTCGCTTGCAGGGATCGTCATTCCCTTCACCTGCGGCTTCATCCTCGGCGAAATGATGCCACAGCATCTCGTGCCCAATCCGGACCAGCGTATCGTAACCTCCCTCTTCATGGGTACGGCGCTCGCCATCTCGTCGGTGAAGATCGTCGCCACCGTCGTCAGGGAAATGGACTTCCTGCGCCGCAATATCGGACAGTTGATCGTCGCATCGGCAATTATCGATGACACGATCGGCTGGGTGGTGATCGCCTTCACCTTCAGCCTGGCAAAATCCGGAACAGTGGATCTCGCCTCCATCGGCACAAGCGTGTTTGGCACGCTGGTCTTCATGGTCGTGAGCTTCACCATCGGCCGCCGCCTGGTCTTCGAGATCATCCGGGTGACCAATGACAACTTCAAGAGTGACCTTCCCGTGTTGTCCGCCATCATCGCCATCATGGGCGCAATGGCGATGATGACCGACATGATCGGGGTCCACACTGTTCTTGGTGCCTTCGTCGCCGGCATCCTCGTCGGGGAGTCCCCCATCCTCACACGACAGATCGACACACAGCTGCGGGGGCTGACGACCGCACTGTTCATGCCCGTCTTCTTCGGCCTCACCGGGTTGAAAACCGATATCGGCGTGCTGTTCGAGCGCGACGCACTGCTTCTGACGCTTGGTCTCATCGTTGTCGCCAGCATCGGCAAGTTCGGCGGGGCCTTTGTGGGCGCGCGGCTGAGCGGGCTCACACGGGCCGAAGCGCTGGCGCTGGGCTCGGGCATGAACGCGCGCGGCTCGACGGAAGTGATCATCGCGACTATCGGCCTGAGCGTCGGGGTTCTTAACGAGCAGCTGTTCTCTGCCATTGTGGCCATGGCGCTGGTGACGACCATGGCCATGCCGTCCATGCTGCGCTGGGCGCTCCGCCGCCTGCCCCTGCGCGAGGAGGAAGAAACCCGCCTGCTGAAGGAGGACTTCGAGGCCGCGAGTTTCCTCAACCGGTTCGAACGCCCGCTTCTGGCGGTCGATCTCTCAAGCGGCGGCGATCTGGCCGGACGACTTGCCGCCAGTTTCGCTCTGGCGCGCGGCACGCCGCTCACTGTCGTCAATGTACAAGAGGGCGATGAAAAGACCCCTTCGCCGCAAGCAGCGGAAGCTGACGCCGGCCAGGAGACACGGGAAAGGACCGAGGCATTCGCCACGCGCCTGCGCGAAAGCGCGGCCAAACCCAAGGCCGGTGACGACGAGGCGACGAAGGCCGAAAGCATTCACATCACCACGCGCCACCGTGATGGCGCGGAGGTGACCGACGTACTCAAGGAGAGCGAAGAAAAGGGTCACGACCTGCTCTTCGTGGGCGTCGATCCGGTCAGCTCGGAAAGTGGCGGCTTCTCGCGGCGCGTGTCGCGTCTCGTTTCTGCATTCGCCGGCACGGTCGCCATTGTGATTTCGCGCGAAGGGCGAACGCCGGTGGGCGACAACGACCTGCGGATCCTGATCCCCATCAGCGACACCGAGCGCTCCATCCGCGCGGTCGAATTCGGCTGCGCTCTCGCCCGTCCCGCCGGAGCGGCCGTATCGGTGATCTACATCCTGGAGCCCAACGAGGCGCAGCAGAGGCCGCGTTTCGGACGCGAGGAAAGTGGCCACGCAGCCGCCTTCGAACGGATCGACGAAATCAGCAGCCAGACCGGCGTGAAGATTACCAAGACGCTTCAGGAAGGCAATTCCGCCGAAGTCGCGGTTCTCAGACATGCACGCCGCGGCCGGTATAATCTTCTCGTGGTCGGCGTGAGCCGGCGCACGGGCGAACGCCTGTCTTACGGGCGCATCGCGGATACTCTTCTCGACACGGCCGACCGCTCGATCGTCTTCGTGGAAACCGAGCAGGCGTGAGGCGGACATGAAAAAGCCCGGGACGAACCCGGGCTTTTCGAGGTTTCTATCCGGTTGCCTTAGGGCGCGCGGCGGAAGCCGCCGAAGACCAGCGAGGCAAGGAAGAGGATCAGGAATACGAAGAAAAGAATCTTGGCAATCCCGACCGAAGCGCCGGCAATACCACCGAAACCGAGAGCACCGGCGATGATGGCCACGACGAGGAAAAGAAGAGCGTAGTAAAGCATGTTATTTCTCCCTTGTTGTCGGGAAACATAACGTATCATTTGAAAAAGGGTTCCGTGCCGAGAAGCCATTTGCCCCGTCCTCGCGAAATGTGCGAAAATCGTGGCAAGAGATGGAACTTTAGGCCCGCCCCTTCGTTTACCGCCATATCATCCACTGATCGGTATTGATGATGAACAACCCGAATGCTGAAAATTCAAAGAAACGACCCAATGGCGGACTGCCGCCGGCGGATGTCGTACAGGATGGGATCGCGCTGCGCCTGCGCGAGCTCTACTCCAATATCGAGAATGAAGGAATTCCGGATAACCTCCTTCATCTCCTCGAGAAACTGGACGAAGCCGAACGCGCCCAATCGGGCAAGCAGACGCCAGGGGTGTAATTCATGGCTGACACAGAGAGCCATCAGCTGCAATTCAAACGCGAGCTGTTGAAGACGCTGCCGAGCCTGCGTGCGTTCGCGATTTCGCTCACCGGAACCTATGACAAGGCGGATGACCTCGTGCAGGAGGCCGTCGTGCGCGCTTGGTCGCGCCAGGACAGTTTCGAGCTGGGCACCAACATGAAGGCCTGGCTTTTCACGATTCTGCGCAACGAATTCTACTCGCAGATGCGCAAGCGCGGCCGCGAGATTTCCGACGCCGAAGGCACATACACCGAGCAGATGTCGGTTCATCCCAACCAGATCGGTTCGCTCGACATGAAGGATTTCATGACGGCGCTGAACAAACTGGCGGAAGACCAGCGCGAGGCGATCATCCTCGTCTGCGCTTCGGGCTTCTCGTACGAGGAAGCCGCCAATATCTGCGGCTGCGCTGTCGGCACGATCAAAAGCCGCATCAACCGCGCTCGCGGACGCCTGCAGGAATTGTTGGGGATTGATGGCGAGGGCGATTATGGTCCGGAACCGCATATCGCAGCAGTGCTCAGACACACAGTCTCGGCCTGAAATTCAGCCGAACTCTGCGGTCATCATGAGCTTTCCGACGACGCTGGTCACCTCGGCGTCGTTGAACGGCTTCCTGATCGTTGGAATCGCTGGAAACGCCTGCGCCAGATCCGCAAGATCGTTACGCGCCGTCAGGAAGACGACCTTGGCCCCAGCGTCTTGCGCAGCCCCGAGATACAGGGAATCCTCCGCCCGGTTACCGCTGAACTCGAGAACCACCAGCGCGAAAACCTTTTCCGCCAGAGCAGTCGACAACTGGTCGCGGCGGCAGATTTCTATCGTACAATCAAACGCTTCCGACAAAATTCGCTCGGCTTCGAGGGCAATGAAAATCTGGTCTTCGGCGATCAGGATCGCAGGACGGTTATCTTCCATGATGGATGTGAACTCACCTGTTTCAATGCTCCTCAAGGAGCTCCACGGCGGCTGGGCCGCCCGAGTCGAACCAGCGTTTCTGGCGGCGAGTACCCTAATGCCCTCAAAACGGGTACGGCGTCATTTAAATAAGACATGTTTAGAATGACGATTTGCAAGTCCGGGTGAACCGCCTTGCCCGTCAAAGGAAAGTCAAAGGGTGTTCCAATGGATACATCGGCCAGCCCCCCCATGATCAGATGCGACGCCTGCCTTCTGAGGCGGATGAACGGGTTTCGCTCCATGTCGACGGAGGAGGCCAAGCTCATCTCGGATTTCAAATCCGGAGAAATGCGCTGCGAAGCCGGCATGAACATCATCTCGGAAGGCGCGTTCAGCCCGCATCTTTACACCGTGCTAGAAGGCTGGGGCTTCCGTTACAAGTCGCTCGAGGACGGCCGCCGGCAGATCCTGAACTATCTCGTCCCTGGCGATCTCATCGGCTTGCAGGGCGCGCTTCTGCAGGAAATGGATCACAGCGTCGAAGCGCTTACGCCGATGCGGCTCTGCATCTTCGAGCGTAGCCGGTTTCTCACCATCTTCGAGAAATCCGCAACGCTTGCCTATGATGTAACCTGGATTGCCTCCCGCGAGGAGCGTATCCTCGATGCTCACATGCTGAGCCTTGGCCAGCGCACGGCACTGGAGCGGGCTGCCTACCTCCTGGTCTTCCTCTATTTCCGCGGCCTGCGTTCCGGCCTTCTCGCGCCGCCGAATGCGCAGATACCGTTGAGCCAGAACCTGATCGCCGATACGCTTGGGCTATCGCTCGTCCACACGAACAAGACCCTCAAGCGGCTGGCGCAGCGCAAGCTGATTGTCTGGCGCGGCCGCGCCTGCGAGATCCTCGACCCTGAGGGCTTATGCACCGTGGCGGAGTGGGAACCGCCGGCAGCAGCCCCTCGCCCGCTGATCTAACCTGGGTACTTTCCTTGAAAATTTCGGAACCACTTCCTTTTGCGGACGTTCCGTTGATGTGACCAGTCGGGCAGACAGCCTGTTTCCTGACCGGAACTACAACAAACGAAAAGGAGACATCCGATGATCAAGACCCTGATTGCTTCGACCTTTCTCGCGGCCTCCATCGCGGTCCCCGTCATGGCTGCCGACTCCGGCACGTCCGGCACCAACATGAACAAGACCGGTGCCGCCGGGACGACCAACAGTGGCGCAACGCCCACGACCACCGCTCCGGCAGCAACGACGACCGCTCCGGCCGCAGGCACGACCACGGCGCCGGCAGCAAGCACCACCACGGGCGCAGCTGGAACGGCTGCGGGTGCGGCGGGTACAGTCATGTACGGTCAGAATGTAGCCGCCTCGAATATCATTGGCGCCTCCGTGATGGATGCTACCAATAACAGCATCGGTAAGATCGATGACCTCGTGCTGAGCGGTGAAGGCCAGGTGACCAACTACGTGGTCGACGTCGGTGGCTTCCTGGGAATCGGTTCCAAGCGCGTCGCCCTGACGCCGCAGGACGTGACCATCACGGCCGACGGAAACGGTAACCTGCAGGCCAAGACGCAGCTCACCAAGGACGCTCTGACCGCTCGTCCGGACTACACCAAGCCGGAAGTACCGGCCGCCAACAACAATGGCGCGGCCCCCGGTGCGGCAGGCACGACGGGCACCTCGGGTGGTGCCGCGGGCGGCACGACCGCACCGGCTGCCAAGCCCTGATGACATTCGGCCGTCGCTTTCGAGCGGCGGCCGTTTTTATTTCTGTACAATCCGGAAAACGGCTGCTCCAACCCTAGGCTTTCAGCCTTCCAGATGAACAAGAACCTCTGCAACGGTACCACGTTCTGTCGATGGGTACTGAATACCTTGCCCGATCGCATCCGCCATGGAGCGGACGATGCGGGTCCCAAGGCCGGTCTTGTGATTGCCGGGCTTCTTCTCGGAGGATGACGCAAGTCCCGCGCCGTCGTCTTCGACCGCCAGTCGGGCGCTGGTTTCATCGACGCGTTTGAAAAACACGCGGATTTCACCCTCTTCTCCTTCGGCATACGCGTATTTGAGCGCATTGGTCGCAAGCTCGGTGACGATCATGCCGACCGAGACAGCCTTGTCTGCGGGCAGCTCTATGTCGTCGAGATCGACGGAAATCTGCCGGCGCGACTCAGGTCCGCTGACCGTGTCCGAAAGATCGCCGACAAGCGCTCCGATATAGGGCTTCATGTCGACCGAACTGATCTTGTCGTTCGAATAAAGGCTGCGATGCATGGCCGCGATCGCCGAAATGCGGCTCTGGGTTTCCTGCAGAACCTGCCGCGTCTCCTCGTGCTGCGCCGAACCCGCCTGGAGGCGAAGAAGGCTCGTGACGAGTGCCAGGCTGTTGGCGACCCGATGATTCATTTCGGCCAGCAGCGCCTCGGCCCTTTCCTTCGCGCGGCGCGTTTCCTCATCCGCCTCTTCCTTCGCCTTGCGCAACCGCGCATTGGCGACGGTGTTCACCACGGCGTCGGACAGCAGCGAAAGAAAGTCTTCGCTCGCGTTCTTGATGACGTAGTCGGAAGCGCCGCTTTTCAGCGCTTCCACGGCAATTCGCGCCTCGCTGGATCCCGTCACGTAGACGACCGGCGTGGAAATTCCCGCCTCGCGAAAACGCCGCAGGATGTCGAGCCCGGTCATGTTCGCGAGGTAATGGTCCAGCACCACGACATCGAAGGTCTCGGACTGCAGCTTCTCTACCGCACGAGCCGGATCATGTTCATGAATCACGTCGTGGTTCGAGCGGCCCAGATTCCGCCTGACCAGGTGGGCGAGAGGAACGTCGTCGTCGATATAGAGTACGCGCGTGTCCATATAAACTCATCATGCTTCGGGAGTAGCGGGAGAACCTTCAACTTGAGCAGTGTTATCGCGCTGCGAAATCCATGCAAAGTATAAAACGTAGCAAGCGCCAATTTTTCTCCGGATATCAGAAATTTAGTCGACCAACCTCAAGCACGGCGGAGGACGCGGGCGGGGACTCGCTTTCCGTGTATGACGCCGTTCAAACCGCCCCTTCGAACAGCTTCATGCAAGCCTGCCTGAATAGGTTCTCGCCATGCTTGCTGACAAATGACTTGTCGACGACGATGGATGAACACCGGGCAAAAGCATGACCTCGACTGCATCTACCCTGACGGCCAACCAGATCAGAACCATGTCGACCGCGGCAATCGCGGCGTGGACGACGGAGGATGTCGCATCCCTGTCTTCGCAGCAGATCGGGTTTCTGTCGTCAGAGCAAATTGCTGCACTGGATACGGAAGACGTCAACGTACTCTCCTCGATCCAGTTGCGCGGCATCACCAACAGCGCCATCGTCGGCTTGAGCCTCGATCAGCTTGCCGTTCTGGACACGGCCGATATCGAGAGCCTGACTCAGGGCCAGGTGGCCTCTCTGACGACCCGGCAACTGGGCGCATTGACCACCGATCAGGTCGAGGCCTTCACGTCCAGCCAGGTTGCCGGAATGAATTCGCGGCAGATCGCGGCGCTCACGCCCGATGACATCGCCGTCTTCTCCACCGCAGACATCGCCTCCATCTCCTGGACAGCCATCGGCGGCTTGAGCACGGAAGCGCTCGCGCGCCTCAGCGGCCCGCAGACTGCCGCGATTTCGACTGCCGCGCTTTCGGTCCTGACGTTCGACCAGCTCGCCGCCCTTTCAACCGACCAGATCGCATCGCTGACGCCCATCCAGATGGGGTCGCTGAAGGCCACCCAGATCAACGTCCTCTCGGCGGATGCAATTGCAGCACTATCGACAGGCCAGGTGGCCGCGATCAGTACGCGCATGATCAGCGGCCTGACGTCCAATGTCCTGGCCGCATTGTCGACCGATCAGGTCGCCGCCCTGACGGTGCAGCAGGTCAAGCTTCTCAGCGCCGATCAGATAGGCGCGCTTGACAGTGACGATCTCGCCACCTTCTCCACCGACAAGATCTCCGCACTCTCGAGCCGGGCGCTGTCCGGCCTGTCTACGGGTGTGCTGGCGACGCTGAGTGGCGATCAGATTTCCGCCTTCGCTGCGTCTGCCATGGGCGGCTTGAGCGCGACCCAGATAGCCGCCCTGTCGGAAGACCAGGTGGCGAGCCTGTCTGCGCTGCAGGTAGGTGCAATGAATGCCGCCCAGATCGGTGCGCTGGATAGCGGCGACATCCAGCGGCTTTCCACCGACGAGATCGCCGCTCTCAATCCGGACGCCGTGTCGGGCCTCTCCTCGACGCTGATCGATGCGCTCACGACCGACCAGGTCGCCGCACTGTCGACGGTGGCGATGACGCGTCTCAAGACAGACCAGATTGCGGCCTTCACCACCGCACAGGTCGTGGCCCTCTCCACGGATCAGATCTGGCGGCTGACGTCGATGCAGATCTCGGCGTTTTCTTCGACGCAGATCGAGGCCCTCGGCACGGCGCAGATCGCCGCGATCAGCGGAGCTGCCATTCCTGGGCTTTCTACAGGGCAGATCCAGACGCTCTCCACGAGCCAGGTCGCAGCGTTCAACATGCTGCAGGTCCGCGGCCTCAGCGCCCGCCAGATCGCGGCCCTGGGTCCGGACGACGTTTCTGTCCTGTCCACCCAAACAATTTCGGCGCTGACGCCGGCCGGGATCTCCGGCATGACGACGGATTCGCTGGCTGCTCTTTCGACGGCGCAGATCGGCGCCCTTTCGCCGGCGGCCTTGCCCGGCCTGACGCAGGCGCAGATCACGGCGCTGACGTCGGAGCAGTTCGCAGCGCTTTCCGGAATGCAGCTCGCCGCGCTGACCCGAAACCAGGTAGCCGCAATCGATGCGGAAGATCTCGCGTCGCTTACACCCGAGCGGATCGCTTCGCTCGGCACAAGTGCCGTCGGCGGCCTAACGACCACGCAGATTTCGTCCCTCTCGACGCAGCAGATCTCGGCGCTCACCATCTACCAGCTCTCCAACCTGACATCGCTGCAAGTGTCGGTTCTCGGTCCGGAAGCGCTGAACTCGCTGGGCACGGCAAAAATATCCGCGCTTTCGAGCAACGCCATTCCCGGCCTGTCGACGGCTGCCCTTGCCGGACTGGATACGGACCAGATTGCTGCATTGAGCACGCGCGCTGTGGCCGCCATGACCACGGCGCAGATATCCGCTCTGTCCGCGGAGCAGATCGGTGCATTGTCACCTACCCAGGTTTCCGTGCTTTCTTCGGCGCAATTGTCGGCCTTCGGGACGGATGACATTGCAGCGCTCTCGAAGGCGGATATCGCCGCACTTGCAAGCCAGAGCATCATGGGCCTTTCGACAACGGCCGTGGCTGCGATGACGGACGAGCAGGTCGCCGCTCTGAGCACGGGCGCCATCGCCCAGATGCTGGCAACGCAGGTCGCTGCGCTGAGCTCAGGTCAGGTTCACGCCCTGACCACCGCCCAGGTATCGGCGATCGCCAGCAGCCGAATTTCCGCGTTGACGACCGACAAGATCGCGATGCTCTCGACCGACAAGATTGCCGTCTTGAGTGGCGCTGCAGTCTCTGGCCTGACAACCGATCAGCTTGCGGCCTTCTCCACCGCGCAGGTTCAGGCTTTGACGTCGCAGCAGGTCACGGCGCTTTCTTCCAGGCAGATCGGCGCAATTTCCTCAGACGGATTAGCAAGCTTCTCGACCGCCGACATCGGCGCTCTTCTTGCCGCCACAGCACGAGGACTGACAAGCGATCAGCTCGCAGCGCTTTCGTCCGACCAGATCGCAGCCCTGTCGACGGCTGCGGTTGCGGCCTTGCGGACTGACCAGATCAACGCGCTTTCCAGCAGTCAGATCGAGGCCTTGACCGCAAGGCAGATCGCCGTGCTATCCACGGACCAGTTCGCAGCGCTCGAAGCAACCGATATCGCCACCTTCTCGACGGCCGATATCGCAGCCATCCCCACGGCCTCGATTGCACGTATCCCGGTGGACGCGATTGCCGCGCTGACGAGCGAGCAGATCGCGGCGATCAGCCAGGCGGCCATCTCCCGGCTGACGTCCGACCAGCTCGGCGCGCTGAGCACGGCCCAGGTCTCCGCGCTGACCACAGCCCAGCTCGTCATGCTGTCCTCCGCGCAAATCAAGGCATTCACGCTGGATGACATCGGCGTACTGTCCACCACGCAGCTGGCAGCCATCGGAACGCTCGCGATCAGCGGCCTGACATCCGACCAGATTTCCGCCCTGACCAGCGAGCAGATCACCGCGCTGAGCTCGCGGCAGATCGCGGCGCTGACATCAACACAGGTGGCTGTGCTGAGCACCGACAGTCTGGCGCTCCTGTCCACGACCCAGATGGCCGCCTTGAGCCCGATCGGGCTAACCGGGCTTTCGAGCCGCCAGATTTCGTCGCTGACGACGGCGCAGGTCGAGGCATTCATTCCGACACAGATCGCGGCGCTGAGCTCTGCCCAGTTCGCGGCGCTGAACACGCAGGCGCTCGCAACCTTCTCCACCAAGGACATGGCTGCGATCACGCCGGCTGCCATCACGGGGATCTCCACCGACGTTCTGGTTACCTTGTCCAGTGCGCAGGTTGCGGCCCTGAGCACGCTCGCCGTTGCGGGCCTGACGACAGTTCAGGTCGATGCGCTGACCACCGATCAGCTTGCGATGCTCGGCACGCGCCACATCGCGGCCATGAATTCGGCGCAGGTCGCCGTCCTCACCTCCGGCGATCTTGCTGCACTTTCCACCGATCAGGTCGCTGCGATCAATTCCAAGGCCCTTTCGGGACTTTCGACGCGGCAGATTGTTGCCCTGACAACAGCGCAGATGGAGGCCCTGACACCAACACAGGTTGGCGCGCTCTCCTCCGATCAGCTTTCTGTCCTCAGTTCGGCGGCGCTCGCGACATTCTCCACCAAGGACATGTCCTCGATCGCGTCGACGGCCATCGCCGGCATCGCGACGGATGTGCTCGCATCGCTTTCCACCGCCCAGATCGCAGCGATCAGCACCCGCAGCGTCGCCGCCTTGTCCACGCAACAGATCGACAGCCTGACCTCGGCAGGGATGGAAGCGCTGACATCCGCGCAGGTGGGGGCGCTCACCTCCTCGCAGCTCGCTGTTCTTGATGCCACCGACATCGCCACCTTCTCCACGAAGGACATTGCGGCTATCGGCTCGGATGCGATTTCGTCTCTTTCAACGGCGGCCATCGCCGGGCTGACCACAACGCAGATCGCCTCGCTGAGCACCTTTGGCATTCAGGGGCTTTCGACGCGCCAGGTCGTCTCCCTGACCACCACCCAGATCCAGTCGATGACCGCAACGCAGTTTGCCGCCTTCACGTCGCGGCAGGTGTCCGTGCTGTCGACGGCGGTAATCGGCGCCCTTTCCACGGACCAGATTTCAGTTCTTTCCTCAGCGAGCGTTGCCGGTCTTTCGACCCAGCAACTGGCGGCGATGACCACCGTGCAGATGGCGGCGCTCAACCCCGACCAGATCGGCGCGCTGAACTCGACGCAGCTTTCGGTCATGGACACGGCAGATATTGCCACCTTCTCGTCCAAGGACATGGCCGCGATCAGTTCCACCGCGATCCGCGGCCTGACGACCGACGTAATCTCACAGCTCACCACGGATCAGATCGCATTCCTGTCGACGGCCGGCATTTCGGGCCTCTCGACGCGCCAGATCGCGGCCCTGAACACCGCCCAGATCGAAGCGATGACACCGATCCAGATTGCGGCGCTCAGTTCGTCGCAGCTCGCTGTCATGAGCTCGGACGCGCTCGCAACCTTCTCGACCTCCGACATCGCCTCGTTGACCTCCGCCTCGATCGCCGGGCTTTCCACGGCCGTCGTCGAGACCTTGACCACCCGGCAGATCACCGCGATCAATTCGACCGCCATCGCGGGACTGACGACGCAGCAGGTCAACGCGCTCAGCGCGACACAGGTCGCAGCCCTCACCAACAGCCAGCTCGGCGGCATGACGGCCGGCCAGATCACCGCGATCGGCGCAACCGACATCACGGCCCTGACGCCGGAGCAGATGGCGGCAATCAGCTCCGCCGGCATTGCCGGCCTGACCACGGCTCAGATCGCAGCACTCAGCACGGGACAGATCAACGGGCTGACGACCCAGCAATACGCCGTGCTGACGTCGCGGCAGCTCTCGGCTTTCACGACCACCGTTATCGCGGCAATTGCGCTGGAGGACGTCGCGGCCATCAGTTCGGCGGGCATATCCGGTCTCAGCACGGCAGCGATCGCAGCCCTGTCTCAGGACCAGGCCGCCGCCATCAGCACGGCCGCCATCGCCGGGCTGACTTCCGCGCAGGTTGGCGCCTTCAGCAGCGCGCAGTTCCAGGCGATGTCCACTGCACAGTTCGCAGCCCTGAATGCGCGCCAGATCGATTCGCTCGGCACCGCTTCGGTTTCCTCGCTGACCGGCGAGCAGATTGCCTCGCTGACCACGGCCGTGATAGCCGGACTGACGACCGCGCAGGTCGCCGCGCTCACCACCGTTCAGATCGCAGCCCTGACATCGGTTCAGATCGGCGCCTTGAGCTCCACGCAGGTCGCCGTGCTGCAAAGCGATGATTTCGCAGCGATCTCCACGGGTAACATCGCCGCACTGTCGTCGGCGGCGGTTGCCGGCATCCAGACCGGCATCCTTGCAACGCTTCCCACGGAGCAGATCGCGTCGATCAGCAGCGTCGCCCTGCCCGGACTGACAACCGCGCAGATCGCAACGCTGAGCACGAACCAGATCGCGGCGCTCACGACCGGACAGACCGCCGCGTTGACGTCGCGCCAGATTTCGGCGCTTTCGCTGGCGGATATCGCTGCCATGTCTTCGGGCCAGGTCGCGGCGCTGGCAACGGCCAGCATCAGCGGGCTGACCACCGACCAGATCGCTGGTCTCTCGACAGCCCAGGCCGAAGCCCTCACCTCCGCCCAAGTCGCAGCACTCAGCTCGCGCCAGATCGCTGCCATCGAGACACAGGATCTTGATACGTTCTCGACCGAAGATCTCGCCGCCATCAGTGCCAACGGGATCGCCGGGCTCTCGACCGCCATCGTTGCCACCCTGACGAACGACCAGATCGCAGCGTTGGGGGCAGCAGCCGTCGCAGCACTCTCGACGGCGCAGGTCGCAGCGATGACCAGCGACCAGTTCAATGCGCTGACGACAACGCAGATGGGGGCTCTGACGGCCAAGCAGATCTCCATTCTGCCGGCTGCCACGGTTGCCGGTTTGACGACGGCACAGACGGCCGCGCTTTCGACGTCGGCCATTTCCGGTCTTTCCACCGCGCAAGTGGCGGCCCTGACCGCAGACCAGGTCAATGCCCTGTCATCCGCCCAGATCAGTGCGCTGACATCCGACCAGCTGGCGGTCATCAGTCCGGCCAATTTCGACCTGCTGACCACCGGCGATATTGCGGCCATCACGTCTGGAGCGATCCCCGGCCTGTCGACGTCCATCGTCGCATCGCTCACACGCGAGCAGATCGCCGCCATCAGCGCCTCGGCAATCGCCGGAATGTCGACAGCCCAGATTGCCGCCTTGACGGTCGATCAGGCGGATGCGCTGACGAGCACGCAGATTGCGGCGCTGAGCTCGCGGCAGATCGCCGTCCTCGGCTCCGACGACCTCAATACCTTCACCCCTGCCGAAATGGCGGCAATCAGCGCCACCGGGATAGCAGGACTATCAACCAGCGTTCTATCCTCGCTCTCCACCACCCAGATCGCGGCACTCAGCACCGCCGGCGTTTCGGGCATGACGACGGCGCAGATCGCAGCCTTTTCGACCGACCAGATTCATGCGCTCGGCAATACGCAGATCGCAGCCCTCACATCCGATCAGGTCGCAGCGCTCAACTCCGCGAATATCAACGCGCTGACCACCGCGCAGATCACGGCGCTGAGCGCCACCGGCGTTTCGGGCCTGACCAGCACGCAGCTTGCCGCCATGCGCGTCGAGCAATTCGAAGCGTTTTCGTCCACGCAGATTGCCGGCCTGACCTCGCAGGCACTGCTTGGCCTCACGACGGCCGACCTGCAGACGTTGTCGACCGGCGAACTCGCCTCGATCAGCTCGGCCGGTATTGCCGGCCTGCCGGCGGCCTACATCGCCTCGCTCTCGGCAGCCGAACTTGCCGCGCTCGGCACCAAGGGCGTCTCCGGCCTGACCTCGACGCAGGTTGCCGCCATGAGCCCGGCGCAGATCGATTCACTATCCACCGCACAGCTCGCGGCGCTGAGCGCCGACGGCCTTGCCGGCTTCTCGACAGCGGATTTTGCCGTCCTGAGCAACACTGAAATCGGCCTCCTGAGCCCGTCGGCCTTCAAGGGGCTGTCCACCACCATCATCAGCGGCCTGACGACCGGCCAGATCGCCGGCCTTTCCACCAGCCAGGTGGGAGCCCTGACCTATAACCAGATCGTTGCGCTCGACACCGCGCAGGTTCTGGCGCTGACCACGACGCAACTCGGCGCGCTCAACGCCATCCAGGCCGCAGGCCTCGGCACAGACGACGTCGCGCTACTTTCGACCGAGGCAATCCAGTCCCTGACCAGCGGTGCGGTGTCCGGGCTCGGCACGCAAATCATTGCAGCCCTGACAACGGGACAGGCAGACGCCCTGACGTCGGGCCAGATCAGCGGCCTGACCTCGCAGCAAGTGGCGGCGCTGACACAGGATTCGCTCGCAACCTTCACTTCGGGTGAAATATCGGCCCTGAACTCAAGCGGCGTGAAGGGTCTTTCGACCGCCAGCATCAACGCGCTGACGAACGCACAGCTCGGCGCGCTGGTCGACACGCAGATGGGCAACCTAAACCCCGATCAGGTCGCCGCCGCGATCTCGGCCTATCTCAGCCGGAATTCATAAGACCGGAACTGCTCGGACTTCGCAGAACGCACAAAGCCGCCGAACATGTCTCGGCGGCCTTGTCCTTTTGTCTTTCCAGCGCGTTCCGGGAGGACAAGACAGGACAACCCGTCGCGACGCCCGCGTTCCACGCTCGAAGTTAGCTGACACGCAGAGCGTCGTGAGGCATTCCCGACGCTTATTCGTACTAGAATGCTAGTTAGCCAATCGCCATCAAACTGGCATTCCCGCCCGCCGCGGCCGTATTGACCGAGGTGGAGACCTCTTCCAGCAGCCAATTGAGGCAAATCGCATCAGCATCAGACACAAGTTCCTCTGTCGTCGCCGCCTGAACCAGAACCAACGGACCTGAAAGAGCGGCAATCTTCTGGTTGACCCCCAGGACCCGCGCACCATCGCCTTCGATCAGCGCGCCGGCAAAGGGGCCGGCGGCGTTCCAGTCGAAGGCCCAGCCTATGCGCGAGGCAACTGCGGGCGGCAGATTGCCGAACTGCGCCTTGAGGCCAGAAGCCTCGTCGACAATGGCCGAATTGCCCGATGCCAGAACGGCGGCAAGCTGCCGCTTCACACCATCAAGTGTCTGCGGCACAAGAAGAATCTTCCCACGCGGATGCAGCCCATAGACGTTGCGCTCGCCGACCGGCCCCTGCAACTCGGCCGCAAGACCAAGTGCGGACCGCTCAGCCATTTCGCGCGCCGTTTCTGCACCCGCATGATCCTGCCGCTCGTCCAGCCAGCGCACGAAATCGCCAAGCGCCGGATCGGTATGGACCGAATGATGCTGCGGCGGCACGGGCGCCTTCTGCACCAGACGGCCCAGATAAAGCGGCCCGCCAGCCTTCGGGCCAGTGCCGGAAAGTCCTCGCCCACCAAAGGGCTGGACGCCGACGACGGCGCCAATGACATTGCGGTTCACGTAGATATTGCCGACCCGGACACGGCTCGTCACATGCGCAATGGTCTCGTCGAGACGGGTATGCAGACCAAAGGTCAGGCCGTAGCCGGTGGCGTTGATCTCGTCGATCAGCCGATCGAGATCGGCGCGGCGATATCGGATGACATGCAGAACGGGGCCGAAAACCTCGCGCTTCAGCTCCTTGAGAGACTTCATCTCGATGATCGTCGGCGCGACGAAGGTTCCCTTGCGCGCCTCTGCCGGTAGTGCCACCTGTTCAACACTGAGACCGAGCCCGCGCATGCGTTCGACATGCGCCTCGATGACGCCCTTGGCTTCACTATTGATAACCGGGCCGATATCCGTGCTGAGCTTGTCGGTGCGCCCGAGCGTCAGTTCCGCCAGCGCGCCTTTCAGCATATGCAGCACGCGGTCGGCGACATCTTCTTGAAGGCACAGGATGCGAAGCGCCGAGCAGCGCTGGCCGGCGCTGTCGAAGGCGGATGCGATGACATCGCCCACAACCTGTTCGGCCAGCGCCGAGGAGTCCACGATCATCGCATTCTGCCCACCAGTTTCCGCAATCAGCGGGATCGGCTTGCCGCTGGCAGAAACACGCTCCGCAAGCTGCGCCTGAATGAGCCGCGCTACTTCCGTCGAGCCGGTGAACATGACGCCCGCCGTCTCGGGCGCCGCGACAAGCGCCGCGCCCACCCGGCCATCGCCGGGAACGAATTGCAGGGCAGCGCGCGGCACGCCCGCCTCGTGAAGGATCTTCACCGCTTCATGCGCGATGATCGGCGTTTCTTCCGCAGGCTTCGCGAGAACGGGATTGCCGGCGACGAGTGCCGCGGCCACCTGTCCGGTGAAGATCGCCAGCGGGAAGTTCCACGGGCTGATGCAGACGACGGGGCCGAGAGGCGCATGCGACGCGCCGAGTGTCTTGCGGGCCTGATCGGCATAATAGCGCAGGAAGTCGATGGCCTCGCGCACCTCGCCAATGGCGTTGGCAGCCGACTTGCCGGCCTCGCGCATGGCGATCCCCATCAGCACCTCGATCTTGCCCTGCATGAGATCGGCGGCGCGATCCAGGCAGGCAGCGCGCTCGGCGGGCGCGGTCTGCGCCCATGCGTCAGCATGATCTGCGGCAATGCTGACGAGACGGGCGGCTTCGCCTGCATCGAGTTCCGTCACCTGTCCGACCACATCGCTGTGATCGGCGGGGTTCAAGACCGGGCGGGTCTCGCCCGTCACATCGCCTTCCGCAACCAGCGGGCCGACAGCCCAACTGTGTGCGGCGCTTTCCTGCAGGACAGCCGCGAGTGAGGCCAATTGCGTCTCGTTGGAAAGATCCAGCCCCGCAGAATTCTTGCGTGCCGCGCCATAAATATTGGCCGGCAGCGCGATCTGCTCATGCGGCGCGCCAGGAATGGGCATGGCATCGACCACATCGACCGGATCGGTCACCAGTTCGGCCACCGAGACATTTTCGTCGGAGATGCGGTTGACGAAGGAGGAGTTCGCGCCGTTTTCGAGAAGGCGGCGAACGAGATAGGCGAGCAGCGTTTCATGCGTACCCACCGGCGCGTAGATGCGCGCCGGACGACCAAGCTTGCCCTTGCCGACGACTTCTTCGTAAAGCGGTTCGCCCATGCCATGCAGGCACTGGAACTCATACTTGCCCGTTTCGAAATCCGGGCCAGCGAGATGATAGATCGTCGCCAGCGTCTGGGCATTATGCGTGGCAAATTGCGGGAAGACGGCATCCGGCGCGCCGAGCAGCTTGCGGGCGCAGGCTATGTAGGACACGTCGGTGTGGACCTTGCGGGTAAAGACGGGGAAGCCTTCGAGCCCGTCCAGCTGCGCGCGCTTGATTTCGGCGTCCCAATAGGCGCCCTTAACGAGGCGCACCATCATCCGGCGGCCGGACCGGCGCGACAGGTCGATGATGTAATCGAGCACGAAGGGGCAGCGCTTGCCATAGGCCTGAACAACGAAGCCAAGGCCGTTCCAGCCCGCCAATGCCGGATCGAGGCTCAGCGATTCCAACAGATCTAGCGAGAGTTCCAGCCGATCCGCCTCCTCCGCATCGATATTGAGGCCGATGTCGTAGCCCTTGGCGATCAGCGCCAGCGCGCGCACCTTGGGGAGCAGCTCACCCATCACCCGCTCTACCTTGGCGCGGACATAGCGCGGATGCAGCGCCGAAAGCTTGATGGAAATGCCCGGCCCGTCATAGATGCCGCGCCCTGCCGCCGCTTTGCCGATGGAGTGGATGGCGTTTTCATAGTCGCGATAGTAGCGCTCGGCATCCGCTGCCGTGGTCGCCGCCTCGCCCAGCATGTCGTAGGAGTAGCGGAAGCCCTGCGCTTCCATCTCGCGGGCGCGCTCCAGCGCCTCGTCGATGGTCTCGCCGGTGACGAACTGCTCGCCCATCATCCGCATGGCCATATCGACGCCACGGCGGATCACCGGTTCGCCGGCACGGGCGATGAGGCGGGTCAGTGCAGCAGACAGACGCCGGTCGCTGACGGTCGAAGTGAGCTTGCCGGTGACGACGAGGCCCCAGGTCGCGGCATTGACGAAGAGCGAGCGCCCGCCGCCGATATGCGATTTCCAGTCGCCGGTGGCGATCTTGTCGCGGATCAGCGCGTCGCGGGTGTCGGTGTCGGGGATGCGCAGCAGCGCTTCCGCCAGGCACATCAGCGCCACACCCTCCTGCGAGGAAAGCGAATATTCGTGCACCAGCCCCTCAACGCCGCTTCCCCGATGCTTGCCGCGCAACGCCTTGATCAGAGCCGTCGCCGTTTCGGCCACCTGCCCCTTCATGGCTTCCGGCAATTTCGCGGCGGCGAGCAGCGGCTGCATGCACTCCACCTCCGGCCGGCGATAGGCGGCGGTGATGGCGGCGCGCAGCGCACTCTGCGGTCGGATGGCGGGGGCGAAAGCGGCAAAGGGCGATGGCGAAACGGGCATGGTGATCCTTCCTCGAACGATCAGCGGAAAGGCAGTTTCAGGGCGATGGTTTCACGGCTCGGCGAGCCTTGCAAGACCATCCCGGTCAACCACATTGACTCCGCAGGACAGACCTCGCTGATAGCATGGCGCCGCTTGATTAAGCGGACCAAAGAAGGCTATCATTCCAGGTGATTTCTCCAAATATTTCGGATTTCACGCGCATGAAGCCTAGAGAAGACGCCTCCTATGGTGATCTTGACAAGATTGATCTGAAAATCCTCGAGATTGTCGCGGATGACGGGCGCATCTCGATCACCGATCTTTCTAGCGCCGTCGGCCTCTCCAAGACACCCTGCCAGCTTCGGCTCAAGCGTCTCGTGTCGGAAGGCTATATCGATGGCTTCCGGGCAGTCATCAACCCACAGAAAATGGGCCTCGATCATATCGCCTTTGCCGAGGTGAAGCTGACCAATACGAGCGAGGAAGCGCTGCGGAGTTTCAACGAGGCGGTGAAGAAAATCCGCGAGGTGGAGGAATGCCACATGATCGCCGGTCGCTTCGATTATCTCCTGAAAGTCCGCACCCGCGACATCGGCCGCTATCGCCGCGTTCTCGGGGAACTCATCTCTACATTGCCCTATGTCGCCAGCACCTCGACCAATGTGACGATGGAGGCGGTCAAGGAAAGCTGGTGAGTGCAATAGCTATCGTCTCCAATTCGCGAACGCACTGAACGCATCGTTCACCGTCTCAAACGCGACTTTGAACCCGAGACACATTATGTAGGGTGCAACACCAGTCCGCTTCGGACTCAAGAATTTGTGAAGGACCCTGTCCCATGAAGAAAATCGGATTCCTCTCCTTCGGCCATTGGACGCCCTCGCCGCAATCGGGGACGCGTTCGGCCGCTGATACTCTTCTCCAGTCCATCGACCTTGCGGTGGCCGCTGAAGAGCTTGGCGCGGATGGCGCCTATTTCCGCGTCCACCATTTCGCCCGCCAGCTTGCCTCCCCCTTCCCGCTTCTGGCGGCTGTCGGCGCACGCACCAAGTCGATCGAGATCGGCACGGGCGTCATCGACATGCGTTATGAAAACCCGCTCTACATGGCGGAAGACGCCGGCGCTGCCGACCTCATTTCCGGTGGCCGTCTGCAGCTCGGCATCAGTCGCGGATCGCCCGAACAGGTCATCGAGGGCTGGCGCTATTTCGGCTATCAGCCAGACGAAGGCCAGACGGATGCGGATATGGGCCGCCAGCATGCGGAAGTCTTCCTCGAAGTGCTGAAGGGTGAAGGCTTCGCCCAGCCAAACCCGCGACCGATGTTCCCCAACCCGCCCGGCCTGCTGCGTCTCGAGCCGCATTCGGAAGGCCTGCGCGAGCGTATCTGGTGGGGCGCCGGTTCCAACGCGACCGCCGTCTGGGCCGCCAAGCTCGGCATGAACCTGCAAAGCTCGACGCTGAAGAACGACGAGACGGGCGAGCCCTTCCATGTCCAGCAGGCCAAGCAGATCCGCGCCTATCGCGAGGCCTGGAAGGAAGCCGGCCACACCCGCACGCCGCGCGTCTCCGTCAGCCGCTCGATCTTCGCGCTGACCGACGACCGCGACCGCGCCTATTTCGGCCGCGGCGGCAAGGAACAGGATTCGGTCGGCTATATCGACGATAGCACGCGAGCGATCTTCGGCCGCTCCTATGCCGCTGAGCCGGACGCGCTGATCAAGGAACTGGCCGCCGACGAGGGCATTGCGGAAGCCGATACGCTGCTGCTGACCGTGCCGAACCAGTTGGGCGTCGACTATAATGCCCATGTGATCGAGTCGATCCTCAAGCACGTCGCCCCGGCCCTCGGCTGGCGATAACCAAATAAGATAGGCCGCGCGGCAATCGCCAGCGCGGCCTCTTGATGTCTGGGTTCCTGTTCCGGTCAGCGGTCCAGCCAGGCCGCCAGCTTGTCGAGCGTCTGCTGGCCATAGACCACCGCCCCGAAGCCGATGACGAACTTGCGGCGCTCCACCGTCGGATGCAGCTGGCGCATCGTCAGCACCGTCTTGCCATCCGACTGCTCATCGAAGGTGACCGTCACGCGGAAGCGATCCGGGTCATTGGGGTCTTCCCCGCCATGATCCATGACAAGGCGCTCGTTCGGCACAATCTTCAGAAAACGGATGAGATTGGGAAAGCGCTGCGCCTTGCCCTCAAACGTGCCGACCATGTCGAAGCGCCAGATCCCGCCTTCGCGGATATCGGCCTCATGCGTTTCGATGCTCAAGCCCGAAGGACCATACCAGACCGACAGTGCCGCCGGGTCCGTCCAGGCGGCAAAGACCTTGTCGCGCGGATGATTCAGCACCCGCACCAGCACGATTTCGCGGTCGAGCGACCACGTTTCCAATGGATCAGACATTTCATTTCTCTCCCTTTTGATTGTTGTTCAGATAGGCGTCCAGGCGATCCAGCCGCGCCGACCAGCGCTCCCGCTCCGCCATCATCCAGTCCGCAGCCTCATCGAACCGCTGCGGCACCAGCCGGCACCACCGGCTGCGCCCCCGCTTTTCGCTGGCAATCAGCCCGCAGTCTTCCAGCACCTTCAGATGCTGGGTGAAGGAGGGCAGCGCCATGTCGAAAGGCTCGGCTAGCGCCGTGACAGGCAGTTCCCCCTCCACGAGACGTGAGACGACAGCCCGGCGCGTGGGGTCGCTAAGGGCGTGGAAGGCAAGATCGAGGGTGTTTTGAAAGTTAGGCATATGCCTTACTAAGCCACACCGCTTCATGAGTCAAATCTTATTTAGGCAAATACCTAAATGTCTCAACCCACACCTCAACCGTGATTAAAAATTAAGCTCGTGACTAGCCAGACATCAAAACAGGCACTGCGTGCCCGACAAACAGTCACGAGTTTACTGGCACAGGGCTTGCTTGCCTCAGAGGTAATAACTGGAGAATTGCGTTTGGCGACCTATCTGCCGTTTCTATGCATTGCGATCGCACTGAGCTGGCAGGCTTTTGCCTCCGCCTACCGTCAGCACGATGCGCTTTCGCGCGGCGAGCTTGCGACAGCGGCCATCGGTTCAAGCATATTTCTCGGCGCGATGGCGATGCTTTTCATCGACGGAAGCCTGCTCGTCGGCGCGCTACTCTTCGCCGGCGGCATGGCGATCGCATTGCTGGCAAACCGTTGGCTGATGTCGCGCTGGTCGCTTCTGGCCGCGGCCACGAGTTTCGGCTCTTATCTCATCGGTGCGGCGCATTGAGCAGATCGAAGATCACCGCAGACCTGACGATCCTGGTGATCGACGAGAACGCCATCCGCGCCTCGATCATCGAGGAAGGGCTGGCCGAGGCCGGCCATAGCAACGTCACCGTGATTCATGAAGTAAATGGCGTCGCGCGGCTCATCGAGACGCTGCAGCCCGACGTCATCATCATCGATATCGAAAGCCCCAATCGCGACATGATGGAGCATATGTTCCAGCTGACGCGAAGCGTCTCGCGCCCGATTGCCATGTTCGTCGACCGCTCCGACACCGCCTCCATCGAGGCGGCCGTCGATGCGGGTGTGTCGGCTTATATTGTCGACGGGCTGAAGAAGGAGCGGGTGAAGCCGATCCTCGACATGGCGGTGAGCCGCTTCAATGCCTTCAGCCGCCTGCAGCGCGAACTGGTCGAGGCGCGCAATGCGCTGGAAGAGCGCAAGATCATCGAGCGCGCCAAGGGTATCCTGATGAAGATGCGGGGCCTGAGCGAAGAAGAGGCGTTTGCGCTGCTGCGGCAGTCCGCCATGAACGAAAAGAAGAAGATCGCCGACATTGCCCAGAGCGTCGTGACGGCAGCAGGGCTGCTGCTGTGATGGGTAACGCGAGCGGGAGAAACGGCCATGAGTGAGATGTTTTCCATGAGCGCCATCGAGTCCGCCGCCGCACCGCCGCTCGTCAGTCGCGAGCAGAAGAATTTGCGCGCCGGCTTCATCCCGCTGATGGACGCCTCGATCCTGATCGTTGCGAAAGAACTCGGCCATGCCGACAAGGAAGGCCTGCGGCTCGATCTGGTCCGCGACGTCTCCTGGGCCAATGTGCGTGACCGCCTCGCCTTCCGGCAATTCGACATCGCCCATATGCTCTCGCCCATGCCGGTCGCATCGATGCTGGGGCTTGGCTCGAACCCCTCGCCCACCATCACGCCCTTCTCGCTGGGTCGCGGCGGCAATGCGATCACGCTGTCGGCGCGCATTTTCGAGCGGATGCAGGCGCTCACCGGCCTGCCCGACGACGCCAGCGCGCTCGCCAATGCGCAGGCGCTGGCGGCGGTTCTCCTCGACATGCGTGCCAAGGGCGAAGCTGCGCCGACGCTTGGCATGACCTATCCGTTCTCCTCGCATAATTACGAGTTCCGCTACTGGCTCGCCGGCGGCGGCATCGATCCGGACCGCGATGTGAAGCTCGTGGTCGTGCCGCCGCCGCTGACCTCCGATGCGCTGGCGGCGGGCGCCATCGACGGCTTCTGCGTCGGCGCACCGTGGAACATGGTGGCCTCCGAGCGCGGCACCGGTCGTATCGTCGCGGCCAAGCAGGATATCTGGCCGCTGGCGCCGGAAAAGGTGATCGGGATGCGTCCCGAATGGGCAGAGACCAATGCCGAGACGGTGTCGCGCCTCATCATCGCCCTCGACCGCGCTGCACGCTGGTGCGACGAGCCGGGCAATCACGATCAGCTTGCCGAGATCCTCAGTTCCGCACCCTATATCCAGGCGCCCCGCGACATCATCCGCCGCGTCCTCAATGGTGAATTCAACCTCGACGCCCAGGGCAACAAGCGGATCATCCCGGATTACTTCCTCTTCCATCGCGGCGCGGCGAACTATCCGCGTCCCGAACAGGCGCTCTGGATCTACAGCCAGATGATGCGCTGGGGGCAGGCAGGCTTTTCGGACGAGAACCGCGCCCGCGCCGAAAGCGCCTATCGGCCGGACCTCTATCGCAATGCGCTGGGCGCCGAGGCCTCCCTTCCCGACCCGGCGGAAGAAGCGGCCATGCTCTCGGAATTCATGGACGGACAGGTCTTCGACCCCACGCAAATGCAGGACTATGTGGCGCGCTTTCCGGTCAAGACCGAAGCCGCTCCGTCCCTTTCTGCGCACGACGCCTAATCACGCTGCATTGCACAAAAAACGCGCAAGATGATTTCATTGCTGAATTTATAGTCGCCAAGCGCCGACATTCGTCAGATGAGGCTACGACAGCGCAAAGCGGAAAAGGCTCGAGAATTCAGCGAGATGGCGCTCCGTCCATCAAACTGGCACGCCGCTTGCTTTTCTAAACACATCCGGTCAACGGCGACCGGACACAAGAGCGCCTGAAGCGCGCTCACCAAAGACATCGACGTCGCTTGGTTCTGCACACGGGAACACCTCCATCCCGTTGTCGCAAAAACCAGCGACGTTTTTTGTTTTTCCGCATCTCCGTCACATCACCAGAGGGACACAAAGCAAATGACGAAGACGACAGGAACAGGTATCGGCCGCCGCGATCTCTTGAAGGTCACGTCCGCAGCAGCGCTGATCAGCGCGGTCAAAATGGCATTTCCTTCCGGCGCGTTCGCGCAGTCCGCCGGCCCCGAAGTCAAGGGCGTCAAGCTCGGCTATATCGCGCTGACTGACGCGGCCCCGCTGCTGATTGCAAAGGAAAAGGGCATCTTCGACAAGTACGGCCTCACCGAAGTCGAGGTCATCAAGCAGGCTTCCTGGGGTGCGACGCGCGACAATCTCGTGCTCGGCGGTGCGGCGAACGGCATCGATGGCGCGCATATCCTCACCCCCATGCCTTACCTCATCTCCACTGGCAAGGTGACGCAGAACAACGTGCCCGTGCCGATGTCGATCCTCGCGCGCCTCAATCTTGACAGCCAGGGCATTTCGGTCGCGCAGGAATATGCCTCGACCGGCGTTCAGCTCGACGCGTCCAAGCTGAAGGACGTATTCGCCGCCAAGAAGGCGAAGGGCGGCGAGGTCAAGGTCGCCATGACGTTCCCTGGCGGCACGCATGACCTCTGGATCCGCTACTGGCTCGCCGCCGGCGGCATCGATCCGGACAAGGACGTCTCCACCATCGTCGTGCCGCCGCCGCAGATGGTCGCCAACATGAAGGTCGGCTCCATGGACGCCTTCTGCGTGGGCGAACCGTGGAACGAGCAGCTCGTCAACCAGGGCATCGGCTTCACCGCCTGTACGACCGGCGAAATGTGGAAGGGCCATCCCGAAAAGGCGCTGGGTCTGCGCACCGACTGGATCGAAAAGAACCCCAATGCTGCCAAGGCGCTGATGATGGCAGTCATGGAAGCCCAGATCTGGGCCGACAGCATGGACAACAAGGAAGAGATGGCAACGATCCTCGGCAAGCGCCAATGGTTCAACGTGCCGCCGAAGGATGTCGCCGGCCGTCTCAAGGGCACAATCAACTATGGCAACGGTCGCGTCGCCGAAAAGACCGGGCTGGAGATGAAGTTCTGGAAGGACCACGCGTCCTATCCGTTCAAGAGCCACGACGCCTGGTTCCTCACCGAGAATATCCGCTGGGGCAAGTTTGCACCCGACACGGACATCAAGGCGCTGGTCGACAAGGTGAACCGCGAGGACATTTGGCGCGCCGCCGCCAAGGATCTGGGCGTTGCCGCTGCCGACATTCCGGCCTCCACGTCGCGCGGCAAGGAGACCTTCTTCGACGGCAAGGTCTTCGACCCCGAAAATCCCAAGGCCTATCTCGACAGCCTGAAGATCAAGGCGATGGCCTGACGGCCGCGTCGCCCCGCCCGCTCCTTTCCCCTCGTGGCGGGCGGGGCCCTCACCCGAACAGAAGACGAAACAGGAAGAACCCCATGACCGCAACTGCCCGCAAGGCCCAACCCGTGTCCGAGGCTACGCCTTTGACAGAGCCAGTGACCAAGACGGCGACGGTCGTCGCGCTACCGAAGCCCATGCGCAGCACGTTCCGTCCGCAAGCCATTCTGGCCGCAGCCGCGCGCAACATCGTTCCGCCGCTGATCGTCGTGTTGCTGATCCTGGCGGTCTGGGAGATCGCCTGTTCTCATCCGGGCGCCAGCCTGCCGGCGCCCTCGCAGATCTGGACGGACAGCGCCGACCTCATCTCCTCGCCCTTCTTCAACAACGGGCCGCAGGATATCGGCCTTGCCTGGCGCGTGCTGATCTCGCTGGAGCGCGTCGCCATAGGCTTCGGCCTGGCCGCCTTTGTCGGCGTCATTCTGGGCGCGGTCGTCGGCCAGTCGGTCTGGGCGATGCGCGGGCTCGATCCGATCTTCCAGGTGCTGCGCACCGTGCCGCCGCTCGCCTGGCTGCCGCTGTCGCTCGCTGCCTTCCGCGACAGCAACCCGTCCGCCATTTTCGTGATCTTCATCACCTCGATCTGGCCGGTCATCATCAACACGGCCGTCGGCGTGCGCAACATTCCCGATGACTATCGCAACATCGCCCGCGTGCTGCGCCTCAACCATCTGGAATTCTTCTTCCGCATCATGATCCCGGCCGCAGCGCCCTACATTTTCACCGGCCTGCGCATCGGCGTCGGTCTCTCCTGGCTGGCAATCGTGGCGGCTGAAATGCTGACCGGCGGCGTCGGCATCGGCTTCTTCATCTGGGATGCGTGGAACTCGTCGCGCCTCTCCGACATCATCGTGGCGCTCGTCTATATCGGCGTCACCGGCTTCATCCTCGACAAGCTCGTTGCCTTTGTCGGGACCATCGTCACGCGCAGCAATTGAGGGAGGCCATCATGACGAGCTATCTGAAAATCGACCATATCGACAAGAGCTTCGAGCGCGGCGGCGTCCGCACGGATGTCCTGAAAGACGTTTCCCTGACCATCGAAAAGGGCGAATTCGTCTCCATCATCGGTCATTCCGGCTGCGGGAAGTCGACGCTCCTGAACCTCATCGCCGGCCTCACGCGCGTCACCTCCGGCGCGATCCTGCTGGGCAATACGGAAGTCAATGCGCCGGGTCCGGAGCGCGCCGTCGTCTTCCAGAACCACTCGCTGCTCCCCTGGTTGACCGTCTACGAGAACGTCAATCTCGCCGTCTCCAAGGTGTTTTCCGGCCGCAAGAGCAAGGCCGAAAAGCATGACTGGGTGATGCACAATCTCGATCTCGTGCAGATGGCCCACGCCAAGGACAAGCGCCCCGCCGAAATTTCCGGCGGCATGAAGCAGCGCGTCGGCATTGCCCGCGCGCTCGCCATGGAGCCGAAAATCCTGCTGCTCGACGAGCCCTTTGGCGCGCTCGATGCGCTGACCCGCGCCCATCTGCAGGACGCGGTGATGGAAATCCATGCGCGCCTCGGCAACACGATGATCATGATCACGCATGACGTGGACGAGGCCGTGCTGCTCTCCGACCGTATCGTGATGATGACCAACGGCCCGGCCGCCCGCATCGGCGAAGTTCTCGACGTCCCGATCCCGCGTCCGCGCGACCGCATCGCGCTTTCCGCCGACCGCACTTACCTGAAATCCCGCGAAGCCGTGCTGAAGTTCCTCTACGAACGCCACCGCTTCGTCGAAGCCGCGGAGTAAACACCATGGCCCAGAAACTCGTCATCATCGGCAACGGCATGGCCCCCGGCCGCATGCTGGAGCATCTGTTCGAACAGGCCCCCGGCCTCTACGACGTCACGATCTTCAACGCCGAGCCGCGCGTCAATTACGACCGCATCATGCTCTCGCCGGTTCTCTCGGGCGAAAAGACGTTCGAGGACATCATCATCCATGGCGACGGCTGGTATATCGAAAACAACGTGACCCTCTACAAGGGCCACCGCATTGTCGAGATCGACCGCAACGCCCGCACCGTCACCTCCGACCATGGCGTGACGGAAAGCTATGACAAGCTGGTGATCGCCACCGGCTCGGTTCCCTTCATCATCCCGGTTCCGGGCAAGGACCTGCCGGGCGTCATCACCTATCGCGACCTTGATGATGTCGACGCCATGTTGCTCGCCGCCCAATCGCGTGAAAAGGCCATCGTTATAGGCGGCGGCCTGCTCGGGTTGGAAGCCGCCGCAGGTCTGGCGCTGCGCGGCATGGATGTGACCGTGCTGCATGTCATGCCGACACTGATGGAGCGCCAGCTCGATCCCGCCGCCGGCTATCTCCTGCAGAAGGCCGTCGAAGAGCGCGGCATCAAGGTCATCACCAAGGCCAACACCAAGCGCATCATCGGCACGGATCGCGTCGAGGGCATCGAACTCGACAACGGCACGATCATTCCGGCGACGCTCGTGGTGATGGCTGTCGGCATCCGGCCGAATGCGGGTCTTGCCAAGGAGGCCGGCCTTGCCGTCAATCGCGGCATCGTGGTCGATGCCGGCATGCAGACCTCGGACGGTGATATTCTCGCGGTCGGCGAATGCGCCGAAGTGGACGGCATGGTCTACGGCCTCGTCGCGCCGCTCTATGAAATGGCCCGCGTGGCCGCCGCGCATCTCGCCGGCGACACGAAACCGGCGTTTGTCCATTCCGACACGCCGACCAAGCTGAAGGTGACGGGCATCAACCTGTTTTCTCTCGGAGATTTCGCCGATGGCGAGGACCGCGAGGAGATTGTGCTGCGCGATGCCACCGCCGGCATCTACAAGCGCGTTGTCATCAAGGACAACCGCATCATCGGCACGGTTCTCTATGGCGAGACCTCGGACGGCGCCTGGTTCAACGATCTGAAGAAGAAGGGCACCGACATTTCCGCCATGCGCGACACGCTGATCTTCGGCCAGTCGTTCCAGGGGGGCGCCCCGCTGGACCCTATGGCGGCCGTTGCAGCCTTGCCGGATGATGCGGAAATCTGCGGCTGCAACGGCGTATGCAAGGGCAAGATCACCTCGACCATCACAGCCAAGGGCCTGACGACGCTGGACGGCGTCCGCGCCCATACGAAGGCGTCTGCCTCCTGTGGTAGCTGCACCGGCCTTGTCGAGCAGCTGATGTCGCTGACACTCGGGGATTCGTACAACCCCGCCGCCGTCACGCCCATGTGCACCTGCACCGAGCTCGGCCACGACGACGTGCGCCGCCTGATCAAGGCCAAGGGGCTGAAGACCATTCCCGCCGTCATGCAGGAACTGGAATGGAAGACCTCCTGCGGCTGCGCCAAATGCCGCCCGGCGCTCAACTATTATCTCGTCTGCGACTGGCCGGACGAATATGCCGACGACTACCAGTCGCGCTATATCAACGAGCGCGTTCACGCCAATATCCAGAAGGACGGCACCTATTCGGTCGTGCCGCGCATCTGGGGCGGCGTGACGAATGCGGCGGAGCTTCGCGCCATTGCCGATGTGGTCGACAAGTTCGAAATCCCCATGGTGAAGGTCACCGGCGGCCAGCGCATCGACCTGCTGGGCGTCGAAAAGGAAGACCTGCCCGCCGTCTGGGCCGATCTCGGCAAGGCGGGCTTCATCTCCGGCCAGGCCTATGCCAAGGGCCTGCGTACGGTCAAAACCTGTGTCGGTTCCGACTGGTGCCGTTTCGGCACGCAGGATTCGACCGGGCTCGGCATCCGCATCGAGAAGTTCATGTGGGGCTCCTGGACCCCGGCCAAGCTCAAGCTTGCCGTGTCGGGGTGTCCGCGGAACTGCGCGGAAGCGACCTGCAAGGATATCGGCGTCATCTGCGTGGATTCCGGCTTTGAAATCCACTTTGCGGGCGCGGCTGGTCTCGACATCAAGGGCACCGATGTTCTTGGCCTCGTGAAGACCGAGGACGAGGCGCTGGAGCATATCGTGGCGCTCACCCAGATGTATCGCGAGCAGGCCCGCTATCTGGAGCGCATCTACAAATGGGCCAAGCGCATCGGCCATGACGAGATCCGCCGGCAGATCATGGAGGATGGCGACAAACGCCGCGCCTATTACGAGCGCTTCGTCTTCTCCCAGAAATTCGCCCAGGTCGACCCCTGGTCGGAGCGTGTCTCCGGCAAGGACAAGCATGAATTCAAGCCGATGGCGACCGTCGGCTTCCATCAGGCAGCGGAGTGAGATCATGGACCACAACTGGATCGCCATCGGCCATATCGACGACATCCCTCTGCGCGGCGCGCGCTGCGTGAAGACGCCGGACGGCAAGATCGCCGTCTTCCGCACCGCCGAAAACGAGGTCTTCGCCATTGAGGACCAGTGCCCGCACAAGGGCGGACCGCTGAGCCAGGGCATCGTCCACGGCAAGGCCGTGACCTGCCCCCTGCACAACTTCGTCATCTCGCTGGAAAGCGGACAGGCGCTGGGGGCGGATGAGGGCGAGGTGCGAACCATTCCGGTGCGCAATATCGACGGGCAACTGTCGATCGCGCTGCGGGCGGCGGCATTGGTCGCGGCGGAGTGAGGGGGATGCGCATGGCGGTTGGCATACCCCCCTCTGTCCTGCCGGACATCTCCCCCTCAAGGGGGGAGAGTGGATGGAGCGCTCGCCCCGCTTCCTCGTTGACCTATACGTCCTTGGCGATGGTCTTCATGGCTTGGCAGGACGGCCACTCCGGGTCACTCTCCCCCCTTGAGGGGGAGATGTCAGCAAAGCTGAAAGAGAGGGGTAAACGCTGCACACTCCGGAGCAACGCTTATGCCCACTGAAACCCGCACCACCTGCCCCTATTGCGGCGTCGGCTGCGGCGTGATTGCTCGTGTCGAGGACGATGGCCGGGTGAGCGTCAAGGGCGATCCCGACCATCCGGCCAATTTCGGCCGGCTCTGTTCCAAGGGCTCGGCGCTAGCCGAAACGCTCGATCTGGAAGGCCGCGTTTTGGCCCCGCAAGTCAACGGGCAAGCGGCAAGCTGGGACGTAGCGCTCGATCTCGTGGCGCAGCGTTTCCGCGAAACCATTGCCGCGCATGGGCCGGATTCGGTCGCCTTCTATCTCTCCGGGCAATTGCTAACGGAGGATTATTATGTCGCCAACAAGCTGATGAAGGGCTTCATCGGCTCGGCCAATATCGACACGAATTCAAGGCTTTGCATGGCCTCGTCCGTCGCCGGCCACAAGCGCGCCTTCGGGTCCGACACCGTGCCGGGATGCTACGAGGATCTGGAGCTTGCCGATCTGGTGGTGCTGACGGGCTCCAACACCGCCTGGTGCCATCCCGTGCTTTATCAACGTCTGGCCGCCGCCAAGGCGAGCCGGCCGGCGATGAAGATCGTCGTTATCGATCCCCGCCGCACCGCCACCTGCGATATTGCCGATCTGCATCTGCCAGTGCGGGCCGATGGCGACGTGGCGCTGTTCAACGGGCTCTTCCATCATCTGGTCGATACCGGCCGGGTGGATGAGGCCTTCGTCGGCGAACACACGAGCGGTTTCAGCGAGGCGCTGATGGCTGCTGCGCGGCTTGGCATGGCCGAGCTTTCGGAGGCGAGCGGCCTTTCCGGTATGGCGCTGCGCCAGTTCTTCCGGCTGTTTGCTGAGACGGAAAAGGTCGTCACCTGCTACAGCCAGGGCGTCAACCAGTCGGCGGTCGGCACGGACAAGGTCAATGCCATCCTCAATTGCCACCTCGCCACCGGCCGCATCGGCAGGCCCGGCATGGGGCCGTTTTCGCTGACCGGCCAGCCCAATGCCATGGGCGGGCGCGAGGTGGGCGGCCTTGCCAACATGCTCGCAGCCCATATGGAACTCGGCAATGCCGCGCATCGCGACACCGTCCAGCGCTTCTGGAATGCGCCGGTCGTCGCCGACAGGCCGGGCCTGAAGGCCGTCGACATGTTCGAGGCGGTGGCGACTGGGCGGATCAAGGCGATCTGGATCATGTCCACCAACCCCGTCGTCTCCATGCCGGATGCGGATGCCGTGCGCGATGCGCTGAAGGCCTGCCCCTTCGTCGTCGTCTCCGACATTCAGGCCGAGACGGATACGGCGCGGCTCGCCCATGTCCTTCTGCCCGCCACCGGCTGGGGCGAGAAATCCGGCACCGTCACCAATTCCGAGCGCCGCATCTCCCGCCAGCGGCCCTTCCTGCCCGCCCCCGGCGAGGCCCGGCCGGACTGGTGGCAGATGGCGGAAGTCGGAAAGCGCATGGGCTTCGCGCAAGACTTCGATTTCGCCTCGCCGGCGGAGATATTCGCCGAACATGCAGCCCTCTCCGCCTTCGAGAACGAGGGCGTCCGCGATTTCGATATCGGCGCTCATGCGGAAATCAACGCCGCAGGTTATGACGCCCTCATCCCCTTCCAGTGGCCGCAGCCGGCGGGTGCGCCCTCGCGCAAGCGCTTCTTCGGAGATGGCCGCTTCTATCATCCGGACGGCAAGGCACGGTTCGTGCCGATCACGCCGCCGGCTCCTGCAGCGCGCGACGTTGCCTTCCCCTTCACGCTGAACACCGGCCGCGTCCGCGACCATTGGCACACCATGACCCGCACCGCGAAGAGCGCCCGGCTCTCCGCCCATATCGCCGAACCCTTCTGCGAAATCCACCCGCAGGACGCGCGGACGCTGGGTGTTGCGGATGCCGACCTTGTGACACTCGCGTCTCCTTCCGGCCACGCGGTCATCGTCCGCGCGCTGCTGACAGAGCGGCAGGCGCGGGGCGCGGTTTTTGTGCCGATGCATTGGACCGGCGAGACGGCCGCCGCCGCGCGGGTCGATACACTTGTGCCCGGCCGGGTCGATCCCATCTCCGGCCAGCCGGCGCTCAAGCAGGCTGCCGCCTCGGTCGCCCGCTATGCGCCCGCCGCCCACGGCTTTCTGGTCTCGCAGGCAAAGCCGAAGGCGCTGCCCTTCTCCTACTGGGCCACGGCCAAGACAGAGGGCGGTTATCGTCTGGAGTTTGCTGGCGACGTTCCAGCCGAGGGCTGGGAGGAATGGCTGCGCGCCACGCTGGAGATCAAAGGCGAAGTGACCTTCTCCGGCTATGCAGATGCGCAGAACGGCGATCACCGCCTCCTCGCCTTCGACGGCGACCGGCTTCTGGCCGCGCTTTATGTCTCCCGCGGCCCGGTGGCCGTGTCGCGGCAATGGGCGGTGGAGCAATTGACGGCCAGCCACCCGGACCCGTCCGCCCGCTTCCTGCTGGTCGCGGGGCGGCCTGCACCGGGGCGACCGGACAAGGGGGCGATCGTCTGCTCCTGCTTCTCGGTCGGCGTCAACGAAATCGCCTGCGCGGTGCGCGAAGGCTGCTGGTCGGTCGAGAAGGTCGGCGCGCAATTGAATGCAGGCACGAATTGCGGCTCCTGCCGCCCCGAAATCAGGAGGATCATCGATGCGACGCAAATCCTTGCCGCCGAGTGACAGTGCCGAACGCATCGCGCCGCTCGCCAAGCTGCCGGTCTTCTGGTCGCTGAACGACAAGCGCGTCGTTGTGGCCGGCGGCTCGGATGCCGCCGCCTGGAAGGCCGAACTGCTCGCCGCCTGCGGCGCAAAGGTCGATGTCTATTGCGAGCCGCAGGATGTGCGCGAAACCATGCAGGCGCTGATTGCCGAGGGGAAGGTTTCTCTGAAACCACAGCCCTGGGCGATCAACGTCTTCGAAGGCGCGAGCCTTGCCCTTGCGGATTGCGAGGGGGAGGACGAGGCTCGCGCCTTCTTCTGTTCGGCCCGCGCGGCGGGTGTTCCGGTCAATGTCATCGACAAGCCGACGTTTTGCCAGTTCCAGTTCGGCTCCATCGTCAACCGCTCGCCGGTCATTGTCTCGATCTCCACGGATGGGGCTGCACCGATCCTCGCGCAGGCCATCCGCCAGCGGATCGAAACCCTTCTGCCTCCGGCGCTGAAGGACTGGGCGCAGCTTGCCCGGCAGGTGCGCGAGGCGGTCAATCTGCGCCTTGCGCCCGGCCAGCCGCGCCGCAAATTCTGGGAGAGCTTTGTCGATCGCTGCATGGGCTCGAACCGGCTGCCGGCAGACAACGAAGCGGAAGACCTGCTGAATACTGCCGAGCGCATCGCCGCAGCCCCCGCCGCCGGCTCCGTGACGCTGGTCGGTGCAGGACCGGGCGATGCGGAACTTCTGACGCTCAAAGCCATGCGTGCGCTGCAGGCCGCCGATGTCATCCTCTTCGACGATCTGGTCTCACGGGAGGTGCTAGAACTCGCGCGGCGCGAGGCCAAGCGCTTACTCGTCGGCAAGCGCGGTGGGCGCGAGAGCTGCAAGCAGGACGACATCAACGACATGATGGTGCGTTTCGCCCAGGCGGGCAAACGCGTGGTCCGCCTCAAATCCGGCGACCCGATGATCTTCGGCCGCGCCGGCGAGGAAATCGCGCGGCTTCAGGCGGAAGGGATTGCGGTCGATATCGTGCCCGGCATCACCTCCGCGTCTGCCATGGCAGCGCGGCTCAAGACATCGCTGACCCATCGCGATCATGCCCAGCAAGTGCGCTTCGTCACCGGCCATTCGCGCCATTCCGATCTGCCGGCAACGCTCGATTGGACCTCTCTCGCCGCGCCGAGCCAGACGACCATCTTCTACATGGGCGGTCGGATGGCAGGGCGGATCGAGCAACGGCTTCGCGACGCGGGCATGTCGGCAGAGACGCCAGTAGCGGTGATGTCCGCCGTCAGCCGCAGCAACGAACGGCGCTGGTGCGGCCCGCTTCATGCGCTGGCCGATGCCATTGAGGAGATCGGCACGGACGAACCTGTCCTGATCGGCATCGGCGATGTCTTTGCGCAAGGTGCGAAAATCCTTGAGCAATATGGCCCGCAGGCCCCGCCGGAAACGGTCGCAGCCGCTTAGGCCGCAACCGCGTGAGCGTTGCCGCAACCGTCACGGCTTGCGGCGCGTGAACAGCTTTGGCGCGAAGGCGGTGGCGAAGCCGATGAAGGCGAGCGCCCAGAAGAGGCCCGAGGCGAGGATCAGCGGCGTGAAATGCATCCAGTCGAAGGTGGCGCAGAGCCGCAGGAGCGCAGCCAGCACCGCCGCGACATAGACCGCCTTCATGACATGGCTCATCACCAGCGCATGTCCGGTATGGCCGAGCGAGGCGCGGGTCATGACGGCGAGCGTCATCGTCCCGATGGCCCCTGCCCCGAAGGCATGAAGTCCGGCTGCAGGCAGCACGAGATCGGGACGAAGTGCAGCCATTCCCGACAGCATGAAGCCCGCCGGCACGAAGAGATAGGAGACATGCAGCACGAGTACCAGCGGCTCGCGCCATGTCCGGTCACCGGCCCAGCGGGCAAGGCGAACGAGATGCAGCACTCCGGCGAACATCATCGCAATGCCGGCCACGGCTGAGGCCGGAACCGCCACCCAGGCGGCGAAGGCCACCGCGCTCGCCCCCACGGTCGCTGCATCGTAGCGGCCGAAGGCGGCCGGCAGGCGACCCGGCTTTTCGCGCGCCAGCCAGTTGCGGGTGAAGCTCGGAATGATGCGTCCGCCGATCAGGATGATGAGCATGACGGACGCGGCGACCGCCAGCCGCCGCGCATAGTCGCTCGTGCCGCTGAAATAGGCCTCTGCATGGAAGAGGACGTTGGCAAAGAGCAGGACAGTGAGCGGGATCAGCACTTTCAGGTTCCGCCAGTTCTTGCCCGCCACGATTTCGTTCGCCGTCACGCCGGCGACCGCCAGCAGGAACAGGCAATCGAGCACGCCCGCGGCTATGGGACCGATGATCCCTGAGAACAGCACCGCGACCCGCCCGATCATCCAAAGCACGACCAGTACGCCGAGCGGCCGCCCCTGAACCGGAAGCCGCCCGGTCCAGTTGGGTACCGCCGTCAGCAGGAAGCCGGTGACCACCGCTGGCAGGAAGCCGAACAGCATCTCGTGGATATGCCAGTCCACTGGATCGACGGCCGTCAACAGCCTCAATTGCCCGAAGACCATTGGCAGCCAGAGAAGGATGGCAAGGCCGGCATAGAGACCGCCGAGGAAGAAGAAGGGGCGGAATCCGTAGGACAGGATTGCCGGCCCCGCATAGGTTTTCAGTCTCGGCACGGGCATGGCCGGCCTCCTTTCGACGGTTGTTCAATGCTCGGCGCAGGTGCAGCCGGAATGGGGAAGTCTGCGAATCTCCGCGCGCCAGACATCCGGCCCCTCTTCCAGCGCCAGCCACTCGAACATCCCGGAAAAGTGGAGCGCAATGTGCCGGCGCAACGGGACCGGGTCGTGATCGCTGACCAGCAGCATCCCCGTCTTCGGCGTCAGCGCCTCCAGCATCGCGAAAATCTTCGGGTGGCGTTCCTGCGGTGGCAGCAACCGCACGTCAATGGTGGGCAGATCGGTCAGCGTTTCGCTCATGGGATTCGAATCCTCTGCAGCCCTTGCAAATCAGGGTTTTTCGCGCGGCCGGCCGCATCGCCGCGACCTGAAAACTAGGCCTCTGCGAACATGTCAATTTGCGCAAACGCAAAGAAAACAGCGGTCTAGCCAGATCTGGCTATCAGGCGGCCCCATCAGCCCTTTCTCGGTTTTGATTGCGATATCGCAAACTCGTCCGAGCCGTCCCCGCTAGTTTCCGCTCGAAACGTTGATATCAAGCGGGAAGACAGACATGCCCCTCGGCTTCAAGGACTGGTGCAAGGATTTCATCGCGGCAAGCCTCGTGGCGCTCGCGGCGATGGTCTTCGCATTCGTCCTCACCGACACCGCTGACGCAGCACCGCTCGTCAGCGAATTCCTCGACAAGGCGAAGCCCTCGGATCTCGTTCCGGGCGCCGATAGCTATGGCCCGATGAGCGACAAGGCGCCGGTCGTCGCGGCCATGAAGGACGGCAAACGCATCGGCTGGATCTTCCTGACCTCCGATTTCGTGCCCACCGCCGGCTATTCCGGCAAGCCGATCCATATCCTTGCCGGCATCTCGGACGAGGCCGTCATCACCGGCGTCCGCCTCATGCAGCATCACGAACCCATCGTGCTGATCGGCATTCCGGAAGCCCGCATCAAGGCCGTGACCGAGAAATTTGCCGGCCTCGACCTCAAGAAGGAGGCCGTGTCGCAAGGCTCGGCGCATGATCCGGATATCGTCTCGGGCGCGACCGTCACCATCATGATCATCGACGATTCCATCGTCCGCGCCGGCATCAAGGTGGCCAAGGCCCTGTCGCTCGGCGGCCTGTCGCCCGAAAGCCAGCTCGCCTCGGCCAAGCGCCAGATGGACCGGACGAAGGATCAGGTGACGGACTGGGAGACGCTCGCCGGCGAGGGCTCTATCCGTCACTTCACCCTCGATGTCGACCAGATCAATGCCGACTTCAAAGGCCTTGGCGACCCGCGCTCGGAAGAGCATGTCGAGCCCGGCCCCGGCAACGAAGCCTATATCGATCTCTGGGTGGCGCTGGTCAGCCAGCCCTCGATCGGCAAGAGCCTGCTCGGCGACAACGGCTTCCGCAATCTGCAGGCCGCGCTGAAGGAAGGCGATGAAGCCATTCTCGTTGCCGGCAATGGCCGCTGGTCGTTCAAGGGCTCGGGCTATGTCCGCGGCGGCATTTTCGACCGCATCCAGGTCATCCAGGGCGAGATCTCGAACCGCTTCCACGACCGCGATCATCTCCGCATGAACCAGATTGCCGCCGATGGCGCACCGGCGATGAAGGAGGCCGACCTCTTCATCATCCGCAAGGCCTCGGGCTTCGATCCGGCCGAACCCTTCCGCCTGCAGATGCTGGTCCAGCGCCCGGTCGGCGCCATCGACAAGCTCTTCCGCAATTACGAACTCTCCTACGACCTGCCCAAGCCCTATCTCGCAGCCGTAACCCCTCAAGCTCCGGCAGCAAGCCCGACCGTGTCCACGGAGGGCCCCGACAGCGCCGCGACGATCCGCAACGCCCTCTGGACGAAGATCTGGCAGGCGAAGAAGGGAGAAGTCGCGGTGCTGGCGGCGGGGTTGGCCGGTCTCACCCTCATCTTCTTCTTCCAGACCTTTGCCACCTGCAACGAGCGCGTCTTCTCGATCATCCGCACGTGCTTCCTCGTCTTCACGCTGGTCTTCATCGGCTGGTATGCGAATGCGCAGCTCTCGGTGGTCAATGTTCTGGCCGTCATTTCGGCGCTGTTCAGCAATTTCCGCTGGGAAACCTTCCTGATGGATCCGCTGATCTTCATCATGTGGTTCGCCGTGGCGGCAGCCCTCCTCTTCTGGGCACGGGGCGCCTATTGCGGCTGGCTCTGCCCCTTCGGCGCGCTGCAGGAACTGTCGAACAAGATCGCCCGCCTGTTCCGCGTGCCGCAGATTGCCCTTCCCTGGGGTCTGCATGAGCGCCTGTGGCCGATCAAGTACATCATCTTCCTCGGCCTCTTCGGAATGTCGCTCTACTCGTTCGACATGGCGGAGCACTATGCCGAGATCGAGCCCTTCAAGACGGCGATCATCCTGAAGTTCAGCCGGCCCTGGCCCTATGTTCTCTTCGCGCTGGCCATGCTCGCCCCCGGCCTGTTCATCGAACGCTTCTACTGCCGCTATGTCTGCCCGCTCGGCGGGGGGCTCGCGATCCCGGCGCGGCTGCACATGTTCCGCTGGCTCAAGCGCTACAAGGAATGCGGCAACCCCTGCCAGGTCTGCGCCAAGGAATGCCCGGTGCAGGCGATCCATCCGACGGGTGAGATCAACCCCAACGAATGCATCTCCTGCCTGCACTGCCAGGTCCTCTACCAGCACACATCCAAGTGCCCCGTCGTCGTCGGCAAGATCAAGAAGCGCGAGCGCTTCGAGCGCCAGACGGGCATCGCACCCTCAACCGGCAACACGCCGAAAGTCGACGGTCAGCCGAAGGTCAATTTCAAATCCCATCCAGCGGCGGGGGACACCGCCGGGATGGCTAACCAAGGAGCAGTCCAATGAGTGACAACAAGATTTCACGCCGAGGCCTTCTCGGCTCGACGGCAGGCGGCGCGGCATTTGC
The DNA here is from genome assembly GCA_900467685.1 of Hyphomicrobiales bacterium. Lineage (GTDB taxonomy): Bacteria > Pseudomonadota > Alphaproteobacteria > Rhizobiales > Rhizobiaceae > Ensifer_A. The sequence goes on from UBQX01000008.1 coordinate 60,256, forward strand.
CGGGGCCCTGCTGGCCGGCGGGGCCGAAGGCCTCATCCCGCGGCGCGCAGCCGCCGCCAACGGCGCCTATCACGAGATCCATCCCGGTGAACTCGACGAGTACTATGGCTTCTGGTCGAGCGGCCAGGCCGGCGAAATCCGCATCATGGGCGTGCCCTCTATGCGCGAGCTGATGCGCATTCCGGTCTTCAACCGCTGCTCGGCCACCGGCTGGGGCGAAACGAACGAGAGCCTGAAGATCCTGACGGAGAACCTTCTGCCGGAGACCAAGGAATTCCTCGCCAAGCGCGGCATGAAGACCTACCAGAACGGTGACCTGCACCACCCGCACATGTCCTTCAACAAGGGCACCTATGACGGGCGCTACCTCTTCGCCAACGACAAGGCCAACACCCGCGTTGCCCGCGTCCGCTGCGACATCATGAAGGTCGACAAGGTCATCGAAATCCCGAACACCAGCGACATCCACGGCCTGCGTCCGCAGAAGTGGCCGCGCACGGGCTATGTCTTCGCCAATGGCGAACACCGCATCCCGCTGCCGAACGATGGTATCGTTCTAGACGATCCGAAGAAGTATCACGCGATCTTCACCGCCATTGACGGCGACACGATGAACATTGCCTGGCAGGTGATCGTCGACGGCAACCTCGACAATTGCGACACGGACTATGAGGGCAAATATGCCTTCTCGACCTGCTACAATTCGGAAGAGGGCGTGACGCTCGCCGAAATGACCGCCAGCCCGATGGACTGGGTCGTCGTGTTCGACATCGCGCGCATCGAAGCCGGCATCAAGAAGGGCGACTTCAAGGAGTATAACGGCGTCAAGGTTCTCGACGGCCGCCATGGCTCGCCCTACACCCGCTATATCCCGGTGCCGAACTCGCCGCATGGCTGCAACATGGCCCCGGACAAGATCCACCTGTGCCTCAACGGCAAGCTGTCGCCGACCGTCACCGTCGTCGACGTGCGCAAGCTCGAAGCCGTCTTCAATGGTGCGGAGCCCCGCAGCGCCGTGGTGGCCGAACCGCAGCTGGGCCTCGGCCCGTTGCACACCGCCTTCGACGGCAAGGGCAACGCCTATACGACGCTCTTCCTCGACAGCCAGATGGTGAAGTGGAACATCGACAAGGCCGTTCGCGCCTTTGCCGGTGAGAAGGTCGATCCGATCATCCAGAAGATCGACGTCCAGTATCAGCCGGGTCATAACCACTCGACCATGGGCGAAACGCTCGAAGCCGATGGCAAATACTTGATCTCGCTCAACAAGTTCTCCAAGGACCGCTTCCTGAACGTCGGTCCGCTGAAGCCGGAGAATGACCAGCTGATCGACATTGCCGGCGACAGCATGAAGATCGTGCATGACGGCCCGACCTTTGCCGAGCCGCATGATTGCATTCTCGTGCGCGCCGATATCGTCAACCCGGTCAGCGTCTACAAGCGCGACGATCCGATGTGGGCCGATGCCCGCGCCCAGGCCAAGGCCGACGGCGTCGATCTCGACTATGCCGCCGACGTCATCCGCGACGGCAACAAGGTGCGCGTGTACATGCACTCGGTCGCCCCGCAGTTCAGCCTCGAGAAGTTCGACGTCAACCAGGGTGAGGAGGTGACGATCACCATCACCAACATGGACGACGTGGACGATCTCACCCACGGCTTCACGCTCGGCAACCATGGCATCGCCATGGAAATCGGCCCGCAGGCGACCGCTTCGGTCACCTTCACCGCCGACCGGCCCGGCGTGCACTGGTTCTATTGCCAGTGGTTCTGCCATGCGCTGCACATGGAAATGCGCGGCCGCATGTTCGTGCATCCGAAGAAGGCCTGAGGCCATGAGCAAGCGCGCCGTTTTCCTCACCCTGTTGCTGGCTTCCGCCTCGTCGCACCCTGTGACCGGCGCGGAAACAACAGTCCGTGCGGAACCCGGCGCGCTTGTCGCCGCGCTGAAGGCGGCAGCGCCCGGCGACACGATCCGGCTCGGCATGGGCGACCATGCCGGGCCGGTCGACATCGACAAGCCGCTGACCGTTCTGGGCGACGGCAAGGCCCGTATCCTCGGCAATGGCCTGGGCTCGGTCGTCACCATCAAGGCCGCAGGCGTCACGATCGAAGGCGTCAGCGTCGAAGGCTCGGGCGGCAAGCTCGACCAACTCGACGCCGGCATCAAGGTCGTCGTGGGCGCCGACAAGGCGCGCCTGATCGGCAATCGCCTGACCGGCAATCTGATCGGCATCGACATGCAGGGCGGCAAGGACGCGCTCGTTGAGAACAACAAGATCGCCAACCGCACCGACCTGCACCGCGCCGAACGCGGCCCCGGCATCTATGTGTGGAATTCGCCGGGTATTACCGTCGCCGGCAACGAGATCAGCGGCGGCAATGACGGCATTTTCATCACCACCTCGCATCACGCGACCTATCGCGACAACCGGATGCATGACGTCCGTTTCGCCATTCATTCCATGTATGCCAATGACATCAAGGTCTTCGGCAATCGCTCGACCGGCAACGACATGGGCTATGCCTTCATGTATTCGCGCCAGGTGCAGGCCACGAACAACCTGTCGGACGGCGACCGGACGCATGGCATTTTCCTGAACTATGTCACCGACGCCAAGCTCGCCCATAACGACATCCGCCACGGCGGCGAGAAGTGCCTCTTCGTCTACAATGTGAACAAGGCAGCGATCTCGGCCAACCGCTTCGAAGGCTGCGACATCGGCGTGCATTTCACCGGCGGCTCCGAGAATGTCACCATGACCGGTAACGCCTTCCTGCATGACCGCACCGAGGTCAAATATGTCGGTTCGCGCTGGCTCGAATGGAGCCTCAAGGGCCGCGGCAACTATTGGGCCGGGCATGTCGCCTTCGACGTCAACCGCGACGGCATCGCCGACAGCCCTTACCGCCCGAACGATTCCATCGACCGCATGACCTGGAGCCAGCCGACGAGCCGGCTGCTGCTCGGCTCGCCCGCAGTCCAGATGATCCGCTGGGCGCAATCGCGCTTTCCGGGCCTACTGCCCGGCGGCGTCATCGACAGCCATCCGCTGATGAGCCCTGCGGGCAGCGGCCTCGATACCCCCGAACTCGCAACGAAAGGCGGCACACAATGACCGCAGGGACCCCCATTCTTCAGATCGAAGGCGTCGGCGTCACCTTCGCCGACCTGAAGGCGCTGCAGGATGTCAGCTTCGACGTCGCACCCGGAGAGAAGCTCGCTCTGCTCGGCCATAACGGGGCCGGCAAGTCTACGCTCTTCAAATGCGTCCTCGGTTTCCTCAAGCCCGCTGCTGGCCGGATCACGGTCGCCGGCGATGCGCCGGGCTCCGACCACGCCCGCCGCTCAGTGAGCTATCTGCCCGAGCAGGTCGCCTTTCCGCGCATGCTGACCGGCATCGAGATCATCACCTATTTCGCCAAGCTGAAATCGGTGGACCCGAAAGAGGCGCTGCCGCTTCTCGACCTCGTCGGCCTTTCGCAGGCCGGCCGCCGCCGCGTTGGCGATTATTCCAAGGGCATGCGCCAGCGGCTGGGCCTTGCCCAGGCGCTGATCGGCAAGCCCGACCTGCTGCTGCTCGACGAACCGACCAGCGGGCTCGACCCCGTCTCGCGCCGCGAGTTCTACGAGATCATCGATCGCGTGGCGCAGGAGGGTGCCGCCGTGCTCCTCTCCTCCCATGCGCTGACCGAAGTGGAAGGCCATGTCGACCGCATCGCCATTCTCTCGAAAGGCCGGCTGGTGGCTGACGGCAATATCAAGGCGCTGGCGGAGGCCGCACAGCTGCCGATCACCATCCGCATCAAGGCCCGCGAGGGACAGGCGGACGCGCTCCACGACCGCTTCGGCGGCACGCGCGTCAATGGCCGCTCGGTCGAACTCTCCTGCGAACCCGGTGCCAAGATTGATCTCGTCAGTCGCCTAACGGAGCGGCGTGAGGAGATCGACGACATCGATATCGCGCTCCCGAGCCTCGATGACATCTATCGCTTCTATTCCAACCGAGCCGAGAAGGGAGACGCCGCATGAGCCCCTTTACGAAACTGATGGCGGTCGCCACCATCGAATTCCGCGTGGCGCTGCGCAATCGCTGGCTCATTCTGGCGACCGGCGTCATGACGCTCTTTTCGCTGGCGCTGACCTTTTCCGGTGCCGGCGGGCTGGAGCTGAAGGCCGGCATCCTGACGCTCGCCGCCGCAAGCCTCGCCACGCTCTCCGTCTATCTCATTCCGCTGATTGCACTGCTGATTTCCTATGACAGCATCGCCGGCGAGGTGGAGCGTGGCACGATGGCGCTGGTGCTGGCGACGCCGATCTCGCGCGGGGTGCTGCTCGCCGGCAAGGCGCTCGGCCTCATCGCCGTGCTGGCGATTGCGATTGCCGCGAGCCTGACCATCTCGAGCGGTGCCGCGATCTTCGCCTATGGCATGGACATGAGCGGGTTGGCCGCCATCGTTCGGCTGGGTCTCACCGGCCTGCTGCTCGGCGCGGTCTTCGTTGCCATCGGCATGATGATCTCGGTCGCCTCGCCACGCGCCGGGCAAGCCGCAGCCGTCGCCATCGGTGTCTGGCTGGTCGCCACCGTGCTTTACGATCTGGCGCTTCTTGCCGGCATTCTCGCCGACAAGGACGGGGTCTTCACCAAGACCCTCTTCCCCTATTTCGTCGTCGCCAATCCGGGCGATGCCTTCCGCATCTTCAACCTCGCCGGCCTCGAGAATGCCGCCCCGGTGAGCGGCCTCGACGGCATCGCCAACACGCTGCCCTTCAGCGCGACCTATGCGCTCGCCGGCCTGTTCGCCTGGCTCGTGGCAGCGCTCGCCGCCGGCTATTTCCAGATCAGGAGACTGACACCATGACCCGCCACTGGACCTCTCTTCTCGCCGGCGCAGCGCTGGCGCTGCTGCTCGCGAGCTGCAACGGCAACGAAGCCTCCGCTCCGCCGGCTCCCACGACGATGACGGCGGAAGCCGTCGGGCATAATTGCCAGATGTATGTTCTCGACCATCCCGGCCCGAAGGCGCAGGTGCATCTGAAGGGCATGGATGCGCCGCTCTGGTTTGCCGAAGTGGTCGACGCCGTCGCCTATCTGCGCGGTGCCGAACAAGACGCGGAGGTCACCGCCGTCTATGTCAGCGACATGGGCAGGGCGAAGTCCTGGCAGGAGCCCGGCGTCGACAACTGGATGAAGGCGGATGCGGCCGTCTATGTCATCGAAAGCCGCAAGCGCGGCGGCATGGAAACGCCCGAAGCCGTGCCCTTCTCCGACCGCAAGGCGGCCGACGCCTTCGTTGCCGAGACCGGGGGTGAGATCGTCGCGCTGAAGGACATTCCGGACAGCTATATCAAACAGCAGGCGCAGGTCGGCATGGATGCTTCGATGCCCGCCGCGCATGGAGGCTGAACCATGACCGCCATTTTCTCCAAGCCCCTCACCCGCCGCCGCGCGCTGTTCATCGGTGCAGTCCTTGTCGCCGGTGCGGCCTTGCCATCTGCCTTGCTGGCGCCTCGTGCCTTTGCCGCCAAGCCGGTCCGCTGGAGCGGGCAGGCGCTGGGCGCCCATGCCGAAATCGAGCTTGTCGGCGCAAGCGAAGCCGAGGCCAAACCGGTTCTGGCGGCCGTCGAAGCCGAGATCGCCCGACTTGAGGGCATTTTCAGCCTCTACCGGCACGACAGCGCGCTGTCCCGCCTCAACCGCGACGGCGCGCTCATCGATCCGCCGCCGGAGCTTCTGGAAGTGCTGGCGCTTTCCCGCGCCGTGCATCGCCAGACGGGTGGATTGTTCGATCCGACCGTGCAGCCGCTCTTCGCATTCTATGCGCAGTGGTTCACCCAGCCGCACCGCACTCGCCTGCCCGAAGCACACGAACTCGCACCGGTGCTGGCCCGTGTCGGCATGGACAAGGTCATCTTCGACGATGCCCGCATCGCCTTCGCGCGAGCCGGCATGGCGCTGACGCTGAACGGCATCGCGCAGGGCTACATCACCGATCGGATTGCGGCTCTCCTCAAGTCCCACGGCTATGCCAACATGCTGCTCGACATCGGCGAGATCCAGGCGGTCGGCAAGGGGCTTAACGGCGCGGGCTGGCAGGTCGGCATCCGTGAGGGCGTCAGCGGAGCGGCCCTTGCCGAGCGCGTGACGCTGTCCGATCAGGCCGTCGCCACCTCGATGATGCTCGGCACGACCTTCGACACCCAAGGCCACGCCGGCCATATCCTGCATCCGAAGAAGGGCCTGACGCGGGAATACACCCTTCGCGCCAGTGTCATCCATTCGTCCGCTGCTTTTGCGGATGCGATGTCGACGGCGGTGGTGTTGATGGACGGACACCAGATTGAGCGGTTGCGGGTGAGCGGGCTGGATATTCGGGTTTGAGTGAGAGGAGAGGGTGCGGCCCTTCCTCTCCCCTTGTGGGAGAGGAAGGAAAATCTAGCACTTAGCTGAAAGCTAAGTGCTAGATTTTCCAGGTGAGGGGGCACATTCGCCCCGCAAACGGACCCCCTCTCTCGCAAAATCTACGACTTAGCCTGCGGCTAAGACCGTGATTTTGCTTTCTCCCCCACCAAGGGGGAGATGGGAGCAAGTGGCACCCCGCCTTTCAACAGTCCCCGAACAAAAATGGCCGGGCTATCGCCCGGCCAGCGCCGTCTTGGGAGGAGACGTCTTGATTATTTGGCGGCTTCGGCGAAGAGTTCCTCGAACTTCTGCTTGGCCTTCGGGGGCATCTTGGCGCCCTTGGCGGCATCGGCATTCGCACCCTTGCCGACTTCCACCAGCATCACCATGCCCATGCCGAAATGCGGCTTGCAGCGGACGCCGTAGAAGCCTTCCTTGTCGAGCTTGACGGTGATGTCCTTGCCCATTTCGCCGACAAAGGGCGTTGCCCCTTCCGGAACCATGCCATCGATGCTTTCGGCGTCATGGCCCTTGTCGGTGGCGACGAAATGGATGGAATCGCCGGGTTGGGCTTTGACGAAATCGGGCTCGAACACCATCGTGCCCTTGGCGCCCTTGTTCAGCATTTTGACCTCGATGTCGGCCGCATTGGCCGGGAGCGCCATGACGGTCAGTGCAACGCCTGCAACCAGAGCAAGGCCCGTCTTCATCATCGTCTTCATTGTCGAATTCCTTGGGTTGTTTTCACGATCCTCGTGACCGCTGAAACCCTTCTAGCCCTGACGCCCGCAGCCCAGTTTGCGGTTCGTCAAAGAGAAATCAAATTGCGCGCCTCTCGTTAGATTTGCTGATGCGCAAGTTGTTTGCGCCAGCACAACGAGGCCGACACGCTTGCCGCTATCGTCGAAGACAAACGTGGAGGGTGGAAAGGTCCGATGCGCTTCAGCCGCGACATCACGCTCGAACAGATGATGACGGAATGGCCGCAGACGGTCGCCGTTCTCATGCGCTATCGCATGCTCTGTGTCGGCTGCCCGATTTCCGGCTTTCACACGCCGGTGGATGCCGCGCGCGAACACGAGGCAGAATTCGAACGTTTCGAGGAAAGCCTGATCGAGGCAATCAGGCAAAAGGACGGGGCCTGAGCCTTGCCCTCAAGGCTTCCCTTGCCCGATCAGCATCAGCTTGTGCGGATCGGTCACCGTGATCTTCTGCCGGCCGCTGGAGACCACCCCATCGCTCTCCCAGGCACTCAGGAGACGGCTGACGGTGTGCAGCGTCGTACCGGTCATTTCGGCAATATCCTGCCGCGAGATCGGGAACTCGATGATGATCCCCTCTTCCGTCTTCTTCCCCGTCTGGCGGATGAGCCGCAGCACCGCATTCGCAACGCGTTGCTCCACCTGAGCAATCGAAAGCTCGATCACCCGCTCCTGCGTCTCGGCCAGCCGCATGCCGACGGCCTTGTAGGTGTTGGCGGCGAGCTGCGGAAAGCGGTCGGAAAGTTCCGGCCAGATCGACATGGGCCAGGCGAGCACGACGCAATCGACCGCCGCTTCCGCCGAGGCCGGATAGGTCGTCCGGCCGATCGCCGGCGCGATGCCGATGATCGAGCCGGCGCCCAGATAGCGCGCGATCACCTGATGCCCGTCGCGCGTCGTCTGCACGACGCGGACGACACCGTCGAGAAGCAGGAAGAACCGCTCCGCCGCCTCGTCCTGCGAGAAGACAGCCTTGTCCTTTGCGACGCGCACCGAATTGGCGCGCGCGAGAACCACGTCGATATCATCGGAGGAAAGCCCCGCAAAGGCATCCATGTCCGCGACAATCGATCTGTCGAAGCGAGCCATGTGTCCTCCTGATGCCTTCGCTGCCATGTGTGCGCCCTGTATAGCGGCAACGCATGTGGTATGCCATCTCCTTTAGCGCTCTACGAAATGCCGCAAGAACGTCGACAAGACGACAATGCACAGAATGGAGAAACCCGGCCCGCTTTCGCGGACCGGGCTCGTTTTGCTGTCAGTCTGCCGAGTGATGCTTACTTCATCAGCGCATCGAGCGGGATCGGTTCGGAGATCGTCCAGCTGTCGATGACATGCGGCTTGCCCTTGGTCGTTTCGGCGATCAGGTACTTGGCCGTGTTCTGGTGGTGCAGTTCAGGCGTGAAGGTACGGGGTCCGAAGAGGGTCGGCTCGTTCTTCATCTTTTCAAGTTCTGCGACAACCGCGTCCGCATCCGCCGACTTGGCACGTTCGACGGCCTTCGCCCAGACGTCGATCATGATGTAGCCCGGATAGACATAGGTCGACGACGGGTCGGCGCCGGTCTTTGCCTTGAAGGCGGCGTTGAACTTGTTGACGTCCGGGTTCGGGTCGTCACCATAGATCGAGCCCTGAACCGGCTGGAAGAAGTTCGACAGGTCCGGAACGGCGGAGAGCCAGTAGCTGCCGTCGAGAGCCGAACCATTCAGGATCATCGAGTTGATGCCGGCGGCGCGGATCTGCTTGATGGCCGAAACGGCGCCCGGCATCATCGTGCAGAGCATGATCGCGTCGGGTTCCTTCGGCAGCGCCTTGATGCGGGTAATCTGGGCCGCAATCGAGGCGTCGTCGTTCTTGAACGTGTCCTTGCCGACGAGCTTGGCGCCCTTGGCTTCCAGCTTCGGCATCATCCAGTCGAAGCCGTCGCAGACGCCCTTGTTATACTCGGTCCAGGTGTCGAGAAGACGGTAGTAGGTCTTTGCCTGCTTCTTCTCGAAGGCCCATTCGGCCATGGTTGCGCCCTGTACGGCGGCCAGAACCGAGGCCGAGAAGCTGTGCGGACCAACGCCCTGGATGCCGGCCTTGACGGATTCGGCGCAGAGGAAGAACGAGATCTTGCCAGCCGCTTCAGCAGCGAGTGCTGCCGGCGAACCGAAGTCGTAGTCGCAGGACACGACGACGAGATCGGCACCCTGGTCGAGCACGGAAAGGCCGGCCTTGGCGCCTTCCGCACGGTCGGACTTGGTGTCGGCCTTCACGACCTCGATCTTCTTTCCGAGAAGACCACCTGCCTTGTTGATCTCGTCGATGCGGATCAGCGCCGCATCGGTTGCCGGCTGGTCATAGGCCTGCATGAAGCCGGACTCGGCCGTGGCAAAGCCCACCACGATCTTGTCGTCCGCGGCAAGCGCCGGGAACGCGGCCGAAACGGCCGTGAAAGCCGCTGCGGTCAGAAGGGTCAGTTTCGTTTTCATCGACGTCTCCTTGTTGGGTGCCGGCGGGGTGATCCCGACGGTCATTCACTACGGTTACGGTTGAGGGTGAGCTCGCGATTGCCGAACAGGCCTGAAGGGCGAAGCGCGAGAATGACGATCATGATGATGCCGAGCGCGATCTCCTGGAGCCCCTTGGGGAGCGCCAGCATGGACCCGCCGACAGGAACCCCCGCTTCGAGGAAGCGAAGTCCCTGGATAAGCGCCGACAGGATGACGACGCCGAGCACGCTGCCCGTGAGGCTGCCCATGCCGCCGACGACGAGCATGGAGAGCGTCACGAAGGTGAGGCTGAGGTAGAAATTGTCCGGCGTGACCACGCCGATGGAATGCGCGGTCAATGCGCCGCCCACGCCCATGATGGCGCCCGATATGACGAAGGCAACCAGCCGCTCCTTGGGGATGTCGATGCCGGAAGCGGCAGCAGCCGTCGGCTCGTCGCGGGCGGCACGCAGCGCCAGCCCTGCACGGGAAATGGCGTGCAGCCAGGCGATGAAGATGACGATGGCAGCGACCGTGAAATAGGGCCAGATCGAGCGAACGATCGGAATGCCGACGACCGAAGACGTGGCGCCGGTCACACGATCCCAGTTGGAATAGATCGTGTTGATCATGGCGAGCATGGCGAAGGTGGCGATCGAGGCGGCAATGCCCGACAGGCGCATCAGCACACGGCCGAAGAAGAGTGCGGCGACGCCTGCAAACAGCGCGGCGAGAAGCGCCGCCTGCCAGTATTCCATCTTGGCCTTGAGGATGAAGTCTGGCAGGCCGGGCAGCGACATCTTCTTCATCATCGGATTGATCGTCAGCCAGGCCGCCACATAGGCACCGAGGCAGGTGAAGCCGATCTGGCCGAAGCTCATGACCCCGGAGTTGCCGATGAAGACATAGAGCCCGACAACGAGGATGACGCGGACGAAGAGGTCGATGATGACCTGATTGAACGGCTTGGAGCCGATCATCACCGTGACAATGGCAATCGCAAGCAGGATGAGCGTCAGCAGGATGGGCGTGACGATCGATTTGCCTGCCAGCGAGAAGGGTCCGGGCTTGCGGGCGGCAATCGCCTCTGCGCTCAGGATCGGGTCGATAACGGGGGAGGATGTGGACATGGAGATCAGACCCTTTCCTTCGTGCCGCGGGCGGCGATCAGACCCTGCGGGCGGAACAGGAGGACGAGGATGACGGCGCCGTAGACGAAGGCGTCACGGAAGGGGCGCGCATCGACGGGCAGGATGACCTGCATGACGACCGAGGCCGCGCCTAAGAGGAAGCCGGCAAGAACCGCGCCGGCAAGGCTGCCGAGACCGCCGATGACGGTGGAGATGAAGGCCATGAGCATGACCGCTGCCCCCATCTGGATATCGGCGGTCCCGGTCTGGATGCCGAAGATCAGCGAAATCGCGCCAGCCAGAGCGCCGGAAAGCGCAAACGCTCCCATGATGACGCGGTTGGCGCGGACACCCAGCATGCGGGCCATGGAAAAGTTCTCCGCTGCCGCGCGCATTTCCAGGCCGAAGCGGGTGCGGCGCAGGAAGATGACGAGACCGAAGAGGATCGCGATCGTCACGATGATGGTGATCAGCTGCAGCAGCGGCAGGCGCGCGCCGAGGATTTCCACCGGCTGCGACAGGATCGGCAGCAGAGAGATCGATTTCGGCCGGCTCGAATAGAGCATCAACAGGAAATAGCGGATGACAAAGCCGAGCGCGAAGGAGGCGATCATCATCGTGGCGGGATTGGTGTTGCGGAAGCGCCGGAAGACGACGATTTCGCAGAGAACCGACAGCCCTGCCCCGACCGCAAGCACAAACGGGATGAGCAGGAACCACGGCAGGTTGCCGGCGAACACGATGGCCATGGCGTCCGTCGAGGGCCAGAGCAGCGCGAAGATCGAAAACGCGATGACGTCGCCATGCGCGAAGTTGACGAGCCGCATCACGCCGAAGATCAGCGCGATGCCGAGCGCGCCGAGCGCGTAGAGCGAACCGAGAGAAAGGGCGTCGAAGACGATCTGGAGCATGTCAGTGGTCCTCGTAACCGAAATAGGCGGCCTGCATGGCCTCGCTGTTGCCGAGCTCGCGGGCGTCGCCATCGAGCACGACCTGACCGGAGCGCATCAGGATCATTCGACCGCCGACCATGACGGCACGGGTGGAGCTCTGCTCGACGATCAGAAGCGTCAGGCTCCGCTCCGCCTGAAGGGCAATCAGCCGCTCATAGACCTGGTCGGTAATATTCGGCGCGAGACCGAGCGAGGGCTCGTCGATGGCAATCAGGCGCGGCCGGGCCATCAGCGCCCGGCCGATGACCAGCATCTGCTGCTGGCCGCCGGAGAGAAGACCAGCCTGCTGGTTCCGACGCTCTTTCAGGATCGGGAAGGTGTCGTAGACCGACGCGAGATCGGCAGCGGTCTGCCCCTTCCAGCCGGGCGTACGAGAATGCATGCCGGCACCGACCATCAGGTTTTCCTCGATGGTCAGCGAGCCGAAGACTTCGCGGCCTTCCGGCACCATCGAGAAGCCAAGGCGGGCGATATCTTCCGGCGTGCGTCCGGTGATCTGGGCTCCGTCGAATTCGACATGGCCGCCAGCAACGGGCGTGACGCCGGCGATAGCGCGAAGAAGCGAGGATTTGCCGGCGCCGTTCGGGCCGGTGATGAAGAGAACTTCGCCCTCTTTCAGATTGATCGACACGCCGCGCACCGCCGTCAGGCGGCCATAGCGAACGGAGACATCGACGAGGTTCAGCAGGGTCATGCCATCACCTCCAGGTTGGCGCGCACGGTGTCGGCGGCAGTGCCCATATAGGCGTGGCGGACCTTCTCGCTGTCGCGGATCGCGGCGGGATCGCCCTCCTCGATGACAGCGCCGGAGTCCAGCACGACGATATGGTCGCAGAGGCCGAGAACGAGGCCGACATTGTGCTCGATGATCAGCACGCCGATGCCGAGCGACTTGGCGATGCGGCGCACCAGATCGGAAAGGTCCGATGCTTCCGGCGCGCTCATCCCGGCGGCGGGCTCGTCCAGCAGGATATAGGCCGGGCGGCCCATCAGGGCGCGGCCGATGGCGACGCGGCGCTCGTCGGTATAGGGAAGCGTACCAGCGATGCGGTTCTTGAGCGGCGCAATGCCGATCCAGTCGAGCATGGCCTCGGCTTCGGCGATTGCCGCACGACGGCTCATGCCGAGGCCGACGCCGGTCACTTCGAGATTGTCGATGACCGGCAGGTCACGGAACAGCCGTCCGCCCTGGAAGGTGCGCGCAATGCCACGACGGCGCACCTGATGTGGCTTGAGATTGGTCAGCGGCTGGCCGTCCAGCGTGACGGCGCCGGAGGTCGGGGCCTGGAAACCCGTGAGCACGTTGACAAGCGTCGTCTTGCCGGCCCCGTTGGGACCGATCAGGCCGCTAATATGGCCGGGCGTGATCTTCAGGTTGACCGAAGACAGGGCCTTGAGACCCGCAAACGCCACGGAAACGTCTTCCGCACTGAGATAGCTCATATCCCCTTCTTTCTGTCTTGAAGGGGAAGGCACACGTCACCGTGGCCGGATCGTCCGGCAATTCGGTTTCGCGATGTTCCCCTTTCGGTTCCGGCTCCGTCTTGATGCGGGGCTCGGAATGCCAAAATCACGCCGTTTGACGGCTTCGTCTTGTCGTTTCACGCGTCCGATCTTGTCATCGGGCGCGGCGGAACCGGCTTTGGCCGGCGGTTCCCTTCCTTGGGCCAGCCTCCCCAGCCGGCTTATGCATAACCTCGCCGTCAGCCGGCGAGGTATTCTTCTGCGCGCGCCATCAGCTTCGCGTTGTCCGCGCGGGCGGCAAGCGCCTGGTCGAGCGTGACCGGCGCGAACTTCGCCGGCGTATGCGGCTGCAGCTGTGCGATCAGGTCCATGTCTGCCGAGATGACAACGCCAACCATCATGTAGCCACCGCCGGAGACGGCGTCGCGGTGGAGCACGATCGGCTCGGTGCCGCTCGGCACCTGGATCGAACCGTAAGGGTAGCAGGCGTCGACGATGTTGGACGGGTCGGAACCCGCGCCGAATGGCTGCTCGCGCTCGACGAATTCGAGTGGCGCGCCGCCACGGAAGCGGTAACCGATGCGGTCGGCCTCGGGTGCGACCTTCCACGTATCCTCGAAGAAGCGCTTGCCGGCAGCTTCCGTGATGCGGTGCCAGTAAAGGCCCGGCAGCATGCGCAGTTCGGCGGGGCTGATCTGCGGACGGCGGAGGTTTGCCGGCAGCGACTTGCCGGCCTTACCGGAACCTGCGCCGATCGGCAGCTCGTCGCCGGCCTTCAGCACACGGCCTTCGAAGCCACCGAGCGCGCCAAGCACGTAAGTCGTGCGCGAACCGAGAACGACCGGAACATCGATGCCGCCGGAGATCGCGATATAGGCACGCGCGCCGCCTTTCAGATAGCCGAAGGAGAGCCGGTCGCCGGCCTTGACGGGGAAGCTTTCCCAGGTCGGGCGCTCCTCGCCATTGACCTTGGGCGGGAGTTCGCCGCCGGTGACGGCGACTGTGGCAGCTTCCGTGAATTCAAGCTCCGGACCCATGAAGGTGGCTTCGAGAAGCGCCGCGCCCGGATCGTTGCCGACCAGCAGGTTGGCGATGCGGGTGGCGAAACGGTCCATGCCGCCGCCTTCCGGAATGCCGAGATGGTAATAGCCGGGACGGCCAAGGTCCTGAACGGAGGTCGAAAGACCGGGAGAGATGACTTTAACGGCCATTGATCAGCTCCATCAGCTTGGCATTGGTGCCGGACATGTCCTTGTTGAATTCGGTCAGCGAGAAGTCTGCCGCATGCACCGTCGGCTGCCAGGTGTTGGCGTCGATGGCTTCCAGCAGCGTGTCGTATTCGTCGCGGCCGACCGACTTGAACTTGACGATATCGCCCGGCTTGAACAGGCACATCTCGTCCGTCAGATAGCGCACCTTGCGGGTCGGATCGTAGATCGGAGCCGGCGTCACGCCATACATCTGGTAGCCGCCGGCGCCACGCACCGAGTAGATCGCGGCAAAGCAGCCGCCGTGGCCGATGGTGAGCTTCGGCGTGTCCGTACGGGGGCGAAGGTACTTGGGCGCCTGGATCTGCTTCTGCCGCTCGACCATCTGGTAGAGGAAGGGCAGACCGGCGACGAAGCCGACCATGGAGACGAACCACGGCTGGCCGGAATAGGCCGCGATGAACTCGTCGATCGTCGCGAAGCCGTTGATGCGGGCCGAGTATTCGAGGTCGGTCGAGTTCGGGTCCTGATGGCGCTCGCGGAAGCGCATGCAGGTCTCATGCGTCCACGGGTCCTGGAAATAGACCGGCAGTTCGATGATGCGGGTCTTGAGCACCGAGTCCGACTTGGAGGCGGCATCCTCCATCGACTGCAGTTCCTTCAAGAGGTCCTGCGGCTTGATGAGGTCCGGGTTGAAGCGGATCTGGAAGCTGGCATTCGCCGGGCAGATTTCGGTGACGCCCTTGATGTTGGCGGCTTTCACCGCGTTCGTCATCGACAGGCCGATGAAGAAGGAGTCCAGCGACATCGCTTCGGACACTTCGCCGAAGATATGCTCGTCACCCCCGAAATTGAAACGTATCGACATTCGTTCCCCTTTTTCCGTCAGTCCGCGAGCTTCGCCGCGTTGTCGTTGAGCCAGCCTTCCAGCCAGCGGGTATGCACGTCCCCGGCCTGCACCGACGGATCGGCGGCAAGCGCAAGAAAGAGCGGTTTCGTCGTCTTCATGCCATCGATTTTCAGTTCACCGAGCGCGCGGACCAGCCGCGTGATCGCCGCCTCGCGCGTTTCGCCATGCACGATCAGCTTGGCGAGCAGCGAGTCATAGAAGGGCGGCACCTGGTAGCCGGGATAGAGCATAGAGTCGAAGCGCACGCCCGGCCCACCGGGAAGGCGCAGATCGCCCACCGTGCCGGGGAACGGCGCGAAGTCCTTCGACGGATCTTCGGCATTAATGCGCACCTCGATGGCGTGGCCGCGCACCGAGACATCCTTCTGCCTGATCCGCAGCGGTTCGCCACCGGCAATGCGGAGCATTTCGGCCACGAGATCGATCCCGGTGATCGCTTCCGTGACCGGATGCTCGACCTGGATGCGGGTGTTCATCTCGATGAAGTAGAAGCGGTTTGCCTCGTCGTCATAGAGATATTCGACCGTACCGGCGCCGGAATAACCCACCGCCTTGGCCAGAGCTACGGCCGAGCCGCAAAGCTCCTCGCGCAGTTCGTCCGAAAGCGCGCGCGACGGTGCTTCTTCCCAGACCTTCTGGCGGCGGCGTTGCAGCGAGCATTCGCGTTCATAGCAATGAATAGCGTGCTTGCCGTCGGCCAGAACCTGCACCTCGATATGGCGCGCCTTGCCGATGACCTTTTCCATGTAGAGGCCGCCGTCGCCGAAAGCGGCGAGTGCCTCGGCTTCCGCCTGCGGGAAGGCCTGTTCGAATTCGGCGAGGTTGTTGGCGATGCGGATGCCGCGACCGCCACCGCCTGCCGCCGCCTTGATCATCACCGGGAAGCCGGTATCGATCAGGATATGACGCGCCGCCTCGATGCCCTCGACACGGCCGGCCGACCCCGGAACCACCGGCACCCCGGCAGCCGCAGCCGCCGAACGGGCCGAGACCTTGTCGCCCATCAGCCGGATCGCATCGCCGGACGGACCGACGAAGACGAGGCCGGCGGCGGTGACGGCATCCGAGAAGGCGGCGTTTTCGGCGAGGAAGCCATAGCCCGGATGGATGCTGTCGCAGCCGGTCGATTTCGCGGCCTCGATAATCGCATCGATATTCAGATAGGACTTCTTGGCAGCCGGCGGACCGATATTGACCGCCTCGTCAGCCAGAAGCACATGCAGGGAGGTCGCGTCGGCAGCGGAATGCACCGCCACCGTCTTGATGCCGAGATCCTTCGCCGCCCGGATGACCCGAACCGCAATTTCCCCGCGATTGGCGACCAGAAGTTTCTTCAGCATCAGTCGAGATCCGCGAGAGGTGCGCCAGCCATGACCGGCTCTTCATTGTCGGCCGAGAAGCGGATGTTCGAACCCGCGACTTCCGACTTCACTTCGTGGAAGGACTTCATCACCTCGATGAGGCCGATGACATCGCCCACCGCGACGCTGTCGCCATCGTTCTTGTAGGCCGGCTGGCCCGGCGACGGGCTGCGGTAGAAAGTGCCCGGAAGCGGAGAGAGAATCTGTGCCATGACGTGCTCCAGTTCGTCTGATAGGGAAAATCTAATATTGCACCGCACAAAGATCATGCGGCCATGATGCTGGTCAATGCCAGGGCGCGATCGCGTCCTTCACGGCCCGTGCGATATCGATGGCGTTCGGGGTGTCCGAATGCACGCAGATCGTTTCGCAGCGAACCGGGAAAAGCGTTCCGTCTTCCGCCGTGCCCTTGCCTTCGGTGATGGCACGCACGCAGCGCTCCGCCATCTTGGCCGGATCCTTGGCGTCATGGACGCGGGTGAGGATCAGCTTTCCTTCAGCATTGTATTCGAGGTCGGCATAGAACTCGGCGACGAAGGGAATGCCGCGCGCCTGATAGACTTCCTCATGCAGCGTCCCCGTCATGCCGAAGAGCGGCACACCGAAGATTTCAGCGGCATCGCAGACGCCATGCGCCACGGCTTCCTGCTGCATCGCCATGAAATAGAGGCTGCCATGCGGCTTGATGTGATGGAGTTCCATGCCTTCCGACTTCATGAAGCCGAGCAGAGCGCCGGTCTGGTAGACGATGGCGTTGCGCACTTCGTCGCGCGTCATCCGCATCTCGCGGCGGCCGAAACCCTGCAGGTCCGGAAGACCCGGATGCGAACCGATCTTGACGCCCGCAGCCTTGGCGCGGAGCACGGTCTGGTGCATGTGGTTCGGGTCGGATGCGTGAAAACCGCAGGCGACATTGGCGACGTCGATCAGCGGCATAAGCCCGCTGTCATCACCCATCTGGTAGAGGCCGAAGCTCTCTCCCATGTCACAGTTCAGTGTGACCGGCATGGTTAGTACCCCTCATTCATCTGCCGTCTTTGCGGCGTTGCAGCAATGTTTGCTCAGTTAAGGGTTCTTGTGAAATAGTCATTTTTTGAATGTAATATCGAAAAAACAGATAATGCGTCAGAGGGGCAAGAATCGTGGCTATCACACTGAAACAACTGGACTATTTCATTGCAACCGCAGAGAGTGGACAGGTGAGTCACGCTGCAGTCGACCTGAACATCTCCCAATCGGCAGTCACCGCAGCGATCAAATCTCTGGAGATGGAACTTGGCGTTGTGCTCTTCGAACGCACCCATGCGGGCGTTCGGCTGACGATGGAAGGCGCGCGCTTTCTCGACCATGCGCGAGTCATCACGGGCGCGGTTGCCGCCGCCGTGCGCTCTCCCTTGCGCGAACGTACCGGAGAGAACGCAAAGCTCAAGTTGGGCATGACCTATACCGTCATTGGCTATTTCATGTCGCGCTACTATGCGCGCTTTCGCAAGACCTATCCCCATATCGAGTTGGAACTTGCCGAACTGCCGCGCATGGCGCTCGAAAACCGTCTGGTCGCGGGCGATATCGACATGGCCGTGATGCTGGTGTCGAACCTGCAGAACCGGGAGGAGATCGAGCAGGAACTGCTGATGCGCTCCACCCGCCGCCTCTGGCTTGCCGCCGATCACCCGCTTCTCAACAGGCAGGAGATCACGCTTTCGGACGTCGCGGAGGAGGATTACGTGATGCTGACCGTCGACGAGGCACGCAAGACGGCCGCGCGCTACTGGACACTGACCGGCTTCACCCCGCGCGTCGTGCTCTCCACCAGTTCGGTCGAGGCCGTGCGCTCGCTCGTCGCCTCGGGCGTCGGCGTCACCATCCTCTCCGACATGGTCTATCGGCCCTGGTCGCTGGAAGGTCAGCGCATCGAAGTGCGCCGGCTGAAGGAGCAGATCCCCAGCATGGATGTCGGCCTCGCCTGGTCGAAATCGCGCCCCATCAGCGAGGCGGCAGCAGCCTTCCGCGCCTTCATGTCGGTGACGATGGGCGGCGGCGGCTGATCACAGGAGACCGTTGCGCTTGAGGCGATATTCGAGGCTGGCGCGCGTCACACCGAGCTTGCGCGCAGCGGCGGAAACATTGCCTCCGGCTTCCCGCAGCGCGCCTTCATAGAGCGAAAGCTCCATGGCCTTAAGATCTTGCGGGCTCTGCATGGTCGCCGGCCGGACCGAGACCGGGGCAACAACGACCGGACCGCCGACCGTCTCCGCCTCGATCCGCCCTTCGTCGGTCAGATGCATCCCCAGCGCAGGCGTTTTCTCAAACCCGGTAAAGAGATGCTGGATATCGATCTGTCCGCCCTCGTTGGCATAGACGACACCACGCTCCACCAGGTTCTGCAACTCGCGGATATTGCCTGGAAAATCATAGGCGAGCAGCGCGTCTATCGCGCGGCGCGTGAAGCCGGTGACGTCGCGGCGATGGCGGGCGCGGAAGAGGCGCAGGAAATGCTCGGTGAGCAGCGGAATGTCATCGCGCCGCTCGCGCAGCGGCGGAATAACGATGGGGAAGACGCAGAGCCGGAAATAAAGGTCCTGCCGGAAGCGCCCTGCCCTGACTTCGCTCGCCAGATCGACATTGGACGCGGCAACGACACGCACATCGACCGGGATGGTCCGCGATCCGCCGACCCGCTCGATCTTGCGCTCCTGCACGGCACGCAACACCTTGCCCTGCGCGGAGTAAGTCAGCGAAGCGATTTCGTCGAGAAACAGCGTGCCGCCCGAGGCGCGCTCGAAATAGCCGGCGCGCGAGGCTGCAGCCCCCGTAAACGCGCCCTTCTCGACGCCGAAAAGCTCTGATTCGACCAGATTGTCGGGGATCGCCGCGCAGTTGATCGGCACGAAGGGCCCCCCGGCGCGCGGGCTCATAAGGTGAAGCTGGTTGGAGAAGAGCTCCTTGCCGACGCCGGACTCGCCGATGAAAAGCACCGTCGCATCCGTATCGGCGACGCGCTCCAGCATGTGCCGCGTCCGCAGCAGCGCCGCTGAAACGCCGACGACTTCGCCTTGCGAAGCGCCTGCCGGATGCGCGGCCGCATCCGGTTCCGCGCGTTGCGATTTCGGCCTCGCGCTTCGGCTACGGGGCGCCTTCCATTCAAGACCGAGATATTCGCGCTCCGGCGCATCCGCGCCCCAGGCCTCGGCATTCTGGCCAATGACGGTGCAGTGATCGGCGCCCATGCCGGCGCAGGCGACCTCGCGGAAGATGATTGGCCGGCCGAAGAGAAAGCTCGAATAGCCGGACGGATAGCCCGTCTGCATCCAGCAAACCGGCTCGGCCGCAAGACCGTAAGCCGCGATATGCTCGCCGGCTTCGGAGGAATCGTGCCAGTCGAACTCGCCGAAATAGGTGCCCTTTTCGACATCGTATTCGAAATGCTTCGTCGTGACCTTCACGAAGCCTTCGAGCGTATGCACGCGCGGACCTGCCGCAAGCGCATGGGTCAGGTCCTTCGTGGGAAAGCGCGTCTGGATCAGTTCGGCATCGCGCACGCCCTGCATGTAGCCGACGCGCATGAACAGCGCCTTGGCATTCTCGAAGCCGAAGGCGTCGATGATCTCCTGCCTCAGCCGCCCCAGCACCTTCGACTGCATGAGGACCACGCGCTGATCGTTCAGCCAGATGCGCCCGTCGCCGAGCGAGAAATGGATGGCCTCAGTGAGCTCCTTGAGAGTCGGGGCCGCGCCGTCGGCGAGCTCCCGATAGGCGCCACGGGCGCGCAGCGTCTCGAAACCCTTGGAGGCTTCCGCAAGCGAAATGAGTCCTGGCTGCTGCCGCTTCATGTTTTCGCCTCCTCACGAATTCATGATTTGATGAATTGTTTTATATTATAATGAATTTGATGAAAGGCAAGGCCTTCCCGGTATTCGATCAGGCACACACCGGAGTTGATGTTTTTCAAGCGCTTGCCGTGTACGGCCTCCCTTCAAACGCACTTGGCACGCTCTTTGCAATTTCATTTTCACCGCTTGAGGAGGCGGCAAAGGGAGGGCTCATCGCCCGGACATCGTCGGAATTCAAACGCTCAAGCCGCTGAAAAATCAGCGTTTCGAGCGACGGCGAAGCTTTGCCTCTTCTCCGGCCTAAGGAACAATGTTGAGGAGAAAACAGATGAACATGCAGAACCAGAATTTCCTGGATGCCGAACGCTGGCAGGGTCTGGCCTTCTTCGCCGACTGGCAGAAGACGAGTGCCGGTGTTGCAGAGGTGCGCGATCCGGCAACCGGCGCGCTGATCGCCTCCGTCGGCATCGGCGGTCCGGCAGACATTGCGCGCGCCGCAGCCGAAGCCAAGGCTGCGCAGAAGGCCTGGGCGAAGACAACGGGCATCGAACGCGCCAAGATCCTCAACAAGGCCGCCGACCTGCTCGAAGAAAACGGCGCCGAACTCATCCCGTGGATCATGCGCGAAAGCGGCTCGATCTATCCGAAGGCGGGCATCGAGATCGAGCATGGCGCGCTCTTCATTCGCCATGCGGCGACACTCGCCACCCAGCCGACCGGCCTCATGCTGCCGGCGATGGACAACCGCGTGAACTATGCCAAGCGCGTGCCGCATGGCGTCGTCGGCGTCATTTCGCCCTTCAATTTCCCGCTCGTTCTCTCCGTCCGCTCGATTGCCGCAGCACTCGCGCTGGGCAATACGGTCGTCCACAAGCCGGACCCGCGCACGCCGATCTCCGGCGGCATCATCATTGCCCGCATCTTCGAAGAAGCCGGCCTGCCGAAGGGCGTGCTGCAGGTGGTGCCGGGCGGTGCGGATGCGGGCGAAGCCATGTGCAAGGACCCGAACATCGCCATGATCTCGTTCACCGGCTCCGCCGGCGGCGGGTCAAAGGTGGCGGAAGTCGCCGGCAAGCACTTCAAGAAGGTGCAGCTGGAACTCGGCGGCAAGAATTCGCTGATCGTGCTGGACGATGCCGATCTCGACATCGCCGCCTCCAACTCCGCCTGGGGCGCCTTCCTGCACCAGGGCCAGATCTGCATGGCGACGGGCCTCATTCTCGCTCAGGAGCCGATTGCGGCCGCACTCACCGAAAAGCTGGTCGCCAAGGCGGCGCATCTGCCGGCGGGCGATCCGTCCACCAATCAGGTCGCGCTTGGGCCCATCATCTCCGACGGCCAGGTCGCCAATATCCAGCGTCTGGTCGATGACGCCGTCGCCAAGGGCGCGAAGCTGCTCGCCGGCGGCACGCATGACGGCCGCTTCTATGCCGCGACGGTTCTGGCCGGCGTGACGCCCGACATGCTGGCCTTCCACGAGGAAGTCTTCGGCCCCGTCGCCTGCATTGCCACCTTCAAGACCGAGGAAGAGGCGATCGAGCTGACCAATAACAGCGAATACGGCCTCGCCGCCGGCGTCATCTCCGGCAATTCGGCACGCGCCATGCGCATCGCCGATGAGCTGGATGTCGGCATGGTCCACATCAACGACCAGACGGTTAATGGCGGCCCCTTCGCACCCTTCGGCGGTCCGCGCAAATCCGGCAACGGCACGCGCATCGGTGGCCCCGCCGATATCGAGGAATTCACCACCTGGAAGTGGATTTCGGTCAAGGACGCTGCCACCCCCTACCCGTTCTGACGTCTCTTGAAGACGCAAACGGGCGCGGTTCGCCGCGCCCGTCATTCACACACAATCCGGAGGAAATCCCATGCAGATCAAGGCCGCAGTCGCCCGCGAGACGGGCAAGCCGCTTTCCATCGAAATGATCGATATCGAAGAGCCGCGCGACAATGAAATCCTGGTGAAGGTGATCGCGACCGGCGTTTGCCACACCGACCTCGTGGTGCGCGACGGCATGCTGCCGACGCCGCTGCCGGTCGTGCTGGGCCACGAGGGCGCCGGCATCGTCGAAAAGGTCGGCTCGGCCGTCTACAAGGTCAAGCCCGGCGACAAGGTCGTCATGACCTTCGCCTCCTGCGGCACCTGCCAGTGCTGCAAGGAAAACACCATCACCTATTGCGAGGAATTCTTTCCCCGCAACTTCTTCGCCACCCGCACCGACGGCACGACCGCGCTTTCCGCCAAGGGCGAAAAGATCCACTCCAATTTCTTCGGCCAATCGTCCTTCGCGACCTACGCCATCTGCAACGAGCTGAACGTGGTCAAGGTGCCGGACACCGCGCCGCTGGAACTGCTCGGACCTCTCGCCTGCGGCGTCCAGACGGGCGCGGGCGCAGTGATGAACGCGCTGCAGGTCAGCCACGGCAAGTCCTTCGCCGTCTTCGGCACCGGCTCGGTCGGTCTCTCCGCCATCATGGCCGCCAAGGTGGTGGGCGCCACCACGATCATTGCCATCGACATGCATGACGAGCGCCTGGCGCTCGCCAAGGAACTTGGCGCGACGCACACGATCAATCCGGGCAAGACGGATGCGGTGGCCGAAATCATGAAGATCACCGGGCGCGGCCTCAATTTCGCACTCGATACGACCGGCATCCCCGCCGTCATCCGCTCCGCCGTGATGTCGCTCGCCAACAAGGGCACCTGCGGCATTCTCGGCGCGTCCGGCCCGGATGCCGAATTGCAGCTCAACGAGACGCATTTCATGTCCGGCGGCCGCCGCCTCATGGGCATCGTCGAGGGCGAGTCCAATCCGGACACCTTCATTCCTGAACTGGTCGAGCTCTATTCCAAGGGTCTCTTCCCCTTCGACAAGCTCATCACCTTCTACCCCTTCGAAGAGATCAACGCCGCCATCCACGATTCCGAAAGCGGCAAGACGATCAAGCCGATCGTCAGGATGTGAATCGCAGTGCCTCCGCCGCCGCGGAGGAGGCGCGGCGGAGACACCTTTGAACGACATGGGAGGAAAATCATGTCCAAGGAGCAATTGCAGGCCATTCTTGAAGTCAGCGCGCAGTTCCCGCCGCCTGGAAATGCGACACCCGCGATGCTGCGCGAATGGTTTGAGGCCATCAACGCGCAGACCCCGATTGCAGAAGGTTCGATGATCGAGCGGGTGAATTGCGGACCGGCCGGCGGCGACCTGATCCGCCTGCCCGGCTGCGACGAGAGCAAGCTGATCGTCTATTTTCACGGCGGTGGCTTCTTCTTCGGCTCAAGCCGCTCGCATCGGGTGATTGCCAGCCATCTGGCGCGCGCGGCGAATGTGCCTGTGCTTGCGGCGGACTACCGGCTTGCGCCGGAGCATCCCGCACCCGCCGCGCATGATGACGCGTTCGAAGTTTACAAATGGGCGCTTGGCCGGGGCTTCGCGCCGCAATCGATCGGCCTTTGCGGCGACAGTGCGGGCGGCAATCTTGCACTGGCCGTCGCGGTTCGCGCCAGGGCTGCGGGTCTGCCCCAACCCGGCGGACTCGTACTCATGTCGCCGGCGCTCGACCTCGCTGACGAGGGCGCCTCGCATCACGTCGCCGAAGAACCGCCGCTGCTGACACGCGGCCTGATGGAGCTTTTTCTGAGCGCATATATTGGCGCCGGCGACCGCAAATCGCCCACTGTCACACCCTTCTATGCAGACTTTTCAGGTCTCGCCCCGGTTCTGGTCCATGTCGGCAGCTGGGAGCTTCTCATCGACGATTCACGGACCGTCGTGGAACGACTGGAGGCCGCTGGCGTGGACGCCAGCCTGAAGGTCTTCGACGGCATGGTCCATTCCTGGCAGCTCTTCGCTCCCATGCTCGATGAAGGCATGAGCTCGATCGAGGAAGCGGCAGAGTTCATGCGCAGCCGTCTGCGCTAGCCGACCCAACGATTTCCAACGCTCAATTCATTTTCGGGAGGATAACGATGAGCAAACTGAACCTTGAAATGACACGTCGCAAACTGCTGCAAGGCGCCGGCATGGCAACCGCCGCGGCCCTTGCTGCACCCACCTTGGTCCGCAGTGCCTTCGCGGCCGGCGAGACGATCAATATCGGCTGGATCAATGCCCGCTCCGGTCCCTTAAGCCCCTTTGCCGAGGCGGATGAGTATGTGCTGGGCCTCGTCAATGCCGCACTGAAGGGCGGCGTCGAGATCGGTGGCAAGACGTATGCCGTGAACTTTGTGCTGAAGGACACGCAGTCCGATCCGGTCACGGGCTCGAAGGTCGCCAAGGAACTCATCTCCGCCGACAAGGTCGATCTGGTCCTGACCTCTTCCACGCCGGAAACCATCAACCCGGTGGCTGATGGCTGCGAGGCCGGCGGCATGCCGTGCCTGTCGACCGTCGCGCCCTGGGAAGCCGTGTATTTCGGCCGCGGTGCCAAGCCCGGCGCACCGTCGCCTTTCAAATGGACCTATCACTTTTCCTTCGGAGCCTCGGACTTTGCAGCCGTCTATGCCGACCAATGGTCGAAGATTGAGACCAACAAGAAGGTCGGCGTGCTGCTGCCGAACGATGCCGATGGCAACGCGATCCGCGCGGTCATGATCCCGGCGCTGCAAAAGGCCGGCTTCACGGTCACCGATGCGGGTCCCTACGAAAACGGCATCACCGATTTCTCGGCGCAGATTTCGACCTTCATGAATGCGGGTGTCGAGATCGTGAACTCCTTCCCCTTCCCGCCGGACTTCCCGGTCTTCTGGCGTCAGGCGGCGCAGAAGGGTCTCGCCCAGCAGGTCAAGATCATGCAGATCGCCAAGGCCGGCCTCTTCGAGGTCGAGATGGAAGCGATGGGCGACCTCGGCAACGGCGTCGCTTCCGGCGCCTACTGGCACCGCGCCTATCCCTTCGTCTCGCCCGTCACCGGCAAGAAATGCGACGAGCTGGCCGACGGTTTCGAAAAGGCGACCGGCAAGCCGTGGAGCCAGCAGGTCGGCGCGCAGATGGCGCTCATCGATGCCGCGATCGGCGCGCTGAAGGCCTCGTCCAATCCCAAGGACAAGGCCGCCGTCGCGGCAGCGCTCTCCAAGCTGAAGGTTGAGACGGCGACGGGCGTCGTCGACTTCACCGCGGGCCCGGTTCCGAACTGCGCCGCCACGGGCCTTGTCGGCACGCAGTGGCTGAAGAAGGACGGCGGCAAGTTCCCCTTCACGCTGGAGGTCACCTCCAACGTACTGGTGCCGAAGGTGCCGATCACCGCGCCGTTCAAGCCATTTGAACTCGGCTGAGTGTGATGAGCCGGCCGAGGCGCGGGTAAGACCTGCGCCTCGGCTCCAACGCGGCCGCAGGGAATGGGGCAAATGGGGATTATCTTGTCAGGAAAGGACCTGAACAAGCGCTTCGGTGCGTTTCAGGCGGTGAAGGATGCGAGCTTTTCGCTGGCGGAAGGCGAAGCGCTCGGAATTGTCGGCCCAAATGGGGCGGGCAAGACGACGCTGTTTTCGCTGATTGCCGGATCGCTGACGCCGACATCGGGCGCGATCACGCTGGAGGGCAAGAGCCTTGCCGGCGCGGATGCGGCGGCGCGCTGTCTTGCAGGGATAGGGCGGACGCATCAGGTGCCAAGGCCGTTTCTCGGCATGACCGTGTTTGAAAACACGCTGGTCGCCGCCCAGCATGGCTCGGGTCTCCCCACTGGCGAGGCGGAGGATCAGGCAGCGGAAGCGCTGTCGCGCAGCGGGCTTCTGGCCTCGGCGAACCGCCCGGCCGGCGTTCTTGGGTTATTGGACCGCAAGCGGCTGGAGCTGGCGCGTGCGCTCGCCACCCGTCCGCGCGTGCTGCTGCTCGACGAGATCGGCGGCGGGCTGACGGAGGCCGAGCTGGTGACGCTGGTCGCGCTCATCTCGGAGCTCAAGGCCTCCGGTCTCTCGATCATCTGGATCGAACATATTCTCCATGCGCTGCTGAAGGTCATCGACCGTCTCGTCTGCATGAGCGCCGGCGAGGTCATCGCCGAGGGCGATCCGCAAACCGTCATGCGCGATCCGACCGTCATGGCCGCCTATCTCGGGGGGATGGAAGAGCATGCTTGAAGTGAAGAACATCCAGGCGCGGCACGGTCTCCTGCAGGCGGTGCGCGGCGTCTCGTTCAGTGTCGCCAAAGGCGAGGTGCTGGGCGTCATCGGCGCCAACGGGGCCGGCAAGACGACGCTGTTTCGCGCCATCACCGGCGTTCATGCCGACATGACAGGCTCCGTGCTGCTTAACGGCGAGGACATCTCGGCGCTGCGCCCCGCCAAGCGCGTCGCCAAAGGGCTCGCCATGGTGCCGGAGGGCCGCCGGCTCTTCCCGGACATGAGCGTGCGCGAGAACCTGCAGGTCGCCGGCGAACATGGGCGGCGCGGCGACTGGACGCTGGCAACAGTGCTCGACGCACTGCCGGCACTGAAACCCATCCTGCGTTCACTGGCCGGCAATCTCTCGGGCGGCCAGCGGCAAGCAGTCGCCATCGGCCGCGCGCTGATGACCAATCCGGATTTCGTCATCATGGACGAGGTGTCGCTCGGCCTGTCCCCGATTGCCATCGAGGGTCTTTATGAATCGCTGGGACAGCTGAAGGCCTCGGGCAAGACCGGGATCGTCGTGGTCGAGCAGGATCTGCGTCGCGCCATGGCCTTTTCCGACCGCATCGTCTGCATGCTGGAAGGCACGATCACGCTGGAGGGCGCGTCCGGCACGCTGACCCATGACGACATCACCAATGCCTATTTTGGCCTCGAGCCGGAAGCTCACGAGAGGAGTGCCGCCCATGCTTGATGCGATCATCCAAGGCATCCTCCTCGGCGGCTATTACGCCATCCTCGCGGCAGGCCTTTCGCTCATGCTGGGCGTCACCCGCTTCCTCAATCTCGCACATGGCGATCTGGCGGTGCTGGCGGCCTATCTCATCATCTATCTGGTCGCGACCTGGCACATGCCGATCCTCTGGGCCATCGTGCTGATGCTTCCGGTCATGGGGCTGCTCGGCTGGGCCTTGCAGGCCTTCCTCTTCGCCCGCACCATGAAGGGCGGCTTCCTATTGCCGCTGCTCACCACGTTCGGCCTCGGCGCCGTCATCCAGAACGGCATCTATGGCGTCTTTTCCTCCGACGTGAAATCGCTCGGCAATTTCATCGGCAATCTCGCCTGGGCGTCATGGAAGCTGCCGGGCCATATCTCGGTCGGCAAGCTGCCGGTCTATATCTTCGTCGCCTCCGTCGTCGTGCTCGTCTCGCTGCAACTGCTGCTGAGCTTCACCAAGCTCGGCCGCGCCATGCGGGCAACGACGCTGGACGAGGAAGCGGCCGAGCTTTCCGGCATCGACGCGCGGCGCATCCAGCGCGCGACGGTGGCGATTGCCATGGTGCTGGCCGGTCTTGCGGGCGCGGCACTGGCCATGCGCTCGCTGATCAACCCCTATACCGGCCCGACGCAACTGATCTTCGCCTTCGAGGCCGTCGTCATCGGCGGTATCGGCTCCCTCTGGGGAACACTCGCCGGCGGAATCGTGCTTGGCATCGCCCAGAGCCTCGGCGCGAAAATCTCGCCGCAGCTCTTCCAGCTCTTCGGCCATCTCGTCTTTCTCGCCGTGCTCTGGTGGCGGCTGAAAGGGTCCGGCTCGCTGGGGCTGGGCAATTTGCTGCGCTCACTGAAAGGCCAATCAATCAAGGGAGAGAGCGCATGAACGGCTCCGGTTTCACATTCGACCGCTGGACGCCGGCGGGCTTGCGAACCGTCTGGACGGCAGCGGTGTTGCTCGCGGCCTTTGCCACAGCCCCGCTCTTCCTCCCGGCAACGATGGTCGAGAAGCTGACGACGCTGTGGATCTACATCCTGCTCGCCGTCGTCTGGAACCTGCTCGCCGGCTTTGCGGGGCTCGTGTCGGTCGGCCAGCAGGCCTTCTTCGGTCTCAGCGCCTATCTGACATTGAGGCTCGTCGAATGGGGGCTGAACCCATGGCTCGCGCTTGTTGCCGCCGCGTTCATAGCCGGGGCCATTGCGATACCAATTTCGCTCTATGCCCTGAAGTTGAAGGGTGGCGAGTTTGCCATCGCGACCTGGGTGATCGCCGAAGTAGTGCGAATCTGCGTCATGTTCGACCCGCTCGTGCAGGGCGATACAGGCAATTCGCTCATCGCGCTCAACGCCTATGCGCCCGATTTCCGCCGCGACGTCACCTACTGGCTCGGCCTTGTCGCCATGGCGGGTTTCCTCGTGCTGACCTTCCGGGTGCTTCGCTCGAAAACCGGCAGCGCCGCGCAAGCGGTACGCGACGACGAGGAGGCCGCGCTTTCGGTCGGCGTCTCGGTGATGCAGACGAAGCGCATCATCTTCGTGCTCGCCGCCTTCGGCACGGCGCTGGCCGGCTCGATCTGGCTCGCCAGCGCCATCACCTTCCTGCCGCGCACCAATTTCGGCGTGCAGTGGACGGTCTTCATGCTGTTCATGGTTCTGGTCGGCGGCTTGCGCACTTTCGAGGGGCCGATCCTCGGCGCCGTGATCTTCTTCGTCCTGCAGGAGACATTCAGCAGCTACGGCGTCTGGTATCTCTTCGGCCTCGGCTTCATCGCCATCGTCTTCGCGCTTGCGCTACCGGACGGGCTCTGGGGCCTCATCCGCAAGAAGCGCGGCGGCGATCTGCTGCCGATGGGAACGCTGCTCAGGCAGGTTTCGGTGGAAAAGGAGGCGGCATGATGCCTCTCAGGCGCTGAAATGCGGTCTGGCCGCGCTGCGGTAATCGCGCGCGGTTGTTCCCGTCTCTTCCCGGAACGCACGACTGAAATGCGCTGCGTCATCGAAGCCGACGGCAAAGGCGATTTCGGTGATGGAGAGCGCGCCGGGTCCGGTATCCTCCAGCAGCCGCTGCGCCTCGGCAATCCGCCGCGCGCGGATGACAGCGGCCAGCCGTTCGCCATGTTCGGCAAAAATCTTCTGCAGGTAGCGCGGCGAGATTTTCAGCGCTTGTGCCACCGAACCGCTATGCAGGCCGGGATCGGCGATGTGGGTGTCGATATAGCGCAACGCCCTGCGGCGATGGGCGATGCGGATAGAGCTTTCCTCCTGCGGCTCCGCGCGCGGTGCGCTGATCGCCAGCGCGAAGAGGTCGATGAACGTCCTGAAGACGCCCGTCTCCTCCTCCGCCGAGAGCGCATCGCCATGCTGGAGGCAGGAACGGGCATAGTCGAGAAAGATCGAAACCATCGCCTGCCGCCCGGAAAAGGCGCTGGCCGTCAGGTCGTCGGCATAGGGGATGCGATTGCGCAACGTGGCGCTCGGGATGCGCAGCGCCGTGAAGCGGTCCCGCATCGGCTGGCGGTAGACATAGGAAGACCCGGTTCCGACAAAGCCGAGATCGCCGGGCTCGATCCGCCCCTCGCGGCCGAATTGCGTGAGGATCAGCGGCGAGCGGCTGGTGATCGGGATCATGTAGAACTCGTCCGCATGGCTCCCGATGTGATTGCGCCTGCGATGTACTTCCATGGGGTCGCATTCGAGCGAGCCGACGCGGATCGAGGCGATGTCGCGGATATACATCCGTCCGACATCGAAACTCGGTCCCTGCGTCACGAGATCGAGCGGATAATAGTGATGACGAAGCGCATCCGTCCAGGCGCCAACCCGCCGTTCTGGCGAAGTCACCGATGCGACGTCGAACAACAGCTCGCCGGGCGGCTTTGATGGTCCCAGTGCGCCGATCGTTCCCATTGTGGTTTCTTGTTCGGCCATGAAAGCAGTCATGGCGCAGCTTCTCGCGGCTGTAAACAGTTTCCTCGCAGGTGCGAAGGGCCAGACGGCCCAAGGGCGTTTTTCGACAAAAGATAGGGCGCTTTTCGGTAATGGCCTCGCCTCCGGTGAGCGCTAACCTCGCGTCATGGCAACCCCACTTGCGAGAGCTTCATCATGAAATATCGGGTTTCTGTCGATACGGGCGGCACGTTCACGGACGTGGTCGTGAGCGACGAAAAGGGCAATTTCACCACCGGCAAGTCCCTGACCACGCCGGACCGCATCTTCAACGGCATGCGTGCGGCCATCGCCGCCGCCGCCTCGGAACTCGGCATGACGGGTCAGGCGCTGCTGGCCGACACGACGCTGCTGATCTACGGCACGACCCGCGCCACCAATGCCATCGTCACGAAGACAGTCGCCAAGACCGCGTTTCTGACAACGGAAGGTTTTGCCGATACGCTGCTCCTGAAGGAAGGCGGCAAGTTCAATCCGCACGATTTCAGCAAGGACTATCCCGAGCCCTATATCGCGCGCCGCCACACCTACGAGATCGAGGAGCGCATGACCGCGTCTGGCACAGTGTCGCGCCCGCTCAACAAGGTCGCCGCGCGCCAGACCGTCGAGACGCTGAAGGCGAAAGGCTATGAGGCGGTCGCTGTCTGCTTCCTTTGGTCGATTGCCAACGCGGCCCATGAAGAGGCGATCGGTGCGATGATCGAGGAGATCATGCCCGGCGTGCCCTACACGCTCTCGCACCGCCTCAATCCCATCGTGCGCGAATATCGCCGCGCGTCGGCGACCGCCATCGATGCCTCGCTGAAGCCCCTGATGCAGAAGCACCTGCGCGAACTGGAAAGCGACCTGCGCGCCGAAGGCTATTCGAACCAGATCCTGATCAGCACGGCCAGTGGCGGCTGCTCGACCATCGAAGCCTTGAGCGAAAAGCCGATCTATATGATCGGCTCAGGCCCCTCCATGGCGCCGATTGCCGGCATCACCTATTCGCGACTGGAAAGCCTGGGCGAGGACGTCATCGTCTGCGACACCGGCGGTACGACCTTCGACGTCGGCATCATCCGCGACGGGCGCCCTACCTTCAGCCGCGACACCTGGCTCGGCGAGCGCTACACCGGCGACCTTCTCGGCATCTCCGCGGTCGACATGCGCTCCATAGGTGCCGGTGGCGGCTCGATTGCCTGGATCGACGACGGTGGTCTGATGCGCGTCGGGCCGATGTCTGCCGGCGCGGTGCCGGGCCCGGCCTGCTACGGCCGCGGCGGTACGCTGCCCACCGTTTCGGATGCGGCCGCCGTTCTGGGCTATTTCGATCCCGAATTCTTCCTCGGCGGGCGCATGAAGCTCGACATGGAAGCGGCCCGTAAAGCCATCGGCACGGTTGCCAACCGGCTGAACCTGTCCCTTGAAGAAACCGCCTTCCGCATCCTCGGTCTTGCCACGAACCTCATGGTCCGCGCCGTCAATGACGTGACGATCAATGACGGGCTCAATCCGCGCGAAAGCACCATCGTTGCCGGCGGCGGCGCTGCCGGCATCAACATTCTCGACATCGCGCGCGAACTCGGCTGCGACCGCGTCATCCTGCCGAAGACCGCCTCCACGCTCTCGGCAAGCGGCATGCAGTTTGCCGATATCGTCGCCGAAGAGGTGGCGAGCTTCGTCACGCTGTCGAGCAATTTCGATTTCGAGCGCGTCAACCAGACGCTTGCCGACCTGAAGGCGAGGCTCGAAACCTTCCGAAAGGACAAGCTCGGCGCGTCCGACCGCTATCGCATCGAGTTCTTTGGCGAGGCGCGCTATCTCGCGCAGGTCTGGGAACTCGACACGCCGCTCGCCTCAGACCGCTTCGCGTCCCAGGCAGATCTCGACGCTTACGTGAACAATTTCCATGACGTTCACGAGCGCGTCTTTGCCGTGCGCGACCCGGAAAGCCCGGTCGAGACGGTCAACTGGAAGGCACGCCTGACGGTTCTCATCGCCAACCCGGAAACATCGACCGGCGAGACCTCCGGCAGCGAAACGGCAAAACCTTCGCATACGCGGCCCTGCTATTTCGGCGGCGGCGCCACCGCAGACACGCCGATCTACCGGGCAAGCGACCTTGCGCCCGGCCACCGGATTTCCGGTCCCGCCATCATCGAGGAGCCGACGACCACGCTCGTCGTCGGCCCCGGCGACACCGTCATCGTCAGCGCCGCCGGCAGCTATCTGCTGGCCGACGCGGCCTAAGTTCAAGAAGGGATTGCGACCATGACCATCCAGGATTTCGACCCCTACATGACTGCGGTCATCTCCAACCGCATCGACAGCATCATCCGCGAGATGACCAACACGCTGCTCCGTTCGGCCCGTTCCGGCGTCATCAACAGCGCCCGCGATTTCTCCTGCTCGATCTGCACCGGCGACAATCGTCTGCTGGCATCCGCCGAGGGCCTGCCGATCCACATCTTCGGCAGCCATCTGCAGACGCAGGCGATGACGGATTTTGCCGGCGATACGCTGTCGGAGGGCGATTGCTTCCTCCACAACGACCCCTATTCCGGCAACACCCATGCAGGCGACCACACCTATCTCGTGCCGGTCTTTGTCGAGGGCGAGCATCTCTTCACCGCAGTTGCCAAGGCGCATCAGGCCGACATTGGTAACGCTTTGCCGACCACCTACATGGCCGGCGCGAAGGACCAGTATGCCGAGGGCGCGCTGATCTTCCCGGCCGTGCGCATCCAGCGCGATTACACGATGATCGATGACGTCGTGCGTATGTGCCAGTCGCGTATCCGCGTTCCCGGCCAATGGTATGGCGACTTCCTCGCTGGCATCGGGGCAGCCCGCATTGCCGAACGACGCCTGAAGGAGCTTTGCGAGAAATATGGCAAGGCGACCATCAAGGCCTTCATCGACCACTGGTTCTATTATTCCGAACAGCGGATGATCAATGTCATCAAATCGCTGCCCAAGGTGACGCTGAAGAACAGCGGCAGGCACGATCCCTTCGGCGAGCTTCTCCCGGACGGCATTCCGCTCAATGTCGAAATCCGCATTGATCCCGAGAACGCCATGATCGATGTCGACCTGATGGACAATATCGACAATATCGATTGCGGCTTCAACGAGAGCGAGGCCTGCGCCTCGGCCTCCACCATTGCCGGCGTGTTCAACTCCATCGACACGTCGGTGCCGCGCAATGCTGGTTCGTTCAAGCGGATCAATCTTCTGCTGCGTGAAGGTTCGGTCGCCGGCAAGCCGAAATTCCCGCATAGCTGCTCGGTCTCGACCACCAATGTCGCCGACCGGCTCGTCAACATCGTGCAATCCGCCTTCGCCCAGATCGGCGACGGCAGCGGGCTTGCCGAAGGCGGCATGGGGCTCGGCGCGGGCTGCGCCGTGATTTCCGGCAAGGACCTGCGCAATGGCGATGGCGATTATGTAAACCAGCTCTTCATCGCCAATTCCGGCGGTCCGGGGAGCCCCTCCGCCGATGGCTGGCTGACCTATGGCCTGCCGGTCGCCGCCGGCCTCATGTATCGCGATTCCGTCGAGATCGACGAGCTGAAGCATCCGATGCAGATCGACTATATCCGCGTCCTCACCGGAACAGGTGGCGCCGGCCGCTATCGCGGCGCGCCGGCGATGGAAGTCGCCTACGGCCCGACGGAAGAGCCGATGGAGGTGCTGTGGCCCTGCGACGGCACGGTCTTCCCGCCGCGCGGCGTTCGCGGCGGTCAGGAGGGCGCAAAATGCCGCCACTTCAAGGTCAGCGCCAACGGCCATGCCGAGGAGCTGGAAAGCGTGGCGGCCATCACGCTGAACAAAGGCGAGATCGTCAAGGGCAACCAGGCCGGCGGCGGCGGCTACGGCTCGCCGCTGGAGCGCGACCCCAAGCGCGTGCTGCACGACGTGCTGGAGCGCTACGAAACGGCTGAACGGGCGCGCGATGTCTATGGCGTCGTGCTGATGCAAGGCACCGCCGGCGAGTTGGCGATAGATCTCGCCGGAACTGCGGCGCTTAGAGCCGAACGCGCTCACGCATAAGTCGGGCCACGGCAGGAAACAAAAGGGGCGGATGCGAAATGCATCCGCTCTTTTGATCTTGCAGCACCCTCGACCGATCAGCTACGCGATTTGCGGTAGCTGTCCTTCACCGCGATCTTGTCACCCGCGAAGGTCAGGATATCGCACCCATCGACCTCGACCTTCTTTCCGTCAACCGTCGTGCCAACGAAGCGCCACCAGGTGAGCCCGGTGTCGCCGCTGATCATCGCCTTGCCATTCGTCCATTGCCCGTCGGGGAAGAAGGCGAAGATGCCGGCGTAGGCGGCGCGCACGGCCTCGCGACCGACATGCCTTGCGCCCTCGGCCTCCGTGCCTGCAGAAGCATGGAAGGCGCAGTCGTCAGCCGTCAGCTCCATGATCGTTTCGAGATCATGCGCATTCCAGGCGGCCGAAAAGCGGTTCATGATGGCCAGCCGCTTCTGCTCCAGCTCGTTTTCCACGACCTCGATTTCGAGGAAGGAGAACGGCGTCTCGCCGATATTGCTGACATTGTGGGCAACGCCGGTGCGGCGCGAATAGGGAATACCCTGCTTCAGCTGCGCCTGCGCCTGTTTACCATCCGGCCCAACGAGACCCATCTGCCCGTCCGTGAGGGGCACGACCACATAGTCGTGACCGTGGACATGCCAGCCGGTCTCGGCACCCGGCGCGAAGCGCCACTCGGTGACGCGAAAACGGTCATCGTCGATATGGGTGACGGGTTCAGCCTGTTTAGCACTCATTGCAGTCCCTCCTGTGCGACGGCATCGGTGAGCCGCGCGAGCGTGCGGTCCATGCGGACCATGATTTCCTTGATGTCGTCCTCGGTCACGATCATCGGCGGGCAAAGCGCCAACTGGTCGCCGATGGCGCGGAAGATCAGACCTTCCTCGTGACCGATCTTCGCGGCAAGCGCGCCGGCGCGGCCAACCTTTTCGAAGGGCCGCCGCGTCGGCTTGTGGGCTACGAGTTCCAGCGCGCCGATCAGGCCCGTGCCACGCACCTCGCCCACCAGCGGATGATCGGCAAAGGCGCGCAGGCCGGCCTGGAAGATCGGTTCCATCCGCGCCGCATTGCCCATCAGGTCGCGCTCCTCGATGATGGCGAGGTTTTCGAGACCGACGGCCGTGGCAACCGGATGGCCGGACGCTGTAAAACCATGGCCGAAATTGCCAAGCACCGACGAATGATCGGCAATCGCCTGATAGACCGGATCGCTGACGAGAACGGCAGCGAGCGGCATGTAGGACGACGTGATCTGCTTGGAGACCGTCATGATATCCGGCGTGAAGCCGTATTTCTGGCAGCCGAAGGGCGTGCCGAGCCGGCCGAAACCGCAGATGACTTCATCCGAGATCAGCAAGATATCGTTCTTGCGGCAGATCTTCTCGACGCCTTCCCAATAGCCGACCGGCGGCGGCATGACGCCACCCGCCGACATCAGCGGTTCGCCGATGAAGGCGGCGATGGTTTCCGCGCCCTCATGCTCAATCACCTCTTCAAGCTCGGCCAGAAGACGCGCCGTAAACGCCTCTTCCGTCTCGCCTTCAAGCCCGAAGCGATAGAAATGCGGGCAGGTCAGGTGCCGCACGGGGATCGCCGGCAGGTCGAAATCGCGGTGATTGACCGGCAGGCCCGTGAGGCTGCCCGAGGCAACCGTGATGCCGTGATAGGCCTTGTTGCGGGCGAGAAACGTCTTCTTCTGCGGCCGGCCGAGCGCATTGTTCATGAACCAGACCATCTTGACGATCGTGTCGTTGGCCTCGGAACCGGACGACGTGAAGAACACGCGCGTGAGGTTTTCCGGCGTCATCTCGACGAGCTTCTCGGCAAGGCGAATGGAGGGCTCATGCGACTTGGAGGTGAAGGTGTGGTAATAGGGCAGCTTCAGCATCTGCTGGTAGGCCGCATCCGCCAGCCGCTTCTCCGAAAAGCCAACCGCGACCGACCAGAGCCCCGCCAGCCCCTCGATATATTCCTTACCATGCTCGTCATAGACGCGGATGCCCTCGCCCCGCGCGATCACCATCGGCCCGGTGATCTCGTGCTGGCGCATATTGGTGTTGGGATGCATGACATTCGCGACATCGGCCGCAGCCAGCGAGTTGGACAGATGGGTCATTCAGGTCTCTCGATCGGTCATTCGGTTTGGGCTGGCTTCACGCCAGCGTGTTGGCCTCGAAGGAGGCGGCGATATGCGGAAATTCAGGAGCCGTCTCGCGGCCCTTGAGAAGGCCCAGAACACGCGGCGGGGTCAAGGGCAGTTCGCGAACCTGTTTTCCGGTCGCATTGGCAACAGCGCAGCCGATGGCAGCCGCCACGCCGAGGATCGGCACTTCGCCCGCGCCCTTCGTGCCGAGCGGCCCGCTCGACGGCGCGCCCTCGTAAAGATCGGCGACGACCGGCACGACATCGCCCGCCAGCGGCAAACGATAGGTCTCGAACCCGTCCTCGCGGATGCGTCCGTCAACTGAAATCGTCACGGCCTCATGCAGCGCATAGCCGAGCCCCTGCACGACGCCGCCCTGGATTTGCCCCATGATGGCACGGCGGTTCAGCGCGCGGCCGACATCCTGCACGACGCGATAGGCCAGAACCTCGACATGGCCGGTATCCGGATCGACCGCGACCTCCGCCTCGTGGACAACGAAGACCGGGATTTCCAGCGCCTCGATCATATGCCCGAAGGCGCAGCCGGACATGGAGGGCACCGGCTTGCCGGTGAAGCTCCCCGTGCCCGTGATCGGGCCGGAGACTGTCTGGGCGTGCTGGACCACGGTCGAAATCGCGATGCCCGAGCCGGGCCGCCCCTTGATCGCGACGCGCCCGCCGACAAGCTCCAGTTCCTCCGGCCGGGTCTGCAGAAGCTCGCTGGCAAAACCGAAGAGCTTGTTGCGTACCTCATCCGCCGCCCCGATGCTGGCGGCACCGATGGACACGGTCGTGCGCCCGCCGCCGACGCCGACATCGAGGCCGGCGGAATCCGTATCGGCTTCGCGCACCACGACCTGATCAGGCGTCAGCCCCAATTGTCCCGCTACGATCTGCGGCAGGGATTGCATCATCGTGCCGGAGCCGATCTCGACGCCCGAGGTGACGAGCGTCGCGCTGCCATCGGCATTCATGTTGATCGTGGCCGCAGAAGGGCCGACGAAGACGAACCATGTGCCGACCGTCGTCGCGCGACCATAGAGCCGGCCATCGGCCTTGTCTTCCGCCGTGCCGGTGACGGCGCGCAAGCCATCCATGCGTTCCAGCATCGGCCCCAGCACATCGCCTTCGAACACCTGTCCGGTCGCGCCGAGATCGCCGTCGCCGAGCACATTCTTCTTGCGGAACGCCAGCGGATCGAACCCGAGTGCCTGGCAGATTTCGTCCGTATGCCGTTCCAGCGCGAAAGTGTTGTAGACGCCGTTGCAGGCCCGAAACGCGCCGTTCGGTGGCGTATTCGTATAGACGGCGCGGCTGACAAGCCGCATCGCGCCGACGCGGTAATTACCGCCCAGCGTATGCGCGGTCATGGTAGAGAGGAAAATCTGCTCGCCGCCATAGGCTCCGCAATCCATGAGCACGACCGCCTCGCGCCCGGCAATCTCGCCATCGGCGGTGACGGCGGAACGGATGAGGATTTCCGCATTCTCGCGGCAGAGGCAGGTTGCCATCTCCTCCTGCCGGGTATTTTCGATGACCACCGTGCGCCCCGTCATGCGCGCCAAAAGCGCCGTAATCGGCTCGATGGTCGCGTCAAATTTCAGGCCGAAGCCGCCGCCGACCGGCGGTACGGTCACCCGCACACGGCCCGGCGGCAGTTGCAACACGCGGCCCGTGACATTGCGGACCGTCCAGGGCACCTGCGTCGAGGTCTCGATATGGGCGCGGCCGTTTTCCCAGGAGCCAATCGCCGTGCGCGGCTCGAAGGGTGCGTGGCTCTGACGCCCGACACGGATCGTCGTCTCGACGATCTTCACGTCCGGCCGAGCGAAAGCCGCGTCGACATCGCCGCGCGTGGTGCGCGCTTCCCAGGCAATATTGCCCTCGCGCGCGCCGCCTTCGGTCAGCACCTCATAATCGCGCCAGCCCTCATGAACCAGCCGCGCATTTTTAGCCAGCGCCTCGGCCATGGTGAGGACCGGCGCAAGCGGTTCGATCTCCAGTTCGACAAGAGCCAGCGCCGCCCTCGCCTCGGCTTCCGTCTCGGCGGCAATCGCGATAATGGGCTCGCCGTGATAGCGGACTGTATCGATGGCAAGCAGCGGATGGTCCGCGATGCCGATGCCATAAAGGCCCGGCGCATCATGGCCGGTGGCAATGGCGCGGACGCCCGGCGCGTTGCGCGCGGCCTCGACATCCAACTTGACGATCCGGCCTGCGGGAACGTTGGAGCGCAAGAGAACGGCATGCAGCATGTCCGGGCGAACACGATCGACCGTGTAGCGGGTGCGGCCGCGCAGCTTGTCGCGGGCGTCGCGGCGCGGCAGGTCCATGACGGTGGCGGAGAGTTCAGGCGCGGTCTCGGACAGGGTCTCAGACATGCGCTGTCTCCTTTGCCTGACGACCGGATTTCTGCGCCTCCAGATGGTCAGCCACGGCATCGATGATCCGCTCATAGCCGGTGCAGCGACAGATATTGCCGGACATCGCGGTCTTGATCTCGGGCCGCGTCGCCTCCGGATTGTCGCGCACAAAGGCGGACAGGCTCATCACCATGCCGGGAAAACACATGCCGCATTGCACGACATCGGCCGCCTCGAACGCTGCCTGCAGGGGATGCAGCGTCTGATCGCCGCTGCTCAAGCCTTCGATGGTCGTGACCGAACAGCCGGAAACCAGCCCAACGGGCTTGAGGCAGGACATCACCGGCTCGCCATCGACATGCACCGTGCATGCCCCGCAGAAGCCCTCGCGGCAGACCGCTTTCGCGCCGGTCAGGAATTTCTCCTGCCGCAGCACATCGAGCAGCGGCGTCATCGGGTCGTCGTGGAAGCGGCAGCGATCGCCGTTGAGCTGGAATGTCACCGTCATGCCGCACCGCCTTTCTGGAGAGCTGCGAAGGCGCGGCGCACCAGCGCCGGCAGCACCTCGCGGCGATACCAGCCCTCGGCCTCGATGCCGTCGCGGCCCATGAAATCGTTGGTCTTTTCGGCCAGCGCCTGCGTCTCTTCGGGCGTAACAGCCTTGCCGGAAAGCTCATCTTCCAGCGCCGTCCAGCGGCGGGCGACGGGCTCGACGGAGCCGACAGCAACGCGGATTGCCCCGCCAGATGCGCGCGCGACGGAAACGATGGCGACGGGGTAGTCGCCCGCCTTGCGCAGCGGCAGGCGGACATGGGCGGAGGCGGTTGCCGCGCGAGGCACGATGACTCGGGTGAGCAGTGCTGTTTTCAAAAGAACGGCGCGCTCTGCTAGAAAGGTCGAGATCGGCAAGATGCGCCCGCCGTCAGCCACCATCAATTCCACCTGCGCGTCGAGCGCAAGCAAAGCTGGCACAAGATCGGCGGCGGCGAAATCGAGGGTGCAGAGATTGCCGCCGACCGTCGCGACACGGCGGATCGCGGGATTGGCGGCACCCGTCGCGGCGGCGGCGAGACCTTCCAGACCAGCAAGGCCGTTGATCGCTTGAGCAAGGCCTGCATGGGTGACGGCGGCACCGATCGAGACACGGTCGTCCAGCACGTCGACCCTCTGAAGCTCGGCAATCTTGGAAAGCGCAACGATCCGCTCCGGCAGGGCCACGCCACGCCGCGGATCGCGCATTATCCATGTCCCGCCGGCCAGCACAGCGGCACCCGCTGCGCGCGCGTCAACGGCCTCCGCGACCGTGGCGACGGAATCGAATATGCGTTCCGGACCTTCTCTCATGTCCATGCGAACACCCCTCTGAAAAGCCGTCTTTTGCGGCATTGCAGCGATCTTCGCCTGTGCGAAGGCCCCTGTGAAATAGTCATTTCTTGATTGTAATATCGAAAAAACAGATGGCCGGCGGAATGTCCGCCGGCCATCGTTCTACTCAGCCCCAATGGGCGACCGTGCGTTTCTCGTAGCTCTCGCGGAACTGCTCCGTCGTCTTCGGCAGAACCTCGCCGCTTTCCCAATCGAGGATCACGGCGTAACGGCGCACGGCGTCGAGCGCATCGATATCTCCGGCCTTGTAAAGCCGCGACACCTCCGCCGGGTCCATCCGCGCCCAGCTCTTGCGCTTGTCCCGCATGTCGGCGCGCAGCGCCTCGGTGGCGGCCGTGTCGATTTCGTATTCGCAAAGATCGGCATCGATCTCCTTGATCACAACACCATAGTCCAGCGCCGCGCGACGGATCGAGACATAGTCATCGATGACATCCACAAGCACCTTCTGCGGATCGCGTTCCAGCGGGTCGCCGAAACCGCCGCCGCCGGCCGTGGGACGGGCGAACTGGTCGCCGGTATAGACCGGATAGTCGGAGAAGACGGAGCCGAGCCAGGTTTCCTTGTCCTCGCCGGCCCGCTTGATGGTCAGCCCGTGCGGCATGGAGGGAAGCCCGCCTTCGACGCCCCAGACGACGGCGCGTTCGCGGTCGCAGATATAAGACATGACCGACTTTTCGGATTCCAGCAGCAGCGAGGTCTTCTGGACGCCGACGCCGCCGCGCCATTTGCCGGGACCGGCCGAGTCCTGCAGGATCTGGAACTCGACCGTATGGGTCGGGTTGACGCGCTCGTTACCCTCGTTGGGCTGCGACATCAGGCCCGTGCCGAAGCAGGCGGTCGTCACATCCGCACCATCCTTGCCGTTGCGTCCGCCCCAGCCGCCGGGCAGCCATTCGTAGAACATGAAGATCGGCTTCTCCGGCTTGCGGGCATCCAGCCCGCCAGCCAGCAGATATTCGAGATTGAAGGCGCAGGCGATGGCGCGTTCCGGCATGATTTTCGACCACATTTCGAAGATCGCGTTCATGATCTTTTCGAAGGGCATCAGGAAGCCGGTGACGGCAATCGGCCATTCGGCGCTGACGACACTGTTTTTCGGCGCCGTCACCTCGATCATGCGGTAGAAGCCGGAATTCAATGGCAGGTCAGGGAAGAAGGTCTTGGTGCCGGCAACGACCGCCGAGAAGGTCGCGCCGGGGGCCGAATTGTACATGGATGCGATGGTCGAGTGGCTTCCGGTGAAGTCGTAATGGATCGTATCGCCCTTGATCGTCATCTTGATGCGGATCGGGATCATGCCCTCGCCGGTCGCGGGATCGCGGTCGATATAGTCCACCGTTTCCCAGGTGCCGTCGGGCAGTTCGGCGATGCGCTTGCGCGCCGCGCGCTCCACATAGTCCTGCACCTCCTGCATGCCGCGCGTCACCTGATCGCGGCCATATTTGCGCACCAGCCGCAGGATTTCGCGCTCGGCCACCTGCGTCGCCTGCGACTGCGAATGGATGTCGCCGATGATCGAGGCCGGGTCGCGGGTCTGGGCGGCGATGAGGTTCGCAACGTCCGCGCAGAAGCGGCCGCCATGGAAGAGCCTGACCGGCGTGATGCGCATGCCCTCGCGGAACATGTCGCGCGCCGTCACGTCGAAGGAGCCCGGCACCGAGCCGCCAAGGTCGGACCAGTGGCCGTTTGACTGCGAGAAGCCGATCAGGTGATCCTCGTCGAAGATCGGGCGGACGAGACGCACGTCGGAAAAATGCGTACCGCCGGCGTAAGGATCGTTGATGGCATAGACATCGCCCGGGACCATCTCGCCCTCGAAGGCGCGGATCACGTCCTTGCAGGTGAAATGCAGCGTGCCGACATGCACGGCGATGTCCTGATTGCCCTGCGCGACCGAATTGCCGTCGCAGTCATGCAACCCGTTGGAAAAATCGCGATTGTAGATCACGAAGGAATAGCAG
Source organism: Hyphomicrobiales bacterium (assembly GCA_900467685.1). Lineage (GTDB taxonomy): Bacteria > Pseudomonadota > Alphaproteobacteria > Rhizobiales > Rhizobiaceae > Ensifer_A. The sequence continues at coordinate 102,426 of UBQX01000008.1, forward strand.
GTGCGCAGCATCTGCTCGGCCATCTGGTCGACCGAAGTGATGAAGGAGTTCTTCAGAACCTCGAAGGTCACGGGGTCAAGGCTGCCGCCGACATTCATCATCTTGTTCATGGGGTTCAGCCTTTCGTGGAAATGAGGATGTTCATGTAGGCATCGACCTTGGCGGTCATGCCGGGCGGCACGACGGTCGTGGAGTCGAATTGCTCGACAATGGCAGGGCCTTCGAAGGCGGCACCCGCTTCGAGTTTTTCGCGCTCGTAGATCGCCGCATCGTGGGCGACGGCCTCGAACCAGACCTTCCGGCGGGAGACCGGCTCGGGCTTGTGCGGACGAACCTCGAATTTCGGCATGTCGGCTTTCGGAACCGTGCCGATGGCCTTGATCGCAATGCGGAAAATGGCAACGGGCGCCTCGTCGCGGCGGAAGTTGAACTCCCGCTCGTGCTCGGCATGGAAGCCCTCGACCAGATCGGAGACGCTGGTGATTTTCGCGGGTGCCGAGACCGAAAGCGAACGCCACTGGCCCGCATACATCATCTCGACGGAGCGCATCAGCGTCATGTCTTCGCGCGCCACGCCTTCATGCGTCAGCCGCTCGACGGCCTGTGCTTCCATCTTGGCAAACGCCGCTTCCATCTCGTCCGGTGCGACGGTGGAGGCATTGGTCATGAAGCTGTCGGAAAAGTCGTGCTGGACATCGACCAGCAGGCAGCCGAGCGCCGAGGTGACGCCGGGGTTCGGCGGCACGATGACGGTTGGGATCGCGAGTTCCTTGGCGACCGCCGCACCATGCAGCGCGCCGGCCCCGCCGAAGGCGACGAGCGCGAAATCGCGCGGGTCGTAGCCGCGGCTGATCGACAGCAGGCGCACGGCGTTCGCCATGTTAGCATTGGCAACGGCAACAATGGCTTCCGCCGCCTGATGCAGGCTCATGTTGAACGGGGTGGCGACGGTATTCTGGACGGCTTCGATCGCGAGCGACGGATCGAGCGTGATCTTGCCGCCGGCAAGGCTGGTGCCGAGGCGGCCGAGCACGACATTGGCGTCGGTGTTGGTCGCGGTCTTGTTGCCGTTCTTGTAGCAGGCAGGACCCGGATAGGCGCCTGCCGATTGCGGACCGTTGCGCAACGACCCGCCCTCGTCGCGCCAGGCGAGCGACCCGCCGCCGGCGCCGATGGTCAGGACTTCAATGGAGGGGAAGCGGATCGGGTAGCCGTATTCGATATACCAGTCCTTGGTGATGCGCGGCTCGCCGTTATAGGCGAGCGACACGTCGGTGCTGGTGCCGCCCATGTCGAAGCCGATGGAATTGGGGAAGCCGCAGAGATTGCCGATGAAGCGGCTGGCAATGGCGCCCGCCGCAATGCCGGAACCGGCCAGACGCGCCGAGAATTCCTTCACGCTTGCCGGCGTCATCACGCCGCCGCCGCTGTGGAGCAGCAGCAGGTCTCTTGCATAGCCGCCTTCAGCCAGCTTGTCGCCAAGCCGCGAGACATAGTCGACGACGACGGGCGCGCAGACCGAGTTTGCCATGGTGGTGGAGAAGCGCTCGTGTTCGAAGATTTCCGGCATGACTTCCGACGAGATCGAGACCGGAACGTCGGGCATGACCTCCTTGAGGATATCACGCATCCGGCGCTCGTTCTCGCCGTTGACATAGGAGTTCATGAAGCAGACGGCGACCGACTTCACGTCGCGCTTCTTCAGCACCTCGGCGACGCGGCGGGCGCCGGCCTCGTCCAGCGGCGTCATCACCTTGCCGTCGGCATCGACGCGTTCCAGAACCGTCAGGCGATCGCGGCGCGGCACATAGGGCTTGGCGACGTCCTTGTAGGTGTCCCAGAGGTCTTCCTTGTTGGAGCGGCGGATTTCCACCACGTCACGAAAACCCTCGGTGCAGACCATGGCCGTGCGCGGAATGCGCCGGGTAATCAGCGCATTGGTGGCGACCGTCGTGCCGTGGGAAAACATCGTGACCTCGGAAAGGTCGATCTTCGCCTGCTCAATGCCGTTCAGGATCGCCTGCATCGGATCGTGCGGGGTCGACGACGTTTTTTCGATGCGGATCGCGCCGCTCTCCTCGTCCATGATGCAGATGTCGGTGAAGGTTCCTCCGACATCGACGGCGACTCTGGTCTTGCTCATGCTGGTTCCTCGAAATGCGCGTCGAAAGGACGCGAGGGGTCGTTCCGGTTCCCCCAAGGAGAACCGGTTCAATGGTGAGATGATGGGAATGTCAGGCCGCCGTCAGTTCCGGCGGCTGCGTCCCGGCGGCGGCGCATCCGGCACATTCGTCGCCTGGCGACGCGTGTCGGAGGGCGAGCAGCCGAAGCGTGTGCGATAGTGCTTGCAGAACTGCGACTGGTCGGCAAAGCCCCAGCGATAGGCGACCTCGGCGATCGTCCCCTTCGCCGTCAGCGACATCAAGTCTTCGGAGCAGCGGTCGAGCCTGCAGTCGCGAATGAAGCTGTTGATCGACTTGTCGCTATCCTGGAAGAGCCCCTGCAGGTAGCGCAGCGAAATCCCGCAGGCATCGGCCACCGCCTGCGGCCCCAGATCCGGGTCCTTCAGGTTGTCGCGGATATATTGCTCGGCGCGATGCAGGTGGCTCGCCCGGATCGGCGAGACGTTGCTGTCCAGCACCCGGTCATCGCTGACGATGGAAAGGCAGAGCATGTCGAGAATATGCTTGCCGGCCAGTTCGCGCGCCGCCTCGTTGATCTCCGGCGCACGTTCTATTGTGAGGCGAACCGTGTCGAGGAAGAGCGCCGCGACCCCTTGCGTCGCATCGAAACTCAGCGCGCTCAGGCGATCAGCCGAGCCGATGCGGGAGCGGACGCTGGCCGAGGGCACTTTCAGCACCCAGAGCGCATTGGTGCGGCCATGCCAGAACTCGTATGGCGCATCGCCGCGCTCGACAAGGAAGCCTCCGGGCTGGCATTTCACCGTCCGCGAGCCTTGCGAGAAATTCACCTCGCTCAGCGTCGGAATGGTGATCAGCAGGCTGGAATCCCGCTCGTTGAGGAAATGCCGGCGCTGGCGGCGATAGATCAGCCCGTCGCATTGCATGCGCGAGACGCCGACCATGCCCAGCGACCAGGTTTCCAGCGCGCCCTTGAACTCGCGCCGGTTTCTATATTCGGTGTCCAGCGGAAAATAGGTTTCCGTGACCGCAGTCTGCCAGGCGTCACCGCCCGAGAGATTGCCTACAGTATCGACGACATATTTCATTCCTCGACGCTCCCCTGATGACCTTATGGTCTTCGATTATGCTGGGGAGAATACATGAAAACCGACGCCGGTATTGGTCAAAAACGCATAATTTATGTGTTGACGGCGCGCCGCTGTGGCACTCCGGCCAGCAGTTCGTAGACCGCATCGTCGGGCTTCTTGCCGCCGATCGGCCGGCGCACGCCGAAGCGGTCCTGTTCGCTTTCAGCCGGCAGCGGCTGCTCTTCCACCCAATCATAGATGACGGTGCGACTGCTCACCCGCCACTGGTTGCCGCGCTTTTCGAACCAGTCGGCATAGCGGCCCATCAGCAGGAACTGCTGCATGACACCGGCCGCATTCGGCGCGCGCTGGTAGGCCGTGAACTGCGACTCCACAGCCGCCCCGCCCGGCTGGAACTCGATGAGAACATTGGTGATCTGGTGAATGCTGCGCTCGAAACCGGGCAGCGACTTCAAGGCCCATTCTATGAAGCCGGCGGCCGTGCCCTGATAGGGCCCATGCCGATCGGTCGCGTCCTCCCAATATGCAGAGCGAAGTGCTGCCTCGTCGGCACGATCGACCCCGCGGCAATAGCGATAGAGGCAATCGCGGATCGCCTCGCGGTCCAGCAGTTCCTGGACGGCGGCGTTGATGTTCTGCATGTGCTCCTCCCGATTTGAGCGGAACACAAAATAGAAACGCGGATTTGCATCCGTCAAAAACAATAGGCAGTCTGGGCGCTCTTTCACATGTGTGAATTCCACTGCATTTGCAGGGGTACACAGGGGCCTCCGACCGCCACCGCACGCCCACCGGATTTCGCCAAACTTCACACTGGTGAATTCTAACTTCGCAAATGAGTTTTGTTTGACACTCGAGCCGTCCCTTGTGACTGTTTAGACCACAAGGACGGCGGTGTCGGGAGCACGGTCGGGAAATTTATTGGGAGGTTCCATGCGCGCTCTTATGCAGGAGCGGCAATTGCTCATTTCGTCACTGATCGAGCATGCCGCGACCTATCATCCGGACACCGAGATCGTCTCGCGGACCTGCGAAGGCACGACCGTTCGCTCAAACTACCGCGAAATCCGCAGCCGCGCCAAGCAGCTTGCCAAGGCCCTCGTAGCCATGGGCGTCAAACCCGGCGACCGGGTGGGCACGCTCGCCTGGAACACGCATCGTCATATGGAGCTCTATTTCGCAGTTTCCGGCATCGGCGCCGTGCTGCACACGGTCAATCCGCGGCTCTTCCCGGAGCAGATCGAGTACATCGTCAATCACGCGGAAGACAAGGTTCTCTTCTTCGACATCACCTTTGCCGGCCTCATCGGCAAGCTGCGCCCGCATCTCGGTACCGTCGAACGCTTCGTGGCGATGACGGACAGCGCCCATCTGCCGGCCGAAGCGGGCGACTGCGCGGCCTACGAAGACGTGATCGCAGCGCAGGACGACCGTCTCGACTGGCCGCAGTTTGCGGAAACCGAGGCCTCCTCGCTCTGCTATACGTCCGGCACGACGGGCAATCCGAAAGGCGTGCTCTATAGCCACCGTTCGACGCTCCTGCATTCCTTCACTGCCTGCTCGGTCGATGGCCTGCGCCTCTCGAGCCGCGACAGCGTGCTCCTCGCCGTACCGCTCTTCCACGTCAACGCCTGGGGCATCCCTTACGCATCCGCGATGTGTGGCGCGAAGGTCGTGCTGCCCGGGCCATGGCTTGACGGCAAGAGCCTGTTCGAGCTGGCGGCAGAAGAGAATTGCAATTTCTCGCTGGGCGTTCCGACGGTCTGGCTCGGGCTCCTCAAATATATCGAGGAAAATCCCGGCCTCGATCTCGGTCGGTTGCAGCTTGAGCGCGTCGTCATCGGCGGTTCGGCGGCACCGCGCGCGATCATCGAGAAGCTGCATCACCTTCTCGGCGCTGAGACAATCCATGCCTGGGGCATGAGCGAGACGAGCCCGCTCGGCACGATCGGCAACCTCCTGCCCAAGCATCGCGATCTTCCCGTGGAAGAGCAGATCACCATCCGCACCAAGCAGGGCCGCGCGGTCTATGGCGTAGAATTGCGCATCACCAACGAGGACGGCGAGGCACTGCCGCATGACGGCGAGACGAGCGGCGACCTCAAGGTGCGCGGCCCCTGGGTTACCGCCGGCTATTTCAAGGGCGAAGGCGGCGAGGTCCTGGACGCGGATGGCTGGTTCGCCACCGGCGACGTCGCCTGCATCGACACCGAAGGCTATATCCGCCTCACCGACCGCTCCAAGGACGTCATCAAGTCGGGCGGCGAATGGATTTCGTCAATCGATCTCGAAAACGCAGCCGTCGCCCACCCGGCCGTGCAGGAAGCAGCCGTGATCGGCCTGCCGCACCCGAAATGGCAGGAGCGGCCGCTGCTGCTCGTCATCCGCAAGCCGCAGGCCGAACCGGAAAAGCAGGAAATCCTCGATTTCCTCTCCGACCGCGTCGCGAAATGGTGGCTTCCGGACGACGTCGTCTTCGTCGACGAACTGCCGCATACAGCGACGGGCAAGCTGCAGAAAAACAAGCTTCGCGAGCAATTCCGCGACTTTACGTTCAACACCTAAGGCATAGCGGCAGGACATCTGTCCCCCCCGTAGACTGAGAAGGAGCAACCATGCCTCAGCTGGTCATGGATGACGAAGACGGCGAACTGGCGATGCTGCGCGACAGCGTGGCCGCCTTTGCCGAGAGCAACCCCGGCCCGAAGACCGTGCGGGCGCTGCGCGGCAACGGCCGCGATATGGACACCGCCCAATGGGCGGAGATGGCTGAGGCAGGCTGGCTCGGCCTCATGCTGCCGGAAGAACTTGGGGGTGCCGGCCTCGGCATCCGCCATCAGGCGATCATCAGCGAGGCGCTCGGCCGCGCGCTGATCCCCTCGCCCATGGCGAAAGCTTCCGTGCTCTCCTCGCTGCTGCTGGCCGCAGCACCCGACAGCGCAGAGCGTGTGCGCCTTGCGGAAGGTCTCATCGCTGGCAGCGCTATTGTGGTGCCTGCCATCGAAGCCAACGGGCATCTCGTCCGCCTCAACGGCCGCCGCGAAGGCAATATGATCCGCATCGACGGTCATATCGAGTTCGTTGAAGCCGCGCATTCCGCGACCGACTTCGTCGTTCTCGCGGAGATCGACGGCAAGACGCTGGCCTTGAGTATCCCGGCAAATGCAGCGGGCCTCAGCCGTGCAGACAAGGAAGGCGTCGAGGGAACGCCGCTTTCCATCCTCGTTCTGGAAGATTGCCGTGTCGCGCCGGAAAAGTGCCTGATCGAAAATGTCGAGGCAAAGACCGTCGAGAAGGCCATCGACCTCGCTCGCCTCGCGGCTTCCGCCGAACTCTCGGGCAATGCATCCCGCGCCTTTGACATGGCCCGCGAATACACGATCAACCGCGTGCAGTTCGGCAAGCCGATCGCTTCCTTCCAGGTCATCCAGCATCGCCTCGTCGACCTCTGGACAGAGGCCGAAATGGCGGCGTCTGCCGTCGTCAACGCCATCGAGTTCCTGGAAGGCGATGACGAGAAGGCAGCCCGCCTTGCCGTGCTCGCCGCCAAGGCGCGGGCGTCTGATGCCGCCTCGCTGATCGCCCGCCGGGCCATTCATCTTTACGGCGCCATGGGCTTCACCGACGAGTCGGATATCGGGCTCTATCTCAAGCGCGCCATCAATCTCGGCGGCATGCTCGGCCAGGCCGAGCAATTGCGCCGCCAGTTCGTCATCGAGGAGCGGGCCGCCTGAAGGCGCTCGGGAGAAACACCATGCAGAACAATCTGATCAAGACCGAAATTGCCGATCACATCGCCGTCGTCACGATGAGCAACCCGCCGGTGAACGCCTATTCGCGCGACTTCACCGAAGAATTCATTGAGGTGTTCGACGAACTCAACGACACTCCGGATGTGCGCGTCATCGTCATCACCGGCCAAGGCAAGATCTTCTCCGCCGGGGCCGACATCAAGTCGCGCGGCAATATCGGCGAGATCAAGGGCGAGACCTACCGGCATCTGCGCCGTACCCGCGAGGTCGCCAATTGCATCATGGAATGCAACAAGCCCGTGATTGCCGCCGTCAACGGCCCGGCGCTGGGCGCCGGCATGGGCCCGGTCACGAATGCCGATATCATCCTTGCCTCCGACAACGCCTTCTTCGCGCTGCCGGAAATCGATATCGGGCTGATGGGCGGCGCCAAGCACACGATGCGCATCTTCCCGCATTCGCTGGCGCGCCGCATGATCCTGACAGGCTATCGCCTGCCCGCCGAAGAGGCCTATCGCCGCGGCATCATCGAGGCCTGCGTACCGCTCGACCAGTTGATGGAAGAGGCGATGAAAATCGCCCGCTCGATCGCATCGAAGAGCCCGAAGGCGCTGAGCCTTGCCAAGCGCGCCATCAACACGGTCGAGACCATGCCGCTGCGCGATGGCTATCGTTTCGAGCAGAACCTGACGGTGGAAATGACCCAGCACGAGGACTCCAAGGAGGCCATGCGCGCCTTTTTGGAAAAGCGCCCGGCCGTCTTCAAGGACGAAGCGTGATGCAGACGGACTGGAACGCCCTTCCCGACGAGGAATTCCGCGCCATTTTCCGCGAATGGGTGGATGCGAACTGCCCCGCCGAACTACGCTTCATGCGCAAGCAGCGCCCGACCTATGAAGAGGTCAAGGACTGGTATCAGGCTCTTTCGAAGAAGGGCTGGCTCTCGCCGGTCTGGCCGGTCGAATATGGCGGCATGGGTCTGAACCCCGCCAAGCACATGATCTATGTGGAAGAATGGGCGCGCCTCGGCTGCCCGCGCATTCCCGACCACGGCATCGGCCTCACCGGCCCGCTGCTCATTCAATATGGCACCGAGGAGCAGAAGGCGGAATTCCTGCCGAAGATTCTTTCGGGCGAACATCTGTGGTGCCAGGGCTATTCGGAACCGAATGCCGGCTCGGACCTTGCGAGCCTGCGCACCTCCGCCGTGCTGGAAGACGGTCATTTCGTCGTCAACGGTCAGAAGATCTGGACCACGCTCGCCCATTGCGCCAACTGGATCTTCGTTCTGGTCCGCACCGACAAGGAAGCCAAGCCCCAGCGCGGAATCTCGGTTCTGCTGGTCGATATGACGCTTCCGGGCGTTACCGTGCGCCCCATCGCCAACCTGCGCGGCGAAAAGGACTTCTGCGAAGTCTTCTTCGACAATGTAAAGGTGCCGGCCCATCGCCTCGTGGGTGAGGTCAATCAGGGCTGGACGCTGGCAAAATCCGTTCTCGGCCACGAGCGCATCTTTTTGGGTGCCCCCACGCGGCCGGAATATGCGCTGGGCCGGCTGGAAAAGCTCGCAAACGCACGTGGCGCGTTCGAAGACCCGGCATTCCTGTCGCGCTATGCCAAGCTCCGCCTCGATCTCTACGATCTCGGCTCCAGCTTCGAGCGCTTCGCCAAGATCCTGCGCTCGGGCGGTGAACTCGGCTCGGACGTGTCCATGCTGAAGATCGTCAATACCGAGCTTTATCAGCGGATTACCGAAGAGATGCTGATGCTGGCAGGCGAGGAATCGCGCTACAACGACGATCTGGAAACGGAAAATGGCGATGTCGATGCGATGAACCTGTTCCTGGATTCCCGCGCACCGGCCATCTTCGGTGGCTCGAACGAAATCCAGCGCAACATTCTCGCCAAGGCCGTCCTCGGCCTGCCGGGCTGATGACACAAACGACACCGGGTTGCTCAGGAGGGCGAGCGACCCGGTGAAACAAAATTGGGAGGAGACACACGTGTCTGAAGTCGCAGCGCCTGCGCGCGCGCCATCCGCCGCCAGTTCGGCGGACAATATTCTGGTCGCGGAGAACATCTCGCGACGCTTCGGCGCGTTTCTCGCCGTCAACGATGTCAGCCTGTCGGTGCGGCGGGGTTCGATCCATGCGTTGATCGGCCCGAACGGCGCCGGCAAGACGACCTGCTTCAACCTGCTGACCAAGGCGCTGCCGCTGACCTCGGGCCGCATCAGTTTCAACGGCACCGATATTTCGGCGCTGCGCTCGGCCAATGTCGCACGCCTCGGCCTCGTCCGCTCCTTCCAGATTTCAGCGACCTTCCCGAACCTCACGCTTCTCGAAAACGTGCGCGTCGCCCTTCAGGCGACCTATGGCAAGGCCTTCCATTTCTGGCGTTCCATTGCCGCCGTGAAGGACCTCAATGCCCGCGCCAACGAGCTTCTCGATCAGGTCGGCCTTGCCGGCAGCCGCGATCTCATGGCTTCGGACCTATCCTACGGCAAGAAGCGCGCACTGGAGATTGCCACGACGCTGGCGCTGGAGCCGGACCTGCTGCTGCTGGACGAACCGACCGCCGGCATGGGCCATGAAGACATCGAGCCGATCACGCGCCTCATCCGCAAGGTCGCGGAAGGGCGCACCGTGCTTCTGGTCGAACATAACCTTTCCGTCGTCTCGACGCTCTGCGACCGCGTGACCGTGCTGCAGCACGGCCAGATCATCGCCGATGGCAGCTACGACACAGTTTCGCGCGATCCTCTCGTGCGCACCGCCTATATGGGAGAAGAGGATGAGTGAGACGGCCCTGAAATCCTCTGCTGCCACCGCGCCGGCCATGCTGTCGGTCGAGAACCTGCATGCGTGGTATGCCGAGTCCAAGGTGCTGCATGGCATCAATTTCGATGTCCGCGAAGGCGAGCTGCTGACGCTGATCGGCCGCAATGGCGCAGGCAAGACCACGACGCTGCGCGCCATCATGGGCATCCTGCAGAAGCGCACGGGCTCGATCCGCATCAACGGCGACGAACTGATCGGCAAGCGCACCTTCGAGATCGCCCGCAAGGGCATCGCCTACTGCCCGGAGGAGCGCGCCATTTTCTCCTCGCTCTCCGTGCGCGAAAACCTGCTTCTGCCGCCGGTGCTCAAACCCGGCGGCCTCACGGAAGAGGAAGTGTTTGAGATCTTCCCGAACCTGCTCCGCCGCGCGTCCAGCCAGGGCACCAAGCTTTCCGGCGGCGAACAGCAGATGCTGGCGCTCGCCCGCATCCTGCGCACCGGCTCGCGCCTGCTTCTGCTCGACGAACCGAGCGAGGGCCTGGCCCCCGTCGTCGTCAAGGAAATCGGCGAGATGATCCTGAAGATCAAGGCGCGCGGCTACACTGTTCTTCTGGTTGAACAAAATCTGCGTTTCGCCCGCAAGGTCGCCGACCGGCATGTCGTCATCGAGAACGGCGCTGTTGCCGATATCCTGACGGCCGAAGAGGTCGAGCGCGCGCCCGAGCGCATCCAATCCTATCTGGGAGTCTAGAAATGACCGTCCAGCTACTTGCCGGCCAATTGCTTCTCGGCCTCATCAATGGGTCCTTCTATGCGCTCTTGAGCATGGGCCTCGCGATCATTTTCGGCCTGATGAATGTCGTCAACTTTGCGCATGGCGCGCAATACATGATCGGGGCCTTCACCGCCTGGTTCCTGCTCACCAATTTCGGCGTGCCCTATTGGGCGGCGCTGGTGATCGCGCCGCTGATCGTGGCTGCGCTCGCCATGATAATGGAGCGCCTGTTGCTCCGCCCGCTCTCCAATCTCGACCATCTCTACGGGCTGCTCGCCACCTATGCGATCGCGCTGATCGTCGAAGGCCTCGTGCGCCAGCGCTATGGTGCGACGGGCATTCCCTATGACAGTCCCATCAAGGGCGGCATCCATCTCGGCTTCATGTTCCTGCCGTGGTACCGGCTCTGGGTCGTCGTCTTCTCGATCGTGACCTGCGTCGGCACCTGGTTCCTGATCGAAAAGACCCGGCTTGGCGCCTATCTCCGCGCAGCGAACGAAATGCCGCAGATCGTCGAATCCTTCGGCATCAACGTGCCCAAGATGATCACGCTGACCTATGGTTTCGGCGCAGGCCTTGCCGCGCTTTCGGGCGTGCTGGCCGCACCGATCTACCAGGTCTCGCCCTCGATGGGCTCCAACGTCATGATCGTGGTCTTCGCCATCGTCGTCATCGGCGGCATGGGCTCCATCTCGGGTGCGATCATCACCGGCTATCTGCTCGGCATTGTCGAGGGCCTGACCAAGATCGTCTATCCGGAAGGCGCCAACATGGTCGTCTTCGTCTTTATGGCCGCCGCGCTCATGTGGCGACCGGACGGCATGATGAAGTCGAACTGAGGAGACCCCGATGAACAAGACACTCCTCATTGCCGCCGTCGCACTGGTCGCAGCGCTCATCGCACCGGTCTATATCTATCCGGTGCTGCTGATGACGATCCTGTGCTTTGCGATCTTCGCCTCGTCATTCAACCTGCTGCTCGGCTATGCCGGCCTGTTGAGCTTCGGCCATGCCATGTTCTTTGGCACGTCCGCCTACATCACCGGCTACATCCTGAAGACTACGTCCATTTCGCTGGAACTGGCGCTACTCGGCGGCATGCTGGTCTCGACCATCATGGCCGCGCTCGTCGGCCTGCTGGCAATCCGCCGGGCCGGCATCCAGTTTGCGATGATTACACTCGCCTTCTCGCAATTCGTCTATTTCGTTCTGCTGCAGGCAAGCTTCACGGGCGGCGAAAACGGCATGCAGGGCATTCCGCGCAACGCGCTCTTCGGCCTCATCGACGTGAAGGACAGTTTCCACTTCTATTACGTCGTGCTCGCCGTCTCGGCGCTCGCGCTCTTCCTGTTCTACCGCATCGTGAATTCGCCCTTCGGCGAAATCCTGCGGGCTATCAAGGACAAGGAGCCGCGCGTCGAATCGCTCGGCATGAAGCCGGAGCAGTTCAAGTACCTCGCCTTCGTCCTTTCCGCATCGCTCGCCGGTCTCGCCGGCGCGCTGAAGGCCACCGTCTTCCAGTTCGCGACGCTGACGGATGCCTCGTGGCCGATCTCGGGCGAAGTTATCCTCATGACGCTGCTGGGCGGTCTCGGCACCCTGAGCGGCCCGATGTTCGGCGCAGCGATTGTCGTCATCCTCAACGACGAACTCGCCGGCCTCGGCGAATGGGCACTGATTGCGCAGGGCGTCATCCTGCTCGTCGTCATCGTCTTCTTCCGCCGCGGCTTTGTCGGCGAGATCGCAGCACTGCTTGCGAAATGGAAGAAGCCGGCGAAGTCGGAAGCCGAAGTTACGGCTTAGCAAAAGAGAGGGCGGCCGATGAGCCGCCCTCTCCTTTTTCAGAACTCGATTTCGATCGGCTGGTCGAACGGGTCGCTCGGAACCACGGTCTTCGCGGCCTTTTGCAGCACCGAGAGATAGCGGTCATGGTTCTGGCGGATGCGTTCAGCAGCGCCGCCAAGGCCAAGCACCACAGGTTGCCCCTGGATCGTCACCGGCAGCATGACGCAGATCGTGGCGCCGCCCAGGAACGGCACGTTCTCGACCGAGCAATAACCCTGCTGGCGGATGGTCCTGATCTTCTCCATCATGTCGCCGAGCTTCACCCGGTCGGCGGCCTTCGGTGTCGCAATATTGGCACGACGGATGACGTTGTCGATCTTGTCATCGGGCATGGTGGACATAAGAAGCCAGCCTACGGCGGACTGTGTGAGAAGCCGCATCGCCCCCTCTTCCACATGGAAGCGCAGCGCATGAACCGACTGCACGATCTGCACATATTGCAGATAGATATCGTTCTTCGTGTTGATCGAAACCGTCTCGCCGGTTGCCGCATGAACATCGCGCATCGCCTCGATCACGCGGCCCGAACCAAAGAGCGCGCGCGGCACCCAGTCGCCCAGAGAGGTGACTTTCACAGTGGGGAAATAGAGCCTCTCGCGACGGTCGAAATTGAGGTAGCCAAGCGTAATGAGTGTCTTGAGCAACACGGTCGTGCTCGACTGCGGATAGCCGAGTGCGGCGGCAATTTCCGACATCGCACGCGGCTGCCTAACCCTTTTAAAGAATTCAAGAATTTCCAAAGCCCGCATGGCGGACTTGACCTGAGACGTCTGCATTTGGCTCTCCTCCCAGAGAGGGGCGGTTTCACATTCATGAATATGAACCACACGTATGAAATGCGATTGTTAAGGTGACAGTTGGCGTGACAGAGTGTGTCCAGTCAAGAGCGGCGGTGATTTTTCGCATCGCTGAAGTCCACGCGAGGGAGGAGTTCTCGCGGGCAAAATTGGAGGAAACCGGAGGGCAATGCGCCTTGCGGACGGGAGTGACATGACATGCAGAGATTGACTGGGCGAGTAGCGCTGGTGACGGGCGGCGGACGCGGACTGGGTCGCGCGATTTCGGAAGCCTTTGCTCGCGAAGGTGCGGCGGTCGGCATTCTCGACCTCAAGGCAGAGGTTGCCGAACCCGCCGCCGAAGCCATCCGCGCCGCCGGCGGCAAGGCCGTCGCGATCACCGGCAATGTCGCAAAGAGACAAGACCTTTTCGATGCCGTGGCCAAGCTGAAATCCGCTTTCGGTCCCGTCGACATCCTCGTCAACAATGCCATGTGGAACCGCTACGGACCGCTCGAGGAGCAGACCGAGGAGATGATCGGCCGCATGATCGATGTCGGCTTCAAGGGCGTGGTCTGGGGCTATCAGGCGGTGCTCGAAGACATGACGGCGGCCGGTGGCGGCGCGATCATCAATATCGGCTCGCCCTCCTCCGTGCTCGCGATGAAGAACGGCATCATGTACAGTGCGATCAAGGCTGCCGTATCGGGGCTGACGCGCTCCGGTGCCGCCGAATTTGGCCCGCGCAACATTCGCGTCAACGCGATTGCCCCGGGTTCTACCCCTACGGAAGGCGCGAACATGGTGGTGAGCGAAGACGCCTGGGAACGCCGCCGCCAGCGCGTGCCGCTCGGTCGTCTTGGCGCGCCGGAAGACATTGCCAATGCTGCCGTGTTCCTGGCGAGCGACGAAGCGAGTTTCATCACCGGCGACGTCCTGTTCGTCGATGGTGGCATTACATACGCATTTTCATGACCGTACTACGCGGCTGAAATCTTGAGGAGGTAGCCCGCTTCACGGTTGGAGGACCGGCGGGCCAATTGGGAGAGAAACCATGCAAGCATTCAAAGCGACATCCGCCGCCCTTCTGGCAGCAACCATGCTGTCCGCGCCGATCCAGGCATATGCCGCCGGCATTTCGGGCGATGTCATCAAGATCGGCATCATGAACGACCAGTCCGGTCCTTACGCCGACAACTGCGGCCCCGGCTCCGTTGCCGCCGCCAAGCTCGCCATCGAAGATGCAGGCGGCGCGGTCGACGGCAAGAAGATCGAGCTCGTGGTCGCGGACGACCAGAACAAGCCCGATGTCGGCGTCGCTGCCGCCATGAAGTGGGTCGACAAGGAAGGCGTCGACACGATCGTCGGTTGCTCGGCCTCGTCGATCGCGCTGGCTGTTTCCGACATCATGAAGGAGCGCAAGAAGCCCTACATGCTGGCAGGCACCGCCTCGTCCGCCTTCACCAACGACAAGTGCTCGCCGATGACGACGCAATGGGTGCTCGACACCTATTCGCTGCCCAAGGCAACCGCCAATTCGCTGGTTGGCGAAGGCCTGAAGACCTGGTTCTTCGTCACCGTTGACTATGCCTTTGGCAAGGCCTGGCAGGCCGACACGACGAAATTCGTCGAAGCCGCCGGCGGCAAGGTTGTCGGCTCGGTTCTGCATCCGCTCAACAGCTCGGACTTCTCGTCCTTCCTGCTGCAGGCACAGGCGAGCGGCGCCAAGGTCGTCGCCTTTGCTAATTCGGGCTCCGACTTCGCCAACGGCATCAAGCAGGCACAGGAATTCGGCCTTGCCGAAGGCGGCCAGAGCCTCGTTCCGCTTGGCCTCATGCTGAACCAGACGCACGGCATCGGCCTGCAGATCCTGAAGAACGTCAAGCTTTCGACGCCCTTCTACTGGGATGCGAACGATGAGACGCGCGCCTTCGCCAAGCGCTTCATGGCCGCCTTCAACAACCGCGCGCCGAACGAAGCCCAGGCCGGCACCTACAGCGCCATCAAGCACTACCTCGAAGCCGTCAAGGCTGCGGGTTCCGACGATGGCGATGCCGTCATGGCCAAGATGAAGGAAGCGCCGATCAACGACTTCGAGATGAAGAACGTCAAGATCCGCGAGGACGGTCAGGTCATGCGTCCGCTCTATTCGGCCCGCATCAAGACGCCTGAACAGTCCAAGGGTGCATACGACTATTACGAGATCACCGGCACGATCGCTGCCGAGGACGCATGGCGTCCGGCCTCGGAAAGCGCCTGCGCCGCGCTGAAGAAGTAAAACCGCTTCCTCCCAATGCCGGCGGCGGCCCGCTTGAAAAAGCGACGCGGCTGCCGGCACTTTTTTTCTTCCGGAATCCCAGATGTCCCCGATCGTCCCGACCATCACCCGCGTCCGCATCAGTGAAACCGCCGACAATCTCGGCGAAAGCCCGGTATGGGACGGCGAGACCGGCCGGATCTACTGGGTCGACGGCGTCTCCTGTCTTGTCCGCTATCACGCGCCGGAAACGGGCGAGTTCGGTCAATGGGAAGCGCCATCGATGGTGGGCTCCATCGGCTTGGGCATGAACAACACGCTGATCTGCGGCCTTTTCGACGGGCTCTACAGCCTCAACCTGCAGAGCGGCGCGTTTACGCCGCTTTTCGTACCCGATCCGGCCGACCCGCTGGTGCGGTTCAACGACGGCAAGGTCGACCGCTTCGGTCGCTATCTCTGCGGCACGATGGGCATTCACGCCGATCCGCGCGGCACGCTTTACCGCCTGTGTGACAACGGCGAAACCGACATGCTGGCCAACGGCATCCGCATCGCCAACACGCTCTGCTTCAGCCCCGACGGCGAGACGATGTATTTCGCCGACAGTCTGGATCGCAAGATCCGAGCTTACAAATACGGCAACGACCGCGAGCCGCTGACCGAACCGCGTATCTTCGCGGACACCGACATCTTCGCTTCCGGGCCGGATGGCGCGACTGTGGATGCCGACGGCTTCCTGTGGGTTGCTCTCGTGCAGGTCGGCCGCATCGCCCGCTTCGCGCCGGACGGTCGCCTCGACCGGCTGATCGCGGCACCCACCGACATGCCTTCCTGCCTCGCCTTCGGCGGGCCGGACCTTGAGACGCTCTATGTCACGTCGATCAAGAATTCCGGTTCCGGCCGCGCCATTTCCCGTCATCCGCATGCCGGCTGCCTCTACGCCATCGAAGGCCTTGGCGTGAAAG
Source organism: Hyphomicrobiales bacterium (assembly GCA_900467685.1). GTDB lineage: Bacteria > Pseudomonadota > Alphaproteobacteria > Rhizobiales > Rhizobiaceae > Ensifer_A. The sequence goes on from UBQX01000008.1 coordinate 118,808, forward strand.
GCATCCACGAGACCCGGTTCGGCCAGAGCTGAGCCGCAAGGAACGAGACCATGACAGATACACGCGCCAATGCGATTTCCGCCCTTCTCGATCCCCGCTCGATTGCCATTGTCGGCGCTTCGGAAAACGCCGCCCGCATCGGCGGACGGCCGCTTCGCTACTTGCGCGAAAGCGGCTTCAAGGGTGCGGTCTATCCGGTGAACCCGAACCGCGACAATGTGCAGGGCTTCAAGGCCTATGGCTCTGTCGCCTCACTGCCGGAAACACCGGATGTGGCAATCCTCGCCGTGCCCGCCGCCGCGACCATTCAGGCCGTGCGCGAATGCGCCGAGCGCGGCGTCTCCTCGGCCATCGTCTTTTCTGCGGGATTTGCCGAGACCTCGGACGAAGGGCGCGTGATGCAGGACGAGATGGCGAACATCGCCCGCGAGTCGAAGATGCGCATTCTGGGTCCCAATTGCCTCGGCGTCTTCAATGCCAGGGCCAATTACTACGGCACCTTCTCGGCCATTCTCGACACTGGCCTCATTTCGCCTGGGCCGGTCTCCGTCGTCTCGCAGAGCGGCGCTTACGGTTCGCATATCACCCATCTTGCTCGCCAGCGCGGGCTCGGAATCAGCCATTGGGTCACGACGGGCAATGAATGCGATATAGACGTGGCGGAAGCGCTGCGATGGGTCGTCGATCAGGATGGCGTCAATGTTGTGATGGCTTACGCCGAGGGCATCCGCAATCGGGACGCCTTCATCGATGCGCTGGAAACCGCGCGCCAGCGCGAGACGGCCATTGTCTTCATGAAAGTCGGTCGCTCGGAAGTCGGTGCCCATGCCGTCAGCTCGCATACCGCAGCGCTGGCCGGTTCCGATGCCGTCTTCGACGCCGTGCTCCGCCAATATGGCGTCCACCGCGCCCGCAATACCGCCGAACAGCTCGACATCGCCTATGCCGCCTCGCGCGGCGTCTTCCCGAAGAGCGGCAAACTTGGCATCTTCACGCTCTCCGGCGGCTTCGGCATCCAGATGGCGGACGATGCGGCGGACGCCGGGCTTGACGTCTCGCCCATGCCGGAAGCGGCGCAGGGGGAACTGAAGGAAATCCTGCCCTATGCCTCGCCGGTCAACCCGGTGGACGCGACCGCGCAGGCGCTGACCGAGCTTCCGGTCATGACCCGCTTCATCCGCACCATGCTGGACAAGGGCGGCTATGACATGTTCACCGGCATTTTCGGCAGCGGCCCTGCCAGCCCGACCTTCGGCCCCATGCTGCGCAAGGCGCTGGAGGATGCGCTGTCCGACAAGGACGACGTGATCAAGTGCCTGACCATGTCCGCGCCCGCCGAGGTCATGCGGACCTACGAGGAGAAGGGCTTCCTTGTCTATGAAGACGGCACGGCGCTGACCCATGCGCTCGGCGCGCTCGTGCGCTTCCGCCAGAATTTCGATCTGGCGAAGGCTGCCGGGGCAAAGCCCGACACCCCCACCCCCGCATCCATCCCAGGCCGCGCCATCACCGAGCATGAGGCGAAGTCCATTCTGTCCAAGGCCGGCATTGCCTTCACGCCAGAAAAGCTGGTGACGCCGGAGGCCGATCCCGGCCCCGTTGCCGATCAGCTCGGCTATCCGCTGGTCATGAAGATCTCATCCCCCGACCTGCCCCACAAGACCGAAGTAGGCGGTGTGGCGCTGAGCCTGAAAAGCGCCGACGAAGTGCGGGCGGCCATGAGTGCGATGCTCCCCCGCGTCAAGGCCAAGGCGCCCGAAGCCCGCATCGAGGGCGTGATCCTCACGCCGATGCTGACCGGCGGCGTCGAGACGATCGCCGGCACCTTCACCGATCCGACCATGGGACCTGTCGTGATGTTTGGGCTGGGCGGCGTCTTCGTGGAAGTGTTGAAGGATGTCACCTTCCGTGTCGCCCCCTTTGACAAGGAGGAGGCGCACCGGATGATCCGCGAAATTCGCGGTTTTGCCATGCTGGAGGGGGTGCGCGGTGCGCCTCCCGCCGATCTCGATGCGCTGGCGGACCTGCTCTCGCGCCTCTCCGTCTTCGCCCATGCCAATGCCGAGAAGATCGACAGCATCGATCTCAACCCGGTGCTCGCCATGCCCAAGGGGCGGGGCGCGGTGCCGCTCGATGCGTTGATTGTCGCGGCGGGCGCAGCAGAAAATCACAAGGCGGTCGCATGACACGCAGCAGGAAAGCGACCACGACTGAACTTCCGAAGCGCCTTGCCGATGTCGAGACACCGGCAAGCGGCGCTGACTTCAAGCGCGCGCTTCGCCAGATAGCCTCGCCCGTCGCCATCGTGACGGCGGCAAATCAGGGCGATATCGGCGGACTGACGGCAACAACCTTCTGCTCCGTCTCGAGCGACCCACCAACCTTTCTCGTCTGTCTCAACAAGGGTTCGGCCGTTGCTGGACTGATCGACGCCAGCGGTCGGTTCGCCGTGAACCTGCTGGCCGACGAGCAGCACGCCATCGCGCGCAGCTTTTCAGGCCCTGAAAACGGCACTGCGGCGCTTTTCACCAAAAGCGGCTGGAGCAGCCTTTTGAGCGACGCGCCGGTGCTGGATGACGCGGTCGCCTGTCTCGACTGCGATGTCGAAAGCCGCGTCGAGGCGGGAAGCCACAATCTTTATCTCGGGCGCGTGCGCGCCATTTCGACCGCCGAACGCGATGTCCTGCTCTATCGCGACGGCCTGTTCCGTAGGTTGCAGCCGGCTGGCTGAGCCGTAGACCCTGCGGTTTCAAGGAGAGTGCCATGAGCGCTGAAAAGAAAGTCGCCATCATCACCGGTGCTGCCGGCGGTATCGGACGAGCGCTGTGCGAGGTTTTCGTCGCGGATGGGTATCGGGTCGCAGCCGTTGACCTTGCTGGAACCGGCGTCGAGGATTTTGCGGCCTCTCTTGGCGCGGACCACGCGGGCTTTGCCTGTAACCTCGGGCACGAGGCGGAGATCGTCGCGACGGTCGCTCAGGTCGCCGAACGCTTCGGCCGCATCGACGTGCTGGTCAACAATGCCGCCATCGGCCCGACCATGGCCGCAACGGTCGATACCTCGATCGAAGGGTTCCGGCAGGCGCTCGCCGTCAATCTCGTCGGCCCACTGGTTCTGGCGCGCGAAGTGGCGGCGCGAATGGGCCCGCAAGGCGGCGTGATCGTCAATACCGCCTCGCTCGCAGGCGTCGTTTCGAACCCCAAGCGGAATGCCTATGCCGCTTCGAAGGCCGGCGTTGTCAGCATGACGAAATCGCTCGCCTGCGAGCTTGCCTCCCGCAAGATTCGCGTCGTCGCCATTGCACCCGGCTATGTCCGCACGCCGATGGTGGCGGGGCTGGAACGCGACGGCAAGGCTGACCTTTCCAAGGTGCGCCAGCGCATCCCCATGGGTCGCATGGCCCGCCCCGACGAGATCGCGACCGTCGCCCGCTTCCTTGCTTCCGATAAGGCGCGCTACATCACCGGCACGGTCGTCGCCGTCGATGGCGGCTGGGCGTCCTTCAACCAGCCGGGCGAGGCCCATCCGCCTGTGGATGGTACGCCGGACGCCGAGCTTGCAGCGCCCGCGACAAAGAGCGGTTCCCGCATCGTCGTCGTGACCGGCGGCGCGCGCGGCATCGGCCGGGCGATCTGCGAAACCTTTGCGGCCAATGGCGACACCGTAATTGTCCTCGACCGCGAGGGCGATGAAGCCACACAGGTCGCAAGCAGCCTCGGGCCGCTGCACCGCGCGATCCGAACCGACCTCTCCGTCGAAGCCGATATCGTCGCCGCATTTTCCGAGATAGGCCGCGACTTCGGCCGCGTCGATGTTCTCGTCAACAATGCCGCGATCGCCGATCGCTTCATGCCGGTGAGCGAACAGACGGCCAGCTACCTCACCAACGTTCTCGACATCAACCTGACCGGCGCCTTCATCGCGCTTCAGCAGGCGCTGGCGCTGATGCCCAAACCCGCCGGCGTGATCCTCAATCTCGGTTCGATCAACACCTTCCTGCCCTTCGCGCCGCGCCATGCCTATGGCGCATCCAAGGCCGGGATCGACATGCTGACACGCTGCATCGCCGCCGAGCTCGGCCCCGTGGGTATCCGCACGGCCACCATTGCGCCGGGCTATATCCGGACGCCGGGCGTTGCCGCGCTGGAAAAGGACGGCAAGATCGACGCGCTGAAAATCCGCCGCCGCATTCCGATGGGCGATCTGGGGAAGCCGCAGGACATCGCGGACGCTGCGCTCTTTCTCGCCTCCCCCGAGGCCTCCTACATGACCGGCGCAACCCTCTATGTTGACGGCGGCTGGACCGCCTTCGGGAATGCGGGCGATGCGTCGACGCCTGAGACGGAATTGTAGGCTGCAGAATGACGAGTGAGACCACGGAAAGCCTGGTTATGAGCCGCAAGGAAGATGGCTACACCGTCATCACGCTGAACCGGCCCGGCAAGCTCAACGCCTTCATCAAGGAGATGCATCTCGCCCTTCGGAAGGCCTTCCACGAAGCTGCAAACGATCCGGCCTGCCGCGCCATTGTGCTCACCGGCGAGGGCCGCGGCTTCTGTGCCGGACAGGACCTGCAGGAGCGCAGCTTCGAGAACGGCCCGCCGGACCTCGGCGCGTCGCTTGCCGAGAATTACAATCCGCTGGTCACGGCGATCCGCACGGCCGAAAAGCCAGTCATTGCCGCCGTCAACGGCGTGGCAGCCGGCGCAGGTGCAAACGTCGCCCTTGCCTGCGATATCGTGATCGCTGCCCGCTCGGCGAAATTCATCCAGTCTTTTTCGAAGATTGGCCTCGTGCCCGATGCCGGCGGAAGCTGGGTTCTGCCGAAACTGATCGGCGAGGCCCGCGCCCGTGCGCTCGCCATTCTCGCCGAACCGGTGACGGCCGAGCAGGCCGTCGAATGGGGCATGATCTGGACGACGGTCGATGATGCGGAGTTGATGACGGCAGCGGAAGGCATGGCGCGGGAGCTTGCCGCCCGTCCGACGCGCAGCTTCGCGCTGATGAAGAAGGCTTTTCTGGCCGGGCCGGAAAATTCTCTTGAAGAGCAGTTGGCGCTGGAAGCCGCCTTGCAGCGCGATGCTGGACGCACAGAGGATTTCCACGCCGGTGTCGAGGCATTTCGTGCCGGAACGAAGCCGGTGTTCAAGGGGCGCTGAGCACGCTAGAGTTTGTTAGGGATAGGTGGATCCGGTGATCCCGAAAAGACAAACGGCAACAAAAGAATCGTGAGTTTGTCTGGTTCAGAAACACCGTACACGACAGTGTCTGTTTTTCTTTGCGGCTCCCCCTCACCCTGCCTCTGCTTCGCTCGGCAGACCTCTCCCCGAAGGGGCGAGGAGGATCGAAACGCTGCGGCTTATTCCAGCTTCTCCCCATCGGGGAGAAGGTGACCCGAAGGGTCGGATGAGGGGGAGGCCAAGACCAAGAACGTTTGTGTGGCGTATGATGCCATATGCAATGCAGATCAGAACAAGATATTGTCTTTGTTATAAATTTCCAAAGATTTTCGACGCCGTTCTTCGCCTTCCCGCGCGCAAACCTAGCCCCGCCCGCACCTCATGCTCGCCCACTCCACTTCACAGATATGAAACTAGTCTTCACCCCGCTGTGCCCGCTTGAAAGGCTGCAGGAGTGAGCGTCTAATCCTGTCCAAGAGGAGCAAGAGCCGCATCGCGAACGCAGAGCCGGGACCACGGAGGGTCTCGCCATACGCGCCCGCGCAATCCCATGCGGCTTGATCGAGGAGGAGTGACATGAGCAATTCTAACCCTGTGAAGCGGCTGGATCTGGTGGTCGTCGGCGGCGGCTTTGGCGGCATGTATGCGGTCTACAAGTTCCGCGAGATGGGCCTGAACATCCAGGCTTTCGAAGCCGGCGGCGGCCTTGGCGGCGTCTGGTACTGGAACCGCTATCCCGGCGCACGCGTCGACCTGCCGAGCATCGACTACTGCTTCTCCTTCTCGGAAGAAGTGCAGCAGGAATGGACATGGTCGGAACAGTTCGCCGCCCAGCCGGAGCTTCTGCGCTACATCAATTTCGTCGCCGAGCGGCTCGATCTCAACAAGCATTTCCAGTTCAACACGCGCGTCGTGAGTGCCGTCTGGGATGAGGCGCGCAAGCTCTGGGTGGTGAAGACCGACAAGGGCGAGACCTACGAGGCGACCTATTGTGTCATGGCGACCGGCCCGCTTTCGGTTCCGAAGGAGCCGGACATTGCCGGATACAAAAAGTTCAAGGGCGAGGCCTATCACGCCGCCCGCTGGCCGCACGAGGAAGTGAGCTTCGCGGGAAAACGCGTCGGGATCATCGGAACCGGCTCCACCGGCATCCAGATCGTGCAGGAAGTCGGGCCGAAGGCCGGCGAACTCTTCGTCTTCCAGCGCACTCCGAGCTTCACCATGCCGATGCGCAACCAGAAACTCGAGCCCGAATACGTCGCCGAAGTGAAGCGCAACTACAAGGGTCTGCGCGAAGCCGCGCGCAACAGCGCCGTTGGCGGTCTGCGCCCGCAGTCCACCCGCGCCTTCTTCTCCGTTACACCCAGCCAGCGCCAGGCGCTGCTCGAAGATTCCTGGAAGCAGGGCGGCCTTGCGATGCTCGGCACCTTCTCCGACCTCCTTTACAATGAGGAAGCCAACGCCCATGTCGCGGAATTCGTACGCGGCAAGATCGGCGAAGTCGTGAAGGACCCGGTGACGGCGGAAAAGCTGAAGCCCAAGGATTATCCGATCTTCGCCCGCCGCCCCTGCCTCGATACGAGCTATTACGAGACCTATAACCTGCCGACCGTGCATCTCGTCGACTGCTTCGAGGAGCCGATCGTCGAGATCACCGAAAAGGGTGTCCGCACGGAAGGCCGCGAGATCGAGCTCGATATGCTGATCTTCGCGACCGGCTACGATGGCCTCACCGGCGCGCTGCTTGCCTTCGACGTCGTCGGCCGCAACGGGGTGACGGTGAACGACAAGTGGCGCGAGGGCTCCCGCTCCTATCTCGGCCTCATGATGGAAGGTTTCCCCAACCTCTTCATGACGACCGGCCCGAATGGTCCGGCAGCACTCGCCAACATCGTGGCGATCAGCGAGAACGACGTGAACTGGATTGCCGATGCCATCGTGCACATGGACGAGCACGGACTGTCCGCCATGGAGCCGACAAAGAAGGTCGAATACGACTGGATGAACCTTGTCGGTTCGCTCGCCCAGCGTTCGCTGCTCTTGAAGGCCAAGACCTGGTATCTCGGCACAAACGTGAAGGACAAGCCGCAGGGCCTGACGCTCTTCACCGGCGGTTTCCACAAATACCGCGAATACTGCGCCGCCGCGACGCAGAATGGCTACGCCAACTTCAGCTTCGAACAGCGCGATAAATCTGCGGCTGCGTAAGCCGATCGCTCAAAGACGAGGAAGATGGGTCGGCGGAAACGCCGGCCCGTTTTCGTTTCAGGAGGCTTCTGCCAAGTCCAGATCGGCACGGAAAAGGGCCGCGAGAAGGTCGCCCTGGCTGACAACGCCGACGAGCCGCTCGGACTGGTTCACGACCGGGATCGTGTGCAGCCCCTCGTCCACCATGCGCATGACCAACGCGAAGGCCGACGTCTCGGGCCGTGTCGGCTGGATGCGGCGATCCATGATGTCACCGACGCTACGCGGCATCGGCTGCCGGCTGAGCGAGGCGAGCATGCGGCGGCGGAAGCCGAGATGCAGGTTGCCGTCGTCGGAGAGAACGGAGTTCGAGAGGAAGTCGGCCTGCGAAATCATGCCGACCAGCCGGCCATCCTGCCCCACCACCGGCAAAGACTTGACGTGATGGATGGAGAAAAGCCGCCATGCGGCGCGCAGCGGATCTTCGGCACGCACTGTCAGCAGATTGCGCGACATGATCTCGCCCGTCAGCGGCCCGTGATGGTGTCGCTCGTGGGCGGCGAGCTGAGTCCTGCGGAAGAGAGCTGCCATCGTATCGGGGCTGACATCGACCAGTTCATCGAATTGCTCCAGTGCCTCTTCGATATCCGCCTCGATCGGATCGGCCCTTTCCGCGCCTCCGCCGACCGCCGGTGCCTTGTACGGCAGATGCGGGTAGCGATGGCCGGTGAGGTTGTTATAGACGAGCGCCAGCGTGAGAAGCAGGATGGAGTTGAGTGCCACCGGCGTCAGCACGAACCAGTAGCCGCTGGCGTGAACGGCCGAGCCGCCCAGCACCGCCGTGAGCGCCACGGCCCCGCTCGGCGGATGCAGGCAGTTGAGCACCAGCATGGCGGCAATCGCAAGCCCCACGGCGAGCGCCGCTGCCAGCAGCGGCTGCGGGATGAAGAGCGCGCAGGTGACACCGATCAACGCCGCCACGACATTACCCCCGAGGATCGACCACGGCTGGGCAAGCGGACTGGCGGGCGCGGCAAAGAGCAGCACGGCCGAGGCGCCCATCGGCGCAACAAGCAAAGGCGCGGCGAGACCATTGTTGCCCAACGCCAGCGTGCTGACGAGCCCGGTCAGCGCAATGCCGAGCAGCGCGCCGCCGGCGGCACGTCCGCGCTCACGCAGGCTGGTCGGGGCAAGCGAGGGATTGAGCCGCTGAAAGATCGACATGAGGGATAACCGCCGCGATTGTGAAGACGCGGTCGAGTAACAGCTTTCCTCACGAAGAGTGAGGCCGGAACATTCCAAAAAAGTACGGATTGGCGAAAAAATTCGCTTTTGCTGAAATAAAGTGCATGAGAGCAACACGATTAGCGATCGACTAGCGCCGTCGGCTAACCGTGATCCACTTTGTGCACAAACGAAAGGCAGAGGAGCGCGGTATCGGGTCGCACGGATGTCTCAATAAACCTGCACGTCGCCCGTCGCCTTGGCAGGCTCCGTCTTGTGATAGTCGTCCAGCAGCTTGCGGGCGGCATTGGCGAAGAGGGTCACATCATTGCCAATGGCAACGAAAGTCGCGCCGAGTTCGACATAACGTTTCGTCAGCGCCAGATCGCCAATGAGAATGCCGGCTGCCTTGCCGTGCTTCTGAATGCGCGCAATCGCATCCTCGATGACTGCCTGCACCTCCGGATGTCCCGGCTGGCCGAGATGACCCATGTCGGCGGCAAGATCGGCGGGGCCGATGAAAACCCCATCGACGCCCTCGGTCGCGGCGATTTCATCGAGTGCGGCAATGCCGGCCCGGCTTTCCACCTGCAGGAGAAGGCAGACTTCGTCATTCGCCGTCTGGAGATAATCCGGAATGCTGTTGTACCCGGAAGCGCGGGCGAGGATCGAGCCGACGCCGCGCACGCCCTCCGGCGGATAGCGCATCGCCTTGACCATCGCTTCCGCCATCTCGCGGCTGTCGCACATGGGGATGAGCAGCGTCTGCGCGCCGATGTCCAACAGTTGCTTGATGATCCAGGTCTCGCCGACCGGCGGGCGGATGATGGGATGCGAGGCGGAACCTGCCATGGCGCGCAGCTGCGCGATCATCATCGGCAGATCGTTCGGCGCATGTTCGCCATCGATCAGCAGCCAGTCGAAGCCGGTCTTGGAGGAAATCTCGACGGCCGTCGGCGAGGTCAGGGCCTGCCAGAACCCGATCTGCGTCCGCCCCTCTTTCAGCGCCTGCTTGAAGGTGTTTTTCGGAGCGGGCATGACAAATTCCTTCTGGTCGAAACTGGACACGAGACGAGTGCGCCGGATTGATCGCCGCAACATGTCCGCGTTCTAGGCCTCCCGCAAGCTTCTGCGCAAGCCGGATTACTACGGCTTCGACAGTCTCGCGGCAATTTCCGTGATGGCCTGATAAGCGATCTCGATGTCGGCCTCCGTCATCTCGAACGAGCCCGCCTGGAAGCGGATGGCAATGGCGCCATCGACGCGCGTCTGCGTCAGGTAAATGCGCCCGTCCTCGTTGATCGCATTGATCAGGGCGATGTTGTGCGCATCGCGATCCGCACCACCGGTATGGCAAAACGAGAAGAGCGACAGAACCGGCTCCGTCACGATCTCGAAGCCGGGCTCCTTGCGCAGCCGCTCCGCTAGCCCTCGTGACCAGCGGACATGATTTCGGATCACGTCGCGCAGGCCTTCGAGCCCGTGATAGCGCAGCAGGAACCAGAGCTTCAGCGCCCGGAACCGGCGGCCGAGCGGCACCGACCATTCCGAATAATTGACGATGCCGTCGCGGCCATGCGTTTTCAGATATTCCGGCTGGATGGCGAGCGTCTTCACCAGATCGTCCGGGCTGCGGATAAAATGCGCCGAGCAGTCGAACTGCGCGCCGAGCCATTTATGCGGATTGAAGACGACGGAATCGGCCTGTTCCACGCCGGCCCAGAGCGGGCGAAATTCTTCGCAGATCATCGCCGAGCCCGCCCAGGCCGCGTCGACATGGACATAGAGGCCGTGGGCATGAGCGACGCGGACGACGTCGGCGATGTTGTCGCAGGCCCCCGTGCTCGTACCGCCGGTGCAGGCAATTACGCCAGCGGGTACCAGACCGACTGCCTTGTCAGCCAGAATGACAGCATCGAGGGCAGCCGCGTCCATTGACTTCAACGGCCCGGAAGACGGAATGCGGACAAGATTTTCCTCGCCGATGCCCGACACCCAGATGGCGCGGTCGATGGAGGTATGGACCTGCGTCGAGGCATAGACGCGCACCGCTGGATTGGCGGCGAGGCCGGCCTTGTTGCCGTTCCAGGAAAGCGCCCGCTCGCGCATTGTGAGCACGGCGGCAAGCGTCGCGGAAGAGGCGGAATCCTGGATGACGCCAGAGAAACCCTCCGGCAGGCCGATCGCTTGTCGCAGCCAGTCGAGCACCTTCGTCTCCAGCTCGGTCGCGGCCGGCGAGGTCTGCCAGAGCATGCATTGCGCTGCCATGGCCGAGACGAGATATTCGGCAATCACCGACACGGGCGCAGCATTGGCGGGGAAATAGGCGAAGAAACGCGGATGCTGCCAATGCGTCATGCCCGGCATGATGATGTTCTCAAAATCCGCGAAAATCGCTTCCATGCTTTCCGCGGCAAGCGGCGCTTCGGCGGCAATCTGGCGGGCGATGTCGCCGGGTGTCGTGCGGGCGCGGACGGGATGATCGTTCAGCCCCGCGCGATACTCCACGCCCCAGTCGGCGGCCTTGCGCGACCATTCGGCGAATTCGTTCTTCTGCATGATTTCCTCCAGCGTCCTGTCTGCTCTTGGTAAAGGCGCACAAGGACATTGGCGAGTACAATTCGACAGGACCTGGTTCGGCGCCGCAGCTATTCCAGACCATCTGGCGCCGTCTCCGGCTGACCCAGTCGACCTTCATAGATCGCGAAGACATCCTCGCGCAGGCAAAGCTCGGTGCCGGAGGTGATGGCAGCTGCCGCACCTGCGGCAAGCCCGAACCGGAAGGCATCTTCGACCGGTGCCCCTTCCTCCAGTTTCCAGATGAGACCTGCCAGGAAACTGTCACCCGCCCCCACGGCAGAACGCACCGGCACATGGATCGCCGGCAGGCGCAGGTTGATGTCTCGGCCCACCAGCAGAGCGCCGGAACGGCCGAGCGTCACCGTCACATACTCCGCCCAGCCTTCCTCGACGATCCGCCGCGCCGTTTCGGCAATGCCGCGCTCATCGAGCTTCTTGCCGGCTATCGTTTCCAGTTCGCTCAGGCTTGGCTTGACCAGGAACAGCTTCGATTGCTTCAGCGTCGTCAGCAACGCATTGCCCGATGTGTCCAGCACAACCTTGACGCCATTGCCAGCCGCAACCGTTGCCATCCGGGCGTAAGTATAGTCAGGCGCATTGCGCGGAAGCGAGCCGCTGAGAACCAGATAGTCGCCCTTGAACGCGCGCACCACGTCCATGGCCGCTTCGATCTCCTCGGAGGTCACGGCAGGACCATCTGGCACGAAACGGTACTCGAGCCCGGTATCTTCCTCGTAGACCATGAAGGCAAGCCGCGTCGGTTCCTCCGTCTTGACGGTCGTCACATCAATCGGCACGCCCGCAAGCGCGTCCATCATCAATGCGCCGGTCTCGCCGCCGACCATCATCAGAAGCTGCGGCCGACCGCCCAGCATGGCGACGACGCGCGCGACATTGACGCCGCCACCGCCGGCATGCCGGCGCTGGTTATGCGTGCGAACCTTGCGGGTCGGCTGAACGCGCGCGGCATCGCTGGACACATCCACAGACGGATTGAGCGCCACGGCAAGTATCGTCATATCTTCCCCTCCAGGAGCATGGATCGATCGCGAACTTAGGAACCGGCCCCTCTGCCGGCCTTGACTTGCGTCAATCACGCGACCGTCGCAACGGCAACCTTGTCTTGGGAGAACCCGGCAAATATGCGACCGCATGGAGAAGCGGCCGGCACAACGGCCACGTATTTGCGCGTGAATGAAGGGGACCGGAAGGATCTGGTCTTATCTACGCTCGATGACGATCTTCAGCGCGTCAGGGCTTTCGCGCCAGTAGGGAAATGCGGCTTCCGCCTCATCAAAGGGGAAGACTTTCGAGATGAGCAGATCGGCCGTGTCCCCGATCCTCTCCAAATGTTCGATCACCGTCCTGAAATCATCCATCGTGGCGTTTCGCGAGCCCATGATGTCGAGTTCCTTCAGGTTGAAGAACTTGGTGTCATAGGTCACCGGCGCCTTGGAATAGCCGATATAAACCACGCGCCCGGCAAAGCAGGCAAGATCGATCGCCTGGACGAAGGTTTCCGGCAGGCCGACAGCCTCGACGGCAACGTCGACGCCATCGCCATTCGTCCATTCCGCCACGCGCGCCGCGACATCATCGCTGCGGCCGTTTATGGTCACGCTGGCGCCGAAGCGGCGGGCGATTTTAAGCTTCTTCTCGCTCATGTCGATGGCGAGCACATCCGCGCCCTTGGCCACGGCGCCGATCAGCGCGCCCATTCCGATCATGCCGCAGCCGATGACGGCGACCTTGTCGCCCTTTTCGATGCGGCCGCGCTCCACCGCGTGAAAACCGACCGACAACGGTTCGACCAGTGCAAGCCGGTGCGGCGCGAGCGTGTCGTTGAGGATCAGCTTTTCCGCCGGCAGAACGATGTCGTCCGCCAGTCCCCCATCCTGCTGGACTCCGAGCGTGCGGTTATAGCGGCAGGCGTTGAGCCTGCCCTTGCGGCACGAACTGCAGGTTCCGCAATTGGTGTAAGGCATGACGATGACGCGTGCGCCAACTGCTAGCGCCGGGCTGACACCTTCTCCGACCTCCAGGATTTCACCGCCGATCTCGTGGCCAGGAATGCGCGGCAGGGCGACCAGCGGATTCAGCCCGCGATAGGTATTGAGATCGCTGCCGCATAGCCCGACATGGCGAACGCCGACACGCACCTCGCCGGCGCCAAGCGGCTGGGCCTCGACCATGCGAAAGCGGGCCGTATTCTCTGCCTCGATGGCAAGCGCTTTTCTCATTGTCAGTTCCTTCAGGCTGCGCTGTCCAGCATGGCCGCAAGACGCGGCTGGTTGAGACCGAGCGTTTGACCCGCCTCGACGATGGGCCGGATACGGCGATTGATCTTCTCGACATGATTGTTGGCGATGTCCGAAAGCCGATGCACGAGGAATGGATTGAGGAAACGATCCAGCACCTCCGCGGTATAAGCCACCGCCTCATCGCCAAGACCCCGCGCAGCCATCACCGGCTGAACTTCGTCGCCCCAGACGGCTTCGAGCTCGGCACGGACCGAGGCGTCGCCCAGGATCTCGCGAACCGTCTCCGTCGCCGGCCTCCCTTCGCTCCGCCACCGGTCCGCCAGGAATGTATGGCCAAGATTGAGGATGTGAAGCTTCAGCGTTTCATAGCGCTGCAGGTCGGGCGTTACGACAATGGCGGGGTGGCGGCAGGGCAGAACAAGCCCCTCCTGCTCGCCGATTGCCCAAAGGGCATAAGGCTCTGCAACGGCGCCGACCGGCTCGATCGGTTCCGAGACGATCCGGTCGACAAGGCTGTTGGCAAAGCGGCAATGCGCGTCGAGATAGTCGAAGAAACTCGCCGGGAAGCCCCATTCGCGGGCAAGACCGATCACGATTTCGCGCAGGCGCTCGCCGTTCCGTTCGATCAACTCACAAGGAAACAGCGAAATCGGCTGCTGCGGGTTCTGCTCCGAGCGCTCCAGCAGCAGCACGGCGATCTTGGCGGGAAAACTCCGCGGCGCAACACTTCTATCCCCGATGCTCTCTCGCGAGTCTTCCGGGTCGAGCGCAAAACCGCGATCGCCGGTGTTGGAGATAATCACGCGGGCCGAAAGTGCTGCCCGGCGGACAGCGGGCCAGTCACTTCCGGCAAACAGCGCCTTGCCGATGGCCTGCCCCTGCAATTCTTCATCCACCACCTTGCCATCGGCAAGCCCCCGCACGCAGACAGGATAAGACGCCCCTGAAGCCAGAGCGGCGACGCGCCGGGTGCTCTCCGCGCTGCCCGTCGTCTGAACCAGCGTGATCTTTCCCAGCGCATTCCCCTCTGCAAGCGCCTGCGAAATGAAAAGATCGGCATGCGCCAGCAAGAACCGGCTCGTGCCGAATTGCAGGATCGGGTTTTCGCCGGCGTCTTGAGTTTGGGACTGCATGAGTTCTGGTTCCGTGTCGTGTTCCGGCAAGTTCAGCGGCTGGGCTTGAGGCGGTAGAATTCGATGGCATTGGCGCCGAAAACGGCGCCGTGGTGTTCGGCAGGCACGATATCGAGACATTGGTCGAGCCATGTCTGGTAGTCGCTCGCCAGATTGACCACCGGCCAGTCGCTGCCCCACATCACACGCCGCTCGCCAAAAAGCTCGAGGATCGTTTCGGCATAGGGCCGCACGGACTGCGGCAGCTGCTTACCTGCCTCGACGAGCAATCCCGAAAGCTTGCAAGAGACATTCGGAAGGGCGGCCAGCGCCGCAAGCCGCTGCCTCCATTCGACAAATTTTCCCTCGGCAATCAACGGCTTCGCGCCGTGATCGACCACGATGCGCAAGTCCGGATAGCGCGCGGCAAAACGCGTGAGCGGCGCCATGTGGCGCGGCAGGATGAGACCATCGAAGGCGAGGTCGTGCTCGATGAGCGCGGCAACGGCAGGCGCAAGGGCCGGATCATCGATCCAGTCGACATCCTCGATGCCCTGCAGCATCGGCCTGATGCCCTTGAGCTTGGGATGGGCAGCAAGCGTTGCGATCACGTCCGTCGCGCGCACATCCTTCATGTCGACCCAGCCGACAACGCCGAGAATGAACTCGTTGCGCCCCGCCAGATCGAGCAGAAAAAGCGTATCGTCGAGTTCCGGAAGGGACTGCACGACAACCGTTCCGCCGATTCCGGCGCCCCTGAGATGTGCCTTGATGTCGCCGGGCAGGAAATCGTGACGGATGGCGGCAAGCTCCGGCGGGGGCCATTGCCCCTCGCGGCGTTCCATGAGCCAGAAGTGCTGATGCGAATCGACGCGCATCGTCACACCTCGGCTCGCAATGGCCGGCGATTTGCCCCGCCGCTCATGACCCGTCTCATTCCCTCACTCCCATGCCCGACGGCGCAGACTCCTCTAGCACCGGGAAAACAGATAGGCATCAAGGTAAAATTGGTCAAGCCAATTCATCATTTTCAGAAGCCATAGGCCTCAAAACCAGTTGATATCGGGACAGATTGCTGCAATATGGGGTCAAGGGGCGACGCATTGGCGCGAGAAACAACTCCAGGGGCGCAAATTGGCCCGACCAATTTCGCAGCAATCATCAAGACGGGATCCATGAGCAAAAGTGACGAACCGAGGCGGCTTTACCAGCAGGTGGCTGATCAGATCAGGGGCTCGGTTCAGTCCAAAGGCCTCAGCAAGGGCGCACGGCTGCCCAGCGAGCGCGATCTCGCACAGGAACTCGGCGTGTCACGGCCATCCCTGCGCGAGGCGCTGATCGCACTCGAAATAGAAGGGACCGTCGAAATCCGGGGTGGCTCCGGCATCTATCTGGCGGCGGAAGTTCCACGCCACGCAGAGGTCGCGCATGCGCTTGGGGAAAGTCCCTCCGAACTCATGCAGGCGCGATCGATGGTCGAGGGAAGCGCAATCATCCTTGCCGCCGGCCGCATGACCGATGCAGCGCTCGCGGCGCTGAAGGAGTCCCTCGACGCCATGGCCCGCGCGGTGGACGCAGGCCGCGATCCGCTCGCCGAAGACAAGGCTTTCCACCTGCTGATCGCGCACCAGACCGGCAACTCGGTCATCGCCAAGATCGTCGCCGATCTGTTCGAGGAGCGGCACGGTCCACTCGCCGCGCGGCTGCAGGTTCGTTCCGCGACCTCTGGCACATGGTCACAGGCGCTGGAGGAGCATCAGGCCATTCTCGAGGCGCTGAGCCAGCGCGACCCGTTGCAGGCGCAGGCAGCGATGTGTCGGCACCTCGAGGCATCCCGCCGCCGCTGGTTGGACGCGCAGGTCTGACCGTCCGCGCTCTCGCGGCAACCGCCTCAAACAAGGGCGACCACAATCTCCGGCCCGTCGTCGGACAATTGCGAGCGTTCGAACCACAGGATGCTGCCTGTGACAGGGGGCAGGCTTTCCGGGCCGGCTACCAGTTTGGCGCGGATCTGCAGCTTGCTGCGATGAAACTGCCAGTCGATCGCCAGACAACCGTTGGCGGCCTCGACAACATTTGCCGCGACGGGCTCGGTGGCAGCCAGAAGCGGAATGATGTGCTTGCGCCGCAGGGCGATCAGCTGCCGGTGGAGCGCCAGCCGCTCCTGGGCTCCGGCAGAACGCGCGTGATCCCAGTCGAGCTTGCTCTGTTCAAAGGTCGAGACCGACAAAGGATCGGGCAATGCGGTCGTCTCGTCATCCGCGGCAATCGAGCCGAAATTGATCGCCTCGTCCCGCCGCCCCTTGCGCACTGCCTCACCGATCTCGCCCGCGTAATCGGCAAAGAACATGAAGGGGTTGGTCTCGCCATACTCGTCGCCCATGAAGAGCATCGGGATCTGCGGCGATAGCAGAAGAAGCGCCGTGAGAATTCGCGCCAGCGGCGGATCGATCCGCGTCCAGAGCCGATCGCCGAAGGCGCGGTTCCCGACCTGGTCATGGTTCTGCAGGAAGTTCATGAAGGCCTGCGGCGGCCAGTGTGCTTCGGCATAGTCTGCCTCCGGCACCATTTCGCGCGGGCTGCGGGTTTCCGGCCGGCGCCCCTCCATCGCGCGCGCCAGACCCTTTTCGGGATCTTTTGCAAAATCGGCATAGTAGCCGCCGGTCTCGCCGGTCACGAGAACACTCAGTGCCTGATGGAAGTGGTCGTTCCAGCCCGCATCGTAAAGCAGCGGCCGCCCGGTACGATAGCCCACCATGCCCCAGCGGTGACGCTGGCCTTCGGCAATCAGATGGATGCGGCGACCGGGGAACCGCGCCCGCACTTCCCGCACGATTTCCACCAGCACATGCTCCTGCGAGGCATCGTAGATCTCATGCGTGGCATCGAGCCGGAGCCCGTCGAACCGGTAGTGCTCCAGCCAGTGCAACGCATTGTCGACGAAATAGCGCCGCACCGGCGCTCGGGTGAAATCGAGCGCCACACCCCACGGCGTCGCCCGCTCGGTGTGAAAGAAGTCTGGCGCATAGTGCGGTAGATAATTCTCCTCCGGCCCGAAGTGGTTATAGACCACATCGAGATAGACAGCGATGCCGTGGGCATGCGCCGCATCCACAAAGGCCTTCACATCATCAGGCGAACCGTAGCTGCTATGCGGCGCGTAATGGAGCACGCCGTCATAGCCCCAGCCACGCGCGCCGGGGAAATGGGCGACTGGGAGAACCTCCAGCGCATTGATGCCGGTCTCCGCTAGATGCGGCAGGCGTTCGATGGCCGCGGCGAAGGTGCCTTCCTTTGTGAATGTGCCGATATGGATTTCGCTGACTACTGCCTCTTCCCATGGGAAGCAGGTCCAGTCTTGCGTCTGCCAGCTGTAGCGCCCGTGATCGACCAGCATGGAGGGGGCCTTCAGTCCTTCCGGCTGGAAATGCGCGGCCGGATCGATGATCTCCAAACCATCTGCGAGCCGAAAGCGATATCCGGCGCCCTCCCGCAGGTCCGAAACATCGGCCTCGAACCACCCCTCGCCGACCGCATTCATCGGATGCGCCGCGTCGTCGGTCACGACCTCCAGAGATTGCGCTCTGGGCGCCCAGAGCCGAAAGCGGACCCGACTATCATCCAGCCATTGCGGCCCCCAGCCTGAATATGTGCCCGCCTTGCTGGCCATGCATCTCTCCTCGTCCTGTTTCGCGATTGCGCCGGGGGTCGAACACATGAGCCGGACGACGGTTCCTCTTCATGATGACAGGAACCATTTGCGGGCTGCGGCGTTGCAACCGCGGCCCTTCCCTTTCCTCCCGAGGCATTTTCATGAGCTATTCATTTTCCGAACTCGATTTCCTGAAGCCCGAGCTTGGCGCGGAATTCATTGGAGAGGGCACACATTTCGCGCTGTTTTCTGCCCATGCCGAAGCCGTTGAACTCTGTCTGTTTTCACCCGACGGCAAGGAGGAGACCCAGCGCCTGGCGCTGCCCAAGCGCGAAGGCGACATCTGGTCGGGCTTTGTTGCCGGCCTTCAGCCGGGAACTGTGTACGGATACCGCGTTCACGGGCCCTACGACCCGAAGAACGGACACCGTTTCAATCCCAACAAGCTCCTGCTCGACCCCTATGCCAAGCAGATCGTCGGCGATCTCAAATGGGACGACAGTCTTTACGGCTACACGATCGGGGCCAAGGATGGCGACCTTTCCTTCGACGAGCGCGACAGCGCCGCCTTCATGCCGAAGGGTGTGGTGCAGAACCCGGATTTCGACTGGAACGGCGACGAGGCGATCCGCCGCCCCTGGACAGACACGATTGTTTACGAAGCTCACGTCCGCGGCCTGACCATGCAGCACCCGGATGTGCCGGACGAGCTGCGCGGCACCTTTCTCGGCATGTGCAGCGAACCGATTCTGCACCACCTGACGAAGCTCGGTGTCTCGGCAATAGAGCTTCTGCCCGTGCAATACTTCCTCGACGATCGCTATCTCATCGAGAAGAACCTGCGCAATTTCTGGGGCTATCAGTCACTCGGTTTCTTCGCGCCGCAGTCGCGCTACCTCTCCGCCGATCAGATCGCCGAGTTCAAGACCATGGTTAAGGCCTTCCACAGCGTCGGCATCGAAGTCATCATGGACGTGGTCTATAACCACACGGCGGAAGGTTCGGAACGCGGGCCGACCTTGAGTTTCCGCGGCATCGACAATCTCAGCTATTACATCCAGTCGCCGGACGAGCTGCGCCATACCTTCGACACGACCGGCACCGGCAACACGCTCAATGTCGCGCATCCGATGGTCATGCGCATGGTGCTCGACAGCCTGCGCTACTGGGTCGGCGTGATGCATGTCGATGGCTTTCGCTTTGACCTTGCATCGACGCTGGGTCGCGAAGACCTGCGCTTCGACCGCGAGGGCGGCTTCTTCGATGCCATCCGGCAGGACCCGATCCTTGCCGGCGTGAAACTGATCGCCGAGCCCTGGGATGTCGGCATGGACGGCTATCAGGTCGGAGGCTTCCCCTTCCCCTTCCGCGAATGGAACGACAAATTCCGTGACGATGTTCGGCGCTTCTGGCGCAAGGACTCTGGCCTCGTGGCGCCGCTGGCCGAACGCCTGACCGGCTCGCCGGTGCAGTTCGATCATTCGGGCCGCAGCGCCACGACCTCGGTCAATCTGCTCAGCGCACATGACGGCTTCGTGCTCGCCGATGTGACCTCCTTCAACGACAAGCACAACGAGGCCAATGGCGAGGAAAACCGCGACGGTCACGACGGAAACCAGTCGGACAATATGGGCATCGAAGGCGAGACGGACGACGAAAACGTGTTGACTGCTCGCGCACGCCGACGGCGGGCGATGATCGCCACGCTGTTCTTCAGTCAGGGCGTGCCAATGCTCCTGGGCGGTGACGAGCTTGGCAACAGCCAGGGCGGAAATAACAATTCCTATTGCCAGGATAACGAGATCGGCTGGATCTCCTGGGAGGGTCGCGAGGATCCGTTCCTCGACTTTTGCCGCGCAGCCATCGCATTCCGCAAAACGCAGCCGCTGCTCCGACAGGAGCGTTTCCTCAAGGGCGAGCCCGGCGACCCGCCGGCTCCCTATGTCAACTGGCTGAAGCCGGACGGCGCCGGCATGGATGACGGGGCATGGGGTGATGGCGAACTCCGGATCGTCATGATGCATCTGAAAGATGCCCCTGCCGAAGACGGCGCGGCGGATGAGCTTCTGCTCGTGCTGAACGCAGGCGATGCGACCCCCATTCGCCTGCCGGAGGGCGCCGCCTGGCAATTCGCGTTCTCATCGGCCGAGGAGATGGAAATCAGCGACGCCGGCGAAACGGAGAGCCCCGGCCAGAGCGTCCTCGTCTTTTCGCGCAGGCACTAGCGCGGAGCGGGAACAAGGGCAGCCGCCTCGTGTTCGGGTGCCGCGTCGGAAAGGCGCGACACAGACCCGAAAGGAAGGCAGCCGCATGACCGATTACCGTCCCTCCAGACGCATCCTTGTGACCGGCGCAGGTTCCGGCATTGGCCGGGCCACCGCGATGGTCTTCGCCCGGCAGGGCGACACGATCGGCCTTCTGAGCCATACCGAGAGCGAACTGCGCAAGGTCGCCGACGAGGTCGAACAACTGGGCGGCACCGCAGAAATTCTCGTCGCCGATGTGTCCGACGCGGAGGCCATGTCTGCCGCAATCAGCAAGTTCTCCGAGCGCGACGGCCTGCATGTCGTCGTCGTGAATGCCGGGATCAATGGCGTCTGGGCACCGATTGCAGACCTGCAGCCCGAGGAGTGGGACAAGACGATGGCCGTCAATCTTCGCGGC
This sequence comes from Hyphomicrobiales bacterium, assembly GCA_900467685.1. Classification (GTDB taxonomy): domain Bacteria; phylum Pseudomonadota; class Alphaproteobacteria; order Rhizobiales; family Rhizobiaceae; genus Ensifer_A. Next base: position 139,668 of record UBQX01000008.1, read on the forward strand.
AGCTATCTCACCATCCACTTTGCCGTTCCCTATCTCAAGAAGTCGGTCAAGAGCGCGATTGTCGTGGTCTCCTCGATCAACGGAACGCGGACCTTCACCTCCGCCGGGGCCAGCGCCTATGCCGCCACGAAGGCCGCCCAGGTTGCGATGGTCAAGCAGCTGGCGGTGGAACTCGGCAGCGACCATATCCGCATCAACGCCGTCTGCCCGGGCGCGATCGAGACGGCGATCGAGAACAACACCGTGCGCCGCAACACGGAAGCGGCAGAAGTGCCCGTCGAATTTCCCGAAGGCGACATTCCCCTCACCGGTGGCAAATCGGGCAAGGCATCCGAGGTCGCCAGCGTCATTACCTTCCTCGCCTCGGATGCCGCACGGCATGTCACCGGCTCGCTGATCTATGTCGACGGCGCGCAGAGCCTGCTCCGATAAATTTCTGAATAGCCGCGTGAACATTCCACGCGACCGTTCGTTTAGCTGATAGCGCCAGATGCGCTTTTCGTGACACCGGGAGAATACAATGCAGAGAAGCAGGGAAGAGTATATCCGCGAGCGCGCTTACCAGATCTGGGAAAAGGAAGGCCGTCCCGACGGTCATCATGATCGCCACTGGCAGCAGGCTGCCGAAGAGTGGGGCACGGCGGAGGCCGCCTATCATCAGGGAGGCGTTGCATCTTCCGACCAGGGCGCCAGCAACGGCTCGGAAGAACTGGCCGCCAAGGTGAAGGATCTTGATGGCGCGCCGCCGAGCGACGAGTCGCCGCGACAGGCAGAGCCGGTCGCGGAAACGCCCAAGATGCGCAAGAGCGCCTGAGGTTTCCACGGTCCATCCTGAACGTAAAACGCGCGCCGCGAACCCCCTCGCGGCGCGCGTTCGCGTCTTCTGATCGGAGCCGCATAAAATTCCCGTTTCTCCGTCCTCAATCTCTGCTACTCGTTCAGCCATTGCAGAACACAGGATTTTGCCGAAGGACCGGTTGCCCTTGAACGATGCGCTTGCCCATGCCGAACTGATTGCCGTGCTGACCGCGGTCACCAACGACGAGCCGCGCGTCATGACGGTGAGCAAGGGGGAAGCTCTGCCTTCCGGCCCCTTCGAGCTTGAGCATCGCAGCCTGCAGGCAGGCCTTCGCGAATGGGTGAACGAGCAGACCGGCCATCCGCTGGGCTATCTCGAACAACTCTACACCTTCGCCGATCGCGACCGCTCTCCGCACGACCGGGCGCGGCGGACCATTTCGATCAGCTATCTCGGCCTCGTGCGCGAACAGGCCGCGCCCGGTGCCGGCGCCCCCGGCTGGCACGGCTGGTATGAGTATTTCCCCTGGGAGGATCATCGCGAGGGCCGTCCCCCGGCGCTCGCAAGCATCGCGGAGGCGTTGAATGCTTGGGCAGCCTCCGACGTTTCGCGGCGAGAGCACCGGCAGAAACGTGTCGATCTCTCGCTGGGCCTGAATGGGGCGGCCTGGAACGAGGAACTGGCGCTGCAGCGCTTTGAGCTGATGTATGAGGCCGGCCTGGTCGCCGAGGCGGGCGGCGTGTCCGACCGGGTGACCGGCAGGCCGATGTTTGCAGACCACCGCCGCATGCTGGCGACCGCAATCACGCGGCTGCGCGCCAAGATCAAGTATCGCCCCGTCGTCTTCGAACTCATGCCCGCCAGCTTCACGCTGTCCCACCTGCAACATACCGTGGAGGCACTCGCGGGGTTGGGTCTGCACAAGCCGAATTTCCGCCGCCTCATCGACCAGCAGGAACTGATCGAGGAAACCGGCGAGATGTCGAGCGAGACCGGCGGTCGCCCCGCCAAGCTCTATCGCTACCGCCGCGCCATCCTCGAAGAGCACGCCCTTTCAAGCGCAAGACTGCCTCTGTCGCGCAATTGACATATACTCCAAACGAGTATAACTATGCGCCCGACATATACTCAAACTGAGTAAAAGGGACGCGCCATGAACACAATGCCCTCCGTTTCCGCGCTTTACGAGCGCGTTGCCCGCGTGATGCCGAAGGCTGAATGGCTTTCGCATGAGGAGGATGTCGCTGCGATCCTCGAACTCAAGAAGAAGCGCAACGCGGTCATTCTGGCGCATAATTATCAGACGCCAGAGATTTTCCATGGCGTGGCCGATATCGTCGGCGACAGTCTGGCGCTTGCCCGCAAGGCAGTGGAAGTCGATGCGGATGTCATCGTTCTGGCCGGCGTTCACTTCATGGCCGAGACCGCAAAGCTGCTCAACCCGACCAAGACGGTGCTGATCCCCGACATGGGTGCCGGCTGCTCACTGGCGGACTCGATCACGCCGGAAGACGTCGCCCTGCTGCGTCAGGCCCATCCGGGCGTGCCGATCATCACCTATGTCAACACCTCTGCCGCCGTCAAAGCCGCGTCCGACATCTGCTGCACCTCGGGCAATGCCAAGAAGGTGGTGGAATCGCTCGGTGTTCCGCGCGTCATTATGATCCCGGACGAATATCTGGCGCGCAACGTCGCCCGCGAGACTGATGTGGAGATCATCGCCTGGCACGGACATTGCGAGGTGCATGAACTCTTCACGGCGCAGGATATCCGCGACCTGCGCGAGGCTCATCCGGGGGTTGTCGTGCTTGCCCATCCGGAATGCCCGCCGGACGTCGTTGAGGAGGCGGATTTCGCCGGCTCGACGGCTGTCATGTCCGACTATGTCGGCATCAACAAGCCGGCCCGCGTCGTTCTTCTGACGGAATGTTCGATGAGCGACAATGTCGCTGTCGATCACCCGGACGTGGATTTCGTCCGCCCCTGCAATCTCTGCCCACACATGAAGCGCATCACGCTTTCCAATATCCGGCAGGCGCTGGAGGAAAATCGCCATGAGGTGACGGTGGATGAAAGCCTCGTCGCCCCCGCCCGCCTCGCCGTCGAGCGGATGCTGGCCATATGACAGCGCTCTCCGACAGGTTTGCCGGTCGCGTCGCTGTCGTCGGCAGCGGCATTGCCGGCCTGGTGACGGCCCTGACACTCGCCCCGCAGCCGGTCGTGCTTGTAACGCGCGCCGACCTCGGGGCCGAAAGCTCAAGCGGCTGGGCGCAGGGTGGCATTGCCGCAGCGCTGGGGCCCGATGACAGCACCGACCTGCATCTCGCCGACACGCTCGCCGCCGGCGACGGTCTTTGCGACGAGGCGGCCACCCGCGCCATCCTGTCCGAAACGCACTCGGCCGTGGCCATGCTGGAACGTTTCGGCGCCCGTTTCGACCGGACGGCTAATGGCGCGCTGCAATTCGGCCTTGAAGCGGCCCATTCGCGCAAGCGCATCATCCACGCCAATGGCGACGGCACGGGCGCCGCGATCGTGCGCGCACTCGTCGCCGCCGTGCGGATCTGCCCTTCGATCACGGCCCTGGAGGGCGTCGAGGTGCGCCGTCTGCTCACAACCGATGGCGCAATATCCGGCCTGCTTTGTGCCGGACCGGACGGTGCATTCACGCTGCCGACAGCGCGCGTGGTTCTGGCGACTGGCGGTCTGGGCGGGCTTTACGGTGCCAGCACCAACCCGGCCGGCAATTTCGGACAGGGTGTCATGCTGGCCGCGCGCGCCGGCGCCGAACTGCGCGACATGGAATTCGTCCAGTTCCACCCGACTGCGCTGGCGACGCCACGGCGTCCGCTGGGGCTGATCAGCGAAGCCGTGCGCGGCGAAGGCGCGATCCTCGTGAACGAGAAGGGCGAGCGCTTCATGAGCGGCACGCAGGGCGCGGAACTGGCACCGCGCGATGTCGTCGCCCGCGCCATCGGCGGCCAGATTGCCCGTGGCGGTAAAGTCTATCTGGATGCGCGGCAGGCCCTGGGAGACCGTTTCGAAAGCCGGTTTCCGCTCATTCACGCCCTTTGCGCCGAGGCGGGCATCGACCCGGCCCGCGACCTCATCCCTGTCCGCCCGGCCGCGCACTATCATATGGGCGGCGTGGCGACAGACGTTGCCGGGCGCAGCTCCATCGAAGGCCTCTGGGTCGTCGGCGAGGCCGCCTGCACCGGGCTCCATGGCGCCAATCGCCTCGCCAGCAATTCGCTGCTGGAAGGAACCGTGATGGGGCTTCGCGCCGCGCAGGAGATCGGCGGCAGTGCTGCACCAAAGGCGAGAGCGGTGCCAGAGGTCGCTCCCGGACCCGCGCCGGATCTCCGCAAGGTCCGCGAGATCGCTTCGCGCGATCTTTCCGTGGTCCGCGACCAGACCGGCCTCGACCGGGCAATAGTGAGCCTTCTGCCGCTGGCAACCGGCGCCGGCCCCTCGGCCGATCCGGCGCTCGTCGCCCTGTCGATTGCCGTCTTCGCGCGCCTGCGTGAGGAGTCGCGCGGCGCGCATGCGCGCAGCGATTTCCCGACAAGACATGAAAAGGCGGAGCGCCGAACGATGACACTCACAGCCGTCCTAGACGCGGCGCGGGCCCTGAATACGCATCCGCTTGCCCAAAGCGCATAAGGAATCTCATCCATGCACCTTCCGCCCCTGCCCCGCGTGATCGTCGAGCCAGCCGTTCGCGCCACGCTTCTGGAAGACCTCGGCCTTGCCGGCGACGTCACCTCGGCGGCCGTTATCCCCGCCGACCACCGCTCGCGCTTCGTGATGGCCGCCCGCAAGGCGGGCGTGATTGCCGGGCTCGACATCGCCAAGCTGGCGTTCGAGCTGGTCGATCCAGCCATCACCATGACGACGCATATCGCCGACGGCGCGCGCGTTGCGCCCGGCGAGATCATCGCCACGATCGAGGGCCCTTCGCGCGGACTTTTGACGGGCGAACGCACGGCATTGAACTTCCTCGGCCATCTCTCCGGCATTGCCACTGTCACGGCCGGAATCGTTGAGGCGGTTGCCGGCACCAAGGCCGCCGTGGTCTGCACGCGCAAGACGACGCCCGGACTTCGCGCCTTCGAGAAATACGCAGTTCGCGCCGGGGGCGGCATGAACCACCGTTTCGCGCTCTACGACGCCGTGCTGATCAAGGACAATCACATCGCGATCGCCGGAAGCGTCACGGAAGCGATCCGGCGCGCCAAGGCGCATGTCGGCCATATGGTGAAGATCGAGGTGGAGGTCGATACGCTCGACCAGCTTGCCGAAGCCATGGAGATCGGCCCGGATGCCGTCCTGCTCGACAACATGTCGCCGGAACTGCTCAAACAGGCGGTCGACTTCGTGGCCGGCCGCGCCATCACCGAAGCGTCCGGCGGGATCACGCCGGAGACTGCTGCCGCCATCGCAGCCAGCGGCGTCGATCTGCTCTCCATCGGCTGGATCACGCATAGCGCGCCCTGCCTGGATATCGGGCTGGATGAGGCTTAACCGGAAAATGGGCAAAAAAAGTGGGCCAGCGGAAACCGCGGCCCATTAGGTGTGAAGGTAAATTAAACCTCCAGAGGGGAACAGCTGATGCAGCGGCACTGGGAGGAGGCCGCCAAACGCATCAACTGCAGGCATTATGCCTGGAATTTGGACAAGCGCAATCCAATTATTGTGCAATGCAGCTATGCACGTGCTGCACTGCATGCAGATGCATACATGAGAGGCGGGCCTGATCTCTGGCCTGCTCGAACGAGCTGTCTGATCAAGCGTCACGAACGATCGGTTTTTTGGGCGGCCAAGGCGTCGCTCGACCGGGTTATGAAGACTTAAGCTTTAACCCGTATAAACTGCTGGTAATTCCACAATTCTTCCGGCGAGCGGGACGACATATGCAGGCGGACAAGACGGCGGCTGACGCGGAAATTTCGCAACAGCGCCATTATCGGTTTCTGGGATTGGACCTCATAGTGCAGGGTTCGGTGCTCGTACCCCGTGCCGAGACCGAGCTTCTGGCAAGCCATGCCATCGCCTTGCTTCGCGAGACAGGTGAAACCGCGCCACTGGTCATCGACATGTGCTGCGGCTCCGGAAATGTCGGGTTGGCGATCGCCGATGCGGTGAAGACTGTGACGCTCCTCTCCGCCGATCTGACCGAGGACACGGTGGAAACCGCGAAGGCCAATGCAAACCTTCTCGGACTTTCGGAACGTGCAACAATCTGCCGCGGCGACCTCTTCGCTGCACTGGAGGGGCAAGGGGCTGAAGGCAAGGCGGCGATGATCGTCAGCAATCCGCCCTACATTTCGACAGGCCGGCTGGAAGGCGAGAGCGCCCATCTTCTCGAGAACGAACCCCGCGAAGCATTCGACGGCGGTCCTTACGGCATTTCCATCCAGCAACGGCTGGTGCGCGAAGCCCCGGCCTTCCTGAAGCCCGGCGGCCTCCTGTTGTTCGAGTTCGGCGTGGGCCAGGAACGGCAGGCGCAATCGCTCCTGACACGCTCGCGGGTCTTCGAATGCCTCGACTTCCCGACCGACGAGGAGGGCCGGCCGCGGGTGGCTGTCGCCCGGCTGAAGGACCTCGCCCCATGAGCGAAGTGCGTCCGCTCGCCGCCGACGATATCGGCGCGGTCACTGCGCTTTATTACCGGATTCTGCGCCACGGCAAGGCTGCTCCGCCTGCAGCGCTCGCCGCCTATTTCCGCGCCTTCTATCTGGATGGCCCCTATCATGACCCCGAAACCCCGGCGCTCGTTCATGTAAACGACAGCGGACGTGTCAACGGCTTTGTCGGCGTCCATACGGTGCCTTATCTCCTCGGCGATCGTCGACTGCGGGCCGCGTTTTGCGGTGCCCTGATGTCCGAGGATCACGAAAGCGATCCCTTGGCCGGTGCGCGTCTGCTCAAGGCATTCATCGCCGGCCCACAGGATGTCTCGCTGAGCGAGACCGCGAACGTCATTTCCGAGACGATGTGGAGCAAGCTGCGCGGCAAGACCATTCCCGGCTACAGCTTCGAATGGTTCCGCGTTTTCAGGCCTGTCGGATTTGCCTCGGCATTGGGCGGCGAAAAGTCAGCCGTGCTCAGGCATCTAGGCCCCGTGGCGAAGCTTATCGACAACAATCTGTCCCGGAAGTCTAGCCTCGGTCGCTTCATCCCCGCCCCAGCACCTGCGGGGCTTGTCATGGATGATGCCGATTTCGAGAGCTTTGCGGATGCGGTTCGCAAGCTCAGCGCCACCAAACAGATGCGGCCGGACTGGGACCAGGGCTATCTGGAGCACGTTCTCGCCAACGCCGTCATCAAGCCCGCCTATGGGCAGGCGCACATGGGGCTGGTGAAGACGAAGGGCGGTGAGGCAATTGGCGCTTTTCTCTATCACCTGAAGCCAGGCGGCATCGGACGCGTCTTGCAGGTGATGGCAATGCCGGGGCGGCTGGGGCCGGTTCTCGACCTGATGTTTGCTCACGCGCTCGAAAAGGGAGCTGTGGGCCTGCGGGGACGATCGAGTCCCGAGATCATTGAGGCGGCCACGGGCCGCTCGATGATCATGGCGACAATTTCCTCGACCGTAATCCACGCGAAAGATCCCGCGATCACCGACGCGCTTCTCTCGGGCGACTGCATGCTCACCGGCCTGGCCGGTGAGCGCTGGAACCGCTTCTTCGGCGGAGATTTCGGCTGAACGATCAGTCCAGCCGATCCAGTTCCTCGACCTTCTCAACCAGCAACGGGCCGGCATGCAGATAGCGTGTCGCCGAACGCTTGGCGGCGATGTCGGAATAGACATACTCGACCGCTTCGCGCTTGAGACCGGCAGCAGCAGCCACCTCGCCCGCGTCAAGACCATGGTTCAGCCCATAAAGGCAGAGGTCCATCTTGTCCCACGGCAGCGAGAAGTAGAATTCCTCCTGCGTCTGGGCGAGCGAATAGGTGTCGGTGGTCGGCGGGCGAACGCGGATTTCTTCCGGAACGCCGAGATGGGCGGCAAGCTGATAGACCTGCCCCTTGTAGAGATGCGCGATCGGCTTCACGTCAGCCGCGCCGTCGCCATTCTTCACGAAGAATCCCTGATCGTATTCCAGCCGGTTCGGGGTGCCGAGCACGGCGAAGTTCAACCGGTCGGCATGGTAATATTCAAGCTGCTTGCGGGTGCGCTGCTTCATGTTGGTGGCAGCCACGATGCCGAGATAGGCATTGAGCGGCATCCGGTGGCGGCTCTGCTTGCCGTCCGGATCGGCCACGACGAGATAGGAAATGTTGAAACCGCCGCCTTCCGCCGAATTGGAGATCGCAACCTTCGAAGCCCAGCCTGGACCGTATTCCGGCACCAGCGTGCGGATGAATTCATCGCGGCGGCTGTAGCACCCCATGGCGGCGAGCGTCGGGCCGATATCTTCGACGACGCTTTCGATGCCATAGGTCTCGGCGACGAGACGGCCGAGACGCAGGCTTTCCGGATCGGAATCATGCTCCGGCATGAACAGCGTGAAGACGTTCTTGGCACCCACTGCGCGAACGGCAAGCGCTGCCGAAACGCTGGAGTCGATGCCGCCGGAGAGTCCCAGCACAAGGCCGCGCTTGCGCATGGCGCGAAGCTGGCTGCGCAGCGCCGCAACAATCTTCTCGACCTCGGCTTCGCAATCGATGTTCAGCGTCTCCGGGCCAAAGGCTGCGGCCTCTTTGAGGGCGGTTGCAGACTTGCTCATGCGGCTTGCTCCAGTTCTCCGGCCGCCAGACGACGGCTGACCTTGCCTGTATCGGTGCGCGGCAGCGCGTCCTTGAAGACGATCCGCTTCGGCACCATGAAATCTTCGAGATTGCGGGCGCAATGGGCGAGAACCTCACGCTCCGTCAGCGCCGGATTGCTCAGGACCACCATCGCGGTCACCGCCTGCCCAAGGATGGGGTCAGGAATGCCGGCGACGACGGCTTCCGCCACGCCCGGCAGCGCATGCAGCACGGCCTCGACCTCTTTCGGCGCGACCTTCTCGCCGCGCGTCTTGATGATATCGTCCTTACGCCCGACGAAATAGAGGAAGCCTTCGGCATCGGTGCGGAAAAGATCGCCCGTATGCATCTGGATGAGACCATCGGGCCCCTTCTTCAGCATGGCATTGGTCGCCTGCTCGTTGCGCCAGTAGCCCTGCATGACATGCGGCCCGCGAATGACCAGCTCACCCTCAACGCCGGCCGGCACGGGTGCGCCATTGTCGTCAACGACAAAGGCCTGCGTACCGGGAATAGCGATCCCGACGGAACCCGGACGGCGATCCAGCTCTTCCGGCGGCAGATAGGTGCAGCGCTTGCACTCGGTGAGACCATACATCGAGAACAATTTTGCGCCGGGGAAGAGCCCGCGAAGCTGGGCGATATGTTCGGCGGGGAGTGCCGCCGCCGTGTTCGTCAGGTAGCGCACATCGGGCAGGAAGCCCGGCTGCAGCTCGTTCATCCGCAGGATCATCGCGGCCATGGTCGGCACCAGCGGGAAGCCGGTGACGTGCTCGCGGCGCATCAGATCAAACATGGCCTGCGGGAAGGCGAAGGACTTTTCCAGAACCAGCGTCGCACCGAGTCGGAAGGTCATCAGCAGCTGGTAGAGACCGTAGTCGAAGGAGAGCGGCAGCACGTTGAGCACGATGTCGTCGCTGCGGCCTTCGAGATAGGTGATGATCGAGCGCGATGCCGCCTCGATATTGTCATGCGTCATCATCACGCCCTTGGGCTGGCCCGTCGAGCCGGACGTGTAGATGAGCATGGCGAGATCGGTCTCGACGCTGCCGTGCGCCGGCGGGGTGCTCGTGCCGTCTAGCGCCGCCATGAACGAGCCCGCACCGTCCGGAACGCCGTTGCGGCCTTCCGTCGAGAGAACGGCGATCTGGCGGCCCGGATGTTCGGCCAGCGCCTCGCGCACCACCGGCATCAGCCGCGCCTGCGTGAGGATCGCAGCCGGTTCGCAATTGCCGATGATATAGGCGAGCTTGTTGCCCTTAGTCGAGGCATTGATCGGGCTGAACGTGCCACCTGCCTTCAGGATCGCAAAGATCGAGACGGCCGCTTCCCAGCAATTGTCCATGAAGACCAGTACGCGATCGGAGCGCTGGACGCCCTGCGCCGCGAGCGACGCGGCGAGCGCATCGGTCAGCCGGTCGAGCTCGGCATAGGTCAGCCGTCGGTCGGCGGTGATGAGAGCCGTCTTGTCCGGAAACGCCTGGACACTGTCTGTCAGGAAGCGCTCGACCCGCATGGGCTTATCTCCTCAAGCGGCGGCCGCTGTGGAAGCATTGCGGCCAACATAGGCGGCAATGGCATCGATCGTGTCGAGGTTCGCCGGCACGATGTCGTTGTCGGCAACTGTGAAGCCGAACTGCTCCTCGATGAAGGCGACGAGTTCGAGAACGCCGGTGGAATCGATGATCCCGCCTGCGATCAGCGACTCCGCATCTCCCGGAAGGGCGGTTTCGTCACCGAAGAGGAAGTTTTCGACAATGAAGGACCGAATGGTTTCCTTGATGGCAGTCATGGTTTCTCTCCTTATTATTCAGGCGGCTTCGCTGGCGCGCCTGTTCGTTCCCTTGAAAATATCGAGCCACATCTGCGTCGAAAGCACGCCGATGAAGGCTGTGTCGTCGCGGAAGCTCGGAGCCGTCTGGCCCGCGCATTTCTGCACGAGCTTGTCGACCGCTGCGGCATTGAAAAGTCCGTCACCGGCCACGCGGCTCTGGTTCAGCACGGCGTGAACCTGTTCCTGCGCGACGCTGCCTGAAAAGGCGCGGCTGTCCGGCGCGCGATAGGGCTGCTTGACGCGATGCGTGATTTCGGCCGGCAGCTTGTCGGCCATGGATTGGCGCAGGAGATATTTCTCCTTCAGCCCCTTCAGCTTCATCGACGGCGAAAGCGTTGTGGCGAACTCGACCAGTCGGTGATCGAGGAAGGGGAAACGGCCTTCGACGCCATTGCCCATCGCCATGCGATCGCCCTGGCTCGAAAGGATATAACCCGGCATGAGGAAGCGCGTTTCGAGATACTGCGCCTGATGCAGCGGATGCCAGCGGCCGAAGCGTTCCGGCAATTGCGCGATCATGTCGTCGACCGCATCGTAGCCGGCAAGCCTGCTCTTCAGGTCGCCGGAGAAGAACAGCTTCGCCGCCGCCGTGTTGCGCAGGCGAGGACGATGCGAGAAGAGCGGATCGGAAAGCGGTGCGGCATCGGCACCGAAGAAGGCGGCGAGATATTCGGCCGACTGCTTCTGCAGGCCCGGCAGATAGGGATAGAGTTTGCGGAAGAGATGCGGGCGGAACTTGGAACCCGGCTGGCGCGCGCAGAAGCGGCGCACCTGCGCTTCCTTGAAGAGGTCGTAACCGGCAAAGACCTCGTCGGCCCCCTCGCCCGTCAGTACGACCTTCATGCCCGTCTCGCGGATCAGCGAGGACAGACGATACATCGGCGCGGGCGCTGTGCGGATCAGCGGCTTTTCGGCCAGCCGCACGACATCGGGGAAGGCAGCGGCAATATCGGCCTCGGTGCAGTTGATCTCGTGATGCTTGACGCCGAGATGGCGGGCCATGAGCGTCTGGAAGCCGCTCTCGTCATGTTCGGCGCTGTCAAACGTGATGGCAAATGTGTCGAGACCGCGCGGGGCCATGTTGGCGGCAAGCGCCGCGACGATGGAGGAATCGAGACCGCCCGAGAGGCAGGAGCCAACCGGCACATCGGCACGCAGCCGGATGCGGGTCGCGTCCTCCAGCAGATGACGCAGCTGGGCGGCCTTGTCGTCCTCGTTCATGTCCAGGCGAACATCGCCGGCATCCGGGAAGTCGAGCGACCAATAGGTGGAGATGCGCCGGCCCGAGGCGTCGGCAATCATGTAATTGCCGGGTTCCAGCTCGAACACACCTTCGAAGGCCGTTCGCGGCGCAATCGGCGACCAGAGCGTGAAGACCTGATCGAGCGCAAACGGATCGAGCGCAGCTTGGAAGCCCGGGATCGCCAGCAACGCCTTCACCTCGGAGGCGAAATAGAGCGTTCCCGCCTTCTCGGTGTAGAAAAGCGGACGCACGCCCATCCGGTCACGCGCCAGAAACATCTGCTTGGTGCGGCCATCCCAGATGGCGAAGGCGAAATCGCCGTTGAGGCGCGAAAGGCATTCGGCGCCATATATCTCATAGAGTTTGAGCAGGACTTCCGTGTCACCGCTGGTGCGGAAACGGTGACCGCGCGCGATCAGCTCCTCGCGCAACTCCACGTAATTGAAGATTTCACCATTGAAGGCGATCGCAAGCTGACCGTCACTGGACAGCATCGGCTGGGCGCTGTCCGCCAGACCGACGATCGAAAGACGAACATGAGACAGGCCGGCGCCGGGTGCTGAACCGGCAGGAGCCACGACTTTCAGGCCACGGCCATCGGGTCCGCGATGGGCAATGGCATCGCCCATGGCTGCCAAAAGCCGCTCCGGCTCGGCCACATTGCCGATATATCCCGCCAATCCGCACATAAAAGCATCCGTTCTCCAGACCGGACACGACTATAGGCCGCAGGCGCTCCAAAGAGCTTAACGTCGCATTGCAATTATGTTTTTCGGTGAAAAGAGCGTAAATGCCGTATTTCAGCAGGTTTACATATGTGCGACGGTTCACAACAAAATCGTTCGTAACTCTTTCTCAACAGTTTTCCTTCTTGTCAGCGACCGGGCCTCCTACGTAATAATTTGACCAGTAGAATCAGCGACTCAGTGGTTTGTATCAGGCGGCGTTAGCGATCTGAGATTCGCGGTTCTGTCAGGTCCAACAGGGGAAACAACATGACAAGCATCCAGGACATCGACAAGCTTCGGCCCGAACTGATGTCTAAGTCCGACGCGGAACTTGAGCGCCAGATCACCGAGCTTCAGCTCGCGCTGGAGAAGAAGAAGGCTCTCGAGGAAGAGAAGGAACGCGCACTGGTTCTGGCGGAAGCCCGCGAGCGCATCGACCGTCTCGTATCCGACATCATGTGGCTGCACGAGAAGAACCTTCTGATCGACGTTGCTGCGGAACTTTTCTCGTTCCCGCCGGCACAGAACCGCGATCCGGCGACTGTGAAGTCGGCCTTTGCGGCGACCCGCTTCAAGAAGTCCGGGACCTGAGCGACACGTTTCTCAAGGTCGCCCGTAATAGCTGACGCGCGCCGAGGTGGCTCGGCGCGGTGTAAAGTGCTTATTGCGGCGAAGTGCGAGCCAACCGTCCTGTTTACGGCCCTGAATCGTCCCGAATGTAGTCGGCGCGGCTGATACCGTGCCGGCTTAATTTATCGTAGAACGTCTTTCGCGCGATGCCCAACCGCTCGATGGTGGCGCGGACATCGCCGTTGCAGTGCTCCAGCGTCTGACGGATGATATCCGCTTCCAGACGATCCATGCGTGTCGACAATGTTTCCTGGCTCGCTTCAGGCAGAGCGCTTTCCGCCTTTTCCCCATCTTCATCCAGTCCAAGCACGAAGCGCTCCGCAAAATGCGACAGTTCGCGCACGTTGCCCGGCCAATCCCGCGCTTGCAGTCCGCGCATATAGGCCTGCTTGATATCCGGCACCTCCCTGCGGAACCGCTGTGCCGCCCGACCGGCGAAATAGGTGAAGAGCAGCGGAATATCGTCGCGCCGCTCCCGCAGCGGCGGGATGGAAATGCTGACAACATTGAGCCGGTAGAACAGGTCTTCGCGGAACTTGCCTTCACGGGACGAAAGCGCCAGATCTTCCTTCGCCGCCGCCACGACGCGGAAATCGACCGGCCGCACCTCGTTGGTTCCAAGTGGCGTCACCACTCGCCCCTCCAGAACCCGCAGCAGCTTGACCTGGGTGGAGAGCGGGATGCTTTCGATTTCGTCGAGAAACAGTGTTCCCTTGTCGGCGTGTTCGATGCGGCCGATCCGCTTCTTCTGCGCTCCCGTGAACGCGCCAGCCTCATGGCCGAACAACTCGCTCTCAATCACGCTTTCCGGCAGCGCACCACAGTTCAGCGCAACAAAATTGCCGCGCTTGCGGTGACCCCATTGATGCAGGAGATTGGCGACGACTTCCTTGCCCGTGCCCGTCTCGCCGGTCACCAGAACATCGACATCCGTGTCGGCGATTTGCCGGAGCGTGTTGCGCAGCCGCGTGATCGCCGGCGTGTTGCCCAGCATCGGCATATCGTCATCGACGGCGTCGGCGAGGCGCCGAAGGCGGCGGTTTTCCAGAACCAGCGCCCGCTTTTCCTGCGCACGCGCAATGCTGAGCGACAGGTAATCGGCCGGGAACGGCTTGGCGATGAAATCATAGACGCCGTTCTGGATCGCCTGGACCGCCATGGGAATATCGCCATGACCGGTGATCAGGATCACCGGCAGGTCCGGGTCGCGTGCGGTGATCTCGGCAAAGAGCTGCAGCCCATCCATCTCCGGCATGCGGATATCGCTGACGACGACACCCGCGAAATCCGCCGGAAGCGCAACAAGCGCCTCGCGGGCCCGGCCGAACGCCTGCACATCGAAACCGGCAAGCTCCAGTGTCTGCGCAGTCGCCCGCCGCAGATCCTTGTCGTCATCGACGAGAATGACAGAACCGCCCGTTTCCAAACTCATGCTCCTTTCAGGCCAACCGCAAAGCGCGTGCCGGTGTCATCGCTCTCGACGGAGATCGTGCCGCCATAGTCGGCCAGGATTTCCTTCGAGATCACCAGCCCCAGCCCCAGGCCCTGCTCCTTGGATGTGTTGAACGGGGTGAAGAGGACGTCCCGGATCTCGTCCGAGATGCCCGGACCGTTGTCCGCTACAATCACGATGACACCCGTCGGCGAGGTCTCGACCCTCACCTCCACGCGCGCATCCGCCTTGTCCTGCAGCGCTTCAAGCGCGTTCTGGAAGAGGTTGATGAAGACCTGTTCCAGCCGGATGCGATTGCCGAGAACCTTGATATCGTCTGCAGGCAGATCGATCGAGATCGCCTCGATGCGGCCGGCAAAGCGGGTCTTGAGGAGGACGACCGCGCCCTCCAGCACATGTCCGAGCGGAACCGGCTCAGGCGCTCCCCTGCCCTTGCGGGCGAAGGCCCGCAATTCGTCGGTGATCGTGGCGATGCGCTGGGTGAGATCGACAATGAGGCCGACATTTTCCCGCGCCGTCTCGATCTTCTTCCGCTCCAGAAAGGTTTGCGCGTTTTCGGCATAGGCGCGGATGGTGGCCAGCGGCTGGTTGATCTCGTGCGCAACCCCGGCGGCGACCTGTCCCAGAATCGCAAGACGATTGGCCGCCACGAGTTCCTGTTGCACGCCCTTGAGACGTTGCTCCGTGTTGCGATGCTCGGACACTTCGGATTGCAGAAGGTCGCGCGCGCGGCTCAAGTCGCGGGTGCGCTCGCGCACGCGCCGCTCCAGTTCGGCCCGGGCAAGCGCCGCGCGCGCCAGACCAAAGAGAATGGCCTGACGGCGCCACATCACGATGGCGGTGATGACAAAAAGGCCAAGATAAAGTGCAAAGGCCGCGAACATCGCCCGCCACACGGCGTCCGCCAAAGTCGGCTGCACCGGAACGAGATAATGGAGCACCCAATTTGTTGTGGCCACGTCCGTCTGAAGTTCGATGAACGATGCCTCTCCGCCACCCGGAAGCACGGCACGAACCTGGCTGAGGGAATCTGAAATCGCCGGAGCCTGCCGAAGCGGCAGCGGTTGAAGAGGCGCGCCGCCGAATTGCAAGCTGTCTCGGATTGTCGATGCCGCTACAGGATCGAGCGGCCCCAGTGTCATGAAGCGCCAGCTTGGCAGATTGGTGATCAGGACGACCTCCTGCGGGCCTGTGATGAAGGCGGGCCTGCCGCTGTCACGCCAATCGTTCTCGAGTTGCTCGAACTCCATCTTGACGACAACGACGCCCAGCATCCTTCCGGCCGCAGAGACCCGGTTGGAGATGTAAAGACCGGGGCGGTTGCTGACACTTCCGAGCGCGAACTGCTCGCCGGTGCCATTTGCCATCGCATCCTTGAAATAGGCGCGGAAGGAATAATCGCTGCCCACAAAGCTCGCCTTGTCTTGCCAGTTGCTGGAGGCGATCGCGATGCCCTTGTCGTTTGTCACGTAGATGACCGAGGCCTTGGTGCCCGTCACAAGCATTTCCAGCTTGCGATTGAGACGATCGACATCGGCAGTCGAGCCCGTGATCAGCGCGTCGGAGACATCACGGTCCTGAGAGAGCACCAGCGGCAATGCACGCGGGCGCTCGAGGACTGAGCGCAGCAGAGCCGCCTTAAGGTTTATCTCCGTACGTCCCTGCTCCAGCAGATCGGCGACAGCCACTTCGCGACCATAGCGATTGGCCGCTATCGCGATAAGGCCGGCACCCGCGACAAAGACGATCGCGAATATCAGCCACGCCCGCCGGACGCGCTGCTTCAGGCCGGCCATGTCCGAGGCGGGAGCATCATTTCCATCGATTGGCAGCGGATTTTTCATGGGAAAATTGTGCATTTTTCCACACAAGAAGCAAGACAGGGCGTGCGTAAATCCGCACAAAGCTGGCACGATAAAAGGCGGCCTTGAAAAAACCATAAGATTTTACAGGGACTTAATCCTCCCCGCAAAACTGGCACGTGGGTTGCAATAGAGGCCTCAGCGGCAGGACAAGGTGCCGTGCGAACAACCCTACGCCTCGGGAGGCGCATTCATCCGGGCGGGGCAAAGCGGAGGCTCACATGCACATTTCAGACGCGGTCGCCGAACCGCGCGGCAAGACGCCGCTCTATCGGCAGCTTTATGTTCAGGTTCTGACGGCCATTGCCGCTGGCATTCTTCTCGGCCACTTCTATCCGGCGATCGGCGAAAGCCTGAAGCCGCTGGGCGACGCCTTCATCAAGCTGGTGAAGATGATCATCGCCCCAGTCATCTTCCTGACGGTTGCAACCGGCATTGCCGGCATGGCGGATCTCAAGAAGGTTGGCCGCGTGGCTGGCAAGTCGATGATCTACTTCCTCACCTTTTCCACGCTCGCCCTTATCATCGGCATCGTCGTCGCCAATGTCGTTCATCCGGGTTCCGGCATGAATATCGATCCGGCCACGCTCGACACCAAGGCCGTAGCAACCTACACAGCCAAGGCACATGACGCGACGATCACCGGGTTCCTGATGAACATCATCCCGAACACGATCGTCGGCGCATTTGCCGATGGCGATATCCTTCAGGTCCTGTTCTTCTCGGTGCTCTTCGGCATCGCGCTCGGCATGGTCGGCGAGAAGGGCAAGCCGGTTCAGGACTTCCTTCAGGCTCTCACGAACCCGATCTTCCGCCTCGTCGCCATCCTCATGAAGGCCGCACCCATCGGTGCCTTCGGCGCCATGGCCTTCACCATCGGCAAGTACGGCATAGGCTCGGTCGCGAACCTCGCCATGCTGATCGGCACGTTCTACCTGACGTCGTTCCTCTTCATCTTCGTCGTTCTCGGCGCGGTGGCCTGGTACAACGGCTTCTCGATCCTCTCGCTGATCCGTTACCTCAAGGAAGAACTGCTTCTCGTTCTCGGCACCTCTTCGTCGGAAGCAGCGCTTCCCGGCCTGATGTCCAAGATGGAACGCGCGGGCTGCGCCCGTCCCGTCGTCGGCCTCGTCATCCCGACCGGCTACTCGTTCAACCTCGACGGCACGAACATCTACATGACGCTTGCCGCGCTCTTCATCGCGCAAGCGACGAACACACCGCTTTCGCTGGGTGACGAAATCCTGCTTCTGCTCGTTGCCATGCTCAGCTCCAAGGGCGCTGCAGGCATCACCGGTGCGGGTTTCATCACGCTGGCCGCCACGCTCTCCGTCGTCCCGGCCGTTCCGGTCGCGGGCATGGCGCTCATCCTCGGCATCGACCGCTTCATGTCGGAATGCCGCGCCATTACGAACTTCATCGGCAACGCGGTTGCGACCGTCGTCGTCGCCCGTTGGGAAGGTGAACTGGACAAGGCGCAGCTGGCAGCCGCCCTCTCCGGCAAGCCTGCCGTAGACGAGCCGCGCCTCGTTCCGGTTGCTGTCGCCGCCGAATAAGGCTTGAAGATCATACAAACAGAAAGGCCCGCGCGTTTACCGCGCGGGCCTTTTGCGTTTGCCACACAGGACGATCAGGTTCCGGAGACGCGGGCACCGTTCTTGTCGAAGAGATGCAGGTCGGCCGGATCGTAAGCGAACTTGAGGCTATCGCCGCGGCTCAGATTGTGCTGGCCCTGCAGGACGGCAAGGACGAGTTCGCCGGTCGAGGCATGGGCATGAACCACGGTTTCCGAGCCCAGCGCTTCGACCATGTCGATTGTGACAGGGACACCATTCTCGCCGTCGCGGGCGACCCGCATATGCTGCGGACGTAGCCCGACGGAGACGTCCTGACCAACTTGATTAGCCTCCGCAACACGCGGCACCGTCACAAGCTCGCCATCAAACAAACGAAGCTGAGTGCCTGCACCGCTGACGCCTTCGATCCGCCCCGACAGGAAGTTCATGCTCGGCGCGCCGATGAAGCCGGCGACGAAGCGGTTGGCTGGGCGATTATAGAGCTCCAGCGGCGAACCAACCTGCTCGACCCTGCCCTTGCGCAGCACGACGATGCGGTCGGCGAGCGTCATCGCCTCGATCTGGTCATGCGTCACATAGATCATCGTGGTCTTCAGCCGCGCATGAAGGGCGGCAAGCTCGGCGCGCATCGATATGCGCAGTTCCGCATCGAGGTTTGACAACGGCTCGTCGAGCAGGAAAGCGGTCGGGTTGCGCACGATGGCGCGGCCGATGGCGACTCGCTGGCGCTGGCCGCCGGAAAGCTGGCCGGGGCGACGCTCCAGATAATCGCCAATCTCCAGCATGCGGGCGGCTTCCGCGATGCGCGCGTCGATCTCCGCCTTCGGCATGCGCGCATTCTCGAGCCCGAAGGCGAGGTTCTGGCGCACGCTCATATGCGGATAAAGCGCATAGGACTGGAAGACCATGGCCAGGCCGCGATCGGAGGCCGGCACATCGTTGACCAGCGTCCCGTCGATGCGGATCTCGCCGCTGGTCGGCTTGTCGAGCCCGGCGATCTGGCGCAGCAGTGTCGACTTTCCGCAGCCGGACGGGCCGACGAAGACGACAAATTCGCCCTCGCCGATATCAAGGTCGATGCCATGCAGGACATCGATCGCACCGAAGGACTTGGTGACTTTTTCGAGCGTGATACGGCCCATGGGACTGTTCCTTACTTGAGGCCCGAGGTCGCGATGCCCCGCGCGATGAAGCGCTGCAGGAACACGAAGACGAGGACGACGGGGATCATGGTGACGACGGTCATCGCCAGGATGAAATGCCACTGCACGTTCAGCTGGCCTGAATAGACGTTGAGGCCGACCTGCAACGTATAGAGCGACGACCGGCTCAAGACGATCAGCGGCCAGAGGAAGTCATTCCAGCGCCAGACGACGGAGAAGATGGCGAGAACGGCAAGCGCCGGCGCAGAGAGGGGCAGCACGATGCGCCAGTAGATCTGCCATTCGGAGGCCTTGTCCATGCGCGCCGCATCGATCAGCTCGTCCGGGATCGTCAGCATGTATTGGCGCAGCAGGAAGACGCCGGTGGGCGTTGCCACGGTGGGCAGGATCACGCCCCAGAGCGTATCGAGCAGCCCTAGCGACGATACCACCGAATAAAGCGGCACCATGATGACGGCGAGCGGCACCATCAGCGTGCCGACGATCACGATCAGCACCGCATTCTGGCCCCGGAACTGGTATTTCGACAGCGCAAACGCCGCCATGGAATTGACGAGCAGCGTGATCAGCGTCGCCGTCACCGTCACGAAGACCGAATTCCAGAGATAGCGCAGGAAATCGAAATGCACGAAGGGTTCGGTGTAGTTCGATGTCTCGAAATGCAGCTTCTGGACGGGCTTTCGGTCCTTGATATTGACCTTGATGATGGTCTCCGGGGCCGCCGGATCGACCATCTGCGCGATCGTGCCGACACGGCGCAGTTCCACCAGACGCGCCATCTTGCCATCCGGCAGCGTCACATCATAAAGCGGGAGCGGCTTGTCATTGCCGGCGATCTTCACCGTTTCGGTGACATACGGCAGAAGCGTCGGCGGAAACTCGGAGAGCGCGGCAGGCGTCTTGAAGGACGAGAGCGTCAGCCAGGCGGCCGGCGCGAACATGATGAACAGCCCGCCGATCAGCCAGACCCAGGTGAACACATCCGTCCAGTGCCAGCCCCGGCCAGATCCGCTTGCGCCACGACGGCGCGTGACAAAATACACTGCGCGCGCCATCAGCGTGCTCCCTTCTTTTCATTGCGCCGCGAGGCGGCCATCTGGACCAGCGTCAGCACGACGAGAACAGCGCCCATGAGGATCGAGGCTGCGGCCGCGAGGCCCGGATTACGGAGTTCCGAGGCAAAGCCGGTCTCGTAGATATATTGGACGAGATACATGGTGCTCGTCCCCGGCCCGCCATGGGTCAGGACGAAAGCCTCGTCGAAAATCTGCACGGCCTTGATCAGCGCCAGAACCAGAACCACGATCAGGTTCGGCATCAGGAGCGGCAGCGTAATGCGCCAGAACACGCGCTGGCGGCTCGTGCCGTCCATCTGCGCGGCTTCATAGAGGTCCTTCGGGATCGCCTGAAGACCGGCCAGCAGGATCAGCGTGTAAAAGCCGACATGCGCCCAGATCGACACACCAATGGACGCAAAGAAAGCGCTGTTGCGCTCGGTCAGCCAGTCATGCGGCTCAAGCCCGAGACCCTGCATCACGCCGTTCAGCACGCCCTGTCGCTGGAAAATCCAGCGCCATATGAGGCCGGTGACGACGGGCGAGAGAAGCACGGGAAAGAAGAAGACGGCGCGCCAGAAGCCGCGCCCGATGATCTCGCGATTGAGGATCAGCGCCGTGATCAGCGCCGCCACGATCATCAGCGAGACCTGCAGCACGACGAAAGCCGCCGTATTGCCCGCTGCGATCCAGAAAACGTCCTGCTTGCAGGAGTTGGGATCAAGATAATTGCCGCAGGCGAATATCTCGGAATATTGCTCGGCACCGACGAAGCTGCGCTCGCTGAGAAAGATCGCAGAGCCGCCGGTCAGCGAGTAGACGAAATTGATGACAAAGGGGACGAGCACGAAGACGGTGAAGATCGCCATGTTCGGCGCCAGGAAAAAGGCAGCCATGCCGGTCTGCCCGGTCTTGCGCTGGAGATAGCGCAGCGGCACATCGATAATGCCCATCAGCCGACCGACAACGGCCATCAGGGCCGATTGCGATGCCGACAGAAGCCCATTGGCTTTCATGATGTGCCCTCCCGTTTCTTCTTTTTTATTTCAGACCGATGCGCGGGGACCTCCGCCCCGCGCATCGGAAATCTCGGCAGCCTTACTTGGCGGCCTTGACCTTTTCGGCAATGTCGCTGTCGATACGCTTGAAGGCTTCGTCAGCGGTCATTTCGCCGGCCATGGCCTGACCCACGCGGCTGACCAGCGCGCCATAGACGGTGTCCGACCACTTCCAGCCGGGAAGCTTCAGCGCTTCCGGCGCGGTCGTCGTCGTGGCCTTCACGAATGTGTTCAGCGCTTCCTTGGCGAATTTGTTGTCCGTCTTGAAGTCGAGGCCGCCGGCGACGACTTCCTTGTTGGACGGCAGGAAGAGCGTGCGTTCGGCGAATTCCTTGGCAATGGGCGTCGAGGCCAGGAAGTCCATGACCTTGGCCACATCCTTCGGGTTCTTCGTGTCCTTCATGGCGACGAGACCGGCACCACCGGGCATGCCGGTGCAGGCGGCCGGGCCGCAGGGGCTGCCGATGGCCACCCAGTCAAAGTTCGTGCCGATCTTGGTCATGAAGTTCGGGATCTGCCAGGAGCCGGCGTAATACATCACCACCTGCGCGTTGATGAAATCGTCAGCCGCCGGCTTGTAGGTCGTGCCGGAGGCAGACACCCACACATCCTTGTCGGAGACCCCGTCGGCATTCCACTTGATGAGCTGCGTCAGATACTTCTTGGCAGCATCATCGAGCGGGGCCGGCATGCCGTCCTTGCCGATATAGTTCGCGCCATAGGAGATCGCCGGGCCGGTGATGCGGTGGCCGGAACGGTCGATGGCAAACGCATACGGCACCTGCTGGCTCTTGGCGACCTTGGCGGACGCGTTGACCCAGTCTTCCCACGTGGCCTTCTCACCCGGCAACGCAACGCCGGCCTGATCGAACAGCGTCTTGTTGACGAAGCCGCCGGTCAGCGTGATCTGCGTCATGAAGCCCGGAATGATGTTCGAGCCGTCAGGGCGCATCCAGTCGAGCTGGTCGCCATAGTTCTTCTTCCAGAACTCGGCGTCCTTCAGATAGGGCGTGAGGTCCAGCCAGTATTGGGCCAGCGACTTCAGGTTCGTGACGCGGGCAATGTCCGGGCCGTTGCCGGCAGCGAGCTGAACCGGCAGCTGTTCCTTGATAGTTGAATAGGCAACCTCGTCAACCGTCACCTTGATATCAGGATTGTCCTTCTGGAACTTGGCGATCAGGTCTTTGAAAACCTGGCCTTCAACGCCGTCCGAATACCACATGATACGCACATCGCCGGCAAAGGCCGCCGTGCTTGAGAGCAGTGCGATACCTGCAGCTGCCAGAATGGAAATGCTCTTCATCATCGTCTCCTCCTATGATGGACGGTTCAACCCGTCAGTTGAGCAGGTCGCGGACCCTCCTCCGCAAACCCGCCTTGTCTCGCGCGGGGATCAGCCCCCGTGCGTCATGTTCGTAGCCTTGCCCTCGACGCTCCAGTCAGCGGGGTTCAGTACGCGGCCTTCGGCCTCGGTGCGGCCATCGGCATGGCAAAGGACCGTTCCATATTCGGGGTCCTGAATGGTCAATACGCCGTCCGCCCCTTCCGAGATTGCGAGCGCGCTGAAGCGGCTTGCAAATTCCTGCTCGGAACCCTGATCACCCAAACGAACGATCCAGGCGGTGCGGTGGCCTTCAATACGAAGTTCATTGCCGGCAGTCGGACCGGTTTCGACATCAGCAAACGCGCTGCTACCCTTCAGCAGCACCATGCCCTGTCCTGAGCGCGCCACAGCGACATCGCCCTTAACGGACGCGGCATCGAATTCCTGGCGCGGGAACCAGGCATGCGAGAAGCCCGGCTGTTCGGCCGCGCAGTTGAAAATGAGAACGGCAAGGCCGCGATAGTGATGCAGGCGCGGCAACGTGCCCGATCCGCCCCAGTAGGACGGACGGCCATAGCCGGAATGGATCGTCTCGCCCGGATGGTTGATCCAGATCTGCGCGTCGGCATTCTCGCCGAGACGAAGCTGGAGCACGGTTTCCTGATAGCCCCATTCGTTCCAGCGGTAATGCGCCGCCGTGCCCATCGCATAATGCGCGGTCTTGTAGTGATAGAGCTTAGCAATGCGGTTTTCGCCCTGGGCGAAGACCCATTCCTGACCTTCCGGCGCGCGCCAGTCGGCAACGGCAGCAAGCTCGGCCGGGATTTCAAGCCCATGATCGCGCAGCGAAATCGCCATCTGCGGCAGCGCGTGGACCCGGCGTCCGTAATTGCCCTTGCCCCAGATGAGGCGGGCAATGCCGGACAGTTCAAGCGAACCTGCCGCGCGCAGCGTATGCTCGTAGGAGCGGCCCTGCGCACCCGTCAGTATGCCATGATGCGCCGAGCGGGCGACAACAGTGACGAGGCGGACGATGGCCTTGCGGGCACGTTCGCGCACATCGGCATCGGGCGCCAGCGCGAAGAGCGCAGTCAGGCCCTTGAGGTCGATGGGGAAATAGGGCGCGGAATTGAATTCCGCCATTTCCCACTTTTCGAAATGATCGAGCCATGCACGGACGCGCTGGAGACCAACGGCCGACTGTTCCGAACCCAGACGGCCCGAACGGGCGAAGCGAGCTTCCGGATGCAGCGCGCCGGCGAGATAGCAAGCCGTATGGAAAAGCAGCGCGTGGTTTTCGGAGAAATACCACTGCACGTCATTGCCCGGCTCATCCATCCAGTAGCGGTAGGAGAGGATTGCCTCATCGATCTTGGCGACGACATCCTTGCCGATATGCTGGCCATAGGCCGTGCGGCACCAGAGCAGCGGCACGAGTGCAAAGTCGGCGCAGTCGTGGCAGTCGACGATGGTCGGCAGCGTCGCCGCAATCATCGCATCGGTTTCCGCGCCATAGCGGCCGGAGGCCAAACGCGCCAGCGCCATGACATTGTCGGGCTCGCCGAATTCGGAAATCTCGGTGAGCGTTTCGGTGATGCGGTTGCCGAGTTCGGCACTCGCCTCGCCCTGCCGTTCGGCGTGGCAGATCTCGACACCGAAGACGCGCGCAGCGGTGAAACCATCTGCCGTCAGCGCAACGTGGAAATGGCGGAAGTCGGAGGGAAGCGCAGAGGCTTCACCCAGCGAAAGCCGCGACTGGCCGGCATTGAGCGTCAGTGCGAGACGCATCGGCTCCTCGCGGGACATGAAGTCGCCTTCGATCGTGACATGGGCTTCCGCCGAAACCGGCAGCGCCGCACCTGTCACGAGCGCGACTTCACCAGCGCGATAGACGGGCTTTTCGAAATGCATATCGTCCAGTGCCGCCTCGATGGCAGCAGCGGTTGCGCCCTTGCCCGGAACGGGAAGCGCCTGCTGGGCAGAGGGACCGGAGACATAATCCATCTGGAAGAAATAGCGCGCATCGCGCTCGGCGAGATCGTCGAAGAAGACGGAAATCTCGTTGAGACCGGCCTTGAGCGAGACGGTAAAGTCCTTCTTCGCTTCGAGGTTACGGACGTAATCGGCCATGAAACCGACTTCTGTGCCGTTCACGAAGAGAACAGCACCGCCGCAGGTGCCGAGACGCAGCACGGCTTCGCCGGCGGTCTCCGCCTCAATGGCCGTCGTCGCCCAGGTGCCGATGACGGTCGGGCGGAACCAGAAGCCGGAGAGATCGACGCGCGGCGAGCCGAAGGGCAGCCAGAAGCGCGACAGCGCGAACTCACCCTTCACCTCGGGCCGCTTGCCCCGGCGCTCGGCGCCGAAGGCCGTGCGGCAGGGATATTCGTGCGGAATGAAGTTCTTGTGCTTGGTCAGGAAGAAGAAGGGGTCCATTTCCCCCTTCATGGGCTGGTCCGGCACGTCGTAACGCGCCTCGGCGGTAGAGCCGAGTTGCCAATAGGTGATCGGCGCGCCGGCGGGCAGAGGGCGCTTCAGGTGATCGGTCGCAAAAGAGGTCATGTGCGTGTTCATTTCAGTGTAGCCACGGGAACGGGGTCGACATCGGTGTAGGCCTGGTTTTCGCCGGTCATGCCCCAGACGAAGGCGTAAGGCCCGGTGCCCGCGCCCATGTGGATGGACCAGGCCGGTGAGATCACGACATCGCCATTGGCGACGATGAGATTGCGCGTCTCGTCGGGGCGGCCCATCAGGTGAATGACCCGGTCGGCCTCGTCGAGGTCGAAATAGCAATAGGCTTCCATGCGCCGCTCATGGAGGTGTGGGGGCATGGTGTTCCAGATGCTTCCGGGTGCGAGATCGGTGATCCCCATCAAAAGGAGGGAAGACGGGGCGACCTCGGGGTGGATATACATGCGCAGCCGGCGCTTGTTGGAGCGCGCCTCGTCGCCCAGATCGAGCGGCTTGGCCTCTGCCTGCGTGATCAGGCGATGCGGGATATCGCGGCCGGCGGGAACGGAGTTCATATAGAAGCGCGCAGGCTTTGCCGGATCGTCGCTCGTCAGCGTCACCTTTTCAGCGCCGCGACCGATATAGAGAACATCGCGGTTGGCGAGCGCGAAGGTCTGGCCGTCCACCGTGATCTTGCCCGCACCACCAAGATTGGCGACACCCATTTCACGCGCCGTGAAGAAGAGCGGCGTGCCGATTTCCGCACCGTCACCGAAGGAAAGCGGCTCGGCGGCAGGCGTTGCGGCACCCACAATCATGCGGTCGACATGCGTGTAGGCAAATTCGATATGACCGGGACGATAAAGCCCCTCGATCAGGAATTCGGCGCGCAGGCGCGCGGTGTCGAAGGTTTTGATATCGTTGGGCGATACGCCGTAGAGAACGCGCATGGTCATGCTGCGGCTTCCTTGTGGTCTACATGGGAAAGCGCCTCGGTGAGGCAGAGAATGGCCAGCGCCTGACCATAGCCGGTTGGCTCGATCGGGATGTCCTTGTAGAATTGCAGGTCGTGGCCCATGCGCGTGCCGTAGGACACGTTCGCGACGGTGCCATTGTCATCGATATTGGCGAGCACGACGTTGAGCGCCTTCAGCCCTGCCTCTCGGCAGCCCTTCGGACCAATACCGAGACGCGCAGCCTTCATCAGGCCATAACCGAAACCGGCGGTCGCCGAGATTTCTTCGTAGGACGTCGGATCGTCGAGCAGCGTATGCCAGGCGCCCGAGGGCGCCTGAAGCTTCAGCAGGGTTTCGATCTGCGCCTCCAGCACGCCGAGCAGGAACGTGCGGATCGGGGCGGGAATTTCGGCGATCTCGATCAGGTCGAGAATGCCGACCGTGATCCAGGAGTTACCGCGACCCCAGAGCGCACGGGCGAAATTGTGGCGTCCGTCGAAGGTCCAGCCATGGAACCAGAGGCCGGTCTTTGTGTCGGCCAGATAGCGCGTATGCAGCAGGAACTGATGGCAGGCTTCGTCGACCAGTTCGCGGCGACCGCTCGTCTGGCCGTAGGAGGCGAGGAAGAGGCCGACCATGACCAGCGTGTCGTCCCAGAGCTCGCTGTCATTGATCTTGTCGGACACGATATGCGGAATGCCGCCTTCCGGCGTGCGCGGCATCTCGGAGAGTACTCGATCCGCCCACTTGTCGAGTTCGCCGCGCCAGCGCTCCTCGCCCGTCTCGCGCCACAGAAGCGAAAGCGGCAGCATGGGGGCGGTCGTGTTGATGTTGAGCTTAGGCAAGCCCGCAGCAATGCGGCCATCGAACCAGTTCTCGATCAGCGCCTTCAGCGACGGATCGCGATTGAACATCCACAGACGCACGAGGCCATAAAGCCCGATGCCCTGCGGCCATTCCCAGGAATTGAAGCTGATATAGTCGCCAGCCGTCCCGTCCAGATTGGGCTCGTTGTAGCGGCCGTCATGGCTGAGCTTGGTCATGCCCTGCACGAGCCGATCCAGGCGCTCCTTCAGAACGCTTGTCTGAGGCGTCATATCGATTTCCTCCCATACATGCCGCCTCTCGCGCCCTGTAAGGACGACCCGGCGGCTTGAGCGGAAAATTGACACAGTGAATTTACTTGCGCAATCTGAAAATTTCTTGCAGTTTGCCGCAAGGGCTTTGCGGGGACATAGGCATGAGCATCGTAGGTAAGCGTGGCAAACCGAGCCGCAAGGTGCGGCTGGAAGACATCGCGGCGCGCTGCGGCGTATCGATGAGTACGGCTTCGCGGGCACTGACCGGCGAAAAGGGCGTGCGGCCGGAGATCCGCGCGCAGGTCATGGAAATGGCGAAGTCGCTGAATTACAGCGTCCCGACCTCCGTCACCGGCCAGAAGATCATTCTGGCGGCGAGCAGCGTCGCGATGATCGACTATGTGCGCAACCAGTTTACCGCGCAGGTTCTGCAGGGCCTGCACCAGCGCGCTGAAACGCTGGGCGTCGAGATCGTCACGCGTCCCATTTCCAACGGAGCCGACGATGTGGAAGCGCTGCGGGCCGCGCTCCAAGACGACAGTGTTGCGGGCTTTCTCTTCCTCTCGATCGATGATGAAAACGCGCTGGCGTTGAGCCGCGATTTCGGCAAGCCGGTCGTGCTCATCAACAGCGACGACCCGCTGATGCGTCTTTCGAGCGTTACGCCTTGCAACCGCTCCGGCGCGCGCATCGGTGCGGAATATCTGCAATCGCTCGGCCACGAGCGGATCCTTTTCCTCATGCGTCGCGGCCGCCGCACCATCGAACGGCGCTTCGAGGGCTGGCGCGACGCGCTTTTCGCCAAGGGCATCCGAGATTTCGACGATCTGACCGTCGAGGTCGAGGACTGGCTGCCGGAGCTGGCCGCCGCAGCCATCGAAAAGCGCATCGCCGAACGCGGCCTCGACTTCACCGCCATCCTGACCGCCGGCGAAAGCCTTGCCGCCGGCGCGATGATGGGCGTGCAAAAGGCCGGTTATACCGTGCCGGGCGACGTTTCCGTCATGGGCATGGATGACCTGCCGCAGGCCGCCTTCTACAATCCGCCGCTCTCCTCCATCCATGTCCCCATGCATGAAATCGGCGCCAGCGCGCTCGACCTTCTTCTTGATGCCGTGAGCGGCAACGCGACGCCAGCGCGCCGCATCGAGCTTGCCTGCCACATCGTGGAACGGCGCTCCACCGCGCAGGCGCGCAAACAACAGTGATGTGAGCCCCCGGCTCAACGCTTCACCCCGTAGGCGACCTGATCAAGGCGCACCGCCTCGCCTGTCGCGGCCGACTGCTGCGCCGCCATGCCCATGGCGACCGCCCACCAGCCATCTTCGAGAGAGACTTCAACCTGCTGCTGGCCAAGTGCCGCACGCTGGAAGCGCTGGTGCTGGTAGAAGGTCGAGCCGTTATGATCGCCCGCGGCGAGCAAGTGCGGGTCGACGGGGATTTCGACAAGGCGCGGCCCCTTCGGCTCGCGTGGCGAAACGACAACCTGAGGCACCGGCGGCTCGCCGAGATGCTCCGGCCAGAACCTTCCCGGCCCCGGCACATGTGCCTCGATCTTGCCCTTCGGCCCGACGGCGGAAATCTCCTCCTGATAGCGCGCCCCTTCGGCAAACATGCAGAGTTCCAGCATGGCCCGCGCGCCGGAGGCGAAGTCGACGATCACATAGGCGCTGTCCCAGATGTCGGACGTCTGCCCGTCATAGACCTCGTCCAGATGGTTCACCGACTGGCCGCCCGAGGCCATGACGCGCACCGGATCGGATTTCAGGATGAAGCGCATAAGGTCGAAGAAATGGCAGCATTTCTCGACCAGCGTTCCGCCCGTGTTTCGGTTGAAACGGTTCCAGTCGCCCACCTTTTCAAGGAAGGGAAAGCGGTGCTCGCGGATCGTTAGCATCCGGACACCGCCGGTCGCGGCTTCCGCCTGTTCCGCCAGCCGCGCCACCGGCGGCATGTAGCGATATTCCATCGCGACCCAGATCGGTGCCGGATAGGCAGCGCGCAAGGCGGCGAGACGCGGCGCATCGGCGGGATCGGTGAAGAGCGGCTTTTCGCAGAGGATAGGCAGCGGGCGGATCGCGGCGATCTCCTCCAGCTGGCGGAGATGCATATAGTTCGGGCTGACGATCAGCAGGCAATTGACCTCTTCGACCGCCAGAACCTCGGCGATCGAGTTCGCCATGATCGCCTGCGGCTCCATCTCGGCCGCGATGGCTTGCATGCCCGCATCCGGCTCGAAAATTGCCGCGACTTTGGCGTCTGGAAGCAGCGCGATATTACGCAAATGCTCCTGCCCCATCATACCGCAGCCGATCAATCCGTAATTCAACGTCGTCATTTCACATTCCTATTTCAGCCGCGCCACGTAACGGGCGACGTCCGGGTCAAACCAAGTGTGAGAGATTTCCGCCTTGGCGCCATGCTGGTCCTGGCTGATGCGCAGCACCTGCGGCGCGGGCGCGCCTGCCGCCATGCCGAATTCCTGTGGCCGCCACTCCGGAACCGAGCCCAACCCGATGCGGTCTTCGGCCCGCACGATCCAGATATTCAGCTTCTGGCGATAGTAGAGATAGAGCGACTCGGAGACGTCCTCGACTTTGAAACCAGCACCGATGCCCGCATCCAGCCAGATCTCCTCCAGCGCCGCCGGCTTGCCCGAAAGCCGGCGCAGCCGGCGGATGCGCCAGGCCTCGCCTGACGTGCCGAATTCCGGCAGGTCCGCCGGCTTTTCCCTGCGCACGACGCTCAGAATTTCCGCCGTGGGAAGACCGCCGCCCTCGATGAGTTCAAGGCGAAACATGGCGTAGACGCTTTGCGGATCGCTGACGGCGCGGATGTAATTGCCCGACCCCTGCCGGCGATCGAGCAGTCCGCGTTTCTCCAGCTCCGCCAGCGCCTTACGCAACGTTCCGACCGCGATGCCAAGCCCCGCCGCCATGTCGCGCTCCGGCGGAAGACGCTCGCCGTCGATCAGCCGGTTGGCTGCGATGTCGCGCACCAGAAGCTCAGCGATCTGGACATAGATGGGCAGGCTGCCTGCGGTGGAATTCATGGTTCCCGCGACCTCCCAACCGCTGGAATGAAAAATTGATACACTATTGATCTACATCAAACTTGATGTTAGGCAAGAGAAAAATGTGCATCCGGGAGGAAAAAGTCATGACGGTCGTTCCCGTCACATCCGCCGATCTCGACGCCGCTGAAGTGTCCTGGTTTGCAGCTCTGTGTTCCGACGATTACGAATTTCTGGGTGTGCCCGACGGTCGCCTGCGCTCGAGCTTCGAGCATTGCTCGGACATCGTGAAGACGGCGGAAGGCTTGGGCTTCCGCAACATTCTCTGCCCCTCCTCCTATCAGGTGGGCCAGGATACGCTCTCCTTCGTCGCGGCGTGTGCGCCAATCACCGAGAGGATCAACATGCTGGCCGCCATCCGCTGCGGCGAGATGCAGCCGATCATGCTCGCCCGCACGGTCGCCACGCTCGACCACATGCTGAAAGGTCGCCTGACGCTCAACGTCATCTCCTCCGACTTCCCCGGCGAAGTGGCCGACAGCGCATTCCGCTATCGCCGCAGCCACGAGGTCGTGGAGATCCTGCGTCAGGCCTGGACCCGTGACAGGATCGATTTCGAGGGTGAGGTCTATAATTTCAAGAACGTGCCGACCGACCCTGCCCGGCCCTACCAGCAGAATGGCGGCCCGCTGCTCTATTTCGGCGGCTATTCGCCCGATGCGCTGGAGCTTTGCGGCGCGCAATGCGATGTCTATCTTATGTGGCCGGAGACGAAAGAACAGCTTGCGGAGCGCATGAAGGCCGTCAACGAACGCGCCGCCGCCCACGGCCGCACGCTGGATTACGGCCTGCGCGTCCACATGATCGTCCGCGACACGGAGAAGGAAGCCCGCGAGTATGCCGAGCATATCGTCTCCCGGCTCGATGACGAATACGGCAAACTGATCCGCGAGCGGGCGCATGATTCCATCTCGCTCGGCGTCGCCCATCAGGCCCGCGCTCGCGAGCTTGCCGATCAATTCGGCTATATCGAGCCGCATCTGTGGACCGGCATCGGCCGGGCGCGCTCCGGCTGCGGCGCGGCGATCGTCGGCTCGACCGATCAGGTGCTCTCGGAACTGGAAGCCTATCGCAAGATGGGCATCCGCGCCTTCATCCTTTCCGGCTATCCGCATCTTGACGAAGCCGAACATTTCGGCACGAAGGTTCTGCCGCAGCTGAAGACCTGTTCGCTGCCGCATGAATATGGACGCGTGCCCGCCGAAACCCCGGCGACGCCGCTTGGAACCGGAGTTCGCCGCTGATGGAACGCATCGATATCACCCCCGACCTGACCTTCAGCCGCCTTATCTATGGCATGTGGCGCCTGGGCGATGACAAGGATACCTCGGACGCGCATGTTCGCGCCAAGCTGGACGCCTGCCTCGCGCAGGGCATCACCACGATGGACCATGCCGACATCTATGGCGGCTATACGGTGGAAGGCCTGTTCGGCCGCGTGCTGAAGGCGACGCCGTCGCTGCGCGACCAGATCGAGATCGTCACGAAGTGCGATATCGTCGCTCCGGTTGGTCGCCATTCGGCCGCGCGCGTCAAATATTATGACACGAGCGCCGCGCATATCACCGCCTCGGTCGAGACCTCGCTGAAGGAGCTCGGCACGGACCATATCGACCTGCTGCTGATCCACCGCCCCGATCCGTTCATGGACCCGGACGAAACCGGCCCGGCGCTCGATGCGCTGGTCGCCTCCGGCAAGGTCCGCGCTGTGGGCGTCTCGAACTTCCGCCCGTGGGATTTCTCGCTACTGCAGTCCTCAATGGAGAACAACCTTTCCGTCAACCAGATTGAGCTGAGCCTCGCCTGCACGGACCCGTTCACCAATGGCGATCTCGCCTATCTGCAGGAGCGCATGGTCGTGCCCATGGCCTGGTCGCCGCTCGGCGGCGGCGGGCTCATGGATGGCTCGAAGCCGGCGCTCGCCGCAGCGCTGGAGCGCATTGCCGCTGAACAGGGCGTCGATGAGGCGGCCGTCGCTGTGGCCTGGCTGCTCGCGCATCCGGCGCGGATTGCACCGGTGCTCGGCACGAACACGCTCGCCCGCATCGCGAAGATCGGCGAAGCGGCAAAGGTCGAGATCGACCGGCAGACCTGGTTTAAACTTTACACTCTGGCGATTGGAAAGCAGGTGCCCTGATGACGATGGCGGCGATGGAGCGGGTACAGGAACAGGTCTTCGTGCCGGGCGAAAGCGATGCACGGCATCTGCGGTCGGCGCTCGGCACCTTTACCACGGGCGTTGCCGTCGTCACCGTCATGGGCGCGGACGGGCCGACCGGAATCACGGTCAACAGCTTCGCCTCCGTTTCGCTGACGCCGCCGCTCGTTCTCTGGTCCATCGACCGCAATTCCGCCCGCCACGGTCTTTTCACCGGTGCGGAAAACAGCGTCATCCATATTCTGGAGGCCGATCAGGACGAGGTGATGCGCCGCTTCACGCGCGGCGGCGCAGGCTTTGCCGGACTCGACTGGTCGCTGAATTCCGAAGGTGCGCCGGTGATCCACAACACGCTCGCCCGTTTCGAATGCGCCCGCGCCTCGCTGCATGACGAGGGCGATCACACGATCCTGATTGCCCGCGTATTGCGCGCCGCGCATCGCGAGGGCGAACCGTTGTGCTTCTCGCGCGGCGCGTTCGGACGGTTTGCGCGTCACGCGGCTTAAGCCGTTGCGTGGGTTCCCGCCACTTCACGGCCGGCGACCCAGACCTTGGCGATATTCCCCTTCGAGGCGGTGAAGATGATCCGCTGCAGGAGATCGTCGCCAGTCTCGGCTTCGTCCCAGAGGCGGATGGTTCCGCCGGGCGCGTGACAGTCGATCAGGATCGCATCGAAGGCATAGCCCGGAGCAAATTGACCGACCGGCAGATCCAGCGCCTTCGCGCCGCCGGCCGTTGCGACATGGAAGGCTTGGCGGAAGTCGATCCGCGCCGGCTGACCCGAGGCTCGTTCGGCCGCAGGTTTTTCCGGATCAACACCCGTTTCCAGCATGCGGGAGACCGTGATCGCATTGCGACTCGCCTCGAACATCGAAGCACTCGGACCGCCGGATATATCGGTGCCGAGACCGACATGCAGCCCCTTTTCCAGAGCTGCCCGCAGCGGGAACACCGCGCCGGCAAAGAAAGCGTTGGAGAGCGGGCAATGTGCCACCGCCGCCTCACGAACTTTCATGAGTTCCATATCCGATGGTGTGAGAAAGTTGGAATGCGCGAGCATGGTTTTGCGCCCGAGCAGGCCGAAACGATCGAGGCTCGCGGCATCGGTCATCCCGTGGCGGTCGAGAACGTAGCCATGTTCCCAATCGCTTTCGGAACAGTGGGTCTGAACATGACAGCCGCATTCCTGGGCCAGTCGCCCCAACCCCTCCAGTGCCGCATCCGTGCAAGCGGGAATGAAGCGCGGCGTGATGACGGGCTTGACCAGACCTTCGCCATTCACAGGATGCGCGAAGATATAATCGATCAGCGCGCGGGTCCCTTCGATCGCCGCTTCGGGAGACGCGTCACGATAGTAGTCCGGGCAATTTTCGGGATGATCCATCGCGACCTTGCCTACAAGCGCGCGTTGGCCCTTGGAGAGGCAGATATCGGCGAGCAGGCGCGTCGCCTCCTGATGGATTGTTGCGAAGTAAAGAGCAGTGGTCGTTCCGTTCGAAAGCAGATCCGTGACCAGCAGATCGTAGGCGCGACGGGCATAGGAAAGGTCGGCGAAACGGGCCTCAAGCGGGAACGTGTACCTGTGAAGCCAGACCTCCAGGGGCACATCGAGCGCGGAGCCCAGCTGCGGATATTGCGGCGCATGGACATGGCAATCGACGAAACCGGGCAGCAGATAGCCGCCATCCGGCAGCTTTTCTAAGATCCCTTGCTGTTCGGCCTCACTCTTAAGCGCCCCGAAGCGTTCTTCGTTCGGATAGACGACATCCGCGATGAAGCCGCCCGCGCCTATGGCTATGAGAACATCCTCCAGGACTTCGACCGCGCCACAGACCGGCGCGTGAAACCCTCTGGCTAAGAGCCACGTGTTTCTCAGCGTCATGGGTTCAGGCAGCCTGCGCGCTGGTGCCGTAGGTCACGCCCTTTTCCTTCAACCAGCGGCGATAGGCGATGGAGGAGGCGTCGGCGCGGGTCGGTATTTCCGAACGCGGCTCCAGCGGCAGGAGAACCGGGCGCTGGTTTTCCAGAATGATCCGATCCTGCAGGAAGATGAGCTGCTGGAACTCGATCAGCGAACTCGTCGTGGAAACTTCATCGATCAGGTACATGACCGGATGCGCCCGGCAGCGATCGACATCGACCGGCTGCACGAAAAGGCAGATCAGGTCCCAGCGGTTGGCGGAATTCGGGCAGGTCTTGTAGAGCAGCGTCGTGAAGGGCGTCATCACGCGATAGATATACTGCGTCATGATCCCTTCCGTCGCCGAAAGCGCCGCCTGCGGCTGGAAGAACTGGCAATTGGTCGCCCAGACCTCGTCCACATCACGGCGGATTTCGACGTTGTAGTGTTCGACCTCCGTGTGGGGTTCGGAGCCGAGGATGTCTGTATGCACGAAAGGGAAATGGGCCATGTCGAGGAAGTTTTCCACGATGCGGAGGCCGGAAGCCTTCACCGAAACCACACCGCAGGGCACATAGCGCCGGTCGGGTTCATCCGCTTCGGGCATTGGGAAGACATCGCGCTCCGGCGTGCCGAGCGTCGTCCAGATGAAACCGAAGCGCTGGCGGATCGGCAATGGCTCGTCGCGGCCGGCGCAGTACACCGTCACGCCTTCCGCCTCGCTACGCACGACCTTGAGGTCGAAGCCCAGGAGCCGGTTCGCTGATGACCCAAAGGGGATCTGGGCTTCAGTATCGATAACATACCATTGATCAATGGATGCCTTGTCTTTTGCCTGGACCATGATCTTAACCCTTTATAATCCCTGAATATTCAAACTAGAATGTTAGCTATCGGATGCTGCATGCGCTGATTAGCTGACCGTTTTAGGCCCGTTTACGATAGCCTATCTCCACCTCAAACATTGTTCTAGCGCACATTTCGATAATAGGGCTCGCCCAGCGCCGCGGGTGCCGCCATGGCGCGGCGCATCTTCTGCCAAGCGATGACAGGGACGATGATAAAACCGAGCGTGCCGAGATAAGGCAGCATGGAAAGGAAGGCGGGCGCAACTGGCCAACCCCTCGCCTGCCCGACAAAACCGAGCGCCGTGATCAGCCCGAAGAGCAGACCCGACAGCGCCGCCATACCGGGGCGATAGCCGGCGAAGATGACAAGAGCCACGGCAATCCAGCCGCGCCCGGCAATCACGCCGTCTGACCAGGAGGGCACGAAAGCGAGCGTCAGGTAGGCGCCCGCTCCACCCGCAAGCGCGGCCCCAGCCGTCACATACAGGAAGCGGATCTTGTTGACCGAAATGCCGGCCGCATCGGCCGCCGCCGGATTCTCACCGACGGCGCGCATGTTCATGCCATGCCGCGTGTAGAACATCAGATAGCTGAGACCGATCGGCAGGATCAGATAGATCAGATAAATCAGGATGTTCTGCGAGAAGAAGGCCTTGCCGAGGATCGGGATGTCGGAAAGCAGCGGTATCGCAATCGGCTCGAAGGTCGCAACCGCCGGCATGCCCGAATAGCTGCGGCCAATGGTCTGCGCGAGCCCGGTTCCCATCAGCGTCAGCGCCAACCCGCAGAGCACCTGGTTCGCCTTGACCATAACGGTCGCGAAGGCGAAGACCGCGCCGAAAATTGCCCCGACGGCGAGTGCGGCCAAAAAGCCGAGCACCGGCGAATGCGTGGCGGTGACGGCTGCGATGCCCGTCAACGCGCCCATCGCCATAAGCCCTTCGACGCCGAGATTGACGATGCCCACACGTTCCGCCAGCACCTCGCCGATCGCCGCCAGCGCCAGCACGCCGCCGGCGAGAAACGCGGTCGTGAGCAGTCCGGTAATCAGATCCATGACGCGCTCCTAAACCCTGTCCCGCGTGACGCGGTAATAAGAAAGCTCTTCGCCGATGGCGGTCAGGAAGAGGATGAGGCCGGTCATCGCCAGCACCGCCGACGTGGTCAGCCCCTGCGTCTGCAGGATGATGCCGGAATTCTGGATGAAGGCCATGAAGGCGCCAGTGAAGATGACGCCCACCAGCGAGCCGCGCGCCAGCACGGCAACCATGATGCCGATATAGCCGTAATTGTTGGAGATCCCGCCCTGCAGACGATGCACAGTGCCGGCCACTTCGAGCATGCCGGCAAACCCTGCAATCGCGCCCGAAAGCAGCATGACCATGATGAGATGACGGCGCACTGGAATGCCCGCATATTTCGCGGCCGACGGATTGGAGCCGGAAAGGCGCACCTCATAGCCCCATTTCGTGTTGCTCAAGACCAACGCAAGCACGATGGCGAGCAGGATCGCAACGGGAAAGCCCCAATGGATGGCGCCCCAGAACTCCGGAATTTCCGCCGGAACCTTCGGCGTCGCGGAATTCGTCATGCGATCGTGCCACGGGCCGGTCGCGACGTAGTAGACGAGGAGGGCGGCGACGAAATTGAGGAGCAGCGTGGAAATCAGTTCGCTCACATCCGCATAGGCTTTTGCGAGCGTCGGCACGAGGATCCAGATCGCGCCAGCAGCGAACCCGCCAACGCCCATCAGGATCAGGCTCAGCCAAACGGGTGCAGGGATGAAAAGGCCAATCGCGGTAGCAGCAAATGCGCCAGCATAGAACTGCCCTTCCGCCCCGATATTCCACGCGCCAATTTGCTGGCCGATGGCAACGGAAAGCCCCGTTAACATCAGCGGCATGAAGATGACGCCGAGATCCTGCAGGCCGAAACTATCGAACAGCGAGGACGACAACACCTCTCCGGCAAGCTCGACGGGGTTGTGGCCCGTCACCGCCAGGATCAGTGCAGTGACGAGAAGTGCCAGCACGACAGCGATCACGCGGGCGGCAAAGGCGATCAGCGGCGTGGAGGACGGCAGGCGTTGAATGCGATAGGCCATCAGGCGGCCTCCCCTGCAGTCGCATGCACCCGCCCGCCCATCATGAGGCCGATCTCGTCAATATCGAGATTGTCATTGTCGAGAATTCCCATGATGCGGCCTTCGTAGAGCACGGCGATTCGGTCGGAGAGGTTCAGCAGCTCTTCGAGTTCCTCGGAAATCAGGATCACGCCGGCCCCGGCATCGCGCAGTTCGACGATGTAGCGCAGCATCGTATTGATCGCGCCGACGTCTAGACCCCGACTCGGGTAGGCGGCGACGAGGATGCGGTCGGCGATACGCATCTCGCGGCGGGCTACGAGGCGCTGCTGGTTGCCACCGGAGAGATTGCGGATCGGCATGGCGAAATCGGGGATCGCGACATCGGCCGCAGACGCGATTTCGCGCGCCAACTTG
The DNA here is from genome assembly GCA_900467685.1 of Hyphomicrobiales bacterium. Classification (GTDB taxonomy): domain Bacteria; phylum Pseudomonadota; class Alphaproteobacteria; order Rhizobiales; family Rhizobiaceae; genus Ensifer_A. Next base: position 177,114 of record UBQX01000008.1, read on the forward strand.
CCCGCCGCATCACGGCTGAAGAAGCCGCCCTTGGCGACCGGCGGACGGTCATATTCGCGCATCACGGCATTGGTGGTGATCGACATCGCCGGCGCGAGCCCGCTATGCAGCCGGTCTTCCGGGATATGGCCGATACCGGCTGCGGCAAACTCGCCGGCCTTCAGCCCCGCCATCGTCTTTCCCGCAATCACGATCTCACCGGACGAGGCCGGGCGGACGCCGGTCAAAACCTGACTCAACTCGCGCTGACCGTTACCGGCAACACCGGCAATGCCGAGAATTTCGCCCGCGCGGAGAGAGAATTTCATATCATGCAGCGCCGGCAGGCCATTATCCCCCAGTGCCGAAAGGCCTGAGACCTTCAGGACGGGCTCTGCGGACATGGGCTTGGCACTCGCCGCCCGCCCACGCATGTCATCCAGCACGATATCGCGGCCCACCATCAGCTTAGCGAGCATGCGCGGATCGCAATCGGCCGACTTTTCGGTCGCGATCTTCCGACCTTGGCGCAGGATGCTGATGCGGTCGGAGATTTCCAGCACCTCGTCCAGCTTGTGACTGATGAAGATGACCGAGTTTCCGCGCGAGACGAAATCGCGCAGCGCCCGGAAAAGCTCGCGTGCCTCGGCGGGTGTGAGCACTGCCGTCGGTTCATCGAGGATCAGGATCTTGGCGTTGCGCGACAGCACGCGCAGGATTTCGACGCGCTGTTGCTCGCCGGTCGAAAGGTCGCTGACGCGGGCGCCGGGCTTGACCTGCAGATTGAAGGCCTTTGCAAGCTCCGCCGTCCGCGCTTCCAGAACCGCCGCAGACGTGCGCTTCGGCGTCTCATCCCAGCCGAGATGAATGTTTTCGGCCACCGTAAAAGCCTGCACCAGTTTGAAATGCTGATGCACCATGCCAATGCCGGCGGCAATCGCCTGAACGGGCGAGGCGAACTGCCGGGCATAGCCGTCGATGATGATCTCGCCCGCATCCGGCTGGTAGATGCCGGTCAGGATGTTCATGAGTGTCGATTTGCCCGCACCGTTTTCGCCCAGCAGCGCATGGATTTCGCCGGGCAGAACCTCGATATCGACATTCTCGTTGGCAATGACGCCCGGAAAATACTTGGCAATTCCCTTCAGGTACACGCGCGGCGGCGTGCCTGGGGACGATGCGGCGGCTGGGATTTCATCTTGCATGCGCGGGGGACCGGTGAGGCTATCGTTGGAATTTGCCGAAACGACAAGAAGCGGCCGGGCGGCTCGACGCGAGGCCGAGCCGCCCGAGAGTTGGATCAGGCGGAGAGGCCCGAGACGCCTTCGATCGACCAATCCCAGTGGTAGAGTTCCACTTCCGTCATGGTCTTGCCGGCGGGCACCTTCACATTGCCCTTGGCGTCCTTGAGTTCGCCGGTGAAGGGCGACCAGCCGCCGAGGATCTTGTCGCGCACGGCATCCGCTGCCTTGGCGACTTCGGCCGGAACCTTCTCGCCCCACTTGTCGCGGTCGACACCCTTGCCCATCGCCATCAGCGTCTGCGACGGTTCCCACGTGCCGGCAAGCCGCTTGCCGACCTGATCGACATAGAAGTCCTTGAAGTCGATGACGACGGAGGAAACGTAGGAGTTCGGGCCATAGCGGCGAATGTCCGTATTCCACATGGCCGCCCAGACACCGCGCTTTTCAGCGACCTGCAGATAGGCAGCTTCGTCCATGATCCCGAAGAGGAAGTCGCAGCCATTGTCGATCAACGCGGTGCCGGCCTGGGCTGCTGCCTGCGGATCGAACCACGAATTGATGACGATCGTCTGCAGCGTCGCCTGCGGATTGACCGAACGCGCGCCCATCAGGAAGGCGTTGGTGCCTGAGAAGACGGACGGGACCGGGAAGGATGCCACATAGCCGAGCTTGCCGGTCTTCGACATCATGCCGGCGGCAACGCCGATGACATAGGTCGGATACCAGTGGGCGAGATAATACCAGCCGAGGTTGGGCATGTCGGTGCGGCCGTCGCATTCCATGAAGGCGACCTTGGGCGACTTTTTGACGACGTCATGCAGGAAGTCTCCGGTCGAGGACGTGTCGAAAATCAGGTTCGCGCCTTCGCTGACGAACTGGCGATAGGTGCGGGTCGCGTCCGCCGAGTAAGGAACGTTCTCGACTTCGAGGATCTTCTTCAGCTTCGGATACTTTTCCTTCACCGCCAGCACTCCCTGGTGATGCGCCCAGGTCCAGCCTTCATCAGTCACCGGGCCGACATGGCCGAAACCGATGATGGCATCTTCTTCCTTCACCGCCGGCAAGGGCGCTGCGAAGGCCTGACGGGCGAACGTGCCGGACATCAGCGCGGCCGCACCGCCGGCTGCCGTCATGTTCAGGAAACCGCGACGGGATAGATTGCGAATGTCGATCATGTGAACCCCTGTTTTGTTTGTTGAACCTCTTCCCCGCAAGGCCGGCTGGCCGTTTCGGGGGCGATTGTCCCTGTGGCTAACTTCAGCAATATCCGTGCCAGAAAATCCGAAAGACACCGCGCCTACCCTGCCGTGCACGATGTGCAACACGCTGCACGTCTCGGCGGTGCCTCCGCGATTTTATCCGCAGCGGCCCCAAGGCTGGCGAAGGGCGGAAAAATCGTTCTCCTAGACGCTGAAACCGCTGCCAAACCGGAGATTTTCAAAACCAACTTGTTCCGCATAGTGGGAAAAATTCGTCGAGAATGATGCGCAATAAGCAACATGTACGACGAAAAAACCGCTTGAAATGCCGATCATCCTGTCGCTAAAGTGATCAATAATAGTGCATGATTAAACTTTAGGCAAATGCATGAGCATGTGCCGATTTGGCGATCAGATGACAGCAGCAGGACGACAGGCAGGACATGATCACAGGTCAGGGAGACGTGGCCTTGGCTGAGGTGGCATTCGTGTTCTCGGGCGACCTCAAACAGGCGAGCTTTCGGCAATTCGCGCAGCATCGTGCGGAGCGCCTGGCTCTCGGCATCGATTTCGGGGCAGCCAGCGAGCGCTTCTTCGACGTGACTGTTGCGGGCGACGAGGCGCTGATCGACATGTTCGAAATGGCCTGCAGCCTTGGACCTTATGACTGCATCATCCATGACGTGACCCGGCGGGACATCGTTTCGCCGGCAAGCAATTGAGGGGAACTCAAACGATGACATCTCAACCCATCTGGTCGCCGGTGGCGCTGTCGAACATGGTCGAGCCAAGCACATCGACCGGCGCGGTCGTGAATGGCGCGGAACTGGTCGTCTGGCGCGATTCCAGCGGCAAGGCGCATGTGTGGGAAGACCGCTGCCCGCATCGCGGCATGCGCATGAGCTTCGGCTTCGTGCGCGGCGACCACCTCGCCTGCCTCTATCATGGCTGGCAATACGACACCGCCGGCCAGTGCAGCCACATCCCGGCGCACCCGCAGCTCGAAGTGCCGCAGACGATCCGCATGCAGACCTTCGCAGCGGCCGAGCGCAACGGTATCATCTGGGCGGGTGCGACGGCGGATGCCAACGCTGCCCTGCTGCCAGCGGAGAGAACTGGCCTCGTTACCGTCCGCAGCCTTTATGCCGATTGCACGTCCGCAAAGGCGCTGAAGGTGCTTGCCGCGACGCCCCTTCCGGGTTCGGCAGATGCGCCGACCGTTGAAGCGATCACCGAAAATTACGTCTCCCTCACTTCCGGCCCGATCCGCCTGCTCGTCGCTATCCAGATCATGGGCGAAGAAAAGACCGCCCTGCACATGATGGCAACCGAGGGGGCGCCGGTCGCCGCGCTTGCCCGCTATGCGCAGGATCTTCGCCTCATCCTTGAAACGCCCGTTGCCGAGGCCGCCTGATGTCTGCCCTGACGCTCTACAATTACGAACTGGACGAAAACAGCTATCGCGTCCGCCTGCTCCTCTCCATGCTCGGCATCCAGCACGAGATCTACTCGGTGAACATGCTGCCTGGCCGCGAGGAAAAATCGCCGGCGCTTCTGGCGCTGAACCCCTGCGGCACGCTGCCCTTCATCGAGCAGGACGGGACGGTGATGTTCGGCGCGGAAGCGATCCTCGCCCATCTTGCCAGAAACAACGATGCCTCGCGCAAATGGCTGCCGATCGATGGACCAGACTTCACGGCGACGATGATGTGGCTCGGCTTCGCCGCCGGCCCGCTGCAGGCCGCCGTCAAGGCGCGCGAGGTTGCCGTCTTCGCCGTCGGCGGGCATCTGGAGCGCCTGAAGGCCGGCGCCCGCGCCGCCTTCCGCATCATGGACGATCACATGGTGCTCCGCCAGATCGAGGGCAAGGACTGGTTCGCCGCCGATCATCCGACGATTGCCGATCTCGCGCTCATCCCGAGTTTCGCGCTCTCGCGCGATTTCAACATCGACCACGAGGAGTTTCCGGCGCTCAGGCTGTGGCTGCGCCGTTTCAGGCGGCTCCCGGGCTTTATCACCATGCCGGGCATCCCGGACTATCATTGAGGCCTGACGGCTTATCGCACGACATCAAGGAGTTCTGACATGGCCATCACCCGCTTTTCCGTTGCGCCGCTGGCAACGATGACCCGCAGGCTCGCGGATGTCGCCTCGGGTCGCGCCGCACCCGATCTCGTCATTCAGGGTGCGCGTGTGCTTTCCACCTATTCAGAACGCATCCTGCCAGACCGCGAAGTCTGGGTCTCAGGCGGCCGCATCGCCGCCGTCAAGCCGGCCGGAACCTACAAGACGGGCGGCGCGAAGCTCTATGACGCCAGGGGCGGCATCATCGCGCCTGGTCTCGTCGATCCGCATATCCATATCGAGTCGAGCATGGTCACGGCCTGCGCCTATGCCGAGGCCGCTCTTCTCAATGGCACGACCTCGATCTTCTGCGACAGCCACGAAATCGGCAATGTCATGGATGTCGCCGGCGTCGAGGCGATGCTGGAAGATGCACGCCACGCGCCGCTCTCGATCTTTCTGACGGTGCCCTCCACCGTTCCCGCGACCTCGCCCGAACTGGAAACCGCCGGCGGCGACCTGACGCCGGAAAAGATCGCGGCGATCTTCGACAAGTGGCCGGAAGCAGCAGCGCTGGGCGAAAAGATGGATTTCGTGCCGGTCGCGATGGGCGACGAGCGCAGCCATGCGATCATCGCCGCAGCGCTTTCGCGCGGCAAGCCGGTCAGCGGCCATGTTTATGGCCGCGAATTCGTCGCGGCTTATGCCGCGTCCGGTGTGACTGATACGCATGAAGCCATCGACCGCGAGATTGCCGACGACATGCTGGAGGCCGGCATCTGGCTCTTCCTGCGCGGAGGCCCGCCGACGACGCCTTGGCATTCACTGCCGCTCGCCATCAAGACCGTCACGGAACTCGGGGCCTCGCACAAGCGCATTGCGGTGTGCACCGACGACCGCGACGCTGACGACCTCCTGAGTTTCGGTCTCGACTGGGTGGTGCGCGAGGCACGCAAGGCCGGCATGTCGCGAGAACAGGCCTGGGCCATGGGCTCGCTGCACGGCGCAACGCGCTTCGGCATGGAAGGCGATTTCGGCGGCATGGGCGGCGGGCGTCGCGCCGATCTCGTGATGCTGGATGACGATCTGAACCCGATCTCCACCTGGTATGGCGGGGAACTGATGGTCGATCAGAAGAAGATCACGCCGCTGCTGGATGAGACGCTCTCCAAGCCCTGGCGCTACCCGGAGGCCGCATATCACACTGTCAAACTGCCGAAGCAGCTCAAGCTGACGCCGGATCTGCCGACGGAAAAGGTCGTGGCCAACACGATCAAGACCGAGCTGCCGGGCATCATTCTCGGCCATGTGAAGGTCGAACTGGAACCCGCCAATGACTGGCAGACGCATTTCGAGCGGCACGGCCTCTGCTTCGTGACGGTGGTGGAGCGTCACGGCAAATCCGCCGGCAATGTCGCCTATGGACTGCTTTCCAATTTCTCGCTGAAGAGCGGTGCTGTCGCCTCCTCCGTCGGTCACGACAGCCACAACATCATCCTGGCCGGCACCAACGAGGCCGATATGCAGGTGGCGCTGCGCGCCATCGAGGAGCATCAGGGCGGCGCCTGCGTCGTGCAGGACGGCAAGGTGACCGCGATCGTGCCGCTGCCGATCGCCGGACTTCTGTCCGACAAGCGTGTGCATGAGGTCGCCAAGGAAGTGCAGGCGCTGAAGGTTGAGTGGGACCAGGCCGGCTGCACCATTCCCTACATGGGCTTCAACCTCATCCCGCTTTCGGTAATCCCGGAAATCCGCATTACCGACATGGGGCTGGTGACCGTGCCGCAGATGGAAATCGTGCCGCTGTTCGAGCCCGCATGAGGGCCGGCATGGACCCCTATCGCCTCGGCCTCGTCCCCGCCAGGATCCATTATTTCCAGCTGGTCGCGCGGCTCGGCTCGATCCGGCAGGCGGCACTTTCGCTGAATGTCGCCCCGTCCTCCATCAGCCGCGTCATCCGGCAGATGGAAGAGGAGTTCGGCACGCCGCTGTTCGAACGCGTCCGCCAGCGGTTGAAACTGACTTCGGCCGGCGAGCTCCTGCTTTATCGCGCCCGCGCCGCCCTTTCCGAACTCGGTCGCGCCTGCAACGAGATCGACCAGTTGCATGGGCTGCATCGCGGCACGGTGTCCATCGCCGTGGTCGAAAGTGTTGCGCGCGGGCTCATGCCGCGTGCGCTGGAAGCCTTCTGGAGCAAGCATCCGGATGTGTCGGTCGATGTGAAGGTCATGAGTTCGCAGGCCGCGTGCAATGCGATTGCCGAAGGAGAAACCGATCTCGGCATCATATTCGATGTCCGCGCACCCCGCGCCGTGCGCCGCATCACGTCGATTTCGCTTCCGCTCGGCGTGCTGGCGTTGCCCGGAAGCGACAAAGCGGAAAAACCCTCGCTCAAGCTCTTCGACCTCGCCAATCAGAAGGTCATCCTCTCGGATGCAAGCCTGACACTCGGCTCGTCCGTTGAAGAAGCCTTCAGCCGCTCGCTCGTCGATATCCAGAGCCGCTCGCGCACCAATTCGATCAGTCTGATGGTGGAACTGGCAAAGCGGGGTCTCGGACTGGTGTTGCAGACCCGCGTCGGCGTCGAACAGGAACTGATCGATGGCACGATCAAATTCGTGCCGCTCATCGATCCGCGCCTGCCGCCGCGCAAGTTGACGCTGCTCTCCAGACCGGAAAAGGAAATGTCGGACGCTGCACTCGCGCTCGGCCGACTGCTCGAGCAATTCATCGCCGCGCTGACGGATTAGGGGCGAATGAAGATGTTGCACTGGACGCAACGAACTCGCCAAAAAATTCCGTCTATTCGGCACATCTTCCTTTTGCTTTCCTCAACCCGAACAGAGGAAATGACATGAAGCAATCATCCGTCGATGCGGTCATCCGGGGGCTCAAGAAGGCGGGCGTCAGCATCGTCTGCTATCTGCCGGATTCGCTTTTCAAGCAGCTCTATCCGGCGCTCGACGCCGATCCGGACATCCGCACGATCCGCGTCACCAACGAGGGTGAAGGCGCGGCCATCTGCGGCGGCGTGTTCCTGTCCGGCAAGCGCGCCGCGCTGATCATGGAAAATTCCGGCCTTCGCGCCTCCGTCGAGCCGCTCGCCCGCATGGGTCTCGGCGCCGGCATTCCGGTCGTCATGCTGATGAGCTATCGCGGCGAACTGGGCGAAAACAACTGGTGGGCCATCCCACACGGCATCACCATGGAACCCGTTCTGAACGCGCTGCGCATCCCCTATCGCATCGTGCGCGAGGAAGACCAGATCGAGCAGTCCATCGTCGATGCCTATAACTGGTCCTACAACGCCTATTACCATTCCGCGATTGCCCTTGGCGGGGAGATCGTTCGATGAAGCGCTACGATTGCATGAAGCTCCTCGCCGCGCGGCTCAAGGACGAGCTGGTCATCCTCTCGCTCGGCGCCTCGGTGGATGAATGGTACAACGCCGCGCCGCATATGCGCGAAGCGAGCCTCTTTCAGCAGCAGCTCGGCTGCGTGACACCGCAGGCCTTCGGGCTGGCCGCCGGCCTGCCGCAGCGCCGGATCATCTCGCTCGATACGGACGGCGGCATGATGTTCAATCTAGGCATCCTCGCCACGCTCGGCAACGAGCAGCCGAAGAACCTCTTCACTGTCGTCTGGGACAACGAGTGCTACCAGTCCATCGGCGGCCCGCCGACGCATACGGCCTTCGGCCGCGTCGATATCGCCGCGATTGCACGCGGAGCCGGCGTCGAAAACGCCTATACCGCTAGGACGCTTGAGGAATTTGAAGCCCATTGCGAAGCCGGTCTCAAGGCCGACGTTCCCTACATCGTCGTCGCCAAGGTGGCCGGAACCGTGCAGCCGGATATCAAGCGCAAGCATTCGGACGGGCGCGAGGACAAGTACATCTTTGTCCGCCATGTCGAGGCCACCGAGGGCATCGTCATCATGGGCCCCAGCGAGCATAATTGAGGAGCCTGACACACCGTGACCGCTCTTCCCGCCCGCAAGCTCCAAAAGGCCTACGACTACATCGTCGTCGGCGCGGGTTCGGGCGGTCTGCCGGTGGTGCGGCGGCTGATCGAGCGGACGGATGCGACCGTGCTTCTGGTGGAGGCAGGGGAAGCGGGTTTCGGCGTACCGGAAATCGATGATCCCGGCGAGTGGGTGCCGCTCGGCCGCAGCCGTTTCGACTGGGGCTATGACTATGCGCACTCGCCGCTGGTGAATCAGCGCACGATCGGCATTCCGCGCGGAAAGGTTCTGGGCGGCTCCTCGGCCATCAACGCGCTGATGTGGTATCGCGGCAATCCGCTAGACTACAACGCCTGGGCAGACGCCGGTTGCGACGGCTGGGACTGGTCCTCAGTGCTGCCCTATTTCAAGCGCGCAGAAGACTGGGAAGGCGGCGAGACCGCCTTTCGCGGGGCGGGTGGCCCGCTGCGGATCACCACGAGCCGGAACCTCCACCCCGTCGCCAGCGCCATGCTCGACGGCGCGCCGGATGTCGGCATCCCGGTGATCGCCGATCCGAACGGCGAGACCAATGAGGGTGCTGCGCCCTCCAATTTCAACATCGCCGAAGGTCGCCGTTTCAGCTCCGCCGATGGCTATCTGAAGCCCATCCTCGACAACCCGCGCCTGACCGTGCTGACCAACAGCCATGTGCTCGGCCTCCTTCTGGACGGCGCGCGCTGCACCGGCATCCGCCATCTCGTGGATGGCCAGCCGGTCGAGACGCGCGCAACCGCGCAGGTCATTCTTTCCGCCGGCGCGATCAACACGCCGCGCATCCTCATGCTCTCCGGGATAGGCGATCCGGCAGAACTGTCGGCGCTGGGCATCCCGGTCCGCCACAGCCTGCCCGGTGTTGGCAAGAACCTGCAGGACCATCCGCTGGTGCAGGCGATCGTCTGCCGCGCCAAACAACCGCTCGGGCCAAAGCTCGACAATGGCGGCGGCACGATGCTGAACTGGAAATCGCGTCCCGGTCTGACGCAACCCGATGTCCACGCATTCCCCGTTCAGGGCAACAGCGCCGAGCCCCGCATCCGCGATCTTTACGAGACATCCGGCGAGGTCTTCTCCATCGGCGTCGGGCTGATGCATTCGAAGAGCGTCGGCCATCTGCGCATGCTGTCTGCCGACCCCTTCGGTCCACTGGAGATCCAGCCCAATTATCTCGCCGAACCCGAAGATCTGGACGCGCTGGTGTCGGCGGTGGGGACCATCATGGACCTCGCCGAAACGGCAGCCTTCCGCGATCTCTTCGCCGGCTTTGCCGCGCCCAACCGGCGCCTGGGCAAGGCCGAAACGGTGGAATTCATCCGCAACGCCTGCGGCACGTTCTTCCACACGAGCGGAACGGCCAAGATGGGCCGCGACGCGATGTCGGTGGTCGATCCGCAGCTCAAGGTCCACGGCCTCGACGGCCTCACCATTTCAGATGCCTCGGTGATCCCGATCATCCCCACCTGCAACACCCACGCCCCCGTGACGATGATCGGCGAACGCGCCGCAGATTTCCTCACCGGACAAGCTTGAACATCGGCCAAGGCGCCGTGATGGAAGGAAGAACGACATGACTTCAGGCCGCATCCTGACAGCCGAATTTCTCCTGACCATGGACGCCAACAACAGCGTCATAACGAATGGTGCGGTGGCGATCGAGGACGACCGCATCCTGCAAGTCGGAAGCTTCGATGTGGTTTCCGCTGCGTACCCGGACTTCACGGTGACGAAGATCGAAAACGCTGTCCTCATGCCCGGCCTGATCAATGCCCATGCCCATTCCGGCTTCCTGCGTGGCACGGCCGAGCATCTGCCGGTCTGGGACTGGCTGACGCAACATATCAACCCCATGCACCGGGTCCTCCGCCCGCATGAGGCCGAAGCCGCCTCCTTCCTCTGCTATGCCGAATCCGCGCTCGCCGGCACGACGACCGTCGTCGACATGTGGCGGTTCATGGACGGCAGCGCGACGGCGGCAGAAGCGGTCGGCACGCGGCTCGTTGCCGTCCCTTACGTCGGCGAGCATCCGGATTACAATTATTTCGATACGCTCGACATGAACGAGGCGTTGATCGAGCAATGGCATCGCAAGGCCAATGGCCGCATCAATGTCTGGGTTGGTCTCGAGCATCTCTTCTATGCGGACGAGGCCGGCCAGCAGCGCGCCATCGCCATGGCAAAGAAGCACAACACAGGCTTCCATACCCATTGCTCGGAAGCCGACATCGAGGTCGAGGAATTCATCAAGCGCTACGGCAAGCGGCCGATGTTCGCGCTGGAAGAACTGGGCTTTTTCGACACGCCGCGCACGATGATCGCGCACGCCGTCTGGCTCGATCCGTCGGAAGTTGAGCTAATCTCGAAATACCCGGTCTCGGTCGCGCATAATCCCGTCTCCAACATGAAGCTCGCCTCCGGCATTGCGCCGATCTCAGACATGCTGGCACTCGGCATTCCCGTCGGTATCGGCACGGATGGCGAGAAGGAGAACAACAATTTCGATATGTTCGAGGAGATGAAGACGGCTTCGCTTCTCGGCAAGCTGCGCCACCGCGACGCCGCCGCCATGGACAGCTGGCAATGCTTGCGCATGGCCACCATCCTTGGCGCGAAGGCCATCGGCCTAGACCACGAGATCGGCTCGATAGAAGTGGGCAAGCGGGCGGATATCATTGCCGTCAGCACCGATACGCCGCGCATGACGCCGCTTTTTGGCGAAGGCCCTTATTTCAATCTGCAGCACAATCTTGTCCACGCCGTGCGCGGCAGCGATGTCGTCATGACCATGGTGGATGGCGAGATCATCGTGGAGGACGGGAAGCTGACGGAGGTCGATCTGGACCACATCATCGCCGAGGTCCGCAAGATGGCCCCCGACCACTTCGCCCGCCGCGCCGCCTGGCTTGCCGAGAACGGCGGCGGCACGAAACAGTGGACCGAAGGCGCAGGGAGCTAACGATGGCAAAGACCACCGACAGGGTTGCGCTCGACGACTGGTATGCGATTGCGACAGCGAGCGAACTCAGCGAGAGCATGGAAACGACCCGGCTGCTCGGACAGGCGATCGAATACGGCCTGAAAGCGGACGGAACACCTCTGGTCCGCGAAATTCTCGATGACGGCGCGCGCGGTGCTGCCTTGCCGTCGCAGGTGCGCTACGGCTGTCTCTTCACGACGCTCGGCAAGCCGACGAAGGACATCGTCCACATCGCAGAAGCCGACGAAGACGACCGCCGTTTCGTCCTTTGCGGCTGGGTGACGATGCGCGCATCGGGCCTGCGTGTGGTCGAGAACTTCCTCGACATGGCGCATTTTCCCTTCGTCCACACCGACATTCTCGGCTCCGAACCGCACACCGAAGTGCCCGGCTATGCAAGCGAAATCCGCCGCGACGTGGACGAGGTCTGGGCGACGAACTGCACCTTCTTCCAGCCACGCATTGCCGCGACGGAAGACACGGGCGATTTCGTGCATCTGACCTATCGTGTCCCCTCACCCTTCGTCGTCATGCTGTATCGCATCTGCCCGACCTCACCCAACCGGCTAGACGCCATTGCGCTCTTCATCCAGCCGATGGAGGACGGGCTCTGCCGGGCACAGCCGGTCATGTATCTGGTCGATCCGATCTCGACCGACAATGCGCTGTTGAAGTTCGAGCAGGTGATCTTCATGCAGGATCGCATCATCGTCGAAAATCAGCGCCCGCTTCTGATGCCGCTGGAGCCGCGCGCCGAAATTCCGACGCGCGCAGATTCCTCTTCCATCGCCTACCGCCGCTGGCTGAAGGAGAAAGGCATTCGCTTCGGTACCACCGCAGGCGGGGCATGATGGACGTCGTTTCGCCTGCATCGCTGTCGCAAGCTCTGGCTCTGCATGCAGAAGGCGATAGCCGCTTCTGCGCCGGCGGAACAGCGCTTCAGCTCGATTGGGCGAAGGGCTTAGCTAAGCCAGCCAGACTCATCAATCTCGCGCGTATCTCCGAGCTGAAACGCATAGAGCAGAGTGACAGCTTGGCGCGCATCGGCGCGCTTGCCACGCTGGCAGCGCTGCTTGAGACATCAAATCTTCCCGGGACCCATCCGCTCTTTCATGCGGCACTGCAACAGGTTGCCGGCCCATCGATCCGCAACCGGGTAACGCTTGGCGGGAACATGATGGGCCGAACCGGCTGTCTGCTGCCAGCACTTCTGGTGCTCCGGACTAAGGTGCAATGGCTAACCCACACGGGAGGCCTGACAGGGTCAGTGCAGGACCTTCTGACCGCCTCCGCGAGCAAAGGCATCCTGACCCGGATCGACATCGACGCACAGCATCCGGGCGAACGTTGGCTGTTCCGAAAGATCGGCTTGCGCGCCGCCTTCACACCCAGCGTCATCAACGTCGCGGCGCGTCTGTTGCTTGGGGACAGGAATGAAATCCTTGAGGCCCGGCTCGCGGTGGGTGGCGGCATCGTACCACCGGCCCGACTGCCGGAAGCGGAGGTGCTGCTGACCGGGCGGCCCATCGAGACGATCGATTGGGCGCAAGTTCATGACTGCCTGATGGCGACCATCGAGGCGCCCGCTGACGCCTTCCGCTCCTCCGAATACCGAAGGAAGGTCGCGGCAAATGCCTTCGTCCACGGATTGGGTGGAGACCTGCCGGGCCGCAGGACATTCCCCGTGCAGACGCCCCCGCAACCGCTCGATCGACCCGCCGGCGAACTTGCATTGTCCCGTTCCGCGCGGCCTGAGGCCTGGCATCAAAGGCCGGATGTCGCCCCCAAGGTGGCGGGGAAACTCGCCTATCTGACCGATGCACGCCAACCCGACATGCTCGTCGGCCGCATCCTGCGGGCTGGCCTGCCGCATGCCCGCATTCTCTCCATCGACACCTCGGCCGCGGAGGCTCTTCCCGGGGTGATGGCGGTCGTGACCCATCGCGACATCAAGGGGAGCAATGCCTTCGGGATCGTTGTTCAGGATCAGCCTGCCTTGTGCTTCGACAAAGTGCGATATGCCGGCGACGCGGTCGCGGCGGTCGCAGCCGTCGACGCAGAAACGGCCGAACGCGCTCTGTCCCTGATCAAGGTGGAATACGAGGCTTTGGCGCCCGTCACCGATCCGGAGGCAGCACTTCTGCACGACGCGCCGCGCATACACGAAAGCGGCAATCTTCAGCGCGAACTGCATTTCGCACGGGGTGACGTGGAAAAAGGCTTCCGACGGGCCGCACATATCGTGGAAAAGATCTATGTTACGCCGCGCCAGATGCATGGCTTCATGGAGACCGAAGGCGGGTATGCCTTTGTCGACGACCATGAAACGCTCCACATGTTCGCCGGCGGCCAGCATGGCGCGCGCGACTGCCTGCAGCTTTCGCGCATCCTAGCCATTCCGGAAGACAAAATCCGCGTCGTGACCTCGCCGACCGGCGGGGCATTTGGTGGCAAGGACGAGCTGACGGTGCAACCGGCCCTCGCGCTTCTGGCGCTGAAAAGCCGCAAGCCCGTCCGGCTCCAGCTTTCGCGCGCCGAGTCGATGCTGGCCGGACAGAAGCGAAATCCCATGTCGATCCGCATGAAAACAGCTATCGACAGTGAAGGAAGGCTCGTCGCGCAGCAGGTTGAGGTGCTCGCGGAGGCGGGAGCATATGCTTCCCTGGGTCCCGGCGTGCTGGAAACGGCGCTGGAACATGCCGCCGGCCCATATAATATTGAAAATGTTCGGACACACGGGCGGATAGCCTACACGAACAATGGAGTCTGCGGCGCCTTCCGCGGCTTTGGTGCCAACCAGATGACCTATGCCATAGAATGCCAAATGGATAAATTGGCACGACTTTGCGGCCTGACGGCATCCGAAATTCGCCAACGGAATCTGAGGAAGCCCGGCATGACGGGTTATCTCGGGCAGCGTGTTGCTCCAACGGAGCGCGCGGACGAAATGCTCGCGGCGGCGAGCCATTCCCCGCTCTGGTCGCTGCCGCAGGGTCTGCAGCCTGACGGGGAATGGATCATCGGCACCGGCCTCGCGCTCAACTATCAGGGCAACGGCCTGGGGTCCGCGGTGCCTGATCCCGCCGGCGGGCGGATCTCGCTTTCGAGACACGGCAGCATCGAAGGCGGGTTCGGCCTCGATGAACTTGGACAGGGTTTGCTGACCCTGGTGAAGACGACCGTCGCCAATGAACTGGGATGCGGCCGAGAGGATGTTGAGCCGGTGATCGGCGATACTGCGCGCGCACCCGATTCCGGCTCGACCACCGCCTCGCGCGGGTCCTATGTCGTGTGGGCATCAACAAAGCTCGCCGCGCCGGAATTTTCTCGCCAGATGCGCGCAGCTGCGGGGTGCATCCTCGAACGCGACCCGGACACACTGGCTCTCGGAAAGGGCGGCTTCTTCGAGCGAGGGACGAATAGCGGCGAAATCCTCCTGAGGTACAGGCAACTGGCGGAACAGCTCGATGATAAGGATTTGCCCAGTGTCACCGTCGCATACGAGTTTCCGAAGAACGAATACACGGGCGGAAACGCGCGGCTGATCTTCGCCTTTGGCGCGGCGCTCGCGCGCGTGGCCATCAGTCGCGTGACGGGCGAGGTCCGCGTGCTCGACCTTCACCAGCACACCGCCGCCGGCCCGGTCATGGATCTCGCGGCCTATCTCGGGCAGATCGAGGGCGGCGCCCTGCAGGGTCTCGGCTTCACCCTGACGGAAGATGCACCGATGCGCGATGGCCACTATCTCACGTCGAATCTCGACACCTACATGCTTCCGGGCATTCAGGACGCGCCGCAGCGGATGCAGTCTTTCGCGCTGGAGAGCCTCGCCGACGGCGACATCTATGGTCCGCGTGGGGTAGGCGAACTGGGCATCGGAGCCGTAACGCCAGCCATCGCGAACGCAGTCTTTGCCGCGATTGGTCATCTGCCAACCGTGACGCCCATCCCGCCCGAAACGATCCTCGCCGCCCTGGAGGAGAGATGACAGTCGGATTTACCCTCAATGGGCAAACGCAGTCGCTTTCCTGCCAGCCGGACAGGACACTGGCGCAGGTCCTGCGCGACGATATGGGGCTGACCGCGACAAAGGAAGCCTGCTCGATCGGCCGCTGCGGTGCCTGTCTCGTGCTCATCGATGGAAAGGCGACCAACGCCTGCCTGACCATGGCCTTCCAGCTTGAGGGCACAGCGGTCGTCACCACCGAAGGCCTCGACAATGACGCGCTGGCGGCGGTGGTGCGCAAGGCGCTGGCGGAGGAGAACGCCTTCCAGTGCGGCTATTGCGCACCCGGCTTTGTCATGGCGCTGGTCGCCTTGCTGAAGGAAAATCCGGCGCCGGGCGAAGAGAATATTCGCGCCGGGCTCGAGGGCAATATCTGCCGGTGCACCGGCTATCATTCCATCATTCGCGGGGCTCTTGCAGCCGCCCGGATGGTGCAGGAGACCTTGAAATGACCATCGCCATCACCAAGACCGAGCCGCGCACCGAGGGTGCGAAAGCGTTTCTCGCGCGCGTCCGCAAGCAGATCCTGATCGATGGCCAATGGCGCGATGCAGCGACCGGCGCGACTTTCGAGACTTTCGACCCGGCGTCGGGACGCAAACTGGCGGAGCTTGCAGAGGGCACGGCAGCCGATGTGGATGAGGCAGTGGCGAGCGCCCGCGCCGCCCTTTCGAGCCCTGCCTGGCGTGGCCTTACGCCATCCGCACGCGGCAAACTCCTGTGGCGCATTGCCGACCTCATCGACGCCCATGTCGAGGAACTGGCGGAGCTGGAAACGCTGGATCAGGGCAAGAGCTACCGCACCGGCCGCTTTGGCGAGATCCCGGCCTCTGCCGAACAATTCCGCTATTACGCCGGCTATTGCACCAAGATTCTGGGCACGACGATTCCGACCTCCATTGCCTATCAGCCTGAAGGCAAACAGATTTTTGCCTATACGGTGCGCGAGCCGATCGGCGTGGTCGCTGCGATCACGCCGTGGAACTCGCCGATGCTCATGGCGGCCATGAAGCTTGCACCAGCGCTCGCGGCTGGCTGCACGGTCGTTCTGAAGCCGGCTGAGGAGACGTCGCTGACAGCGCTGCGCCTCGGTGAATTGATGCTGGAGGCGGGCCTGCCACCCGGCGTCGTCAATATCGTCACCGGCTTTGGCGAGACGGTGGGCGCGGCGCTGACGGCGCATCCGGGCGTCGATAAGGTGGGTTTCACGGGCTCGACCGAAGTTGGCAAACTCATCGTCAAGGCTGCTGCCGGCAATCTCAAGAAACTGACGCTGGAGCTCGGCGGCAAATCGCCGGCCATTGTCATGCCGGACGCGGATATGGCGCTTGCCGTTCCCGGCATCGCGCGCGGCATCTTTGCCAATTCCGGTCAGGTCTGCGTCGCGGGTTCGCGGGTCTATGCCCATCGCAGCATCTGCGATCAGCTGACTGACGGGCTGGCGCAGGCGGCAGGCAGGCTTGTTCTCGGACATGGGCTTGATGAAAGGACCGACCTCGGCCCCCTCGTCAACCGCAAGCAGGCCGATCGCGTCGCGGGCTTCGTTGACGAAGGGCGTCGCGCCGGCGCCGAGATTGCCTCAGGCGGACAACAGGCGGGCGAATTCGGCACCTTCTTTGAACCGACCGTCGTCACCGGCGTCCGGCCCGATATGCGGATGATGCGCGAGGAGATCTTCGGGCCCGTTGTTGCCATCACCCCGTTCGATGATGTTGACGAGGCGATCGCCTATGCGAACGACACCGACTATGGATTGGCCGGCAGCGTCTGGACGCAAGACCTTTCACAGGCGCACCGGCTCGCCAGCCGCATCCGCTCCGGCACCGTCTGGATAAACTGCCATTCCTATTTCTCGCCAGAGCTGCCGAAAGGCGGACACAAGCAGTCTGGCTGGGGTTATGAAAACGGTGCGCAGGGACTCGAAAATTACCTTGAGACGAAGACGGTTTGCAGCGTCATCTAACGCTGGATAAGCGAAAAGCCGGTCTTTGTGTCCTAGATTCCAAATTATGATGCCATATGGCATCTAATTTCGGCCTTCCGCGTCGCATGCGACGGAGACGAGTAGGAACCGCTTCTCCCTTCCGTTGTCGAGCGAAAACATGCCGCCCCGCCCCGGAATGGCGTCTACGATCAGGTCCGGCGACTGCCACGCGGCATATTGTGCGGCCGAGATATAGAAAGGCGCGCCACCGATTTGGCCGAGCAGGACATCGTTGTCGCCAACCATGAACTCGCCGACCGGGTAGCACATGGGCGAGGAACCGTCGCAGCATCCTCCCGACTGGTGAAACAGGATATCCGGATGGTCTCGGCGGATTTCGGCAATGAGGTCCAGCGCCGCATCCGTCGCGCGGACATGCTGTCCTTCGAGTTCGACTGCCATTCTCTCTCCTCCAAAGGCAAAAGGGCCTCCGGTTTCCCGGAAGCCCCTTTATGACGGTGTCGGTTCTCAGAAGAAGCCGAGCGCCTTCGGAGAGTAGGATACCAGCATGTTCTTGGTCTGCTGGTAGTGGTCGAGCATCATCTTGTGGGTCTCGCGACCGATGCCCGACTGCTTGTAGCCACCGAAGGCCGCATGGGCCGGATAGGCGTGGTAGTTGTTGATCCAGACGCGACCGGCCTGGATGCCGCGGCCGAAATTATAGCAACGGTTCGCATCGCGGCTCCACACGCCGGCGCCAAGGCCGTAGAGCGTGTCGTTGGCAATCTCCATTGCCTCTTCGTCGGTCTTGAAGGTCGTGACCGAGAGAACCGGGCCGAAGATTTCTTCCTGGAAGATGCGCATCTTGTTATGGCCACGGAACACCGTCGGCTTGACATAGAAGCCTTCGGCCAGATCACCACCGAGCACATTGCGCTCGCCGCCGGTCAGCAGTTCGGCGCCCTCACCCTTACCGATTTCGATATAGGAGAGGATCTTGTGGAGCTGTTCGGACGAGGCCTGCGCGCCGATCATGGTGGAAAGGTCGAGCGGGTTGCCCTGAACTATCTTGTTGACGCGAGCGATCGCCTTTTCCATGAAGCGGTCGTAGATCTTCTCATGAACGACAGCGCGGCTCGGGCAGGTGCAGACTTCGCCCTGGTTCAGCGCGAACATCGCGAAGCCTTCCAGCGCCTTGTCGAGGTAATCGTCGTCTTCGGCCATGACATCGGCGAAGAAGATGTTCGGCGACTTGCCACCGAGCTCCAGCGTCACCGGGATCAGGTTCTGCGAGGCATATTGCATGATCAGCCGGCCCGTCGAGGTCTCGCCGGTAAAGGCGATCTTCGAGATGCGCGGGCTGGATGCCAGGGGCTTGCCGGCCTCAAGGCCGAAGCCGTTGACGATGTTGAATACGCCCGGCGGCAGCAGGTCGCCGATGATGTCGGCCAGAACGAGGATCGAGGCCGGGGTCTGTTCGGCAGGCTTCAGCACCACGCAATTGCCGGCGGCAAGCGCAGGCGCCACCTTCCAGGCGGCCATCAGGATCGGGAAGTTCCACGGAATGATCTGGCCGACGACGCCCAGCGGCTCATGGAAGTGATAGGCGATCGTGTCGTGATCGACTTCGCCGATCGAGCCTTCCTGGGCGCGGATGGCGGCCGCAAAGTAGCGGAAGTGGTCGATGGCCAGCGGAATGTCGGCGGCCATGGTTTCGCGCAGCGGCTTGCCGTTATCCCAGGTCTCGGCTTCGGCGAGCGTCTTGAGATTGGCTTCCATGCGGTCTGCAATCTTGTTCAGGATGTTGGCACGCTCTGTGGTCGAGGTGCGGCCCCACTTGTCCTTGGCGGCGTGCGCCGCGTCGAGTGCGGCTTCGATGTCCTTTTCGTCAGAGCGCGCGACTTCGCAAAGCAGTCCGCCATTGACCGGCGTGGTATTTTCGAAATAGCGGCCTGCCGCCGGCTCGCGCCATTCGCCGCCGATGAAATTGCCGTAACGGACCTTGAACGGCGTCTCGATGATCTTCTGATGCAGCATGGGTTCCTCCTTGAAAGCCGGGCTCACTCCATCCGGCGTTCCTCATATTCACCAATACCATTATATTCGTCCAGATATCACGAACGGCACGACCCGCCGTTCGTCGCACTTCTGCGACAGAAGCGCATCGGATTGCGCGACCCGAATTCACAGGGACCGAGGATGCCTCAACTGTTCAAAATATGAGCAACGCGAAATAATTTGGCACGCGCAACAGGCACTTCCACCAGCTGCCAACCGATGAAAGCTCTAAAAACGCCGAGAAACGGATGGTCGATGCTTCTGGCACGGTTCGTGCATTAAAAGTCGCAGGTCCAGAGGGGACTTAAAACGATAGCGCCCAACGAATGGCGCTCGAAACAACACCGCCGAGCCGTGATCGCAGCCCATTGAGCGCGTCCGGGTCGGCGGTTTTGTTTTGGCCCTTTGTTACGGAACCGCTCGCGGCAAACGCCGCCTGACGAAGAGCGTTCTCAGAACAGCTTCTGCGCGCCGCCCTCAAACGAGCCGTCGTCCAGCTCGCCCATGGTGCCCAGAAGGTTATAGGCAGACATGTCGCGGAGATAGCGAGCGTCCGCCAGGCTCTGTTCCGCCGAGATCAGGTTGCGTTGGGTCTGGATGAGATCGAGCACGGTGTGGAGCCCTGCCTTCATCTCCTCCTGCATCGCGGCCTGCGCCTTGGTCGCTTCCTTCACCCGCGCCTCAAGCCGCCCGACCTGGGACTTCAGCGACTTGTAATCGTTGAAATACCGCCGGGCTCCGGTCGTCACGCTGAGAACGGTGTCCTGCCGGTCGTAAGACTTTTGCAGCGCTTCGGCGCGGGCCTTATCCAGAGTGGGCTGCAGCGTCGCATCAAAGATCGGCAACCGCATGCGCAGAAGCAGCGCATAATTGTTGACCGTCTTCACCGCTGGCGAGGGATCGAAGGTCCGGGTGTATTTGCCCACCAGATCGATCGTAGGGAAGAATGCGCCGCGGGCGGACTCGACATTGAAGTCTGCTGCATTCTGAAGATGCGCCGCCATTTTCGGCAGCGGCGAGTTAGCCATGGCGCGATCGGCAGCGTCTGTCGCTGACGCCGGCAGTTTCAGCTTGGCAGCCGCCGTGTTCAGCTTTGCAGGCGCGCGGAACCCGTTGAACTTCTCGAACGCCAGCTCGCTGTTTTGAAGTTGCCTCGACGCCTGCTCGGTCAGTGCGCGCAGGTTTTCAAGCTCGGAGGCGGCCATGGCGACATCGGATTGCGTCATCAGCCCGTCGGTCAGCATCTGCCGGGAAATGTTGAACGCCTCCTGCTGCCGCACCACCGCACGCCGGCTGGAGGCAAGCACGGCACGATCGCGCGTGAGAGACAGCATCTTGTCCGCGCGCTCGACCATCAGCTTCTGCTTGGTATCCAGAGACGCCTCGACGGTCGCGGCAACCTTTTCCCTCGCGGCGTTGATGGTGTTCAGGTTCTTCAGCCCGTCAAAAAGACGCCAACTGACTTCAAGCCCGATCGAGGACGGGTCCTTGGTGGCAAAGCTGCTGTTCGGGATCTGCGTGATGTCGGGGGAGTATTCCGTCTTTCCGTCCACCACCCAGTCCGTGCCCGCCGTGAGCTTGGGAAAGAGCTGCGCCTGCGAAAGCCTCAATTCGGTTCTCGCAAGCTCCTGAAGAACTTCATCCTGCCCGAGCCGCAGCTTGAAGTCGGAAACGTTTATCCAGGTCACTTCCTCAGCCGCCGCAATGGCACCCGCAACAACCAGTCCGAGCGTCAGGGCAAGACGGAAAGTCCGCCTGCCTCCACGAGGATCCCGCAACCGATCAAGACGCCCCATAACGCGACCTTTTCTTAGTATAATTTAAACCACTACAATTTTGATTTTTTGATCCCGCAAATATCCTCTTTCGCAGTTAAGATATGATAAATGGAATACTCTGACGCCGCCTCACGCCGCATCGTCCAAGTCGCGCCGAGCGCTCAGATCGCGGGCGCAACCTTTACAACGCAGGATTTTGCGCCGGCGAAGCTGGAAGGGTTGGAGGACTATCGAGGAAGCGGACGCGTCGCAAAACACTAACTAACTCAGCTAAGCGTCTGATCTCTTTCAAGCTCCCGAGCATTTTGGTTAACGTTACGTTAAAGTAGATAGCGGACTATAGATTTTTCCTTTCAACGCTTTGGTTTAGAAGGGAAAAAACTTGTTGATTCAGGATATGATTAATGGAATATAAATTTACCGGCGGAGCATTTAAGCCGGAAACTAGTGGAGAAAATCAAATGAAGACTCTGAACCTTGACCAGATGAAGACTGTTGTTGGCGGCACGTTCTGCGCCCCGAAGCCGGTTTGCAAGCCGGCCCCGTCCTGCTGCAGCCACTGCAGCTAATTCCCAGGTTGCCGCACGCAGATGAGCGGCAATCGGAATTACGAAGCCAGCCGGGCCATGTCAGGCTGGCTTTTTCTATGGCGCCGTAGTTACCGGAGACCTTTCCGGACTATTTTATGCGGGCGCCGAAATATTTCTGAAATATAGAAGCTTGAGCTCCCGACTTTATTCGGTGTGCCACGCGGCGCTGGATGTTGAGCATCCACCGTTGCCTGGACCTGCGCCCTTGCGTCAAGCGATCGCGCGTGCCCCTCATGCAACCCGGTGGAACCATCGGCGGTAGAAGGCGTTTCCTGTTCTTTGGAGCCAGGAAATGATCCATGCCATTGGTATCGTCGGATGCGGCCCGACAGGACTTTACACACTCGCAGAATTGATCGAATGCCGTCACCCATTGACCGTCACCATTTTTGACAAGGGCGAATGGGCAGGTGCAGGCACACCCTATTCCCGCGACGGAGCAAACCGCCTGATGCTCGCCAACATCGCGAGCATCGAAATTCCTCAGCTGACCCAGAGCTTCCTGGAATGGATGCAAGGCTGCGAGCCGCGAATCCTCGAAAGCTACGGGATTACCCAGGACAGGCTGAGCGAGCGCCTTTTCGCTCCGAGACTGTTGCTGGGTTGTTATTTCCACGACCAGCTATTGGAGCTGATCCGCATAGGCCAGCAGAGAGGCCACACAATCAGGTTGCTGGAACGCGTCGAAGTCATCGATGTCCGGGTGGACAGCGCCAGGTTTATGGTCGAAACGACAGAGGGCCCTCATGCCCAGCCGTTCGACAAGCTGATCATTGCCACCGGCCATGATTTCGAGGAGACGCGTGAGGATGCACATTATTTCCCCAATCCCTGGACTGGTTTGATCGGTGCGGAAGTGCCTGCTTCAAAGGTCGGAATTCTAGGAACTTCGCTCAGTGCGATCGATGCAGCGCTTGCCGTGGTATGCCAGCACGGGGAATTTATCGAGCGCGGGGATGATCTTGAGTTTCTCCTGGAGGACGCAGAGCTTTCCGTAACCTTCATGTCTCGAAACGGGCTACTGCCCGAGGCGGACTTCTATTGCCCCATTCCCTACCTGCCGCTTCAGCGCATGACCGACGATGCTCTCGAAGCATGCGCCAAATCGGGCGCAAGGCTGGATGAGGTGTTTTCTCTTTTCCGCGAAGAACTGGCCCTGGCGGACCCGGCCTACGCGGAAAAGATCGGCCTCGCCAACTTGACCGTCGACAGCTTCGCCGACGCCTATTTCGCCGAGCGAACGAGAACGGACCCGTTCCGCTGGGCAAAGAAGAATCTCGATGAGGTTCTGCGCAACAAGGAACGCCGCCTCACCATTCCCTGGCGATATGCCATTCTGAGAATGCACGAACCGGTCGAAGCGCTCGTGCCGGAGTTTTCCGAGGAGGACCGGGAACGGTTCGATCGCGGACTGAAACGCGTCTTCGTGGACAACTATGCCGCCGTGCCGCCGGAATCCATCAGGCGACTGCTCGCCCTTCGGGAGGCCGGCGTCCTGAGTATCCTCACGCTGTCGGACGACTACGAGACCGTCAGGAAGCCCGACGCCACGACGATTGTTTCACCGGAGGGCTCTCACCGGTTCGACGTCTTCATCGACGCCACCGGACAGAAGCCCCTCAGCGTCGAGGACATAAGGTTCCCCACCCTGCGTGAAGCCCTCGCGACGGACGGCCAGACAAACCCGCGGCTGCAGGACAATTTCGCGCTTCGTTCGCCGGCCAATCTCGCCGGCAACCTCTATCTGGGCGCGATCCCCTTCCTCATGCACGCCCGCCCCTTCGTGCAGGGGATTGTCGCCTCGAAGGAGCTGGGCGAGATCATGGGCCGCGACATCATTGAGCATGTCGAGGCCGAAAGCGCGCCGCTTTGCGCGTGAGCATACAGCGGGCCGCTACTTCTTCGCGGCTCGCCTTGCGCCCGGCTGCTTGGCTTCGACAGGCTCGAGCTTCCCGTTCATCAGGCGATAGGCCCGGTCGACATAATCGAGCAGCCTTTCGCTATGGGTGACGAAAATCTTGGCGCCGGGCAGCGGGCAGATCGCCTCCAGAAGCGCGTGCTCGGTCTTCGAGTCCAGATTGGCCGTGATTTCATCGAAGAGCATCAGCTTCGGCCGGCGGCAGATGACACGTGCCGCGAGCAGCCGGCGGCGCTGACCGGTCGACAGCAGGGTGTTGTTATTGGCGACGATGGTCGCCAGCCCTGCGGGAAGGGATTCGATTTCCGAGGTCAGGCCGACCAGTTCCAGCGCCTCCTGCACACGCTCCAGCGAAACGTCAGGATCGAACATTGATACGTTTTCGACAATGGTCGCCTGGAACAGGCCATCTTCCGCAAAGACCGCGCCGATATTGTTGCGATACTCGATCAATCCGAAGCGCGACAAGGGCTGCCCATCAACGAGCAAGGAACCAGACGTCGGGTCAGCCACGCTGGCGATGACCTTGAGCAGCGACGACTTACCGGAACCGGACTCGCCGATAATGGCGATGCGCTCATTCTGTTCGACATTGATTGCCAGCTCTGCACCGAGAACAATGGGGCGCTGGTCCTGGCCAAAGGAGATGGACACATCCTGTATCGCAACATCCTTGCGGATCGTCTTGCGGATGGCCTTGGCACCCGAGGCGATTTCAGGGTCGGCCTGGATCACATCCTCCAGTCGACGGACATGCGAGCCGATGACGGTGAGGTGCATCAAATTGACCGTCAGGGTGTCGGCCATCAGGAAGAATGTGCCGCGCAGCGAGAAGAACGCATAGAGCATGCCGATCGTCATCTTGTTCGTGAGAACCGCTGCGACACCGGCATAGAGCGTCGAGACAGTCCCCAGCATCACGACGATATGGATGAGCAGCTGTGCATCGATCTGCAGCTTGCGCGACAGGAAATCGCGGCTGGCAAAGCGCGCCATTTTCTCGAACCAGCGCTGTTCGAAACGGCCGCTCACATTGTGCGCCTTGATGGTCGAAATCCGGTCGAGACCGTCCAGCAATGTGCTGACCTCGACGGTACGTGCGGCCAGAGATTCGTTCGTGGCGTCACGTGTCCGCGCCAGATAGAGCGCGCGGGCACCGATGGCGGCCGCCAGCGTCGCCAGCACCATCAATGTCATCGAGGTGGAATAGTAGAACATCAGCGCAACGGACAGGACCGAGACCAGCGCATCGGCAACGGAGCGCACAAGTCCGTCCGAAGCGAAAGCCTTCACCTGATCGATGGAGTCCAGCCGGGTGACGAAATCGCCGGGATGCCGCGCCTCGAAGTAGCGAAGCGGCAAGCGCAAACCGTGGCCGACAACGGAGCGTGTGAACTGCACCTGCATGCCTACGGACGTGCGAAGAATGACCACATCACGCAGCCAGCGCCCGATCGCCTCGAAGAGCAGGAGAGCACAGAGCCCGATGGTGAGGATACCCAGGAGATCGACGTCCGATTGCGGCAGGACGAAGTCGAGCGAAATCTGCAGCAGGATCGGTGTCGCCAGCGCCAGAACGCCAACGGCCGACGAAACGATCAGGATCCGGCGCGTCGCCTCCCGAAAGCCGTTGGTCGACTTGACCACATCCCAGAAGGTGAGGCCGTCCTTCGCTGCGATCTTGTCCATCGCAAGGCGTGGCTCAAGCTCCAGGACGACGCCCGAGAAATATCTCTCGAAATCGTCCTTGTCGAAGGCACGCGGACCAATTGACGGATCGTGGATGTAAAACCGGCCGCCGCTGATGCGTTCGAGCACGACATAGTGCTGCCCCTCCCAATGTAGGATGGCGGGAAGTTTCAGCGCATCCATCTCGTCCGTATTCTGGACGGCAAGGCCACGGGCGTCGAAACCGAACACACCGGCGAGATTGTAGAGCTCCGCCAGCGACATGCCGCCGCCGGTGACCTGATGCACCGAACGCATATAGGGCATGTTGACGCTGTGCCCATAGGCATTGGCGATCATGGCCATGCAGGCCAGCCCGCATTCCTGGCTTTCGTTTTGCAGGACGGTGTGAACCGTCGGCCTACCGGAGAAAAACGGAAGTCTCACAGGCGCCCCCTCATGGCAAGAATGGGATCGATGACCCAGTCGATGAGCCGGCGGCGTTCGACGACCACATCGGCGGAGAGTGAGGAGCCGACAAGAATGGGACGGTCGATGCCATAGGCATTGATCGTGCGATCCTCGGGCTCCACTTCGACAAGATAGCGCGATTGCGGTGGCGGGGCGGGTCCGGCGTCGCCCAGCTTCGGATCGAGGAACGGCTTGTCGTCGGCAACGGCCTTCGGCAGGCTCACGGGCTGCTCCCCGATCGAGATCACCTTCCCGTACTTCACGCCGAAGGTCTTGTAGGGGAAGGCATCATACTTGAGCACGACGCGCTGCCCGATCGTCAGGAGGCCCATGGTCTTTGAGGGAGCTTCAAGGGCAACGGTGAAGGGCGCGCTCGGATCGCCGATCGCCACGACCGTATCGCCTGCACTGACCTGTGAGCCCTCACGCACATTGACCGCTGCAATCTGACCGGCAGTCACGGCAAGCACATCGGTCGCAATCGCGGACTTCGCCTGCTCGATCTGCGAGACGAGTGCCGCCTTTGCGCGTTCAAGGTCCGCGAGCTGGCTGTTGCTGCCATTGTTGTTCTGCTCGACAGTGCGGCGGCGATCGATGCGCGTCGAGGTCAGCTGGGTGATCTGCAGGCGAATGTCGGCCAGCTGACGCTTGTAATCCTGCAGCGTGCGCTCCTGCACGGAAGCGAGGTCTCGCGTTGCAAGGCCTCGCTTCAGATAGGCGCGCAGCTTCTCCACGGCCGCCGCCTGCTGGTCGACCGCCCGCTTCATATCGGCTTCCTGCTGCTCCAGATTGACCGCCAGCTTCTTGGAACTGTCTTCATAAGTCTTCAGGTCCCCTGCGTCGCGGGTCATAAGGTCCCGGATTTCCCCGATCCGCCGGTCAATGCTCTCGGTCTGGCTCTTCAGCGCGGCAAGCTCGACCTCGGAAAGCGATTTGTTGCCGGCGCCCGCCTGCTGCGGCGTCACGGTCAGGAGCTTCTGCCCGGGCTGCACCGTATCCCCTTGCCTGACCCAGATTGCGGAGACCGTGCCGGCGACCGTCGAATTGACGCGCTGGCTGCCCTTGGCGCCCAGAACGACACCCCGCATGGTTTCCTGCTTGGAAAACGTGCCGATCCAAAGCCCGCCGACAACCACGATGGCGAGCGCGGAAAAGAAGACAACCATCATGCTCCCGGCCGTATCACGCCGAAACTCGATGGATGAGCCAAGGTCATGCAACCCGGTCACCTCGAAGTTGCCAAGCGCGGTCTGCGGCCTCCTGCTGCTGCCGGGCCGAAACATTCTCTTGATGAAATCAGGCAGTTGCATCGCGCACGCCCTCCCCTTCGTCCCCCTCCGCGGGGTCCAGATAAAATTCGTCCAACCGCGTCCACATATGCCATTGCTCCGGCGCAGGTCGGACGAAGGCCTCGATCTGACGGGCGAGGTCGTCCGCCAGCGCAGCGCGCGCCGCCGGGTTGGTTTCGGCGACTTCGAACGGTTGCCCGAGGATGACCCGGTCGCCGTCAACATGCGAATGAACCGCCATCGGCATGACGACCGCTTTCAGCATGCGCGCCATCGAATCCAGCCCCAGGGCGATGGCCGACGGCATGCCGAAAAGCGAGACGGGGGCGGCGACGCCATAGCTGCGCGGCAAGTCGATGAGCGACACCACGACGGCGCCCTGCCGGGCATAGCGCATCGCGTCCATGAACTCCGCCTGATCCCGCGTATTGAGGATGCGGATCTCGCCCGCCACGGCCTTCAGCCGGTCCATTGCGAGATTGTTGATGGCGTGATCCTCACGCGCTCTCAGGACCAGCAGCCGGCGACCGTTGAAATAGCGCCAAAGCATGTGGCCTACGCCCAGCGGGAAAATGCCCATGTGCATCGGCGCGAGGATGACGGTCTGTCCGCTGTCGGCGATGCGCTGGGCCAGATGATGGTCGCTGACCTCGACATTGCGTGTCTCCGCCACGAGCGCGTCAAGGGGACGCGTCGCGCTTGCGAGCCACTCCAACTGCTGTAGGTAATCATGGAAGTCGTGCTCGACGGCAATCTGCCGCGCGCCCGCGCGCCCGACCCGCAAGCGCTGTTCCAGAAGAGGTTCGAGCCCAAAACCCACATCGCGACGGAACGGCAGGCTCAGCCACCACCCGAGCCTCAGCAAGCGCCGCCTGTATGGCAGAGGCAGGGTGGCGAGGTATCGCCCGACGATCTGTTGAAGGGTGCGCTCTCTCTGCATCGATCAAACCGTGAAAGCCAGAGATGCATTCAGCCCGCCGAACCCGAACGAGTTCGAAAGCGCGGCCCGCAGGCGCGCCTGCCGCGCGACATTCGGCACATAGTCGAGGTCGCATTCGGGATCCGGATCGAGATAGTTCGCTGTCGGCGGAATTTCCGCCTTCAGCAACGCCATGATCGTCGCCACTGCCTCTATGCCGCCAGCCGCACCAAGCCCGTGTCCGGTAACGCTCTTGCTTGCGCTGACGGGCGGGGCGCTGGCACCGAACACGGCCTTGATCGCCGCCGTCTCGGCGCGGTCATTGGCCTGCGTGCCCGAGCCATGCGCATTGATGTAATCAACATCCTGCGGCGCCAGTCCGCCCGCCTTGAGCGAAGCAGCCATTACTCGCGCCATCCCTTCCTCGGAAGGATTGAACATGTCGGCTGCATCCGCTGAACAGGCGAAACCCGCGAGCCTCGCAAGAACCGGCGCGCCGCGTCCGCGCGCATGTTCAGCGCTCTCCAGCACCAGAATGCCCGCACCCTCGCCCGGCAACAGCCCCAGACGCCCCTTCGAGAAGGGCCGGCAGACATCGGGCGCAAGGATGCGCATGCTCTCCCAGGCCAGCAGCGTCCCCCGGTTCAGCGGCGCTTCTGCCCCGCCCACCACGGCAACGTCGGCAAGGCCGGACTTGATCAGCTCGCCCCCGATCCCGATGGCATGCGTGCCGGACGCGCAGGCGCTCGCGATGACGAATGTCGGACCCTGAAGCCCATAAGCGATGGAAACCCAGCTTGCCGAAGAACTCGACATCGACTTGGAAACGCTGAGCGGATGCAGACGCGACTGTTTATCGTGATAGAGCCGGTGGAACTGCTCGTCGAGCGAGGTCAATCCCGCGCCACCATTCCCGATGATGACCGCAACGCGGCTCAGGTCCGTGTTCTCGGCGCCGATCTCCGCCATGGCCAGCGCCTCGCCACTTGCCAGGACCGCAAGCTGGGCGCTGCGGTCAAGCGCGGCAGCCTTGACCGGCAGGCGATCCATAATCGTCCTATCCGTCACCTCCGCCACACGGATCCTGCCTTCGGGCATCGAAGTCGGAGGCGCACTGATGGCCTGCCCGTTTCTGAGAACGTGCCAGAAGCCGGGTACATCGCTCGCCCCCGGAGCGATGACTCCGAGACCAGTCGCCACCACCTCGCGCATCAGGCAGCCTCGTTCGGATTGCCCGCAGCCCTGCCCGTCTTTGCCGCCACGAGGTCATCGATCAGACCCGCTATATCGCCGACCGTCTTCAGGCGGGCAGCGACATCGTTCTGATTGTGGTCGATATGAATGTCGAACTCCTCTTCGACCTGGAACACCAGTTCGATGAAGTCGAAGGAATCGATGCCCGCGTCCGCGAGAGTGGTTTCCGGCAAGATCGTCGACGCTTCCTTACCCGTCTGCTTGGCGATGTATTCGGCAATCCGTGCGAAGGTCGTTCCGTTCATCTTACAACTCCAAATCGATGCCGCCTTTGGTGGCGACGAAAGTAAAATCGGAAGCAACAGGCTTCTTCGGGCGCCTGTTTGCAGCGCAATCACTCGTATTATTCTGACCGGACCGTTCGATGCACATGAAAGCACCTCCCCGCGACCTCAGATTAAGAACCAGGCCGAACTCGCCGTTGCGTCAGCGACACCCCATGCTCTGACGCGACTTCGAAAAATAGCGGCCTTCATTTCAGTTATATCTAATTAAAATAAGAATTTTCATGTTGGAACATGGAGACTTGGAAACGATACTCGGTCACGTCCGACTTAAACACAAGAGATAGCGTTTTTTATATTCTGTTAACCCTAACTGGTGACCTTTTATTAAAATTCGAACCGACGTGCCCGCCAGCACCAATCCCCCGTGGGGACTCCTGTGAGTTTTCAGTAACCATCCAGCCGTGGAAGGCTCGTGATCCATAAAATGCGACCGATTTCAATCGGAGAAAATTCGAGCATGCAGCCGTTGAATGCCCCCATAACAAGAGGGCAATCCAATGTTCCGGACCATCGCCGCCGCCACGCTCGCAACCCTATCCATCGGCCTTACCTTGCCGACCGCCGATGCCAGCCCGCATCTCAAGGGCGGCTTCGAACCACATGTCTTTGCAGACACGACCGGTCCGACATCCGTGCCGATCGGCTGGCACATCTTCTGCAAGGAACACACGGAAGAATGCCACACGCCTTCGGGCGGCGTACAAAAGGTGTCATTGACGGAACAGAACTGGAAAGTGCTGCTCGAGATCGATCATCTCGTAAACCAGAACATCGCCGGGATTTCCGATGAGGATCATTATCACATCAGCGCCAAGGGCATTGCAAACTGGTGGACATATCCGGACGACGGGATGGGCAATTGCAACGACTACGCGCTTCTCAAAAAGCGCCTCCTGATCGAGGCGGGATGGCCGAGTTCTGCGCTTTTCCTGACGGTGGTTCTGGACCACCACAACGAAGGCCACCTCGTCCTGATGGCTCGGACCGACCGTGGCGACCTCATCCTGGACAATCTGGAGGACGAGGTTCTGGTCTGGTATCAGACGGGATATACATTCCTGAAGCGGCAGTCGGGTAGCGATCCGGACACCTGGATCGCCTTCAGCAACGATGTCCGCACTCTCGACAAGGTGGCCGCCCTTTCGTCCACTCCCACTCAGCAGCCGTAACGTTTCCAGTAACCCTCCAGAAGGCTCTCGCCATCACGGTCGAGAATGGCGAAATTACCGGGCACGACCGCAAAAAAGCGCTCCGACCGCCGCCCATCGCCCTGCTCGTTCTCCGTCACGCGTCCGCACGCAACGAAGCCCGGCAGTTCCGTGCTGGGCGCGACTTTCTCGACATCGACAGCAACAAGAGTATCGCCCAGACGCCGCGCAAGCGCTGCATCGACCCGGGCAGCGACATCGCGCTGCTCAGGTAGCGGCTCCCCCGGCGCAGACGTGAGGATGAGCAATGCGGGAGCAATGGCGAGAATCTTCAATCTGTCCTGTCTCCACCGGGCGCAGCTAGGCGGCTCATAGGCCCTGACGACGTTCCTCGCCGGCCAAATCAACAGTAACCATCATGCACCGGCTGGCGTGGATACGAAAGACACGCAGAGGACCTTCCTCGAAAACAGGAAGCGGAATGCGAGCCGCAGCGTCATGGGCAACTTGCGCTACTGGTAAAACCCAAGGGGCTCGCAACGTTCAAGCCAATCGGCCAGAATGGGCTCACCGAACAATTTCAGAGCGCTCAGAACAATGCGTCTTCCAGCAGATCGTCCTCGGACACGGCGGAGACCTCCTCCACGGGAAGCGCATCGCCGAAGACACTGGCGTGGATATTGCGCTCGGCCACCATCGTATAGGTCTTTGCGATGCGCGCGCTGATCGCAGCCAGCGCAGGGGTCATGGCAGGCGACTGCGACCATTGTGCGCTCGCGGCAATCGCCTCATCCGTGCAGCCGGCCATGATCTCGCCGATACCGGCCTTGAAATCGAGACGGCCGATCGCCCTTGTGACATTCGCCGACATGTCTTCTGCAGTCATGCGCAGCGCCTGCATGTTGTCTTCCATGGCGCGGGCCGCTTCGGCAAGCAAGGGAACGGCAGAGTCGAGCAGACCTTCCAGGCTCTCGGTCTCGCCATCGCTCTGGCCGGCATCCGCAGTGCCCAGCCCCTCGGCATGGCCCTGCAACAACTTCAGCGTGTTGAGAATCTGCCCCGCATCGTCGTCGAGGACAGAAGCGAACACGCGCAACTCACCGGTGACCACGTTGATCGGTCGACCTTCCTCGCCGAGACGGCCGCAACGCAGCGTCGTGTTGAGCGCCATGTACTGAATGTCGCGACGGACCAGCTGAATGGTCTCGACACTGGTGGTGAGTTCGCCAACCAGCACCGCGGTGTTCTGGCTGAGGGAAGCGGCGACGGTGGCGGCGTGAGCGATATTGGCGACCATGCCGCGCGCAGTGACGAGGTCGTCGTGAAGGACGGAGATGGGATTGCCGCGCTCCGGGTGCTGCGCAAGGATCATCGCCTCATAGAGCTTCATCAGCCCCGCAACGTCGCCGGCAAGGCTATGGATCGTCTCGACAACGCGACCGGAATCGCGATGGAAGTCGGCTGTCGACTCCGAGAGCAACTCGGCGACCAACCGTGTGATCGTCGCCATGATAGCCTCGTGTTCATCGTCAGAGACGCCTTTGCCGACATCGCCGGCAAGCGTCTCGCGCGCTATCTCGAAAGCGGCCTGGCAATGTTCGATGCGCTGGCGGGTGATATCGCCGATCTGCATGGCCGAAAGCACCTGACCGACCTTTGCCTGCGTCTTGCGCGCCAGCTCGGCCACCTTGAGCGCCATTGAAGACAGATTCTGTTTCTGGGCTTCGATCTCCGCGCCACTCTTCACGAGACGCGTTACGATCTTGGGAAGGTCGTCGAAGTAGTTTTCGAGCGGTCCGCCACTCTTCAGGTCGGCACCCGCGATCTGCGAACCGAGTGCATCCACCCGCGCGGAAAGAGCCTTGACCTCCTGGGTCGCGAACTGGATCCGCTCCATGATTTCAGAAACAAAGTCGGCGAAATCGGCCACGTTCGCGCCGGCAATCTTCGCAGTCATCGCAAAGGTTCGCAGGTAGCGCAGAGCCTCGTTCATGGAATCGATGTTGCGCGCGAACTGTCCGCTGATCTGCTTTACGGCCGCGAGGCTTTTCTGGCGGGTGGCATGGTTATCCGGCACTGCCTTCAGCAGTTCTGCGGTGAGCAAAAGCTTGCGCTTGGCATCCTTCGCCTCCTCGTCCTTCAGCGACGTGCCAACCTGATCGAGAAGTTCCACCAATTTGGAAAGTGTATCGAGAACCGTGACAAGAACCGAGCCGCCGTCGAGAAATCGCTCCTCCAACTGGCCTCGAGCACTCTCAAGCCGCTCCAGAAGCGCTTTCTCCGAAAAGCGCTCTTCGTCCCGCCGAATAGAAGCGATACCCAAATTCATCCCTGGCCCCGTTAGCTCTTGTTTGAAGGCACGCTAACTCAAACCCCACAACATCGGGTTAACGAGGGTATCAGCGCGATGTGTACATGACGCGGACATCGCTAAAACTAACCATGGGCAGAAAACAATTGGCAATCGTCAATAAAAGAGATCAACTTTCCGAAATAGAAATTAAAATATAAATGCCAGACTTCGCAGAGCGGTTATTTTTATCTGGCAGACATCTAAACACCAGCAGATTTGACGGTATTTGCTAATGGACCGCGATTTAAGAGGGATGGTTTCTAGTAGGTATACATTAAGAAGCTGTTAGGCATTTCATGGTCTGCTTCTGCCATAAGGTTCAACGACCTTTGGGGCATAAAACATCCTGACCGCGGGGGCCGTCAGGAATAAAATTCATCAGGAATATCCCAAAGCGGAAGAGTTTAGGCGTGATATGAATATATTCTTGATTGATGACAGTATATCTATGATCTTCGCTTTTGAGCGAGCTATAAATTCTATTGCGCACTGCCAGATTCATTCTTTCCAGGAGCCGCTCAAGGCCCTTGAGAAGATTGAAGAGATGGTTCCTGATCTTGTGCTTGTCGACTACGAAATGCCGGCAATGAATGGCATCGACGTCATCAAGGCGATCCGGGCCAATGCGCCGACGGCGTCCGTGCCGGTCATCATGGTCACCTCTACGATCGACAAGCATATCAAGCTCGCGGCGATCGAAGCGGGAGCCACCGAGTTCCTGCACAAGCCTTTCGATGAAACCGAACTTCGCATCCGGGTCCAGAACCTCCTGAATATCCGTTCGGCTCAGTTGGCGCTCGCCGAGCAGGCTGCCGACCTCAATCGGAAGTACGAAGATGCCATGGCGCGCATCAACCGGCGCGAGGAAGAGATCATCTGGCGGCTTTCGAAGGCCATCGGCATTCGCGATGGCGACACCGGCAACCATATCGATCGCGTCTCCTACATCGCCGGCATGATCGCCGAGGAACTTGGCCTCGAGCAGGAACTTTGCCGGATGATCTTCCTGGCAAGCCCCCTGCACGACGTCGGCAAGCTGGGCGTGCCGGACAGCATCCTGCTGAAGCCTGGCAAGTTGACTGCCGAGGAATTCCAGCAAATGCAGAAGCACACCGAACTAGGCGCGCAGATCCTCGGTGGTAGCAGCAGCAAGCTTATCCAGATCGCGGAAACCATTGCCGCCAATCACCATGAAAAATGGGATGGCACCGGCTATCCGAAGGGCCTCAAGGGCGCAGAAATCCCTATCGAAGCGCGCATTGTCGCTGTTGCCGACGTGCTGGACGCCTTGTGTTCGGACCGCCCCTACAAGAACGCATGGCCGCTCGATGCGGCCTTCGCCGAAATCCTGAACGCCAGCGGAAAGCATTTCGATCCGGGATGCGTTGCCGCCTTCTGCCGCCGCTGGCCGGACATCCGACAGACCTTCACCTCGTCGCAACGAAACGAAGACTTGAACCTGACCGAACTCAATGTTGGGAAAATAGCATGAAAACCGAAACGGCAGCCCTCTCTCTCAACGGACCGCTGACCATCAAGTCCATCGGTAGCGCACGCGACATCCTGCTGGCGTTCATCGGTGAAAATTCACAGCGCGGCAAGACCCTGACGCTCGACATCGATGATGCGCAGGAATGCGATCTGACGCTCGTCCAGCTTATCATCTCCGCGCGCAAGTCCGTGAACGCGCGCGGCGCGAAATTGAAACTTACGAAACCTGCGGCCGGCAACTTTCTGGCGGTGATCCAGCGCATGGGTCTCCTGACCGGCGACAACAAACAAGACGGCTTCTGGATGGAAGGAAAAGCAGCATGAGCGCCAACATTTTGACCGTGGACGATTCCGCCAGCATTCGGCTGACGACCCGTCTTGCGCTGACAAACGCCGGTTACAAGGTCACGGAAGCCGTCGACGGAGCCGACGGTCTCGCCAAGATGAAGTCTGGCTCATTCGATCTGATCGTCACCGACCTGAACATGCCGAACATGGACGGCCTGACGATGATCCGCAGCCTGCGCAAGCTGCCCGCCTACATGGGTACGCCGGTAATCTTCCTGACAACGGAATCCGACGGTGAGCTGAAGCAGCAGGCCAAGGATGCCGGCGCAACGGGCTGGCTGACCAAACCGTTCGAGCCCGACATGCTGGTCAAGATCACCAAGAAGGTCCTTGGACGATGAACAATCAAGATCCCATTGCAGTGTTCAAAACCGAGGCGCTCGAACAGCTTGAGCTGATCGAAGCCGGCCTCCTCGACCTCACCCGCGACCTCGAAGACAAGGCCCAGATCGACGCCGTGTTTCGCGGCCTTCACACGCTGAAGGGCTCGGGCTCGATGTTCGGTTTCGACCAGCTCGCAGCCTTTACCCACCATTGCGAAACCGCCTTCGACCGCGTCCGCAAGGGTGAGGCCCCGGCAACGACCGAACTCGTCAGCGCCGTTCTCGACGCCCAGGGTCACATGCTGGCCCTGCTTCAGACGCCGAATGGCGATCATGAAGCGATGAGCGCCAAGCTGCTGGACAACCTGCACCGCGCCGTTGGCGGCAGCGCCAAGGCGGCAACACAGAGCGCCGCAGCAACAGCGGAACAGGCGGGCAAACCGGCACCGGCTGCATCGGGTCTCTCCACCTGGGAGCTGACATTCACGCTCCCGGCGAATTCCATGATCAACGGGACGAACCCGCTCGGCCTGCTCGACGAATTGCGCGAGCTCGGCGAAGCTCATGTTGAAGCGCTTTGCGACAACGTTCCGCCGCTGGAAGAGATCGATCCGCGCGAGGTTCATCTGTCCTGGCGCGTGACGCTGAAAACCGACAAGCCGAAGAGCGACATCGAGGATGTCTTCATCTTCGTGATGGACGACATGGTGATGGACCTCAAGCAGACCGAGGCTCCGGCCCCCGTCGCTGAAAAGGCCCCGGCCGCGCGCCCCGAGGCTGCAGCAGACAATGCGCCGCAAGCGGCCGCAAGCCCGGCTGACGCCGCGAAGGCACAGCAGCCCACCGACGCCAAGGCCCAGAAGCAGGCCGATAACGTTCGCGTTCCGGCGCTTCGTCTTGATGAAATGATGGACCGCGTCGGCGAGCTTGTGATCGCCCAGTCGCGGCTGAGCCAGATGGCCAGCTCCGCAGCCGATCTTGGTCTTCGTTCGGTCTCGGAAGAAATCGAACGTCTGGCCGGCGAATTGCGCGATACGATGATGGTCCTGCGCATGATGCCGGTGGCAAGCCTCTTCAGCCGCTTCCGCCGCCTGGTCCACGACCTCGCCCGCGAAACGGGCAAGGATATCGAGCTGATCACGGAAGGGGAAATGACGGAAGTCGACAAGACGGTCATCGACCGCCTCGCCGATCCCCTCGTACACCTCGTTCGCAACTCGGTCGATCACGGCCTTGAAACGCCGGACGACCGTATTGCAGTCGGCAAGTCTCCCGTGGGTCGTGTCCATCTTTCCGCCCACCAGACGGGCAGCGAAGTGGTTATCACCATCAAGGACGATGGCCGTGGTATCGACCGCGCCCGTGTTCGGGCCAAGGCAGAGGCAAACGGCCTGATCCAGCCGGGCGCTCAGCTCAGCGATCAGGAACTGCTGCAGCTGATCTTCCAGCCGGGCTTCTCGACCGCGGAAAAGGTCACCAACCTTTCCGGCCGCGGCGTCGGCATGGACGTTGTCAAGAAGACGATCGAGACCCTTCGGGGTGCCATCGACATCAAGACAACACCCGGCGAAGGCTCCGAAATCGCGCTGCGCATTCCGCTCACGCTTGCCATTATCGACGGTCTGCTGGTGCGCGTTGGCAGCGGTCGCTATGTCCTGCCGCTCTCGGCCGTCGAGGAATGCCTCGAACTGTCGCTGGAAGAAGACCTCAAGTCGCGCGGCCGCAGCTTCATCTCGCTGCGTGACGATCTCGTGCCGTTCCTCAGACTGCGCGAACTCTTCCGCACCGGCACCCAGCCAGATCCGTTCCAGAAGGTCGTCGTCGTGTCGACCGGCACGGAACGTGTCGGTCTCGTGGTCGACCAGATCATCGGCGACCACCAGACGGTCATCAAGAACATGTCGAAACTTCACGATCACGTCTCGGCCTTTTCGGGCGCGACGATCCTTGGCGACGGCAATGTCGCGCTCATCCTCGATGTTGCGCATCTCATTGCCGCCGGCCAGCACCAGGAGGCGCAATTGCGGGCAGCAGGATGAGCGAAGCAACACACAAGGCAGATCCCCGCGCGATCTGGAAGGGCGCGGACGAAATTTCGGTTCTGACGTTTTGCCTGAACGGCGAGACCTTCGCGATCGAAGCGGTCATCGTCCAGGAAATTCTTGATCTCCTGCCGGAGACCAGCGTTCCGGGTAGCCTGCCCTTCGTGGGCAGCGTCATCAACTTCCGCGGCAAGGTCATTCCGCTGGCCGACATCCGTGTCGCCTTCGGAATGGAAGCGGGAAATGTCACGATCGACAGCCGCATCATCGTGACGGAACTCGATCTCGAAGGCCAGACGACGCTCGTGGGGATGCGTACGGACAAGGTTTTCGAGGTCACCAGCCTCCCCGCTTCCGCCAGCGAGCCGCCGCCGATTGTCGGCATGCGCTGGAGGCCGGACTACATCCATGCCCTCGTGAAACGCGAAGGGGAATTCATCATACTACCCAATCTTCAAGCTATTTTCTCGTCACAGCAGAACAATGCTCTGCAGGCGACAGGCTGAAACCATACTGGAGCCCCACAATGCGATTTACGATTAAGTCCAAACTTGCCATTTCCTTTCTGATCATGATCGTCCTTCTGAGCGGCAGCGCGATCTACAGCATCAAGAGCCTCGGCTACATCAATGACGCGATGACAGCCATGACCAATGGCCCCGTGACACGGCTTGAACTGATCTTGAGGATCAAGATTGAGGCGCTTCAGACCATTCGTCAGCAGAAAAACGTGTTGCTCGCCGCCAACCAGGCCGAGATCGATGCTGCGAGAAGCAAAGGCGACGCCGCCAGGGTTGCTCTTGCCAAGGCGATAGACAATGCACTGTCGATCGCGACCACCGAAGGCCGCCCGCGCTGGCTGAAGATACAGGAACTCGTTGCCGCCAACAACGCGATAGACGACAAGATCCGCACCTTGATGACCAATGGAGACAACACTCAGGCACTGCGTGTCTCGACGACCGAAGCGCGCGACGTCATCCTGAAGCTTGATGAGGCAGTCAACACACTTGTCGATCTCTCGAAGGAGCAGTTGACGGCCGCAAACGCCGACACCGACGTCGTCTATGACGGCACGAAGAACATCATGATCGGCATTGCCGGCGGTGCAATTCTGATCGCCATCATTGCAGCCGTCTGGATTTCCCTCACGATCGGTCGCGGTCTGAACCGCGCAATCGTGGCGGTTCGCGACGTCGCAGAGGGCGACCTCACGAAGATGACTGAGATTACCACCCGAGACGAAGTCGGCGACCTGCTCGGTCATGTCAACTCGATGATCGAACGTTTGCGCGGCGTCGTAGGCGATGCGCTCTCGGCCTCCGACAACGTCTCGTCGGGCAGCCAGCAGCTCTCCTCGGGCTCCGAACAGCTCTCGCAGGGTGCGACCGAACAGGCCTCGTCTGCCGAAGAGGCCTCGGCCTCCATGGAAGAAATGGCCGCCAACATCAAGCAGAACGCCGACAACGCCGCCCAGACGGAAAAGATCGCCCGTCAGTCGTCGAAGGACGCTGAAGCCTCCGGCGAAGCCGTCAACAAGGCCGTCAACGCCATGCGGACGATTGCCGAGAAGATCTCCATCGTCCAGGAAATCGCCCGCCAGACCGACCTTCTCGCCCTCAACGCCGCTGTCGAGGCAGCGCGCGCCGGCGAACATGGTCGCGGCTTTGCGGTCGTGGCATCGGAAGTGCGCAAGCTTGCAGAACGCAGCCAGCTCGCCGCAGCCGAAATCTCGGGTCTCTCCGGCGAAACGGTGAAGGTTGCGACGGAAGCCGGCGAGATGCTCTCGAAGCTGGTTCCCGATATCCGCAAGACGGCAGAACTGGTCGCCGAAATCTCGGCCGCCTGCCGCGAACAAGACATCGGCGCTTCGCAGATCAACGAAGCCATCCAGCAGCTCGACAAGGTGACGCAGCAGAACGCCGGTGCCTCGGAAGAGATGTCGGCAACGTCCGAAGAGCTCGCCGCCCAGGCGGAAGAACTTCAGGCCTCCATCGCCTTCTTCCGCGTCGACAATGCGGTCGCCTCGCATGAGATGGCCAACGTGAAGAAGCTGAAGACGGTTGCGGCAAAGATGTCTGCGCCGCCTGCCAAGCGCCCCGCCGCAAAGCCTGCAGCCGCCAAGGCGTCGGCTCGCCCCGCCTCGAAGGGCTTCTCGCTCGACATGGACATGGGCGGCCCGGACAGCGACGACGCGGATTTCCGCCAGAGCGCGTGAGACGGACACTACGAAAAGCGGTCCGGCGGCGCTACCGCCGTCGGACGCAGTCAAAAGCAAATAGCAAAAGAACATGCGTGTGTTTGCGAGGAATGCGTCCGGACAGCGCACAATAACAGGGACGAAGCGAACTTTGGGGGTTCAAACATGTCAATTCTGACTCAGATGAAAAAGTCGTCGCAAAGCCCGACTGCAGTCGCGGAGATCAAGCGGGTGATTGCCGCCATCAGCGACGGCAATGAAGCGGCCCGCGCCGAACTGTCAGGCGCCACAGGGAGCGCGCGTGACGTGCTCGAAGCCGTGAATGCGCTTCTCGAAGCTGCAACGCGGCCGGGCATCAAGCTCGGGCAGGCGATCACGCATATGTCTGTGGAACACGACCGTGGTGATATCGACGTGTCGATCCCGGCCGAAAGCTTCAAGGGCACCTACGCGTCGATGGCGCAGTCCATCAACGCCATGGTCAACGGTCATATCGCGGTCAAGAAGAAGGCCATGGCCTGCATAAAGGAATTCGGCGACGGCAATTTCGATGCACCGCTGGAGCAGTTCCCTGGCAAGAAAGCCTTCATCAATGAGACGATCGAGACGCTGCGCGGTAACCTGCGCGGCCTGATCAGCGAGATGAACAAGATGTCGTCCGAACACGACAAGGGCGATATCGACGTTTTCGTGCCGGTTGAGAAGTTCAAGGGCGACTTTGGCGTCATGGCCAGCGGCATCAACGACATGGTCGCCGGCCACATCGCCGTCAAGAAGAAGGCCATGGCCTGTATCAAGGAATTCGGCGCGGGCAATTTCGACGCACCGCTTGAACAGTTCCCGGGAAAGAAGGCCTTCATCAATGAAACCATCGAAGCGTTGCGCGGCAACTTCCGCGCCATCATCGCCGAGCTTCAGCGGCTGATCGCCGCCTCCACGGAAGGCAAGCTCAGCGAACGCGGTGCCGCCAACCGCTTCGTCGGCGATTTCGCCACGCTGGTTGCCGGCATTAACGGAATGCTGGACGCGATCATTCTGCCGATTGCAGAGGGCAACCGTGTCCTCGAACTCGTCAGTACCGGCGACCTCAGGCAGTATGTCACGATCGACTGCGAAGGCGATCACGAGAAGATGAAGGACGCCATCAACACGCTCGTCCAGAACCTTTCGAACGTAGCAGCCGGCATTGCCAGCGCGGCCGATCAGGTCGCCTCGGGAAGCCAGCAGCTCTCATCGGCCGCCGAACAGCTGTCGCAGGGCGTCAGCGAACAGGCCGCGTCAGGGGAAGAAGCCTCTGCCTCGATGGAGGAAATGGCCGCCAACATCAAGCAGAACGCCGACAACGCCGCGCAGACGGAGAAGATCGCCCGCCAGTCGTCGAAGGATGCGGAAGCCTCCGGCGAAGCGGTCAACCGCGCCGTCAACGCCATGCGCACGATTGCCGAGAAGATTTCGATCGTTCAGGAAATCGCACGCCAGACCGACCTTCTCGCCCTTAACGCCGCCGTCGAGGCAGCGCGCGCCGGCGAACATGGCCGTGGCTTCGCCGTCGTGGCATCCGAAGTCCGCAAGCTCGCCGAACGCAGCCAGCTCGCCGCCGCCGAAATCTCCGGCCTGTCCGGTGAGACGGTAAAGGTTGCAACGGAAG
The DNA here is from genome assembly GCA_900467685.1 of Hyphomicrobiales bacterium. GTDB lineage: Bacteria > Pseudomonadota > Alphaproteobacteria > Rhizobiales > Rhizobiaceae > Ensifer_A. The sequence goes on from UBQX01000008.1 coordinate 218,291, forward strand.
CTGGCGAGATGCTCTCGAAGCTGGTCCCCGATATTCGCAAGACGGCCGAACTGGTTTCCGAAATTTCCGCTGCCTGCCGGGAACAGGATATTGGTGCCGACCAGATCAACGAGGCGATCCAGCAGCTCGACAAGGTGACGCAGCAGAATGCCGGCGCCTCGGACCAGATGTCTTCGACATCGGAAGAACTGGCCGCCCAGGCCGAGGAACTTCAGGCATCAATCGCCTACTTCAAGGTTGAACAGGTTGCCGAAGCGAACCCGGTCAAGAGATTGCAGGCAACGGCAGCCCGGATGGCCAGGCCGCCGGCATCGAAATCCAGCGCCAAGCCGTCGCTGCGGGCGCCTGCGGCCGCAGCGGCCACAAAGCCAAAAGGCTTCAAGCTCGACATGGAAACCGGCGGACCTGATCGCGACGACGATCATTTCCACGAGGCCGGTTGAGGTCAGAGGTCAAACGGCGCGCGATGATCGCGCGCCACCGACACCGGGGATTGGGGGATCACCTGTGTCACAAGACGGGAAACCGGGTCGCGATCGAGTGAATGTATCGGTCTTCGCGGAAAATAAGAAACGGAGTGGTCTGGAGAGAGACCGCTTTCAGGTAGTTTACACACTCAGGGGCACGCGACATGCGCTTCACTATCAAATTCAAGCTGGCACTCGCCTTCGGACTCATGATCATCTTGTCCGCCGGCATGTCCGTTCTGGCGATCACAAACCTTTCGTCGTTGAATTCGGCGATCACCGACATCGTGCAGGGACCTGCGGTCAATCTTCGCAACTCCAGCGACCTTTCGGACGCCGTCTTGAAGGCTATCCGCGGGGAAAAGAACGCGATCTTGAACACTGATGCAAAACTGATCGATGGTTTTGTGGCCCAGGTTCGAGAAAACCAGGCGATCATCGACAAGCTTTCGTCCGACATCCGGAAGGATACAAACCCCGCCATCCAGAGCAAGATTGACAAGTTCACCTCGCTGTTGCCCGACTGGCGCAAGATGCAGGAGGAGGTTCTTCGCCTTGCGATCACCAATACGGATGAAAGCAACAAGAGGGCCGGCGAAGTTTCCATGTCCGAGGGCGAGAACGCCGCCGGCAAGTTGCTTCAGGCGCTGACCGACCTCAACACTGAAATTGGGACGGATCTTCATCAGACCGACGAGGCCACCAACGTCCTTTATGACTCTGCGCGCAACATGCTTTTGATCGCAGTTGGCGTCATGCTTGTGCTGTCAGTCGCGGTTGCCGTCTGGATCGCGATGGGCATCAATTCGGGCCTGAAGAAAATCCAGGTTGTTGCTGAAGCCGTCGCAATCGGTGACCTGAACCAGGACGTGCAGATCAAGACGAATGACGAAATCAAGGACCTGGTCGACAAGATCAACGTCATGACCGGCAACCTGCGTAACACGGCCCATGTCGCCGACCAGATCGCCAATGGCGACCTGACCGTGACGCCCAAGCCGCTGTCCGATAAGGACACGCTGGGTATCTCGCTGCAGTCGATGGTCGAGCGCCTGCGCGGCGTCGTCAGCGACGCACTTGCAGCATCCGACAACGTCTCGTCGGGCAGCCAGCAACTCTCCTCGGGCTCGGAACAGCTCTCGCAGGGTGCGACCGAACAGGCCTCGTCTGCCGAAGAGGCCTCGGCCTCCATGGAAGAAATGGCCGCCAACATCAAGCAGAACGCCGACAACGCCGCCCAGACGGAAAAGATCGCCCGTCAGTCGTCGAAGGATGCGGAAGCCTCGGGCGAAGCCGTCAACAAGGCCGTCAACGCCATGCGCACGATTGCCGAGAAGATCTCGATCGTCCAGGAAATCGCCCGCCAGACCGACCTTCTTGCGCTGAACGCCGCTGTCGAAGCAGCCCGCGCCGGCGAACATGGTCGCGGCTTTGCGGTCGTGGCATCGGAAGTGCGCAAGCTTGCAGAACGCAGCCAGCTCGCCGCAGCCGAAATCTCGGGTCTCTCCGGCGAAACGGTGAAGGTTGCGACGGAAGCCGGCGAGATGCTCTCGAAGCTGGTTCCCGATATCCGCAAGACGGCAGAACTGGTCGCCGAAATCTCGGCCGCCTGCCGCGAACAGGATATCGGCGCTTCGCAGATCAACGAAGCCATCCAGCAGCTCGACAAGGTGACGCAGCAGAACGCCGGTGCGTCGGAAGAGATGTCGGCAACGTCCGAAGAACTCGCCGCCCAGGCGGAAGAACTTCAGGCCTCCATCGCCTTCTTCCGCGTCGACAATGCCGGCAGCAGTCAGAAGAGCGTGGCCCGCCATTCCATGGCGCACCCGGTTGCGCACAAGCCGGCCCCGCCGCTCAAGAGCAAGGTTGCCGCCAAGGCCGCCCCGAAGAGACCATCCGCCGACCACAGCGTCGCCGCCCAGCAGGCGCGTGCGAAGGGCTTCGCGCTCGACATGTCGATGGGCGGACCGGACAGCGACGACCACGACTTCAAGGAGAGCGCATAAATGGCTACGAACGCTTCTGAATCGCAATACGTGACCTTCGGCCTCGACGACGAGTGCTTTGCCGTCCCGGTCGAGGTGGTCAGGGAAATCCTTGATTACGAGGATGTCTTCCGCATCCCGCACGGGCCCGATTACCTTCTCGGCCTGCGCGACGTGCGCGGTCAGGGCGTTCCGGTTATCGACCTTCGGCTCCGCCTCGGCATGTCGGGAATGGCGAAGACGACGCATACGCGCGTCCTCGTCATCGACGTTCCGATCGCCGGTCGCCTGCTCACGCTCGGCCTTGTTGCCGACCGCGTCTTCGAAGTCGCCTCGTTCCAGAATGATGCCGTCGAAGGCGCCCCCGACATCGGGGTGCGCTGGTCGTCGGAATATATTTCGGGCGTGGTCCGCCGCAACGGCGGGTTCGTCGTGATCATTGACCTCGGTCGTCTGTTTACCGGCGCCGACATGTCTTCGCTGGTCGCGGGTCCGCAGGCAAGGTCGGCCTGATCGGCGAGCGAGCCGTGATCAAGGGAGTGGCGGTCGCCTCGGGCGCCGCCCTTCCCCACTGCCTGTTGTAAACGTGGGCTGTGTTGAACACACGGGGTGCCCGCGTCCTGAAACTGAGAGAGTTCAAGCGTGTCAGTCGCAGAAGCAAGACAGTATACCGATACGGGAATAAGCCCGAAGAATTTCGATCGGCTGTCCCGTTACATCTATGAGTATAGCGGCATCAAGATGCCGCCCTCCAAGAGAACCATGCTGGAGGGCCGCCTGCGTCGCCGTCTGCGCGCGACCGGAATCGGAACCTTCGACGACTATTGTGATTACATCTTCAAGTATGATGGCCTGGAGCGTGAAGCGGTCCATCTGATGGATGCGGTGACGACCAACAAGACCGACTTCTTCCGCGAGCCCAAGCATTTCGAGCACATGGTAGACCATGCCCTTCCGACGCTCATCGCCGATGGCCACCGCCGCCTGCGCATCTGGAGCTCGGCCGCGTCCATTGGGGCAGAAGCCTACACGATCGCGATGGTGATGGAGGACTTCCTCAAGGGGAACGGCAACCTCGAATACAGTATTCTAGCTACAGATCTTTCCACCGAGGTTCTGAAGATAGCGCGCCGCGGTGTCTATCCCCAAAGCATGATCACGCCGGTCGACCCGGCCTTGCGCAAGCGATATGTCCTGGAAGCGAAAGACCCCGAGCGGGGAGAAGTTCGCATTCATCCGAGACTGCGCGCAAGGGTCGGCTTCGCAAGGCTGAACCTGATGGACGAGAAATACGAGATCGGTGACAAGACCCAGATCGTCTTCTGCCGCAACGTCCTCATCTACTTCGACAAGCCTACTCAGCAGAAGGTTCTGCGACGCCTCTGCGACAACCTCGTGACGGGCGGCTTTCTCTACGTCGGCCATTCCGAGACGATTACCGGACTTGATCTGCCGGTGAAACAGGTTGCAAACACGGTCTTCAGGAGGGTCTGACTGCCATGGCGGGGAAGAAAATTCGTGTTCTCATCGTCGATGATTCGGCCAGTGTTCGTCAGGCCCTCGCCAAGGTCCTGACCGAGGAAGGCGACATCGAGATCATCGGAGCTGCCGGCGATCCCTTCATGGCGGCGAAGAAGCTGCAGGAAGACGTGCCGGATGTCATCACGCTCGATGTCGAAATGCCGAAGATGGACGGCATCACGTTCCTGCGCAAACTCATGTCGCAGCATCCGATCCCGGTCGTCATGTGCTCGTCGCTGACGGAGTCCGGTTCCGAGACGCTGATGCAGGCGATGGAAGCAGGCGCCGTCGACGTGATCCTCAAGCCGAAGATCGCAGCCGCGGATTTCCTCGCGGAATCCGGCGCGCGCATTCGCCAGACCGTCCGCGCCGCGGCACAGGCGCGCCTCGGCGCCATGCGCAAGCGCTCGGTCGGCACAGGCTCTTCCTCCCCCGGCCCTGCAGCGAAGCTGACGGCTGATGCGGTCCTCCCCCCGCCGACCGGCCGCGCCATGGCGAAGACGACCGAAATGGTCTGCTGCATTGGCGCGTCCACTGGCGGTACGGAAGCCTTGCGCGAGCTGCTCGAAGTGCTGCCCGCGAACACGCCCGGCATCGTCATCGTCCAGCACATGCCGGAAAAATTCACCGCCGCCTTCGCCAAGCGCCTCAACGGGCTTTGCGAGGTGGAGGTCAAGGAAGCCGAAAATGGCGACCCCGTCCTGCGCGGCCATGTTCTGATCGCCCCCGGCGACAAGCATATGCTGCTGGAACGGCAGGGCGCACGCTATGTCGTTTCCGTCCGCGATGGGCCGCTTGTCTCGCGCCACCGCCCGTCAGTCGATGTGCTCTTCCGCTCCGCCGCCCGCTCGGCCGGCTCCAACGCCATGGGCGTGATCATGACCGGGATGGGCGACGACGGTGCGCGCGGTATGCTGGAAATGCATCAGGCCGGCGCGTTCACCGTCGCGCAGGACGAGGCAACTTCGGTCGTCTACGGCATGCCGAAGGAAGCCGTTGCCAAGGGCGGCGTCGATCGGATCGTGCCGCTGGAACAGATCGCCCGGGAAATTCTGGCCGCCGACAAGCGCCGGTAATTCTCGGTTTCCCCCGAATAATGCGAAGCGCCCGCCGGACCTTTCCGACGGGCGCTTTGGATGCTGGACTGAAGATCAGGCGGCCGGCTGCTTGGTCTTGCGCAGATAGGGCAGAACCGTATCGAAGGAACCGAAACGGGCAATCGCGTCTTCATTGGACACCGCTGCCGTGATGATCACGTCGTCACCCTGGTTCCAGTTGGCAGGCGTGGCAACCTGATGCTTGGCGGTGAGCTGAATGGAATCGATCGCGCGAAGGATTTCCGCGAAGTTGCGGCCCGTCGTCATCGGATAGGTGAGGATCAGCTTGATCTTCTTATCCGGACCGATGACGAAGACTGAGCGAACGGTGGCATTGTCGGCAGGCGTGCGGCCTTCCGAGCTTTCGCCCGCGCCAGCCGGCAGCATGTCATAGAGCTTGGCGACCTTGAGGTCCTTGTCGCCGATCAGCGGATAATCGACATCGAAGCCGGTGGCGACACGGATGTCGTTCTTCCACTTGGCATGGCTTTCGACCGGATCGACAGAAATGCCGATGACCTTGACGCCGCGCTTGCGGAACTCGCCGTCAAGACCGGCCATCGCGCCGAGCTCGGTCGTGCAGACCGGCGTGAAGTTCTTCGGATGCGAGAACAGAACCGCCCAGCCGTCGCCGATCCACTCATGGAAATTGAGCGTCCCTTGCGTCGTCTCTGCGGTGAAGTCCGGGGCAATGTCGTTGATACGAAGGCTCATGATAAACTCCTCTTTTCAATGCAGTCGCCCTTGTCGGACGAAATGTTGCGGAACGCGGCGTAGTCTCTCAGCGCATCATAAGACCGCGACGCGATCTCGCGTCTCGCCGGGATCTTGTCCTGATGCTGCACCCTGGCCTGCAATTGCCGGAAAATTCCGTAACCGCCGGTCCAGCGGCCATAGCCGCTCTCAATGTTTATATGACCCGCCTGACCGAGAATGTGAACCTCGCTTCCCCAATCCGCGACTATTTCCGTCAGATTTTCAAACGGCATGTAGATGTCGTTCAAGCTACCGACAACCACGGACGGAAAGGGAAGCTTTCTCGTTTCAGCCGGATGAACGGCCGCCAGATTTTCGGAATGAAGCTTGCGGGTTATGCCGATGTCGCAGGGCGCGACCAGCATGGCGCCGCGCACATGGCGCGCAGAGGAGCGCCGGGCGAGCGCTGCCGTGACATGGCAACCGAAGCTGTGCGCAACAATAAACGCGGGACCTTGCGCCAGTTCCGCCTCAAGCCGCTCGACCCATTCGTCGAGACAGGGCCTGTCCCATTTCGCCTGCTCCACCAGATGGGAGCCTTCCATATCGGCGAGCCACTTGCGCTGCCAATGACCCTCGCCTGAACCGAAAAGGCCGGGCACGATGAGTATCTTATCCATCCGGATGCCCTGCCTTTCCTGTCGCCAATTGTTTAGGAGACGTGGCCGCCGGCCAGCATGAAAATGACAAAGCCAAAGGCGGCGGCGATGGCCGCAAGTTCGGCGATGCGCTGCGGCAGCGGGATCGAAACGAAGGACCTTCTGGCGAGATAGGCCGGCTTCTGTGTCTCGGTCGTCATGGCGTCACCTTTCCTCAAGCGATGCACCATTGATAATCCAGTCGTGCAGTAGACTTAAGGAAGCCGATTGTGCGTCGAGGTCGCGGCGAGAAAAATTTTTCTCAATTTCGCGCCACGAAATTCTTCCAACTTGGTCCCGTGGCCGCTCTCGACTTGCGCATCCGCAATGCCACAAATCGTTGTGTTGACAAACCTCGCCCGAGGTTCAAGAGTGCCCGCGCAGACGGGCTGCATGAGGGGGAAAATCATGTCACAGGGCACGTTCACCAGCTTTTTCGCTATTCTTTTCATCGCCTTGCTGAACTTTAGCAGCGCCGCAAACGCGGCCGACGCCAAGCGGCAGATCGTCACCACAAAGGACAGCGACTATTTCGGCTTCGATCTGCGCACCGTGCAGAACGTGACGCTCGACCAGTGCAGCGCCGCCTGTGTCGGTGACAAGTCCTGCCGCGCCTTCACCTATAACCCCAAGGTGAAATGGTGCTTCCTGAAATCGGACTTCAACCAGATGAACCCCTTCCCCGGCGCCATCGCCGGCAAGATCGTGGAAGTCTCTGCCGTCAAGGAACCCGACATCGGCGCCGCCCCCGCGCTCGCCTTCCTCTCGGACACTTTTGTCCAATCCGCCGCCGATCTGCGCAACGGCCTGACCATTCCGGACGACATGAAGAGCCAGGGATTGGAAAGCCTGCTGGCGCTGGCGCGGCTTGACGCGACCTCTGGAAACATCCCGAACGCCATGACCGCATTCCAGGCCGCTCTGGCGCTCGAACCGGATTCCGCCGACCTCTGGATCGAGGCGGCGCGGGCTGCCAACACGCAGGTCAAGGACACCGAACTCGCCACTCGCGCCGCCTATATCGCCCTAAACGGCTACCAACTAACGCGCACCGCTTCCGCCCGCGCCGATGCACTCGCCGTTCTCGCCAAGTCGCTTGAAAACGCCCAGAATTATCGGCAGGCGCTCAACGCCTACAAGGCGAGCGTCAACCTCGTCTCCTCGGCTGCCGTGCAGGCCGCCTATGCGGATCTGCGCGCCCGGCAGGGCTTCCGCGTGACCGGGAATTCGCTCGACAATGACAATGCCCAGCCGCGCGCCTGCGTGCAGTTTTCCGAAAAGCTCCTGAAGAGCGGCGTCGATTACTCCACCTTCGTCACCGTCAACAATGCCGCTGCCAAGGGCGTAGATGCCAAGGACAACCAGATCTGCGTCGAGGGCCTGGAATTCGGCCAACATTACCGCATTTCGCTGCGCGCCGGCCTGCCCTCCTCCGTCGATGAACCGCTTCTCGCGCAGGTAAATGTCGACATCTATGTGAAGGACCGCACCGCCTCCGTGCACTTCACCGGCGACAATTTCGTCCTGCCTTCGACGGCGCGGCGCGGCATTCCGCTTGTCTCCGTCAATGCCACGACGGCCAATCTGAAGCTCTACCGCATCGGCGACCGCAACATCGCCCAGCTCTTGAACAACTCGCAGTTTTTGACCCAGGTCGACAAATACAGCGCCGACACGATCAAGGACACGAATGGCGAACTCGTCTGGCAGGGCTCGATCGATATCAAGCAGGTGCTGAACAAGGACGTCATCACCAGCTTCCCGGTCGATGAGGTCGTGCCGGAGCGCAAGCCGGGCGTCTATGTACTCACCGCCGTCGTGCCGAACAGCGGCGGACAGGAATGGGACCCGCAGGCGACGCAATGGTTCGTCGTCTCCGATATCGGGCTGACCACCTATGCCGGCACGGACGGGCTCAACGTCTTCGCCCGCGCGCTCGGAAGCGCCAAGCCGCTCGCCGGCGTCGATCTGCAACTGCTCGCCAAGAACAACGAAATCCTCGGCACCGTGAAGACCGACGCCAATGGCCGCGCCACGTTCAGCGCCGGCCTGATGCGCGGCACGGCAGGCATGACGCCAGCCGTTCTCACCGCGCAGCAGAACGGCAAGGACTATGTCTTCCTCGACATGACCCGCGCCGGCTTCGATCTTTCGGATCGCGGCGTCGCAGGCCGCACAGCACCCGGCGCCATCGATCTCTACGCCTGGACCGAGCGCGGCGTCTATCGTCCCGGCGAGACGGTTCATGCCGCAGCACTTGCCCGCGACATCTCCGCAAAGTCCATCGACAACCTGCCGCTCACCTTCATCTTCCTGCGCCCCGATGGCGTGGAGGACCGTCGCATCGTTGTCGAAGGCGGCAAGGTCGGCGGCTACACGGTCGATCTGCCGATCCTCACGAACGCCATGCTCGGCACATGGACGATGAACATCTATGTCGACCCGAAGGGCGCCTCCATCGGCTCGCAAACCTTTATCGTCGACGATTTCGTGCCGGACCGGACCGAATTCGACATGAAGACCGACGCCAAGGAAATCGGCGTCGACACCTCCGCGCGCATCGAGGTCGATGGCCGCTATCTCTATGGCGCGCCGGCCGCAGGCCTGGCGCTGGAAGGCGAAGTCGTGCTGAAGCCGACGCGCCTGCGCGACGACTACAAGGGCTATCAGTTCGGTCTCGCCGACGAGGGCAACGGCAAGGCGGATGCCTATGACGATGGCGAGGCCGCGGACGATGCCGGCGACAGCAACGCGCAAAATTCCAAGCTGACGCTGGAAAATCTCGATCCGCTGGACGATCAGGGCAAGGCCGCCATCGACGTCGCGCTATCGGAAATCCCCTCGACCACGCAGCTCATCAACGCCAATATCACGCTCCGCATGGTGGAGGCCGGGGGCCGCGCGGTGGAGCGCTCGCTGACCCTGCCGGTCAAGGTGGACGGCCCGCGCATTGGTATCAAGCCGGAGTTCGAAGGCAATCTCGGCGAAAACGCCATGGCCGGTTTCCGCGTCATCGCCATCGACGCCAACGGCCAGAAGCAGCCGATGAAGGGGCTGACGTGGAAGCTGCTCAGCGTCGAACGGAACTATCAATGGTATCGCGACGGCAGCGCCTGGAAGTTCGAGCCGGTCATGTCCACCAAGCAGGTGGCCGCCGGCACGCTGGATGCGACGCCGGAAGGCGGCACCATCTCCGCCCCTGTCGCCTGGGGCCGCTATCGTCTCGAAGTCAGCTCCGCCGACCCGAACGGCCCGGAATCGAGCGTCGAATTCAACGCCGGCTGGTATGTCGCGGCAAAATCGACCGAGACGCCCGACGCGCTGGACATCGCGCTCGACAAGCCGAGCTACACGGTCGGCGAGACTGCCAAGCTCAAGCTCACCTCGCGCTATGGCGGCCATGTCATGGTCATGGCCGGTTCCGAAACCCTGCTCTCCGTCAGTGAAGCCGACATTGCGGCCGGCGGCGGCGAAGTCTCCGTTCCGGTGACGGCCGACTGGGGCGCGGGCACCTATCTGACCGCCACGCTCTTCCGTCCCGGCGATGCCCAGGACAGCCACATGCCGATGCGCGCCATCGGCATCAAATGGGCCGCCGTCGATCCGGCCGAGCGCAAGCTGGCGATCAAGTTCGACACGGTGCAGAAGACCCTTCCGCGCCAGCCGCTCGAGATCGCCGTGCAGGTGGAAGGGGCCGGCGCGAAGGACGAGGCCTATGTCACGATTGCCGCCGTCGATGTCGGCATTCTCAACCTCACCCGCTATCAGCCGCCCTCACCCGATGGCTGGTACTATGGCCAGCGCATGTTGGGTCTGGAAATACGCGACATTTACGGCCGCCTGATCGACGGTTCGCTCGGCGCGATGGGTGCGCTCCGCACCGGCGGCGACGGGGGCGCGGCGCATTTGCAGGCAAGCCCGCCGACCCAGAAGCTCGTCGCCTTCTTCTCCGGCGCAGTGAAGCTCGACGCAGAGGGCAAGGCGCATGTCAGCTTCGATATTCCGCAGTTCAACGGCACGGCCCGCATCATGGCGGTCGCCTGGTCCAAGGCGGGCGTCGGACATGCCACGCAGGATGTCGTCATCCGCGATCCGGTCGTGGTCACGGCGAGCCTGCCGAAATTCCTCGCCCCCGGAGACAAGGCCGACCTGAGGCTCGACCTTGCCAACACCGATGCCCCGGCCGGCGATTACACGCTCTCCGTCACCGGCAATGCATCCGCCAAACTGGATGAGGCCTCGGCCAACAAGACGGTTCATCTCGATCCCGGCGGCAAATATAACATCACAGTGCCGCTGACCGGCGGAACGCCCGGTAGTGGCACAGTCGCGATCCGGCTTGCCGGTGCGGGCGGGCTTTCGCTCGACCAGTCCGTCGACGTGCCGGTGCGCCCGGCGCAGCTTCCGGTGACCGAGCGGCGGCTGATCCCGCTGGCGGCCGGTGCGAAGCTGACGGTGAATGCCGATCTGCTCGCCGACAGCGTGCTGCCCGGTGCATCCGTCAGCATCAATGTCAGCCGCTCAAGCGCGTTTGATGTGCCGGCGCTGCTGATGAGCCTCAGCCGTTACCCCTATGGCTGCGCGGAACAGACGGCGTCCGGTGCGCTGCCGCTGCTCTATTTCAGTGAGATGGCGGCCACGAACGGCGTCGCCAACGATGCCGAACTGCACAAGCGGGTGCAGGATGCGATCTATCGCGAACTGTCCTACCAGTCCTCGACCGGCAGCTTCGGCCTCTGGGGTCCGGGCTCGGGCGACATGTGGCTCGATGCCTATGTCACCGACTTCCTGACCCGCGCTCGCGAAATGAAGTTCGACGTGCCGGATCAGGCCATGGTGCAGGCGCTGGAAAACCTCCAGAACTCCTTGAGCGCCAACACGAATGTCAGGGATAACGGGAGCGAGATCGCCTATGCGCTCTATGTTCTGGCCCGCAACAAGCGGGCCTCGATCAGCGACTTGCGCTACTATGCCGATACGATGCTGAAGGACTTCGCGACACCGCTCGCCAAGGCCCAGCTGGCGGCGGCACTGGCGCTCTATGGTGACGCCCAGCGCTCCCGCAACATCTTCGTCGATGCGCTTCAAGCCGCACAGCAGCAGGCTGCCAAGCCCGTCAGCTTCGCCCGCAATGACTACGGCTCATCCTTGCGTGATGGCGCGGCCATTCTGGCGCTGGCAGCGGAAACCACGCCGGTTCCGCCCATCGTGCCGGAACTCGCCGCGGTCGTTTCGAAGGACTGGCAGACGCGGCGCTATACGAGCACGCAGGAACAGGCCTGGATGCTGCTGGCCGCCCGCGCCCTGCAAAACGGGGACGAGGGCCTGACACTCGATATCAATGGTGCCGCCCAGAAGGGGGCCTACATGGCGACGACCACGGGCGAGGCGCTGACCTCACATCCGGTGACCGTGACCAACACGAGCAAGGATGCGCTGTCCGTCAACGTCACCACGGTGGCCGCACCGGCCCAGCCGCTGCCCGCCGGCGGCGACGGCTTCACCATCGAGCGCCACTATTACACGCTGGCCGGCGAAGAGGTGAATGTCTCTGAGGCGAAGCAGAACGAGCGCTATGTCGTCGTTCTCCATGTCGTGGCGAACAACGACTGGCCGCAGCGCATTCTCGTGACCGATCTCCTGCCTGCCGGCCTCGAGATCGACAATCCGAGCATGGTCAGCAGCGCTCAGCTGGCGAATTTCGACTGGCTGACGGATATCCAGCCGGCCCATGTCGAGTTCCGCTACGACCGCTTCGTCTCCGCATTCGATCTGGCAAGCGGCGCCGAGCGGGACCTGACCTTCGCCTATGTCGTGCGCGCAGTGACGCCCGGCGTCTATGACCACCCGGCGGCCAGCGTCGAAGACATGTATCGCCCGCAATTCTCGGCCCGTACGGCCTTGGGCCGCATGGAAGTGACGCGCTGAGGCGAGGATGAGGACGCGCGCAAAGATCGGGATCGGAGTGGCGGCCTGCCTCGGCATGGCGGGCCTTTCCGTGCTCGGCCTGATCGCCGCCGACCGAGCCTTCCCGCCCCCGCTGGATGCCGCGCGCGTGGTCTCGCGCGAGGTGCAAGACGCCGATGGCGAGCTGCTTCGCGCCTTCGCGACACCGCAAGGACGCTGGCGGCTGAAAACGACGGTCGCCGATGTCGATCCGCAATTCCTGAAAATGCTGATCGCCTATGAGGATCGGCGCTTTTACGAGCACAGGGGCATCGATCCGCTGGCCTTCGGCCGCGCCTTCGTCCAGCTCGTCACCCATGGCCGCATCGTCTCGGGCGGCTCGACGCTCACCATGCAGGTCGCCCGCCTGATCGAGCCGCGCACGGAACGCTCCGTTCCGGCCAAGCTCCTGCAGATGTTCCGCGCCTTCCAGATCGAGCGCCGGCTGAGCAAGACGGAAATCCTCAACCTCTACCTCACCCACGCCCCCTATGGCGGCAATCTTGAAGGCGTGCGCGCCGCAAGCCTTGCCTATTTCGGCCGCACTCCAGCCCGCCTTGACGTTGCGCAGGCCGCCCTCCTCGTTGCACTCCCGCAATTACCGGAAAAGCGCAGGCCAGACCGCAACGAGCAGGCCGCCGCCAAGGCGCGCGAACGCGTGCTGAACCGCGCGGCTGTCGCCGCCGCTGTCGGCGAAGGCGAGGCGGAGCGGGCAAGCCTGCAACCCGTCCCGACCACACGCCGACAGCTGCCCGCCTATGCCGCCCATCTCGCCGAGCTTGCCGTGCGCAAGCAGCCCGCCGCCACGCTGCACAAGACAACGCTGAAGCGAGAGATACAGGCAGGTCTCGAATCCGCCGCTGCAAGTGCCGCACAACGGCTCGGGCCGAAAGTGTCCGTCGCCATCGTCATGGCCGATATCCGCACGGGGGCGATTGTCGGAGAGGTCGGCTCGGCGGATTATTTCGACTCCGCCCGCGCCGGCTGGGTGGACATGACGCGCGTGTTGCGCTCGCCCGGCTCGACGCTCAAACCCTTCATCTACGGCCTCGCCTTCGAGCAGGGCTATGTGGCCCAACAGACGATCATCGAGGATCGGCCGGCGGATTTCTTCGGCTACCGCCCGCGCAATTTCGACATGTCCTATCAGGGTGACGTCAGCGTGCGGGAGGCTTTGCAGCTTTCCCTCAATGTCCCGGCCGTGCGACTTCTCGACGCTGTCGGCCCGACACGTCTGCTCGTCCGCTTCCGCCGTGCTGGCGTGAAGCCGGTGCTGCCGCCGAACGAGGCCCCCGGCCTTGCCATCGCGCTCGGCGGCATCGGCGTGACGCTGAAGGATCTCGTGCAGCTTTACGCAGGCCTCGCGAGCCGCGGCCAGCTTGTGCAGATCGGCGACGGCGTCAACGACCAGCCGGAAAAGCCGGAGGGCGAGCCGCTGATGGAGCCGGTCGCCGCCTGGAACATTACCGATATCCTCTCCGACGTACTCGCGCCCCGCGGCAGTCGCCAGCTCGGCATCGCCTACAAGACCGGCACCAGCTACGGCAACCGCGACGCCTGGTCGGTCGGCTATGATGGCGCACACGTCGTCGGCGTCTGGGTCGGGCGGCCGGACAATGGGGCTGTTCCGGGCCTAACCGGCTATCTCTCCGCCGCCCCCATTCTCTTCGATGCATTCGTGAAATCGGGCGTGGCAATCGCCCCCTTCCCGCCCGCCCCGCAAGGCGCGCGCCACAT